>NZ_JBIVOA010000020.1:0-1048 GCF_044753885.1 Streptomyces sp. NPDC093221 | reverse complement strand
TGACCTGGAGGGTTGTTGACGCGGGTGATGGGTGGCTGGCCGCCGAGTGCGGTGTGGGTGCGGTGGTGGTTGTAGGTGTGGAGGAAGTCTGCCAGGGCTGCGGTCCGCTGGTCGTTGGTGGTGTAGGGCTGTTGGTAGGCCCATTCGTCGAGCAGGGTGCGGTTGAAGCGTTCGACCTTGCCGTTGGTCTGTGGGCGGTAGGCGCGGGTGAGTTTGCCGGTCGCGCCGAGGTCGGTCAGGGCCTGCTTCCACAGGGCGCTTTTGCGGTAGGACCAGGCGTTGTCGGTCAGGACGCGTTCGATGCGGGTGATGCCGGTGGTGGCGAAGAAGGCTGCTGCGCGGCGGAGGAAGTCTGCGCAGGTGGCGGCTTTCTCGTCGGGGTGGACTTCGCTGTAGGCCAGGCGTGTGTGGTCGTCGACGGCGGAGTGGATGTAGTCGAAGCCGGCACCCGGTTTCCCGGCCCGGGTGGCCTGGCGGCCGCGGGTGCGCCAGCCGCCGCCGTCGGGGATCCGGCCGAGTTTCTTGACGTCGATGTGGATCAGTTCGCCGGGGCGGTCGCGTTCGTAGCGGCGGATGATGTCGCCGGTGGGCCGGTCGATGTATGCCAGGCGGTTCAGGCCGTGGCGGACCAGGACCCGGTGCACGGTCGAGGCGGGCATGCCCAGGACCGGGCCGATCCGGGCCGGCCCGAGCTTGCGGGTCTGGCGCAGCTCGCACACGCGGGCCTCGACCGCGGCCGGGGTGCGGTGCGGTGTCCTGTGCGGCCGGCTGGAGCGGTCGTGCAGACCGGCTTCGCCCTCGGCCCGCCACCGCCTGACCCACTTATGGGCCGTGGTCCGCGAGATCCCCATCTCGGCGGCGACATGCGCCACCGGGCGGCCCGAGCGGACACGCTCGACAAGGATCCGTCTGCCGTGAACGGTCAGCCGGGCATTACGGTGGGACACGAAGACCTCCGTGCGGTGCAGTCCTAGACAGCTCCACCACACCGGAGGTCTTCGCCATGATCAAGCACCGGCACATGTCAACAACGCTCGTGATCAATACA
>NZ_JBIVOA010000019.1:1654-2981 GCF_044753885.1 Streptomyces sp. NPDC093221 | reverse complement strand
TGGTGGGGGATGGTTGGTTGTTTGAGAACTGCATAGTGAACGCGAGCATCTGTGGCCAAGTTTTTAAGGGCGCACGGTGGATGCCTTGGCACCAGGAACCGATGAAGGACGTGGGAGGCCGCGATAGGCCCCGGGGAGCTGTCAACCGAGCTGTGATCCGGGGGTGTCCGAATGGGGAAACCCGGCAGTCGTCATGGGCTGTCACCCATACCTGAACACATAGGGTATGTGGAGGGAACGCGGGGAAGTGAAACATCTCAGTACCCGCAGGAAGAGAAAACAACCGTGATTCCGGGAGTAGTGGCGAGCGAAACTGGATCAGGCTAAACCGTATGCGTGTGATACCCGGCAGGGGTTGCGCATGCGGGGTCGTGGGAGCTTTCTTGGTCAGTCTGCCGACTGGCCGGAGAGTAAGAAACCGTTGGTGTAGGCGAAGGACATGCGAAAGGTCCGGCGTAGAGGGTAAGACCCCCGTAGCCGAAACACTGGCGGCTCTCTTGAGAGCCACCCAAGTAGCACGGGGCCCGAGAAATCCCGTGTGAATCTGGCGGGACCACCCGTTAAGCCTAAATATTCCCTGGTGACCGATAGCGGATAGTACCGTGAGGGAATGGTGAAAAGTACCGCGGGAGCGGAGTGAAATAGTACCTGAAACCGTGTGCCTACAAGCCGTGGGAGCGTCGGACGTCGAGCTTGCTTGGCGTCTCGTGACTGCGTGCCTTTTGAAGAATGAGCCTGCGAGTTTGCGGTGCGTTGCGAGGTTAACCCGTGTGGGGTAGCCGTAGCGAAAGCGAGTCCGAATAGGGCGGTGTAGTAGCGTGCTCAAGACCCGAAGCGGAGTGATCTAGCCATGGGCAGGTTGAAGCGGCTGTAAGAGGTCGTGGAGGACCGAACCCACCAGGGTTGAAAACCTGGGGGATGACCTGTGGTTAGGGGTGAAAGGCCAATCAAACTCCGTGATAGCTGGTTCTCCCCGAAATGCATTTAGGTGCAGCGTCGTGTGTTTCTTGCCGGAGGTAGAGCACTGGATAGGCGATGGGCCCTGCCGGGTTACTGACCTTAGCCAAACTCCGAATGCCGGTAAGTGAGAGCGCGGCAGTGAGACTGTGGGGGATAAGCTCCATGGTCGAGAGGGAAACAGCCCAGAGCATCGACTAAGGCCCCTAAGCGTACGCTAAGTGGGAAAGGATGTGGAGTCGCAGAGACAACCAGGAGGTTGGCTTAGAAGCAGCCACCCTTGAAAGAGTGCGTAATAGCTCACTGGTCAAGTGATTCCGCGCCGACAATGTAGCGGGGCTCAAGCGTACCGCCGAAGTCGTGTCATTGC
>NZ_JBIVOA010000019.1:0-1558 GCF_044753885.1 Streptomyces sp. NPDC093221 | reverse complement strand
ATAGCCCAGACTTCTAGTAGGTAAGCGATGGGGTGACGCAGGAAGGTAGTCCAGCCCGGGCGGTGGTTGTCCCGGGGTAAGGGTGTAGCCCGAGAGATAGGCAAATCCGTCTCTCATGGGGGTGAGACCTGATGCCGAGCCGATTGTGGTGAAGTGGATGATCCTATGCTGTCGAGAAAAGCCTCTAGCGAGTTTCATGGCGGCCCGTACCCTAAACCGACTCAGGTGGTCAGGTAGAGAATACCGAGGCGTTCGGGTGAACTATGGTTAAGGAACTCGGCAAAATGCCCCCGTAACTTCGGGAGAAGGGGGGCCATGTCTGGTGACGGGATGTACTCCTTGAGCTGGGTGTGGCCGCAGAGACCAGCGAGAAGCGACTGTTTACTAAAAACACAGGTCCGTGCGAAGCCGTAAGGCGATGTATACGGACTGACGCCTGCCCGGTGCTGGAACGTTAAGGGGACCGGTTAGTCCTGTTTCGACAGGGCGAAGCTGAGAACTTAAGCGCCAGTAAACGGCGGTGGTAACTATAACCATCCTAAGGTAGCGAAATTCCTTGTCGGGTAAGTTCCGACCTGCACGAATGGCGTAACGACTTCTCGACTGTCTCAACCATAGGCCCGGTGAAATTGCACTACGAGTAAAGATGCTCGTTTCGCGCAGCAGGACGGAAAGACCCCGGGACCTTTACTATAGCTTGATATTGGTGTTCGGTTCGGCTTGTGTAGGATAGGTGGGAGACTGTGAGCCGGTAGCGCCAGCTATCGGGGAGTCGTCGTTGAAATACCACTCTGGTCGTGCTGGATGTCTAACCTCGGTCCGTGATCCGGATCAGGGACAGTGTCTGGTGGGTAGTTTAACTGGGGCGGTTGCCTCCTAAAGGGTAACGGAGGCGCCCAAAGGTTCCCTCAGCCTGGTTGGCAATCAGGTGTTGAGTGTAAGTGCACAAGGGAGCTTGACTGTGAGACTGACGGGTCGAGCAGGTACGAAAGTAGGGACTAGTGATCCGGCGGTGGCTTGTGGAAGCGCCGTCGCTCAACGGATAAAAGGTACCCCGGGGATAACAGGCTGATCTTCCCCAAGAGTCCATATCGACGGGATGGTTTGGCACCTCGATGTCGGCTCGTCGCATCCTGGGGCTGGAGTCGGTCCCAAGGGTTGGGCTGTTCGCCCATTAAAGCGGTACGCGAGCTGGGTTTAGAACGTCGTGAGACAGTTCGGTCCCTATCCGCTGTGCGCGTAGGAGTCTTGAGAAGGGCTGTCCCTAGTACGAGAGGACCGGGACGGACGAACCTCTGGTGTGCCAGTTGTCCTGCCAAGGGCATGGCTGGTTGGCTACGTTCGGGAGGGATAACCGCTGAAAGCATCTAAGCGGGAAGCCTGCTTCGAGATGAGGACTCCCACCCCCTTTGAGGGGTTAAGGCTCCCAGTAGACGACTGGGTTGATAGGCCAGATGTGGAAGCCCTGTGAGGGGTGGAGCTGACTGGTACTAATAGGCCGAGGGCTTGTCCATTGTTGCTCGCGTTCACTGTGTGGTTCTGAAACAACCAGCCCACC
>NZ_JBIVOA010000018.1:0-39372 GCF_044753885.1 Streptomyces sp. NPDC093221 | reverse complement strand
CGGTTACATTCCGAACCCGGAAGCTAAGCCTTTCAGCGCCGATGGTACTGCAGGGGGGACCCTGTGGGAGAGTAGGACACCGCCGAACAATCTTTGTAGAAGGCCCCGGCCCCCGAGTTTCGACTCGGGGGCCGGGGCCTTTCTGCGTTCCCCGCTCAGTCGGTGGTGACGGCGACGCTCGCAGCCGCGTTCGCGTCCGCATCGGTATTCGCGGCCCGCATCAGCTCGATGTCGAGAGCCTCACGGCGGATGCGCTGGTCCATGTACAGCAGCGTGGTGACGCCGGCGCTGATCGGCAGGCTGAGCGTCGCGGCGATGGCGGCACCGATTCCGCTGATGCCGAGGAACGCCCAGCCCGGGTTGGTGTCGCCGGAGAGGAAGGAGCCGAGGCTCTCACCGGTGATGCCACGAGCGATGAACATGAACGGCGTCTGGATGATGGCCGAGGCGATGTAGCAGAGGATCGCCGCGAGCGCCTGGACGCCGAGGACGCGCCACCAGGAGTTGCGTACCAGCTTCGCCGAGCGCTTCATCGCCGAGACGATGTCCTGCTTCTCGAGCATGAGGGCCGGTGCCGCCAGGCTCCACTGGATCATGAGCCAGAGCACGACGACGGAGGCTCCGATCAGGCCGAGGGAGGCGAGGGCGGCGCCGCCGCTCTCCGCACCCGCCAGGGCGATCAGTGCGCCTGGCAGGACGGCGCCCGCCAGGATTCCGGCGATGGCCAGCGGGATCAGCAGCGCGAGCCCGACCAGTTGGGGCAGCCGCGGGCGGGCTTCCCGCCACACCTGGGCGGCCGTGACCGGGCGGCCGAGCACGGCGCGGCTGGTGGCCATGGCGACCATCGCGGTCGCGGTGATCGTGCCGATGAGCATGACCAGAATGGTCAGGCCCGAGCTGGCGAAGGCACCGCTGACGGCGTGCATGATGTCGCCGACGCTCGGGTTGGGGTTGTCCCTGAGGTTCTCCAACCGGGTGTCGTTGCTGAGGAAGAAGCCGTCGACCACCACGGCCAGACCCTGGGTGACCACGGCGATGGCCAGGGTGAAGCCGAGGATCGCGCGCCAGTGCCGCCGCAGTACGGCCAGGGAACCGTCGAGGATCTCGCCCGCGCCGAGCGGGCGCAGCGGGATGACGCCGGGCTTGGGCGCCGCGGGCCTGCTCCAGGGTCCCTGCTGCTGCCAGCCGCCGCCGGGGCCGCTGCCCGGTGCTGTGTTGCCCCAGCGCGGGCCTGAGGGGCCGGGGTGGCCGCCTTGCGGCGGTTGCGGGGGTGACCACCGGGCCCAGCCGGCGCCGGGCGCCTGACCCGTACCCGTACCCGTACCGGAGGATCCGGCGGGAGGCGGGCCTGGGGCCGGTACGGTCGGGGGCCGGGTGTCGTGGGGGGTGTGCTGCCACTGGCCCGCGGGCGGCTGTTGGGCGGACCAGCCGCCGGGCGGCGGTGGCGTCGTGTCACCGGCGTCGGCCGTAGCGGGCCGGTCTCCCGTACCGGGAGCGGATGTGTCGCCGGAGTCGTCACCGGAGCTGTTGTCAGGACCGGCCGCGGACGTATCTGTTGACGTGTCCACGGGAGTGTCTTTCTGTGGTGCGGAGGAAGCGGGGCTGTCGCCGTCTTCCGGCTCGGAGGAGTCGGAGGATCCGGGCGAGGCCCAGCCCGGAGTGTTGGTCATCGGAGGCTGCCCCTTCACGTGGTGCTCGCTGTGGTACTGGCCGCCATCGTGCCATGGGCTGCCTTGGACCGGGCCGGGCAGGGCAGACTGGACGGATGGGTGATCAATACGTGCGACCTGTGACCGATGAGGCCGACGGTGCTTCCCGTACCATCCCCGCGCTGCGGTGGGAGGAACCCCCCGAGGGACCCGTGCTCGTGCTGCTCGACCAGACCCGACTTCCGCAGGAGGAGGTCGAGTTGGTGTGCACGGACGTGCAGGCGCTGGTGCAGGCGATACGTTCCCTCGCCGTGCGGGGCGCGCCGCTGCTCGGGCTCGCGGGGGCGTACGGCATCGCGTTGGCGGCGGCGCGCGGCTACGACGTGAACGAGGCCGCCGACCTGCTGGCGCACGCGCGTCCTACGGCCGTCAACCTCGGGTACGGGGTGCGCCGCGCGGTGACCGCTTTCCACGCGGCGCCTCCGCACCAGGGCGCCGCCTTCGCGTTGGCCGAGGCGCGGGCGCTGCACGAGGAGGACGCGGCGGCGAGCCGGGCGATGGCGGAGTACGGGGAGCGGCTGCTCGCCGAGTTGGTGCCGGGCGGCGGGTACCGGATTCTGACGCACTGCAACACGGGGGCCCTGGTCTCGGGCGGTGAGGGCACCGCGCTCGGTGTGGTCCTTGCCGTGCACAGGGTCGGGGAGTTGAGGCGTCTGTGGGTCGACGAGACCCGTCCCCTTCTTCAGGGCGCGCGGTTGACGGCGTACGAGGCGGCGCGGGCCGGGATGCCGTACACGCTGCTCGCCGACAGCGCGGCCGGGTCGCTGTTCACGGCGGGGGAGGTGGACGCGGTGCTGATCGGCGCGGACCGGATCGCGGCGGACGGCTCCACGGCGAACAAGGTCGGCAGCTATCCCCTCGCGGTCCTCGCCCGCTACCACCATGTGCCGTTCATCGTCGTGGCGCCGACGACCTCGGTGGATCTGAGCACGCCGGACGGTGCCGCGATCGAGGTGGAGCAGCGGGCCGGCAGCGAGGTGACCGACCTCGCGCCGTCACCGCTGGGCACTCAGGCCTACAATCCGGCCTTCGATGTGACGCCGCCGGAGCTGATTACTGCGATCATCACGGAGAACGGTGTGGTTTCGCCGGTCACCACAGAAGCTCTCGTAACTGTGTGTAATCACGAGACTCCCCGGGCAGGCTCTGACTAGGGGAGATCGGGCAGCGCATCTGCGGACATCAGCGGACGATGGTCGCGTAGCGTGACCTCGATCACCAAAGGTCACCGGTAACGATATGCAAATGGGATGATGGTCGGTATGAAGGGACGTGTGCTGGTCGTCGATGACGACACCGCGCTGTCAGAGATGCTTGGCATCGTGCTGCGCGGAGAGGGTTTCGAGCCGTCGTTCTGCGCTGACGGTGACAAGGCCCTGGCTGCTTTTCGGGAGTCCAAGCCGGATCTGGTGCTCCTTGACCTCATGCTGCCCGGACGGGACGGCATCGACGTATGCCGTCAGATCCGGGCGGAGTCCGGGGTGCCGATCGTGATGCTCACGGCGAAGAGCGACACCGTGGATGTGGTGGTGGGGCTCGAGTCGGGGGCTGACGACTATGTGATCAAGCCGTTCAAGCCGAAGGAGCTGGTGGCGAGGGTCAGGGCGCGACTGCGGAGGGCGGAGGAGCCGACTCCTGAGCAGCTCGCCATCGGCGATCTGGTGATCGACGTGGCGGGGCACTCGGTGAAGCGGGACGGGCAGCCGATCGCGCTGACGCCGTTGGAGTTCGACCTGCTGGTGGCGCTGGCCCGCAAGCCGTGGCAGGTGTTCACCCGTGAGGTGCTGCTCGAGCAGGTCTGGGGCTATCGGCACGCGGCGGACACCCGGCTGGTGAACGTCCATGTGCAGCGGCTGCGGTCCAAGGTGGAGCAGGACCCGGAGCGCCCGGAGATCGTGGTGACCGTCCGCGGTGTCGGTTACAAGGCGGGACCGGGCTGACATGTGCGCGTCGTACGAGCGGGAGCGGCTGGAGAGCCGGCTCGCGGACCCCATGCGGGGTCTCGCGCCGGTTTTCCGCTCGTTCGTGCGCTGGGCACGGCGACCGTTGCAGCCGGCGGTCCGGCTGTGGCGGCGCAATCTGCAACTGCGAGTGGTCGCCTTCACGCTGCTGATGTCGGTCGGCGTGGTGCTGCTGCTGGGCTTCGTCGTGATCGGGCAGGTCAAGAACGGCCTGCTCGACGCGAAGGAGAAGGCGGCTGAGAATCAGGCCACCACCGGCTTCTCCATCGCCCAGCAGCAGGCGAACAGGAGCCAGACGCAGGACGCCACCGGGGTCGGCTCGCAGAATCAGGCCGAGGACTCGGGCGCCTGGCTGACGACGCTGGTCCAGCAGTTCGCCAGCGGTGGCAACGGGGTGTACTGGATCGCCACGCTCAGCCCGGGCGCCGACGACGCGCGCTTCGGCGAGGGTGTCGTCAACGCGCACGGGCCGCGCAGCTCCGGCAGCCTGCTGCCGCAGGCGAGCATCCCCAAGTCGCTCAGCGACGCCGTCGAGTCCCACACCGGGGCGCTGAAGCAGTACACGACAGTGGTGACGGACGACGGGAAGGCGCCGCAGCCCGCGCTGGCCATCGGCAAGCGGCTCACGGACATCAACGGGAAGACGTACCAGCTCTACTACCTCTTCCCGTTCGGCCAGGAGGCCAAGACGCTCGGCCTGGTCAAGGGCACGCTGGCGACAGCGGGCATCTTCGTGGTGGTGCTGCTCGGCGCCATCGCCTGGCTGGTGACCCGGCAGGTCGTCACGCCGGTACGGATGGCGGCCGGGATCGCGGAGCGGCTCGCGGCGGGCCGATTGCAGGAACGTATGCAGGTCTCGGGTGAGGACGACATCGCGCGCCTCGGCGAGTCCTTCAACAAGATGGCGCAGAACCTCCAAGTCAAGATCCAGCAGTTGGAGGACCTGTCGAGGATGCAGCGCCGATTCGTCTCCGACGTCTCGCACGAGCTGCGCACCCCGCTGACGACCGTACGGATGGCGGCGGACGTCATCCACGACGCGCGGACCGAATTCGATCCGGTGACCGCGCGCTCCGCCGAACTGTTGCAGAACCAGCTGGACCGTTTCGAGTCGCTGCTGTCCGACCTGCTGGAGATCAGCAGATTCGACGCGGGCGCGGCGGAGCTGGCCGCCGAGCCGATAGACCTGCGCGAGGTCGTACGGCGGGTGGTGGACGCCGCGGAGCCGCTGGCCGAGCGCAAGGGCAGCCACGTGGCGATACGCGGCGACGCGCAGCCGGTGATAGCCGAGGTCGACCCCCGCCGGGTGGAGCGCGTGCTGCGCAATCTGGTCGTCAACGCGATCGAGCACGGCGACGGCCGGGACGTGGTGGTACGGCTGGCCACGGCCGACGGCGCGGTGGCCGTCGCGGTGCGGGACTACGGCGTCGGGCTGAAGCCCGGCGAGGCGACGCGGGTGTTCAACCGCTTCTGGCGAGCCGATCCGGCGCGGGCGCGTACCACCGGCGGGACGGGCCTCGGCCTGTCCATCGCGGTGGAGGACGCCCGGCTGCACGGCGGCTGGCTCCAGGCGTGGGGCGAGCCGGGCGGCGGGTCGCAGTTCCGGATGACGCTGCCGCGGACCGCCGGCGAGAGCCTGCGCGGGTCGCCGATACCGCTGGAGCCGGACGATTCGCGGCGCAACCGCGGGCTGAATTCCTCGGGGCTGCCGGTCCGGGCCGCGACGGGGTCCGTGCCGGTGCCGCGGACCGCGGGCCCGGCCGGGCCGGGGCACCACGGGCAGCCGGGCTCGCAGATACCGCAGATTCCCCAGCGGCCGCCCGCGGTGCCGCGGTCGCCGTCGGCCGATCCCGCGGCGTTCCCCGGCAGCGGTGCGCGGGTCGTGGGACGGATGGACTCGGTCCGGGAGGACGACAGCTGATGGGTGCGCTGGGGGGCAGGGGACGCCTGCTGCGGAGCTGGCCGGGTGTGGTGTGCGCGGCGCTGTTGCTGGCCGGGTGCGCGGCGATACCCAGCAGCGGTGAGGTGCGCAAGGTCGGCGACGGACAGCACGCCGACGTGGACGCGCAGGTGCGGGTCTTCCCGTCGGCGCCGCACAAGGGCGAAAGCGCCTCCGACATCGTCAACGGCTTCATGGAGGCCACCACCAGCGGCGAGGCGGACTTCGAGACCGCGAAGAAGTACCTGTCCAAGGAGCTGGCCGGACACTGGGACCCCACCGCGAAGATCACCGTGCTCACCGGCACGACCCAGCCCCGGGAGGAGCCGGGCACGAGTCGCAAGGACTACGTGATGGTCGACCTGGCGGGCAAGAAGACGGCCGTCGTCGACGCCAAGCACGCCTACCGGCCGGACGAGGGCAACTTCGACACCTCGTTCCACCTGGTCAAGGAGAACAACGAGTGGCGGATCGACAGTCTTGAAGACGGCCTGGTGATCTCCGATCTGGACTTCAACCGGATATATCACCTGGTCAACATGTACTACTTCGCGGCGCTGGGCCCGGACGCGCATCGCTCGGGGAACGCCGACAAGACCCTGGTCGCCGATCCGGTCTACCTGCGCAAGCAGAGCGACTCGCTGGTGTCCACGGTCTCCGCGCTGCTGACCGGCCCCACGAACTGGCTGGCGCCCGTGGTCGAGACCGCGGCGCCCGAGGGCGCCCGGCTCTACGACAAGGCGCCCGACCACGGGGTGACGCTCGACGACTCCCAGCACCTCAGGGTGCGGCTCGACGCGCCCGCGCAGCGGTTCGCGGGGGAGCGCTGTGTGAAGCTGGCGGCGCAGCTCTTCACCACGGTGCAGGGCCAGGCCGCGCCCAAGGTGGACGCCGTCGACATCTCGGCGTCCGACGGCAGGACGGTCTGCTCGCTGCCCAAGGAACAGACGCTGGCGTTCAGCACACAGAATCTGGTCGGCTCCTCGGACCACCAGTACTACATCGGGGCGCAGCCGCACCGGCTGCTGGAGGTGCCCTCGGACGGCGCCTCGACCACGGGTACGCCGGTGGCCGGGCCGTTCGGCGGGGCGAAGGCGGACCTGGAGTCGGTCGCGGTGCGCCGGGACGAGCAGATGGCCGCCGGGGTGAAGGGCGAGGGACGCCAACTGGTCACCGCCGGCCTGGACGCGGACGCCCAGCTCAGCGAGCCCGTGCTGACCAGCAAGGCGAAGGACGGTCTGAGCGCGCCGAGCTGGGACGGGCTCGACTATCTGTGGGTCGCCGACCGCGATCCGGGCGACCCCCGCGTGGTGGCGCTGCGCGACGGCGGCGGGCAGCCGATCCCGGTCTCCGTCAGCGGCCTGACCGGCCGTGTGGACGCGCTGCGGGTCGCCTCGGACGGCGTGCGGATCGCGCTGCTCGTCCGGCAGCCCAACGGGCTCGGGAAGTTGCAGCTCGGGCGGATCGAGCGGGGCGGTACGCAGGCGCATCCGACGTTCGCGGTGACGAATCTGCGCACGCTGACCCCCGCAGCCGACGGCGTCAGCTCGGTCTCCTGGGCGGGGCCGAGCCGCCTGGTGGCGCTCGACAGCGAATCCGAGGGTGTGCAGCAGATCAAGTACATCAGCACCGACGGCTCCCCGAAGCTGGCCTTCGAGGGAATCAGCCAGGCGTCGGTGGTGGCGGCCTCCGAGGACGTCTCGCGGGCGCTGCTGGCCTCGTACAACCAGAGCGTCTACCGGCTGCCGCCGGACTCCACGGGCAAGCGGGTCGAGCCGAAGGGCGACAACCCGGTCTACCCCGGCTGAGAAAACCACCGTCAGCCACCTGACCTGCGAAATCGTGGAGTTATCCACAGGTTGGGAGGGGGCTGGCGGCGGGCGCCGAAACGGGGCAGAGTGGACGTCATGCGGGGCTGGTGGCAGGAGATCACCGGGCTGGTCCTGCCGGTGGACTGCGCCGGGTGCGGGCGTCCGCGTACGGAGCTGTGCGAGCGGTGCCGGGTGCTGATCGGTGGGGCGGCCGAATCGGTGCCGGTGCGGCGCGTGCGTCCGACGCCGGAGCCGCCGGGGCTGCCGCCGGTCTACGCGGCCGGGCGATACGGGGACGAAGTGCGGGCCGTGGTCCTGGCGCACAAGGAGCGGGGTGCGCTGGGTCTGGCCGGACCGCTGGGCACGGCGCTGGCGGCGGCCGTGCGGCGGGTCGGCGTCCCCGGGACGGTCCTGCTGGTGCCGGTGCCCTCGGCACGGCGTGCGGTGGCGCGACGCGGCCACGACGCCACGGCCCGCATCGCCCGTGCGGCGGCCCGGGAGCTGCGCCGGGGCGGCGTACCCGCCAGGGCGGTGGCCGCGTTGCGCCAGCGGCGGCCGGTGGCGGACCAGTCCGGTCTCGGCGCGGCCGGGCGTCCGGCGAATCTGGCGGGCGCGGTGGCGGCGGCCGGCGGGTCGGCGGCGCTGCTGACGGTGGCGCCGGTCGTGCTGGTGGACGACCTGATGACCACCGGAGCCTCACTGACCGTGGCGGCGCGGGCGGTGACGGCGGCCGGGGGCCGGGTCGCCGGGGCGGCGGTCGTGGCTGGTCCGCACGATCCGGAACTCCACTCGGATGCGCGTCGTTGCAGGTAGTAGCGACGCATATTCACTCGGAAGGGGGTATGGCGTCGCTGAGGATGCCGACCTCCACACTCCGGGACTATGTTCGGGGGATAGGGAAGTGAACACCATGGGGTGTTGATCTTCTCAGTGGGGCAGGAGGAGGTGAAAGCCGCAGCTTCGTGGTCCCCGGTCAGCCCCGGGAGGCGAAGCGGCAGCCAACGCAGCGCCGGACGGGACTGGTACCCGAGCTGGCCTCAGCGAAAGGGATCGCCTCCGGTAGCCCGGGGCGATCCGGGAACGGAGTTCTGCGTGGACATCGTCGTCAAGGGCCGCAAGACCGAGGTGCCCGAGCGGTTCCGGAAGCACGTGGCCGAGAAGCTGGACAAGATCCAGAAGCTCGACGGCAAGGTGATCAGCCTCGACGTCGAGGTGTCCAAGGAGCTCAACCCCCGGCAGGCGGACCACGCCGACCGGGTGGAGATCACGCTCAACACCCGGGGTCCGGTCGTCCGGGCCGAGGCCGCGGCGGCCGACCCGTACGCGGCGCTGGACATCGCGGTGTCGAAGCTGGAGGCGCGGCTGCGCAAGGCCGCGAGCAAGCGCCACACCCGTCGTGGGAACGGCCGGATCCCGGCGGCCGAGGTCGCCGCGACCGTGCCGGACGCGGCGACCATCAACGGGGACGGGGAGCTGGCCGTCGACCGGCCGAGCACGGACAGTGTGCCCACCACGAGGTTCGGTCCGCTGGAGGTGCACGGCGAGGGCCCGCTGGTGGTGCGCGAGAAGACCCACGCGGCCACGCCGATGGCACTCGACCAAGCGCTCTACGAGATGGAGTTGGTCGGGCACGACTTCTATCTGTTCGTGGACAGCGAGACCAAGCAGCCGAGTGTCGTCTATCGCAGGCACGGTTACGACTACGGCGTGATTCATCTGAACTCGGACGAGAGCACCGTGGAAGAACCGGCGGGCGCGGGCGGCGTACTGCGCCGCTAGCGGCCACGCCCTAGGGCTGCAACCGGTGCCCCCGGGCCGTCCCGGGGGCACCACCGTGCCTGGACGTGAAATGCTGGACCAGTGGTCAACTCTGGTCTGAGGGGGAGGATCTGATGCCGGAGAGCTTTGAGCGCGGAACCACCGGCGAGCGTGGTCAGATCCCGTACGAGGAACCTGCCGGTCCGGCGCGTGCGGAGCCCATCCGGGTGCTGGTGGTCGACGACCACGCGCTCTTCCGGCGGGGCCTGGAGATCGTGCTCGCGCAGGAGGAGGACATCCAGGTCATCGGTGAGGCGGGGGACGGCGCGGAGGCGGTCGACAAGGCCGCCGACCTGTTGCCGGACATCGTGCTGATGGATGTGCGGATGCCCCGGCGCGGCGGGATCGAGGCGTGCACCTCGATCAAGGAGGTCGCGCCCAGCGCCAAGATCATCATGCTGACGATAAGCGATGAGGAAGCCGACCTCTACGAGGCGATCAAGGCCGGTGCCACCGGCTATCTCCTCAAGGAGATCTCCACCGACGAGGTGGCGACGGCGATCCGCGCGGTGGCGGACGGACAGTCGCAGATCAGTCCGTCGATGGCGTCGAAGCTGCTGACCGAGTTCAAGTCGATGATCCAGCGGACCGACGAGCGGCGGCTGCTGCCCGCGCCCAAGCTCACCGACCGGGAGCTGGAGGTGCTGAAGCTGGTCGCCACCGGGCTGAACAACCGGGACATCGCCAAGGAACTCTTCATCAGCGAGAACACGGTGAAGAACCACGTCCGCAACATCCTGGAGAAGCTTCAGCTCCACTCCCGGATGGAGGCCGTGGTCTACGCGATGCGCGAGAAGATCCTGGAGATCCGCTAGGGCCTGTCCCGCGCCGGGCCTCGCGGCCATCACGTGCTGGGCATTGCCGGGTCCGGGCGCGCCCCCGGGCCGCCCGGACCCGGCGCCGCCCGGACCCACCACCTCGGCCCCGCGGGGCCGTACCCGCTCAGCGGCGGTCGTGGGTCAGCTTCAGCGCCGCCTCCAGCGGCTCGCGCAGCGGCTCCGGCAGCACCCGCTCCACCCGCGCCTCCTCGCAGCCCACCCAGCCCGCCGCCTGCGCGATGGCGTCGGCCGCGGGCTGCACGGCCTTCGGGCCGTCGAGCGTGACCTGCCGGGCCACCAGCGTCTTCCCCTCGCGCGCCGGGTCGACGCGGCCGACCAGCCGCCCGCCCGCGAGCAGCGGCATCGCGAAGTAGCCGTGGATCCGCTTGGGCTTGGGGGTGTACGCCTCCAGCCGGTGCGTGAAGCCGAAGATCCGCTCGGTGCGCGGCCGGTCCCAGATCAGGGAGTCGAACGGCGACAGCAGCGTCGTACGGTGCCTGCCGCGCGGCTCGCTCGCCAGCGCCGCCGGATCGGCCCAGGCGGGCTTGCCCCAGCCCTCGACCTCGACCGGCACCAGACCGGTCGAGTCGATCACCGACATCACCTGCTCGCCCTTGAGCCGGTGGTAGTCCGCGAGGTCCGCGCGGGTGGCCACCCCCATCGCCGCGCCCGCCTGGACGACCAGCCGCCGTACGCACTCGGTGTCGTCCAGGTCGTCGTGGAGCAGCGCGTCGGGCACGGCACGCTCGGCCAGGTCGTAGATCCGCTTCCAGCCGCGCCGCCGGGTGCAGACCACCTCGCCGGTGTCGAGCAGCCACTCCACCGCGATCTTGGTCTCCGACCAATCCCACCACGGTCCGCCGTTCTTCGCGCCGCCGAGCTGCGTCGAATTCAGCGGCCCCTCGGCCTTGAGCTGGTCCAGGACGGCGGCGCACGAGCGCTCGGCGTCCTCCAGGACGTGCCAGCGGTGACCGCGGGCCCGCCGCGCCCTGCGCCGGAAGGCGAAGTGCGGCCACTCCTCGATGGGCAGGATGCAGGCCGCGTGCGACCAGTACTCGAAGGCGTGGTCGCCCGACCAGTACGCCTCCTCGACCTCCTCGCGGCCGACCGCGCCCAGCCGCGCGTACGGGATCAGCTCGTGCGAGCGGGCCAGTACCGAGATGGTGTCGAGCTGCACCGCGCCCAGCGAGCGCAGCACCCCGCGCGTCCCGGCCCGCCGGTCGGGAGCACCGAGGAAGCCCTGCGCCCGCAAGGCGAGCCTGCGTGCTTCGTCGGCGGACAGGGTGAGCTGAGGAGGCGGCAGCGGTGTCATGCCGGACAGCGTAGGACCGCCCACTGACAAGCCCCGCTGACCTGCGTCAACCTCGCGCGGCCCGCGGCCCCCCGCTCGGTACGGAAACCCCTCGGGCCCCGAGGAGCCTCAGGCCCCCGCACCCGTGACGAAGGAGCCTCAACCGCCCGCCCCCCCCGTGACGAAGGAGCCTCAGGCCCCCGCGCCCGGCGGATACGGCTCGTACGGCGTCTTGCCCTCGCGGTCCCAGTCCGTCGGCAGCAGGGAACCGCTCCAGGCGTCGCGGCGGGTGCCCGCGTAAAGGATCTTGGAGCGGACGGTGCCCTCCATGACGAAGCCGATGGAGCGGGCGACGGCGCGCGAGCCGTCGTTGCCCGCCTCCGCGTACCACTCGATCCGCTCGACGCCGAGAGCGTCGAAGGCCCAGGCGCAGACCGCGCGCCCCGCCTCGGCGGTGTAGCCCTTGCGGCGCTGCTCCCTCGCCGTCCAGTAGCCCAGCTCCGCCTGCCGCTCGGGCCCGGTCAGACCGGAGGCGCCGAACCGCAGCAGGCCCATGGAGCTGACGAGCGCGCCGCTGTCGGCGGTGAAGACGCCGAAGTTGTACATGGTGTCGTCGCGCCAGCCCTCGGGGCAGATGCGGCCGACGAAGTCCGCCGCGTTCTCGTGGGTGTAAGGCGAGGGCACCGCCGTCCAGCGCGGAATATCGGGATCCTGGCAGGCCACATAGAGCGCCTCGGCGTCGTCCGGGGTCAGCGGACGCAGCAGCAGACGCTCGGTGGTGAGGGTGATCGGCTCCATGGACGCAGTATTGAGGAGAGCCAACGGCTGTGGAAAACCGTTTTGGCACCTCGGGGCCTCCCGGCCCGCTGGTCTCCTCGCTTACGATGGCCGTTGCAGCGGGGCCATCGGCGGACAGCCACTGGCAGAAAGCCATCGGCAGACATCGGCAGATCAAACCCCGCTGTGCCGGGTGCGGGCCAACCGCGCCAGGCCCGACCGGCAAGGAGCCAGCCTACGTGTCCGTCTTCAACAAGCTCATGCGTGCAGGCGAAGGCAAGATCCTGCGCAAACTGCACCGCATCGCGGACCAGGTCAATTCCATCGAAGAGGACTTCGTCAACCTCACCGATGCCGAGCTGCGGGCCCTCACCGACGAGTACAAGGAGCGGTACGCCGAGGGCGAGTCCCTCGACGACCTGCTGCCCGAGGCGTTCGCCACCGTCCGTGAGGCCGCCAAGCGCGTGCTCGGACAGCGTCACTACGACGTCCAGCTCATGGGCGGTGCCGCCCTGCACCTCGGGTATGTCGCCGAGATGCGCACCGGCGAGGGCAAGACCCTGGTCGGCACCCTGCCCGCGTATCTGAACGGGATCTCCGGCAAGGGCGTCCACCTCATCACGGTCAACGACTACCTCGCCGAGCGCGACTCGGAGTGGATGGGCCGCGTCCACAAATTCCTCGGCCTCGAGGTCGGCTGCATCCTGGCGAACATGTCGCCCGCCGAGCGCCGTGCCATGTACGCCTGCGACATCACCTACGGCACCAACAACGAATTCGGCTTCGACTACCTGCGCGACAACATGGCGTGGTCGAAGGACGAGCTGGTGCAGCGCGGCCACAACTTCGCGATCGTCGACGAGGTCGACTCGATCCTGGTGGACGAGGCCCGTACGCCGCTGATCATCTCCGGCCCGGCCGACCAGGCCACCAAGTGGTACAGCGACTTCGCCCGTCTGGTGAAGCGGCTCAACCGCGGCGAGGCGAGCAGCCTCGGCAAGGAGGAGACCGGCGACTACGACGTGGACGAGAAGAAGCGCACCGTCGCCATCCACGAGAGCGGCGTCACCAAGGTCGAGGACTGGCTGGGCATCGACAATCTCTACGAGTCGGTGAACACCCCGCTGGTCGGCTACCTGAACAACGCGATCAAGGCCAAGGAGCTGTACAAGAACGACAAGGACTACGTCGTCATGGACGGCGAAGTCATGATCGTCGACGAGCACACCGGCCGTATCCTCGCGGGCCGCCGCTACAACGAGGGCATGCACCAGGCGATCGAGGCGAAGGAAGGGGTGGACATCAAGGACGAGAACCAGACGCTCGCCACGATCACCCTCCAGAACTTCTTCCGCCTGTACGACAAGCTCTGCGGCATGACCGGTACGGCGATGACCGAGGCCGCCGAGTTCCACCAGATCTACAAGCTCGGCGTCGTCCCGATCCCGACCAACCGCGCGCTGGCCCGGATGGACAAGCCCGACCTGATCTACCGCACGGAAGAGGCGAAGTTCGCCGCCGTGGTCGAGGACATCGTCGAGAAGCACGAGAAGGGCCAGCCGGTCCTGGTCGGCACCGTCTCCGTCGAGAAGTCCGAGTACCTGTCGGCGCAGCTCTCCAAGCGCGGCGTGCCGCACGAGGTGCTCAACGCCAAGCAGCACGACCGTGAGGCGTCGATCGTCGCGCAGGCGGGCCGCAAGGGCGCCGTGACCGTGGCCACCAACATGGCCGGCCGCGGCACCGACATCAAGCTCGGCGGCAACCCCGACGACCTCGCCGAGGCGGAGCTGCGGCAGCGCGGCCTCGACCCGGTCGAGCACGTCGAGGAGTGGGCGGCGGCGCTGCCCGACGCCCTGGAGCGTGCCGAGCAGGCCGTCAAGGCCGAGCACGAGGAGGTCGTCGACCTCGGCGGGCTCTACGTGCTGGGCACCGAGCGGCACGAGTCGCGCCGGATCGACAACCAGCTCCGCGGCCGGTCCGGCCGTCAGGGCGACCCCGGCGAGTCCCGCTTCTACCTCTCGCTCGGCGACGACCTCATGCGGCTGTTCAAGGCGCAGATGGTCGAGCGCGTCATGGCGATGGCCAATGTGCCGGACGACGTGCCGATCGAGAACAAGATGGTCACCCGCGCCATCGCGTCGGCCCAGTCGCAGGTCGAGCAGCAGAACTTCGAGATCCGCAAGAACGTCCTGAAGTACGACGAGGTGCTCAACCGGCAGCGCGAGGTCATCTACGGCGAGCGCCGCCGCGTCCTGGAGGGCGAGGACCTGCACGAGCAGGTGCAGCACTTCATGGACGACACCATCGACGCGTACATCGACGCGGAGACCAAGGAAGGCTTCGCCGAGGACTGGGACCTGGACCGGCTGTGGGGCGCCTTCAAGCAGCTCTACCCGGTGAAGGTCACCATCGAGGAGCTGGAGGACGCGGCGGGCGACCGGGCCGGGATCACCGCCGAGTTCATCGCGGAGTCCGTCAAGGACGACATCCACGAGCAGTACGCGGAGCGCGAGAAGAGCCTGTCCGAGGACATCATGCGCGAGCTGGAGCGCCGCGTGGTGCTGTCGGTGCTCGACCGCAAGTGGCGTGAGCACCTGTACGAGATGGACTACCTCCAGGAGGGCATCGGGCTGCGCGCGATGGCGCAGCGCGACCCGCTGGTGGAGTACCAGCGCGAGGGCTTCGACATGTTCGGCGCCATGATGGACGGCATCAAGGAGGAGTCCGTCGGCTACCTGTTCAACCTGGAGGTCCAGGTCGAGCAGCAGGTCGAGGAGGTCCCGGTGGACGCCGCCGTCAGCGACGCCCCGCAGGACGCGGCGCCTTCGCTGACCAAGGACGCCAGGCCGGAGATCCGCGCCAAGGGCCTCGACGCCCCCAAGCGCGCCGACCGGCTGCACTTCTCCGCGCCGTCCGTGGACGGCGAGGGCGGTGTGGTCGAGGGCGACTTCGCGGGTGTCGACGCCGCCGACGGCGGTTCCGCCGAGGAGGGCCAGACGCGCGCCGAGCGCCGCAAGGCCGCCAAGGGCGGGCGCCGCCGCAAGAAGTAACGCCTACGGGCGGGCTCGACCGGACACGGCCGCGGGGCCGGACCCCTTCCTCACGGGTCCGGCCCCGCGGCCGTGCCGCGTCCAAGACGCTCACCCGCGGGAGGTCAGCCCGCCTGGACCGCCGTGCACCGCCAGCGGGCCTGCCCGTAGCCCGCCGAGGGCGGCGCGGCGGCCCCCGAGGGTTCGAGCCGGAAGGCCAGGGCGCGGAAGACGTCCTGGTCCAGGGCGACGACGGCCGCCACCTCCAGGGCGCCGTCCGCGGTGCGGAAGCAGCGGCACCGGTACACGTAGGGGGTACGGCCGCGGGCCCGCAGCCGCCAGTCGGCGCGGGCGCCGTGCAGCTCCCACAGCCGTTGGTACGCCTCGTCCCTGACGCGTCCGGCCAGCGACGTCACGGGGCTGCGCCCGGTCAGCACGTCGAGCAGGCGCCCGGCGAACCACAGGTGCGGCACGGGCGGGCGCGGCGCCGTCCCCGGCCGCGTCACGACCGCCACGGACCTCGCCGGGACCGGAACCGAGCCGGTGCCCCTGCTCGCCGCGCCTCCCGCCGGCCTCGCCGCGGCGCCTGGACGCCCGCCTGGACGCCCGCCGGGCCGTCGGCTGTCTCTGCGTCCGGGCGGACCGGCGCCGCCCGCCGTACGCCGCTCCACGCCCGCGGCGCGCGGCGGAGCGGGAGCGGGCAGGGGAGGTGCCGGGGTTCCGGGTACGGGCACGGTTACGGGCGGCTGCGGCGGCGTCGTCTGCACGGGTGCTTCCCCTGTGGTCGCTACTGGCGGGTAGGGCGGTGACAGGGCGGTTCTAGGACCCTCGGGGAGGGGCTGGCAAGCGGGGTGCCGTCCGACGCAGGGCGCGGAGGAATTCACCTATTCGCGTGGTGGCGCACGTATGCTTCACGCCATGCGCGTCTATATTCCAACGACCCTGGCCGGTCTCGCCGAGGCGTACAAGGCGGGCGAGCTGGGGCCCGTACCGCTGGACGCCTACGCGGTGACGCCGAGCCTGCGCGAGTGGTATGTCTCGGACGACATCGAGGAGCTGGAGTACGCGGCCCTCAACCGCGCCGCCCAGGCGTCGCTGCGGCTGCTGGCCGTGCACCCGGACACCCCGCGCCGCCGGGTGGTCGTCGCCGTGGACGTGGACGACGCCGCCGTGACGTACGACCCGGACCACGGCCTGGACCCCGGCTCGCTCGGCGAGGTCCGCCTGGCGCGCGCCGTGCCGCTGTCCAAGGCGGCCGCGGTGCACGTGGACGCCGACGACGCGCGGACCGATGTGACGGCCGCCGCGGCGGCCGTGGGCGCGGCCGACATGGGCGACGA
Organism: Streptomyces sp. NPDC093221; assembly: GCF_044753885.1. Taxonomy (NCBI): domain Bacteria; kingdom Bacillati; phylum Actinomycetota; class Actinomycetes; order Kitasatosporales; family Streptomycetaceae; genus Streptomyces; species Streptomyces sp. NPDC093221. The sequence continues at coordinate 22,879 of NZ_JBIVOA010000018.1, read as the reverse complement.
CGACGCGCAGTTCACCGTGGACGGCGCCGAGGACCACGACCTGCTCTGGTACGCGACGCAGGAGATCCCCAACCTCATCTCCTGACCCCGGCGCGCGAGGACCCGAGCGCCCGACCGGCTGAACGCTCGACCGGCTGAGCGCCCGACCGGCTGAACGCTCGACCGCGTGAGCGCCCCGGCATCCGACCGCCCGAGCACCTGATCGGCTGAATCCGTTCGGCTCCCGCCCGGTCGTACGGCGGCCCCGCGTGGCCGGGACCCCACCCTCGGGCACCGGGCTGTCACACCCCGCGAGTACGGTTCGTGGAGTGAGCACGCATTCCGTAGGCACGCATCTGGTGTGGGACTGGAACGGCACCCTTTTCCACGACATCGACGCGGTGATCGAGGCGACGAACGCCTCGTTCGCCGAGCTGGGCCTGGCCCCGATCACCCTGGAGCGGTACCAGGAGCTGTACTGCGTGCCCGTGCCCCGGTTCTACGAGCGGCTGATGGGACGGCTGCCGACCGACGCCGAGTGGGAGGTGATGGACGCCGCCTTCCACCGCCACTACTGGGCGCTGGCCGGCCGCTGCGGCCTCGCCGAGGGCGCGGCCGAGCTGCTGGCCGCGCGCCGGGCCGCCGGGCTCACGCAGTCGCTGTGCTCGCTCGCCCCGCAGGACAATCTGCTGCCCGTGGTGACCTCGCACGGCATCATGGAGCACTTCGTCCGGGTGGACGGCCGTACCGGCCCCTCCAATCAGGGCAAGGCCGCGCAGATGGCCCGCCACCTCGCCGCGCTCGCCGACGTCGCCGCCGACCCCGGCCGGATCGTGGTGATCGGTGACGCGCTCGACGACGCGGTGGCCGCCGCCCACGTCGGCGCGCACGCCGTGCTGTACACCGGCGGCTCGCACAGCCGCGCCAGCCTGGAGAGCGCCGGGGTGCCGGTGGTCGACAGCCTCGCCGCCGCCGTCGTGGAAGCCGAGCGAATAGCCGCGGGCTAGGGCGTGTCCGCCGGACAGGCCCTGCCGCCGGGCTCCCGAATCGACGCTCGGGCCCGGTCCGTGCCCCGCTCCAACGCCGGAATCATCACCTCCGCATCGACTGTTCGCCGTCTCGTCCCGGTCCTGTTCCCGCCCGGTTCCTGTCCAGAGGGGCCAAAGGTGTGCAGTGCATTTGTACGAAGACGTCTCCTGACAGGCACCCGTGAGCGAGCGATAGCCTTGCGGCGTGATCAACGTTGATCAGTTCATCAGGGGCCACCGCGTGCGTACGGGCACGGCGGACCCCTCTTCCGGCATAGCGTCGTCCCGTAGCGGATACCCCGCGTCACGTGACGTCCTGCCATCACCCGACGTCACGCAATGGCGCGCGACAGGAGTCAGAGGACATGCAGACCAAGCTGGACGAAGCCAAGGCCGAACTGCTGGAACGAGCAGCCAAGGTCGCTGAGAACAGCCAGACGGGGGGACTACCCGGCCAGGGCCGCGACACAGAGGCGCTGACGGCGTTCCTCCGGGGTTACTACCTGCACAGCGCACCCGAGGACCTCAACGACCGCAATCCGGTCGACGTCTTCGGCGCGGCAGTCTCCCACTACCGGCTCGCGGAGGTACGCCCGCAGGGCAGTGCCAGCGTCCGGGTGCACACCCCCACCGTCGAGGAGAACGGCTGGCAGTCCAGCCACACCGTCGTCCAGGTCGTGACCGACGACATGCCCTTCCTCGTCGACTCGGTCACCAACGCGCTCACCCAGGCCGACCGCGGCATCCACGTCGTCTTCCACCCGCAGTTCCTGGTCCGCCGCGACGTGACCGGCAAGCTGCTGGAGATCGTCGCCCCGGGGTGCGGACCCGAGGACGGCTCGCTCCCGCACGACGTGCTGGTCGAGTCCTGGATCCACGTCGAGATCGACCGCGAGACCGACCGCGCCGACCTCAAGGAGATCACCGCGGACCTGCGCCGCGTGCTCTCCGACGTCCGCGAGTCCGTCGAGGACTGGGCGAAGATGCGCGAGTCCACCAAGCGCATCGCCGACGAGCTGTCCGCGACCCCGCCGCCGCTGCCCGAGCGCGAGGTCAGCGAGGCCGTCGAGCTGCTGCGCTGGCTCAACGACGACCACTTCACCTTCCTCGGCTACCGCGAGTACGAGCTGACCACCGACACCGAGCCCGACGGCTCCACCGAGGACGTGCTGGTCGCCGTCCCCGGCACCGGTCTCGGCATCCTGCGCTCCGACCCGGTGCACCCCGGCACCGACGGCACCGACCCGGGCCACCACACCCACCTCGGGCACCCCGGCTCCCCGTCGTTCAGCAGGCTGCCCGCCGACGCCCGCGCCAAGGCCCGCGAACACCGGCTGCTGATCCTCACCAAGGCCAACAGCCGCTCCACCGTGCACCGTCCCTCGTATCTGGACTACGTCGGCGTGAAGAAGTTCGACGCCGAGGGCAATGTGATCGGCGAGCGCCGCTTCCTCGGCCTGTTCTCCTCCACCGCCTACACCGAGTCGATCCGCCGGGTCCCGGTGGTCCGCCGCAAGGTCGAGGAAGTCCTCGAAGGCGCCGGATTCACCGCCCACAGCCACGACGGCCGCGACCTGCTCCAGATCCTGGAGACGTACCCGCGCGACGAGCTGTTCCAGACCCCCGCCGACGAGCTGCGGTCCATCGCCACCAGCGTGCTGTACCTCCAGGAGCGCCGGAAGCTGCGGCTGTTCCTGCGGCAGGACGAGTACGGCCGCTACTACTCGGCGCTGGTCTACCTGCCGCGCGACCGCTACACCACGGCGGTACGGCTGCGCCTGACCAACATCCTCCAGGACGAACTGGGCGGCCGAAGCGCCGACTTCACCGCCTGGAACACCGAATCGGTGCTGTCCCGGCTGCACTTCGTGATCCGCGTCGAACCCGGCGCGCCGCTGCCCGACATCACCGACGCCGACGTCGAGCGGATCGAGAGCCGGCTCTCCGACGCCACCCGCTCCTGGGCCGACGGCTTCGGCGAGGCGCTGACCGCCGAGTGCGGCGAGGAGCGCGCGGCCGAGCTGACCCGGCGGTACGCGCACGCGTTCCCCGACGGCTACCGCGCCGACTTCGCACCGCGCGTCGCCGTCGCCGACCTCCAGCACATCGAGGGCCTGGGCGCCGACGACTTCACCCTCAGCCTGTACGAGCCGGTCGGCGGCGCCAGCGACGAGCGCCGCTTCAAGATCTACCGCACCGGTGCGCCCGTCTCGCTGTCCGCCGTCCTGCCGGTGCTCCAGCGGCTCGGCGTCGAGGTCGTCGACGAACGGCCGTACGAACTGCGCCGCTCGGACCAGACCCGCGCCTGGGTCTACGACTTCGGGCTGCGCCTGGACCCCAGCCTCGGCGACCTCGGCGACGACGCCCGCGAGCGGTTCCAGGCGGCCTTCGCCGCGACCTGGACCGACAAGGCGGAGAACGACGGCTTCAACTCCCTGGTGCTGCGCGCCGGTCTGGAGTGGCGCGAGGCGATGGTGCTGCGCGCGTACGCCAAGTACCTGCGGCAGGCCGGGTCCACCTTCAGCCAGGACTACATGGAGGACACCCTCCGTACCAACGTCCACACCACCCGGCTGCTGGTCAACCTCTTCCAGGCCCGCTTCTCGCCGGACCACCAGCGGGCCGGCAGCGAGCTGACCGACGGGCTGCTGGAGGAGCTGGACGGCGCGCTCGACCAGGTCGCCAGCCTCGACGAGGACCGCATCCTGCGGGCCTTCCTCACCCTGATCAAGGCGACGCTGCGCACCAACTACTTCCAGCGCCGCGACGACGGGCAGCCGCACGACTACCTGTCGATGAAGTTCGACCCGCAGGCCATCCCCGAACTGCCCGCGCCCCGCCCGGCGTTCGAGATCTGGGTGTACTCCCCGCGGGTCGAGGGCGTCCACCTGCGGTTCGGCAAGGTCGCCCGCGGCGGTCTGCGCTGGTCCGACCGGCGCGAGGACTTCCGTACCGAGGTGCTGGGCCTGGTCAAGGCGCAGATGGTGAAGAACACCGTCATCGTGCCGGTCGGCGCGAAGGGCGGCTTCGTCGGCAAGCGGCTGCCCGACCCGGCCGCCGACCGCGACGCCTGGCTGGCCGAGGGCATCGCCTCGTACAAGACGTTCATCTCCGGCCTGCTCGACATCACCGACAATCTCGTCGGCGGCGAGGTCGTGCCGCCGACGGACGTGGTCAGGCACGACGAGGACGACACGTATCTGGTCGTCGCCGCGGACAAGGGCACCGCGTCGTTCTCCGACATCGCCAACGAGGTCGCGGTGTCGTACGGCTTCTGGCTCGGCGACGCCTTCGCCTCCGGCGGCTCGGTCGGCTACGACCACAAGAAGATGGCCATCACCTCCAGCGGCGCCTGGGAGTCGGTGAAGCGGCACTTCCGCGAGATGGGCGTCAACACCCAGGAAGAGGACTTCACCGTCGTCGGCATCGGCGACATGTCCGGTGACGTGTTCGGCAACGGCATGCTGCTGTCGGAGCACATCCGGCTGGTCGCGGCCTTCGACCACCGGCACATCTTCCTCGACCCGAAGCCGGACGCGGCCACCTCCTACGCCGAGCGGCGCCGCATCTTCGAGCTGCCGCGCAGCAGTTGGGCCGACTACGACACCAAGCTGCTGTCGTCGGGCGGCGGGATCTTCCCCCGTACCGCCAAGGCGATCCCGCTCAACGCGCAGATCCGCAAGGCGCTCGGCATCGAGACCGCCACCGCGAAGATCACCCCGGCCGAGCTGATGAAGGCGATCCTCCAGGCCCCGGTGGACCTGCTGTGGAACGGCGGCATCGGCACCTACGTCAAGGCGTCCACCGAGTCGCAGGCCGACGTCGGCGACAAGGCCAACGACGCGATCCGGATCGACGGCGCGGAACTGCGGGTCAAGGTCGTCGGCGAGGGCGGCAATCTGGGCTTCACCCAGCTCGGCCGGATCGAATTCGCCCTGAACGGCGGCCCGGAGGGGACCGGCGGCCACATCAACACCGACGCGATCGACAACAGCGCGGGTGTGGACGCCTCGGACCACGAGGTCAACATCAAGATCCTGCTCAACAGCGTCGTCGCCGAAGGGGACATGACCGTCAAGCAGCGCAATTCGCTGCTCGCGGAGATGACCCACGAGGTCGGCGACCTGGTGCTGCGCAACAACTACGCGCAGAACGTCTCGCTCGCCAACAGCATGGAGCAGGCCCCGAGTCTGCTCCACGCCCACCAGCGGTTCATCCGCCGCCTGGTGCGCGACGGCCACCTGGACCGGGCGCTGGAGTTCCTGCCCACCGACCGGCAGATCCGCGAGCGGCTGGCGGCCGGACAGGGCCTGACGCAGCCGGAGTTGGCGGTGATCCTCGCCTACGCCAAGATCACCACGGCCGAGGAACTGGTCCACACCGAACTGCCCGACGACCCGTACCTGCGCTCCCTGCTGCACGCGTACTTCCCCGTGCCGCTGCGGGAGCGCTTCGAGCGGCAGATCGACAACCACGCGCTGCACCGCGAGATCATCACGACCGTCCTGGTCAACGACACGGTGAACTCCGGCGGCACGACCTTCCTGCACCGCTTCCGCGAGGAGATCGGCGCCACCACGGAGGAGATCGTGCGGGCCCACACGGCCGCCCGCGCGATCTTCGGTCTCGCCGAGATCTGGGACGCGGTGGAGGCGCTGGACAACATCGTCGCCGCCGACGTGCAGACCCGGATCAGGCTGCACTCGCGGCGGCTGGTCGAGCGCGCCACCCGCTGGCTGCTCAACAACCGCCTCCAGCCGCTCCAGATCGCCGAGACCATCGATTTCTTCGCCGAGGGCGTCGCCGCGGTCTGGTCCCACCAGCCCAAGCTGCTGCGCGGCGCGGACGCGGACTGGTACCGGTCGCTGCGCGACGAGCTGACCGCGGCGGGGGTGCCGGACGAACTGGCCACCCGGGTCGCCGGATTCTCCGCGGCCTTCCCGGCGCTCGACATCGTCGACGTCGCGGACCGCACCGGCAAGGAGCCGCTGGACGTCGCGGAGGTCTACTTCGACCTCGCCGACCGGCTGGGGATCACGCAGCTCCTGGACCGGATCATCCTGCTGCCGCGCGCCGACCGCTGGCAGTCCATGGCCCGCGCCGCCATCCGCGAGGACCTCTTCGCGGCCCACGCGGCACTCACCGCCGACGTGCTGACGGCGGGCCCCGAAGGGTCCACGCCAGAGCAGCGCTACACGGCGTGGGAGGAGCAGAACGCGGGGCTGATCGGCCGCGCCCGCACCACCCTTGAGGAGATCCAGGGCGCCGAGGAGTTCGACCTGGCGAGTCTGTCGGTGGCGATGCGGACCTTCCGTACGCTGCTGCGCACGCACCGCTGAGCCGTACGCACCGCTGAGCCGTACGGTCGCGGCGGTGCGGCTGAACGCGGGCCCGGTGGGCGGCACTTGTGCGCAAGTGCCCGCCCGCCGGGCCCGACCGCGCTACGGCGTGGGCTGGTCCGGCATCTTCCACACCGTCAGCAGCGTGGAGTACGTCGGCATCGGGTCGGTCATCATGTTGCCGGACGGCGTGACGTCGGTGACCTTCAGCATGGCCAGATTCCCCTCCGAGGTCACCGTGCACAGCACCGTGCCCTTGGCGATGTACGTGTCCTTGGCGAGGTCGCCCCGGTAGATCTCGCCGGACAGCGCGTCGGCGCCGACCCCGTTCCTGCACGCCTGGTAGTCGGTGCCGTCGGCCCGGCCGAAGGTGGTGAGGAACCGCATGCTGCCGTCGGCCCAGTCCTGGTACTCGATCTCGTAGCCGTCGGTGTCGCCGATCTGGCCGTTCGGCTCGACCCTCGCGCTGTCCAGGTCCACATGCGTGCCGTGGTTCCAGGCGGGCGAGCGGATGGTGAACTTGCGGTCCTGGAAGATGACTTGCGGCTGCCCGCCGCCGGGTGTGCCCGGGTCGGCCGAGGAGCCGCCGGGGGAGCCGGTCGGGGCGGTGCTCGCGGGGCCGGTGGTCGGGGCGGCAGCGGGGGACTGGGAGGTGGAGGTGCCGGGGCCGCCGCCGAGCGGCGACTTGCCCTGCGGGCCCTTGTCGTCGCCCTTGCCGTCGGAGTGGGTGAAGGCGTAGGTGAGCGTCACCGCGAGGATCACGGCCAGGACGCTGCCGCCGATGGCCATCACCTTCTGCGTCCGGCCGCTGGGGACCCGGCTCTGCCCGTCGTGCCCGTTCCCGTTCCCGTCGTGCCCCTCGTTCCCGTTTCCGGGATCGCGCCCTTGCCCGTCTCCGGGACCGCGCCCTTGCCCGTCTCCGGGACCGCTCTCGGGACCGCTCGCACGACCGCTTCCGTCCCCGCGGCCGGTGGCTCCGTGGGCGCCGGTCGCGGGGCCGTCCACATTCGTCGGCCCGAACATGCCCGAGGTGTACGGGCCCGACGCGTACGGACCCGGCGTGTACGGACCCGGCGCGTACGGGCCGGAGGGCGCGGCACCCGTCCCGGCGGGCGGTGCGGCCCGCGGCGCCCCCTGCGGCATCGCGGGCGGTACGGCGGGCGCCGGTATGTGCGGCGGCGCGGCGGGCGCGGCGGGCGCGGCAGGCGCGGCAGGCGGTGCCGGGGCCGGCGGCAGGGCCGCGGCGGCCTCCCGCCGGGCTATCTCGGCCGCGAGCGGCTGCGGCAGCCAGCCGCTGAAGTCCCGCAGCGGGCGGCCCGTGCCGCGCTCGCACAGCTCGGCCAGCTCCGCGGGGGTGGGCCGGGCCGCCGGGTCCGCGGTCAGGCAGCGCTCCAGGACGGTCCGCAGCTCGTCGGGGTAACCGGACAGGTCGGGCGGCCGGACAGCGGTGTTGGCTATCTGCGTGGCGAGCGTGATCGCGCCCGCCGTGCCGTACGGGTGCCGTCCGGTGGCGGCGACCGCGGCGATCAGGCCGAGCGAGAACAGGTCGGTGGCCGGGGTGAGTTCGTGCCCGTTGGCGTGCTCGGGCGACATGTACTGCGGGGTGCCGATCAGGCCGCCGCTGCGGGTGAGCTGCGTGGAGTCCGCCGCGCGCGCGATGCCGAAGTCGATCACCCAGGGGCCGCCCGCGCCGAGCAGCACATTGCTGGGCTTGAGGTCGCGGTGGATGACGCCCGCCGCGTGCACCGCGCGCAGCGCCTCCGCCGCGCAGCCCACCAGTTGCAGCGCGGTGGCCACCGGCAGCGCCCCGTACCGGGCGAGCGCGTCGTCCAGCGGCAGTCCCGGAATGTAACTGGTCGCCAGCCAGGGCCGGTTGCCGGTGGTGTCATGGTCGACGACCGGCACCACGTGGTAGCCCTGCACCCGGCGCGCGGACTGCACCTCCTGCTGGAAGCGCCGCCTGAACTCCTCGTCCTGCGCGTATTCGCGCCGGATCACCTTCAGCGCGACCGGCTGTCCGCCGCGGGTGTGTGAGAGGTAGACCGACCCCATCCCGCCCTCGCCGATCCGGGCCAGCAGCCGGTAACCGGCCACCTCGCGCGGGTCCTGCGGCTCCAGCGCCTGTAATGGACTCCCGCCCGGACCCTGATCAGAACCCGGTCCCGCGCCCGGCACCGGACCCGCACCCGCACCCGCGCCCGGCACCGGACCCGCACCCGCGCCCGGCGCCGGGCCACCGCTCGAACTGCTGTCGTGACTGGAGATTTCGGGCACCCCCCGGTAGGCGAACGGGGCACGATGCTACCGGGGGTGTGTACGAGGCGCGGACGTCGTATCGAACCCGCTGACGCCTTGGTGCCGTTCGGTGACATCACCCGCCGAGGACGGCCCAGGGCCGGAGGCCAGAACAGCATCGGGCCTCGCCCCGTATCCGCCTCAGGACTCGCCCGGCACCGGCGCCAGCCGCACCAGCCGGTCACCCGTCCTGGTCCCCGTCGCCACCAAGGTCCCGCCGGGCGGCACCTTCTGATATTTCGTCAACAGCAACCAGCCGACGCCGTACTGCCGTTGGACCGCGGCGCGCTGCGCCGCCGTCGACTTCGGGTCCAGATACGTGCGCACGGCGGCGAATCTGCGGTCGCGTTCGGCGGCCGGGGTGGACGGGTCGGGCCAGGTGGGGGCGACCAGGAAGAAGCCGTAGGCGGGCAGGACGTGCGTGGCGTAGTACCCGTCGGTGAGGATCACCGCGTCGGCGGGCATGCGGTCCGCGGCCCAGCCGTACCCCGGCCAGCGCACCGGGTGGTCGACGGTCACCGGCAGGAAGCGCTGCGGCACGACGGCGCCGATCTGCGCGGCCACGCCGAAGCAGAGCGCGACGGCGGCCACGGGCGCGAGCACCGCGCGCAGCCGGGTCCACGGCGGGATCGAGGCCAGTTCCACGGCGAGCGCGAACTGCGGCGGCACGAGCAGCAGCGCGAAGACCCGCCCGTAGGTGTAGTGCCCGCTCACCCACCCGTAGGCGACGATCAGGCAGAAGGCGGCGAACATCAGGACCAGCGGGTCGCGGACGCCGCGCCGGGCGCGCAGCAGCAGCGGCGGGAGGCCGACGAGCGCCAGCCCGTACCACTGCCAGGGGTGGATGTAGAGCCGCTTGTGCACCGCGTCGACCGTGGTGTCACCGGCCAGCGAGAACACGTCGTAGTACGGCCACGCCACGGCCACCAGCAGCGCGAGCGCGCCCGCCAGCAGCCAGCGGGCCGTCACCCGCCGCGACCAGCCGCGCTGCCGGGCCGTCAGCACCGCCACGATCCCGACGGCCGCGGCCAGCGCGGTGATCGGGTGGATGAGCAGCAGCAGCCCGCAGGCCACCCCGAGCAGGGCGTAACCGGCCCAGCCGGTGGTACGGCGGCGCGCCAGCCGGTCGGTGAGCGCCCACAGGTGGAAGGTGACGCCGACCGCGAAGGCGCTCGGGTACGAGGCGCCGCGGGTCAGCGACCACACCCCGCAAAAGCCGCTCCACTCCTTGCCCTGCACGCCCCACAGCAGGGTGAAGGCCAGCAGCGCGTAGACCGGCGCCATCGGCCGTCTGCTCAGCGTCCGCGCGTACACGCCGACGCCGGTGACCAGCACCGCCAGATTCACCGGGCCGCACCAGCGCACGACCTCCCGCCCGGCGGCGCCGGTGGCCCGCGCGATCAGGCCGAGCGCCACGATGTACGGCGAGAAGTACGGGCTGCCGGTGCCCGGCAGGTCGAGCAGCGGATTGGCCGGGTGCCGCCAGTCGGCCTTGACCCGCTCCACCGCCGAGGCGTGCTGCCCGAAGTCCGAGGCGATCGGCGTACGCCAGGCCGCCGCGGCGACCACCAGCCAGAAGAGCGTCCCGACGACGGCGTACGGCGTCACCCGCCAGGCCCGCGCCCGCTCCAGCAGCCGGGCCGGCAGACCGGCCCGCCCGGCCGCGACCGCGGCGCCGTCGGCCGTACCGGCCCCCGGCTCGTCGCCCGCGCCGTCGCCCGCCGTGACCTCTCCGGTCGTCAGTGACGGCAAGGCGCGGCCTTGAGGAGGGTGCGGTCGTGCGGCCGCGGCGGGTGTGCGGCGGGGGCCAATTCGCTCGATGTCATGACAGGCTCCGTGTTCCGGCGGCGGTTCGGTCAGGGTGTCAGGGGGTCAGCCGAGCATCAGGTCCGCCACGCGGGCGGCGGCCCCTCCGTCGTCCAGGTGGCAGAAGGCGGCGCGGAAGGCCGCGTAGGCGTCGGCGCGGCCCCGGACGGCGGCCTCCGGGTCGCGCAGCGCGGCGGTCAGCTCGTCCGTGGTGCGCAGCAGCGGCCCCGGCGCCTGGGCCTCGTAGTCGAAGGTGAAGCCGCGCAGCGTGTCGCGGTAGTGCGGCAGGTCGGGCGTGAACAGCAGCACCGGGCGGCCGGTGACCGCGAAGTCGGCGAGCAACGAGGAGTAGTCGGTGACCAGCACGTCGGCGACGAGCAGCAGCTCCGCGAGGTCGGGGTGGGCGGAGACGTCCCGCACGAAGCCGCCGGGCACCGCCGGGAGGGTGTCGGCGACCAGCGGGTGCGAGCGGACCAGCAGCACATGGCTGGTGGTCAGCTCCGCCGCCATCGCCGCCACGTCGAGCGGCAGGTGCAGCCGGGCGTGCTCGGCGTCGTACGCCTCGTCGTCGCGGACCGTCGGCGCGTACAGCACGACCGTGCGGCCGGGCGGCAGGCCGAGCCTGGCCCGTACCTCCTCGCGCACCTTGTCGCGGTCCTCGCCGCTGAGCAGGTCGGTGCGGGGCAGCCCGGTCTCGGCGACCTCGCCGTCGAAGTCGAGGGCGCGGCGCAGGACCGGGGTGCTCTGCGAGTTGGGGGAGAGCAGCACGCTCCACTGGTGGCCGAGGCTCGGCTGCGGCCACATGTGGGTGAGGTCGGCGCACAGCGTGCCCGCCAGGTCCTGGCCGATCCGCTTCACGGGCGCGCCGTGCCAGGTCTGGACGACCCGCTGGCCCTCGCGGCGGCGGAACCACGCGGGCAGATGCGTGTTGGTCACCACATGGCGGCCGCGGGCCAGCGCCTCGTACCAGTCGTCGCTGCCGCGCAGCACCGCGCGGGCGGTCGCGGGCACCGCCACGGTGTGGTCGCGCACCACCCACACATGGTCGAACGGGACGCCCCTGCGCACCAGTTCGTCGTGGACGGCGCGCGGCGAGTCCGCGCAGTCGCGGCCGTCGAAGCTGCTGTAGAGGACGGTGTCGGTCAACGGGCGGCGCAGCAGCACCGGGTAGCGCCGCTCGCGCAGCATCCGCTGCCGGTACGGGCCGCGGTCCGCCGCGGGCACGGGCGATCCGGCCGCCACGAACAGGTGGTCGTGGAACCGTCGGTCGACCGTCACCGGCCGCGCGCCCGGCGCCGCCGGGAGCCGCAGCGGCAGCTCGGCGAACGCCTCCCGCGCGATCCGCACCGGGGCGTCGCCGCCGTCCGCCGCCCGCAGGTGCAGATACCAGCGCCCGGCGTGCGGCAGCGCCGACACGTCCAGCGCGGCGCTGAACCGGCGTACGGGGCCGGCCGGGTCCCGCCCCGCGGCTCCCTCCGCCGCCACGGCAGACGCCGTTCCGGCCACGGCCTGCGCCGGGGTTCCCGCCGCGACCGGGGCATCGTCCCCCGCTGCCGCAGCGGCGCCCGCAGCCCCCACGGCCCCCGCCGCCTCGGCGGCAGCGGAGTCCGCACCCTTTGCCGCCAGCGTCACCTCGACGCCGACCTCGGCCGCGTACGTGCCGTGCCGCAGGACCAGCCGGGCCGGGGGCGGGGTGTCGGCGGGGAGTTCACCGGTGACCAGGAGGGTGCCGTTGGTGGCGCGCGCCACATGGGTGGCCAGCGGCTGGGGCGTACGGTCGCGCAGCAGCAGATTGCCCGCCGCGGTGGCGTCGACGACCAGCTCGCGCCGGGCCCCGGCCAGCAGCGCGTCGCCGCCGAGGTCGTAACGCCCCTGCGGCAGCGGCCCGTCGGCGGCGATCCGCGCGGTGCCGCCGTCGGCGAAGACCGCCTCGAACGACCAGGCCGCGGCCGTCTCCGGCGCGACCTCCTTGGGCAGCCCCTCGACGTCGGGCCGCGCCCCCGCGAGGTCGGCCAGGACCAGGCGCGCCGTCAGCCGCGTCCAGCCGTCGATGCCGGTGCTCTCCGCGTCGGCGGTCAGCGGGTAGTCGAAGGCCGCGCCCGTCGTCTGCTGCGTGGCCCGCAGCGCGACCGGGGGCTTGCGGTCGCGGACGGCGATCCCGAAGACGACCCCGCCGTCGCCGTCCGCCCGGTGACCGGTGATCCGGCGGGTGACCGGCTCGACCGACAGGTGCAGCCGGCCGTCCTTGTACCAGGGCACGAGCCGGGTGTCGTCGTCCAGCGGGAAGGGGACGGGCGAGGACCCGGCGCCCGCGTCGTCGGCGCGCGGCGCCGCGGGGCGGACCACCGAGCCCGCCGCCACGACGATCCCGAGCCGCCACTGCCCGGCCGTCCAGCCCTCCTTGCCCCGCAGCCGCTTGGGGTCGACGGTGATCTCGAAGCCGGACCAGTCGTACGAGTGCCGCTCCTGCGGTCCGCCGTCGGTCACTTCGGGGACCCGCACGGTCCGCACCGGCAGCAGCAGCTTGCGGCGCCCGGACATCAGCACGGCCGTCTTGAGCGAGGTGCGGCGCGCGCCCGCGTCCACATTGCGCACATACGCGTGGCCCCGGAGGATCAACTTGCCGTCGCGCCACTCCAGTTGGCTGAGCCGGGCGACCACCGGCAGGTCCTTCGTGCCGATGGCGGTCACCGCGCGCGGCAGCGGCACGGGCGAGCCGTCGCCGCGCACGATCACCGCGCGCTTGCGCAGCGGCGGCCCCGCGATGTCGAACACGGTGCGCCCGCCGTGCTGTTCGTGCGCCAGCACCTCCAGCAGGTCCGCCAGCCGCCCTTCCCTGATCAGCTCCCAGCGGATGCGCAGTTCGGCGGGCAGCGCGGGGAAGAGCGTCGGGTCGACGCGGCCGAGGTAGTCGCGGACGCGGTCGAGGAAGACCTGGTGGTATTCCGGTCCCGCCATCGGCAGGGCCTCGATGAAGTACAGCAGGTCGTCGGTGAGCACCGACCGGTCGTAGTCCCGCTTGTGCTTGCTCCAGCGGGTGTTGGCCGGGTCGGCAAGGAACCGCGAGACCCCGTCGACGGCCGCGATCCGGTCGCGTACGCCCTTGACGTCGGTGCGGCGGCGGGTGATCGAGCCCTCGCGGATCCGCCAGTAGTAGACGTGCTCGTGCAGCACGTCCACGGCGTCGGCGAGGAAGTGCGCCGGAATGGTCAGCGGCGTGTCCTCGTACAGCACGCCCTCGGGGAAGGCCAGTTGGTGCTTGTCCCAGAAGGAGCGGCGGAAGACCTTGTTCCACGCCACCCGGTCGGACAGCAGGCCCAGGTCACGGGTGATGTGCGTGCGCCGCACGGTCTTGTCCATGCCCCGGTGCTGCCACGCCTGGCTGCGGCCCTGCGTGGTGAGCCGGTAGACGTTGCCGGTCGCGAAGTCGGAGCCCGACTGGTCGAGCAGGCCGACCAGCTTCTCGTACGCGCGCGGCGGCAGCACGTCGTCGCTGTCCACGAAGGTCAGGTACGACGTCTGCGGCGCCGCGTTCCGCGCCCCGGTGTTGCGGGCGTGGCCGAGGCCGCCGTTGGGCTGCGCGACCAGCCGGAAGCGCGGGTCGCGGTCGGCGAACGCCTGGGCCAGTTCGGGGCCCGAGTCCGTCGATCCGTCGTCGACCATCACCACATCGAGGTCGGTGAAGGTCTGCGCCGCGATCGACCGCAGGCACTCCTCCAGGTACTGCTCGACGTTGTAGACGGGGACAACGACAGTGAGGCGGGGCGTCATGGCGGGCAACGGTCCTTCCGGGACGGCGACGGCATACGGATGACGGCACGCGCGCGACGGCACATGCACGACGGCATGCGAATGCCGTTCCTTCAACTCGCCGAAGCGCCTTCCGGTCACCGCGAGTGAGCCGAACGAGCGAAAGGATGAACCGCCGCAGGGTGTCCGGTTGGTACGCTCGGACGCTATCCCGTACCGGTACGTCTCGATCTGTCCAGGATGGTCATGCCCCGAATCACCGTCGTCGTCCCCGTCCACCGCGCCCAGGGCTTCCTGCGCGCCTGTCTGGAGTCGGTGCTCGGGCAGTCCTTCACCGACGTCGAGGTCGTCGCCGTCGACGACGCCTCACCGGACGCGAGCGGCGCGATCATCGCCGAATTCGCCGCCGCCGACCCGCGGGTCAAGCCGCTGCGGCTGGACCGCACCGGCGGCACGGGACCGGCGCGCGACGCGGGCGCGGCCCTCGCGACCGGCGACTACCTGCTCTTCCTGGACGCCGACGACCTGATGACGCCCGGCACGCTGGCCGCCGCGGACGCCCGGCTGCGCGCCACCGGCGACCCCGATGTGCTGCTCTTCGACCACGAGCGCTTCACCGTCTGGGAGAACATCCAGGAGAGCGACGACGCCGACTTCCTCGGCGAGGCGGGCGACTCCGTCTTCACCGCGTCCGACCGCCCCGAGTGCCTGGGCACCTACCCCGCGGTCTGGAACCGGCTGCTGCGCCGCGCCTTCTGGGAGGAGCGCGGCTTCCGCTTCGGCGAGGGCGCGTACGAGGACGTCGCCGTCGCCTCCCGCGTCCTGCTCGCCGCCACCGGCATCGCGTGCCTGGACCGGGTCGGCGTGCGCTGGCGCAAGCGGCGCGGGATCAGCGTCGGCACCACGCCCGGCCGCCACCACCTGGCCGTACTCGACCGGTACGAGGCACTGTTCGCCGAGATCGACGGCGCCGACGAGGCCGAGGACCGCAAGCGGGAGCAACGCGCCGCGCTGTACCGGCGGATGGCCGTCCTGCTCGCGGCCGTCGGCGAGGACGGCTCGCCGCTGACGCCCGACGCCCGGCCGGAGTACGTCCGGCGCGCGGGACGGCTGCTGGGCCGCTACCGGCCCGCCGGCTGGACCGCGCCCGACAGCAACGAGGGCCGCTGGCTGCGGGCCGCGGGCACCGGCAGCTACGGCCGCTACCGCGCGGCGCTCGGCGGCCAGGCGTGGACGCGCAAACTGGCCCGCCGGATCAGGGCACGCAAGAACGCGCTGGGCCGCGCGGTCTACCAGCGCTACTACCGGCTGCGGCTGCGCCGCCCCGTCGACCCCAACCTCGTGGTCTACGCGGCCTATTGGAACCGCGGGGTGTCCTGCAACCCGGCGGCCGTCTACTACAAGGCCCAGGAGATCGCCCCGCACCTGCGCGGGGTGTGGGTGGTCAACAAGAAGGACCGCGAGGCGATGCCGCCCGGCGTCGACCACGTCGTGGTCAACTCCCGCCGCTACTGGGACGTGCTGGCCCGCGCCAAGTACCTGGTGAACAACGCCAACTTCACCGGCCAGGTCGTCAAGCGCCCCGAGCAGGTCTACCTCCAGACCCACCACGGCACACCGCTCAAGCACATGGGCATGGACCTGCGCGCCCGCCCGGCCGTCGGCAAGGGCATGAGCTTCGGCCGCCTGCTCGACCACGCCGACCAGTGGGACTTCTCGCTGGCCGCCAACCAGCACTCCGCCGAGGTCTGGGAGCGGGTCTACCCCAGCGGCTACGAGACGCTGCCCAGCGGCTATCCGCGCAACGACGTGTTCCACACCGCGGGCGCCGACGAGGTCCGCCGCGCCCGCGAGAGCCTGGGCCTGGCCCCCGGCACCACCGCGATCCTCTACGCGCCCACCCACCGCGACTACCAGCGGACCTTCGTCGTCCCGCTCGACCTGGAACGGCTCTGCCGCGAACTGGGCCCCGGCTACACGCTGATGGTCCGCGCCCACTACTTCTACGGGCAGAACGACGCGCTCGAGGCGCTGCACGCGGCGGGCACCATCATGGACGTCTCGCAGCACCCGTCCGTCGAGGAACTGAGCCTCGCCTCCGACGCGTTGCTCTGCGATTTCTCCTCGCTGATGTTCGACTACGCCAACCTCGACCGGCCGATCGTCGTGCACGCCGCCGACTGGGAGGCGTACCGCGCCGCCCGCGGCGTCTACTTCGACCTGCTGTCCGGGCGGCACGGCGAGACGCCGGGCGTGGTGGCGGGCGACGAGGCGGGACTGGCCCGCGCCTTCCGCTCGGGGGCCTGGCGCGGCCCCGAGGCGGCGGCGCTGCGGGCCGCCTTCCGGCAGCGGTTCTGCGCGTACGACGACGGGCTCGCCGCCGAGCGCGTGGTGCGCCGGGTGCTGCTCGGCGAGCCCTCGCTGCTGCCGTACCGCCCGCTCCAGGACCGCCGTCCCGCCCCGGCCCCGGCCGGTGCGCGGGACGCGGACCCGACGGCGGGACCCGCGGGGGAGCGCCCGGCGGTCCCGCTCGGCTGAGGCGCGGGAGCCGCTGGGGCCAAGGCCGATCGGTGAACCGCCCGGTCCGCGGGAGCGGTCCGATCGGGTGAACCGCCCGCGCCGCCGGGGCCCTTGGGGCCGCTACAGGCTGCGCGGGTCGGGCCCCGAGGGCTCCAGCGGCGGCGGGCCGGACGGATCGGAGGCGTCCGCCGCGAGCGGGGCCAGCGCGCGGGCGCGGGACGGCGGCGGGGCCAGGTGCCGGTCCTCCGGCGGGATCACGGGCGGCAGCCCGCCGTCCTCGCGCAGGAACACCCGGCGCACCACGCGCTCGGCGGCGAGCCCGTCGTCGTAGGGACAGAACCGGCGCCGGAAGGCGGCCCGCAGTTCGGCCGAACGCGGGCCGCGCCAGGCCCCCGTGGCGAGGATGTCGGTCAACTCGTCCTCGCCGCGCGCCACCAGGCCCGGCGGGTGCGCGGTGATGTCGAAGTACGCGCCGCGGGTGGCCCGGTAGGTCTCCCAGTCCGCGGCGTGCAGCACGATCGGCCGGTCGAGGCCCGCGTAGTCGAACATCAGCGACGAGTAGTCGGTGATCAGGCCGTCCGAGGCCAGGCACAGCTCCTCCGCCGACGGGTGCCCCGACACGTCGATGACCCGCGGGTGCGGGGCCCGGTCGTCCAGACCGTCGCGCGGGTCGCCCGGCGGGTAGAAGTGGTGGGTGCGGCGCAGCAGCACCACGTCGGGGCCCAGCGCGTCGGCCATCCGCGCCAGGTCGAGCGCGGGCCGGTAACCGCGCTGGTAGTCGCGGTGCGTGGGCGCGTAGAGGAAGGCGGTGCTCTCGCGCGGGATGCCGAGTTCGTCGCGCAGCCGCAGCACGTCGCGCGCGGTGGCCCGGTGGAAGATGTCGGTGCGCGGCTGGCCGTACTCCAGGGCCGTGAAGCCCGACGGGTAGGCGCGCTCCCAGACCAGCGTGGAGTGGCGGCTCGCCGAGAGGCTGTAGTCCCAGCGGTCGACGTGCCGCAGCATCCGCTCGAAGTCGGTGGTGCCCGCGGCGGCCGGGTGCTCCTGGAGGTCGATGCCCATGTGCTTGAGCGGCGTGCCGTGGTGGGTCTGCACATTGATCTGGCCGGGCCGCTTGGCGTACCTGCGGTGGAAGTTGACGTTGCTCACCAGGTACGAGGCGCGGGCCAGCGCCGTCCAGTACGCGGCCGAGCCCGGCTCCAGGCGCCGTACGCCCGGCGGCAGGGTGTGCGCGTGCTCCGCGGTGGTCACCCACGCGGTCCGCATGTGCGGCGCCAGTTCGCGCAGCCGCTCCTCGACGGCCGCCGGATTGCAGGAGTAGCCGCGGTCCCAGTACGCGGAGAACACCGCCAGGTCCGGGTCGAGCGCGCGCCGCCGCTGCACCCGGTAGTGCGCGTGCAGCGCCGTCGTCCGCAGCCTGCCGTACAGCGCCCTCGCCCGCTGGGTGGCGCGCAGCCGCAGCCGGTGCGCCCGGCCGAGCGCCTGGAAGGTGCGCCGCGCGCCCAGCGCGACCAGCAGGTACCGCACCCCGCTGCGGCCGGTGGGACTGGCCCGGAAACCGCTCGGCCGCAGCCGCCGGTACTGGGCACGGCAGCGGCGGAAGTACTCCGGGCGCGACGAATTCGGCAGCCGGTCGGGGAAGTTGAAGACGGTGGTGAGGTGATCCAGTATCCGGCGGAAGAGCACCGGCCGCCACCGCTCCAGCTCCGGGTGGCTGTCGAGGAACGCGAACAGCAGGTCGTACTGCTTGAAGATGTCGAAGTGCCGCCGGCTGGTGGTGTGCAGGATGCCGCTGCCGCGCCGCTGCCGGTAGTGCACGCAGACCCGGTCGAGCAGCGCGATCGACCCGGCGGCCATCAGCACCGGATACGTCCACGGGGTGTCCTCGTAGTAGCCCGAGGGGAAGGCGATGTCGGACTTCTCGATGAAGTCGCGGCGGTACGCCTTGTTCCAGGCCACCATGATCAGCCGCAGCAGCTCGGGCCGGTCGTCCAGCGTGCAGACCTCGGGGCCGGTCTCGCTGAGGATCGCCGCGAACTGATTGCGGTGGACGTCGCCGTTCCAGTACGTGCGGGCGTAGTCGAAGACCAGCACGTCCGGCTCGCCGGTCCGCTCGATCCGGGCGGCGACGGCCTCCAGCGAGCCGGGGACCATGGTGTCGTCGGAGTCGAGGAACAGGACGTAGTCGCCGGTGGCGCGGGCGAGACCCGCGTTGCGGGCCCGGCCGAGGCCGATGTTCTCCGGCAGGTGCAGCACCTCGACGCGGGCGTCCCTGGCCGCGAACGAGTCGGCGATGGCGCCGCTGCCGTCGGGGGAGCAGTCGTCCACGACGATCAGTTCGACATCGGCGAAGGACTGGTCGAGCACGGATTTCAGACAGGCGTGCAGATACGCCTGCACCTGGTAGACGGGGACGACGACGCTGAAGCGGGGCACAGCACATCCAGGTTCGACACGGGGGCGAGGGGCGCACGGGCGCCCATGGCTTTCGCGCGGAGTGCCCGTTATATCCAGGGAACGCGTGGCCGCGCCGCTGGTTACGCTCCGGCGCGTCGCGAGTCGCGGATCCGTACAAGTGCTTTGGTGATGATCGGCGGCAGGACGTTGACCAGCAGACGGCGCGCCCGGGAGCGGCGCGGCGCGGGGGCGGCGGGGGAGGCGGCCGTCGGGGCCTGCGACTCGGCCCGCCCGGCGGGCCCCGCGGTCCGCCCGGCGGCGGATTCGGCGTGCTCCGCGGTCGGCGCCGCTGTCTGGGCCGCGGTCTGGCCTGCGGTCTGATCAGGGGTTTGTGCGGCGGCGGGCGCGTGCCGGGACGGCGGCTGCGACGGCGACACCGTACGGTCCCGGTCGCCCTTGACCCGCAGCAGCGGCGCGCCCGCCACCGTCTGCACCTCGTGCCACAGGTCGGCGCGGCCCGACACGTACGCCAGCAGCTCCGCGCGGATCTCGGCCGGATCCCCCCAGGTGGCGTACATCTTGCTCTCGGTCACGCAGATCGCGTGCAGCCCGCCGGAGGTGACCGCCTGCCAGACGGCGGCGGCCACGCCGGGACAGTGCGCCGAGCGGTAGTCGTCCAGCGCGACCACGCCGTGCGGGTGCAGCAGCTCGCGCGAGGTCTCGATGTCGGCGTGCACGTGCTCGTACAGGTGCGAGGCGTCGATGTGCGCGAACCGGCACGACACCGGCTGGACCCGGTCCCTGACCGTCGAGGACATGCCCTGGACGACCTCGGGCAGCTCGTCGTGGAAGGAGAGGTAATTGGCCTCGAACGAGTGACGGGTCAAGGTCGGGTACGACTTCTTCATCTCGGCGGAGTTGGCGTTGTCCTCGGCCGGGGCGTCGAACAGGTCGCAGACGGTGAAGGTGTCGCCCTCGCGCAGGTAACTCCCCATGAAGATGGCGCTCTTGCCGAGATAGGCGCCCACCTCCAGCAGGTCGCCGGGCTCGGTACGGCTGACCTGCCGGGTCAGGAACCAGTCGAAGAGGACCTGGTCGACGGGGAAGAACCAGCCCTCGACCTGGGCCAGTTCGGTGGGCGCGGGAAGCCGGTCCTCGGCGGAGGTCATGGTCATGGGGGGATGTCCGTTCGGTACGGGTGTGGGGGGCGTCAGTGTAAAGCGCCCGACGCCCCCCGATTCGTACCGAATATTCCGCCGCCCCGCGCGTGCGCCGCTCCTCGGTGGCCACCCGGTGGCTTCCGGGCGGCTCCCGGACGGCTCCCGGGCGGCTGTTGGACGGCCGCTGGACGGCTCCGCGGCGGCTACTTGACGGCGCCCGCCATCACACCGGACACGAACTGCCGCTGGAAGGCGAAGAAGACCACCAGCGGGACCACCATCGACACGAAGGCGCCGGGCGCCAGGATGTCGATGTTGTTGCCGAACTGCCGTACCTGCTGCTGGAGGGCGACCGTGATCGGCTGCGCGTCGCTGTTGGCGAAGATCAGCGCGACCAGCATGTCGTTCCACACCCACAGGAACTGGAAGATGCCCAGCGACGCGATGGCCGGGCCGCCCAGCGGCATGACCACCCGCACGAACAGCCGGATCTCGCCCGCGCCGTCCAGCCGCGCGGCCTCCAGCAGCTCGCGCGGGATCTCCGCGAAGAAGTTGCGGAGCAGGAAGATCGCGAAGGGCAGTCCGAACGCGGTGTGGAAGAGCACCACACCGGAGATGTCACCGAAGATCCCGATGTCGCCGAAGAGCCGCGCGACCGGGATCAGCGCCACCTGCACCGGCACCACCAGCATCGCCACCACGGCGATGAACCACCAGTCGCGGCCCGGGAACTCCATCCAGGCGAAGGCGTAACCGGCGAGCGAGCCGATCACCACGACCAGCAGCGTCGCGGGCACGGTGATCAGCGCGGTGTTCACCAGCGAGTCGGTGATCGCGTGATTGTCCAGCAGCGTGCGGTAGTTGGAGACCGTCAGCTCCGACGGCGAGGTGAAGACCTTCCACCAGCCGCTGGCCGAGATGTCGCTCGGCGTACGCAGCGACGACAGCAGCAGCCCGATCGTCGGCATCAGCCAGAACAGCGCCACCACCAGCAGGAAGACGCGCACCAGGCCGCCGCTCGCGCGGGCCGCGATCCGCGCGGCCACACTCTCCTTCGGCCTCGGCGCGGCCTCGGGCACCGCGTCGCCCTTCGCCGCCTGGCCGCCCGTCTCAGGACCGCCCGCCATGGCGGCCGATTCCGCGCTCATCGCCGTCCCTCCCTGCGCAGCCGCCGGATGTTGAAGATCATGACCGGCAGGACCAGCAGCAGCAGGATCACACCGATCGCGCTGCCCACCCCCTGGTTGTCGCCGCCGCCGAAGGACGACAGATAGAGCTGGAGGGCCAGGACGTTCGCGTCCGACTGGGTGTTGCCGGGCGCGATGATGTACACGAGGTCGAAGATCTTCAGCACGTTGATCATCAGCGTGACCGTGACGACCACCAGGACCGGGGCCAGCAGCGGCACGGTGATCCGGCGGAACACCTGCCACTCGTTGGCGCCGTCCACCCGCGCCTGTTCCATCAGCTCCCGCGGCACCCCGGCCAGACCGGCCGCGATCAGCACCATCGCGAAGCCCGCCCACATCCAGATGTAGCTGCCGATGATCGACGGCGTGATCAGATTCGGGCCGAGCCAGTTGACGCCGTTGTACTTGCCGGAGAAGTTCGAGGCGGGCAACCGCAGTTGGGCCCCGGCGGCGGACGCGGGCAGCTTGTACGTGCCGTCCTTCCCGGACTTCGCCGTCGCCACCACCTTGCCGTCCTTGACCGCCTGCACCTTCACACCGGACAGCGCCTTCTCGCCCGGATCGATCACACCGGGCTTCCCGGTGCCGCCGGGCCTGAAGTCCAGCCATACGGTGCCGGTCACCGAATCCGGCTGCGAGGGCGCGGGCTTGGCGTCCACGGCGTTCGAGGGCAGCTTGTTCTGCGGGATGCCGATCAGCGGCAGATCCGCGGGACTGCCCTGCCGGGCCGTGGACTTGGTGGTGAAGGAGCCGCCCGCGCTCGGCGCGAGATCGCCGCCGGGACGCGGCCTGGCGCCCGGATAGGCCGCGTTGTCGGTGAACGTGTCATGGACCGCGACCACCACGGCGTTCGCGACGCCGCGCCCCGGGTCCTGCTCGTACACCAGCCGGAAGATGATCCCGGCCGCCAGCATCGAGATGGCCATCGGCATGAAGATGACCAGCTTGAACGCCGTGCTCCAGCGCACCCGTTCGGTGAGCACGGCGAAGACCAGACCGAGGGCGGTCGCCACGGTCGGCGCGACCACCACCCAGATCGCGTTGTTGCGCACGGCCGTGAGGATGCCGTGGTCGGTGAAGACCGTGCCGAAGTTCTTCAGACCGACGAAGGCGCTGCCGTCGGCGTCGAAGAGGCTGCGCTGGACGGTGTAGACGATCGGGTACACCACGAGCGCGCCCAGCAGGATCAGGGCGGGCAGCAGGAAGAGCGCGGCCACCCAGGGACGGGTGCCCATCAGGCTCCTGCGGCGGCCCGGTCCCTTGGCGGGCGGGCCGGGCAGAGGGCCGGGCGGGGGGGGGGGGGGCCCGGCCCCCGCCCCCCCCCCCCCCCCCCCCCCCCCCCCCCCCCCCCGCGGGCCCCCCCCCCCCCCGGGGGGGCCGGGGGGGGGGGCCCCCCCGGGGGGGGGCCCGGAAAGGGG
>NZ_JBIVOA010000017.1:0-50542 GCF_044753885.1 Streptomyces sp. NPDC093221 | reverse complement strand
GCTGTGGCGGGTGTGTGTTTTTTAGAGGGTTTGCCGCCATAGACGAACGCGTTCTTGGTCTTCGGGGGGGGGGGGGGGGGGGGCCGCGCGGGCCCCCCGGGGGGGGGCCCCCCCCCCCCCCGCCGCCTTCCTCCGCGCGCGCCCCGGTTTACGGCTCCGCGCGGCGGGCGAGCTGGGTGCGCGAGCGGGTGACCAGGGCCGCGAGCAGAGCGGCGCCGAGCGGCACGGCGACGATCAGCAGGGCCAGCGTGCTCCACGGGACGACGATCGGCACGTGCGGCAGCCTGCTCGTGCCGCCCCAGCCCCCGTCCAGCGCCTGGTGGTAGTACTTCCACTGCTCGCGCCGCTCGGTGTGCCGCAGCCCCACCGCGGGCAGCACGCCCGCCGCCGAGCCGAGCACCACGCCCATCGTGGCGATCACCCCGCACTGGAGGCCGGAGAGCGTGCGCCGCACCCGCGGCGGCGCGCCGATCGCGGCGAGCGTCTTCAGATCGGGCTCGGCGTCGGCCTGCGCGAGGCCGGTGGCGATGCCCGCGGCGCCGATGGTGACCAGGCCCGCGAAGAGCGTCAGGGCGAGCAGCACCAGGCTGTTGTCCCTGGTGTAGCCGCGCTCCAGATAGACCTCCGTGTCGGTGCCGATCTTGGCGAGGTCGCTGTCCAGCGCCTGCCGCTCGGGGCCGTTGGGCATCCGGGCGTTGGTGTAGAAGGAGCCCAGCGGCATCGTGTCGATCCCGACGCCGTCGGCGGCCTGCTGCGGCATCACGGCCAGCAGCCCGTACGTCCGGTCACGGCCCTCGGCCGCCAGGTGCACCGGCACCGACTTGACCGGGCCGACCGGCTCCTGTCCGTCGGGCACCGCCTTGTTCGTGTCCAGGGTGATCTTCAGCTTGAGCGTGCCGCGGTCGAGGTACCCCTTGTCGAACAGCACGGTCTCGCCGCGCGCCAGCGCCTGTTCCGCGTCCCCGTCCCGGATGCCGAGGGCGTGCAGGACGGCCGGGCCGCCGATCAGGACGGCGCTGCTGGTGGGCATGGCGGTCAGGCCCGCCACGTACGCGCAGCGCCAGTCGTGGGCCAGGGCACGGCGCTCGGCCAGGGTGAGCGCGGTCGCGCCCTCCGGCCGGTCGGTCGGGCACACGTTGGCGGCCGGCTTCACCGGCTGGACGTCGCCGCAGCCGTCGCCGCCACCGCCGCCCGCCTGGCAGTTCTTGCCGCCGACGACCATCGCGGACACGTCGGCGCGGCCGGAGACCGGGTAGCGCTTCTCGACCGCCGCGCGCACCGCGGTCAGGTCACGCCCGCGGTCGCTGTAGGCCGCCACCGCCACGACGCCGCGCGGCAGTTGGGCCTCGTACGCGTCCCTGTCCTGCCGGTCGGCGCTCGCGGAGTACGTGGCGACCGCGACCGTACCGGCGACGGCGGCCAGCACGGCCGCGACCGCGGGCGCCGTACGGCCCCGGTTGCGCACCGCGTCGCGCAGCGCGAGCCGCGGGGACAGCGGCAGCCACTTGCCGGTCCTGCCGAACATGCCGACCAGAGTGGGGGTGAGCGCGACGATGCCCAGCTCCGCGATGCCGGAGCCGCCGCCGACCGCGAGGGTGCTGTCGGTGCGCAGCGAGCCGAAGACCGCGATGCCGCCGCCGAGGCAGATCGCGCCGATGCCGAGGACCGGCAGCACGCGGTTGGCGTGCCGCACCCCGCGCCGCCCGGTCAGCGACGCCAGCACGCTCTGCCGGGACGCGGTGACCGCGGGCACGACGGCGGCCAGCAGACCGGTGAGTACGGCCAGGCCCGCGATGCCGAGCAGTTCGAGCGGCCGCAGCGTCAGACCGCCGAAGCGGCGGCCGACGAAGTCCTCCAGCGGGGAGCGGAGCAGGACCGTGAGCAGCAGGCCCAGCAGGGTGCCGACGACGGCCGCGGCGACGCCGATCACCAGGCCGCCGGAGAGCACGATCGCCCGGATGTGGCGGCGGTCGCCGCCGTTGGCGCCGACCAGGCCGAGCTGGCGGCGCGAGCGCCGCGCGCCGACGGCGAAGGCGGGACCGGCCAGCAGGCAGATCTCCAGCATCGACAGGCCGACGATGGTCGCCGCCACGGCGACGGCCGTGGCCTTCCCCGTGTCGCCGGTGCGGTAGGGGGCGCTGCCGTTGCGCGACTTCGTGTAGAGCGGCACTTCGGAGTCGGCGGGCGGGTGCAGCACCACCGCGCGGGACTTGACGTAGATGCCCCGGGTATTGGCTTGCTGCACCATCTGCCAGGAGTAGTCGCCGCTCGGCAACCCCACCAGGTAGGTGGTGTAGGCCGAGTCGTCCTCGCCGTTCAGCGCCTTGCGCGCCGCGGTGTAGGGCGCGATGAAAGCGCCCGGCCGCGCGATGACCTGCTCGGTGCCGAGCGTGTCCGGCAGGTCGTACGCGCCGACGATCTTGTACGTACGGTCCACGTCGCGGACGACGAGCTTCGAACCGACCTTCAGGCCGGCGGACTTGAGGAACGCGGTGGTGGCGATGACCTCGTGGTCGGCCGCCGGGTAGCGCCCGCGGTCCAGGTGGGTGATGCCGCGCGCCAGCGGGTCGCCCGCCTCCAACTCCCGCACGGGGGCGGCGAGCAGACCGTACTTCGTCTTGAAGCGGGCGTAGGTCTGGGAGTCGGAGATCCAGCGCGCGCCCCGGGGCAGCGCGGTCAGCGGGTCGGTCGGCTTCGGGGTCTCCTGCTGTTCCGCCAGGTCCGCCGCCGACGGCGTGGCGTCCGGGTCCGCGGTGGCGTCCTTCACCGAGGTCCAGATGTCCGCGGGCGGGTCCTGGTAGATCGGCCGCCCGTTGGCGTCGGCGTCCGCAAGGCGCGCGTCGGCGGCGCCGATGTCTCGGCTCAGCTTCTGCTCCGGGCTCAACTGGGAGCTGCGGATGGTGATGTCGGCGGCGCTCACGCCGATGATCGGCAGCGCGATCATCGCCAGCACCATCGCGCTGCGGCCCTTGGAGCGCCAGGCGTCACGGCGGGCGATGCGGATGGCGGCGCGCCACGAGTTGAGGTTCCCCGCGCGGGCGCTCGGGCCGCGGTCCTGCGAGGGGCCGCGGTCCTGGGAGGCGGCGGGGTCCTGCGAGGGGGCGCCGCTCACTGGGCCGCACCGCCGGTCAGCAGCGACTCGGCGGAGGAGCGCAGCGTCATGTCCACGACGGAGCCGTCCCGCAGGAAGACCACCCGGTCCGCCCACGCGGCGAACCGCGGCTCGTGCGTCACCAGGATGCCCGCGGCGCCCGCGTCACAGCGCGAGCGCAGCAGCGCCAGTACGGTGTCGCCGGTCTCCGAGTCCAGCGCGCCGGTGGGCTCGTCCGCCAGGACGAGGCGGCGGTCGCCGACCAGCGCGCGGGCGATGGCCACCCGCTGCTGCTGGCCGCCGGACATCTCGTCGGGGAAGCGGTCGGCCAGCTCGCCCAGGCCCATCTCCTCCAGCGCGGCGACCGCCTCGCGGCGCGCCTTGCGGGCGCCGGTGCCGTCCAGCTCGCGGGGGAGTGCCACGTTCTCGGCGGCCGTCAGCGCCGGTATCAGGTTGTAGTCCTGGAAGACGTAGCCGATGCTGCGGCGGCGCAGGGCCGCGATCTCGTTGCGGCTGGCCGTGGTCAGGTCCGTGCCTTCCACGATCACCCGGCCGGACGTCGGCAGGTCGAGGCCGCCCGCGATGGTCAGCAGCGTGGACTTGCCCGAGCCCGAGGGGCCCATCACGGCGACCAGTTCCCCCGGACGCACGTCCAGGTCTATCCCGCGCAGCGCGTGCACCTCGGTCGCTCCGGTGCCGTGCACGCGGGTGAGGGCTTCCAGGCGGAGGACGGGCGCTTCCGGCGGCGCGGCTTCGGTGTGCGGCTTTACGGACATGGGCGGTGCGTCCCCCAGGGTCGTGGAGTGCTCGTGCGGCGAAGTGCTCGGGTGCTGGCGTGCTCGGGTGCTGTGTGCTCGGGTTTCGGGGTGCTCGGGTGGCGGTGGTCCGGCCGCTGGTCGGGCGGGCCGGTCCTGGCCGGGAGGTGGCCGCGCGACGCGGCCGGGCGCAGGGGTGGGGCGTACGGGGTGGGGCGTACGGGGTCGGGCTTAGGTGCCGGACGTACGGGCCGGGCGTACGCGGTCAGGCGTACGGGGCCGGGTGCCGGTCGGCGCGCGGCTCAGCGGCGGGCCCGGGTCCGCCTCAGCGCGCCGCGCAGCACCCCGTCCGGCGCGGCGTCCTTCTCGTCGTTCTTCCCGTCGTCCAGGCCGCCGCCGTCGGCGGGGTCGGCGGGATCGGGAGTCGGGGCCGGTGCGGCGGGCTCGGCCGCCGGGGCCAGCGCCGTCAGCCGTACGAGCCGGGTCTCGCAGTGGTCGAGCCACCGCGCCTCGGCCTCCGCTTGGAAGATGAGCTGGTCGAGAACGAGCTGCCAGGCCACGTCGTCGCGGTCCGGCGCCCCGCTCTGCGCGGGCGCCGCCTCCAGCGCCTGGCCCTTCAGCCGGGTGTAGTCCTGCATCGCCCGGATGGTGTGCGCGCGCTGCGCCTGGATGACGGCCCGCACGTCCACCTCCGGCGATCCGACCGCCATGGCCAGCTTGATCGCCAGCTCGTTCCGCGGCGGATTCGCCCGGTCCACGGGCCGGGCGAACCACTCCCGCAGCTCACCCCGCCCGCCCTCCGTGATGGCATACAGCGCGTGTCCGGCGTCGTCCTCGCCCGCCGGCACCACCAGCCCGTCGCGCTCCAGCCGCGCCAGCGTCGTGTACACCTGCCCCACGTTCAGCGGCCAGGTGGAACCGGTGCGGGACTCGAACTCTGTTCTGAGCTGGAAGCCGTATCGCGGCCCCCGCTCCAGGAGGGCCAGCAGGCCGTGGCGGATCGACATACTGAGTATGTATACCGAGTATGGACCCGCCTTTCAAGGCCGCGGCGACCCGTCCGACCGGGCACAACGGGACATGAGGGGCGCGTGCGACCGCCTCGGGGTCAGTCGCGGCGCAGGCGCAGGCCCAGGAAGCCGAGACCCAGGCCGACCAGGGCGAGGCCGGCGCCGAAGGGGAGGATGCGCAGGACGCGGCGGCCGGGCTCGTAGACGGCGGGAGTCTGCGCGCGGGCCTGGGTGCGGGCGGCGTCGGGTCCTGCGGGTGCCGAAGGGCGCGGCGGGGCCTGGGCGGGCCCGCCGTCGGGGACCAGGAAGGGCGCGGAGCGCGCGGCGCCGTAGGTGGACCGTACGGGCGGGGTGAGCGGCGGCCTGGCGGCCCCGTCGCCCGGTACGGACGTCGGTGTCGGTGTCGGGACCGGTGGCCGCAGCGGGCCCGCCGGGGTGGCGGGAACGGCGGGGGAGGCCGGGGGCCGGACGCCGACCGTGGGGTCGGGGGCCGGCTTGGCGGCCGGAGCGGTGGGAGTGGGGGTGGGGGTGGGGGTGGCCGGAGCGGTCGGCTCGGTGGTGGGCTCCTCCGTCACCGGCGGCCCGCTGGGCCCGGTGGTCGGCGCGGCGTCCTGGCGTCCCCCGTGTCCGGGGGCGCCGACCGTCTCGTGCCGGCCGACGAGGCCGGGGACCAGCCCGGTGAGCACCTCGGTGACGATGTCCGCGCCCGGCGCCGGGAGCGGACGGACCGCCGGGGCCGTGGGCTCGTCGGGCCCGGGCGCGACCGCCCACGCGGAGCCCGTCGCCATCACCGTCGCCGTCGCCGTCGCCGGAACGAGCAGCGCCCCCGCGAGCAGCACGGGCGCCGCCCTCCGTATCGCGCATCGCCTGTCGGGTGCCCGCCGCACACGTCCCGCCTCTCCACCGAACCCTGTGTGGATTCAGCGTCACACGCGGCAACATTTCCGGCATCCCGGACGGCCGGCTCCGTATCGGACCGTTATCCGCGAGAGGGCGTGTTCATGCCGTGGTCAGGAGCACTTTTCCGATGTGGGTGCTGCCGTCCACCACGCGGTGCGCCTCGGCCGCGTCCCGCAGCGGGAGCGTACGGTCCACGACCGGCCGTACGGTTCCGGCCTCGATCAGCGGCCACACGTGCTCGCGTACCGCCGCCACGATCGTGGCCTTCTCGTCCAGCGGCCGGGGCCGGAGCGAGGTCGCGGCGACGGCGGCGCGCTTGCTCAGCAGCGTGGCCAGATTCAGCTCGCCCACGAGGCCGCCCTGGAGGCCGATGACGACCAGGCGGCCGTTGACCGCGAGCGCGTCCACGTTCCGCCCGAGGTACTTCGCGCCCATGATGTCGAGGATCACGTCGGCCGTGACGGCCTTCTCGAACTCCTGCTCGCGGTAGTTGATCAGGATGTCCGCGCCCAACTCCCGGCAGGCCGCCAGCTTCTCGGCGCTCCCCGCCGTGACGGCGACCGTCGCCCCCACCGCCTTGCCGAGCTGGACCGCCATCGTGCCGATCCCGCTGGAGCCGCCGTGCACCAGCAGCGTCTCACCGGGGCGCAGGTGCGCGGTGAGGAACACGTTCGACCACACCGTGGCCGTCACCTCGGGCAGCGCCGCCGCCGTCACCAGGTCGATCCCCTTGGGCACCGGCAGCAGTTGGCCCGCCGGCACCGCCACCTTCTGCGCGTATCCGCCGCCCGCGAGCAGCGCGCACACCTCGTCCCCGACCCGCCACCCCGCGACCCCGGAGCCCACCTCGACGATCCGCCCCGAACACTCGAGACCCGGATACGGCGACGCCCCCGGCGGCGGCTCGTAGAACCCCTGCCGCTGCAACAGATCCGCCCGGTTCACCGCCGTCGCCGCCACCTCGACGACGACCTCGCCCTCCCCCGCGACCGGATCCCCCACCTCCGCCCACGTCAACACCTCGGGCCCGCCCGGCTCCGGAATCGTCATCGCATACATCCCCCGAGGCTACCGCTGCCCTCAGCCCCCAACCCGCCGGTTCCTTTGCGCCGGACGGCCCGCCCAGACGGTTCCCCCGCCCGGGACGGCCCGCCGATCTTTTAAGGGGCGGGGCCCCGCCGGTTCCATTGCGCCGGACGGCCCGCCGATCTTTTAAGGGGCGCGGGGAACTGCGCGACCAGCCCCCACCGTGGCGCGGACAAAAAACCGGCCCCAGCGGGGCAGATGCCGTCGTTCCCGGGCTGACAGTCCGGCGGGGGCTGAGCGCGCAGTTCCCCGCGCCCCTAAAAAACACGCCCTGCGCACGTGCGGGTGGGGGGCCTAGGCGAGGGGCGGGCCGGCGGGCCCGGCACGGTGGATGGCGATCACGCGGTCGGTGAGAAGCAGAGGCGCAGCCTCCGGATCGTCGTGGTCGAGAAGCCGATGCCCCCGCTTGACCGACACGACGAGGTCGTGAAGGTCACGCGGCGCCTGCCCCGCCTCGGCCTTGGTCACCGGCCGTTCGATGAGATCGAGCCCGCTCCCGTAAGTGATGAGGTCGTCCATGACGACCCCGACGCTGGGGCTGAGCATGGACAGCCCGAGAAGCCGCCCGGCGGCACTCGAGCTGGTGATGACGGCGTTGGCCCCGGACTGCCGCAGCAGCGGCGCGTTCTCCTCCTCGCGGACGGACGCGACGATATGGGCGCGCTTGTTGAGCTGACGCGCGGTCAACGTGACGAGCACGGCGGTGTCGTCGCGCTGCGCGGCGATGACGATCTCCTTGGCGACCTGGGCCTCGGCCCGCAGCAGCACGTCGTTGCGGGTGGCGTCGCCGACGACGGCGACGTACCCCTCGTCCGTCGCGGCCTGCACGACCTTGGGGCTCGGGTCGACGATCACGATCCGGCTCTGCGGGATGCCGCGGCCGATCAACGTCTGGGCCGCCGACCGGCCCTTGGTCCCGTATCCGACGATGACCACATGATCGCGCAAGGTTCTCCTCCAGCGCTTGAGGCGGAACTGCTCGCGGGTCCGCTCGGTCAGCACTTCCAGGGTCGTCCCGACCAGGATGATCAGGAAGATCACGCGCAACGGCGTCACCAGGAAGGTGTTCGCGAGCCGGGCGCCCGTACTGTACGGGACGATGTCGCCGTAGCCGGTCGTCGACAGCGTCACCGTCGCGTAGTAGAGCGAATCCAGGAACGACACCGAGCCGTTGGCGTTGTCGTGGTAGCCGCCGCGGTCGAAGTAGACGATCAGGACGGTGGCGAGCAGGACCAGCAGCGCCATCAGCAGGCGGCGCGAGACCTGGAGCAGCGGGCCCGCGGCGGGACGCGGGAAGGCCACCCGGCGGTACCCCGCCGTACCGGCGGAGATCGCCGCCGAGGCGCTGCCGTCGCCCGTGCCGTCGGCGCCGTCCGCGCCGCCGGGGGGAGGATCGGCGCGACCGGCCGCCGCGTCGTACCGGGGCAGTTTCATATCCCGCTCCCCATCATGTGCCGCTCACCTTCATATACCGGTGTCGTCCACCGGTCCGACGACGTATCGCTTCGCGTACGGGATCACGTACCACGTGA
Organism: Streptomyces sp. NPDC093221; assembly: GCF_044753885.1. Classification (NCBI taxonomy): domain Bacteria; kingdom Bacillati; phylum Actinomycetota; class Actinomycetes; order Kitasatosporales; family Streptomycetaceae; genus Streptomyces; species Streptomyces sp. NPDC093221. Next base: position 42,168 of record NZ_JBIVOA010000017.1, on the reverse strand, counting down.
CATGGGCTGACGGCGGTCACGTACCCCGTACCTTCACGTATCGAGCACCACCGCGTACGCACCGGGGTGCCCTCACGTGCCGCTCCCCCACGCCAGCGCGAGCGCCCCGGTGTCGAGTACGGCCGTGTCGTCGCCCGCGCGGGCGCCGCCGGGCGGGATCACGGCCATGCCGTCGGCGGCGGCGAGGCCGCGGAGCATGGCGGGGCCGGAGTAGGTGAGCGGGCGCGCGGCGGAGTCGTCGTCGAAGACCACCGGGACGAGCCGGGTGTCGACCGGGTGACCCGGCACGTCGGCGGTGAGCGGGGCCGCGTACGGGGCCGGTACGGGGCGGCCCGCGAGGGTCCGCAGCAGGGGGGCGGCGAGGGTCAGGACGCCGGACACGGCGGCCAGCGGGTTGCCGGGCAGCCCGATGAGGTGGGTGCCCGAGGGGAGTTCGGCCAGCACCATGGGGTGTCCCGGGCGGACGGCGACGCCGTCGACCAGCAGTTTCGCACCGAGCGCGGCGAGGACCGGGTGCAGGTGGTCGACCGGTCCGCCCGCGGTGCCGCCGGTGGTGACCACGAGGTCGGCGGTGCTCTCGCGGACCGCCCTGCGCAGGAGGTCGGCGTCGTCCACCAGCCGCCGTACCGCCACCACTTCGGCGCCGAGCGCGCGCAGCGACGACGGGAGCATCGGGCCGAGCGCGTCCCGTACCCGCCCCGACCTGGGCAGGCCGTGGTCCAGCAACTCGTCGCCGAGGACCAGGACTTCGACGCGCGGCCGTACGGTGACGGTCAGCTCGTCGTAGCCCGCGGCGGCGGCCAGACCGAGTACGGCGGGCGTCACGACGGTGCCCGCGGGCAGCAACTCCTCGCCGCCCCTGCACTCCTGGCCGCGCATTCTGACCTCCTGGCCCGGCGCGGGCGCGGGGTGCGGCGACCGTACCTGCAACCACTCGCCGTCCGCGCGGCGCTGCGTCCAGCCGTGTTCGCTGCGCAGCACCGCGGTGGTGCCGGTCGGCACGGCGGCGCCGGTCGCGATGGGGGCGGCGTGGCCGACGAGCAGCGGCTCCGCCGGGCGCTGCTGTCCGGCGAGCACCGAGGCGCCGCGCAGCCGCCACGGGCCCGGGCCCGCCACCGCCCAGCCGTCCATCGCGGAGGAGTCGAACGACGGCAGGTCCGTCAGCGCCGTCAGCGCCCTGGCCAGCGTCATGCCCAGCAGGTCCTCTCCCAACTCCCGTGTTTCGGAGCCGAGTCGGCGGCCGACGCGGCGCGCGATCCGCCGTGCCTCGGGCCACGGCACGGCGTCGGCGGGGGAGGGGAGCGGGGGTTGGGGCTGGGGCTGGGGTTGGGGTTGGCGCTGGGGTTGGGCGGGTGCCTGCGCGGGGGCCGGGCCCTGGACGGGGGGCCGGGGCGCCGGGCCCTCCGGGGTGGGGGCGGTGTCGTCCCGGCCGTGGCGGAGGGCGACGGACAGCGCGTCGTTACGGTCCTGGCCTCCGGGACGGGCCGCGCCGGTGGCGGTACGGCGCGACTCGTTGGCCAGGGCGAGGGCGTCGTCGAGCGCGCGGTCGGCCGCGTCGGAGGCGCGCGGGTCGAAGGCGCGCGGGTCGAAGGCGCGCGGGTCGAAGGCGCCCGGGTCGAACGCGCCCGCGCCGGGCCGGGTGCCGCTCATTCCGCCGGTTCCGGGTCGGTGCCGGGGGTGCCGGGGGTGCCTGGGGTGCCGGGGGTGCCTGGTTTCCGCGCGTCGGCCTCTTGCGCGTCGGCCTCCTGCGCCCAGCGCACGGCCAGGGCGGCGGCCTTGTCGGCCGCCTCCCGTACGGCCTCGGGGCCGCCGCCCGCGCGCGCCGCCGCGTAACCCACCAGGAAGGTGGTCAGCGGCGCGGCCGGACGAGCGACGCCGTGCGCCGCGTCGCGGGCCAGATCGAGCAGGACGCCGGTGTCCACGTCCAGCTCGATACCCAGTTCGGTCTTGGCTGCTGCGATCCATTCGTCCAACACAGGGCCATGGTCCCTGAAACCTGGCTCGCTGTGGGACAGGCTCACCCCTCGGACACCCCGTCCAGCCGTGCCCGCGCCACCGCCACGTCCTCCCACGTATCGCAGTCGAACGACGCGTCCCCCGTCGGATCGGCCCGCCTGCGCACCACCAGCTCCCGTGTCAGCAACCGCAACGGCAGCCCCGCCAGCCCGCCGTGCTCCCCCTTGAGCAGCGCCACCTCCCGGCGCAGCGCCTCCCCCCAATACGCCCCCGCCAACGGCTGATCCCGCCCTCCCGCGTCGGTGAGCAGCACCCCTTCCGTCCCGGTGCCGAGCGCGCCCAGCGCCTCCACCAGGCCGGTCACGGCGCCGACCGTCAAGAACGGCAGATCGGCCGCCAGCACGACCACGATTTCCGGCGCGGGAAGCGGCGGCCCGGATGGGGCCAAGTGGGCCAACGCGGTCAGCCCGGCGTCGAGCGCGGGCAGCGGCCCGCCTCCCGGCGGCTCCTCCCGCGCCCAGCTCACCGGCCGTACGGTCCCCCGGCGCGGCCCCACGACCACCGTCCGCTCCGCCCCCGCGCACGCCGCCAGCACCCGGTCGAGCAGCATCCGCCCCCCGACCTCCACCGCCGCCTTGTCCACCCCCCCTAGCCGCCTCGCCCCACCCCCGGCCAACACCACCGCATCAAACCCAGTCGCCACCCCCCGAGTATCCCCGGCCCCGGCGCACCCCGATCTTTTTGGGCGCGCCCCCGCGCTGGACGGTGCGCCGATCCTCTAAGGGGCGCGGGGGGACCTCCCAGCGCCCGGGGGGTCAGACCGCGGCGAGGAGAACGGCCGGGCTCTCGACGCAGTCAGCGACAAAGCGAAGGAACCCCCCTGCGGTCCCGCCGTCGCAGACTCGGTGATCGAAGGTGAAGGAGAGCTGCACGACGTGACGCACGGCCAACTCGCCCTGGTGAACCCACGGCTTGGGGGCGATACGGCCGACACCGAGCATGGCGGCCTCGGGATGGTTGAGGATCGGGGTGGAACCGTCCACCCCGAAGACCCCGTAGTTGTTGAGCGTGACGGTGCCGCCGGTCAGGTCCCGCGGCGTCAGCGCCCCCGTCCGAGCGGCCTCGGTCAGGCGGCCGATCTCCGCGGAGAGCCCGGCCGTGGACCTGGTGTGGGCGTCGCGCACGACAGGCACGACCAGGCCGCGTTCGGTCTGCGCCGCGAAGCCGAGGTGGACGGCCGGCAGCCGTACGATCTCGCGCCGCTCGGTGTCGACCGTGGCGTTCAGCTCCGGGTAACGGGCCAGCCCGGCCGTCACGATCCTGGCGAAGAGGGCCAGCACCGAGATCCGCTCGCCGCCCGAGGCGTTCATCGCCGCCCGCGCGGCCAGCAGTTCGGTGGCGTCGGCGTCCACCCAGCACGTGGCGTCCGGTATCTCCCGCCGACTGCGGGCCAGCTTGTCCGCGACCATGCCGCGTACCCCGCGCAGCGGCACCCGCTCCTCCCCCGCCGGCACGGGAGCCGGGGCCGGAGCCACGGCAGGTGCCGCCGGAGCCGCCACCGCGCGCTCGACGTCCGCCCGCAGGATCAGCCCGTCGGGCCCCGTACCGGCCAGGGCCCGCAGGTCCAGCCCGTGTTCCCTGGCCAGCCGCCGGACCAGCGGCGATATGACGGCCACCGGGCCGTCGGCGACAGGCGCCCCGGCGACAGGCACCTCGGTGACCGAAACCGCCGCCTGCACCGAACCGTCCACCGCCCGCACCCGTCCGCGGCGCCGCGCCACCGCCGTACCGGTGCCGTAACCGACCAGCACATTGCCCGAGCCCTCATCGGCCCCGCCGCCCGAGGCGTCCGAGTCGCCCGAGGCGTCCGGGCCCGCCGGGTTCCCGGCCGCGTCGGAGTGCGAACCCACCGCGACCGTGACCAGGGGGCGGCCCACGTCGAGGGTGTCGCCCTCGGCGCCGAAGCGGGCGGTCACGACACCGCCGTAGGGGCAGGGGACCTCGACGACGGCCTTCGCGGTCTCGACCTCGACCACCGGCTGGTCGATGGCGACGACCTCGCCGACCTCCACCAGCCAGCGCACGATCTCCGCCTCTGTGAGCCCTTCGCCCAGGTCGGGGAGCGTGAATTCCTTGACGACGGCCATCAGCCCTCCCACTGCAAGCGGCCGACGGCGTCGAGAATCCGGTCGACGCCGGGCAGATGGTGCCGTTCCAGCATCGGCGGCGGGTAGGGGATGTCGAATCCGGCGACGCGCAGGACCGGCGCCTCCAGGTGGTGGAAGCAGCGCTCGGTGATCCGGGCCGCTATCTCGGCGCCCATGCCGCCGAAACCGGACGACTCGTGCACGACGACCGCCCGCCCGGTGCCGCGTACGGCCGCCGCGACCGTCTCCTCGTCGAAGGGCACGAGGCTGCGCAGATCGACCACGCCCAGGTCCCAGCCCTCCTCCTTGGCGGCCTCCGCGGCCTCCAGGCAGACCGGGAGCGAGGGGCCGTAGGTGACCAGCGTCGCGGTGCGCCCGGTGCGCCGCACCACGGCGCGGCCGATCGGCGGAACCTCGGCCGGCGCGGCCGGCGACCAGTCGGACTTGGACCAGTAGAGCCGCTTCGGCTCCAGGAAGACCACCGGGTCGTCGGAGGCGATGGCCGCCCGCAGCAGCCCGTAGGCGTCCTCGACGGTGGCCGGGGTGACCACGTGGAGGCCGGGGGTGTGCGCGTAGTACGCCTCGGAGGAGTCGCTGTGGTGCTCGACGCCGCCGATTCCGCCGCCGTACGGGATGCGGATGGTGATCGGCAGCGGCAGCGCGCCACGCGTGCGGTTGCGCATCTTCGCCACATGGCTGACGAGTTGCTCGAACGACGGGTAGGCGAAGGCGTCGAACTGCATCTCGACCACCGGGCGGAGCCCGTACATCGCCATGCCGACCGCCGCGCCGAGGATGCCCGCCTCGGCGAGCGGGGTGTCGGTGCAGCGGCTGTCGCCGAATTCGGCGGCGAGCCCGTCGGTGATCCGGAAGACGCCGCCCAGGGTGCCGATGTCCTCGCCGAGGACGTGGACGGAGTCGTCGGCCGTGAGCGCGTCACGCAGCGCCTGGTTGAGGGCCTGCGCCATGGTGGCGGGTCTGCGGGTGGGCGCGGCGGCGCGGCCCGCGGTCGGTGCGACGGTGGTCATGACTGCCGCTCCGCTTCCAGCTCGGCCCGCAACTGAGCCTCCTGCTGCCGCAGTTGCTGCGTGGGCTCGGCGTAGACGTGGGCGAACAGCTCCATCGGGTCGAGCCGCGGATCGGCGTTCATCCGCTCCCGCAGGTCCGCCGCCATGGTCTCGGCCTCGTCGGCCGCGCTCCGCCTGACGTCGTCGTCGAGCAGTCCGCGGCCGGTCAGCTCCCGTTCCAGCAGGGCGATCGGGTCGTGCGCGCGCCAGGCGGCGACCTCGTCGTCGTCGCGGTAGCGGGTGGCGTCGTCGGCGTTGGTGTGCGCGTCCATCCGGTAGGTGACGGCCTCCACGAGCGTGGGGCCGCCGCCGTCCCTGGCCCGCCCGACGGCCTCGGTCAGCACCTCGTGCACGGCGGCCGCGTCGTTGCCGTCGACCAGCCGTCCCGGCATCCCGTAGCCGACCGCCTTGTGGGCGAAGGAAGGGGCCGCGGTCTGCTTGGCGAGCGGTACGGAGATCGCGAAGCCGTTGTTCTGCACGAGGAAGACCACCGGGGCCTGCCAGACGGCCGCGAAGTTCAGCGCCTCGTGGAAGTCGCCCTCGCTGGTGCCGCCGTCGCCGACCATGGCGAGCGCCACGACGTCGTCGCCGGTCAGCCGGGCGGCGCGGGCCAGCCCGACCGCGTGCGGGAGCTGCGTGGCCAGCGGGGTGCTGAGCGGCGCCACCCGGTGTTCGTGCGGGTCGTAACCAGTGTGCCAGTCGCCGCGCAGCAGCGTCAGCGCCTCGACCGGGTCCACGCCTCTGGCGACCACCGCGAGGGTGTCGCGGTAGCTGGGGAACAGCCAGTCACGGGGCCGCAGCGCGAGAGCGGCGGCGATCTCGCAGGCCTCCTGACCGGTGCTCGACGGGTAGACGGCGAGCCTGCCCTGCTTGGTGAGGGCGGTGGCCTGCCGGTTGTAGCGCCGGCCGCGGACGAGCTGCCCGTACAGAGTGCGGAGCAGGGCGGGGTCGAGCTCCGCGGCGGCGGGGGTGCCGAGCAGCCGGTACGGCTCCGGGTCGGGCAGCAGCGGCGCGGCTTCGGTGCGGGGGCGCCAGGCAGGGGTGTCCAGCACGGTCATCGCGAGCACCTCCTTGTGGTCGGTGACCGAAAAAGCGATCGGGCGTGAGCGGGTGTCGCTCCCTACCGATTGTTCGGTCGCCGGAGGCATTTTGGCTACAGGGTGGTTTCGCCTGTGGACAAACGGTTCTGCACAGCCTGAGATGGAGCCAGTACGTCCATGGTAAGGAGGCACGGGGGGATGGCGAGAGAACAGATGGCCGCACAGGACCCGGAGGTCCGACCGCTGGACCCGATCGACCGCACGATCCTGCGGCTGCTCCAGGAGGACGGAAGGGCCTCGATACGCTCCGTCGCCGAGCGCGTGCACGTCTCACGGGCGAACGCGTACGCCCGGATCAACCGGCTCATCGAGGACGGGGTCATCCGAGGTTTCACCGCTCGCGTCGACCACGAACGTGCGGGACAGGGCGCGTCCGCGTACATCACGCTCAAGATCGTCCAGAATTCCTGGCGGACCGTCCGTGAACAACTCATCACTCTTCCGGGTGTTGCCCACATTGCCCTGGTAAGTGGTGATTTCGATGTTTTGCTGCTGGTCCACACCGCCGACAACCGGACCCTGCGCGAGCTGGTCCTGACCCGGCTCCAGGCCATCGAGGAAGTCCTCAGCAGCCGCACCCTGCTGGTCTTCGAGGAGACCGACCAGGTCGTCGGCGACTGAGGACCGGCGCCGGCCGCGACCGCGACCAGTGCCTCCGGTCAGCCGCCGTACTTCTTGAGGAACGCCTTGACCTTGGCGTAGTTCGCCTCGTCGGACAGCATGCTCACGCCGTGGTTGAAGCCGCCGACGATCGTCAGGTCGTTCTCCTTCGCCTTCTTCGTCAGCTTGCTCAGCTCCTTCGTGGAGTCCTGGAAGGGGCTGTCCAATTCGGCGGCCATGTAGAAGACGGGCATCGTCAGATTCGGTACGACCATCGAGGCGTCCATGCCGGAGTACGTCGAGGGCGCGGACAGCGAGACGACCGCGTCCACCGGCGGCGTGATGGCGCCCGCGGCGGACAGCACCGCCGTACCGCCCTTGGACGCGCCGACCAGCAGCAGCTTCGTCACGCCCTTGGACCGCAGGTAGGCCGCCGCCGCGGTGAGTTCACGCACCTCGCTGCCCGCGGAGTTCACGGCCAGCACGCGGTAGCCGTCCGCGGCCAGGTCCTGCGCGTGCGGCACCCACTGGCAGACGTCCCCGTCCGCCTGGTGGGCCAGCACCAGCCCGGTGCCGCCGGTGCCGGTCAGATAGCCCTCGACGTCCTGGCCGTCCCCGCCCGGGAAACTCACCGAGCCCGCCTTGGCCTGTTCGGGTGACAGGCAGCCGAAGCCGTTCGCCGTGGCGGTGGGCGTGGGGGCGGGCGCGGCCCTGTCCTTGTCCTTGGCGCCCCCGCCGCCTCCGCACCCGGCCAGCAGCAGGAGGGAGACGGCCAGCGCGGAGGCGGCCGCCGCCCGCACCGACGGCCCGAATCGCGCGACAGATCGCTCAGCGGAGAACATGGCTGGATCGTGCCGGGGCCACCCCCGGCGGGTCAATGGTCTGGACCATCCGACCGCACGGTCGCCCGGCTCGCCGTCGCTACGTACGCAGCCCGTCGAACGCCAGCCGCACCACCGCGTCCGCCACCTGCTGCCGGTCGAGCGCGCCCTTGGCCTCCGGCCGGTACCACTCCACGATCGAGTTGATCATCCCGAAAAGCAGCCTGGTCGCCAGCCTGACGTCCACGTCGCCGCGCAGATCGCCGTCCGCGACCGCCGCCTTCAACAGATCCGCCACCCGCTGGTCGAACTCCCTGCGCCGCTCCATCGCCCAGCGCTCGGTGTCGGTGTTCCCGCGCACCCGCAACAGAAGGGTGACGTAGGGAAGTTCCGCCATCAGCACCTCTGTCGTACGCCGGGTGACGTACTCCAGGCGCCGCACCGCGCGGCCGTCGACCGCTCCGGGCTCCTCCAGGATGCCGAAAAGCCCCTCAAGGGCGCGGCCAACCGCCCTGTTCAGCAGTTCTTCCTTGCCGCGCACATGGTGGTAGATCGACGACTTCGAGATGCCCGCGGCGCGCGAGAGATGCTCCATGGACGTGCCGTCGTAACCGCGCTCGTTGAAGACCTCGACGGCGACGGCGAGCAGCGAGTCCGGCGTATAGGTGTCGCGCTTGGGCATGGTCATGAGGAGATCATTCTTCCTCCGCCCTCGCGCGCCACAGCACTTCGACCGAAGGCGCGTAACGGCCGTTGGGGTAGTACGAGTGCAGCGACTCCAGCGTTTCGCGCACCCAGGACAGGGAGAGCCGCTCGCCCCATTGCAGCGGGCCCAGCGGGTAGTTCACACCGAGGCGCATGGCGGTGTCGACGTCGGCGGCGGACGCCACTTCCTTTGCGACGGCGTCGGCCGCGAGGTCCACCAGCATCGCGACCGTCCGCGCCACGATCAGTCCGGGGACCAGCCGGATGACGCTGACCTTCTTGCCGAGCGCCTGAAAGAGCCCGACGGCCTCCGCGAGCGTCGCGTCCGGCACCTCCGGGGTCCGCGCGAGCGCCATCCTGGTGGCCGTCGTGTAGTCGGCCGCCAGGTCGAACTGGATACCCGGCTCCAGGGTGCCGTCCGCCGGGTAGAGATACGTTCCGTCACTCAGCTCGAAGCCCTGGACGCCGTCGTCCTCGGTGACCTCGATCCCGGCCGCGCGCACCAGGCCGACGAGGGCCTGCGCGGGACCCAGCTCGCCGTGCACCACGCGCCGCGGCGCGTCCGCGGGCTCCGCGGTGTGCGGTCCTGGCGCGGCGCCGGGCTCCGGCGCCGGTTCGTACACGAACCAGCCGCGGCCTGTCTTGCGGCCGAGGCGGCCGGACTCCACCAGGCGGCGCTGGGCGAGCGACGGCGTGAATTTGGGGTCGTGGAAGAACGACTCCCACACCGATCTGGTGACCGCCTCGTTCACGTCCTGGCCGATCAGGTCGGTGAGCGCGAAGGGGCCCATGGCGAAGCCGCCGCATTCGCGCAGCACCGCGTCGATGGTGGCGGGGTCCGCGGCCCGCTCCTCGTGGACGCGCAGGGCCTCGGCGTAGAAGGGACGGGCGATCCGGTTGACGATGAAGCCGGGGGTGTCGGCGCAGCGCACCGGGGTCTTTCCCCAGGCGGCGGCCGTGTCGTAGGCGGTGTCGACGGCTGCGGGGTCCGAGGCGGCGCCCGCGACGACCTCGACCAGCGGGAGCAGCGGGGCCGGGTTGAAGAAGTGCAGGCCGACGAGGCGGCCGGGCAGCCGCAGGGCGCCCGCGACGGCGGTCACCGACAGGGAGGAGGTGTTGGTCGCCAGCAGGCAGCCGTCGCCGACGGTTTCCTCCAGTTCGGCGAAGAGCCGCCGCTTGACGGCCAGATCCTCCACGACGGCCTCGACGACGAGCGCGGCCGGTGCCAGGTCCGCGATGCCGTCGGCGGGGACGAGCCGGTCCAGCGCGGCCCGGTGTTCGGCCGTGTCGAGGCGGCCCTTCTCGGCCAGCCGGGCCAGCCGCGCCCCGACGCCCGCCGCGGCCTTCGCGGCCAGTCCCGGCGCGGCGTCGTACAGCAGCACGCGGTGCCCCGCGAGCAGCGCGACCTGCGCGATTCCCTGGCCCATGGTGCCTGCGCCGACGACGGCGACGACACCGCCGCGGTCAAGTGCGGTCACGGTGGCACAGCTCCTTCCCGAGGTACTGCGGAGATCCTGCCGGGTCTTTCCGAGTTATCCACAGGCCGGGACGTCCCTCTTGTCCCGACCGAACATTCGGTTAATCTAGCGTTGTCTCTGCTACTCAGCCCAGCTCGACGAGGAGTTGGTCCGCCATGTCCGCCACTGTCTCCGCCGTGACCTTGATCGAACGCCATCGTGACACGCTTGACAAGGCGCTCGATGCCGTCAGGACCCGGGCGTACTGGTCGCCCTACCCCGAGCACCCCAAGGCGTACGCCGACGCCGACGAGGGCAAGGCCGCCTTCGACGCGCTGCTCGGCCACCGCTTCGAGCTGGACCAGCCGGGCACGGACGGCTGGACGGGCACCGAGCGCTCCCCGTACGGCCCGGACCTCGGCGTGGAGTACCCGCACCCCGATCCGGACGTGCTGCTGCCCGCGATGCGCGCCGCGATGCCCGCCTGGCGGGACGCGGGACCCGAGGCGCGCGCCATGGTGTGCCTGGAGATCCTGGCGCGGATCAACGCGCGGACGCACGAGTTCGCGCACGCCGTGATGCACACCTCCGGGCAGGCGTTCACGATGTCCTTCCAGGCCGGCGGCCCGCACGCGCAGGACCGCGGCCTCGAAGCGGTGGCGTACGCGTACGTGGAGCAGGTCCGCACCCCGGAGACCGCGGAGTGGATCAAGCCGCAGGGCAAGCGCGACCCGCTCAATCTGCGGAAGTCCTTCACCGCGGTGCCGCGCGGCATCGGCCTGGTGATCGGCTGCAACACCTTCCCGACGTGGAACGGCTATCCGGGGCTCTTCGCCTCCCTGGCCACCGGCAACGCGGTGCTGGTCAAGCCGCACCCACGCGCAGTGCTGCCGCTGGCCCTGACCGTACGGGTGGCGCGCGAGGTGCTGGCCGAGGCGGGCTTCTCGCCCGACCTGGTCTGCCTGGCCGTCGAGCGGCCCGGCGAGGGCCTGGCCAAGACCCTGGCGCTGCGCCCCGAGGTCCGGGTCATCGACTACACCGGCTCCACCGCCTTCGGCGACTGGCTGGAGGCCAACGCCCGCCAGGCGCAGGTCTTCACCGAGAAGGCCGGCGTCAACACCGTGGTGATCGACTCCACCGACGACTACCGCGGCATGCTCTCCAACCTCGCCTTCTCGCTGTCCCTCTACAGCGGCCAGATGTGCACCACCCCGCAGAATCTGCTGATCCCGCGCGACGGCATCGACACCGACGCGGGACGGCGGAGCTACGACGAGGTGGTCGCCGACATCGCGGGCGCGGTCGACGGGCTGCTCGGCGACGACGCGCGGGCCAACGCGCTGCTCGGCGCTCTGGTGAATCCGGACGTCAAGACACGGCTCGAAGCGGCCCCCGGGCTGGGCGAAGTCGCCCTCGCCTCCCGCTCGGTGACCCACCCGGACTTCCCCGACGCGGTCGTCCGCACCCCGGTGCTGGTCAAGCTCGACGGCGCAAAGCCGGACGCCGAGGCGGCGTATCTGTCGGAGTGCTTCGGCCCGGTCGCCTTCGCCGTGGCCGTGGACTCGACCGCCGACGCGCTGGAGCTGCTGCGCCGTACCGTCCGCGACAAGGGCGCGATGACGGTCGGCGGCTACACCACCTCCGCCGAGGTGGAGCGCGGCCTGGAGGAGGTCTGCTGGGAGGAGTGCGCGCAGCTCTCGCTCAATCTGACCGGCGGTGTGTACGTCAACCAGACGGCCGCCTTCTCCGACTTCCACGGCTCCGGCGGCAATCCGGCGGCCAACGCGGCGCTGTGCGACGGCGCGTTCGTCGCGAGCCGCTTCCGGATGGTGGAGGTGCGGCGGCCCGCCTGATCGCGGGGTTCAGGGGCGGCCGGGTACCCGCGGCGAGCGGGACGTGGCCGCCCAGTGGAAGAGCGCCATGCCGACGCTGGTGGCCAGGTTGTAGCTGGAGACCTGCGGACGCATCGGCAGCGCGACCAACTCGGCGGCGCGTCCGCGCAGTTCGTCGGAGACGCCGTGCCGCTCCGAGCCGAAGACGATGAGCGCGTCGTCGGGGAGTTCGACGGAGCGGATGTCCTTGCCCTCCGGGTCGAGGACGTACAGCGGTCCCGGCGGCAGCGCGTCGGCGGCCGTACGTTCCACCGCGGTCGCGTAGTGCAGTCCGGCGCCCGCGCGCAGGGCGTTGGGGTGCCAGGGGTCGAGAGCTCCGGTGCTGACCACGCCGGTGACGCCGAATCCGGCCGCCAGCCGGATCACCGCCCCGACGTTGCCGAGATTGCGCGGGCTGTCCAGGACGACGACCGGTGCCTGCCGGGGCCGTTCGGCCAGCAGTGCCAGATTGGCCGCCCGGTCGCGCCGGTCGGCGAGCGCGGCCACCGAGGTGGGGTGCACCCGCGTCACCAGCCCGCGCAGCGCCGCGGCGGGGATCTCGGTGACGCGCGCCGCCAGCTCCTCCGCCAGGTCGGGGGCCAGCTCCGCCGCGAGGCGCAGCACGGCCGCCTTGTCGCTGCTGACCGCGGTGCGCACGCGGGCGCCGAAGCGCAGCGCGTGCTTGAGGGCGTGGAAGCCGTCGAGCAGCACCGCGTCCGGCGCGGCGGCCTGCCAGGCGAGGACGGCGGCCGTGGCGCTTGCGGTGGCCGCGTCGGCCCCGGGGGCCTGAGCGGCTCCGGTCGCCGGGTCGGTTCCGGTCGCCGGGTCGGGTTCGGCTGCGGCGCCGGGTCGGTGGGCGGCCTCGTCCTCGGTCATGGCCTCAGCGTACGGTGCGGCCCGCCTGCCCGATCACGTCATGTCACGGCGCTGGGCGGCGGTGGTCCCACGGCCGGTTCCCCCGGCTCGGCGGACGCGTCGTCGGGGGCGGTGCGCTGCCCGTGGACCACCGGCCGCGGGCGCGCGGCACCCGGCCGCAGCCGCCGTACGAGCCGGTCCCCGGCCCAGACCAGGAAGGCCGTCGGCAGGAACACCGCGTCGGCGGCGATCATCGCGAGGGAGAAGAAGGGCAGGCCGAGCACGACGGCGATCGAGGCGTGCTCCAGCATCATCGCGACCAGCAGCACGTTCTTCACCCGGCGGTTGAACAGGGTGAAGGGGAAGGCGACCTGGACGATGACCGTGCCGTAGGTGATGAGCATGACCATCAGCTCATTGCCCGCCAGGGCGTGCGACAGGGCGGGCCAGGGGGTGAAGTCGTCCAGATGGAGCGGGTAGTAGAGCGCGGTGCCGTCCTGCCAGCGGCTGCCCTGGATCTTGTACCAGCCCGCGGTGGAGTAGATCAGGCAGACCTCGGCGACGATCACGAGCATCGCGCCGTTGTGGATGACGTTGGCGACGATGTCGAGCACGGTGCGCGGCTCGCCGGGCGCGACCCGCCGCACCGCCCACCACAGAGCCTGGACCAGCCAGAAGAGCCAGAACAGCACCGCCCATCCGGTGCTGAGCTTGCCGAACAGCGTCGCCGCCACGAGCGCGAAGCCGAACACCGCCCACAGGGCGACGCCGACCGGATCGGCGCCCGGCTCCGCGTCGGACGCGGAAACGGCCGACGGTCCGGCAGCCGCCTCGGCCGCCTCCCCGCGGGCCGCGCGGCGCCGGTCGAGCGACCAGACCTGGCCGCAGCGGGTGAAGACGAGGTAGATCGCCATCAGGTGGATGACGTTGTCGCCGCCGTCGCCCTCGAAGACGCTGCGGTTCTGGAGCGACAGCACGCCGATCATGAAGAACACCGAGGCGGTACGGGTCCGCCAGCCCAGGAGCAGCATCGCGCTGGCGACGATCGCGAAGGCGTAGACGCACTCGAACCAGGCGCGGCCGTCGTTCCACAGCAGCACGGTGAAGGCGTGGTTCCCGGCGACCAGCCGCTTGGCGAGGTCCCAGCTCCAGGGCGCGTCGGGGCCGTACAGCTCGGCGCGGTGCGGGAATTCGCGCAGCAGGAACAACAGCCAGGTCAGCGAGAAGCCGATCCGGATGATCGCGCTCTGGTACGGGCCGATGGCCCGGCCAGTGATGGCGTTGATCCCCCGCGCGACGGCGCGGTCGAGTCCTTTGCCGAGGCCGGCGAACGGCGAGGGGACGAAGGAGTCGCGCGCGCTCACGATGCGTTCTCCTGACCGGCGGGCGCGGTGGTGACCGGCCACCAGGGCAGTTCCCGGTAGTAGGGCTGGGTGCCGGTCTGCTGCCCGTTGCCCGACGGCGGCGGGACCGCGGTGGTGGCGGAACGTGCCTGCACGCGGACGACATCACCGCCGTTGAGCCGCGGGCCGAAACGCTCCTGCAAAATCCGCTGGAGATACGTACGGCTCATGTCGCTGCGGTCGCCGCCGGTGGGCTGCTCCTTGTCGTCGTGGGTGTCGGTGTAGAAGCTCCAGGCGCGGCGCAGCTCGTTCTGCTGGGTGTGACTGGGGGCGGGGTTGTGCCGCATCGCGGCGACGTCCATCGCGGTGAGGTCGACCCAGCCCGTGGTGGAGAGGCCGCCGTCGGGCTTGCGGACCTCGGCGCGGGCCTGCACATGGATGTTCTGTTGCAGCGGGTCGGGCGCGAACAGCTTCCAGTTCTGCTCGAACTCCGGATAGACGTAGTCGTCGACCGCCGCGCCGTGCTCCCTGCTGAGCGTGTTCGAGGGCGCGACGTGCAGGAACACCATGCCGAGGTGGTACAGCGCGCCCACGACGACCGCGCCGATCGCCAGGGCGACGGCTATGCGCGCGGGCGTGGACAGCGCCGCGGTCCGGGGCGGCGGCCCCTCGAATGACTCCATCGTCTCTCCGCTCTCACCCGTGCCGGGCACGCACGCCTGCCGGGCAGCACGCTACCCACCGCAGGTCCCGGCGGGGACCATACCGAGTTATCCACAGGCGTGGGAGGTGGCCTTGACACCCTTCGGCCCGCCACCGACCATGGAATGAACCGAACGATCGGTCGGTCGGTTGAGGAGTCGGCCGGCCGGTCGTCCGATGGAGCCGGTGACGGTGACGGGACGGGTGGTCGAGCCCGCGCCGAAGCCCGAGTGGCACGCCTGATGGCACCGATGACGGTGATGACGAAGGAGGGGTCCGCATGACGACGACGGCAGAGCCGGCGGCGACCGCAGGGGAGGCGGTGGCGGCAGGGCAGGACGCCTTCCTGGCCGCGTTCGACGCCGCGGTGGCCGAGGACGCCAGGATCGAGCCGCGGGACTGGATGCCGGACGCCTACCGCGCCACCCTCGTCCGCCAGATGGCCCAGCACGCGCACTCCGAAATCATCGGGATGCAGCCGGAGGCCAACTGGATCAGCCGCGCGCCCTCGCTGCGCCGCAAGGCGATCCTGATGGCCAAGGTGCAGGACGAGGCCGGGCACGGGCTCTATCTGTACAGCGCCGCGGAAACCCTCGGGGTCAGCCGCGAGGAGCTGCTCGACAAGCTGCACGCGGGCCGCCAGCGCTACTCCTCGATCTTCAACTACCCCACCCTGAGCTGGGCGGACGTCGGCGCCATCGGCTGGCTGGTGGACGGCGCCGCGATCACCAACCAGGTGCCGCTGTGCCGCTGCTCCTACGGTCCCTACGCCCGCGCGATGGTGCGGATCTGCAAGGAGGAGTCCTTCCACCAGCGGCAGGGCTACGAGCTGCTGCTGACGCTCAGCCGCGGCACCCCGGCGCAGCACGCGATGGCGCAGGACGCGGTGGACCGCTGGTGGTGGCCCTCGCTGATGATGTTCGGCCCGCCCGACGACGAGTCCGCGCACTCCGCCCAGTCCATGGCCTGGAAGATCAAGCGGCACTCCAACGACGAGCTGCGGCAGCGCTTCGTGGACATCTGCGTCCCGCAGGCCGAGGTGCTGGGGCTCACCCTCCCCGACCCCGACCTGCGGTGGAACGAGTCGCGGGGCGGCTACGACTACGGGGCGATCGACTGGACGGAGTTCCAGGAGGTGCTGCGCGGCAACGGGCCGTGCAATGAGGAGCGGATCGACCGGCGCCGCGCCGCACACGACAACGGCGCCTGGGTCCGGGAGGCGGCCACCGCATACGCGGCCAAGCACGGGGAGGCACGGGCATGACCGAGCAGACGGGCGGCGACTGGCCGCTGTGGGAGGTCTTCGTCCGCAGCCGCCGCGGCCTGAGCCACAGCCACGCGGGCAGCCTGCACGCGCCCGACGCGGAGATGGCGCTGCGCAACGCGCGGGATCTCTACACCCGGCGGGCCGAGGGCGTCTCGATCTGGGTGGTGCCGTCGTCCGCGGTCACCGCCTCCTCCCCCGACGAGAAGGACCCGTTCTTCGAATCGGCCTCCGACAAGCCGTACCGGCACCCGACGTTCTACGAGATCCCGGAAGGGGTGAAGCACCTGTGAACACGGCACCGAACCCCGCACCGGGCCCGGCCTCGGCCACGGCTGCGGCTGCGGCTGCGGCTACGGCTACGGCTACGGCTACGGCTACGGCTACGGCTACGGCCTCTTCTACGACCACGGCATCGGCCACCGCGGCGCGCCCCGCACGGGCCTCCGCCCCCGCCGCGCTCGCGCTGGGCGACGACGCGCTCGTGCTCGCCCAGCGGCTGGGGGAGTGGGCGGGGAACGCGCCGGTCCTTGAGGAGGACGTCGCCCTCACCAATATCGCGCTCGACCTACTGGGGCAGGCCCGCACCCTGCTCTCGCTGGTCGGCGACGAGGACGAGCTGGCGTTCGGCCGCGAGGAGCACGAATTCCGCAATGTGCAGCTCGTGGAGCGGCCCAACGGGGACTTCGCCGAGACGATCGTGCGGCAGCTCTTCTTCTCCGTCCACCAGGAGCTGCTGTTCACCGCCCTGGCGTCCGGGGACGGCGAGCTGGCGCCGCTGGCCGCGAAAGCGGTGAAGGAGGTCGCCTACCACCGCGACCACGCCGAGCACTGGACGCTGCGGCTGGGCGACGGCACCGAGGAGAGTCACCGGCGCACGCATCGCGCGGTGGACGGCCTGTGGCGCTACACCGGGGAGCTGTTCGAACCGCTCGACGGGCTCGGCACCGACCTTCCGGCGCTGCGCGAGCCGTGGCTGGAGCGCGTCACCGATGTCCTGCACCGGGCCACGCTGGAGATACCCCAGGGTGTCGACCGGACGCCGTGGTCGGCGGGGGCCGGACGGCAGGGTGTGCACACCGAGGCGTTCGGCCGGATGCTCGCCGAGATGCAGCACCTGCACCGCGCTCACCCGGGTGCGTCATGGTGACCGGGAGCGCGCCCGCCGCCGAGGCGACGAGCGCGCTGGAGAAGGAGCTGCTGCGGCTGGCCGGAGCCGTGCCGGATCCCGAGCTGCCGGTGATCTCGCTGGCCGAGCTGGGGGTGCTGCGCGACCTGCGGGTGACCGGGCCCGGCCGGGTCGAGGTCGAGCTGACGCCGACGTGGACGGGCTGCCCGGCGCTGGACACGATGGCCACCGACATCACCGAGGTGCTGACCGAGCACGGCATGTCGGACGTCGAGGTGCGCACCGTGCTCTCCCCCGCCTGGTCGACCGACGCGATCAGCGCGGCGGGCCGCCGCAAGCTCGCCGAGCACGGTGTGGCGCCGCCGCGCCCGCTGGCCGGCGCGCGACCGGCGGGCGGCGGGCCCGTCGCCGTGGAGCTGACCGTGCGCTGCCCGCACTGCGGCTCCACCGACACCCGGCTGCTCAGCCCGTTCTCGTCCACCGCCTGCAAGGCGCTGCGCCGCTGCGAGTCCTGCCGCGAGCCCTTCGACCACTTCAAGGAGCTGTGAATGTTCCATCCGCTCCGGGTGACGGAGGTCAGCCCGCTCACGGACGACTCGGTGACCATCGCCTTCGAGGTCCCCGAGGAGCTGCGCGCGGAGTACCGGTACGCGCCGGGGCAGCACATAGCGATCCGCCGGTTCGCCGACGGGGTGGAGATCCGCCGCACGTATTCGCTGTGCGACCCGGTGCTGCCCGAGGACGGTTTCGGGAACGACGGCGTGGAGACCGGGCCGCGGACCCTGCGGGTGGGGGTGCGGCTGGTCGAGCAGGGGGAGTTCTCCACCTACGCGCTCAAGGAGCTGGCCGCGGGCGATGTGCTGGAGGTGATGACGCCCGCGGGGCGGTTCGTGCTGGAGCCGAGGCCGGGGCGGTTCGCCGCGGTGGTCGGTGGCAGCGGCATCACACCGGTGCTGTCGCAGATCGGCACCGCGCTGGCGTGTGAGCCGGGGGCGAGTTTCTGCCTGGTGCGCAGCGACCGTACGGCGGCGTCCACGATGTTCCTGGAGGAGGTCGCGGACCTCAAGGACCGCTGGCCCGACCGCTTCCACCTGGTGTCCGCGCTGTCCCGCGAGGAGCAGCAGGCGGGGCTGCCGTCGGGGCGGCTGGACGCGGAGCGGCTGACGGCGCTGCTCCCGGCGCTGATGCCGGTGGCGGCGGTGGACGGCTGGTATCTGTGCGGCCCGCTGGGACTGGTCGGCGCGGCCGAGCGGGCGCTGCGCACGCTGGGTGTCCCCCGGTCCCGCGTCCACCAGGAGATCTTCCATGTGGACGAGGTACCGGCGGCCGTCACCGCGGCCGAGCCGATACCCGGCGGCGGCACTGTACGGGCGACGCTCGACGGCCGCGGCGGTCAATGGCCGTCCCTGGCAGGGGAGTCGGTGCTGGAGACGGTGCTGCGCAACCGGTCGGACGCCCCGTACGCCTGCAAGGGCGGGGTCTGCGGGACCTGCCGGACGCGGCTGGTCAGCGGCGAGGTGCGGATGGACCGGAACTACGCGCTGGAGCCCGAGGAGACGGAGGCCGGATATGTGCTGGCCTGTCAGTCGCACCCGGTGACTTCCGTCGTCGAGGTGGACTTCGACGCCTGACCGCCCTAATCTGACGCATCGTCAGAATTGGTGGCGGGAGGAGCGGATCGTGGACTTCGGCTTCACCGAGGAGCAATTGGCGGCGGTCGAGGCGGCGAAGTCCGTCTTCTCCGGGGTGGCGGTGGACGGGGTGCCCAGCCCCGCGCTGACCCCCGGCGCGGTCGCCGAGGACTTCGACCGCGCGCTGTGGCGCAAGCTCGCCGACGGCGACCTGCTGAGCCTGACGCTGGACGAGGCGTACGGCGGGGCGGGGCTCGACCTCATCGCGCTCTGCCTCGTACTGCGCGAGGCGGGGCGGGTGCTGGCGCGGGTCCCGCTGCTGGAGAGCTGCGCCGGGGCGCTCGCCGTCCAGCGCTACGGCTCCGCGCCCCTGCGCGAACGGCTGCTGGCGGCGGCCGGTCGCGGCGAGACCGTCCTCACCGTCGCCGCCAACGGCCGCAGCGGGCACGACGGGGCCGAACTCGCCGTCCGGGCACAGCGGGTGGACGTCGGCGGCACCGACGGCGGCGGCTTCGTGCTCGACGGGGTGCAGACCGGGGTGCCGTGGGCGCGGAGCTGCGACCTGGTGCTGGTGCCCGCGCACACGGCGGACGGCGCGGCGGTGGTGGCCGTCGTTCCCCTGGACGCGGAAGGGGTGGCGCTGGCGGAGCAGGTCTCCACCAACGGCGAGCGGTTCGCCGAGGTCACGCTGGACGGTGTGGGGGTGCCCGCGACGGATGTGCTGGACGCGGACGGCGCCTGGGAGTGGCTGCGGCAGGCGCTGACCGTCGGCACCTGCGCGCTGGCGCTCGGGCTGGGGGAGGCGGTGCTGGGGATGACCAGCGCGTACGCCTCGAAGCGGCAGCAGTTCGGGTATCCGATCGCCACGTTCCAGGCGGTCGCGGTGCAGTCCGCCGACCGTTACATCGACCTGCGGGCGATGGAGGCCACCTTGTGGCAGGCGGCCTGGCGGCTCAGCACCTCGGCGCCCGGACCCCTGCCGGTCGCGGGTGATGTGGCGGTGGCGAAGATCTGGGCGGCCGAGGGCGTCCGCAGGGTCGTACAGACCGCGCAGCACCTGCACGGCGGATTCGGCGCGGACACCGACTATCCGCTGCACCGGTACCACGCGTGGGCCAAGCAGTGGGAGCTGGCGCTGGGCCCGGCCGCGGCCCACGAGGAGGCGTTGGGCGACCTGATCGCCGCCCATCCGCTGACCACGTGACCCCTGCGGGGCTGCTTACAGGACGAAGCCGTCGCTGCCGCTGCCGTCCACCACCGGGCGGCCGGCGGCCTCCCAGTCGAGCATGCCGCCGCTGACGTTCACCGCGTCCACGCCCTGGGCGATCAGGTACTGCGCGACCTGGGCGGAGCGACCGCCGACGCGGCACACCACGTGCACCCGGCCGCCCTCCGGCACCTCACCGATCCGCGAGACGACCTCGCCCATCGGGATGTGCACGGCGCCCTCGGCGTGACCGGCCGCCCATTCCTCGTCCTCCCGCACGTCCAGCAGGATCGCGTCGGCCGGTACGGCGGCGGCATCCACCGCGGGCAGCTCAGAGCGGAACATCGGACGCGGCCTCCTGGGCACGAAATCGCGGCCCGCGAAACCGCGGCCCGCTCACCTTGGCTCACCAGATCCCTGGCTGACCCGAAAAAACCTACCTCAGCCCCCAACCACCCCCCGCCCCGCCCGATTCCCCGGGGTCCCCCGGCGCCCGCACCGGGCCCGGGCCCGCAGGGGGCGTTCGGGCAGAAGCTCGGGTCGTGCGAGCGGGCCGGAGAGGGCGCTATTCGGGGTCGCGGACCAGTTCCGCCAGGCGGGCCTCGCGTTGGGCGACCTGGGTCAGGAGCTGTTCGGCGATCTCGTTGAGGAGGGCGTCGGGGTCGTCCGGGGAGAGCTTCATCATCTGGCCGATGGCGCTCTCGTCCAGCTCGACGGCGATGGCGGCCAGCTTCTCCTTGCGCTCGGCCAGCCACTCCAGCCGGGCGTAGAGGACCTCGGCCTCGCTCGGCAGCTCCTCGTCCGCGACGGGACCCGCGTCCCACTCCGCGGACAGGGCGCGCAGCGTGTCCTCGTCGGCGTAGGCGTACGCCTCGTTGACGCGGGCGATGAAGGCGCTGCGGCGCTCCTTCTCCTTCTCGTCCTGGGCGAGGTCGGGGTGCGCCTTGCGGGCCAGCTCGCGGTAGAGGCGCTGCGCCTCCTTGCCAGGGCGGACGCGGCGCGGCGGGTTCGGGTCGTCGACCGGCCGTACCCCGTCCGTGCCGAGCAGCCCGCCGAACAGCTCCTCGACGCCCGGCATCGGCATCACCAGCGCCCTGGCCTCCCAGGCGCGCTCGATGTCCTCCCGCTCACCGCTGTGGGCGGCGACGGCCTCCGCGACCAGCGCGTCCAGCTCGTCCAGCCGCGCGTACATCGGGCCGAGCCGCTGGTGGTGCAGCCGGGAGAAGTTCTCCACCTCGACCCGGAAGGTCTCGACCGCGATCTCGAATTCGATCAACGCCTGCTCAGCCGCGCGTACCGCCTTCGCCAGCCGATCCTGCGAGCCGGGCTCGGAGGGTCCGGCGAAGGTGGCGGAAGAGGCGGAGGACTCGGTTCCTGAGCTGTTCGTCACTCGGACAGCCTAGGCCCTGCACCGCCGATCTTCGCGGGGCCGCGGGGCGCGGCAGCGCCCGCCCGCACGGATCACGCCACGGCGCCCCGCCCACCTGCGCCGACCCGCGCGCCCGCCCCCGTACGGGCTCGCACCGCCCGGCCCTGACACCGCCCTGACAACCCGGACGCCCCAGGCAACCCGGACGCCCCGGACACCCCGGGTTCCCCGGCCGGGGAACCCCCTACACCCCCAGCTCCGCCGGCAGCCGCCCCGACCGGACCGCCGCCAGCAGCTCCGCGTGGTCCGCCTCCGTACGGTCCGCGTAGCCGACGGCGAAGTCCGCGACGGCCTCGTCCAGCGCCTCGCCCTTGCCGCAGTAGCCCGCGATCAGCCGGGGGTCGGCGCTGTGGGCGTGCGCCCTGGCCAGCAGGGCGCCGGTCATCCGCCCGTAGTCGTCGAGCAGGCCCGGCTCCAGCCCGGCGGGATCGACGCTGCCCTTGCGGTTCCTGAACTGCCGCACCTGGTACGGCACCGCGTCCATGTCCGTCCACCCCAGCAGGAAGTCGCTCACCACCTGCATACGTTTCTGGCCCAGCACCACCCTGCGGCCCTCGTGCCCCACCGGACCGGCCGGAAATCCGGCCTTGGCCACGTACGGCAGCAGCGCCGACGCCCTGGCCTCCTTGATCTGGAGCACCAGCGGCTCTCCCAGGTGGTCGAGGAGCAGCACCACGTACGAGCGGGTGCCGACGCTTCCGGTGCCGACGACGCGGAAGGCCACGTCGTGGACGGAGTAACGGGCGAGCAGCGGCAGCCGGTCCTCGCCGACCGTCCGCAGATAGCCGTCCAGGGCGCCCGCGACCGCCGTCGCCTCGCGGTCCGCGACCCGGCGCAGCACGGGCGGCGCGTCGGTGAAGCGCCGCCCGCCGCCGTCCACGGCCGCCGTGGCCTTCGCTGCGAATCTGGCGCTGGTGTTGGCCATGGCCTTCGCCGAGACCCGCTCGATCGTGCCGAGCAGGTCGCGGGCGTCGGCGTGGGTGACCAGTTCCTCGTCGGCGATGGCGTTCCACGCGTCGAGCACGGGCAGCTTCGCCAGCAGCCGCATCGTCCGCCGGTACGCGCCCACCGCGCCGTACGCCGCCGCCCGGCACACGTCCTCGGCGGCGCCCGCCTCCCGCCCGGCCAGCACCAGCGAGGCCGCGAGCCGTTTGACGTCCCACTCCCAGGGGCCGACGACGGTCTCGTCGAAGTCGTTGATGTCCATGACAAGACGGCCGCGGGCGTCGCCGTAGAGGCCGAAGTTCGCGGCGTGCGCGTCACCGCAGATCTGCGCGCCGACACCGGTCACCGGGCTGTCGGCGAGGTCGGCGGCCATCAGCCCGGCGGACCCGCGCAGGAAGGCGAAGGGGCTCGCGGCCATACGGCCGACGCGCAGCGGTATCAGCTCGGGTATCCGGCCCGCGTTGGAGTCGTGGACGGCCCGGAGCGCGGCCGAGGTCCAGGGCGCGGTCGAAGTCCAGGGGGCAGCCGAGGTCCGGGGCGCGGTCGAGGTCCGGGGCGCGGTCGCCGCGAGCGCGCCGGCCACCGCAGGGACGACGTCCGCCGTGTCGCGCCACATGCCGGAGGGCGGCCGGCCGTGCGCGGCGCGCGGCACCTTCTCCCGCAGCGCCTTCCCCGCCCGCTTCGGCGACGCCCCGTGCGGCCATCGCGCGAATCCCGCCACATGCGGCACTCTCGAATCCACCGGTCACCCTCCCCACCGCCCACGTCAATGGACGGACGCCAAATCCCCACCGCCGGGGGTAATCCGGCCAATAGGTCGACCCCGCACAGGGTTTCGTGCTTGCCTTGACGTCAGGACCCTACTCAGCGCCGAACCGCAGGTGCACGACGTTGGACGAGATCACCCGGCAGCCCGCAGCCAGCGACGCAGAACACCGGACGGACCGCTCCGCCCGCTACGAACAGCGCGAACAGCAGGACCTCCACGACCAACCGGAGCATCCGGAACCCGGGGCCGACGAGTCGGCACAGGCAGACCGGCCGCGCCAGGGCACCGAGCGGCACCCACGGCGCGACCCCCATGCCTCCGACCACCCGCCGACCGGTGGCAGCGACACCAGCAGCCGTACGGAGGACGTCGATACGGACAGGGCCGGTACGGAGCACGCCGGTACGGACAGCGTCCGTACGAGCCTCGACGCGCCCCACAGCGCAGGTCACGACAGCGCAGGTCACGACAGCGCGGGTCCCCACACGCGAGAGTCCGACGGCCAGGGTCCCCATGCCCAAGGCCCCAACGCCCCAGGCCCCACCACCCAAGTCCCCGGCGGCCGGAGCGCCAACGGCCGGAGCGCCAACGGCCGGAGCGCCAACGGCCGGAGCCCGCTCGGCGACGGCCTCACCGGCGTGGCCGCCCTGCTGCGCCTCGCCGTCCTCTGCGTCGACCCCGACGGCCGGATCTCGTACTGGAACCGCGGCGCGGAGGAGCTGTTCGGGCACCGCTGGGATCACGTCTTCGGCCACCGGGCCTCGGGGCTGCTGACACCCGCCCGGTCCGCCGCGGGCGTCGCGCGCACCTCGTCCTCGCCGCACCAGGACACCCTCGACCTGCTGGACGACCTCACGCAGCCCGCGTGGGCGGGCGCGCTCGCGGCCACCGACCGGGACGGCGCGCTGAAGGACGTCCTGTGGTGGACGTACCGCGTCGCCGAGCCAGGCGGACGCAGCCTGCTGGCCATCGCGGCGCACGCCAAACCGCTGCGCACGGGCGGCCTGCGGATCGCGCTCGGCGGTCGCTTACTCCCCTACACCGCGGAAGGCCCGCAGCGTCAGGACATCTCGGTGGCCGCCGTCCTGGGCAGCGTCGCCGACCCGGCGCAGGCGCTGGCCCTCGCGGCCCGGCTGGGCACCGTACTGCCCGGCGTCAGCGCGGGACGGCTCGACCGGCTCGTCCGGCAGATCGCGCCGCTCGGTCCCCCGGCGCTCGAAGTGGACGGCGGCACACGGCTCCCGGTCACCCCGCACGACTACGCCCGCATGGCCGCCGCCGCCCGCGCCGACCAGCAGGACCCGTCCCTGCGCAGGGAGTTGCTGCCCGGCCCGCGCCCCGGAGCGGAACACGGCCCCGGACCCGCACCCGCACCCGGCCCCGGACCCGCACCCGGACCCGGCCCCGGACCCGCACCCGGACCCGGCCACGACCAGCCCTCCGATCAGACCCCCGGACACGCCGCCGCGTACGGCCCCGGCCGCGACCCCGAGTACGTCCACGGGGCGAACGGCGGCGCGGAGGCCGCCCCCGCAGGCGACCGTTCCAGCGCCTCGGCACTGACCGCCGTGCCCTTCGCCTCCCTCACCTCCCTGACCTCCGACCTCGGCCCCAACGGCTCGGCGGACGCCCTGACCGGCCAACAGCCGCTGTCCCCGACCGAGTTCACACCTGGTCTCGCCCCCGGCTTCGCGCCCGGCCTCGCCCCGGTCCTCAGCGGGCCGCCGTCCGTCCAGCCGCTCGGCACGCCACCGGGCCAGGCCCCCTTCGGCCAACCCCCCTACGGACAGGCCCCGTTCGGACCCGAACCCGGCGCCCCCGCGTCCGGCGCCCACCCGCTCGGCGGCCACGTACTCGGCCGCCCCTACGCCTCCCACCTGCCGGGCACCGCGCTGGACGAGCAGTTGGCGCTGCTGCGCGAGACCGGCGCGGTGGTCGGCTCCACGCTCGACCTCCAGACCACCGCCCGCGAGCTGTGCGCGGTGACCGTGCCGCGCTTCGCGGACTTCGCGGCCGTCCTGATCGTGGACCAGCTCTTCTCCGACTCCGAACCGCCCAAGGACGACCGCCCGGCCGCCACCGTGCTCGTCCGGCGCGTCGCCATCGCCCACGACGGACCGCCCGGACCGTGGGAAACGGCCCTGCCGGAGGGCGAGTTGCTCTCCCTCGCCGTCGACGGGATCGTGCCGCGGCTCGGCGATCACGTCCTCGTCCCCGTCGTGGACTCCTCGGTCGCACCCGACATAGCGCTCGACCTCGGCGTGCCCGCGCTCGGCCCGCTGCTGCCCGGACACTCGATGATCGTGGCGCCGCTCACCGCGCGCGGCACCGTACTGGGCCGGGTCTGCTTCCTGCGCGGCCCCGGCCGCCGCCCGTTCGACGCGCGGGACGCCGCCACGGCCACCGAGGTCGTCGCGCGCGGCGCCGTCCACATCGACAACGCCCGCCTGCACCGCCAGGAATCGCGCGCCGCCGCCACGCTGCAACGCTCGATGATGCCCACCCGGCCGCCGCGGATTCCCGGTGTCCGGATCGCACACCACTACATGCCGGGCGACCGGCAGGCGCAGGTCGGCGGCGACTGGTTCGACGCCATCCAACTGCCCGGCGGGCGCGTGGCGTTGATCGTCGGCGACGTGATGGGCCACGGCCTTCAGGCCGCGGCCGTGATGGGTCAGTTCCGTACGGCGGTCATCACCATGGCCGCCCTGGACCTGCCGCCCGCCCAGTTGCTGCGGCACCTGGACAACCTCGCGCACCGGCTCGGCACCGAACACCTCGCCACCTGCGTCTACGCCGTCTACGACCCGATCCACCGCAGCCTCACGCTCGCCAACGCCGGTCACATCCCGCCGGTCCTGGTCGGTTACGACGGGCGGGCCGAGCTGCTGGAGATCCCCGGCGGCGCGCCGATCGGCGTCGGCGGGGTGCCGTTCGAGACGGTGGAGATCCCGGTGCCCGACGGCAGTTGGCTGGTGCTGTGCACGGACGGCCTCGTCGAGGTGCGCGGCCAGGGCATAGACGCGGGGCTCGCCGCGCTGTGCGCCACCGTCATCGAGCCGGAGCAGACCCCCGAGGACGTCTGCGCGCAGATCCTCGCGCGCCTGCACTCGGAGGACCGCAGGGACGATGTGGCGCTGCTCGTCGCCCGGTTCGAGGGCATCGCACCGCGGGACGTGGCCGAGTGGACGCTGCGGCTCGACCACGCCGAGGTCGCCACCGCCCGCGACCTGACCCGCCGCCAGCTCGCCGCGTGGGGCCTCGAACGCCTCAGCGACACCACGGAGTTGCTGGTCAGCGAGCTGGTCACCAACGCGATCCGGGCCGCCTCGTACGAGGTCGAGCTACGGCTGATGCGGGTCGGGAAGCTGCTGGTCGAGGTCAGCGACGACAACCACAATCTGCCCCAGTTGCAGCGCGCGGACGCCGACGACGAGCAGGGGCGCGGGCTGGCGCTGGTGTCGAATCTGTCGCGGCGCTGGGGCACCAGCAGGAAGGCGGTCGGGAAGGTCGTCTGGTTCGAACTTCCGTTGCCCGCTTGATACCGTTGCGTCCCACAACGGCGCAGGTGGAGACGGGATGGAGTGGCCGCGATGTCCGCACGGGAGGCGTCCGTGGAGAGCATCCAGCGGGAGTTGACCGCCTTCGCGCGCCGGGCGCGTGCCACGGCCGCGCGCATGCACCCCGAGCTGTCGCTGGTGTCGTTCACCATCCTCGCGCACCTGGAGGAGCAGCAGGGCTGCCGGGCGACAGACCTCGCCGCGCACTATCTACTCGACAAGTCCACGGTCAGCCGCCAGGTGGCCGCGCTGGAACGGCTCGGGTACATCGAGCGCCGGGTGGACGCCACCGACCACCGCGTGCAGGTGCTGCACCTCGCGCAGCACGGGATCGAGACGCTGGCCGCGGCGCGGGTCAGCCGCAAGGAGATCTTCCAGGAGCGGCTGGCCGCCTGGGACCCGGAGGATCTGGCGCGCTTCGCCGCGTATCTGGTCCGCTACAACGCGGACGCGGCGGCGCACCCGCTGCCGTAACCCGCGGGCGGCCCCGTCCTACAAGGTCCCGTCCGTCAAGGGCCCGTCGCACAGGGGCCCGTCACGCACGGGCCCGTCACGCGCAGCCTCGTCAAGCACGGGCCCTTCAAGCGAAAACGGCCCCGCCCGCGACCTGCACGGTCGCGGGCGGGGCCGCTACGAGCCCGACTCTACGTCAAGCGCCGCGTCGAAAACGACGGCGTCACGTCAGAGGTTGACGCCGAAGTCCTGGGCGATACCGCGCAGGCCGGAGGCGTAGCCCTGGCCGACGGCCCGGAACTTCCACTCGGCGCCGTTGCGGTACAGCTCGCCGAAGACCATCGCGGTCTCCGTGGAGGCGTCCTCGGTGAGGTCGTAGCGGGCGATCTCGGCGCCGCCGGCCTGGTTGACCACGCGGATGAACGCGTTGCGCACCTGGCCGAAGCTCTGCTGACGGCTCTCGCCCTCGTAGATCGAGACCGGGAAGACGATCTTGTCGACCTCGGCGGGCACGGTGGCCAGGTTGACCTTGACCGCCTCGTCGTCGCCCTCGCCCTCACCGGTGAGGTTGTCACCGGTGTGCTCGACGGAGCCGTCCGGGCTCTTGAGATTGTTGAAGAAGATGAAGTGCTTGTCCGACAGGACCTTGCCCGTGGCGTCGAGCAGCAGCGCGCTCGCGTCCAGGTCGAAGTCCGAACCGGTGGTCGTGCGCACGTCCCAGCCCAGGCCGACAGTGACCGCCGTGAGTCCGGGGGCCTCCTTGGTCAGTGAGACATTGCCGCCCTTGGAGAGGCTGACACCCATGGTGTATCTCCCTGCTCAATCCGGCGCGGGCCGCGCCACTTGACGATTCCTTTGCCCAATGACTCCAACGCACACCACCCTGCACCGGTTCCCGCCCCGATGCCACCGTTCGCCGCCGTTCGATCCCCCGGGCCTTCAGTACGTCACCGGGATGCGCCGCGCGGGGCCGTCCACCGTGACCGCTCCGCGGGGATCGGCGGGGGAAGGCGACCTGCCGGCCGGAGGCGGCCCGCCGGGGAATGAGAAACGGACCCCCGGCCGCGACTTTCGTCACTTCCGGAGGCCCGTGTCGTCGGTACCTCTTTGTGGGGCACCGACGAAAAGCCCCGGTCAGGGGCCATGCAGAGCCGCTGAAGATCGTTTCCCACAGCCCAGGTGGGCCCAGCACTCAGCTATTGATCCCGCGCTCGCGCCCGGACCCGGGGGCTCAGTCGTACGACGTTCGTGCGCCAACCAGACCCCAGGAGGGCTTGGGCCGCAGTTGCTCGTGCGGCTCTTTTCGATGGGCCGGTGCCATCGGCCGTGCGGCCAGTTCGAGTGCGTGCGATGGCGCCGACTTCCGTAGGGCCGGCCCAAGTAGGGCCAGACGGCGGCAACGAGCCGACTGACGACCTCGTGCTCATCGCAGAGGCTTAGAAGTCGTCTCATTTGGCAGTTCGGTAGTCTGCGGCCGTGGGGATCGTGGAGCGCCTTGGTGCCGGATGAACGGTGGGAGCTGTTCCAGAAAGTCGTTTTGCCTGCGCCGTCGCGGCCGCAGGGTGGCGGCCGGCGTCGGTACGGAGACCGTGAGGTGCTGGCGGCCATCGTGTTCGTCGCGACCTCCGGCTGTACCCGGCGCCGGCTGCCGCCTTCCTTCGGTCCTTCGGGACCCACGGCCCACCGCCGGTTCGTTGAAGGGAGCAACGGCCGGGTGCGGGCGAAGCTCCACCGCCTGGTCCTGGACGGACTCGGCGCGCGCGGCGGGCTGGACTGGAGCCGCTGCGCGATCGACCCGGTGAATATGAGGGCCATGAAAAGGGGGACCTGACAGGTCCGAATCCTGTGGATCGGGGCAAGTACGGCTCGAAGATCCACTTGATCACCGGGCGGTCCGGCCTGCCCACATCCGTCGGGATCTCGGGAGCGAACCTCCACGACAACCAGGCCATGATCCCGCTCGTGCGCGGCATCCCACCGATCCGCTCCCGCTGCGGTCCGCGTCGCTGGCGTCCCGCCACCCTCCAGGCGGACAAGCGCTACGACGACAACCACCTGCGCCGATGGCGCGCCTTACGCGGGATCACGCATCGCATCGCCCGCAAACGCATCGAGTCCTCCCAACGACCCGGCCAGCACCGCTGGACCGTCGAACGCACCATGGCCTGGCTCGCCGGCTGCCGCCGCCCGCACCGCCGATACGAACGCAAAGCCGAGCACATCCCCGCCTTCACCAGCATCGCCTGCACCCTGACCTGCTACCGTAGACCCTCCAAACGAGATGACGTCTTAGTGCTCCCAAGATCTGCCGTGCGACCGTCTCGAACACGGAGTCCGCGGGTCGTTGAGCCTCCCTGGCACCCATGCGCGCCAAGCTGTGTTGGACGGCCCAGTGGCCCAACGCGCGATCGGCAGCGCTGCGCCGGCGGGCATGCTCGGTGGACTGCACACCCGCCGTCCGGGGAGTGGCCCATCGCGCGTAGGCGTCCAGCAGGATCACGTCGATCGCCGTCCCACCGAGCCGAGCGAGTAGTCTGAGCACATTTGGCGTCAATCGGTCACTCTGGTGGCTCTCGTAGAGGTGGCTGCGATGCTCTGCAGCCAGCCCGCGCCAGGCCGTCACCTCCAGTCCAGTACTCCAATCCGAAACGGTTTCCATTAGGGCTGTAGGAACGGCGTCCCCGGAGGCGCCCACCACATCGGCGGGTAGTTCGCACAGTGGCGCATACGTCACGTCGCGCACATCGCGTGGCCGTACGACGCGGCTGTACGGCCGGATCGACTCAGATGGTGGACGACCACTCCCCAGGCGGTCGGTTCGAGCGGCGACTCTGGCGGATGTTCCCTTGCTGTGGCGCGGGGACGGGAGCCGATGGTCAGCGCGTTGCAACCTTCCTGTTGGGGCCTTGCTACTCCGCCCGGTGTTCCTCGGCGCCTCAATGCCAGTCAGGATTTCATGCAGCTCGGCAGTGAGCCAGGAGGGGAGACCTGCTGACGGCCCCCCTCCGTCGAAGAAGTCTCCGACCAGGTCGATGCAGTACGCGTACCGGTCCCACTCGTCCCGACTGGCGTGGTCCTGGCCGAGCGTCCACAGCGCGGAGCGCATCCGCGAACACGGCACCGTCCGGCCACCGAGCTCGTATGACGTGCGCGTTCGCGCGGCCTCGATCATGCCCACGCCGAGGCACTCGTGACCTGGCTCGGAGGGCAGCCCAATGTCGCCGCCTCGGCGCGGCGGGCCGCGGGTGTCCGTTGAGATCTCGACCATTTCGCAGCGCTCGGGTTCTTGCAGGGCCTGCTCACAGTGCTGCGCGACTGCGGGCACCCGGGGCTGCTTGTCGTCCTCGACGAGACGGAAACCCTTCAGCGTGTCCGCTCCGACGTGCGGGAGAAGGGACTCAACTCGCTGCGCCAGCTCATTGACGACGTGGACTCCGGACGCTTCCCCGGCCTGTACCTGGTCATCACAGGTACGCCCGCCTTCTACGACGGCACTCAGGGCGTGCAGCGCCTGGCCCCGCTGGCACAGCGCCTCAGCACGGACTTCATCACTGACGCGCGGTTCGACAATCCCCGGGCGGTGCAGATCCGGCTAGCCGGTTTCGACCTGGCCGGCCTGGAGGAGCTGGGACGCCCAGTCCGCAACCTGTATGCAGTGGATGCCCGCCACCAGGAGCGGATCGCGGTGCGTGTGGACGACCGCTACCTCGGCGAGCTGGCGCGCCCCGTCACCGGGGACCTCGGCGGGAAGGTCGGCGTCGCGCCCCGCGTCTTTCTGCGCAAGCTCATCGCCGACGTGCTCGACCGCGTGGACGAGTTCGAGGACTTCGACCCCCGCCGCGACTATCGGCTCACTCTTTCGGCCACCGAGTTGACCCATGTAAAGCGCAGCGCCGCCGCGGGCGCCTGGCCCGTGCGTCGACAGCCTCCAGCGCGGACGACGTGGGGTTGGACCTGTGACGGACAGTCCGCTCGACGCACTGCACCCCTCCAACAATTTGGAGCTGCGCCTGACCGCCTACGCGGCGTGGCTGGGCCGCACGGTCAGCGTCTGGCACGGGGACATCGGCGACTCGGGGCGGCGGCGGATGCTCGCCGAGCCTCCCGATGTCCTGCTCACCACACCGGAGTCACTGGAGTCGGTGCTGGTCTCCGCCCTGGTCGACCATCACGAACTCTTCCGATACGTGCGGACCATCGTCGTGGACGAGGTGCACGCCTTCGCCGGGGACGACCGCGGCTGGCACTTGCTTGCCGTGCTGGAACGGCTGACAAAGGTGGCAGGTCGGCTAATCCAGCGGGTAGGGCTCTCGGCGACTGTTGGCAACCCCGACCAGATGCTGACTTGGCTCCAGGGATCTGGCGTGGGGACGCGGCCGGGCGAGGTGGTCGCCCCGCAACCCTCGGCTGTACCGGCTGGAACAGCGGTCGGGCCCACGGATGGCGTCGACGTGGAACTGGATTTTGTTGGCTCGATCGCCAACACGGCGACCGTCATCGCCGCTCTCCACCGGGGCGAGAAGCGCCTGGTGTTCTGCGATTCCAAGCGGCGCGTGGAGGAGCTCGGCGAGGCGCTGCGGGCCCTCGGTGTCAGCACCTACCTGTCGCATGCCTCGCTCTCCAAGGACGAGCGCCGTCGCGCGGAGCAAGCATTCGCCGACGACCGCGACTGCGTGATCGTCGCAACCTCAACGCTTGAACTCGGCATCGACGTCGGAGATCTGGACCGAGTCTTCCAGCTGGACGCACCCGCCACCGTCGCAGCCTTCATGTGACGCCTCGGCCGCACGGGACGGCGCACGGGATCAACCCGCAACTGCCTCTTCCTCGCGCTCTCCGAGCCCGGGCTGCTCGACGCTGCGGGTCTGTTCCTGCTCTGGTCACGCGGGTATGTCGAACCGATCGTGCCGCCGTCCGCCCCCCGGCACATCGTCGCCCATCAGTTGCTGGCTCTATGTCTGCAGGAGCACCAGGTCGGCGAACGCACGTGGCGCGAGTGGTGGGGGATCTGCCGCTCTTCGACGAGTCGACATCCCGCTTCGTCCAGCACCTGCTCGACGAAGGCTTTCTGGAGTGGGACAGCGAAATGCTGTTCATCGGCCCGGAAGCGGAGAAGCAGTTCGGGCGGCATCATTTCATGGGCATAACTGCGGTCTTCTGCGCTCCGCCCCAGTTCCGCGTCATCTCCGGGCGCGCCGACATCGGGCTCGTCGAGGTGGGAATGTTGGTCGAGGAGGTTCCCGGGCCCCGGTTGATCCTGCTGACAGGACGCACCTGTCGGGTCACCCATATTGACTGGCGGCGACAACGCTGCTTCGCGGAAGCGTATGACGGTTCGGGCGGCCGCGCCCGGTGGACAGGACGTGGCGCGGTGCCCAGCTTCGCTATGTGCCGAGCTCGACGTGATGTGATCCTCGGTGCCGACCCACCAGTGCGGCTGACCGCCCGAGGGAAAGAAGTACCTGACTACCATCCGCGAGGATCAGGAACTCGCCGCCCGGGCTGGCAGCACCGTCGCA
The DNA here is from genome assembly GCF_044753885.1 of Streptomyces sp. NPDC093221. NCBI lineage: Bacteria > Bacillati > Actinomycetota > Actinomycetes > Kitasatosporales > Streptomycetaceae > Streptomyces > Streptomyces sp. NPDC093221. The sequence goes on along the minus strand of NZ_JBIVOA010000017.1, from coordinate 9,638 downwards.
GTCCGCGGCGCCGACGGCACTGCACGCTGGTGGACCTGGGCCGGCCGCCGGGCTACGTCGTCCTCGCAGCCTCGCTGCCCCAGTACGCAGATCCGGAGCAGCAGGTCGGCGACTACTGGCTCCGGCTGCGCCAAGACCTTCCTTCCACCACCCGCGATCGACTCGTCAGCGAATCGCTGGACCCTGACGGGCCGCGCGTCCTCCTACGGCCGCCCGTGATCGACATCAAGGCCCTCGATGGATTGAAGTTCAACGAGGTGCTACCGCCCGACTTGGTCGCGGCGACGCCGGCGGAGCGCATTGCCGACGCGGACGGGGCGCTTGCGGCGCTGCGCGAGCCGATGACCTGGATCAACTCGTCGCCGAGCTGACTCCTCCGGAGCCAGCAGCGTACCGACCGTCCTGCTTCCAATCGCTCACTGCTGCCCTTCCCGCCCGCCCATCACCAGCCGATGCGTTCACGTACCGTCAGCTGGGCCGTCGCCATGGCCGCAGCCCAACCGCAGATGCCAGCAGCAGCACGGCCGCGCCCCACATCGGTGCACGCAGGCCTTGTTCGCCGGCGACGAGGCCGCCTGTCAGGGCACCCAGCCCTGCGGCTCCGACGCCGAAGAGGCGGAAGGCGGAGACCACACGTCCGAGGAGGTCATCGGGTGTGAGCGCCTGCCGAGCGGAGCCCGCCGCGACGCTGGTGAGGGTGGAAGCGGCACCCAGTATCGCGAGGAAGGCTCCCGCGGCGAAGGCGTTGGGGACTGCGGCGATGCCGCTCCAGGCGAGGGCTTGCAACACGCTGGCGATGGCCATCATCTGTCGGTAACTGAGCGGGCGGGTCAATGGGGCCGCGCGCCAGCCCGCAGCGACTCCGCCAAGGGCAGCGACTGCGAGCAGGACGCCGTAACCAGCCGTCGCGACATGCAACTTGCTGGTCGCGTACAGCACGAAGGTCGCCATGGAGAGGTTGTAGGCGAAGTTGTACGCGGCCATGCTCGCCGCGAGCATGCGCAAGTCAGGGGTCGTGCGCAAGTGTCGGAGTCCGGCGCGTATCGCCGTAGCGAGCGACCCGGTGTGCGGCGTGCTCGGGACCATCTCTGGCAGGCGGCTGATGAAAGCGGCGGAACAAATAAAGGAAGCGGCGTCGGCGGCGAAGGGCAGCGTGGGGCTGAGCGCGAAGGCGCCCGAGCCGAGTGGCGGTCCGGCCAGTGAACGTCCGATGGTGTCGATGGCCCAATACCGCCCGTTCACCTTCGTGAGTGCTTCTTTGCCCCGGCCCACCAGGAGCGGGATAACAGCTTGTGAGGAGGCGTCGAAGAAGCACTGAGCGACACCAACGATCAGGATCGTCGCAGCGAGCAGCGGCAGCGTGGCATGGCCGCTCACTACGACCGCAGCGAGGGCGCCCAGGACCACGGCGCGCAGAAGGTCGGCTGTGATCATGACGGTCCTGCGCGGCCAGCGGTCGGCGAGCGCCCCGGCGGGCAGACCGACAAGCAGCCAGGGGAGGTAGAAGGCCGCGGTGACCGTAGAAATGGCCAGCGGGTTGCGTGTGAGGGACGCCGCCAGCAGAGGGGCTGCGGCCATGAATGCGCCGTCGCCGGTGACGGAGATCCCGGTGGAGGTCAGGAGCGGACCGACCGGGCCGACCGTGCTTACGGGTGGGTCCGCTGTCTGTGCCGCGTGGTTCTCCTGGCTCGCACTCAGGTCGCGCTCTCCTCGTATTCGAAATCGCCCGCTCGCACGCCACCTATGAAGGACGTCCATGCATGGCGACTGAAGGCGAGTACGGGTCCAGTGCCGTGTTGTTTGGTGTCTCGGACCCCGATTGAAGGGGTGTTCAGCGCGACTTCCACGCACCCTGTGTCGCCACTGTTGTTGCTCTTGCGCCAGAGCGCAGTATCGAAGTTCACGTCAGCCACAAGTACCTCCGCCTTGGGATGATGGTGAGCGTTGCCACACAACCCGACCGGCGGTGCCACGCGCAAGGTGATCGATAGGGCGATTGTGAGCCAACATCGCGAGGAGCCCAGCCCAAGGCATCGCGAACTGATGGACTGAGTGCAGCGGAGTCACGTCGCAGTGGAGGGTTGGATGGATCCGGAGATTGCTGCGCTGGCGGGTACGGCGGGAACCACGGTAGTCACACTTATGGCTACCGATGCCTGGCAGCGTACTCGCGAGGGACTCGTCGCCATGTGGCGGCGGGTCCATCCCGACCGCGCGGATGTCGTCGACGCCGAGTTGGAGGCAACGCGTGCGGACCTGCTCGCGGCCCGCGCCGCCCATGACGACCAATCCGAAGATGAGCTGCGCGTTGAATGGCAGGGACGGCTCCGCAGACTGCTAGCCGCCGACCCCGCCGTTGCCGATCAGCTACTGCGCTTGCTGGAAGAAGTCACCCCGCAGGATCCGGTCGCTGCCTCGGAGGTTCGGATGAGGGCAACCGCGACCGGACACGGCCGGGTGTATCAGGCGGGCCGCGACCAGCACATCACCGAGGCGTGAACCCGGCAGGCTCGGGTGACTACCCGGCTTCCAGCGCTTCGATCGAAGGCCAAGCCTCCGGGCAGGGCCGCGTCTACCAAGCCGCCCGCGATCAGCTGATTACCGAGCATCACCACCACTATTCGCAGCCCTCCTCCGACAACCCATGGCCAGGACCAGACTCCGTACGTGTCGCACTGGCCGAACGAGCCCCGAAGATCCTCCGCAATCGATCAAGCCTGCGAGCCGCGCTCACTGCGGCGATCGGCGAGGGCCACGGCATCCACGTCGTCCATGGCATGGGCGGTTGTGGGAAGACCTCGCTCGCGTTCTGGGCCTTTCACGAGGCCTTGGAACAGGGCCGTATAGCACTGTGGGTAAGTGCATCGGATCGGGTGACGCTGCGGGCAGGGATGCTTGCTGTTGCCGCCGACCGCGGCGCTGATCCCGGAGAGGTGGCTGCCGCCCAGCTCGGCCAGCGCGCAGCCGCTGACTTGGTGTGGCACTACCTAGACCGCTCGCTCCAGCCCTGGCTGCTGGTCATCGACAACGCGGACGAGCCAGCGGTCTTGGATGAAGGTGGTTGGCTACGCGCGAGTGCGGCCGGAACCGTCCTGGTCACCTCCCGCCGCTCCAGCGCCACGCTGTGGCGGGGCGCCAGCCTGCACCAACTCGATGTCCTGCCTTTGGATGATGCCGCGCAAGTCCTGTGTGATCTCGCCCCAGATGCGGGAAGCCTCCAGGATGCGAAGACCGTCGCCCGCCGGCTGGGCTGCCTTCCGTTGGCGCTGAACCTCGCCGGAACGTATCTGGCCCACCAACTCCTGGAGTCGTGGACGATGAGCGACTACCACGATCGACTACAAGAAGAAGACGCCGCTGACCTGATCGACCAGGGCGCACAGGTACAGGACTCCCGCCACCTGATTTCCCGAACCTGGCAGATCAGCCTGGAGAACCTGTCGACTCAAGGCCTGCCCGAAGCCGCCACGCTGCTGCGACTTCTGTCCTGCTGGGCCTCGGATCCCCTTCCCTTGACGGTCTTCGCATCCAACGCAATCAACACGGTCGACCTTGAATCACTCGAACCACCACTCCATGCAAGACAGTTAGAGCCAGCGCTCCGGGGCTTGCTGGACCACTCGCTGGCCACCATGCACCAACGCTCGGACGGAACCCGCTGCGTCCAAGTGCACGGTCTCCTTCTGGAGGGCGTACACAGGGGCATCCCGGTGGAACACCGCCCCGGCTACGTAAGCGTCGCCACGAACCTGCTGCGAGCAGCTGCCCCAGCTCAGGACACCACGTCAGTCGATGCCGAGCAGCTCAGGCTCATCACGCCGCACGTCACCGCGCTACTCCACCACGTCGATGAGTCCACTGTCTCTCCGGCCGTTGAACTGGCCGTGCAAGTGGCCCAAGGCATCCACGAAACGGGCGACTACGCCGCTGCAATCGCCCTCACCGCTCTCTCCGGCGACACCTCACAGCGCCTCCAGGGAGCGACGCACCCCGACACTCTCACCGCACGGCACCAGCAAGGCGATTCGCTACGCCGGGTGGGCAGGCTTGCCGAAGCCGAGCAGCTTCTGCGGCGCGTCCACGAAAAGCGCACGGAAGTCCTCGGCGATGAGCACCCTGACACGCTGCGCACCGCGGCATTGTTGAGCCTGCCGCTCTACCTCCTCGGTCGGCATGACGAAAGCTTGACCTGCCTCGGTGGCGCCATTGCCGGCCAGCGCCGAGTCCTGGGCGAGGACCACGTCGACACCCTCAAGAGTCGTGCCCTGAGCCTGGAGTTCCTCGCCGAGATCGGCCACACCGACGCGTTCGTACGCGAGGGCCCGGACACCGTCGCCACCTGCGAGCGCGCCCTTGGCCCCGAACACCCCGTAACCGTCATCGCCTACAGCAATTACGCTCTCGGCCTGCTCCACACCGCCGCTCCCGAAGAGGCCGAAACCGCAGCGCGACGTGCCGTGGAGGCCCGCATCCGCCTCCACGGCGTGGACCACCCCCTGGTTTACTCTGCCAAACTGGTCCTGAGCTGGGCCCTGATGCTGGGCGGGCAGCATGACGAAGCTGTCGCCATGATGCGCGAAGCCGTAGCAGGCCGCGAACGCCTCCTGGGTCCCGAGCACCCCCTCACGACGAAAGCCCGCATTCTCCTCGCTGAACGCCTCGCGGCAGCTGACCAGCACGAAGAGGCCCGCCAACTCCTGCACGAGAACCTCGCTGCCGCCGAAGGCATCTACGGTCTGAACGATCCGGACCTGGTCCGTGTCCGGAGACTCTGATCGGGCTGAGGGGAAAAAAGAGATCGAGGCGAGGGAACCTTCGCGTTCGGGACGTACTGCAAAGGTGCGCTCCGGGGATCTCAGCTTTGCACTTATCCCAATCAGGGCTACCAACGGGCGCGGTACCGGATCCGGCTGGATCACCTTCAGCGTCTGCTCAGGGAACGCGCCCCGCCGGGGCCTCAGGTCTTGGTTCATGACTGGTGGGCACGCAGCCAGAACGGTGCTCATGAACATGGACTAGGGTCTGTCGTTTGGATCTCCGTGGGGAAGGAGCGGTGTCCGGTGCGTGCAGCTGCAAGGCGGAGGAGGGAGACGACGCGGAGCGTCTTCGACCGACGAGAACGCGGCAGATGTGCGTGCCGGACACCGCTCCTTCCCCACGGAGATCCAAACGACAGACCCTAGTTGGCACCGCCCGCTCCGACGGCAACCACGTGGAAGGCGCGCCCCACGCGGCCGACCCGGCCTGTCTACGGTGGTTGGAGAAGCATCCCTCCTTCGCGAAGTGGGTCTCGGCCACAGCCAGATCAGTGAGTGTTGAGCGAGCCGCCGGTCACGGCGTGGAAACTGGAGCGGATGTCGCAAACCCGGGCCCTTGACCGGTCAGCCGGTGGCCCGATAGTGCCGGGCAGGGCCGAGCGTTGTGCCCACGACTACGTCCGATGGATTCGGGTGAAAACGTCAGTGTTCGCAAGTACCGTTGAGACATGACTTTGGAAGAACCACTCGCGTCCTCTCCGGAGAAGACCCGAGTCAAGATGTGGGTCGAGTATCCAACCCGAACTCGCCTCTCGAAGTCGCGAACCGCCGGTGGATACAGCTCGCTTGCGCGCGATGTCGAAACGAATGACCTCGAAACGCATGCCACGCTGTTTCCCATCGACGACGAGGATGAAGCTGGCTCGATCCAAGATCCGCCGCCGGTCTTCGTCTACGTCACCGATGAGCGCGCGTCGGATTCTCGAGACGATGAGCGGCTGGAGCTTGAGGAGATCATCGAGCTCCTGGAGCTCGTCTACACCATCGCCAAGTGGGTGGAGCGGGTCGCGCCCCATGCCAGGGTGTGGTGGAACCAGCAGGCGCTCCCGGTCATGAAGTCGACATGGGGCAGGGTCGCCAGGGTCCGCAGGGACGGCAGCCTCTCCACAGTCGTTGCGGCAGACGCCGCGGTCGAGTCCTCGGCCGAAGAACCTCGAGTCGATATGAGTAGCGCCGAGGCACGAGAGCGTCTGGTCGCGGCCCTGAAGGCCCGGCAGTTCAGCGACGAGCAATTGCGGGTGCTGCGCAATGCCCGGATCGAAGGTGACGCCGAACCCCTCGAGCTGAGAAGTGCGATGGGAGACCGTGCGCTTGTGCAGCTTCGGAATGAGATCAGGTTGATGATCGAGACTCATCCGGAAGCTCTCAGCGAAGAGATGCCACTGAAGGAATTAATGAGTCGATATTCTCTTCAGCGCTTGAGCATTGGGGCTCTGAAAAAGCGTTAACCCCGCTTTTGGTAGCCCTCATCCACGCCGCGATCGGCACCGCTGGACCGCTGCCTGGCGAGAGGGTTCGGCCGTCAGCCGGCGGCCATGGGGTTCTGGATGAATCCGGGGCTGATCAGTTAACTCCCGCCTCCAGATCACTCACATCGGTGGTCTCCCCTCGAGCGGCGCGTGGACAACGCCGCACCGGCGCAGGATTCACTCATGGCCGCCACGAACTCCCGGACGCTGAGAACCGATGCACCCCAACCGCGTGCACCCGAGGCCGTACCCCAGCCGCTCGAGGGCGAGTCGCTCGCCAGTTGGCTTGCAGCGGTGGCCCGCTCCCGAGGAACAGATACCGCGGCGCTCCTGCGTGGCCTCCGCGTTGGCCCGGACGGCGCGGTCGGCATTGCCCAAACCCGGATATCGGACTCTGTGGCCCGCATCCTGCAGAGGAAGACAGGGGGTCGACACAGCCGTCCTCCATCGGATGACGCTCGCTCGGTACGCGGGCAATGCCCTGCCACCACCTTCCACTCGCACCATGGACCGACGGACAAGCTGTGGATGAGTGGCTAGCGTCGGCCTGGTTGTCACGTCACCAGGCCAGATGGTGCGCGCAGGGCCTGCGAGGCAGTCAGCGGCGCTGGCCGTTGCGCTGGATGCTGCCGTGGACGTTCGCGTGCCTGCTACATGGTGTTTTCCTGTCCACGAAATGCATCCGCTGCCTCTCACCCGTGTACTTCGACCACGACTACAACATGCCCCGTGCATGCGGAGCGCAGACCGCAGCAGAGCGAGCCGCCCCCTACGGACACCGCGATTCCTGCGACTACCCCACCGTCATGGACCAGCCGATCCCAGTCAGCGATGAATCGCTGCTCGCCCTACAGGAGCGGATCAACACCTGGCTCGACGGATACCCTACGCCAGCGGATAGGCAACTCGTAGCGGTCACAGCCCCTTTGGTGATGCTCGTAACGCCGACGATACTGCGTGGCAAGGGAGGGGACCCAGCCCTTACGTGCGGCTTGCGTACAGGTCGCGGTTCAGGGCTGCGCCAAGAGCGCGGGTTGTGGGCCGATCCTCTGCGGGTGGCGGCCGCAGCCCACGTCGCGGACCGGATTCTCCGCCGAAGGTACGCACCAGCGGAAGTGGCCGGGTACATCGTGGACGCCTGGCCATGGCACGCCTGCGCTCCACCTGGCTGGTCGACCTGTTCGACTCAGGCGTCCCGATCACGGTGATCGTTGCCGCCGCCGGAGTGACCACCCTGCACGGCCTGTCCCGTGTCCTGCCCTTCCTCAAGGGGGTGTCGGCCGACCAGGCTGCCGCATATCTGCGAGGTGAGGGATGAACAGCGCCCTCTCGCTGCCCAACGAGCGGCATCAGCGCCTGCTGGCCATGCGCGCCGAGCGCCGAACTCTAGGAGACGCCGACGTCGAAGCCGCGATCGAGGAGGTGGACAGCAGCGGACTCGTCGCTCTCCTTGAGGAGTTCGTGCACCTCAACCGCGGCCGCCGCCGCACACTGCACCTGCGCGCCTTCCTCGTCGGCGCCCACCTGTGCAGCCAGATGCACAACGGCCGGATTGTGCTGGAGCAGCTCACCGACATCCTGTACTTCCGCATCGGCGAGACCCTGCGGCAGCGTCTCAGCATCCCGGACTATCCCGACCACGACCAGGGCTTCGAGGCCGGCTACGCGGTCGTACGCCGCCTGTTCAAAGCCATGGTGGAAGCTATGAATCCCTCACCGCTCCCGCCGAACAAACACCTGACTCGCGCCGAAGCCGAACAACTGGTCGCCGCGGCAGACCCCAGCGAGCTCGCCGTGCGCGAAGAACGGCTTGCCTTCTTCACCGAGTTCGTCCTGGACGCCTCCGTGCGCCAGGTCAAGGACCTCCTCCCCGAACTGTCCGACTGCTCCATCGCTGTGGACGCCACCCCCATCCGCACCTACTCCCGCGGCCGCCGCACCGGAGGACCCGAACTCGCCACCGACCCCGACGCCGGCTGGTACGTCCGCGAGGGAGACCACCGCGACCCCGCCGCCGCCCCCGTGGCCGACGCTATGCGTCCTGCCGAAGAAGCCCGGCCGTCCAGGAGAGCTACATCCTCTGCGAAGCAAAAGAAGGGCGGGAAGCAAGCAAAGGGGAAGAAGACCTCACTCAAGAAGAAGGCCGCGAAGTACCTGTTCGGCTATGACGCGGCCCTCGCCGTCACCCGCGACTCCCGCCACGACGACACCCTCCTGGGCGACAACACCCCCGATCCGAACGTCCTGCCTGCCCTCGTTCTCGGCCTGAGTCTGGACAAGCCCGGCTGCCGCCCCGGCTACAACGGGCTCAAAGCCATCAAACGCCTACGCGACCGCGGCTACCCGCCCGGCTACCTCGCCGGCGACACCGCCTACAACAACTCCACCCCCGCTGAGTGGCAACTGCCCGTCCTCGCCCTGGCTACAAACCCGTCTACGACTACCGCAGCGACCAGCTCGGCATCCAAGCCCACACCCAAGGCGCGATCCTCGTCGAAGGCACCTGGTACTGCCCGTCGATGCCGGAGCCCCTCATCGACGCCACCGCAGACCTCTACGCCGGACGCATCGACCGCGACACGTGGAGGCAGCGCATCGCCGCCCGTCGCCCCTTCCGTCTCATGGCCAAAGAGAACGAAGCCCCCGACGGCACCCGGCGCATGATGTGCCCCGCCGAGGCACGCAAGGTCCAGTGCCGCATCAAGCCGCACACCCTCGGCCGCGGCATCCACCTACCCCTCCTCGACCCCAAACCCAACCCCACGGGCCCGGTCCTGGTCTGCCGCCAGGGCAGCATCACCGTCAGCCCGGAAGCAGGCGCCAAGCAATGGCAGGCAGAGGACTACGGCACAGAGAAATGGCAGAAGATCTACTTCCGACTCCGTAACAGCGTCGAGGGCTACAACGGCTTCGCCAAGAGCCCCCTCGCCGAAGCCATCGAGGCCTCCGGCACCCGCCGCATCCGCGGCATCGCCGCCCAGACAGTCCTTCTGGTCTTCCAGATCGCCCACGCCAATCGCCGGAAGATCACGAACTGGGTCGAGACACTCGCCCTCAACGGAGAACGGCCCCGCAGGCGCACCCACCTCCGTCGGCGGGCAGAACACAAACGACCCTGGGCACCAGCAGCTGCCTGACCGCGCGGCACCGTCCACAATCGAAGATCCACAAAAACAGGACCCGTCCGGTGAGCCACGCCACCGGACGGGTCCTGCTGCGTCGGCCCCCGCCACGACGCGCCATGACAGCGACCTAGATGTATTGATCACGAGCGTTGTTGACATGTGCCGGTGCTTGATCATGGCGAAGACCTCCGGTGTGGTGGAGCTGTCTAGGACTGCACCGCACGGAG
>NZ_JBIVOA010000016.1:0-94442 GCF_044753885.1 Streptomyces sp. NPDC093221 | reverse complement strand
CTGGCAGACTTCCTCCACACCTACAACCACCACCGCACCCACACCGCACTCGGCGGCCAGCCACCCATCACCCGCGTCAACAACCCTCCAGGTCACTACACCTAGGGCGTGTCCGTAAAGTCGCGTCGTCCGCCCGGAGGGCGGGGCTGGCGGTGTCTGGTGCGTGCGATCGCAAGGCGTAGGGCCGTCCTCATAGTGGGCCTATTCGGATGAGCCCGACAACGCAGCGAGCGTGCGTGCCAGGCGCCGCCGGCCAGGCGAGACTTTGCGGACACGCCCTAGCGTGGCGGCGGGTCGTGGGAGGGGGAAGGGTGAGCGAGCGTCGTGGTGAGGGGCCGCCGGGCGACTGGACGGCTGTGGAGCAGGGGATGTGGCGGGCCTTCCGGCTCGGTGCGGCCTTCGGGGCGGGGGCCGGGGGGACGCCCGCGGTACGGGCCGACGCCGTCGCGCAGCTGCTGCTGGACGGGCCGCCGCCGGAGCCGGGGCGGGTGGCGGCGCTCAAACTGGCGGGCCTGCGGATCACCGGCCGTCTGTCGCTGGCGGGCGGCACCGTCGCCCCCTACGTGCAGTTCGACGACTGCCGCTTCGAGGACCAGGTGCTGCTGCCGGAGTGCCGGGCGGGCAGTGTCCGGCTGGTGCGCTGCCACCTCCCGCGGCTGGAGGCCGCCCGGCTCCAGATCACCGGTGACCTGCATCTGCCGCAGTGCGTCGTGACCGGCGGCATCCGCCTGACCGACGCCCAGATCGGCACCGACCTCCTGCTCAACCAGCTCACCGTCCGCCGCGACCGCCACGGCCGCGCCATCGCCGCCGACGGTCTCACCGTCGGCCAGGACCTGGACGCCGAACTCCTCGACCTGCGCGGCGAGTTCAGCCTCCGCAGCGCCCGCGTCGGCGGCCGTCTCAACCTGCGCGGGGCCACCCTGCGCAATCCGTACGGCCGCGACGCGCTCAACGCCGCCCGCACGACGGTCGAGCACACCGTCTACCTCACCACCAGTTGGCCCGCGAACCGCTCGCCCGACACGACCGCGGCTCCCGGCGCGACGGACCCCGCGGGCGGCGGCGAGCCGTCCGGCACGGCCCGCAGGGAGTTCAGCGCGGAGGGCGGGGTACGGCTGGACGACGCCCGGGTGGGCAACGCCGTGGTGATCGACCGGGCGCGGTTCCGGCTGGGGGAAGGGCAGCAGCTCTCGCTACGGCGCTTGCAGACGCCCGAGTTGCGGATCACCTTGGGGACGCCGCCCAGCGGGACGGTGTCGTTGGCGGGCGCGCGGGTGGGGCGGCTGACCGACGCGCCGCAGAGCTGGCCGGGGCCGGGGCAGGTCGATCTGACGGACTTCTCGTACGAGGCGCTGACCCCGCGCACCGCCTTCCCGCTGCGCGAGCGCGTCGCGTGGCTGAACGCGGCGACGCCGGAATACAGTCCCGGCCCGTACGAGCGGCTGGCCGCCGCGCTGCGGGCGGGCGGCGAGGACGCGCACGCCCGCGAGGTGCTGCTGGCCAAGCAGCGCCGCCGCCGCGAGTCGCTGCCGCCGGCCGGGCGGGCGTGGGGGTGGCTCCAGGACGTGACGGTCGGATACGGCTACCGGCCCGGCCGGGCCGCGGTGTGGATGGCGGTGCTGTGGGCGCTGGGCGCGCTGTACTTCGCCCTCCACAAGACGCCGCCCCCGGCGGGGAACGACTACCGGCCGCATTGGAGCCCCGCGCTCTACGCCCTTGACCTGCTCCTGCCGGTGATCGACCTCGGCCAGGACAACGCGTGGCGGGAGGTCGGCGTCAGCCAGTGGGTGGCCTCCCTGCTCACCCTGCTCGGCTGGACCCTCGCCACCACGGTCGCCGCGGGCGCCTCCCGCATGCTCAGCCGCGGTTGAGCACGGGCGGCCGCCCTCGGCCGCGGTCGAGCCGGACGACAGCCGTCAGGGCCGGGCGGGCGCCGTGTGCGGGAGAGCCGGGCGGCAGCCATGAGGTGCGTCACCCCCGCTCAACCGATCGGCGGCGTTTCGGGGCCCGCCGCGGCCCCGAGGGGCGCAGCGGATGCCTAAGGCGGGCGTACTGCCCGTACCCTTGCTCACTGTGACCGATCGTCTTCCGCTCTTCCCGCTCAGTACGGCGCTCTTTCCCGGCCTGGTGCTGCCGCTGAACGTCTTCGAGGAGCGGTACCGCGCGCTCGTGGGCGATCTGCTGGCGCTGCCCGAGAACGCGCCGCGGCGTTTCGGCGTGGTGGCGATCAAGAACGGCCAGGAGGTCGCTCCGACGGGCCAGGACGGCGGGGACACCGGTCCGGCCGCCGGTCTCGGCGAGGACCCGGAGGCGGCGCTGTACGGCTACGGGTGCATCGCGGACGCGGCGGGCATCGCGGAGCGCGACGACGGCGGGTACGAACTGGTGGCCACGGGTCTGATCCGGTTCAAGCTGCTGTCGGTGGACGCGAGCGGGCCCTATCTGACGGCCGAGTACGAGGAGCTGCCGGACGAGCCCGGCGCGGGCGCGGGCGCGCTGGCCTCCGAGGTCTCACGGGTGTTCGGCACGTATCAGAAGCGGCTGGCCGGGGCGCGCGAGCGCACCCTCGCGCCGGGGCAGGAGTTCCCCGACGACGCCACGGTGCTGTCGTATCTCGTCGCGGCGGCGGTGGTCGTGGAGACCTCGGTGAAGCAGGAGCTGCTGGAGGCGGCGGACACCGCCGCCCGGCTGACGGCCGAACTGCGGCTGCTGCGCCGCGAGAGCGCGGTGATCGACAAGCTGCCGTCACTGCCCGCGGTGGAACTCACCCACCAGGCGATCAGCGCCAACTAGCGCGCATCAGGGGGTCGGCGATGGCGAAGAAGGCGCGTACGGCCGGAGGCACCCCGGCCACGGTCGCCCTGGAGAAGGCGGGCCTGCCGTTCACCGTGCACGCCTACGCGCACGACCCGGCCTCCGAACTCTCCTACGGCGCCGAGGCCGCGGCGGCGCTGGGCGCGGCGCTCGGGGTGCCCCCCGACGAGGTCCGGGGCCGGGTCTTCAAGACACTGGTCGCGGAGGTGGACGGCGCTTTGACCGTGGCGGTCGTCCCGGTCGCGGGCTCGCTCGACCTCAAGGCGCTGGCCGCGGCGGTCGGCGGCAAGCGCGCCACGATGGCGGCGCCGGCCGACGCCGAGCGCAGCACCGGTTACGTGCTCGGCGGGATCTCCCCGCTGGGCCAGCGCAAGCGCCTGCCCACGGCCCTGGACGCCTCGGCGCTCGGCTTCCCCACGGTCTTCGTCTCCGCGGGCAAGCGCGGCCTGGAGCTGGAGCTGTCCCCCGCCGACCTGGTGACGCTCACCTCAGCGGTGACGGCGCGGATCGCCCGTATCTGACCGGGACGTCTCGACCTCGCCTTGAGCGGGAGAGCGTCACTGCGCCGGGGGCGGCGGCGGAGGCGGCGGCGCGCCCCACGGCTGCGGCGCCACGTACACCGGCTGCGGGTCGCGCGGCCCGAAGAGCGAGGTCAGGCCCAGGTGCACCAGCATCGCCGCCGCCGACCAGGCGACCAGCGCGCTCTTGGCGCGCAGCTTCAGCGGCCCGTCGAAGACGACGTTCGGGCCGACCTCCTTGGCGTGTGCCTTGATGTGGACGGTCGGTCCGAGGGCGATGCCCAGCCGCCAGCCGACGAGGGAGGCGAGGACGCCGCCGACCGCGAGGCCGAGGACCACGGCGACGCCGCCGCGGCGGTACCAGAGGAAGACGCCGAGGGCGGTCAGCGCGCCCAGGCACAGCGCGATCAGCACGAAGGTGCCGTCGCCGCCGATCGCCTCTTCGCCCTCGGTGTCCTTGAGGTAGATGTACTTGCCGTCCGAGATCAGCGGGACGCGCGGTGACAGCCACGCCCACAGCAGCCCGAGGAACACCCCGCACACCGTGACGGCGACCGCGACGAGCGCGGCGCGGCCCAACTCGGCGACCGGTGAGGGCCGGTCCCCCTTGCCGTCGCCTCCACCGGGGCCTGCGCCCGGGTACGGCGGGAACGGCGGCGGCTGGTCATGCGGCGTCAGGGGTGCGGTCACCCGCCCATCGTGCCAGGTCTGCCTGTCCGTCGCTTCATCGGCAGGCCGCCCTGCGGTAGGCCCAGGTGGCGACGGCCAGCGAGCCGACGCCGACGGCCGCGCACACGGACAGGTCGCCGACGACCGCGGCCCAGTGCGGATGCCCGCCGAAGGTGCGGGCGAACGCCTCGACGCCGTACGTGGAGGGCAGCAGATCGCGCGCCCAGGAGATCGGCGCGGGCATGTGCGAGGCGGGCAGCACGCCGAGCAGCAGCGCCGCCGACATGCCCAACTGGCCGAAGAGCGTGGCGATCTCCTGCCGCGGCGCGAGCAGCCCGAGGGCCGCGCCGAGGCCGGAGAGCGCGGCTCCGGCCAGCGGGATCACGACGGCGAGGATCCACAGATTGGCCAGCGGCAGATGGAACAGGACGCAGCCGGTCACGGCGGTCACGAGGGTGCCGGGCACGGTGAAGGACGCGTACGCGCCCGCCGCGCCGAGGACGACGGCGGCCGGCGGCACCGGCAGCGTCGCGTAGTGGTCGAGTCCGCCGGACGCCCTGAGCTGTCCGAAGTACTGCGCGAGCAGATTGAGCGCGACGAAGGCGACCACCAGGACGCTGGAGCCCGCGACGACCGAGCGCGCCGCCTCCCCGTCTCCGCCGTCGACCACTCCGCGCATCATCACCATGATCCCGACGGACTGGAAGGTGGCGACGAACAGCAGCGGTATCCGGGCCACCCGGGCCCGCGAGAGCTGCGCGCGGTAGACCGCGCCGAAGGCGGGCCACAGCCGGGCCCGCGGCGCGAGCGGCGCGGCGCCGGACTGCTGCGCGGCGACGCCCCGGGGCGCGGGAACGGTTGGGGTGAGCACGCTCATACGCAGGCTCCACGCGTCGGTGCGGAACACGGCGGGGCCGTGTCGTACGGCGAAAGCACGGGGTCGTACGGCCGGAGGGCGGGTGCGTACGGCCGGAGGGCGGGTGCGTACGGCCGGAGGGCGGGTGCGTACGGCGCGACCGCCGGCCGGGGCGGCGCGGACCGCGGGGGGACCCGTCTCATGACTTCACCAGGCCCTCTCCCCTGCCGCCGAGCGCGAGGTAGACGTCCTCCAGGCTGGGCATCGCCAGGGTGAAGTCGTCCAGGGCGGCGAAGGCCGGTCCCCCGGTGACCTCGGCGACGGCGGCGCGGGCCCGCTCCTGGGGCAGCCGCAGCGTCCAGCGGCGGCCCGAGATGTCGGCGAGCGGGTGCAGGGCGGCGATGGCGGGCAGCGACATCGGCGGCTCGTCGCGCCACACGAGGTCGAGCCTGACCTCGTCGGCGACCAGCGACCGCAGGCCCGTGGGGGTGTCGCAGGCGATGACCTTGCCGTGGTCGAGCACGGCGACCCGGTCCAGGACGTTCTCCGCCTCGATGACGTTGTGGGTGACCAGCAGCACCGTCGCGCCGTGCTCGGTCCTGCGGCGGCCGACCGCGGCCCACACCGCGCGCCGGGCGACCGGGTCCATGCCGGTGGTGGGCTCGTCGAGGACCAGGACGGGCCGCTGGCCGACCAGGACGGCGGCGAAGCAGGCCAGCCGCCGCTGGCCGCCGGAGAGGCGCTTGATGGGGCGTCCCGCGATCGGGCCGAGTTCGAGTTCGTCCAGGACGGCGTCGCGTTCGGCGCGGGCGGCGCGCGCGTCCAGGCCGCGCAGCCGTCCGGTGGTCTCGGCGGCGAGCGCGACGGTCAGCTCGTCCAGCGCGGACGACTCCTGGCCGAGGTAGCCGACCAGCCGGGAGGCCCGGTCCGGGTGGCGTACGAGGTCGTGGCCGAGCAGGTCGATCGATCCGGCGTCGGGCCGCAGCAGGCCGGTGAGCTGGCGGACCAGGGTGGTCTTGCCCGCGCCGTTGGGGCCGAGGATGCCGAAGAGTTCGCCCCGGCCGACGTCGAGGTCGATGCCGTCGTTGGCGCGTACGACACCGGGCCTGGGCGCCGCGGCGGTCTCGGTTGCCTGGTCGGCGGCGGTACGGCGGCGGCGCAGCCCTCGGCCCCTGGCCGCGGAACCGGCCGGGTACGTTCTGACCAGACCGCGCACGGTGCACACCGTGTCGCGGGCTGTGGCGACCGCTGGGGGCGCCGTCTCCTCCGTGCCCGTACTCACGAGGATCGAGAGTACGCGCCGCACGCGGCATCCGGCGCAAGGGGGGCCCGGTTCACCCGCTTTCCCCTCGGACCCGCCCGAGGCGCGGGAGGACGCGGGCCCGGCCGCTCACTCCCCCGCGGGTGCGTGCTCGGCGACCGCGTGGGCGTCGACCTCGCGCCAGAATCCGGCCCTGATCGCGTACCGGTCGTGCTCGTCGATCTGGTCGTCCTTGTGGGCGAGCAGGCCGAAGCGGGCGGCGTATCGCAGCAGCTCACCGTCTATGCGGTGCGGGACGCGGGGGTAGTGGGTGGAGAGCTGCTGGAGCTGGGAGGTGTCGGTGAGGCGGGCGATCCAGCGGCGGGCGAAGACCTGGCCGACCTCGAAAGGGTCGCCGCTGACCGCCGTGATGTCGGCCTCGCGGTCCGCCCAGCGCTGCTCGGCGGAGGTGAGCTGGGCGAGGGTGGGCAGGCCGCTGGTGTCGGGCAGGTCGGCGCCCGCGCCGCGGTCGGTCCAGCCCTTGTCCGACGACCAGCGCAGGGTGGCGCTGGGGGCCGGCTGGGCCGGCGGCGGCGCGGGGGCGGCGTGGCTGCGGCCCAGATCGGCGAGATCCTTCGGGGTGGGCACGGTGGGACCGGCGGGTTCCGGAGGGGCAACCTTGCCCGGCGGTGTGCTCTCGGCCGCCGCCGGTTCCGGCGCGGTGCCGTTCTTGCCCGGCCGCTCCTCCGGGGGCGCCAGCCGCTCGCCGCCCGAGGCCGACTCGGGCAGCGGCGCGGAGAGGATCGCGGCGATCTCCGGGCGCGGGCCGGGCGGCGGACAGACGCCGGGAATCTCGCGGGCCCTGATCGCCGCGGTGATCCACTGGCGGTCCAGCACGCGCCGCTCGTCGGCCTCCGCGACCAGGTCTTCCGACTGGTTGTAGTCCCCGTCGGCGGCCTGGACGGCCCACAGGTGGACGGCGACGCCGTGCTCCTTGGCGGACATCATGCCGGGCAGCAGATCGCCGTCACCGGTCACCAGGACGACGTCGGAGCACGCGCGGTTGCGGGCCAGCTCCGACAGCTCGGCGTGCATGGCGGCGTCCACGCCCTTCTGCGCCCACCGGCCGTCCGTCCGGGTGAGTGCGCCCAGTCGTACGGTCACTCGGGGCATCACCCGCAGCCGACGGTGTTCCGGTTGCGGAACCCGGTCGGGTGCGCCGTCGAACCAGTAGATCCGCAGCAGTGGCTGGCCGGTCTCCAACTCGGCACGTTCGCGCAGGCCAGCGACGACGGCGGCATGATCAACGGTGATCCGGGACCGGGAGGGTTCACCCGCCAACAGACTCGCCGCAGCACCCAGTAGGTAGCCTGCGTCCACCAGGACGACGCAGCGGTCCATGTTGCACCTCTTCCGGTCGCCCCCCGGCACGGATTTCCCCCGAGTCTGCCCGAATGCTCGGGGGTTATGACCTCGAACCCGATCATCGGCGTGGCGGTGGTCACTTTTCCGGCCGCCCCACTCCGTCAACTGCCCGAAATGCGCGCTTCGTACTCCCATGCAAATCTGATGGCGGCCGATGGGCCACCAGGCCAACGGCCGACATCCCCCACTAGGAGAGACGATCGTGGCTAAGAACAAGAACCAGAACCGTCAGCGCGAGAACCAGAACCAGCAGCGCGGCGCCGCCGCCACCGAGGAGCGGGAGCGCACGCAGCGCCCGATGGACGAGGACCAGCCGGAGATGGCGCCCGCGCAGGACTTCTCGCACAAGCAGAACAAGCAGAAGTTCGGCCACAACTAGTCCCACCGCGTGGTCGCGGGGGCACCCCTCCACCAGGGGTGCCCCCGCACTCACATCACGCGCGCCGGGCTCGCGCGGCCCGCGCCCCGGCGGTCGACCCGCCCGCCGCGCCGGTGATCAGCCCGCCTGCTGCTGCGCGGCGCCCAGGCACGCGGGGCCCAACAGGGCCTTGAGGTCGCCGAAGAGCGAGGGGTCCGCGGTCACCCGGTGCCGGTCGAGCCGCAGCACCGTGGTCGTGCGCGCGCCCTGGAGCTTCACCCGTACCTCGGTGTTGCCCTTGTGGCTGGAGAGCACTTCGCCGAGCCTGGCCACCAGCGGCGGGGTCACCTTGACCGTCGGGATGGAGATCATCACCGGCGCGTTGGTGCCCACGTCCGACAGGTCGGGGACCATCAGCTCCATCGCCACCAGCCGCGGGATGTCCTCCCGCTTGTCGAGCCGCCCCTTGACGAAGACCACGGCGTCCTCGACGAGTTGGGTCGAGACCAGTTGGTAGGTGGCGGGGAAGAACATGCAGTCGACCGAGCCCGCCAGGTCCTCGACGGTGGCGATCGCCCACGCGTTGCCCTGCTTGGTCATCTTCCGCTGGAGCCCGGAGATGATGCCGCCGATGGTGACGATCGCGCCGTCGGAGTAGTCACCGGCCAGTGCGGCGATCGCGGCGTCCGTCTTGTCGTTGAGGATGTGCTCGATGCCGAAGAGCGGATGGTCGGAGACGTAGAGGCCGAGCATCTCCCGTTCCTGCGCGAGCAGATACGTCTTGTCCCACTCGATGTCGGAGAAGACCACGTCCATCCCGAAGGCCGGGGTGTCGTCGCCCTCCTCCCCCGCGCCGCCGAACAGGTCGAACTGGCCCTCGGCCTCCTTGCGTTTGACCTGCACCACGTTGTCGATCATCGTCTCGAAGTGCTCGGTCAGACCGCGCCTGGTGTGCTTCATCGTGTCGAACGCGCCGGCCTTGATCAGCGATTCGACGGTCCGCTTGTTGCACGCCACCACCTCGACCTTGTCGAGGAAGTCCGGGAAGGTCGCGTACCGCCCCTTGGCCTTGCGGCTGCGGACCACCGACTCCACCACGTTCGTCCCGACGTTGCGCACGGCGGTGAGGCCGAAGACGATCGTGTCGTCGCCGCGCGGTGTGAAGTTGGCGTTGGACTCGTTGACGTCCGGCGGCAGCACCTTGATACCCATCCGGCGGCACTCGTTGAGATAGAGCGCCATCTTGTCCTTGTCGTCCTTGACCGAGGTCAGCAGGCCCGCCATGTACTCGGCCGGGTAGTTGGCCTTGAGATACGCGGTCCAGTAGGAGACGAGGCCGTACGCGGCGGAGTGCGCCTTGTTGAAGGCGTATCCGGCGAACGGCACCAGCACGTCCCAGACCGCCTGGATGGCCTGGTCGGAGTAGCCGCGCTCGCGCATGCCCGCCTGGAAGGGGATGAACTCCTTGTCGAGGACTTCCTTCTTCTTCTTGCCCATCGCGCGGCGCAGCAGGTCGGCCTGGCCGAGCGAGTAACCGGCCAGCACCTGGGCGGCCTTCTGCACCTGCTCCTGATAGACGATCAGGCCGTAGGTGATGTCGAGGACTTCGCGGAGCGGCTCTTCCAGCTCCTTGTGGATCGGGGTGATCTCCTGCTGCTTGTTCTTGCGCAGCGCGTAGTTGATGTGCGAATTCATGCCCATCGGGCCCGGCCGGTACAGGGCCGAGACGGCGGAGATGTCCTCGAAGTTGTCGGGCTTCATCATGCGCAGCAGGGCGCGCATGGGGCCGCCGTCGAACTGGAAGACGCCCAGGGTGTCGCCGCGCCCGAGCAGCGCGTACGTGTTGGGGTCGTCCAGCGGCAGGGACAGCAGGTCGATGTCGATGCCCTTGTTGGCCTTGATCGACTTGACCGCGTCATCCATGATCGTCAGGTTGCGCAGGCCGAGGAAGTCCATCTTCAGCAGGCCGAGCGACTCACAGCTCGGGTAGTCCCACTGCGTGACGACCGCGCCGTCGTTCTTCGGCGAGAAGATCGGCACGTGGTCGATCAGCGGCTCGGCGGACATGATCACGCCCGCCGCGTGCACGCCCATCTGCCGGACCAGGCCCTCGATACCCTTGGCCGAGTTGATCACCTTGGTGACGTCCGGCTCGTTCTCGTACATCGCCCGGACCTCGCCCGCCTCGCTGTAGCGCGGGTGGTCCTTGTCGGTGATGCCGGAGAGCGGGATGCCCTTGCCGAGGACGTCGGCGGGCATGGCCTTGGTGATCCGGTCGCCCATGGAGAAGGGGTAACCGAGCACGCGGGCCGAGTCCTTGATCGCGGCCTTGGCCTTGATGGTGCCGTAGGTGGCGATCTGCGCGACCTTGTCGGAGCCGTACTTCTCGGTCACGTAGCGGATGACCTCGCCGCGCCGACGCTCGTCGAAGTCGATGTCGACATCGGGCATGGACACGCGCTCGGGGTTGAGGAAGCGCTCGAAGATCAGGCCGTGCGGGACCGGGTCGAGGTCGGTGATGCCCATGGCGTAGGCGACGATCGAACCGGCCGCGGAACCACGCCCGGGGCCGACCGCGATGCCGTTGTTCTTCGCCCACATGATGAAGTCGGCGACGACGAGGAAGTAGCCGGGGAACCCCATCTGGACGATGGTGTCCATCTCGTAGTCGGCGAGCTTCTGCCGGTCCTCGGGGATGCCGGCGGGGAAGCGCCGGGCCATGCCGCGGGCCACTTCCTCGCGGAACCAGGTCACTTCGGTGTAGCCCTCGGGGACGTCGAACCTGGGCATCAGGTTCTTCGTCTCGAACATGCCCTCGGTCTCGATCCGGTTCGCGATCAGGAGCTGGCTGTTGCGGCAGCCCTCCTGCCACGCGTCCGAGGAGTCGATCGCGTACATCTCGGCGGCGGACTTCAGGTAGTAACCGCTGCCGTCGAACTTGAACCGGTCGGGGTCCGACATGTTCGAGCCGGTCTGGATGCACAGCAGGGTGTCGTGCGCCGAGGACTCGTTGGCGTACGTGTAGTGCGAGTCGTTGGTGACGACGAAGGGCGCGTCGATCTTCTTGGCGATCTCCTCCAGGCCCGCGCGGGCCCGGCGGTCGATGTCGATGTCGTGGTCCATGATCTCGACGAAGAAGTTCTCTTTGCCGAAGATGTCCTGGTACTCGCCGGCGGCCTTGATCGCCTCGTCCATCTGCCCGAGCCGGATGCGGGTGGAGATCTCGCCGGAGGGGCAGCCCGTGGTGCCCATCAGGCCCTCGGCGTACTCGCTGAGCAGTTCGCGGTCCATCCGGGGCTTGCGGAAGTAGCCCTCGAAGGCCGCCCGCGACTGGGCGCGGAAGAGATTGTGCAGCCCGACGGCGTTGCGCGCCCAGATGGTCATGTGGGTGTACGCGCCCGCACCCGAGATGTCGTCCCGCTTCTGGTGCGGCGCGCCCCACTTGACGGGCTTGTTGTACCGCCGCGACTCGGGCGCCAGATACGCCTCGATGCCCATCACCGGCGTGACACCGGCGTCCTTGGCCTGGTGGAAGAAGTCGTACGCCCCGTGCAGATTGCCGTGGTCGGTGATGGCCACATGGCTCATCCCCATCTCGTTGCACGCCTTGAACATGTCCTTCAATCTCGCCGCTCCGTCCAGCAGCGAGTACTGGGTGTGGACATGGAGATGGGTGAAGGGCTGGTCGGTCACGGGCGGCGATACCTCCGGCGAGAGGGGCGGACTGCTGGTGCGTCGCTGGCTGATTCTGGCGGCGCTGCGAGTCTACGACTCGGGTCCGACAACGCGGCGCGGCTCCCCGTACCGCCACCCGCGCCGGTCCGCCGGAGGAGTCCGCCGCGTGCCGGCCGCCCTCTGTAGTCCCATCCGTTACCCGCCTTTAGGTCACACATACGCTCGCGCATGGCACACTCTGTCGCCATGGAGGACATACGGCCGAGGCTGAGGGCGCTGCGCGCTGCCCTTTTCGCCGCGCTGTGCGTCACCCTGTCCTCCACCTCCCATGTGCTGATGTCGCACACCCCGCTGCCGCTGACCGTGGTCGGCGGCGCGTTCGGCGGTGTCTTCGCGCTGGCGTATCTGCTCGGCGGCCGGCACGAGCGCGGCTTCTGGCCGATCGCGGGCCTGATGGTCCCGCTGGAACTGGCCGTCGACACCGTCTTCACCGCGGGCCAGCAGGCCTGTTACGGGCCCGCGGGCGGCCCGGTGACCGGTTCGTGGTGGTCGTTCCACGAGACCTTCCTGTGCAACGGCGGCCAGGTCGGCGGCCAGGGGCTGTCCGCGGTGCCGGGCGGCGCCGCCGCGGCGCAGATGCCGTCCACCGCGCTGCCGTGGCTGCTGCTGGCCGTCCATGTGACCGTCGGCCTGGTCGCGTCCTGGTGGCTGCGGCGCGGTGAGGCCGCGCTGCACCGGGTGCTGCGCGTGATGGCCGCCGCCGCCTTCCGGCCGCTGCTGCTGGCCGTGGCCGCCCGCACCGGGCTCGCGGTGCCGCCGCGCCGGTTCCGCCCGGCCGTCCGCGCCTCGGCGGGCCCGCTCGCCGCGCGCCCGCTGCTGCACTCCGTCGTACGCCGTGGTCCGCCCGTCGCGGTCGCAGTCTGACCGTCGTACCGGCACTTTCCTCTCATACCACCACGCGTCATCACGGAGATCCCCCATGAGCAGCAGGAACAGCAAGGCCAGCAAGCAGGCCGCCCGCGAGCGGCTGCGCGCGGAGCGCGAGCGCGAGGCGAAGCGGGCGAAGGTCCGCCGCCAGATATTCGTCGGCGTCGGCGTCGTCGCGGTGCTGGCCATCGCGGGCGGTGTCGCCGTCGCGGTCAACGCGGCGAACAAGCCCAGCTACTGGGAGTCGGCCAAGAAGGACAAGCTGGTCAAGCCCGCGAACACCTCGGGCACCAACGGCTCGACCATCGTGGTCGGCGACCCGAAGAACAAGAACAACCTCGACCTGTTCGAGGACCTGCGCTGCCCGGCGTGCGCGCAGTTCGAGCAGACCTCGGGCGCGGACGTCCTCAAGGGCGCCAAGGACGGCAAGTACAAGATCACGTACCACTTCGGCACGTTCCTGGACGGCAACCTCGGCGGCACCGGCTCCAAGAACGCGCTGAGCGCGGTCGGCGCGGCGGCCAACGTGAGCCTGGACGCCTTCGAGGCGTACCACACGCTGCTCTACTCCAAGGACCACCACCCGGAGGAGTCCGGCCCCGACCTGTTCGCGGACGACGCCAACATGATCAAGCTGGCGCAGTTGGTCCCGGCGCTCAAGGACAACGCCGCGTTCCAGACCGCGGTCAAGGAGGGCACCTACGACAAGTGGGCGCTGGACTCCTCCGACGCGTTCAACGCGGCGGGCATCAAGTCCACGCCGACCATCAGGCTCAACGGCAAGGAGCTGACCGCCGACGGCGTGATGGACCAGATCACGGCGGCCCTGAAGTAGCGGCACACCACTCCGAACGGCGGGAGCCGGTCCCCTACGCGTAGGGGACCGGCTCCCGCCGTTTCGCGCGGCCCGGTCTCCTGCGGCCCCGCGGTCCTACAGCCCGGCCAGGAAGTCCAGCGCGACCGCCCAGGTCTTCTCGGCGGCCTCGGCGTCGTGGTCCGGCAGGTCGGGGTCGGTGTAGAGGTGGCCGGCGCCCCGGTAGCGGTGCACCTCGACGTCGGCGCCGGCCTTGCGCATCCCCAGGTACCAGGAGTTCAGCCAGTCCTCCGGCTCGAAGGGGTCGGGGTCGGCGACATGGAGCTGTACGGGGATGTCGGTGGCCGCGTCGTCGGCGATGTCCGAGGTGCCGTGCAGGAGCAGCAGCCCGCGCGCCTTCTCGTCGCCGAGCGCCACGGTCTGCGCGAGGGCCCCGCCCAGCGAGAAGCCCGCGTAGACCAGCTCCCGCTCGGAGTACGGCGCCGCCGCGAGGACCGCCCGGCGCAGCAGCTCCTCGTTGCCGATCTCCTCGCGGATCGCCCGTCCCGCCTCGACGGTGTCCACGACCCGGCCGTCGTACAGATCGGGCACGACGACCTCGTGCCCGGCCGCCCGCAGCCGGTCGGCGGCGGCGTGCACGGCGGGACGCGGTCCGTAGACGGAGTGGAACAGGACGATCGTCACAGTGCTGCCTTTGTTCGGGTTCGGTACGCGACCATGGTGCCAGCTACCCTCCTTGGGCGGAGCGCCGCGATACGAAGACCCGATGATCCGGGTTTCCTACAAGAAAGCCGAGGTGGACGCGGGATGGTGATGGACAGCGCGCTGCGCCCGGTTCTCGTCGTCTGTGTGGCGGTCGGGGTCTCGCTGGTCGTGGGGTGGACCGTCGACCGCTCCCTGCGCAAGGTGGACGGCCGGCACCCGGAGACCCCGCTGTGGCATCTGCTGCGCCGCTGCGGCATACCCCTCCAGGTGGTGATCTGCACCGCCATACTGCGCGGCGGCTACCGGTCCGCCCATCTGGCGAAGGACCACGCGGAGGCCGTCGGCCAGTTCCTCGTGCTGGTGCTGATCGCCGCGTCGGGCTGGCTGGTGGTACGGGTCGCCGCCGCGGTCATCGACTCCTCGTACGCGCGCTATGTCGCGGTCAGCCACGACGTGCCCAAGATCCGCCGCCTGCGCACCCAGCTCACGCTGATCCAGCGGGTGTTCACCGCGATCGTGACGGTCATCGTCGTCGCGTCGATGCTCTTCACCTTCCCCGCGATGCGGACGGTCGGGGCGTCGGTGCTGGCCTCCGCGGGCATCATCGGCATCGTCGCCGGTGTGGCCGCCCAGTCCACGCTCGCGAATCTCTTCGCCGGTCTCCAGATCGCCTTCGGCGACATGGTGCGGATCGGCGACACCGTGGTCGTGGAGGGCCAGTGGGGTGTGGTCGAGGAGATCACCCTCACCTTCCTGAGCGTGCGCACCTGGGACGAGCGGCGGATCACGATGCCGGTGTCGTACTTCACCAGCAATCCGTTCGAGAACTGGTCGCGCGGCGACCCGCGGATGACCGGCACCGTCCTTCTGCACCTGGACCACTCGGCGCCGGTGGCGCTGATGCGCAAGCGGCTGCTGGAGATCCTGGAGAGCTGCGCGGAGTGGGACCGCAGGGCATGGGGGCTCGTCGTGATCGACTCCACCCCGACCACGATCCAGGTCAGGGCGCTGGCCACCGCGAAGGACTCGGACGACATCTTCAACCTGCGCTGCATCGTCCGCGAGCAGCTGATCGACTGGCTGCGCTGCGAGCACCCGTACGCGCTGCCCAGGCTCAGCACCGCGCCCGCGCCCGGCCAGGAGCAGGACCCGGGCCGGGAGGCGGCCCCGGCGCCGGAATCGGGCGACCTGGGCCCGGGACCGGGCACCAGGTAAGAGGCTCTTACGCCCCCACGGGGCCCTCACGCTGCGGGGCGTTACGGCAGTGAGAGGCTCTCACCTGTCAGCCGCGCATCGAGCGCAGGTCGAGCTGGCGCAGCACCCGGTCGACGACCTCCGGGTCGTACCCCGCCTCGCTGCGCGCCGACAGCACCTCGTGCCGGGCGGCGGACATCATCTCGTCCTGGATGCGGCGCACCGACTTGAGCCGCTTGACGCGCTTGGCGTGGCTCTCGCGCCGCTCGTCGTCCACGATGTCCGGGCAGATCCGCGCGCCGAGGTCGAAGGCGCGGCGGTGCAGCAGCTCCGACAGGTCGTCGCTCAGCGGCTCGACGGACTCGATGTCGCGCAGCCGCGCCTTGGCGGCCGTCATGGCCCGCAGCGCCAGCATCTTCTCCAGGTCGTGCTCGGCGTCGATGTCGCTGCGCACCCCGAGCCGTTTCACCAGCCACGGCAGCGTCAGCCCCTGGAGCACCAGGGTGCTGAGCACCACCGCGAAGGCGATGAACAAGATCTCCGTGCGGGCCGGGAAGCCGTCGCCGCTGTCGGTGGTCAGCGGGATGGCCAGGGCCAGCGCGACGGACGCCACCCCGCGCATCCCGGACCACCACATGATGACGCTCTCGCGCCAGCTCATCGGGATGTCCTCGTCCAGGTCGCGCAGCTTGTGCATCTTGCGCGCCGCCCAGGTCGCGGGCAGCAGATACAGCAGCCGCACGCCGATGACCACCGCGACCACTATGGCGGCGTGCCGCACCATCGGGCCCCAGTCGCCCGCGCCGACCCGGAACACATTGTGCAGTTCGAGGCCGATCAGGCCGAAGGCGATGCCGGTGACGAGGGTGTCGACGATCTCCCAGAAGGTGTTGCCCGCCAGACGGGCCGTCACGTCGTCGGCCTCGAAGGCGTATTCGGCCAGGAACAGCGCGGTGGTGAGCACGGCCAGGACCCCGGAGCCGCCGAACTCCTCGGCCAGCGCGTAGGAGGCGAAGGGCACCAGCAGTGACAGGCCGATCTGCAAGGTGGGGTCGCCGACGACGCCCATCAGCTTGTTGGCGCCCCAGCCGAGGGCCAGGCCGACCGCGATCGCGACCACGGCGGACAGCACGAGTTCCAGGGCCGCGTGGGGCGCGGAGAAGTTGCCGGACAGCGCCGCCGCGACGGCCACGTGGTACAGCACGATGGCGGTGACGTCGTTGAACAGCCCCTCGCCCTCCAGGATGGAGATCATGCGCCGGGGCAGTCCGAGGCTGCCCGCGACGGCCGTGGCGGCCACCGGGTCGGGCGGCGCCACGAGCGCGCCGAGCGCGAAGGCCCCGGCCAGCGTGATCTCCGGCACGACCGCGTCGGCGACCGCCGCCACCGCGGCCGTGGTGACGAAGACCAGCGCGACCGCGAGCAGGAAGATCGCCCGCCGGTTCGCGGCGAACTGCCGCCAGGAGGTGCGCTGTACGGACGCGTAGAGCAGCGGGGGCAGCACCAGCGGCAGGATCAGATCGGGGTCGATCTGGACGTTGGGCACCTGCGGGAGCAGCGCGAGGACCCCGCCGAGCAGCGTCATCAGGACCGGCGAGGGCAGCCCGATCCGGTCGCTGAGCGGCACCATGACGATGGCCGCGAGCATGAGGAAGAAGAAGAGAGCGAGCTGATCCACGGCGTCACGATGCCACACCGGCTCCGCGCCGCCGGACCCGCGGCCGCCCCGCCGTGCCTTTCACCGGCCCCGATACGGCTACTCGCTGTCGGCGCGGATCACGTCGAGCGCGTGCCGGAGGTCGTCCGGGTACTCGCTGCTGAACTCCACCCAGCGCCCGTCCGAGGGGTGTTCGAAGCCCAACTGCTTGGCGTGCAGCCACTGCCGGGTCAGGCCCAGGCGCTTGGCGAGCGTCGGGTCGGCGCCGTAGGTGATGTCGCCGACGCAGGGGTGGCGGTGCGCGGACATGTGCACCCGGATCTGGTGGGTGCGGCCGGTCTCCAGCTTGATGTCCAGCAGGCTGGCGGAGCGGAACGCCTCGATGAGGTCGTAGTGCGTCACGGACGCCTTGCCGTCGGCGACGACGGCCCACTTGTAGTCGTGGTGGGGGTGACGGCCGATCGGCGCGTCGATCGTGCCGCTCATCGGGTCCGGGTGGCCCTGCACCAGAGCGTGGTAGCGCTTGTCCACGACGCGGTCCCTGAACTGCGCCTTGAGCAGGGTGTACGCCCGCTCGGACTTGGCGACCACCATCAGGCCGGAGGTGCCGACGTCGAGCCGGTGCACGATGCCCTGGCGCTCGGCGGCCCCCGAGGTGGAGATCCGGTATCCGGCGGCGGCGAGGCCGCCGATCACGGTGGTGCCGGTCCAGCCGGGGCTCGGGTGGGCGGCGACGCCGACCGGCTTGAGGACGACGACGATGTCCTCGTCGTCGTGGACGATCTCCATGCCCTCGACCGGCTCCGCGACGATCCGCACCGGGGCGGCGGCCTCGGGCATCTCGACCTCCAGCCACGCTCCGCCGTGCACCCGCTCGGACTTCCCCGCGGCCGACCCGTCGATCGACACCTTGCCCGCCGCCGCCAGCTCCGCGGCCTTCGTCCGCGAGAAGCCGAACATCCGGGCGATGGCGGCGTCGACACGCTCGCCCTCGAGGCCGTCGGGCACGGGCAGGGAACGGATTTCCGGAACGGTACTCACCACACGAGTATGCCGGACCCGCCGCCCCCGGCCGTACCAGCGCGGGACCGGGCGCCTCCTGCGGGAGTCAGTCCTCGCGGTGGACGGTGCCGTCCGGGTCGACGCCGCGGAAGGAGAGCAGGACGATCAGGGCGCCGCCGCAGCAGATGGCGGAGTCGGCGAGGTTGAAGACGGCGAAGTGCTCGGGCGCGATGAAGTCCACCACCCGGCCCTGGAAGCCGCCGGGAGCGCGGAAGACGCGGTCGGTGAGGTTGCCGAAGGCGCCGCCGAGGAGCAGGCCGAGCGCGACGGCCCACGGCAGGCTGTGCAGACGGCGGGAGAGCCGGGCGATCACGACGATGACACCGGCCGCGATCATCGTGAAGACGATCGTCATGCCCTGCCCCATGCCGAAGGCCGCCCCGGCGTTCCGGATCGCGTCCAGCCGCAGGTAGTGGCCGAAGACGTTGACCGGCTCGTGGTTCTCCAGGCTGGTGACCACCCAGATCTTGGAGAGCAGGTCGAGGAGGTACGCCAGCGCCGCCACCCCGATCAGGGTGACGATCCGGCGCCGCCGCCGCGAGACGGCCTGCGGCCCGGCGGGCTCGTCGCCCCGCGCCGCCCCTTCCGTCCCGTCCGCCGCCGGAGCGGCCTGCTCCGACGGCTCGGCGACGCCCGACTCCTCGACGCCCGTCCCGCCGTCAGGCGTCGCGTCCGGCGTCTCCTCCGGCGTGGTGATGGTGCGCTCCGCTTCCGTCACGTGAGTCCCTCAGCCTTTGTGCTCCGTGCCCGCCAGGCCGAATCCTGACTGATGACGAGGGTACGGCACACCCGTACGACCGGGGCCGTCCGCGGGCGGAGCCCTCAGCGCCGCTCCTGCTTCTGCTTGCAGTCCAGGCACAGCGTGGCCCGCGGGAACGCCTGCATGCGGGCCTTGCCGATCGGATTGCCGCAGGACTCGCAGAGGCCGTACGTGCCCTCGTCCAGCCGTTCCAGGGCGTGCCTGGTCTGCGCCAGCATCTCGCGGGTGTTGGCGGCCAGCGCCATCTCGTACTCGCGGGTGATGTTCTTGGTGCCGGTGTCGGCCTCGTCGTCACCCGCGCCGTCGCCCGAGTCGCGCAGCAGGCCCGCCACGGCCGCCTCCGAGGAGCTGATGCCCTCCGTGAGCCGCTGGACCTCGCCCAGCAGCTCGGCGCGGGCCTCCTCGACCTCTTCCGGCGTCCACGGGTCCTCACCGGGGAGGACGGCCAGGCCGCCGGGGCCCGCGGTGCGGGCGGCGGGCACCGCGGACGCGGCCCCCGTGGTCGCGGCCGTACCCGCCGCGGTCTTCTTCGCTGCCACCTTGCCGGCTCCCGTCTTCTTCGCCGTACGGCCCGTCGCCGCCTTTTCGGCCGCCGCCTTCTTCGCGGCCGTCTTCTTCGCCGGCGCCTTCGCGGCGGCGGCCTTCCCTGCCGGAGCCGTTTCCCTGGCTGCCGTCTTCTTCGCCGCTGCCTTCTTCGCCGCCGTCTTCTTGACTGCCTTCTTGGCCGGGGCCTTCTTGGCAGCCGCCTTCTTCCGCGGTGCCTCCTCGGCCGCGTCGCCCTCCTCCGCATCGATGGCGACCGTGACCGTACGCACGGACTTCCTCGCCGCCGCGGGCCCGCGGGCAGGCGCCACGGACGCCCCGGTCACACCGGGATGGTCGGAGCCGGCCGCAGGCCGTCCCCTTTTCTTCACGACCATGGCCGCGACCCCTTCACATCCGTGATCTTGTTCGCGAATCGTGCCGGAAACGGTAAATCGGCTCCGGACCCGCGGCAACGGGGCGCGCTGCCTGGCCGACCGGTCCGCCCCGGAGGGCGGGCAGGTCTGCATCCGTTGTGCCCAGCTCACCGCCAGGTATTCCGGTACCTGGCGGTAACGATCCGTGACAGTCGCCGTCGGGGCGCGCGGAGCAGGCCATTCGGGTCAGTGGGCGGCCCGGGTAAACCGTTCGGCCGGGCCGCTCCCAGCGCCGTACACTGAGCGCAGCGAAAGGCGTGGATGGGACGAGTAGCGCCGCACGCAGCCATGAGCGACCCGGGGACGGTGGAAGCCCGGGGGTGTGCGCGGTGCGAAGATCACCCCGGAGCCGCCGGAAGAAAGCCCGCGGGAGGCCCCTCAAGGCCCCCGGGCGAGTAGAACCGGCGTCGCTGCCCCAATGAGGGGGCGGTGGGTTCCCCGTGTGCGGGGCGCCTCCACCGCCAAGGAGGGTGGTACCGCGGGAGCGCTCGCTCTCGTCCCTTCGACGGAGTACGCACCAGTGTCCGCCGGAGGAAACCACCGATGAGCGACCACCAGACCGCGCAGGGACAGCCGCAGCCGCCGCAGTACCGGCCGGTGCCCGCCCAGGTCGACCTGCCCGCCCTCGAACACGAGGTGCTCGACCTCTGGAGCGAGCGGAAGACCTTCGCCCGTTCCGTCGAGCAGAGCCGCGGACTGCCCGACTGGGTCTTCTACGAGGGCCCGCCGACCGCCAACGGCATGCCCGGCGCCCACCACATCGAGGCCCGCGTCTTCAAGGACGTCTTCCCGCGCTTCAAGACCATGCAGGGCCACCACGTGACCCGCAAGGCCGGCTGGGACTGCCACGGGCTGCCGGTCGAGCTGGCGGTGGAGAAGGAACTGGGCTTCACCACCAAGCAGGACATCGAGGACTACGGCGTCGCGGAGTTCAACGCGAAGTGCCGCGAGTCGGTGACCCGGTACACCGACGCCTTCACCGACCTGACCACGCGCATGGGCTACTGGGTCGACCTCGACAACGCCTACCGGACGATGGACCCGGAGTACGTCCAGTCCGTGTGGTGGTCGCTCAAGCAGATCTTCGACAAGGGCCTGCTGGTCCAGGACTACCGGGTGGCGCCCTGGTGCCCGAAGGACCAGACCGGCCTGTCCGACCACGAACTGGCCCAGGGCTACGAGACGGTCGTCGACCCGTCGGTCTTCGTCCGCTTCCCGCTGACCGGCGGCCCGCTGGCGGGCGAGGCCGCGCTGCTGGTGTGGACGACCACGCCCTGGACGCTGGTCTCCAACACCGCCGTCGCCGCGCACCCCGACGTGACGTACGTCGTCGCCACCGACGGCACCGAGAAGCTGGTCGTCGCCGAGCCGCTGCTCGGCAAGGCGCTGGGCGAGGGCTGGACGGCGACCGGGCAGTCCTTCACCGGCCGCGAGATGGAACGCTGGACGTATCAGCGGCCGTTCGACCTCGTCGAGATCCCGGACGCGCACTATGTGGTGAACGCCGAGTACGTCACCACCGAGGACGGCACGGGCCTGGTCCACCAGTCCCCCGCCTTCGGTGAGGACGACCTCAAGACCTGCCGCGCGTACGGCCTTCCGGTGGTCAACCCGGTGCGCCGCGACGGCACCTTCGAGCCGGACGTGCCCCTGGTCGGCGGGGTCTTCTTCAAGAAGGCCGACGAGGCGCTGGTCGCCGAACTCCAGGCTTCGGGACGGCTGTTCCGGCACCTGCCGTACGAGCACAGCTACCCGCACTGCTGGCGCTGCCACACCGCGCTGCTCTACTACGCGCAGCCGTCCTGGTACATCAGGACCACCGCGGTCAAGGACGCCCTGCTGCGGGAGAACGAGAAGACCAACTGGCACCCGGACTCGGTCAAGCACGGCCGCTTCGGCGACTGGCTGAAGAACAACGTCGACTGGGCGCTGTCGCGCAACCGCTACTGGGGTACGCCGCTGCCGATCTGGCGCTGCGAGGACGGCCATCTGACCTGTGTCGGCTCGCTGGCCGAACTCGGCGAACTGACCGGCACCGACCAGTCCGGGCTCGACCCGCACCGCCCGTACATCGACGCGGTCACCTTCGGCTGCCCGTCCTGCGGCGGCACCGCGACCCGCGTCCCCGAGGTGATCGACGCCTGGTACGACTCGGGTTCGATGCCGTTCGCGCAGTGGGGCTACCCGTTCCACAACAAGGAGGTCTTCGAGCGCACGTACCCGGCGCAGTTCATCGCGGAGGCGATCGACCAGACCCGCGGCTGGTTCTACACGCTGATGGCCATCGGCACGCTCGTCTTCGACAGGTCGAGTTACGAGAACGTGGTCTGCCTCGGCCACATCCTCGCCGAGGACGGCCGCAAGATGTCCAAGCACCTGGGCAACATCCTCCAGCCGATCCCGCTCATGGACCAGCACGGCGCCGACGCGGTGCGCTGGTTCATGGCGGCCGGCGGCTCCCCGTGGGCGGCCCGCCGGGTCGGCCACGGCACGATCCAGGAGGTCGTCCGCAAGACGCTGCTCACGTACTGGAACACGGTCGCCTTCCAGGCGCTGTACGCCCGTACGTCCGGCTGGGCCCCCTCGGCGGCCGACCCGGCCGTCGAGGACCGCCCGCTGCTCGACCGCTGGCTGGTCGGCGAGCGGAACGTGCTGGTGCGCGAGGTCACCGACGCGCTGGAGTCGTACGACACCCAGCGCGCGGGCAAGCTGCTGTCGGCCTTCGTGGACGACCTGTCGAACTGGTACGTGCGCCGTTCGCGGCGCCGCTTCTGGCAGGGCGACCCGGCCGCGCTGCGCACCCTGCACGACGTGGTGGAGACCGTGACGCGGCTGATGGCCCCGCTGGTGCCGTTCATCACCGAACGGGTCTGGCAGGACCTGGTGGTGCCGGTGGTCCCCGGTGCCCCCGACTCCGTCCACCTCTCGTCCTGGCCCGTCGTGGACGAGCGGCACGTCGACCCGGCCCTGTCGGAGCGGATGCTGCTCGTACGGCGGCTGGTCGAGCTGGGCCGTGCCACGCGCGCGGAGTCCGGTGTCAAGACGCGTCAGCCGCTGTCGCGCGCGCTGGTCGCCGCCGCGGGCTTCGAGGGGCTCTCGGCCGAGCTGCGGGCGCAGATCACCGAGGAGTTGAACGTCAGCTCCCTGGCGTCGCTGTCCGAGGTCGGCGGGTCGCTGGTCGACACCACGGCCAAGGCCAACTTCCGCGCGCTGGGCAAGCGTTTCGGCAAGGGCGTCCAGGCCGTGGCGGCCGCGGTCGCCGCCGCCGACGCGGCGGCCCTGTCGGCGGCGCTGCGCGACGGCGGTACGGCCTCGGTGGTCGTGGACGGCGAGGAGGTCGCGCTCGCTCCTGAAGAGGTCATCATCACCGAGACCCCGCGCGAAGGGTGGTCGGTCGCCTCCGACTCCGGCGCCACGGTCGCGCTCGACCTGGAGATCACTCCCGAACTCCGCCTGGCCGGGCTCGCCCGCGACGCCATCCGGCTGATCCAGGAGGCCCGCAAGACCTCCGGCTTCGACGTGGCCGACCGGATTCACGTCCGCTGGGCCACGGCCGAGCCCGACGTCTCGACGGCCCTGTCCGCCCACGCCTCGCTCATCTCCGAGGAGGTCCTGGCGGACAGCTTCACCGACGCGTCGGCCGATGCCTCCTTCGGCCCGGCGTTCACGGACGAGTCCCTGGCCCTGACCTTCCACCTGCGCAAGAGCTGAGCCGCGTAGGGGCGAAGTCCCCTTCGCACGGTGGTCGTCGCACAGAACAGGGCCGGGCCCCGCGGGGAAAAAGGATTCCCCGGGGGCCCGGCCCTGTGTGGTGCGGGTCCAGCCGACCGCTAGGTCAGTTGTCGTCCTCGTCGATCAGGAAACCGCGCATCGGCGTCGGCGCCTGCTGCATCGGCTGCGGCGCCTGCGGCCGTACCGGTGCCATCGGCTGGGTCATGGCAGGAGACATCTGCTGCTGGCCGCCGTACGTCGGGCCGGGGGTGTGACCGCCGCCCATGCCCTGGCCGCCGTAGGACGGCGCGGAGCCCGCGTGTCCCATACCGGCGCCCGCGCCGGCCGGTGCCATGCCGTTGCCCATACCGCCGTTGCCCATGGATCCGCCCATCGAGCCGCCCATGGTGGACGCGGCCGGGAGGGAGGGAGCCGCGGGGGTGGTACGCGGCGGAGCCAGCGAGTCGTCGGCCTGGTTCTCGAGCTGACGGAGCTGGGACTCCAGGTAGGACTTCAGACGCGTGCGGTACTCGCGCTCGAAGCCGCGCAGGTCCTCGACCTTGCGCTCCAACGTGGCGCGGGCGGACTCCAGGGAGCCCATCGCGACGCGGTGCTTCTCCTGGGCGTCCCGCTCAAGAGCGTCCGCCTTGGCGCGGGCGTCCCGCTCCAGGCCCTCGGCGCGGCTGCGGGCCTCGCCGACGATCTTGTTGGCCTCGGAACGCGCTTCCGCGATGGCCTGGTCCGCCGTCTGCTGCGCGAGCGAGAGCACGCGGGCGGCGCTGTCGCCACCGGGTCCCTGCTGCTGCATCGGGTGGTGCTGCTGCTGTTGCTGCTGCATCGGGTGCTGGCCCATGGGGCCGGGTCCCTGCTGCTGCATCGGGTGCTGGCCCATCGGACCAGGCCCCTGCTGCTGCATGGGGTGCCCCATCTGCTGCTGCATCGGGCCGGGCCCGTGCTGCTGCTGGGCGCTGGGGCCGGGCGGCAACTGCGGCATACCGCCCTGCTGCTGCGGCGGACCCATCTGCTGCTGCGGCACCGGCTGCGGACCGGATATGGCAGCGGGCACCGGCCGGTCCTGCTGTTCGGGCTTGCGCATGCCCTGTTGCTGGTTCTGGGCGGCGGCACGGGTGGCCGCGGCCAGTTTGGCGCGCAAGTCCTCGTTTTCGCGGAGCAATCGAGTCAGCTCCGCCTCCACCTCGTCGAGGAAGGCGTCGACCTCATCCTCGTCATAGCCCTCTCGGAGGCGGACGGTCGTGAACTGCTTGTTCCGAACGTCCTCGGGGGTCAGCGGCATCTCTTCACCTCAACGTGATCGTCGACATATCGGGAGCCCGCACCGTTCACATCAAGTTCCCCACGACGGAGATCAGGATGTACACGATGATCATCAATACGAAGAAGGACAGGTCGAGCGCCACGCCCCCGAGACGTAGCGGCGGGATGAACCGCCGCAAGAGCTTGAGTGGCGGATCGGTGACAGTGTAGGTGCCCTCCAGGACCACCACCATCGCCTTCCCAGGGTGCCATGAACGGGCGAACTGGAAGACGTAATCCATCACCAATCGGAAGATCAGCACAAACAGGAAGCAGTACAGCGCGATGTACAGCACCTGGAGTGCGACACTCATCGCGCTTCCCTCTCCCCTGCTCGTCTTCGGCCCGGTGGCCGGGTCCCTGCGGTTGCGTCTCGTTCAGCTCTGGTTGAAGAACCCGCCCTCGGCGATCCGGGCTTTGTCCTCCGCCGTGACATCGACGTTAGCAGGCGACAGGAGGAACACCTTCTGCGTCACCCGCTCGATGCTTCCGTGAAGACCGAAGACCAGGCCGGCGGCGAAGTCGACAAGACGCTTCGCGTCCGTGTCGTCCATCTCCGTCAGATTCATGATCACCGGCGTTCCCTCGCGGAAGTGTTCCCCGATGGTACGGGCTTCGTTGTAGGTCCGGGGGTGCAGTGTCGTGATCCGGTACGGCTCTCGCTCTGACACGACCTTGGGCATGATCACCGGTGCGTTCTTCTCCAGGCTGTGACGTTCGGGTGTGATGGACGCCACGGGGGCGATCCGCGGTTCACGGGGCGCCGGGGCGTGTACGAGACGCGCCGGTTCGTCCTGCGACGACTGGTGCTGGCTCTGTGGTACGTGCTGCGGTACGTGCTGGCTGACCTGCTGCTGACGGCGAGGGGCACGCTCGGGGTCGGCGCTGGCCCGTGCTGCGGGCGGAGCGGCCATCTCGGGCTCGAACTCGTCGTCGGGGTCAAATCCCGGCCCGTCGTATCCGTCGTCCTCCACGAGGCCGAGGTAGACCGCCATCTTGCGCATCGCGCCGGCCATGCTCTGCGTCCTCTCAGCGGGGTTGCGGTCCTCGGCCGCCGCTCGGACGGCCGCCACACCATATTTATGCTGTGGTCCGACTTGTTGGTGACGTTACCCGAGCCCGGGACGGACTCCGAGTACCGCCGTACCGACGCGTACATGTGTCGCTCCGGCCGCAACGGCTTCGTCGAGGTCCTGGCTCATCCCTGCCGAGACCATGGTCGCAGCCGGATGGGTCTCGCGCAGGCCGGATGAGATTTCCATCAACCGATCGAAGGCGGCGCGGGGTTGGCCCGCGTACGCCCCGGCCAGCGGCGCGACGGTCATCAGGCCGTCGAGACGCAGCCCCGGTGCCGCCGCGATCGCGTCGGCGAGCGCGGCGACCGCGTCGGGTGCCACCCCGCCGCGCTCTCCCTGAGCGCCCGACTCCGCGTCCAGGGCGACCTGAACGAGGCACCCGAGCCGCTTTTCCGCGGCGGTCGCCGCGGTCGACAGCGCGCCGACCAGCCGGAGCCGGTCGACCGAGTGCACATGATCAGAGTAACGGACCACTGAACGAGCCTTGTTGGTCTGCAACTGCCCCACAAAATGCCAAGTAAGCGGAAGATCGGCGCACGCCGCCGCCTTGGGCGCGGCGTCCTGGTCGCGGTTCTCCGCCACATGCCGGACGCCGAGGCCGGCCAGCAGCCGGACGTCGCTCGCCGGGTAGGTCTTGGTGACCACGATCAGGGTCACGTCCGCGCGGTCCCGCCCGGCCGCCTCGCAGGCGGCGGTGATCCGCTTCTCGACACGGTCCAGATTCGCGGCGAGTTCCGCGCGCCTGGCGGCGTCCTCGGCCCCGGGGTCGGTCTGATGCTCGGTCACGCGGCGCCGTCCAGCCAGACATAGCCCGCCAGGCGGCCGGTGACACCGTCGCGGCGGTAGGAGAAGTGATCGGCGGACTCCAGGGTGCACACACCCGCGCCCGGCCCGTCGGATGATCCGGCGCTCGGCCCGAGGTTCACTCCGGCGCGCGCGAGTTGGGCGCGCACCCCCGAAGCCACGTCGACCGCCGGAGTGCCCCAGCTCGTCTCGGCGTACGCCTCCGGCACCGCCCGGGCGACCTCGTCCCGCATCGCGGCGGGCACTTCATAGCACTTTCCGCACACGGCGGGGCCGAGCAGCGCGGTGATCCGCGCGGGGTCGGCCCCCCGCGCCGTCATCGCCTCGACGGCGGCGGGCACCACACCCGCGACCAGTCCCGGCCGTCCCGCGTGCGCGGCGGCCACGACACCGGCCACCGGGTCGGCGAGCAGTACGGGCACGCAGTCGGCGGTGAGTACGGCGAGCGTGAGGTCGGCGCGCGTGGTGACGAGCGCGTCGACGGCCGGGACCGGCCGGTCGCCCCACGGGGCGTCCACGACGGCGACCTCGCGGCCGTGCACCTGGTTCATCCACACCACCCGGTCGGGGTCGCGGCCGAGATCGGCCGCGGCGCGCTCGCGGTTGGCGCGTACGGCGGCGGGGTCGTCCCCCACCGCGCCGCCGAGGTTGAGGCTGTCGTGCGGAACGGCGCTCACCCCGCCCCACCGGTCGGTGAAGGCGAAGTGCGCGCCGCTCGCTGTCTGGCGGTGCCCTATCACTTCAAGAAGTCGGGTACGTCGAGCTCTTCGGCCGCGGTGTCCTGGTAGGGACGGGCCGGCGGCACGTGCGGGGGCGGGACCGGGGTCGGCGCCTCCGCGACGGGCTCGTTGTCGCTGTCGCGGTCCGACGAGGCGACCGGGACACTGCCGAGGCCGGTGTACGAGGTCGCCGGGCGGGCGGGTTCGGGCTGGCTGGCGATCCGGGCGCCGGAGGCGGGGGTCGTGTCGCGGTATCCGTCGAGCGCCTTGGCGCTGCTCTTGGTGGGCGGCTGACCGCCGTCGAACCCGGCGGCGATCACGGTGACCCGCACCTCGTCGCCGAGCGCGTCGTCGATGACCGCGCCGAAGATGATGTTGGCCTCGGGGTGGGCCGCCTCGCTGACGAGTTGGGCCGCCTCGTTGATCTCGAACAGGCCGAGGTCGGAGCCGCCGGAGATGGAGAGCAGCACCCCGCGGGCGCCGTCGATGGAGGCTTCGAGCAGCGGCGAGGAGATCGCCATCTCGGCGGCGGCGACCGCACGGTCGTCACCGCGCGCGGAGCCGATGCCCATGAGGGCCGAACCCGCCTCGGACATCACGGACTTCACGTCGGCGAAGTCGAGGTTGATCAGGCCGGGGGTGGTGATCAGGTCGGTGATGCCCTGCACGCCGGAGAGCAGGACCTGGTCGGCCGAGCGGAAGGCGTCGAGCACGCTGACCTGGCGGTCCGAGATGGACAGCAGACGGTCGTTGGGGATGACGATCAGGGTGTCGACGTTCTCCCGCAGCCCCGCGATGCCGTCCTCCGCCTGGTTGGCGCGGCGGCGGCCCTCGAAGGTGAAGGGGCGGGTGACGACCCCGATGGTCAGGGCGCCGAGCGAGCGGGCGATGTTGGCGACGACGGGTGCGCCGCCGGTGCCGGTGCCGCCGCCCTCACCCGCGGTGACGAAGACCATGTCGGCGCCCTTGAGCACCTCTTCGATCTCCTCGCGGTGGTCCTCGGCGGCCTTGCGGCCCACGTCGGGGTTGGCCCCGGCGCCGAGGCCCCGGGTCAGTTCACGGCCGACGTCGAGCTTGACGTCGGCGTCGCTCATCAGGAGGGCCTGCGCATCGGTGTTGATCGCGATGAACTCGACGCCCTTGAGACCGACCTCGATCATCCGGTTGATGGCGTTGACGCCACCGCCGCCGATGCCGACGACCTTGATGACTGCGAGGTAGTTCTGCGGTGCTGCCACGTCGAAGGCCTCTCGCCTCGAGTTACGTATCTTGTGGGACGGTCGGTACGCTCGCCGATGCCGTTCCGAACCCTAACCGTGAGGTTTAGGGTTACCAGTATGCATGTCCCATGTGTTCCTTGGGACGAGACACTAAGTCGACAAGCGGTAGTGGTTCAACGAACACGCCGAACCTACCGTTTTTCTTTTGACCCTATGTGATCACGTCACCGGCTGGTGGGCCAGGGGTCGAATAATGCCATAAGGGGCGTCAACTCCCTGACGCCGCAGGGGCGCTGGGGGCACTCACGTCGTAGTGGGAGGCGTGTGGCTGGACCTTCAGGAGCGCATTGAGCACCGCGGCCTTCCGCGCGCCCTGTTCCGCGCTCCCCCACATCACGCTGCGTCCGCGCGAGAGTTCGACGGTGATGTTGTCGTAGGAACGGACCCGGATCGCGGTCGCCTGGCCGTGCAGCGATTCCGGAAGATCGGCGGCGACCGCAATGGCGGCCCGCAGCAGGCTCTTTGTTCCGAAATGCCGAAGGCTCGGCGACTGATCCGGCGTCAATTGCACGAGCGGTACGCCGCGCGGCGCGGTGTCGACCGTCGCGAATCGCACACCGCCCGGGTCCACTTCGGTGAACTTGTCGCCGCTTTTCAGTACGGCGGAGGCCGTTCGTTCGGTCACTTTCACCCGGACCGTGTGCGGCCACGACCGTTCCACGTCCACATGGTCGATCCGCGGCAGCGCGGTGAGCAGCCGCCTGCGGACCGCGCCGGTGTCCACGGAGGCCAGCGCGCCGCCCAGCGGTACGCCCGCGGCGCGCTCGATCTGCTGCGGCGTCAGCACGTCGTTGCCCGTGACGGTCACGCGCGTGGCGCGGAACCAGGAGGAGCCGTAGACGGCCCAGGTGCCGCCCGCGACGAGGACGGTGAGGACGGCCAGTGTGATGATCGCCGTCCGGCGGCTGGGGAGGGTCGGCCGGGGGCGCGGGCGCCGTCCGGCGCCGGGCGCCGCCCCGTCCCGGTCGGCGCCGACCGGCTTCGCTTGCGTCCCGGTCACCCCGGTCACCCGGCCTCCCCGCGTCGACGGATGCGGAGCGCGTCCGCGCCCCGCGGGCCCTATCGTGCCAGGCCCGGTCCGCCGCGCCGCGGGACACGCCCTCGGCGCGGCGGCCACCGTCAGCGGCGGCCCGCGGCCACCGCCTCGTACACCATGGCGACCAACAGGTCGTCCGCGTCGCGGCGGCCGAACTCGGCTGCCGCGCGCGACATGTCGTACAGGCGGTGCGGGTCCGTCAGGACGGGCAGCACGTGTCCCAGCACCCAGTCGGGGGTGAGTTCGGCGTCGTCGACCAGCAGGCCGCCGCCGGCCTTCACCAGCGGCTGGGCGTTGAGCCGCTGTTCGCCGTTGCCGATGGGCAGCGGCACGTAGGCGGCGGGCAGTCCGACCGCGGACAGTTCGGCGACGGTCATGGCACCGGCCCGGCAGAGCATCATGTCGGCGGCGGCGTAGGCGAGATCCATCCGGTCGACGTAGGGCACCGGGCGGTACGGCGGCATGCCGGGCATGTTGTCGGACCGCGGGAGTTCGTTCTTGGGGCCGACCGCGTGCAGGATCTGCACGCCGGACTGCTGGAGCCGCGGCGCGACGGTGGCGATCACCTCGTTGAGCCGGCGGGCGCCCTGGGAGCCGCCGGAGACCAGCAGGGTGGGCAGGTTCTGGTCGAGGCCGAACGCGTGCCGGGCCTCGGGGCGGGCGGCGGCCCGGTCGAGGGTGGCGATGGTGCGGCGCAGCGGGATGCCGATGTAACGGGCGTCGCGCAGCTTGCTGTCGGGGGTGGAGACGGCGACCGCGTGCGCGTACCGCGACCCGATCTTGTTGGCCAGGCCCGGCCGCGCGTTGGCCTCGTGCACGACGATCGGCACGCCGAGCCGCTTGGCGGCCAGGTAGCCGGGCAGCGCCACGTAGCCGCCGAAGCCGACCACGCAGTCCGCCTTGGTGCGTTCCAGGATCTGCTCGGCGGCCTTGATGGTGCCGCGCAGCCGTCCGGGGACGGTGATCAGTTCCGGGGTGGGGCGGCGCGGCAGCGGGACGGCCGGGATGAGCGCCAGTTCATAACCGCGTTCCGGCACCAGCCTGGTCTCCAGGCCCTTCTCGGTGCCGAGGGCCGTGATGCCCACGGTCGGGTCCTGCCTGCGCAGGGCATCGGCGAGCGCGAGCGCAGGCTCGATGTGGCCGGCGGTCCCCCCGCCGGCGAGTACGACATGCACCGAAATTCACCGCTCTCCGGACGGCCGCCTGGTGACGTACCGCCGCATCGTCCGTGTCATTGCCCCGCTGAAAGCACTACGCCCCCGCATGGCCAGGGCCGCTCGCGCTCCGGGCTCGTTTCTCGCGAAGGAGATGAGCAGCCCGATCGCGAACATGGTCGGCAGGATGGCTGAACCTCCGTAGGAGAACAGCGGGAGCGGGACTCCGGCGATCGGCAGCAGGCCGAGCACCGCACCGATGTTGATCACGGCCTGCGCCGTGATCCAGGTGGTCACGCCACCCGCTGCGAACCTGACGAAGGGGTCCTCCGTACGACCGGCCACGCGGATACCCGCGTAGCCTAGTGCCGCGAAGAGGGCGAGTACCGACAGCGTCCCCGCCAGACCCAATTCCTCCCCGGTTACGGCGAAGATGAAGTCGGTGTGCGGCTCCGGGAGTTCACCCCATTTTTCCACACTCGCCCCGAGTCCCGACCCGAACCAGCCGCCGGAGGCGAGGGCGTAGATCCCGTGCACGGCCTGCCAGCACTGGTCGTTGGTGCCGGGGTCGGTGGCGGCGATGCAGTGCAGCCGGCCCATCCGGTTGGGGCTGGTGATGATGGCCAGGGCCGCCAGCGCCGCCGCGCCGGACAGCACGCCCGCGAAGAGCCTGGTGGGGGCGCCCGCGAGCCAGAGCATGCCGAAGAGGATCGCGGTGAGGATCATCGTGGTGCCCATGTCGCCGCCGAGCATGATCAGTCCGAGCAGCAGGAACGTCACGGGCACGAGCGGCACCAGCAGGTGCTTCCACTGGATCAGCAGATTCCGGTCGCCCTTGCGGGCGAGCAGGTCGGCGCCCCACATCACCAGGGCCAGCTTGCCGAATTCGCTGGGCTGGATCTGGAACGGGCCGCCGATGGAGATCCAGTTGGTGTTGCCGTTGACCGTCTGCCCTATTCCGGGGACCTGGACCAGGCACATCAGGAAGACGGCGCCGAGCAGCAGCGGGTACGCGAGCGCGCGGTGCAGTCTGACCGGCATCCGGGCGGCGGCGTAGAGCAGCACGGAGCCGAGGGCGACCGCGAGGAGCTGCTTGCGGAAGTAGTACGTGGACGGCAGGCCGTAGCGCAGCGCCTGGATCATCGAGGCGGAGTACACCATCACCAGGCCGAGCACGGTGATCAGCAGGGCCGCGCCGAGGATGACGTAGTACGCCGTCAGCGGGCGGTCCCAGGCGGCGCGTACCCGCTCGGGGAGCCGGGCGGCGCCCCGGAGCGCGCTGCCGCGCTGCCGGGCCGGGTACGTGCTCATACCCGCCCCCCGCGGGGGCGGTGCGCGGGGCGGCGGGGGGACGCAGTGGCCGTCATGGGACCTCCATCGGAGCGAGGGCGCCGCACGACACCTGCGGCTAGGGCTCGTCGCTGTCGCTGTCGGCGGCGCCCAGGCGCCGGACGGCTTCCGCGAACATATCGCCGCGCTCGTTGTAATTGGCGAACATGTCCATCGACGCACAGGCCGGTGCCAGCAGAACGGTGTCGCCGGGCTGGGCCCGGTCGCGTGCCACGGCGACGGCGGCGGCCATCGCCCCAGTGTCGGTCCGGCCCAGCTCGACCACCGGGACCTGGGGGGCGTGTCGCGCGAGCGCTTCACGGATCAGGGCGCGGTCGGCGCCGATCAGGACGGCGGCCCGCAGCCGGTCGGCGGACTTGATGACCAGGTCGTCGAAGACCGCGCCCTTGGCGAGGCCGCCGGCGAGCCAGACGATCGACGGGTACGCGGCCAGCGACGCCTCGGCCGCGTGGGTGTTGGTGGCCTTGGAGTCGTCGACCCAGGTGATGCCGTCGCGGGTGGCGACCTCGGCGATGCGGTGCGCGTCCGGACGGAAGGCCCGCAGGCCCTCGCGTACGGCGGCCGGTTCGACGCCGTAGGCGCGGGCGAGGGCGGCGGCGGCCAGCGCGTTGGCGATGTTGTGCGGGGCCGGCGGGTTGACGTCGGCGGTCTCGGCCAGCTCCTGCGCGCTGTTGACCCGGTCGTCCACGAAGGCGCGGTCGACCAGGATGCCGTCGACCAGACCGAAGTCGGAGGGCCGGGGCGCGTCGAGGGTGAAGCCGATCGCCCGGCAGCCCTCTTCGACGTCGGCCTCGCGGACCAGCCGCTCGGTCTCCGGGTCGGCGCGGTTGTAGACGCAGGCGACCTGGTTGCCCTGGTAGATCCGGCTCTTGTCGGCGGTGTACGCCGCCATCGAGCCGTGCCAGTCGAGGTGGTCGGGCGCCAGGTTGAGCACGGCGGCAGAGTGCGGGCGGATGCTGGGCGCCCAGTGGAGCTGGTAGCTGGACAGCTCGACGGCGAGGACGTCGTACGGCTCGTCGCCGAGGACCGCGTCCAGCAGGGAGACGCCGATGTTGCCGACGGCCGCGGTGCGCAGGCCCGCCGCGGTGAGGATCGCGGCGAGCATGCGGGTGGTGGTGGTCTTGCCGTTGGTGCCGGTGACCGCGAGCCAGGGGGCCGCGCCGGGCTTCCTGAGCCGCCAGGCCAGTTCGACGTCGCCCCAGATCTCCACGCCCGCCTTGGCGGCGGCCGTGAACAGCGGGCTGCTCGGCTTCCAGCCGGGGGCGGTGACCACGAGTTCGGTGCCCTCGGGCAGGGTCGCGCCGTCACCGAGGCGCACGGTGATGCCGAGCGCCTCCAGTTCGGCCGCCTCGGCCCGCTGCCGCTCGCCCGCGACGCCGTTGACGACGGTGACGCGGGCGCCGAGGGCGTGCAGCGCCTTCGCGGCGGGCACGCCGGAGACGCCGAGCCCGGCGACGGTGACGCGCAGATCCGTGAAGTCGGGGTTCACGAAGCCCTGCCCGGCGGCGGACGGGGAGGCCGGAGACTCCGGGAACGCCGGGGAGTCGGTCGTCACGACGCGGCCACCCAGCCCGCGTAGAAGATGCCGAGTCCGACGGCCATGCACATGCCCTGGATGATCCAGAATCTGACCACGACCAGGACTTCGCTCCACCCCTTGAGTTCGAAGTGGTGCTGGAGTGGCGCCATCCGGAAGACCCGCTTGCCGGTGAGCCGGAAGGAGCCGACCTGGATGATCACGGACATCGTGATCAGGACGAAGAGGCCGCCGAGGATGGCCAGCAGCATCTCGGTGCGGGAGCAGATCGCCAGGCCCGCGAGCGCGCCGCCCAGGGCCAGGGAGCCGGTGTCGCCCATGAAGATCTTGGCCGGTGAGGTGTTCCACCACAGGAAGCCGAAGCAGGCTCCCATCAGGGCCGCCGCGACCACCGCGAGATCGAGTGGGTCGCGGACCTCGTAACACGCGCCGTTGGCGCTGACCGGGGCCCCGCACCACTGGCCGTACTGCCACACGCCGATGACGGTGTACGCGGCGAAGACCATGGTGGAGGCGCCGGTGGCCAGGCCGTCGAGGCCGTCTGTGAGGTTCACGCCGTTGGACATCGCCAGGATCATGAACAGCGCCCAGACCACGAAGATCACCGGGCCGATGGACCAGCCGAAGTCGGTGGTGAACGACAGCTTGGTGGAGGCCGGGGTCTGGCCGCGGGAGTCCTTGAAGTTCAGCGCGAGCGCCGCGAAGGCGATGCCGACGATGAGCTGGCCCGACATCTTCGCCTTGGCGCGCAGGCCGAGGCTGCGCTGCTTGACGATCTTGATGTAGTCGTCGAGGAAACCGACCAGGCCCATACCGGCGAAGAGGAAGAGCACCAGCACGCCGGACATGGTCGGCTTGTCACCGGTGATCAGCTTGGTCGCCGCGTAGGCGATCAGCGTGGCCAGGATGAACGCGATACCGCCCATGGTGGGCGTGCCGCGCTTGCTGTGGTGCGCCTTCGGACCGTCGTCCCGGATCA
This sequence comes from Streptomyces sp. NPDC093221, assembly GCF_044753885.1. Taxonomy (NCBI): domain Bacteria; kingdom Bacillati; phylum Actinomycetota; class Actinomycetes; order Kitasatosporales; family Streptomycetaceae; genus Streptomyces; species Streptomyces sp. NPDC093221. Next base: position 59,846 of record NZ_JBIVOA010000016.1, on the reverse strand, counting down.
TCTGTCCGTAGCCCTTGCGGGCCAGCAGGCGGATCAACAGCGGTGTGCCGACCAGCGACAGGAAGAGCCCCAGGACGCCGGAGACGAGAATCTGCTTCACAGGGCGGCACCCTCACGGGCCGAGCCGTCGAAGCCGTCGGCTTCGAGCAGCGCCAGGGCGACGGACTCCAGGCCGACCGACCTCGATGCCTTCACCAGTACGACGTCCCCCGGGCGCACTTCGCTGCGCAACAGGTCGATCGCCGCCTCCGCGTCGGACACGTGCACCGACTCCTCACCCCACGAACCCTCGTTATAGGCGCCCATTTGCAGCCAGGCGGCTTCGGTACCGCCCACGGCCACGAGCTTGCTGACGTTGAGCCGGACGGCCAGCCGCCCCACCGCGTCGTGCTCGACGAGTGCTTCCCCGCCGAGTTCGGCCATCTTTCCGAGCACCGCCCACGTGCGCCCCCCGCGCGCCTGTGTGGATCTGCCCATCGCTGCGAGTGTGCGCAGGGCAGCCCTCATGGATTCGGGGTTCGCGTTGTAGGCGTCGTTGACGACCGTCACGCCGTCGGGCCGCTCGGTGACCTCCATGCGCCAGTGCGAGAGCGTGCCGGCCTCGGAGAGCGCGGTGGCGATCTCGTCGACGGGCATGCCCAGTTCACGGGCTACGGCGGTCGCGGCGAGCGCGTTCGACACGTGGTGCTCACCGTACAGGCGCAAGGTCACCTCGGCGCACCCGGTGGGTGTTCGCAGCGTGAAGACGGCCTGACCCCGGTCGTTGAGCCGGACATTCTCGGCGGTCACCTCGACGTCCACGCCGTCGACCGACCTGGCCGACTCGCCGAAGTACACGACGCGCGCCTTGGTACGGGAGGCCATGGCGCGGACCAGCGGGTCGTCGGCGTTGAGTACGGCGATGCCGCCCTCGGCCGCCGCGGGCAGCGCCTCGACCAGCTCGCCCTTGGCCTGGGCGATCTGCTCCCGGCCGCCGAACTCGCCGATGTGCGCGCTGCCGACGTTGAGCACCAGGCCGATCCGCGGCGGGGTCAGTCCGGTCAGGTAGCTGATGTGGCCGATACCGCGGGCGCCCATCTCCAGCACCAGGTGCCGGGTGTGCTCGTCGGCGCTCAGCGCGGTCAGCGGCAGCCCGATCTCGTTGTTCAGCGAGCCCGGTGTCCACACGGTGGGCGCGTGCCGCTCCAGGAGCTGCGCGATGAGGTCCTTGGTGCTGGTCTTGCCCGCGGAGCCGGTCAGCGCCACCACGGTGGCGCCCAGCCGCTCGATGACGTGCTTGGCGAGGGCGCCGAGCGCGGTCTGTACGTCGTCCACGACGATCGCGGGTACGCCGACCGGCCGGGTGGCGAGCACCGCCACGGCGCCCGCCGCGACCACGTCGGCGGCGAAGTCATGGCCGTCGGCCTTGGCTCCGGCGAACGCCACGAAGAGCGCGCCGGGCACCACCTCGCGGGAGTCCCTGACCACCGGGCCGGTGACACGTACTTCCGTGTCCGGTATGTCGTGCGTGCTCCCGCCGACCGCGCGTGCGACCTCGGCGAGGGTGAGGGGGATCACAGTGCTTGTCGGTCCTTCTCGATCGCGGCGCGCAGCACCTCTCGGTCGTCGAAGGGGCGTACCTCTCCGGCGATGTCCTGGCCCTGTTCATGGCCCTTGCCCGCCACCACCACGATGTCGCCGGGCTCGGCCCGTGCGACGGCGGCGGCGACGGCGGCGGCTCTGTCGGGTTCGACGATGACGTGTCCGCGCTGCTGCGCGGGGACCTCGCACGCGCCGTTCAGCATCGCGGCGAGGATGGCCAGCGGGTCCTCCGACCGCGGGTTGTCGGAGGTCAGTACGGCGGTGTCGGCGAGCCGGGCGACCGCCGCGCCCATCGGCCCGCGCTTGGTGGTGTCGCGGTCGCCGCCGCAGCCGAGCACGGCGTGGATCCGGCCGCGGGTGGTCTTGCGCAGCGCGCGCAGCATCAGCTCCACGGCGTCGGTCTTGTGCGCGTAGTCCACGACCGCCAGATACGGCTGTCCCGCGTCGACCCGCTCCAGGCGGCCGGGGACGCCGGGGACGGCGGCGATGCCGTCGGCGGCGGTCTGCGGGTCGAGGCCCGCGGCGGCCAGCGCGGTGATCGCGGCCAGGGTGTTGGCGACGTTGAAGGGGCCGGGCAGCGGCGCGGTGGCGTCCACCCGCTCGCCCTTGGGGCCGAGCACGGTGAAGGTGCTGCCGTGCAGCCCCGCCTCGACGTCCTCGGCCCGCCAGTCCGCGTCCAGCCGCCCTTCGGCGGAGAAGGTGACCAGCGGCACGGTGGCCTCGCCGACCAGCCTGCGGCCGTACGCGTCGTCCAGGTTGACCACGCCGAGCCGGCTGCGGCGCGGGGTGAAGAGCTGCGCCTTGGCCTGGAAGTAGTCCTCCATGCCCGCGTGGAACTCCATGTGCTCGGGGCTGAGGTTGTTGAAGACGGCCACGTCGAACACCGCCCCGTCGACCCGGCCGAGCACCAGGGCGTGGCTGGAGACCTCCATGACCACCGATTCGACACCGCGTTCGCGCATCACGGCGAAGAGCGCCTGGAGGTCGGTGGCCTCCGGTGTGGTGCGCTCGCTCTTGATCCGGTCGTCGCCGATCCGGGTCTCGACGGTGCCGATGAGGCCGGTGCCGCCGTCACGCGCGGCGCGCAGGCCGCCCTCGACGAGGTAGGCGGTGGTGGTCTTGCCCGACGTGCCGGTGATCCCGACCCGCAGCAGGCCGTCGCCCGGCTGGTCGTAGACGGCGGCGGCCAGTTCGCCCATCCGGGCCCGCGGGTCGTCCACGGTCAGGACGGGCAGTCCGGTGGCGGCGGCGCGCTCGGTGCCCGCCGGGTCGGTCAGTACGGCGACGGCTCCGGCGGCGGCGGCCTGCGCGGCGAAGTCCGCGCCGTGGAAGCGCGCGCCGGGCAGCGCCGCGTACAGGTCACCGGGGCGGACCGCGCGCGAGTCGTGCGTGATGCCGGTGACCTGCGCGGTGGGGCCGTCCGGCACCCGCGTACCGAGAGGTCCGGTGAGTTCCGCGAGTTCGTGCAGGGTTTTGGGGCGGATACGCGTCGGGCGCGGCGCGCCCGGCTGGGTGAGGGTGGGCTGATCAGCTTTGGGCACGGCGGTGAGGTTACCGGGCTGGCCGGGGTGCGAGCCAAAATTCATGATCACCGCGCCTTGTCCGTGCCGGGCTTCGCGGTGCCGGGCGGCGTCGCGGGCTGGGCCGGGTCGAAGTCGACCGGCAGATGGGGAGCCTTGGTGCCGGACGGCGGGACCTTCAGCGTCTTGAGCGCGAATTCCATGACCTGCTTGAAGACCGGGCCGCAGATGGAGCCGCCGAAGTAGCTGCCCCTGGTCGGGTTCTGGATCACGCAGGAGACCGTGACGCGCGGGTCGTCGGCGGGCGCGAAGCCCAGGAACGACGAGGTGTAGCCCTTGTACTTGCCGGTCTCCGGGTCCACCCGGTTGGCCGTACCGGTCTTGCCCGCGACGCGGTATCCGGCGATCCGCGCGTGGAGTCCGGTGCCCTGTTCGTCGCCGACGACCGATTCGAGCATCGTGGAGAGCGTCTTGGCGGTCTGCGCGCTGACCACCCGGGTCTTCTTGGCCGGGTCCGCGGGGACGTAGCGGCCGTCGGGTCCCGTGGTGCCGCGGATCAGCGTGGGCTGGACGCGTACGCCCCCGTTGGCGATCGTCGAGTAGACCGAGGTGGCCTGGAGCGCGTTGACCGACAGGCCCTGGCCGAACGGGATGGTGAACTGCTGGGAGGCGTTCCAGTCCTGCGGCTTGGCCAGGATGCCGGGTGTCTCGCCGGGGAAGCCGATGCCGGTGGGGTCGCCGATGCCGAATTTCTTCAGGTACGAGTAGAGCACCCGGTTGGCCTGCGGCTGGGTCGTGCCGAGCTGCTGGCTGGCCAGGATGGTGCCGATGTTGCTGGACTTGGCCAGGACGCCGTTGAGCGTCAGGTACCAGGTGCCGTGGTCGACGTCGTCGTGGAAGACCCGGTCGGCGCGCGGCAGGGTGCCGGGGACGGTGACCCGGGTGTCGGGGGTGGCGGTGCCGGTGTCGAGGATCGCGGCCATCGACATCAGCTTGCTGACGCTGCCGGGCTCGTACGCGTCCTGCATCGCCGCGTTGCCGAGCGCGCGCGGGTCGGCGTGGGCGAGGTCGCCGGGGTCGAAGCCGGGGGCGTCGGCCATGGCCAGCACCTCGCCGGTCCTGGAGTCCTGGACGATCACATAGCCGCGGTCGGCCTTGGACTTCTGCACCTGGGCGGTGATCGCGCTCTGGGCGGCCCACTGGATGTCCCGGTCCAGGGTCAGCTCGACGTCGGAGCCGGGCACGGCGGGGTGTTCCTGGACGCCCGCGGTGGGCACCTGGCGGCCGTCGGACTGGGCGTAGCGGATCTTGCCGTTCTTGCCCGCGAGTTCCTTGTTGAGCATGGATTCGAGGCCGCCGCCGCCCACGCCCTGGCTGTTGACGAAGCCGAGGACGCCCGCGGCCAGGTCGCCGCCGGGGTAGACGCGTTTGGTGTGGGTCTCGCTGAAGACCCCGGCCAGCACGTTGGCGCCCTGTCCCCTGGCGTACGTGGCGGCGAACGCCTTCTTCAGGTCCTTGATCTGGTTCCAGACCTGCGGGGACTGCTGGCGGGCGATCACCTGGTAGCGGGACTTGGGGGTGGCCAGCGCCTTGGCGATGGCCGTCGGGTCGCCGCCGACGATCGGCGCGAGCAGTTCGGCGGCCTGGAGCGGCGCGTCCTTGGTCTTGGTCTGTTCCGGGGTGAACAGATACGGGTCGGCGGTGATGTCGTACGCGTCCACGGTCGTGGCCAGGTCGACGCCGGAGCGGTCGGTGATGGTGCCGCGGTCGGCGGTGACGTCGTGGGTCACCCAGCGGTTCACCGCGGCCTTGGCCGCGTAGGTGGAGGCGTCCACGGCCTGGACCTGGAGCAGCCGGATCACGAAGGCGGCCATTACCAGGGTGAGGGCGACGCCGACCAGCCGCAGCCGGGGCTTGGGCCTGCCGAGCTTGACCAGCCGGGGGCCGCGGGGGGCCCGCGGCGGCGGGGCGGCGCGGCGCGGGCGGGGGGCGGCGGGGCGCTGGCCGAGCCGCTGGCCCGCGCGCTGGGCGGGTCGGGGCGCGGCGCCTTCGGGGCGGGGGCGGCGAATCCGGCCCGCGGGGGCTCCTGCGGCTCCGGCCGCCGCGCCGCCCGCGTTGCCCGCTCCGGACGCGCGGGGGCGGGGCGCGCCAGGGCGCGGGGCGCGGCCCGGCTGCGGTCGTCTCGGCTCGCTCACCGGCCGGCCCTCCGCGCGGGGCGCGGGGAACGGGCGGTCGGGGAGGGTGGCTGAGGCTTCACGAAGTCACCTGCCGGGAGGAGTGGGAGTGGTCGTGGCGGCGGCGTGCGCGCCGCCGGGGGTCGTGGGTGCCGAAGGAGTGGTGCCGGGCGCGCCGGTCGGCGACCCGGTCGCGGCGGCGTCGGCCGCGCCGGTCGGGGTGCCGCTCGGCGGGGTCGCGGTGGGCGTGCCGGTCGGGGCCGACGGCGCCTTGCTGGTCGGCGGCGGCGCGGGCGGCGCCGTGGCCTCCTCGGGGGTGCCCCGGACGCTGCCGTCCGGGTTGAGGAAGGCCGGGTTGCCGCCCGGCACCATGCCGAGCTGCCGGGCGCGCTGTTCCAGGCCGCCGGGGGCCGCGTACTGATCGACCTCCTGCTGGAGCTGCTGCTGCTCGTCCGTGTAACCGTTGGTCTCCTTTTGAAGCTTGTTCAGCTCGAAGGAGTCCTGGTTGACCGCTCCGTTGAGCAGCAGCAGGGAGAGCAGGCCGCCCGCGAGGAGGGTCACGACAAGAAGGACGAACGGCATACGGGCGGCGGTTGCGGACCGGGCGGACCCGCGGCCCGCGGAGGGCCGTACGGACAGGCCGGGCGCGCGCGGCGGCCTGGGCACCCTCGCGGTCCCGCGGCGCGGCTCCCCGCGGTCCTGGCGCGGCGGCCGGTCCTGGCGGGCGGGCCGCTCGCGGGACGGTTCCTGACCGGCGGCCCGCTTACGGGGCGGTTCCTGGCGCGGGGCGCGGCCACGGGCGGGGTCCTCGCGCGGGCTCCGTCCGCGCGCCGGTTCCCCGCGTGCCCGGCCGTCGCCCGGCCGGCCCTCAGGTGACCGGTCCCGGCGTGCCCGGTCGTCGCCGGGGGGCCGTCGCCGGTCCCCCGGCCGGTCCTGGCTCACCGCGCGTCCTCGCGGATCCGCTCGGCGCCGCGCAGCCGGGCGGGCGCGGCCCGCCGGTTCTCGGCGATCTCGTCCTCGGTGGGCAGTTCCGCGCCGCGGGTGAGCAGCTTCAGGCGGGGCTGGTACTGCTCGGGCACCACCGGCAGGCCGGGCGGCGCGGTCGTGGCGGCCCCGGCCGCGAGGACCTGCTTGACCAGCCGGTCCTCCAGCGACTGGTACGACAGCACGGCGATCCGGCCGCCGACCGCGAGCGCCCCGACGGCCGCCGGGACCGCGCGCTCCAGCACCGACAGCTCGCCGTTGACCTCGATCCGCAGGGCCTGGAAGGTCCGCTTGGCCGGGTTGCCGCCGGTGCGCATCGCGGCCTGCGGCAGCGCCGTACGGATCAGCTCCACCAGGCGCGCGCTGTTGCTGAACGGCTCCCGTTCCCGCTCGCGCACCACCGCGTCCACGATCTTGCGGGCGAATTTCTCCTCGCCGTAGGCGCGCAGGATGCGCACCAGGTCGCCCGGCGGATACGTGTTGAGCACCTCGGCGGCGCTGATCCCGGTGGTCTGGTCCATCCGCATGTCCAGCGGCGCGTCCTGGGCGTACGCGAAGCCGCGGCCGGCCTCGTCGAGCTGCATGGAGGAGACGCCGAGGTCGAACAGGACGCCCTGGACGCGGACGATGCCGAGCCGGTCCAGGACGTCGGGCAGCTCGTCGTAGACCGCGTGCACGAGGGTGGCGCGGTCGCCGAAGGGCGCGAGTCGCTCGGCGGAGAGCTTCAGCGCCTCGGTGTCGCGGTCGAGCGCGACCAGCCGGGCGGCGGGGAACGTGCTGAGCAGCGCCTCGCTGTGGCCGCCGAGGCCGAGGGTGGCGTCCACGACGACCGCGCCCGGCTCGGCGAGCGCGGGGGCCAGCAGGTCCAGGCAGCGCCGGAGCATGACCGGCACATGGCGCGGCTCGGGCTGCGCGGGGGTGGTGTCGCTCATGGGGCCCTTCTCGGCGGTACGGGGGACGTAGAACCGGGTCCCCGCCCGCTCGAAAGGAAACGTTCCCCTGGCACCGGGGAAGTGGTGCCAGCGGAGCGGCAGAGCGGGAGGAGGCCGGGCCGTACGTCCGCGCGGTGGTACGGAGTCAAGCGTGGGGTGCGCGCAGGTGCGCCGGGGCGCGGACCGGTCGGGCCGCGCTCACAGTAATCCGGGCGGAACCTCCTCGGACAGGGCCGAAAAGGTGTCTTCCTGGGCCGCGAGATAGCCCTCCCAGGCGGTCGCGGACCAGATCTCCACCCGGCTGCCCGCGCCGATCACCGCGCAGTCCCTGACCAGCCCGGCGTAGGCGCGCAGCGGCTGCGGCACCGTGACCCGGCCCTGCTTGTCGGGGACCTCGTCATGCGCCCCGGCGAACAGCACGCGCAGGTAGTCCCGCGCGCCCTTCGAGGTCAGCGGGGCGTCGGACAGGCTTCTGGTGGCGGCCTTGAAGCCGTCGACCGACCACACGCACAAGCAGCGTTCCTGCCCCTTGGTGATCACCAGTCCGTCGGCGAACTGCTCGCGGAACCTGGCGGGCAGCACCAGCCGGTTCTTGTCGTCGAGCCGCGGGGTGTACGTCCCGAGGAACATGCACACCTCCAGCAGACGGCACCACTTCGCGCCACTTTACTCCACCGGCCCCCACGGTCAACGCAGAGCGGAGCCGGGCGCGTCACGTCCCGCGCGACCTCCGCGTCACCCCTCACGTCCCCTCGCGTCACCCCTTTCCGGTGAGCCCCGGAGGGTGTGTGGGCTACCTCACACATCGTGGAATTGCCGATGCTTATCCTTTTTGAGCCGAAATTTCGTGGGACCTCACAGCAGGTGGAACGGCACCCGGAGCCGTACCGTCAGAGACATGTCGATATCTGCCAGTGGTTCCCCAGCGCCGACCGACGTCAGCGGCCGCTCCGGAGACACCGCCACCGCGTCCGTTACCGACCGGCTCGTCGCAGCCAACCAGCGCTACGCCGACGCGTTCCAAGACCCCGGCATGGATGCCAGGCCCGTTCTGAAGGTCGCCGTCGTGGCCTGCATGGACGCCCGCATCGACCTGCACCGGGCGCTCGGCCTGGAGCTGGGCGACTGCCACACCATCCGCAACGCGGGCGGCGTGGTCACCGACGACACCATCCGCTCCCTCACCATCAGCCAGCGCGCACTGGGCACCCGCTCCGTCGTGCTGATCCACCACACCAACTGCGGCCTGCAGAGCATCACCGAGGACTTCCGTACCGAACTGGAACGGGAGGTCGGCCAGCGGCCGACCTGGTCGGTGGAGGCGTTCACCGATATCGACCAGGATGTCCGGCAGTCGATGAACCGGGTGCGCACCTCGCCCTTCCTCGCGCACACCGACGATGTGCGCGGGTTCGTCTTCGACGTGCACACTGGTCTACTCCGGGAAATCACGAACAAGTAACGGCAGGCGAGTGACGTGGGGTGCCGCGTAAGGGAAGAATGCATCGTGCGGCACCGCACTGCCTCGCCCGGCGCGAGCACGAGCGGCACGCAAGTGGGGTGGGCCGGTCCAGGGATGACCGTGTCCCGAGGAACATGGCCGAGGAGTACCGGGTGACGACCTTTGACGCACGAGCAAGCCTGAGCGATCTGACGACGACCGCTGACCGGGTGCGCCGCAGTGTGGAGAACGTGATCGAGGGCAAGCCCGAAGTCGTCCGCATCGCACTGACGGTGCTGCTCGCCGAGGGACATCTGCTGATCGAGGACGTGCCGGGTGTCGGTAAGACGATGCTGTCCAAGGCCCTGGCACGGTCGATCGACTGTTCGGTACGGCGCATCCAGTTCACACCCGACCTGCTGCCGTCCGACATCACCGGTGTGAGCGTCTTCGACCAGCAGCGGCGGGACTTCGAGTTCAAGCCGGGCGCGATCTTCGCGCAGATCGTGGTCGGCGACGAGATCAACCGCGCCTCGCCCAAGACCCAGTCGGCGCTGCTGGAGTCGATGGAGGAGCGGCAGGTCACCGTGGACGGCACCACGTACGAACTGCCGAGCCCCTTCATGGTGATCGCCACCCAGAACCCGGTGGAGATGGAGGGCACCTATCCGCTGCCCGAGGCGCAGCGGGACCGGTTCACCGCCCGGGTCTCGATCGGCTACCCCAGCCCGGACGCCGAGTTGAAGATGCTCGACGTGCACGGCGGTGTCTCGCCGCTCGACGACCTCCAGCCCGTCGCGCACGCCCACGAGATCGTCAAGCTCGTCGAGGCCGTACGGATGGTGCATGTCTCGGAGCCGGTACGGCGGTACGCGGTGACGCTGGTCGGCGCCACCCGCAACCACCCCGATCTGCGGCTCGGCGCCTCGCCGCGCGCCACCTTGCACCTGGTGCGGGCGGCCAGGGCCTCCGCCGCGCTGGACGGCCGGGACTACGTGCTGCCCGACGACGTGCAGGGCCTGGCCTCCTCCGTACTGGCGCACCGCCTGCTGCCCACCGCGCAGGCGCAGTTGAACCGGCGCACCCCCGAACAGGTGGTCGCCGAGATCGTGCAGCGCGTCCCGGTGCCCGACCCGGCGGCCGGCGGCTGGCCGCAGAAGCCGTCCGCCCGCCCGCAGGGCCTGCGGGGCCTGTGATGGCGACGCCCGGCGCCGGGACCCCGCCGCCGACCCGACCGCCGCAACCCGCGCCGCAGCCGCAGCGCGGTCCGGCGCAGGGCCGCCAGGGCGGCCAGCCGGGCGCCGCGGGGCCGCAGCAGGCGAGCGGCGGATTCCGTACCGCGCTCGGCGGACTCACCACCCGGGGCCGGTCCTTCGTCGCGGCCGGGGTCGCCGCCGGGATATGCGCCTACGTGCTCGGCCAGCCCGACCTGCTGCGGGTCGGACTGCTGCTGGCGATCCTGCCGCTGGTCTGCGTCGCCGTCCTGTACCGCACCCGTTACCGGGTCGCGGGGAGCAGGCGGCTCGCCCCGTCGCGGGTGCCCGCCATGTCGGAGTCCCGCGTGCACCTGCGGGTCGACAACGTCTCGCGCATCCCCACCGGACTGCTGATGCTCCAGGACCGGGTGCCGTACGTGCTCGGCCCGCGCCCGCGCTTCGTGCTGGACCGGGTGGAGCCCGGCGGCCACCGCGAGGTGTCCTACCGGGTCCGCTCCGACCTGCGGGGCCGCTACCCGCTCGGCCCGCTGCAACTGCGGCTGACCGACCCCTTCGGCATGTGCGAACTGACCCGCTCCTTCAGCGCGTTCGACACCCTCACCGTGGTGCCGCGCGTCGAGGCGCTGCCGCCGGTACGCCTGGCCGGTGAGGCCAACGGCTACGGCGAGAGCCGCACCCGCGCGCTGGCCTTCGCCGGCGAGGACGACGTCATCCCGCGCGGCTACCGGCACGGCGACGACCTGCGCCGGGTGCACTGGCGCTCCACCGCCAAGTACGGCGAGCTGATGGTGCGCCGCGAGGAGCAGCCGCACCGCGCGCGCTGCACCGTCCTGCTGGACACCCGGCGCTCCGCCTACTACGGCGCGGGCCCCGACTCGGCGTTCGAGTGGGCGGTCTCGGCCGCCGCCTCGGTCTCCACCCACATGCTGGAACGCGGCTTCGCGGTACGGCTGCTGACCGACACCGGCAGCAGCGTCCCCGGCCCCGAGGGCACCGGCGGCTACGTCGGCGACTCCTCGGACATGGCGGGCGTCCTGCTGGACACCCTCGCCGTGGTCGACCACTCCGACGACCTGGCGCAGTCGCCCGGCTCCGGCTCCGGCTCCGGCTCCGGCCCCGATTCCGCGCACAGCGACGGCCTGTCCCGCGCCTACGAGGTGCTGCGGTCCAGCCACGAGGGCCTGCTGGTGGCCTTCCTCGGCGACCTGGACGAGGAGCAGGCGGCCAACGTCGGCCGGATGCGGCAACGGGCGGGCGGCGCCGTCGCGTTCGTCCTGGACAGCGACGACTGGACGGCCCGCGAGCCGGGCGCCAGGTCGGAGCCCCCGGCCGAGCACGGCGCGCGGGAGACCGGCGCCGAGGACGACGACACCCCGACACCGCTGCGGATGCTCCGCGAGGCGGGCTGGACGGTGCTGTCGGTACGCGCCGGGGACTCGCTGCCGGAACTGTGGCAGCGGGCCGACCGTTACCGCTCACGCGAGGAACAGCAAGAGGCAGGGGCCACAACATGAGCGGACGTGCCCGGCTGACGGTGTGTGCGGCGGCCGCCTCCGTGATGGCCGCCTGCTCGCTGCTGCCGCTGGCCACCCCCGCGGGCTGGATGTTCCAGGCCGTGCTCTTCGTGGCACTCCAGTCCGGGGTCGGCGCGCTGGCCCGACGGGTGCCGCTGGCCCGGCCGTTGACCGTCCTCGCGCAGGCGGTGGTCTCACTGCTCGTGCTGACCGTGATGTTCGCGCCGCACCAGGCGCTGGGCGGCGTCATCCCCGGTCCCAACGCCTTCGTCCACCTCAGCGACCTGGTACGCGACGGGCTGACCGACGTCAGCCAGTTCGCCATCCCGGCGCCGGTCACCCCCGGCATCAGGATGCTGCTGGTCGGCGGTGTGCTGGTGGTCGCGCTCGCGGTGGACGCGCTGGCCGTCACGTACAACAGCGCGGCCCCCGCGGGACTTCCGCTGCTGGCGCTGTACTCGGTGGCCGCGGGGCTGTCCAACGGCGGTGCGCAGTGGCTGTACTTCGTGGTCGCCGCCGCCGGTTACCTGCTGCTGCTCCTGGCCGAGGGCCGGGACCGGCTCTCGCGCTGGGGCCGGGTCTTCGGCGGCGGTCCGCCGGCCAACGGCTGGGGCGGCTCCGCCAACCCGGCCTCCGGCAGCCGGGCGCTGGCCCCGGTGCGCACCGGCCGCAGGATCGGCGTGATGGCGCTGGGCCTGGCCCTGGTCGCGCCCGCCGTGCTGCCGTCGCTGGGCAGCGGCCTGCTGGACACCTCGGGCACCGGTACGGGACCGGGGCGCGGCGGCACGATCTCCGCGGTCAACCCGGTGGTGGCCCTCCAGGACAACCTCAACCAGCAGGACAACCGCGAAGTCCTCTCGTACAGGACCAACTCCACCGATCTGTCCAGCATGTACTTGCGGATTGTGGCGCTCGACCAGTTCGACGGCACGCAGTGGCAGCCGTCGAAGCGGAAGATCGAGGACATCCCGTCGGTGCTGCCGCAGCCCGCGGGCATGGCCTCCGACGTGAAGTACTCCAAGGTCCAGACGACGGTGAAGGTCGACGACGGCTACGCGCAGGGCTGGCTGCCGATGCCCTTCCCGGCGCTGGGCGTCGACGTGTCGGGGCACTGGCGGTTCGAGCCCGAGGGCCGGACGATCATCGGCGACCGCGGGCAGAACACCTCGGGTCTGACGTACTCGGTCACGAGCATGCAGGTGCAGCCGACGGCCGCGCAGCTCGCCGCCGCGCCCCCGGCCACCGGACGGGTCGCCGAGGAGTACACCAAGGTGCCCGGCTCGCTGCCGAAGGTGGTCGCGCAGACCGCGCAGCAGGTGACGGAGTCGGCGAACAACGACTACGAGAAGGCGCTGGCGCTCCAGCGGTACTTCACCTCGGGCGCGTTCGTCTACAACACCAAGGCGCAGTCGGGCACCGGCGTGGACGCCATAGCGCGGTTCCTGCGCACCAAGGAAGGCTTCTGCATCCACTTCGCCTTCACCATGGCGGCGATGGCCCGCACGCTGCACATCCCGGCGCGGGTGGCGGTCGGCTTCACGCCCGGCTCGCAGCAGGGTTCGGACGGCACGATGTCGGTGGGCCTCAAGGACGCGCACGCCTGGCCCGAGCTGTACTTCGAGGGCATCGGCTGGACCCGGTTCGAGCCGACCCCGTACCGGGGCACGGCCCCCTCGTACACCCAGACCACGACGCCCTCGGGCACCAACGAGCCCGCCGACCAGGGGCAGCACGGCACGGCGACGACGCCGACCCCGACGCCGTCGGCGAGCGCGAGCTGCGGCAGCGACAACCGGGCGCAGAGCTCCTGCGACAACACGGCGGTGGCCGCTTCCGGCGGTTCCGGCGGCGGCGGGTTCGGCGGCGGCAGGATCGCCGTGCTCACGCTGCTCGCGCTGCTGGTGCTGGCCGTCCCGCTGCTGCCCATGCTCTGGCGGCGCCGACAGCGGTCCAGACGGCTCGGCGGCGGACGGGACAGGGCCGAAGGGCTCGCCCTGTCCGCCTGGCGCGAGGTGGTCGACACCGGCTGGGACTACGGCGTCCCGCCGGACGACTCCGAGACCCCGCGGCGGGCGATGGCCCGGCTGGTCCAGGACGGCGGTCTGACCGGCCAGGCCGCGGTCTCCGCGGGCGCCCTGGCCACGGCGGTGGAGCAGGTGCTCTACTCGCCCAGGCCCCAGCCGGTCACCGGGTTGCCGGCCGATGTCCGGCACGTCCGCGAGGGCCTGCACGCGGCGGCCGGGCGCCGCGGTCGCCTTCGGGCGGTGCTTCTGCCGCGTTCCTCCGCCCGGGTGATCTGGCACCTTTCTGACCGGTGGTCCGCGGTCACTCTCCGTCTGTCCGAGGCCGGGCATCGCCTTGTCGCTCCGCTGAGGAGGCGCCTGGCCCGCCAGGCGTGAGTCCCCACCGCGCGGGTGGGGCGCCCCTCAGGGGGCTGCGCCGTCCGCGCGGGGCGTGCCCCGTCAGGGGCGGGAGGAACTGCGCGCCCGCCCCCAGGGGCCGGTGGTCCGGGAACGACCGGACTGCCCCGCCGGGGCGGGTGGTGACCTGCGGGAGCGCGGCCGGCGGCGGACGGCGCGGTTCCTCAGCGCGGCCGGCGGCCGACCGCGCGGTTCCTCAGCGCGGCCGGCGGCGGACCGCGCGGTTCCTCCCCCAGCTAACGCTGGGAGGCGCCCCCAGCGCCCCTCCGGGCACACGCCTTGCGTCGGCACGGCCTCAGGGCCGCGACCCTCAAGGATCGGCTCGCCGCACGGCGACAGGTGGGCGCACGGGGGGCATAAAGATCGGCGCACCGTCGGGAGGGTGCGGGACCCTCGGACGGTGCGCCGTGCTGGCGGAAGTGGCCCTCTAGCGGCCACCCTGCTGCTCGTCGCGGCGGCGCTGCCACCGCTCCTCGATCCGGTCCATGACCTTGCCCCGCTTGGCCTGGTTGCGGCGGCTGAGCCGCCGGCCGGGTGCGCCGGGGGCACCGGGAACCCCGGCGGCGGGCGCCGCCTCGCCCGGCTTGCCCGCCTTGCGCCAACCGGTGACGGCCAGCACCGCACAGGCCAGCATGACCAGGAAGCCCACCACACTGATCCAGGGCTGCTTGGCGATCATGCCGCCCATGAGCAGCGCGATACCGACCAGGAAGCCCGCCACCGACTGGTAGACACGCCGCCTGGTGTACGTGCGCAGCCCACTTCCCTCAAGCGCCGACGCGAACTTGGGATCTTCGGCGTACAGCGCTCGCTCCATCTGCTCGAGCATGCGCTGCTCGTGCTCCGAGAGCGGCACGGAGTCCTCCTACTCGTCGGTCGCAGGGGGGCGACCGGTCCGACCCTTTCAGGATAGGCAGGGATTCGCCCCCATGAAACCCGCCCCACTACGCCAATCCGACGGGGGCTTCATTCCCCGTCCGCCGTTACGTCATGCCAGCATACGGTCAGCAATGGCGGTACGGGGGGCCTGTGACCGACTACTCCGGCCGGTGGCGGGGGCGGGTGAAGCGGAAGAGGTCCTTCCGGGGGTCGCGCGGGGTCCGTCAGCCGCGCTCGCCGAGGACGTGGAGCTGGGTGGCCACCGAGTGGAATCCGGGCTCCTCCGCCGCTGCCAGCTCCAGCCGCAGCAGCGCCTCCAGGGCGCCCGGCTCGGTGTCGACCAGGACGCCGGGGACGAGGTCGGCGAAGACCCTGATGCCGTGCACGGCGGCGGCCCGCAGGCCCGCGTCGGTGACCAGCCGGGTGAGCTGGTCCGCGGTGTAGCGGCGGGGCAGCGAATCGCCGTCGCCCCATCGGCCGTCCGGGTCACCGAGGGCGTGCTGGGCCTCCGCGAAGTGCCCGGCGAGGGCGCGGGCCAGTACGGCGCCGCCGCGGCCCGCCGCGAGCAGGCTGAGGGCGCCGGAGGGCCGGAGGGCTCCGACCACGTTGCGCACGGCCTCCGCCGGGTCGTCCACGTATTCCAGGACGCCGTGGCACAGCACCATGTCCCAGCTCGCGCGGGGCACGATGTCGGGCAGCCCGTGGGTGTCACCCTGGACGGCGCTGACCCGGTCGGTGACCCCGGCCTCGGCGGCTCGCCGCTCCAGTGCGAAGAGCGCGTCGGGGCTGGGGTCGACGACGGTGACGCGGTGGCCGAGCCGGGCGACGGGCACCGCGAAGTTGCCGGTGCCGCCGCCGGTGTCCAGGACGTCGAGTGCCGCCGTGTCCGCGGTCTTGGCCCGCCGTTCGAGAGCGTCCTTGAGGACCTCCCACACCACGGCGGTACGCAGACTGGCACGGGGGCGCATCGGGTCCACCCCTCCTTGACGGGACATGGCGCGCGGCTCCTCGCAGGGGCTGGTCACATCGGGCGGCTCCACTCTAGAGCCCCCGGCCGAGGTGGGGCCGCCGCGCGCGCGGCCGGGTGTCGTGGTCCAGGTGCTCGTGCGTGACCAGGACGACGGGGCCGCCGCGCGCGGCCGGGTGTCAGTTGGCGCGTCTGCGGGGTGGCTCCGCGGCCGCGGGGGCCGGGATCAGGGGCGGCTTGCCCGCGAGCGCGGGCTGGAGGAGCAGCATGCGCTCCACCAGGCGCAGGAACATGGTCGCGGCGCGCAGCAGGTCGTCGGCGTCGCGGGGGCCCGCGGCTCCGGCTATGCCGGCCTCGGCGCGGGCCCTGCGGGCCGCGCCCGCCTCGAACAGGGCGCTCCACTCCGCCAGTTCGGGCGCGACCTCGGGCAGCACCTCCCAGGCGGTGCGTATCCGCTGGCGGCGGCGCGGGGCGGGCTCGGGTCGGCCGCGTACCGCGAGCACCGCGGCGGCGGTGCGCAGGGCGGCGAGGTGGGCGGTGGCGTAGCGCTCGTTCGGAGTCTCCAGGACGGCGGCCTCTTCGAGGCCGAGGTGTGCCTGGGTGAGCAGGTCAAGGGCGGCGGGTGACGCGGTGGCGCGGCGCAGCACAGGATGGATGTCGCTTACGGGAGCTGCCATGGCGAGCCTCCTTTCTCCGTGCCACCCATAGTGGGGGCTACCACTGACAATCGGCCCTGACCTGGGGTAACGCCCGAAAACGGGACATTCGCGCGGTGGCCGGAATCCGCCGGGTGAACGTGCCCGGTGAACATGCCGCACGCCGGACAGGCAGAATCGGCACCATGACCACCGCACGACGCCAGGCCACTCGTCAGAAGCTGTACGAGGCCGCCGTCACCCTCATCGCCGAACAGGGCTTCTCCGCCACCACGGTCGACGAGATCGCCGAACGGGCCGGGGTCGCCAAGGGCACCGTCTACTACAACTTCGCCAGCAAGAACGACCTGTTCGAGGAGTTGCTGCGGCACGGCGTGGGTCTGCTGACCGTCTCGCTGCGCGAGGCCGCGCAGGACGCGGAGGCCAAGGGCGGCGGCAAGGTCGACGCGCTGGACGCGATGATCCACGCGGGGCTCGACTTCATCGTGCGCTACCCGTCCTTCACGCAGCTCTACGTGGCCGAGCTGTGGCGCACCAACCGCGCCTGGCAGGACACGCTGATGATCCTGCGTCAGGAGGCGGTGGCGGTGGTCGAGAAGGTGCTGGGCGAGGCCGTGGCGGCGGGTGAGCTGAACGACGAGATCGACGTACCGCTGACGGCGTCCGCGCTGTTCGGGATGGTGCTGGTCGCCGCGCTGGACTGGCAGGCGTTCCAGCCGGAGCGCGGTATCGACGAGGTGCACGCGGCGCTGTCCCGGCTGCTCCAGGGCAGGGTCGGCGGGTGTTCGGCGCGCCAGTGAGCGGTCCGCGGGTGCGCTGTTCTGGCAGGGTCCGGTCCCCCGCAGGTCCGTGCCAGAACAGCGCCTCCCCCGTGCGCCCCCCGTTCACGTACGGACCGGTGTACTTCCGCCGCCCCGTGTCGGCGGTTCTGGCACCGAAGCCCGTCCGCGGTCCCCACTCTTCCGGTTTCCCGGCCGACGCCCCATCCGCGAACGTACTCAACCGCGCGTCTAGGTACGGATACTCATGACCGCGCGATTTCACTCGGTGACAGTGGGCGCGGTTCGCTAGAGTCCCGCGCATGTCCGTACTTCCGCTGGTCTTCACCAGCGGCTGGGCGAGCGGGATCAACGCCTACGCCGTCGTGCTGCTGCTCGGTGTGATGGGCAGGGCGGGTATCACCGACGAGGTGCCGCTCTCGCTCCAGCGCACCGATGTGCTGCTGATCGCGGCTGCCCTGTTCCTCTGCGAGGCGGTGGCCGACAAGATCCCTTACGTGGACTCGGCGTGGGACGCCGTGCACACGGTGATCAGGCCGGTCGCGGGCGCGGTGGTGGCGGCGCTGCTGGCCGGGCAGTCGGGTTCGCTGTCGGAGCTGGCGGCGGGCGCGGTCGGCGGGTCCACGGCGCTGGCCAGCCATCTGGTGAAGGCGGGCACGAGGCTGGCGGTGAACACCTCGCCCGAGCCCGCGAGCAATATCGTGGTCAGCCTCGCCGAGGACCTGGGCGTCGCGAGCATCGTCACCTTCGCGCTCTTCCATCCGCTGCCCGCCGCGATCATCGCGGCGGTGCTGCTGGTGCTCGGCATGACCGTCGTGCTCCTGCTGCTGTCCCGGATCCGGCGCGCGCTGCGCCGCCGCAGGGAGCGCAGGGAGCGCAAGAACCGGAACGGCACCCCGGCGCCCACCTGAGAGCCTGTCGGGCGGCCTTCGATACAGTCCCTGCCATGGCACGGATTGCGGTGATCGGCGCGGGTATGGGCTCGCTGGCGGCGGCGGCCAGGCTCGCCATCGGCGGCCACCGGGTGGTGGTGCACGAGCGGTCGGCGACGTACGGCGGCGGTGTGGGCCGGGTCGAGAGGGACGGTTTCGCCTTCGACACCGGCCCCGGTCTCCTGCTGCTGCCCGCCGTGCAGCGCGATCTGTTCGTCAAGACCGGCCGGGAGTCGCTCGAACAGTCCGTCGGTCTGGCGCAGGCCGATCCGGCCGCCCGCCACGTCTTCGCCGACGGTACGGATCTGACGCTGCCCAACGCGTCGCGCTCCGGGGTCATGGAGGCGCTGGACGGCGCTCTGGGGGCCGGGAACGGCGAGCGGTGGAGCGAGGTCATGCTGCGCGCCCGGGAAGCCTGGGAGGCCACTCGCAGGCCCTTGTTGGAGGACGCGGTGTCCGGGGCGACCGCCGCGCTGCGCGAGGATCCGTATCCGGCGGCCGGGAAGCGCGGTCTGCTGCGGCGCGCGGCGCAGGCGCGGACCCTGTCCGCCGTCGCGGACGGCGAGTTGCGCGACCCCCGGCTGGCCGCGCTGCTGGAGAGCTATCCGCTCGACTACGGCCTCGACCCGCGCACCGCTCCCGCCTCCGCGACCGTACTGGCGTACGTGGAGCAGACCTTCGGCGTCTGGTACGTGCCCGGCGGGCTGCGGGCGCTGGCGGACGCGGTGTACGCGCGCTGTCTGGCGCGGAAGGTGGAGTTCCGGTTCGGCGCCGAGGTCACCGGGGTGCTGGAGAAGGACGGCCGGGCCGCCGGGGTGGAACTGGCCGACGGCGGTACGGCGGAGGCCGACTTCGTGGTGGCGGGCGCGCCGCTGCCCGCGCTCTACCGGGACCACGTGCTGCCCTGGGAGTCCGAGGACGAGTTGCCCGACTGGGGCCCGCGGCACCCGCGGGGCGTCCTCACCGTCCACCTGGCGCTGCGCGGCGCGCGCCCGGCCGACGCCGTGCACCGTACGGTCGTGCACGCCCCGGACCGCGAACGCGCGCTGACCTGGGCATTCGACTCCCCCGGCACCACGGACGCCGTCCCCACGGTGACGGTGCTGCGGCCCGACGACCCCGCGCTGCGCCCGGACGGGCACGAGGCGGTCACCGTGAGGGTGACCGTGCCGCCGCACGGCCGGGCCGGCCTGGACTGGACGGCTCCCGGCGCCGCCGACGCCGTCGCCGAGCGGGCGGTGGCCGCCGCGGAGGCGGCCGTACCCGGCCTGCGGGAGCGGGAGTTGTGGCGGATCGTGCGGACACCGGCGGACACGGAACGCGAGACCGGCGCACCGGGCGGCTCGGTCCCCGCCCCGGCGCTCGCGGGCGCGCACGGCTCACTGCTGCGCTCCCCCAACGCCGACGCGCTGCCCGGTCTCTACCGGGTCGGCGGCTGGGCCCACCCCGGCGGCGGACTGCCGCACGCGGGCATGTCGGGCGCGATCGTGGCCGACCTGATCATGGGCGGGCCCGGCGGCAGCCGGTGAACGGGCGTGCGCCGCGCGCTCGTTGACGGCTCGCTCGACGGATTCCCGTCCGCTGTCCGCCTCTTGCCGCCCCCGTTACCGCCGCGAAGATCCTTAAGCGGACCACCGCCCGGATTCAACCGATCGGACGGAAAAGCCCGGTGGGCGCTCCGGGGGCGCGCGGTGGCCGCCTAGCGTGAACGGCGGCCCGTGATCACCGAGCGGAAGGCCGTACGAAGCATGCCGCAGCCCTTCGAACTCCCGCAGTTCTACGTGCCGTATCCGGCGCGGCTCAACCCCCACCTGGAACGGGCCAGGGAGCACTCCAAGGCGTGGGCCCGCGAGATGGACATGATCGAGGGCTCAGGGATCTGGGACGAGGCGGACTACGACGCCCACGACTACGCGCTGCTGTGCGCGTACACCCATCCCGACGCGTCGGGTCCCGAACTGGACCTGGTCACCGACTGGTACGTGTGGGTGTTCTTCTTCGACGACCACTTCCTGGACATCTTCAAGCGCAGCCAGGACATGCAGGGCGCGAAGGCGTACCTGGACCGGCTGCCCGCCTTCATGCCGGTGGATCCCGGACAGCCGGTGCCGGAGCCGACCAACCAGGTCGAGGCGGGGCTCGCGGACCTGTGGGCGCGCACGGTGCCGACGATGTCGCAGGACTTCAGGGAGCGGTTCCACGAGAGCACGTACTACCTGCTGGAGGAGTCGCTCTGGGAGCTGTCCAACATCAACGCGGGCCGGGTCTCGAATCCGATCGAGTACATCGAGATGCGCCGCAAGGTGGGCGGCGCGCCCTGGTCGGCGAATCTGATCGAGCACGCGGCGGGCGCCGAGGTACCGGCGCGGATCGCCGGGAGCCGTGCGATGCGGGTGCTGCGCGACTGCTTCGCGGACAGCGTGCACCTGCGCAACGACCTGTTCTCGTACCAGCGCGAGATCGAGGACGAGGGCGAACTCTCCAACGCCGTCCTGGTCCTTGAGCGGTTCCTCGGTCTGACCGCCCAGCAGGCAGCGGACCGGGTGAACGACCTGCTGACCTCGCGGCTGCACCAGTTCGAGCACACCGCTCTCACCGAAGTGGAGCCGCTGTTCGGGCAGTTCGGCCTGACCCCGCAGGAACGTCTCGGCGTCTTCGCGTACGTCAAGGGACTCCAGGACTGGCAGTCGGGCGGCCACGAGTGGCACATGCGCTCCAGCCGGTACATGAACGGCGCGGACGGCAGTTCCCGCGCGGTGGGCGCGGGCGCCGGTATCGGCGGCGGCGCGATCGGCGGGCCGACGGGCCTGGGCACCTCGGCCGCGCAGATCCTGCACTCACTGGCCGCGACCTTGCCGCAGCGCGCCCGGTCCTTCTCGCACGCCCCGCACCAGCGCACCGACACGGTCCGGCGCGCCGAGATCCACATGCCGTTCGAGACCACGCTCAGCCCGCACTTGGACACCGCCCGGCGGCACAACATGGAGTGGGGCCGGGCGATGGGCATCCTCGGCGCGGAGCCCGGCTTCCCCGTCCCCGGCGGGCTGTGGAACGAACGCAAGCTCGCCGACTACGACTTCGCGCTGTGCGCGGCGGGCATCCACCCGGCGGCCTCGCCGGAGGAGCTGAACCTCACCACGGACTGGCTGACCTGGGGCACCTACGGCGACGACTACTACCCGCTGGTCTTCGGCCGGTCCCCCGACACCGGAGCGGCCCGGCTGGCCACCGAGCGGTTCAAGCTGTTCATGCCGCTGGGCGACGAGCCCGCGCCCACGCCGGTGAGCGCGCTGGAGCGGGGTCTGGCGGACCTGTGGCGGCGCACCGCGGGCCCGATGTCCCCCGACGCGCGGGGCAAATTCCGCTTCGCCGTCGAGGACATGTGCGAGAGCTGGCTGTGGGAGCTGGCCAACCAGAAGCAGAACCGGGTGCCGGACCCGGTCGACTACATCGAGATGCGCCGCAAGACCTTCGGCTCCGACCTGACGATGAGCCTGTCGCGGATCGGCCACGGTGACGCGCTGCCGGACGCCGTCTACCGCTCGCGGCCCGTGCAGTCCATGGAGGTGGCCGCCGCCGACTTCGCCTGCCTGCTCAACGACGTGTTCTCGTACCGCAAGGAGATCGAGTTCGAGGGGGAGATCCACAACGCGGTGCTCGTCGTGCAGAATTTCCTGGACTGCTCGCCGCAGGAGGCGATGGACGTGGTCGGGGATCTGATGGCCGCGCGGATGCAGGAGTTCCAGCACATCACCGAGAACCAACTGCCCACGCTCTTCGAGGAGTTCGCACTCGACGACGCGGCGCGCGAGGTGCTGCTCGGCTACGCGCAGGAGCTGCGCGACTGGCTGGCGGGCATCCTCACCTGGCACGAGGGCTGCCACCGGTACGAGGAGGAGACGCTGCGGCGGGACTTCCCGCACGTGGCCGCCGTGCTGCCCGCCCAGACCTGGGCCGCGCCCAACGGCCTGGGCACGGCGGCGGCCCGGCTGCCGTCACTGCTGCACGCGGCCCGCGCCCAGGCCGGGTAGCGGGGCGGTCGGCGGGGCGAACTCTCAGTAGCGGTAGGGGTCGTACGGGTCGGCGTACTGCGGCTGCTGCTCCTGCTGGGGCGGTTGCTGCTGCTCGTACGGCGACTGGTACTGCTGCTGGGGGATGTACGGCTGCGTCTGCGGGTCGGGCTGCTGCTGGTACGGGTAGCCGTACGGGTCGCTGCCCAGCGGCTGTTGCTCCTGCTCCTGCTGACCGCCGTAGGTCTCGTACCGCGGCTGGGGCTGCGGATACGGGTACGGGTAGGGCTCGCCGCCGCCGGCCGGGGTGTCGTAGCCGTAGGGGGCGGGGGCGGGCTCCTGGTAGGCGCCCGGGTCGTAGCCGTATTCGTGGCCGCCCCAGCCGGACTGGTCGGAGCCGTCACCGGCGTAGGAGGCCGCCGCGGGCTGGGGTTCGCCGCCCCAGCCCGCATAGCCCTGCGCGCCGTACCCCTCGTAGCCGCCGCTGGTGTACGGGTCGGGGGTGTACGTCGACTGGCCGTCGTAGACCGGGTATTCGCCGCTGTCCTCGTGCATCGGGACCGGCTGGTAGATCTGGCCGGAGTCCAACGGCCGCCCGCCGCCGAACAGATCGGGCTCGTCCGCGTCGAGTTCGTCGCGCGGACCCGGCTGCCGGGCGGCGGCGAATTCCTCCGGGTACTCCTCCTCGACCGGGCTGACCTCCAGCACCGGCTCGGTCACCCCGCCCTTCCTGCGGCGGCGGCTGGAGCCGGGACGCCCGCCGAGCGCCCAGCCGGTGGAGAAGCCGCGCTTGTAGGAGAGCGTCACGAAGGACTGGCCCGCGCCGAAGGCGAGCGCGCCGAGCACGATGATGATCACATTGCGCTGGGACACACCGACGACCACGCCCAGGAACCCGGCGAAGGCCAGTACGCGATAGCGCAGCCGCGCCTTGTACTGGAGCAGTACCTCACCGAGCAGCCACAGCGCGACGATTCCGAAGGCGACGTACAGCACCGAGTAGCCCATGCGCCCACTTCCTTAACTGGACCGAGCCGACTGTACCGAGCCGGTCACGTCCGCTGGTGCAGACCGAGGTTCTCGTAGATCTCCAGCGACGCTGTCGAGTGGTTAAGAGTAATGAAGTGCAGCCCCGGAATGTCCTCCGCCATCAGACGGCGGCACATCTCGGTGGTGAACTCGATGCCGATCGCCCGGACCGCGACCGGGTCGTCCTGCACCGCGAGGATGCGTTCGGCCAGGTCGGAGGGGAAGGGGGCGTTGCCGAGCTGGGCGAAACGCTCGATCTGCCGGACGTTGGTGACCGGCATGACCTCGGGAATGATCGGGGTGCTGCACCCCGCCGCGTCGACCCGGTCGCGCAGCCGCAGGTAGTCCTCCGCGTCGAAGAACATCTGCGTGATGGCGAAGTCGGCGCCCGCGCGGCACTTGTCCAGGAAGTGCCGGGTGTCCTCGGCCGGGTCGGTGGAGCGCGGGTGCATCTCGGTGAACGCGGCCACGCCGACGCAGAAGTCGCCGGACTCCTTGATCAGCCGGACCAGTTCCGCCGCGTACGTCAGGCCCTCCGGGTGCGGCACCCACTCCGCGAGCGGGTCGCCCGGCGGGTCCCCGCGCACAGCCAGGATGTTGCGGATTCCGGCGTCCGCGTACTGACCGATGATGTTGCGCAGCTCGGCCACCGAGTGGTTCACGGCCGTGAGGTGCGCGCACGGGGTCAGCGTGGTGTCCGACACGATCCGGTCCGTGGCCCGCACCGTGCCCTCCCGCGAGGAGCCGCCCGCGCCGTAGGTCACCGACACGAACGTGGGGCCGACCGCCTCGATCCTGCGGATCGCGTTCCACAGCGTCCGCTCGCCCTTCTCCGTCCTCGGCGCGGCGAATTCGAACGAGTACGAGCGCTCGCCCCGCGCCAGGAGCTCACGGATCGTGATCGCCCGGTCTGTTCGCGTGGAAGGTGTCCCCAAAGCCATGCCTTGAAGGCTAGCCCCGGCTGGCCACCGTCCGTAACCGGACGGGGCGATATGACCTCGTACGTCCATTTCCTGGCCACCGGCGGTCCACGGATTGGACACCGGGTGGGCTTGGCACCCATGCCCGCGCCTTCCCCGGGGCTCGCCCCCCCGGTCAGGCCCCGCTGAAGCCACCTTCCCCTCCCGCGGGTCCCCGCTTTCCCGGGGCGCGACCCCGAGCGGTTCCTCTGCCAGGGCGGCACGCCGGGTTTTCCGGGGCGGTACGCCGGGTTTTTAGGGGCGCGGGGAACTGCGCGCTCGGCCACGGCGGTGGCGCGCCTTTGGAAACCGGCCCCAGCGGGGCAGACGCTGTTGTTTCCGGGCTGACAGCCCGGTGGGGGCTGGTCGCGCAGTTCCCCGCGCCCCTCAAAAGATCGGCCAGCCGCCCTGGCAGAAAGACCGCCTCGGGGCCCGCCCCGAAAAGATCGGCCAGCCGCCCTGGCAGAAAGACCGCCTCGGGGCCGCGCCCCGAAAGGATCGGCTTGCCGCCTGCGGGAGAGGACCGTCCAGGGGCCGGGCCCCGGGAATGCTCACCGCCTAGGTGTCAGGCGAGGGCGGCGCGGAGGGCGGAGGCCGCGCCGGCGGGATCGGCGGCCTCGGTGAGGGCGCGGACGACGACGACGCGGCGCGCACCGGCGGCGCGGACCTGGGAGATGTTGTCGAGGGAGATGCCGCCGATGGCGAACCAGGGCCGGTCGGTCGTGAGCCCGGCGGCGTGCCGGACCAGGTCGAGCCCCGGGGCGGGACGCCCCGGCTTGGTGGGCGTGGGCCAGACGGGCCCGGTGCAGAAGTAGTCGGCGCCGGGCTCCACGGCGGCGGCGTCCACCTCGGAAGCGGCATGGCAGGACCGCCCGATCAGCACCTCGTCGCCGAGGATGGCGCGCGCGGCCGGGACCGGCAGGTCCCCCTGGCCGAGGTGCAGGACGTCGGCCCGGGCCGCGTGCGCCACGTCGGCGCGGTCGTTGACCGCGAGGAGCTTGCCGTGCCTGCGGCAGACCTCGGCGAGGACGGCGAGGGCCGCCAGTTCGGCCCCCGCCTCGATGCCCTTGTGCCGGAGCTGGATGACGTCCACCCCGCCGCTCAGTACCGCGTCCGCGAACTCGGCGAGGTCGCCGCGCTCGGTCCTGGCGTCGGTGCACAGATAGAGCCGGGCGGCGGCGAGCCGGTCACGGGCGGTGCCCACGGCGGTGGCGGCGGCGGTGGTCGTCATGCGGGCGGTTCCCCCTGAGGCGTACGGGTTACACGGCGAGCGCCTGCGCTCGGCGCTTCACCTCGGTCCCGCGATTCTCGCGCAGTGCCTGGGCGGGGGTGCCGGGGAGGCTCGGGTCGGGCGTGAAGAGCCATTCCAGCGCCTCATCGTCCGAGAACCCGTCGTCCTTGAGCACGGTGAGCGTGCCGGACAGGCCCTTGGTGATGGCGCCTTCGCCGACGAAGTCCGCGGGCACCATGAGCACCTTGTTCTCACCGCGGCGGACCGCGATGAGCTGGCCCTCCTTGATGAGGGGGCGAATCCGGGTGATGTCGAGTCCGAGCCGCTCCGCGACCTCGGGCAGCGTGAGCCACGAGGGGACGAGAGCGTCAATGTGTGCGTCAACCGACGAGAAAACAGTCACAGGACAAGGGTGCCACCCGCCGCCGACAACCGCTGCGGCACTGCGCCGTTAGCGGGACGCCCCGCTCAGCGCAGGGCCGCCGACTTGAGCTGCACCGCCGGGTCGGCGGCGAGCGCCGGGTCCAGCACCGCCGCGCGGGCGACCAGCTTGCGGGCCTGTGCCAGGTCCCGCGGCCGGTCCACGGCCAGCAGCGCGGCCAGGGCGCCGCCGCGCAGCCAGCACACCGACCAGGACGGGCTGGCCGGGTCGCCGCGCAGCAGCATCGTGTCGGCGCCCGTGTGGTGCCCTGCGTACTGCACGAAGCGGCCGAACTGCTCGGACCAGAAGTACGGCACCGGGTCGTACGCCTCGTCGCCGCCGAGGACGTTGGCGGCGGCGGTCCGCGGGCCCTGCACGGCGTTGTCCCAGTGGTGGATGAGCAGCCGCTCGCCGTAGCGCGCGGACGGGAACGACGCGCAGTCGCCGACCGCGTACACGTCGGACGCGGTGGTGCGCAGCCGGTCGTCGGCGAGTACCGCGCCGTCCGGGCCGAGGCCGACGCCGGAACCGGCCAGCCAGCCGGTGGCGGGCCTGGCGCCGATGCCGACCACGACGGCCGCGGCGGGCAGCCGGGTGCCGTCGGCGAGCACCACGGCGCCGGGTTCGACCTCGGCGACGGGGGTGCCGGTGAGCAGCCGTACCCCGGCGTCGGCGTACCAGGCCCGCATGTGGCCGGTGATGGTGGCGGGCAGCGCGCCGGACAGCGGCCGGTCCGCGGCCTCCACGACGGTCACCTCGCAGCCCGCCTGCCGCGCCGCGGTGGCGAATTCGGCGCCGATCCAGCCCGCGCCGACCACCACGACGTCCTTGTGGGCGTCCAGCACCGGGCGCAGCGCCGCCGCGTCGTCCAGGGTGCGCAGCAGGTGGACGCCGGGCAGGCCCGCCGTGCCGGGCAGTGCCACGGGGTAGGCGCCGGTCGCGACGACGAGACGGCCGTAGCGCAGGCCGCCCTTGTCGGTGACGACCTCGTGGTCGGCTGGCCGCAGCCCCTGCGCCCGTACGCCCAGGCGCAGATCCACGTCCAGGGCGTCGAAGTCGACGTCGAAGCGGACGTCGGTGTCCTCGCCCGCCGTGCCGAGCAGGACCGCCTTCGACAGCGGCGGGCGGTCGTACGGAGGGTGCGGCTCGTCGCCGACCAGCACGATGCCGTCCCGCCAGCCCTGCTCGCGCAGGCAGACCGCCGTCTGCACCCCGGCCATCCCGGCCCCGACAATCACGACGTCGTTCACATGATTCACGGTAGTCGGTACGGGCCGCCGACGACGCCGGGCCACCCCCGGGCGGCGGGCGGGGATATGGTGTCGGGGCCAGAGAACACGCGGGAGCCCGGACGCACCGGGCTGAGAGGGCGGCTGGACGGCCGCCGACCGTACGAACCTGATCCGGGTCATTCCGGCGAAGGGAGGGCGGTATTCGATGGGTACACCTGAACCGGCGGCGCCGAGCGGACCGGCGGCTCCGACGGCCGGTCCGCGGAGTTCCCGCGCGGCGGCGTCGTACGACGTCCTGGTGGTGGGCGGCGGCATCATCGGGCTGGTCACCGCCTGGCGGGCGGCGCAGCGCGGCCTGCGGACCGCCGTGGCCGACCCGGACCCCGGCGGCGGCGCGGCGCGGGTGGCGGCGGGCATGCTGGCCGCGGTCACCGAATCGCAGTACGGCGAGCAGACGCTGCTGGACCTCAATCTGGCGTCGGCGCGCCGATACCCGGATTTCGTGGCCGAGTTGACCGAGGTGACCGGCCTCGACGTCGGCTTCCGCGCCTGCGGCACCCTGACCGTCGCGCTGGACGCCGACGACCGCGCGCACCTGCGCGATCTGCACGCCTTCCAGACCTCGCTGGGCCTGCCCTCGGAGTGGCTGAGCGGCCGGGACTGCCGCCGCCTCGAACCGCTGCTCGCCCCCGGTGTCCGCGGCGGACTGCGGGTGGACGGCGACCACCAGGTCGACCCGCGCCGTCTCGCCACGGCGCTGCTGCGGGCCGCGGAGCTGGCCGGTGTGGTCCTGCACCGCTCGGCGGTGGCCCGCGTCGAGATCTCGGGCGGCCGGGCCGTCGGCGCGCTGCTCGACGACGGTACGGCGGTCACGGCCGGTCGTACGGTGCTGGCCGCGGGCAGCGACAGCGGCCGGATCGCGGGCGTGCCCGAGGCCGCGCTGCCGCCGGTACGGCCGGTGAAGGGGCAGATCCTGCGGCTGCGCATCCCGCCGGGCCACGCGCCGTTCCTGTCCCGTACGGTCCGGGCGGTGGTACGCGGCAGCCACGTGTACCTGGTGCCGCGCGAGAACGGGGAGCTGGTACTCGGCGCGACCAGCGAGGAGTTGGGCTGGGACACCACGGTGACCGCGGGCGGGGTCTACGAACTCCTCCGGGACGCCCACGAGTTGGTGCCCGGCATCACCGAACTGCCGCTCACCGAGACCCTGGCGGGCCTGCGGCCGGGGTCCCCGGACAACGCTCCACTCCTCGGCCGCGGCGCGCTGGACGGCCTGCTGCTGGCCACCGGCCACCACCGCAACGGCGTGCTGCTCACCCCGATCACCGGCGACATCATGGCGGAGGCGCTGGTCACGGGCGAACTGCCCGCGTACGCGCGGCCGTTCGCCGCCTCCCGCTTCGCGGCCGTCCCGGTGCCCGTCTTCCCGGTATCCGGACCCCCGGCCGCCGCCGCCCGTGAGGAGCAGACCGTATGACGATCACGGTCCTGGTGAACGGCGAGCGCCGCTCCCTGCCCGCGCCCCTCGCCCTCGACGCCCTGGTGGCCGACCTCACCCCGGCCGCCTCCGGCGTGGCCGCCGCCCTCAACGAGACGGTCGTCCCGCGCACCCGGTGGGCGGCGACGCCGCTGTCCGACGGTGACCGCGTGGAAATCCTCACCGCCGTGCAGGGGGGCTGAGGGATGACGACTTCCGCTGTCGACGTCAGCGACCCGTTGCGGATCGGGGACGCCGTCTTCTCCTCGCGGCTGATCATGGGGACCGGCGGGGCGCCGAGCCTGGAGGTGCTGGAGCAGGCGCTGCTCGCGTCCGGTACGGAGCTGACCACGGTCGCCATGCGGCGGCTCGACCCCACGACGAAGGGGTCGGTGCTGTCGGTGCTGCGGCGGCACGGCATCCGTGTGCTGCCCAACACCGCCGGGTGCTTCACGGCCGGTGAGGCCGTGCTGACCGCGCGGCTGGCGCGTGAGGCCCTCGGCAGCGACTGGGTGAAGCTGGAAGTCATCGCGGACGAGCGGACGTTGCTGCCCGATCCGGTCGAACTCCTCGACGCCGCCGAGACATTGGTGGACGACGGCTTCACGGTGCTGCCGTACACCAGCGACGATCCGGTGCTGGCGCGGAAGCTGGAGGACGTGGGGTGCGCGGCGATCATGCCGCTCGGGTCGCCGATCGGGTCGGGGCTCGGAATCCGCAACCCGCACAATTTTCAGCTCATCACCGAGCGGGCCGGTGTTCCCGTCGTCCTCGACGCCGGGGCGGGGACGGCGTCCGACGCCGCGCTCGCCATGGAACTCGGGTGCGCCGCCGTCATGCTGGCCTCGGCCGTCACGCGGGCGCGGCAGCCGGTTCTCATGGCCGAGGGCATGCGTCACGCCGTTTCGGCCGGGCGCCTGGCCTTTCGTGCCGGGCGTATCCCCCGCCGCCACTTCGCCCTCCCCTCCTCCCCGCCCGAAGGTCTCCCCTCCCTCGACCCCGAACGCCCCGCCTTCTAGGTCCAGGGCCCCGCGTCCACCGCGCACAGGACGTGCCCACCGCGACCCTTGAAGGATCGGGCCGCCGCCCTCCGTGAAGGGCCGTACAGGGGCGGAGCCCCGGGGAAGGGCGCCGACCCGGGCAGGGGGACGGGAGGTCACGGAAGCGTTGCGGCACGCAACAGGTGGGGTACAGACCGGGCGCGCAGCGCCGTTCGGGGCATTCCGGCCTCGTAGAATCGGCGATCGTGGACACGACCGTGCAGGACCCGCTCGTCGGGCAGACGCTCGACCGCCGTTACCGGGTCGAGGCGCGCATCGCTGTCGGGGGGATGGCCACGGTGTACAGGGCCGTGGACACCCGCCTCGACCGGGTGCTCGCGCTCAAGGTGATGCACCCGGCCCTGGCGACCGACACCGGCTTCGTCGAGCGCTTCATCCGCGAGGCCAAAGCCGTGGCGAAGCTGGCGCACCCGAATGTCGTCGGGATGTTCGACCAGGGCGCCGACGGCACCTACGTGTATCTGGCCATGGAGTACGTGGCCGGCTGCACGCTGCGCGACGTGGTGCGCGAGCGCGGGGCGCTCCAGCCGCGGGCGGCGCTGGACATCATGGAGCCGGTGCTGGCGGCGCTCGGCGCCGCGCACCGCGCGGGCCTGGTCCACCGCGACATGAAGCCGGAGAATGTGCTGATCGGGGACGACGGCCGCGTGAAGGTCGCCGACTTCGGCCTGGTCAGGGCGGTGGACACTCAGACCAGCGCGTCGACCGGCTCGCTGCTGGGCACCGTCTCGTACCTCGCCCCCGAGCAGATCGGGCACGGCGTGGTCGACCAGCGCACGGATGTGTACGCGTGCGGGGTCGTGCTGTACGAGACGCTGACCGGCCGCAAGCCGTACGACGGGACGACGCCCGCGCAGGTGATGTTCCAGCACCTCAACGAGGACGTGCCCGCCCCGTCCTCGGTCGTCGCCGGTCTGGCACCCGCGCTGGACGCCCTGGTGGCGCGGGCCGCCTGCCGTGACCCGCGGGGCAGGCCCGCGGACGCCGTGGACCTGCTGGCCGAGGTGCGCGACGTGCGGGCGGCGCTGACCCCGGCGCAGCTGGACCGCGAGCCCGCGGACACCGTCGGCGAGATGAGCGGCGCCGGGTCCGAGGACCCGACCAGCGTCGTCCACCGCTATCCGTCGGCGGCCTTCGCGTCGGAGCCGATGCCCGCGTCCGCGCCGCCGGTACCGGCGGCGGCCGACAGCGGCGAGCTGAACCGTACGAGCAGGCTGCTGCTGCCGCCCCCGCCGCCCGAGGAGCCGCCCGCGGGTCCGCGGCAGCCGCGGCGGCGGGGCCGCGGGGACGGTGCGCCGCGGCGGCGCGGGCCGCTGGCGGTGGTGCTGGCGCTGCTGGTGCTGCTCGGGGTCGGCGCGGGCGTCTGGTACATCAGCGACGGGCAGTTCACGAAGGTGCCCGCGGTGCTGGCGCTGTCGCAGGCCGACGCGGAGAAGAAGCTGGACGCGGCGGGGCTGCGCGCGAAGGTGACGCGGGACTTCTCGATCACGGTGCCGCGCGGCAAGGTGATCTCGACGGATCCGGGTCCCGGCAAGCGCGTCCGGGACAACGGCACGGTGACGCTGAAGGTCTCCAAGGGCCCGCAGCAGGTCCAGGTGCCCGACGTCCGGGGCAAGCCGCTGGAGACCGCGCGCAAGGAGCTGAAGGACGCGGGTCTGACGCCCGGCACGGTGGCCCGGGAGTTCAGCGAGGACGTGCCCCGCGGTCAGGTCGTCTCCACCGACCCCGCCGGCGGCATCCGCCGGGCGCCCGACACCCCGGTGGCGATCAAGGTGTCGCGCGGGGCTCCGGTCGACGTGCCGGACGTGATCGGCGACTCGGTCACCGACGCGCAGCAGCAGCTCGAGGACGCGGGTCTGAAGGTCGTCCTGGCGCCGGACAAGGTGTTCTCCGACGTCGCGGACAAGGACAAGGTCGCGCTGGCGTCCCCGGAGGTGGGGACGCAGGTCGGCACCGGCGACACGGTGACGATCACCGTGTCCAAGGGCCAGCAGCAGTTCGACGTGCCGGGCGTGACGGGCAAGAAGAAGGACGAGGCCAAGCAGATCCTCCAGGACGCGGGCTTCGACGTCCGGGTGATCACCGTGTTCTTCGGCGACACCGTCTTCAGCCAGTCCCCCGACGGCGGCGGGCAGGCGCCCAAGGGCGCGACGATCACCATCTGGGTGCGCTGATGCGCGTGGTGACGGACGCGCCGACGGGTGCGGCGGGCTGATGCGGTCGCGCAATCCGGTGGGCAGCCATGTGCCGGTGGCCGGCGGGCTGGCCACCGTGGGGCTGGGGTACGCGGAGCGGATCGGCGCGGAGACCGTCCAGGTCTTCGCGGCCAATCCGCGCGGCTGGGCGACTCCGCCCGGCAGCCCTGTCCAGGACGAGGAGTTCCGGACGCGCTGCGCGGAGCTGGACCTGCCCGCGTACGTGCACGCGCCCTATCTGATCAACTTCGGCTCGCACACCGAGGCGACGGTGGACCGCTCGGTGGAGTCGCTGCGGCACTCGCTGCGCCGGGCGCGGGCGATCGGCGCGCTGGGCGTGGTGGTGCACACCGGCTCGGCGACCGGCGGCAGGACCCGCGAGGTGGCGCTGGCGCAGGTGCGCGAGCGGGTACGGCCGCTGCTGGACGAGCTGACGCACGACGACGACCCGTGGCTGCTGCTGGAACCGACGGCGGGGCAGGGCTCCTCGCTGTGCTCGCTGGTCGCGGACCTGGGCCCGTACATGGCGGCGCTCGACCGGCATCCCCGGCTCGGGGTGTGCCTGGACACCTGTCACGCCTTCGCGGCGGGGCACGACATGGCGGCGCCCGGCGGGATGACGGCGATGCTGGACGAGCTGGCGGCGACGGCGGGCGAGGGGCGGCTGCGGCTGGTGCACGCCAACGGCAGCAAGGACGTGTGCGGGGCGCGCAAGGACCGGCACGCGAACATCGACGCGGGCCATCTGGGCGCGGAGCCGTTCCGTGAGCTGCTGCGGCACCCGGCGACGGAGGGCGTGCCGCTGGTCATCGAGACGCCGGGCGGGCCCGAGGGGCACGCGTCGGACGTGAAGCTGCTGAAGGAGCTGCGCGGATAGGGGCTGTTCCCGGCCCCTCAGGAATACCCCCAGGGGGTATGTGGTTGTGCTGACCGCAAGGCACCGCACGCACTTCCTGAGGACGGGGACATCCCATGGCGTACGAGCACACGGCCCACGACCACGCGGCGCACGATCAGGCAGCTCATGGCCAGGCAACTCACGACCACACCGCCCACGACCACGCGGCGCACGCGCACCACGGCGGCAGCGGCGGCGGGGCGGGCTGGCGGACGGCCGCCCAGGCGACCCTGCACTGCCTCACCGGCTGCGCCATCGGCGAGGTCCTCGGCATGCTGATCGGCACGGCGCTCGGCTGGGACAACGTGCGGACGATGCTGCTGGCGATCGTGCTCGCCTTCGTCTTCGGCTACTCGCTCACCATGCGCGGCGTGCTGCGCGCGGGCCTGGACCCGCGCTCGGCGCTGCGGGTGGCGCTCGCCGCCGACACCGTGTCGATCATCTTCATGGAGCTGGCCGACAACGGCACGATCCTGGTCTTCCCCGGCGCCATGGACGCGACCTTGGCCGACGCCCTGTTCTGGGTGAGCCTGGCCCTCTCCTTCGTGGTGGCCTTCGCCGTCACGACCCCGGTCAACAAGTGGCTGATCGGGCGGGGCAATGGCCACGCGGTGGTGCACCAGTACCACCACTGAGCCGCTACAGCTCGGGCCCGTCGCCCGGCTCCTCCTGGTACGAGTAGCGCTGCTCGTTCCAGGGGTCACCGAGGTTGTGATAGCCGCGCTCCTCCCAGAAGCCGCGGCGGTCCGCCGTCATGTACTCCACCCCGCGGACCCATTTGGGGCCCTTCCAGGCGTAGAGGCCGGGGACGACGAGGCGGACCGGAAATCCGTGTTCCGCGGTGAGGGGTTCGCCGCCCTTATGGGTCGCGAATATCGACTTGTCGTCGATGAAGTCCTCGATCCGCAGATTCGAGCTGAATCCGTATTCGGCCCACACCATCACATGCGTGACGTCGTCGGCGGGCGGTGCCAGTTTCAGCACGGTATCGGTGGAAACCCCGCCC
Organism: Streptomyces sp. NPDC093221; assembly: GCF_044753885.1. Classification (NCBI taxonomy): domain Bacteria; kingdom Bacillati; phylum Actinomycetota; class Actinomycetes; order Kitasatosporales; family Streptomycetaceae; genus Streptomyces; species Streptomyces sp. NPDC093221. The sequence continues at coordinate 26,331 of NZ_JBIVOA010000016.1, read as the reverse complement.
CATTCGATGCCGAGCATCGAGAACTTCGTGACGCAGTGGAAGTCGGCGACGACCGTGGCATACGGCAGCGCGGAGAACTCCTCGTGGTTCCAGCAGGTCTTGTCGTTGTCGGCGGTCGCGCCGAAGACCCGGAACTCCCAGCGGTCCGCCGTGAAACGGGGTACGGGGCCGTAGTGCGTGACCGGCCAGCCCCGCTGGATCCGCTGCCCCGGAGGAAGCTCCCCCGTCTGGCGTTCGGACTGACCCATGTCTCCATGGTGACAGACGGGGCGTGATGCTTCCGACCGGGCGGGGTCTTTCCGGGCAAGCCGGGCCCCGGAACGTAAGCCTGCACTTACTGGATCAGATGCCTGAGCAGTGCGAAGATGCGCGGAACCTGACAGCCCGATCGGAAGGACGGCGTTGCCATGCAGGGCGACCCCGAGGTCATCGAGTTCCTCAACGAACAGTTGACCGCTGAGCTGACCGCGATCAACCAGTACTTCCTGCACGCGAAGATGCAGGAGAACTTCGGCTGGACGAAGCTCGCGAAGTACACCCGGTCGGAGTCGTTCGACGAGATGAAGCACGCGGAGATCCTGACCGACAGGATTCTCTTCCTCGACGGGCTGCCGAACTACCAGCGGCTCTTCCATGTCCGGGTGGGCCAGACGGTCACCGAGATGTTCCAGGCCGACCGCCAGGTCGAGGTCGAGGCGATCGACCGCCTGCGGCGCGGCATCGAGGTCATGCGCGCCAAGGGCGACATCACCTCGGCGAACATCTTCGAGTCGATCCTGGAGGACGAGGAGCACCACATCGACTACCTCGACACCCAGCTCGAACTGGTCGAGAAGCTGGGCGAGCCGCTGTACATCGCGCAGCTCATCGAGCAGCCGGAATCCTGACGGACGGTCCCGCCGGCCGGTGCCCCGCGGTCCCGTAGCCGCGCTTCGCGGCCCCGGTCAGGCCGCCTGCGCGGCGGCGGGCGGCTCGTTGGCGCCGGGCACGGCGATCCGCTCGGCGCGGGCCGCCGCCGGGACGTCCGGCTCGACCCGTGCCGCGGCCGGCTGCTCCGCGCCGCGGGCGTCCGCGAGCATCGCCGCGAGGCGCTGGGTGCGGGTGGTGGCCGGGGCGGCGCCGCGGCCGAGGAGGCCCTGGATGCGCTTGACGCAGGAGCCGCAGTCGGTGCCCGCCTTGCAGGCGGAGGCGATCTGGCGCGGGGTGCAGCGGCCGTCGTCGGCGTGCTGCTTGACCTGCTGCTCGGTGATGCCGAAGCAGGAGCAGACGTACACGCGGTCACCGCCGATCAGGGCCCAGGAGTGCCTCAGGAGCTGAGGTTACCCTTACCTTACCCGGCGCCCCTGGTCAGGAAAAGCGCCGAGGGGCGCGGATCGGTGTGATCCGCGCCCCTCTGGACGAAACGGCCGGTGGGGCCGCCGCGCGCTACTGCCCGCGGTACATCTCGGCCACGAGGAAGGCCAGGTCCAGCGACTGGCTGCGGTTGAGCCGCGGGTCGCAGGCCGTCTCGTACCGCTGGTGCAGGTCGTCGACGAAGATCTCGTCGCCGCCGCCGACGCACTCGGTGACGTCGTCACCGGTCAGCTCGACGTGGATGCCGCCCGGGTGCGTACCGAGGGCGTGGTGCACCTCGAAGAAGCCCTTGACCTCGTCGAGCACGTCGTCGAAGCGCCGGGTCTTGTGGCCGGAGGCCGCCTCGAAGGTGTTGCCGTGCATCGGGTCGGAGACCCAGGCGACCTGCGCGCCGGACGCGGTGACCTTCTCCACCAGCGTCGGCAGCTTGTCGCGCACCTTGTCGGCGCCCATCCGCACGATGAAGGTCAGCCGCCCCGGCTCGCGCTCCGGGTCGAGGCGCTCGATGTAGGAGAGCGCCTCCTCCGGGCTGGTGCCGGGACCGAGCTTGATGCCGATCGGGTTGCTGATCCGGGACGCGAACTCGATGTGCGCCCCGTCGAGCTGCCGGGTCCGCTCGCCGATCCACACCATGTGGCCCGACACGTCGTACAGCCGGCCGGTCCGCGAGTCGGTACGGGTCAGCGCGGTCTCGTAGTCGAGCAGCAGCGCCTCGTGGGAGGCGTAGAACTCGACCGTGCGGAACTCGGCCGGGTCGGTGCCGCAGGCGGCCATGAAATTCAGCGCGTTGTCGATCTCGCGGGCCAGCGCCTCGTAACGCTGCCCGGACGGCGAGGACTTGACGAAGTCCTGGTTCCACGCGTGCACCTGGCGCAGGTCGGCGTAACCGCCGGTGGTGAAGGCGCGCACCAGGTTCAGCGTGGACGCGGACGCGTGGTACATCCGCTTGAGCCGCTCGGGGTCCGGGATGCGGGCCTCGGGGGTGAAGTCGAAGCCGTTGACCGAGTCGCCGCGGTAGGTCGGCAGGGTCACGCCGTCGCGGGTCTCGGTCGGCTTGGAGCGCGGCTTGCTGTACTGCCCGGCGATCCTGCCGACCTTGACCACCGGCACGGACGCCGCGTAGGTGAGCACCGCTCCCATCTGGAGCAGCGTCTTGAGCTTGTTGCGGATCTGGTCCGCGCCGACGGCGTCGAACGCCTCCGCGCAGTCACCGCCCTGGAGCAGGAACGCCTCACCCTTGGCCACAGCCGCCAGGCGACTGCGCAACTGGTCGCACTCCCCCGCGAAGACGAGCGGCGGATACGAGGCGAGGTCGGCGATCACATCGCGCAGAGCCTCGGAGTCGGGCCACTCAGGCTGCTGCGCCGCGGGAAGAGAATGCCAGGTGTTGTCACCGGCGTGGATATCTGCGTTCACGGTCACGGGCCCAACATTACGGGGTCGTGTCACGTGCTTATGGCCCCGCTCAGGAAGTGAGACGGACCCGGTGGCCACCATCGGTCGAAAACGGAGGCGAAAGGTCCGGCGGGCGACACGGACCCGGTCCACTCCTGCCCCTTCCGTGACTGCTAATGTCTGGCCGCCTAGGCCCGTCGGGCTGATTGCACGAGCGGTCCAGCAGCCGAAGGGGCCGTTCGCGATCCGCCGGACCGGCCCCAGGGCCGGTGACCGCCAAACCCCGCGGTCATCAAGGGGAGGGCGCGCGACTCGCGTGCCGGAATAGCCGAGGGCTGCGCGTTGACACGTAGACACCGCCGGAAGAAATCACTGATCGCTTACGGAGCCGCCGCCGTCGTGCTGGCCTCCGTCGCCACCTACGGCACCATCGCCATCGCGACACCGTCATCCGGGGGCGGGACGGACGCGAAGGCGGATGGCTCCACCACCTCGTTGCAGGACGCCTTCGCGTCCGCGGCGAAGGAGTTCAAGGTCCCGCAGAGCGTGCTGATGGCCGTTTCGTACCAGCAGACGCTGTGGGAAGCGCACAACGGACAGCCGAGCACCACGGGCGCGTACAACGTCATGGGGCTGACCCAGGTCGAGCCCGAGGACCTGGAGGAGTCGAGCACCGCCGACAAGCTGGCGGAGGTGAACCTCAGCGGCGACCCGGTGGTCACCAAGCACTTCAACGCCGCGCGGGCGCTCAGGTCCGACCCGGCGAAGGTGAACACCGACGACCCGCGGCTGCACACGCTGGACGCGGCGGCCAAGCTGACCCGTACCTCGCAAGAGGACGTACGCACCGACGAGCGGCAGAGCGTCCGCGCGGGCGCCGCGCTGCTCGCGCGGTACCAGAAGGAGGCCACCGGCTCGCTGCCGGCCGACCCCGGCCAGTGGTACGCGGGCATCGCGCGCTACAGCCAGTCGACCGACCCGCAGGGCGCGCAGCTCTTCGCGGAGCGCGTGCTGGGCTCGGTGAAGACCGGCGTCAGCCGGGTCACCACCGACGGCCAGTCGCTGACGCTGCCCGCGGACCCGACGGTGCGGGTGGTCAAGCCCGCCAAGGTCCCGGTGACGGCGACGTTCGCGAGCACGGCGGCCGTCCCGACTCCGGAGTGCCCGGCCGAGCTGCACTGCACCTTCGACCCGGCCGCCTACGCCAAGGCCGGTTCCGCGGCGGACGACTTCGGCAACTACAACGAGTCGAACCGGCCCGCCAACGGCGAGGACATCCGCTACATCGTCATCCACGACGCCGAGGGCACCTTCGCGGGCACCCTGGCGACGTTCAAGGACGTGTCCCGGTACGCCAGCGCCCACTACGTGGTCGGCGGCCAGGGCCAGGTCGCCCAGGCCGTGGAGACCAAGAACGAGGCGTGGCACGCTGCCAACAAGACCGTGAACATGCACTCGGTCGGCATCGAGCACGAGGGCTACGCGATCAAGAACGGCCAGTGGGTCTCCGAGCAGGAGTACCAGTCCTCGGCGACGCTGGTGAAGTACCTGGCCGCGAAGTTCAACATCCCGCTGGACCGTGAGCACATCATCGGCCACGACGAGGTGCCGGGCGTGCTCGACACCAACGTCAGCGCGCAGCACTGGGACCCGGGACCGTTCTTCGACTGGAACCACTACATGTCGCTGCTCGGCGCGCCCGACGGCGCCGGCGGCGCGGGCGGACCGGTCAAGGCCGGCCAGCTCGTGCGGGTCGTCCCGCCGTACAGCACGGCGAACCAGCCGAAGCTGACCAATGGCGGCACCGCGGTGGCCGCGCAGCCCGCGAACTTCCTGTACCTGTACACCTCGCCGTCCACCACGGCCGCGCAGCCGACCGACCCGTACGTCGGTACGGGCCCGCTGCCGACCGAGGGCTCCAACTGGTCGAACAAGGTCCTCGCGGGCGGCGCCTACGTCGTCGCCGAGGCGCAGAACGACTGGACGGCCATCTGGTACGGCGGCAAGAAGCTGTGGTTCCGCAACCCCGGCGGCCAGTACACCTCGGTCGTCACGCCGACCAGCGTGATCACCCCGAAGACCGGCGCGACCTCGATCCCGGTCTACGGCCGGGCGTACCCGGAGGACGCGGCGTACACCGGCACCAACGTGCCGGTGCAGTCGCAGAACAACGCGTCGCTGACGAAGTACAGCGTGCTGTCCGGGCAGGCGTACCCGACGGCGGGTGTGCAGAAGGCGGGCGACTACTGGTTCGCGGGGACCTTCGCGGGCACCGCGGCCGGTGACCGCACGCTGGTGCAGGGCAAGACGAACCTCTTCTACCCGATCCGGTACAACCACCGGATCGCCTGGGTGAAGGCCAGCGACGTCCAGCTCAAGACCAGCACGGCGGCGGACTCCGGCACCACGCGCTACAACCTGCTGGCCCGCGACGCCTCCGGCGGCCTGTACCAGTACCAGGGCACGGGCAGCGCGACCACGCCCTTCTACACGAAGTTCAAGGTCGGTCCCGGCTGGCAGATCTTCAACACGGTCACCGCGATGACCGCGCTGCGCGCGGACGGCACCGGTGACCTGGTGGCCCGCGACACCTCGGGCGTGCTCTGGTACTACCAGGGCAGCGGCAAGCCGTCCGGGCCGTTCAAGGCGCGGCTGAAGACCGGGGCGGGCTGGGGCGTCTACAACATGATCATCGGCGCCCGGGACATCACCGGGGACGGCAAGCCGGACCTGATCGCGCGCGACTCCTCGGGCAACCTGTGGCTGTACAAGGGCACGGGCAACCCGGCGGCGCCGTTCGCGGCCAAGGTGAAGATCGGTCCCGGCTGGAACATCTTCAATATGCTGATCAGCACGGGTGACATCACCGGCGACGGCAAGGCGGACCTGCTGGCCCGCGACACCGCCGGTGTGCTGTGGCTGTACAAGGGCACCGGCAGCCCCACCGCCCCGTACGCGGCGCGGGTGAAGGTCGGCGGCGGCTGGAACGCGTACAACACCATCGTCGGGGTCAGCGACCTCAACGGCGACGGGAAGCCGGACGCCGTGGCGCGGGACGCCTCGGGCACCTTGTGGTTCTACAAGGGCACCGGGACGGCGACGGGCGGACCCTTCGCGGCCAAGTCCCAGATCGGCGGCGGCTGGAACGCGTACAACCTGCTGTTCTGACCCACCGCCGCCGCGCGTGACCACGGGCCCGGCCCGCGGGTGGAACCGGCTGTCCCACCCGCGGGCCGTGCGCTAAGGTCGGCGGTATGAACGCGCCGACAACGACGATTCAGTCGCTGAACCAGAACTGGTGGTGGACCGCTCCTCCGGCGGCCCACTGATCGCGCGCACGACACTTCGCGAAGGCCGCCCCCAGGGGCGGCCTTCGGCGTTTCCCCGCCGGGCCGGCCGCCCCTTCCGAACTCCCTTGGAAGGAACCGCCGTGCACGTCACCCAGCCCACCCCGCACGCCCTCGTCGAGCGCCTGACCGCCCCCGGCTGCCCGCCGTTCGCGCTGCTGCACCGCCGTACGCCCGGCCGCCCGGACGCCGTGGTGGAGGTGCTGCTCGGCCCGGTCGGGTCCGTCGAGCGGCTGGCCGACATCCCGCTGCCGACGGGTGCGCCCGCCGACGGCTCCCCGGCCACCGACGCGCTCGCCCTCGTCCCGTTCCGGCAGATCCGCGAGCGCGGCTTCGACGTCCACGACGACGGCACCCCGCTGACCGTCCTGCGGCCCGACGAGTCGTACGCGTTCGCGCTCGCCGACCTGCTGGCCGCGCTGCCCGACCGCGAGGTACGCGTCGAGGGCGGCGACTTCGACGTGGACGACGACACGTACGCGGGCATCGTCGAGCGGGTCATCGAGGACGAGATCGGGCGCGGCGAGGGCGCCAACTTCGTGATCCGCCGCACCTTCCGGGGCACGGTCGCCGACCACGGCCCGGACGCGGCGCTCGCGCTCTTCGCCCGGCTGCTGCGCGGCGAGCGCGGCGCGTACTGGACGTATGTGGTGCACACGCCCGAGCGCACCCTGGTCGGGGCGAGCCCCGAGGTGCACGTACGGATGTCGGGCAGCGCGGTGGTGATGAACCCGATCAGCGGCACCTACCGCTATCCGGCCGAAGGGCCGTCGGCCGAGGGGCTGCTGGCGTTCCTGCACGACCCGAAGGAGGTGGAGGAGCTGACGATGGTCGTGGACGAGGAGCTGAAGATGATGTGCACCGTCGGCGACCTCGGCGGGGTCGTCGTCGGCCCGCGGCTGAAGGAGATGGCCCATCTCGCGCACACCGAGTACGAGTTGCGCGGGCGCTCCACCATGGACGTGCGGGACGTGCTGCGCGAGACGCTGTTCGCCGCGACCGTGACCGGCTCACCGGTGCAGAACGCGTGCCGGGTCATCGAGCGCTACGAGCCGGTCGGGCCCGACGGCGCGGGGCGCGGCTACTACGCGGGCGCGCTCGCCCTGCTCGGCCGCGACGCGGGCGGCGCGCAGACCCTGGACTCGCCGATCCTCATCCGCACCGCCGACATCTCCCCGGCCGGGGAGCTGAAGGTGCCGGTCGGCGCGACCCTCGTCCGGCACTCCGATCCGTACGGCGAGGTCGCCGAGACCCACGCCAAGGTCGCCGGGGTGCTGACCGCCCTCGGGGTCCGCCCGGCCCCCGCGGCCCCGGCGAGCGGGGTACGGCCGAGGCTGGCCGACGACATCCGGGTACGGGCGGCGCTGGACGCCCGGCGGGCGCACCTCGCCCCGTTCTGGCTGCGGATGCGGACCGCGCGCACGGACGAGGCGCCGCCGGCCGGGCACGCGCTGGTGGTGGACGGCGAGGACACCTTCACCGCGATGCTCGCGCACGTCCTGCGCTCCTCGGGGCTGGCCGTGACGGTACGGCGCTTCGACGAGCCCGGTCTGCGGGAGGCCGCCCTGGGCCACCCGGGGCCGGTCGTCCTCGGCCCCGGGCCCGGCGACCCGTCGGACACCGCCGACCCCAAGATGCGGCTGCTGCGCGGCCTGGCGGCCGATCTCGTCGCCCGGCACCGGCACGGCATCCTCGGGGTCTGCCTCGGCCACGAACTGCTCGCCGCCGAACTCGGCCTCGGCATCGTCCGCAAGGCGCGTCCCGCGCAGGGTGCCCAGGAGCGGATCGACTTCTTCGGGCGCCCCGAGACCGTCGGCTTCTACAACACCTTCACCGCCCGCTGCGCCCCCGGTTCCGCCGTCGCGGAGGAACTGGCCATGCACCAGGTCGAGTTGAGCCTGGACCCCGCCACCGGCGACGTCCACGCCCTGCGCGGCCCCGGCTTCGCCGGCGTCCAGTTCCACCCCGAGTCCGTCCTGACCCTGAACGGCCCCGCCCTGGTGGCCGAGCTGCTGACGTCGGTGACGGTCGCCTGAAGGTCCGCCCGGCGGGCGGCGGTTCCTCGTTCCTCGGGGGCGCGAGGAACCGCGCGGCCACGTCCCACCGGCCGGTGGGAGGGATCAGACCGCGAGCGGCTCGGCCTGCGGGGCGAGTGCCGCCACGCTGTGGCTGATCGCGCAGTTCCCCGCGCTCCTCGGGGGCAGCGTCATGAGCGCGGTCACCGCACGCAGCATCGACGCGCCGTCCGCCGTGCCGTCGAGCACGAGATCGGCACGGGCCCGGGACGGGGCGACGTAGGCCGCGTGGCGTTCGCGTCCGCTCTGAAGGTAGTTGAGGAGGGAGAGCCGCGGGTCCTGGCCGAGGACGTCGATCTTGCGGAGGATCTTCCGGGCCAGCCGGATGTCGTCCGGCGTGTCGACGTAGACGCGCCAGGTGGCGCGGGCGACGACGGCGGGGAGGGTGAGGGCGAACAGGCCCTCGACGACGACCAGCCGGTACCGCCCGCCGGAGGTCGCGGCGTCGACGGCCGCCGTGACGGCCCCCTCGTCGATGGAACCCGGATGGTTCCAGTCCAGCGTGTCGGCGCCCGAGGCGCTCCGCGTACGTACCCCGCGCACAGGATCGTGCGCGGGGACGTAGAAGTCGTCGAGATGGATGAGACCGACGGTCTCCGGGTCATGCCGCGCCAACGCCTCGGCAAGCGTGGACTTGCCGGATGCGGTGCCGCCTGCGACCGCCAGTAGGGGCACGTGCTGCCCACTCGCCACACCCGTCATACCGGGCGCTCCTCATGTGCTCAATGGGGGGAAACGAAGCGGCGGGACTGGACAGGTCCGATGCCGGGTGGAGGGAGAATAGGGCGAGGAGATCGCTGGTGACAAGCGGTGTCGGGCAAGCGACGGGCAAAAGAATTTCCGGCGGGGAGCAGCCCTAGCCGAAGAAGACGCCGACCTCCTCGTAGAGCAGCGGATCGACGGTCTTGATACGGGCGGTGGCGTCCGCGATCGGCACCCGGACGATGTCGGTGGCGCGCAGCGCGACCATCGTGCCGAAGTCCCCGTCGCGGACCGCCTCGATGGCGTGCAGGCCGAAGCGGGTGGCGAGCCAGCGGTCGAAGGCGCTGGGGGTGCCGCCGCGCTGGACGTGGCCGAGGACGGTGGTCCTGGCCTCCTTGCCGGTGCGCTTCTCGATCTGTTTGGCCAGCCATTCGCCGATCCCGGAGAGCCGGACGTGGCCGAAGGAGTCCAGGGTGCCGTCCTTGAGGACCATGTCGCCGTCCTTGGGCATGGCGCCCTCGGCGACGACCACGATCGGCGCGTAGCGGATCTTGAAGCGGCTCTCGACCCACGCGCAGACCTGGTCGAGATCGAAGCGCTGTTCCGGGATGAGGATGACGTTGGCCCCGCCCGCGAGGCCGGAGTGCAGGGCTATCCAGCCCGCGTGCCGTCCCATGACCTCGACGACCAGGACGCGCATGTGGGACTCGGCGGTGGTGTGCAGCCGGTCGATGGCCTCGGTGGCGATGTTGACCGCGGTGTCGAAGCCGAAGGTGTAGTCGGTGGCGTCGAGGTCGTTGTCGATGGTCTTGGGGACGCCGACGACCTTGACGCCGTGTTCGTCGTGGAGGGTGGCTGCCACGCCGAGGGTGTCCTCGCCGCCGATCACGATGAGCGCGTCCACGCCCTGTTCGACGAGATTGCGCTGGACGCGCTCCACGCCGCCCTCGACCTTGAGCGGGTTGGTGCGGGAGGACCCGAGTATGGTGCCGCCGCGCGGCAGGATGCCGCGCACGGCCGGGATGTCGAGCGGCACGATGTCCCCTTCGAGGGGACCGCGCCAACCGTCCCGGTAGCCGGTGAATTCGTACCCGTACTCCTGGACGCCTTTACGGACGATGCCGCGAATGACCGCGTTGAGACCTGGGCAGTCACCGCCGCCGGTCAGAACTCCGACCCGCATGGACTCTTCCCTTCGTCGCAAGCCAGCTGTGCCGGATGTGACAAACACCGGCCAAGCTAGCGTGACTTGGGTCACATGTCGCCGTCCAGGTCGCCGTCAAGACCGGCCTCGATCGCGTATCGGACAAGCTCGACGCGATTGTGGAGCTGGAGTTTGCCGAGGGTGTTCTGCACGTGGTTCTGCACGGTCCGGTGGGAGATGACCAGGCGCTGCGCGATCTGCTTGTAGCTCAGGCCCTTGGCGACCAGCCGCAGCACCTCGGTCTCGCGCTCGGTGAGCCGGGGCGCGGCGGGTTCGCCGGTCGTGGCGGGCGGCGGCACGGTCGCGAGCCTGCGGTACTCGCCGAGCACGAGTCCGGCCAGGCCCGGTGTGAACACCGGGTCCCCGACGGCGGTCCTGCGCACCGCGTCGACCAGTTCGTCGCGGCCCGCGGACTTCAGCAGATAGCCGGTGGCACCGGACTTCACCGCCTCCAGGACGTCCTCGTGCTCGCCGCTGGCGGACAGCACCAGGACGCGGACGGCGGGGTCGTCCGACATGACCTGCTTGCACACCTGCACGCCTGAGGCGCCGGGCAGGTTGAGGTCGAGGACGATCACCTGCGGGCGGGCGGCGCGCGCCCGCCTGATCGCCTCGGGGCCGTCGCCCGCGGTGGCCACCACCGTGAAGCCGGAGTCGGACAGATCGCGGGCCACGGCGTCGCGCCACATGGGGTGGTCGTCGACGACCATCACCGTCACGGACTGATCGGTCATGCGGTCCTGCTTCCCTCTGTCTCGCTGAGTACGGGCACGGGCCGGGACACGGGGTCAGGGCCGGATACGGGCGCGGGGTCGGTGTCCTCCGGCTCGGACACGGGCGGGGGTCCGGGCTCGGACACGGGCGCGCGGTCGGGGTCGGGCTCGGCAGCGGGCTCGAACGCGGGCGCGGGGTCGGTGTCCTTCGACGGCCCCCTGGGCAGCCGCAGTTCGACCTCCGTGCCCTGGCCCGGCACCGACTCCACCACGGCGGTGCCGCCGAGGTCCCGCAGCCGGCCGCGGATCGACTGGGCGACACCGAGCCGCCCCTCGACCTCCGCCGCGGCCAGCCGCCCCTCGGAAATGCCCGGGCCGTCGTCCCGCACGCTGACCAGCACCGCGTCCGGCTCGTCCTCGACCAGAATCCAGGCGTGCGCGCCGTCACCCGCGTGCTTGCGCACATTGTCCAGCGCCGCGCCCACGGCGGCGGTCAGTTCGGCCGCCGCGTCCGGTGCGAGCAGGACGGGCGTGCCGGGCGCGGACAGCGTGACGCTCGCCGAGGCGTACGGCGTGAGGAGCGTGGTGAGGTCGTGCGGGCCTGAGGTCAGGGCGTCACCGGCGCCGCGCGCCTCGGGCAGCGGGCCGCCGGTGATCAGGGTGCGCAGCGCGGCCTCCTGCTCGCCCGCCATCCGGCCCAGCTCCGCGGCCTCTCCCCCGGCCTGGTTGCCGCGCCGCTGCACCATGGCGAGCACCTGGAGGACGCCGTCGTGGATGTCGCGGGCCAGCCGCTCGCGCTCCCGGGTGGCGGCCTCGATCTGGAGGGCGCGGGCCAGGGTGCGCTCACTGGCCCGCGCGACCTCGACCACATAGCCGATGGCGATGCTCGCCACCCAGATCAGCACGACATTGTGCAGGGTGTCGCGGCTGGGGGTGCCGCGCTCGATCAGGTCCGCGGCGGCGACCAGCGTGGAGGCGACCGCGGCCCACCGCCAGCCGCCCTTGACGGCGAAGGCCAGCACCGAGCCCGCGGTCCATATCGACGGCAGCGTGAAGGAGCCCGAGTCGATCCTGGCCTGGGTGTCGACCACGGCGGTGAGCAGGATGCCGGTGATCGCGACCGTGAGGTCGATGGTCAGGAAGCGCTTGGTGCAGCGCTCGGCCGACATCACGCGGCCGAGCGTGGACAGCGTCCACACCGCGAGCACCAGCATGTACGCACCCGCGCCGAGCGGGTGCAGCAGGTCGTGGTACGCGTAGACGTACAGCGACAGCGCGTAGCCGAGGGTCAGGACACGGTAGGCGACCAGCGCGCGCCACAGCGGCTGTTCGACGGACATCCTCATGCCGGGTCCCCTCCCCCGCGGCCGGTCACTGGCCTGCGGGTTGCTCCTGCTTTATGTCGCCGGGGCCGCCCTCGCCGGTTCCCCCGGTGCCGGAGTCCCCGGTGCCGGAGTCCCCGCCCGTACCGGATTCCCCGCCCGTACCGGATTCCCCGCCCGTACCGGAGTCCCGGCCCCCCGCCTTCTCCAGTTCGGCGGCGCGCTTGGCGGCCTCGGCGATCTGGCGCTTGGCGGCGGTGGCGTAGATGTCCACGTACTCCTGGCCGGACAGCTTCATGATCTCGTACATCACCTCGTCGGTGACCGAGCGCAGGATGAAGCGGTCGCCCTCCATGCCGTGGTAGCGGCTGAAGTCCAGCGGCTTGCCGATCCGGATGCCGGGGCGGATGGAGAGTTTGGGCATCACCTGGCCGACCGGCTGCACCTTCTCGGTGTCGATCATCGCGACCGGGATCACCGGGGCGCCGCTGGCCAGCGCGACACGGGCGAGCCCGCCGGGCTTGCCGCGGTAGAGGCGGCCGTCGGGCGAGCGGGTGCCCTCGGGGTAGATGCCGAACAGCTCACCGCGCTCCAGCACCGCGATGCCGCTCTTGACCGCGGCCTCGCCCGCGCCGCGCGCGCCCGAGCGGTCCACCGGGAGCTGTCCGACGCCCTTGAAGAAGGCGGCCGTCAGCTTCCCCTTGACTCCGGGGGAGGTGAAGTATTCGGCCTTCGCGATGAAGGTGACCTTGCGGTCCAGCATCGCGGGCAGGAAGAAGGAGTCCGAGAAGGACAGGTGGTTGCTCGCCAGGATCGCCGGCCCTTCCCTGGGGATGTTCTCCAGGCCCTCCACCCAGGGGCGGAAGGCAGCCTTGAGCGGCGAGCCGATGGCGATCTTCATCGCACCGTAGAACAACCGAGGACCTCCTGTAGCCGACGGGAAGACCTTAACGCCAGTCGGGCCCGGTCTCTCCCCACGCACCCCGGCACCGCGGCCACGCCGTGACGACATCACGGCACCGTCGTGCCGCCGCCATGAAGGTGCCATGGTCACGCCACGGTCGCCGGGCCACGCTCGCCGCGGCCACCGACGGGGCTTACCGCTTGGTATCCGGTCCGCGTACGCTGAACCTCTCACCTTCGTGTACCCGCGATCGCGCCCTCGAACAGGAGACCCACGGTGCCGCTCATGCCCGGAGCCGAGCCGTACCGCCATGACGGCGGCGAGATCGGCGTCCTGATCTGTCACGGATTCACCGGTACACCGCAGTCCATGCGTCCCTGGGGCGAATATCTGGCCGCCCGCGGGCTGACCGTCTCCGTTCCCCTGCTGCCCGGCCACGGCACCCGCTGGCAGGACATGCAGGTCACCGGCTGGCAGGACTGGTACGCCGAGGTCGACCGCGAGCTGCGGTCGCTGTCCGACCGCTGCTCGCAGGTCTTCGTCTGCGGTCTGTCGATGGGCGGCACACTGGCGCTGCGGCTGGCCGAGCGGCACGGCGCCGCGATCAGCGGGCTCGTGCTGGTGAACCCGTCGGTGAAGGCCGACAGCCTCCAGCTCAAGGCGGTGCCCGTGCTGCGGCACCTGGTGCCGTCGGTGCCGGGTATCGCCAGCGACATCGCCCGTGAGGGCGGCGCCGAACTCGGCTACGACCGGACGCCGCTGCACGCCGTGCACTCGCTCAGCAAGTTCTGGCCCGTCGTGCACGCCGGGCTGCCGCAGGTCACCCAGCCGCTGCTGCTCCTGCACAGCAGGGTCGACCATGTGGTGCACCCGTCGAACTCGGCGGTGGTGCTCAGCAAGGTCTCCTCGACCGATGTCACCGAGCGGGTGCTGGAGCGCAGCTTCCACGTCGCCACGCTCGACCACGACGCCGAGCAGATCTTCACGGAGTCGTACGACTTCATCCAGCGGCTGTCCCGGCCGGGTGGGGAGCCCGCAGGGGACCTCGCCGAGGGCGGCGCGGCCGACGAAGCGGTAAAGGGGGGTACGGCCGGTGGCTGACCGCGAGGACGAGGGCACCGCACCGCAGGAGGAGCCGGCCCGTCCGCCGCTCGACGAGGACGCGGCGTGGGCCGCGCTGATCGCCGGATACGACGACGAACCCGAGCCGGGGTCGGTGGCGTGGCCGGACTCGGAGAACGTCACGGAGACGGCCTCGGGACCCACCACGTCGGGCACGGGTCAGCGGCCGGGCGACCGGTCGGCGGACGGCTCGGGGGCCGGCTCCGGGCGTGCCTCGGGGAACAGCCCGGGGGACGGCTCGGCGGACGCGGAGCAGGACGCCGAGAAGGACGACGAGGGCGAGGCCGGGACCGGCACGAAGGCGGACGCCGGACGTCCCGCGCTGCCCGGCTCCAGCCGCAGCATCGTCGTGCACCCGGTCATCCAGGGTCCGCGCGACTACGAACTGGCCGACGACGACGAGGACGCGCATTACGTGCCGCCCGAGCCGCCGCCGCTGCCCGACGCGGACGTCACCACGAAATTCGCCTGGATCGCGGTCCTGGGCGGACCGCTGCTCATGCTGGGCTTCGTCCTCTTCCAGGTCGAACTCACCTGGTGGGCCATCCTCTTGGGCGTCGGCGGATTCCTCGGCGGCTTCACGACGCTGGTCGCGCGGATGCGTACGGGAGAGGACGACGACGACCTGCCGGGCGGCGGGGCCGTCGTCTGAGGCCCCGCGTCCCTGACGAGGAGCGGCGGCGGGGCTAACCCGCCGCTTCCGCCTCGGCTTCTGCCTCGGTACCGGCCCGCGCGTCCGCCCCGGCCTCCGCTTCCGCGTCGCCCTCCGCTTCCGCCTCCATCGCGGTGGCGGGTACGCGGAGCGCGGCGAGCACCGGCATGTGGTCGGTGGCCGCGTACAGATCGGCCTCGTTGACTCCGGGCAGGCCCAACGGGACCCCGCAGCCCAGCACCTCGATGCCCGGTGTGCTGAAGACGGCGTCGATCCGCTGGAACGGCGCCCGGTGGTTGGTGATCTCGGCGCCCCACGGCGCGGTGGCGTAGCCGTCCTGGAGGACGTCGGCGATCCGGGAGAAGCCGGGGCGGTCCGGCGGCTCGTTGAAGTCGCCGCCCAGCACCACATACGGCTCGCCCATCGCGGCCACCCGGTCCAGTACGTATCCGGCCTGCTCGTACCGCTCGGCGGGCGACAGGCTCAGGTGGGTGGAGACGGCGGCCAGCCGCGCGCCGCCGATCCTGAGCACGGCGGTCGCGAACCCCCGCTGGTGCAGCGGGGGCCGGTGCGGCATGAGCGGATCCTCCACCCGCTCCACATGCGCGCGGAGCGAGGAAAGGATCATCGGGCCCGCGGCGGTCGCCCCGCCGGTCACGTACACCAGGCCGGACGCACGGGCGAGGCGGGCCGCGGCCTTACGCCATCGGAAGAACCGCGGAGCCTCTTGGACGAGGACGAGATCGGGGGCGCAGGCTCGGATCACCCGGGCCAGCGCCGCCGTGTCGTCCCGCATGGAACGGATGTTGTAGCTGAGCACGCGGACGACCGCCGAGCCCCCCGGCTCGGTGGCGGAACTCGGCAGATCCTCCACTGTCATCGTGTCAGCCCTGTCGTGCCAGGTCGGCCGCGCCCACCAGCCCCGCCTTGCCGCCGAGTTGGGCGGCCAGCACCTGCGCGTGCGGACGCCACTCCCCGCCGATCAGCCAGCGCCGGAAGGACTTGCGGATCGGGTCGAGGACCAGTTCGCCCTCGTCCGACACACCGCCTCCGACGATGAACGCCGACGGGTCGAAGAGCGAGGCCAGGTCGGCCAGCCCCGCGCCCGCCCAACGGGCCAGCTCGCGGAAGGAGTCGACGGCGACCGGGTCGCCCTGGCGGGCGGCGGCACTGATGTGCCTGCCCTCGATGCCGTCCACCGTGCCGTCGCCGAGGGCGAGCAGCACTTCCGCGTTCTCCGGGGTCGCGTTGGCCCGCTGCTTCGCGTACCTGACCAGCGCGCGCCCGGACGCGTACTGCTCCCAGCAGCCCTGACTGCCGCAACCGCACAGCAGCCCGTCGGGCACGACCCGGATGTGACCGAACTCGGCCGCGACGCCGAACCGGCCGCGCCTCAGCTTGTTGCCGATGATGATGCCGCCGCCGAGACCCGTTCCGAGCGTGATGCAGATCACATCGGAATGGCCCTGCCCGGCACCGAACCGGTACTCGCCCCAGGCCGCCGCGTTGGCGTCGTTCTCCACGACCACGGGGAGCCCGACACGCTGCTCGACCTTGTCCTTCAGTGCCTCGTGCCGCCAGTTGATATTGGGGGCGAAGAGGACGGTGGCGCGCTTGTCGTCGACATAGCCGGCGGCGCCGATGCCGACGGCTTCGATCTGGTGACCGGTGCTGACCTGGCGTACCGCCTCCACGATCGCGTCGATGACGCCCTCGGGAGTCGGCGGCGTCGGCACCTTGACGGTCTCGAGAATCGAGCCTTCCTCGTCGACCACGCCGGCCGCGATTTTGGTGCCGCCGATGTCGACGCCGATGGTGAGTCCCATGTGTCCCTCAGTTTTCGGTCGATCCCCGCTTAGGAGAACCGTACCGGAGGGGAGGTCAGTCGAGGTCGATGTGTTCAGTCGGTGAACTCGGAGCGCGGTCCTCGCCCGTCCACCGCGTCTCGTGTTGGGCCACCGCAGAGCGGTATGCGGCGAGCAGTTCGGCTCCCGCGGCCGTCAGATGGTCGAACACATCCGGATTACGGTCCTTGATGGGTTCGACAACTGAACGCACCTGGGACATGACGCCCTGGGCGGCCATCTGTACCGCGGGGTTCCGCAGCGCCCCCAGTTTGTCCGTGACGGCCTCGCCGAACGCCTCCGCGAGGCGGCGCAGCTCCTCGCCCGCGCTGCCGACTCCCTGCCCCGCCTGCTCGCGCCGTCTGGCGTGCTCGGCCGCGATGTCCTCGGCGCTGGCCTTCGCCCAGGCGTCGGCGTCGGGACGTTCCGTGGATTCGCTCATGATCGGCTCCAAAAGGGGCGCTCCGGGCTGGTTGCGTCGGCTCCCTCGACGGTACCCGACCGGCCGACGGGACAGCGGGTACCGGCGGCAGGCAGCCGGGAACGGGCAGCCGGCGCCGGGGAGCCCGGGGAGGGCCGGGGGCGCCCGCTCAGTTCGGCCAGAGCGCCGGGTCGGGCGTGAACCGTACGCGCAGCACGCCGTCCCGCAGCGCGGCGCCGGAGACCGTACAGCGGCGCAGGGCGGACGGCAGCGGCACGATCCGCCGGAAGCCGCCCGCGTCCAGGACGAGTTCGTCGCCGCGGCGGACCAGGTCGAGCCCTTCGCGGCTCGCGCCGGGCAGCGGCAGCGACCACACGAAGTGGCCCTCGGCCGCGAGGCGGTCGTCGACGGTCCAGGGGTCCGCGGCCCGCGAACCCGAGACACCGGCTCGAGGAGAGCGGTGCTCGAAGGTGTCGACGGCCAGCGCCGCCAGTTCCGCGGGTCCTTGCGGTTCCGCGCCCAGGTGCGGCAGTTCGCGCAGCGCCACCGCGTCGGCCGCACAGGTCTCGGCCATCGCCTTGAGCCGGTCCTGCTGGCGGGCGCCGAGCCCGGCGAGGAAGGGGTCGGCGGAGTCGGCGGGCAGCAGCCGGTTGGCGACCACGGCTTCGAGGCGGTGGCCGAACAGGGCGAGTCCGGTACGGGCGTCGCGCAGCACGCGCTCGGCGTGCGGTCCCGGCTCCACGACGACCGCCACGGTCGTCCCGGTGTCCTCGATCACCGACTGCACGGCGGACAGCTCGCGGTCGGCGCGGGCGGCGGCCTCGTACGCCCACTCGGCGGGCATCGGGACCCCGGCGAGCTGGGCGAGCACCGGGCGCAGCGCGCGGGCGGCCTGCCGGTCGGCGGGCAGCAACCGCCGCAGGTAGCGCCGCAGTTGTTCCGGCAGGGCGAGCAGCGCGACGGCGTCGCGCACGGGCGGCAGGTCGACGACGACCAGGTCCCACGGCGGCCGGTCGTCGTGGCCGACGGTGTGCACGTCGCGCAGCGCCCGCAGCAGGGCGAGCGCGTCGGCGCCGGGGACCTCGGTCAGCTCCTCGGGGTCGAGGGGGGCCGCGCCGAGCATGTCGAGCAGGGTGCCGATCCGCTGCTGGAGGTCGAGGGTGGCGGCCCGGTAGGAGGCGGCGGTGTCGACGGCCGCGACCCGCAGTTCCGGCACGCCGTCCACCGCGCTGGGGCGGCCGAGCGCGGGTGATCCGGACAGCGGTCCGGCGGCCTCGGGCGCGGCGGACAGCGGCAGCAGGGCGGCCACGTCGGCGCGGTCGCCGGTGAGCAGCACCGTACGGACGCCGTCGCGGGCGGCGGCCACGGCGGTCGCCGCCGCGACCGTGGTGCGGCCCGCGCCTCCGTGGCCGGTGACGAGCAGGGTGCGGGGCGGTCGCGGGGCGCGGGTCACCGGGTCAGGCCGGGTCGTCGGGCTTGGCGGCGGAGTCGGCCGCGGCGTCGGCGGAGTCCGGCACGCCGGCCGCGTCCCCGCCCTCGCCGCTCCCGGACTCGACGCGCTTCTTCAGGCCCGCGAGCGCCCGGTCGATGATGACCTTCTCCGCCTTGCGCTTGATCATGCCGAGCATGGGGATCTTGACGTCCACGGTGAGCTGGTACGTCACCTCGGTGCGCGTGCCGCCGTCGCGCGGCGCGAGGGCGTAGGAGCCGTCGAGGGTGCGCAGCATCTGGGACTTGACCAGCGACCAGCGCACCTCGGTGGCGCTGATCCAGGTGTACGCCAGGGTGTGGTCGTCCTTGATCGCCCCGGCGTCGAGCACCAGCCGGACCTGCTCGGCGCGGCCTTCGGCGTCGGTGGCGAGGACTTCCGCCTCCTTGACCTCTCCCGTCCACTCCGGGTAGCGGCCGAAGTCGGCGATGACGCCCATGACGGCGGCCGGAGCCGCCTCGATCGTGATGCTCGACTTCGTGTGTTCCGCCATCGCCGTAGCCCCTCCGGGACATCGCATGCCATTGCTGCTGAAGGCTACCGCGTGCAGGTGGGGCGGCCGTCACCGCTGCGGGCGCCGCCGGTCGCGTCCGGCGGCCGGGTCACCACTCCAGGACCCACGGCCGGCGGGTGTGGTTGAAATGCCCGACGTTGACGCATTCGGTGCGGCCGATCCGGGTGCGCGGCACCAGCGGCTGGTGGACGTGGCCGAAGAGCGCGAATTTGGGCCGGACGGTGTGGATCGCCTCCAGCAGCGCCTGGCTGCCGCGCTCGAAGCGCCGGGCGGCGGTGTCGTAGCAGAGTTCCGGGATCGCGGGCGGGATGTGGGAGCAGAGCACGTCGACCGGGCCGAGGGCGGCGACCTTGGCCGCGTACTCCTCCTCGGAGATTTCGTACGGGGTGCGCATCGGGGTGCGCAGGCCGCCGCCGACGAAGCCGAAGACCCGGCCGCCGATCTCGGCGGTCGCGCCGTCCAGGACGGTGGTGCCGGGGCCCGCGTACTCCGGCCAGAGGGCCGGGATGTCGACGTTGCCGTAGGTGGCGTACGTCGGGGCGGGGAAGGCGGCGAACAGCTCCGCGTACTGCTTGCGTACCGCGGACTCGATGGCGGTGCGCCGGTCGGTCCCGGCCCACAGCTCCTGGTCCAGGACCCTGGCCTCGTCGAAGCGGCGGGCGGTGCGCAGCTCGACCATCCGGTCGGCGTTGGCGACGCCGAAGAGGTCGGGGAAGATGCCGCGGGAGTGGTCGGCGTAGTCGAGGAAGAGGACCAGGTCGCCCAGGCAGACCAGCGCGTCCGCGCCGTCCCCGGCCCGGCTCAGGGCCTCGGCAGCGCCATGGACGTCACTCACCACATGGACCCGCATGCGGACACTTTATAGCTGGGCAAGCCCTAGCGGGTCAGCGGCGGCCCGGCCGGGCGCTGGACTACTCTTCCGGGCAGGAACCCAGCCGCTCCGCCCCGGTGTGTGAAGCGCGTGTGATGTGTGTGTGACGCTGAGAACATCTGTACGGCCCCCCTATCGCCAGAGCTTTACCGATGGGTAACGTCCACGCCGTCCACATCTTCCCTCCGGGTGCGCCGTGGCACCGATGAGGAGCAGCCGCCTTGCGTGAGTTCAGTCTTCCGGCCCTGTACGAGGTCCCCGCGGACGCCAATCTGACGGATCTGATCCGCCGCAACGCCGCTCAGCATCCGGACACCGCCGTCGTCGCCCGCAAGGACTCCGCGGGCCGGTGGCAGGACGTCAGCGCGACGGGTTTCCTCGCCGAGGTGCGCGCCGCGGCCAAGGGTCTGATCGCCTCGGGCGTGCAGCCGGGCGACCGGGTGGCCGTGATGTCCAGGACTCGGTACGAGTGGACGCTGCTGGACTTCGCTATCTGGAGCGCGGGCGCGGTCACCGTGCCGGTCTACGAGACGTCGTCGGCGTCCCAGATCGAGTGGATCCTCAGCGACTCGGGCGCGGTCGCGGCGGTCGTGGAGTCCGAGCCGCACGAGAGCGCGGTGGAGTCCGTACGGGAGCGGCTGCCGCGGCTCAAGCACCTGTGGCGGATCGACACCGGCGCGGTGGACGCGCTGAACGCGGCGGGTACCGACATCTCCGACGCGGTGGTGGACGAGCGCAGCGCGAGCGCGGGCGCCGACTCCCCCGCGACCGTCGTCTACACCTCGGGCACCACGGGCCGCCCCAAGGGCTGTGTGCTGAGCCACCGCAGCTTCTTCGCGGAGTGCGGCAACGTGGTGGAGCGGCTGAGCCCGCTGTTCCGTACCGGCGACTCCTCGGTGCTGCTCTTCCTGCCGCTGGCCCACGTCTTCGGGCGGCTGGTCGAGGTCGCGGCCGTGATGGCGCCGATCAGGCTCGGCCATGTGCCGGACGTCAAGAACCTCACCGACGACCTCGGCTCGTTCCGGCCGACGATGGTCCTGGGGGTGCCGCGGGTCTTCGAGAAGGTCTACAACACCGCGCGGGCCACGGCGGAGGCGGGCGGCAAGGGCAAGATCTTCGACCGCGCGGCGGCCACCGCGATCGAGTACAGCCGGGCGCTGGACACCACGGCGGGCCCGTCGCTGAAGCTGCGGTTCACGCACAAGGTCTTCGACCGGCTCGTGTACGCCAAGCTCCGCGCGGTCCTCGGCGGCCGGGCCACCCACGCGATCTCCGGCGGCGCGCCGCTGGGCGAGCGCCTCGGCCACTTCTACCGCGGTATCGGCTTCACGGTGCTGGAGGGCTACGGCCTCACCGAGTCCTGCGCGGCCACGGCGTTCAACCCCTGGGACCGTACGAAGATCGGTTCGGTCGGCCAGCCGCTGCCCGGGTCGACCGTGCGGATCGCGGACGACGGCGAGGTGCTGCTGCACGGCGAGCACCTGTTCACCGGGTACTGGAACAACGAGGCGGCGACCGCGGAGGCGGTCTCCGACGGCTGGTTCCACACCGGTGACCTGGGCTCGCTCGACGAGGACGGCTATCTGTCGATCACCGGCCGGAAGAAGGAGATCATCGTGACGGCGGGCGGCAAGAACGTCGCGCCCGCGGTGATCGAGGACCGGATCAGGGCGGACGCGCTGGTCGCCGAGTGCATGGTGGTCGGTGACGGGCGCCCGTTCGTGGCGGCGCTGATCACCCTGGACGAGGAGTTCCTGCCGCACTGGGCCGAGCAGCACGGCAAGGCGGGCGCGGGCGTCGCCGAGCTGGCGGCCGACCCGGAGCTGCTGGCGGCCGTGCAGCGCGCGGTGGACGAGGGCAACGCGGCCGTCTCCAAGGCCGAGTCGGTGCGGAAGTTCCGTATTCTGCCGACCCAGTTCACGGAGGAGTCCGGCCACGTCACGCCGTCGCTGAAGCTGAAGCGGAATGTCGTCCTGACGGACTTCGCGGCGGAGATCGAGGCCCTTTACCAGCGCTGAGGTTCTGTCCTCACACGCCGGACGGGCTGATTTCGGCGAGGGCGCTGTCCATGAGCCGCTCCGCGAGCGCGGTGATCGTCACGAACGGGTTGACGCCGATGGAGCCGGGGATCAGGGAGCTGTCGGTGACGTAGAGGTGGTCGTAGCCGCTGACACGGCCGTACGCGTCGGTGGCGCGGCCGAGCGGCAGGCCGCCCAGCGGGTGGTAGCAGAAGTCGTCGGCGAAGGCTTTGTTGCCGCCGAAGAGGTCGTAGCGGTAGATCGTGCCCTGCTTGCGGTTGATCCGGTCGAAGAGGGTCTTGGCGGCCTTGACCGAGGGCTGGTTCTGGGCGAGCGTCCAGTTCAGCCGGGCGGAGTCGGTGGCGGCGTCGTAGGAGAAGGTGCCGCGTTCGGGGTTCTTGGTGATGGCCAGGTAGAGGCTGATCCAGGTCTCGAAGCCGATCGGGAGCGGGGCGATCTCGGCGAAGACCGGGTTGCTCGCGTTGGACCAGTCGTCGATGCCCATGACGGGGATGGTGGACTGGTGCGCCCCGGTGGGATTCCACAGGTAGTTGGCGCGGGCGAGCATGATGTTGCCGTTGCCGCCCCAGGCGGTGCCCACGCTCGCGTTGAGCCGCGGGAGGGTGCCGGTCTCGCGGGCCCTGACCAGGATCTCGGTGGAGCCGAGGCTGCCCGCGGCGAGGAAGAGGTAGCGGCAGCCGACCTCGCGGGTCTCCACGACCGCGCCGGTCAGGTCGATCCGGTCGACGGTGAGCACGTACGTGCCGTCGGCTGCTCTTCTCACGGCTCTGACCCGGCTGAGGGTCTCTATGGTGACGTGCCCGGTGCCGAGCGCCGAGGCCAGATAGGTCTTGTCGACGCTGCGCTTGCCGTGGTTGTTGCCGTAGATGACCTCCTGGTCCAGCGCGGACTTGGTGGCGGTGCCCGCGGCCTCGGCCTTCATGTACGAGAAGTCGTACACGTTCGGCACGAAGGTGGTGCTGAGGCCGGCGCTGTGGGCCTGGTCGCGGGAGACGCGGGCGAACTGGTACCACTCGGTGGACTCGAACCAGGCGGGGTCGACGGTGTTGACGCCGAGCATGCTGGTGGCGCGCGGGAAGTACGTGGAGTACATCGCGGTGGAGTCGACCTGCGGGAGGACTTCCTCGAAGTACGCGCGCGACGGGGTGACGGCCATGCCGCCGTTGACCAGGGAGCCGCCGCCGACGCCGCGGCCGACGTAGACGGACATGTCGCCGTAGTGCACGCGGTCCAGGACGCCGGGGTAGGGGGTGATGTCCTTGTTGACGAGGTCGAGCCAGAGGAAGGTCGCCAGCGGCGCCTCGGTGCGGCTGCGGAACCACATCGACCGCTGGTCGGGCGAGCTGGTGTTGCAGAAGATCTTGCCGTCGGCGGCGGGGGTGTCCCACAGCCGTCCCATCTCCAGGACGGTGGTGGTGACACCGCGCTGGCCGAGCCGGAGGGCGGCGACGGCGCCGCCGTAGCCGGAGCCGATCACGATCGCGGGGCTGAAGGTGGTGGCGGCGGGCTCCGCCTGCGCGGCGGACGCGGGGGTCGCGGAGAGCGCGATACGGGTGAGGCCGAGTGCTGCTGCGGTCTGGAGGGCGCCGAGTCCCAGAAAGTGACGGCGCGTCAGGTCTGATGTCATGCGCGCATGATGGGCGGGTCCGCGTGAACCCTCCATGCCCATGACGCATGGTCTTTTACGGCGGCCGGTTCTCGTACGACGACGGCGCCGGGACGGCGGCCGTGACCGCGCCCATCGGGTTACAGCAGGGACGTGAGCCGCTGCGCCAGCAGGTCCCAGCGCCAGGCGTCCTCGACCCAGCGACGGCCGCGCTCGCCCATCCGGGCGCGCAGTTCGGGGTCGCGCAGCAGGGTCAGGACGCGGTCGGCGCACTGCGCGGGCGAGCCGCCCGCGACCACCCAGCCGGTCTCGCCGTCCAGGACCGCGTCGGGCGCGCCGCCGGAGTCGCCCGCGATCACCGGCAGCCCGGTCGCGGACGCCTCCAGGTAGACGATGCCGAGCCCTTCGACGTCCAGGCCGCCGCGCCGGGTCCTGCACGGCATCGCGAAGACGTCACCGGCGCCGTAGTGGGCGGGCAGCTCCTCCCACGGCACGGGCCCGGTGAAGCGCACCGCGTGGCCGACGCCGGTCCGCTCCGCCAGCTTCTCCAGGTCCCCCCGGTACGGTCCGCCGCCGACGATCAGCAGCGCGGTGTCCGGCACCTCGTGCAGGATCCGGGGCATGGCCTGGATCAGCGTGTCCTGGCCCTTGCGCGGCACCAGCCGCGACACGCACACCACCACCGGGCGGTCGGCGAGGCCGAGCCTGGCCCGCACCACCGCGCCGCCCGAGCCGGGGTGGAAGGTCTTCTCGTCGACACCCGGCGGCAGTTGGACCATCCGGGCGGCGGCGGCCGGGGTCAGCGCGGCGGCGATCCGGGAGCGGGTGTACTCGCCGAGGTAGGTGAGGGTGTCGGTGCCCTCGCCGATCCGGCGCAGCAGCGAGCGGCTGGCGGGGAGCTGCGCCCAGCCCGCCTCGTGCCCGTGCGTGGTGCCGACCAGCCGCCGCGCCCCGGCCTTGCGCAGCGCGGGCGCCATCAGGCCGAGCGGGGCCGCGGCGCCGAACCAGACGGAGGAGCAGCCGTGTTCCCGCAGCAGGTCGGCGGCGCGCCGGGTGACCCTGCGGGTGGGCAGCAGCATCGAGGTGCGGTCGCGGACCACGGGGAAGGGCTGCTCCGCGTCGAAGCGGGCGACCTCGGCGCCGTCCTTCCAGGTGGAGGTGTAGACGACGACCTGTCCCGGGTCCATCCGCAGCGCCATGCTGTGCACGAAGGACTGGATGCCGCCGGGCCGGGGCGGGAAGTCGTTGGTCACGATCAGGGTCTTGTCCATCGCCGCCGACAGTACCCGCTCACGCGGTGTTCACCCGGCTGGCCGCCACCGGCCGCGTCCGTCCCGCGACCGGGCCGCCGCTCACCGCATGATGCGTATCGTGACAAACACACATATCAGCGGTCGTGGCTGGGCCGTGCTCACCTGGGTCGTCACCCGAGCCGCGTTCTTGTTGTTCGTGTTCGAGGTCGTCCACTTTCCCGGCCAGTACATCGCCCACGATGTCTCGTCCGTCTACCACCGCTGGTACGGGGTGCTGAGCACGGGCAGCTTCCCGCTGCACGACGTGACCTGGCAGTACCCGCCGGGGGCCGCGCTGGTGATCCTCGCGCCCGGCCTGCTGCCCTTCCTCAGCTACACCGCCGCCTTCTTCTGGCTGGCCTTCCTGGCGGACGCGGTGATCCTGGCGGTGCTGCTGCGCGACTCGCGGGTCAGGCGCGGCGGCCGGATGGCAGGGGTGTGGGTCTGGGTCGGCGGCGGCGCGCTGCTCGGCCCGATCATCTACGCCCGCTACGACGTGATGGTCACCGCCGTCGCCGTGGCGGGGCTGCTCCTGCTGCCGCGCCGCCCGAAGGCGGGCGGGGTGCTGGCCGGGGTGGGCGCCATGCTCAAGGTGTGGCCGCTGCTGCTGCTCATCGGGACGCCCCGCGGCCGTACCACCCGGCGGTCGTGGATCTCGGCGGCGGTGACGATGGCGGTGATCGCGCTCGCCTTCCACCTGGCCATGCCGGGCTCGCTGTCCTTCCTCACCTTCCAGCGCGACCGCGGCACCGAGGTCGAGTCGCTGGGCGCCACCGTCTTCCACATCGCCCGGCACTTCGGCTGGCACGGCACCGCGCGGATGCACTACGGGTCGGTCGAGTTCATCGGCCCGCATGTGCACCTGGTGAGCACCGCGGCGATGGCGCTGTCCCTGCTGGCCTTCGCCTGGCTGCTGCTGTGGCGGGTACGGGCCCGCTCGTACTCGGTCGCCACGCCCTTCGACGCGGCCTTCACCGCGGTGCTGGTCTTCACCACCACCAGCCGGGTGATCAGCCCGCAGTACATGGTGTGGCTGGTCGGCATCGGCGCGGTCTGCATGACGCTGCGGGAGTCGGTGGTACGGCGGCCGGTCGCGCTGATGCTGGGCGCGACGCTCTTCACCACGCTGGAGTTCCCGATCTTCTTCGAGGACATCGCCCACAGCGACAAGCTGGGCGTGGCGCTGATCGTCACCCGTAACGGCCTGCTCGTCCTGGCGTCCCTGAGCGCCTGCCGTCGGCTGTGGGCGGCCACCGTGCCGCGCCGCGCGGCGCGCGGCGCGGTCGAGGGGGAGCCCGCCGACGCCCCGGCCGCGGTGCTGACCCGAGCCGAGCGGGTCGGGGTGCACGACAAGGGCTAGAGCGTGTCCGCAAAGTCTCGCCTGGCTGGCGGCGCCTGGCACGCACGCTCGCTGCGTTGTCGGGCTCATCCGAATAGGCCCACTATGAGGACGACCCTCCGCCTTG
>NZ_JBIVOA010000015.1:0-114209 GCF_044753885.1 Streptomyces sp. NPDC093221 | reverse complement strand
GGCGGCCCGCCCCCCCCCCGCCCCGGGGGCGACCACTCTGTTATTTTGCCCGGGGCCCCCCCCCCCCCCCCCCGGGGGCCCCCCCCCCCCCCCGGGGGCGCCCCCCCCCCCCCCCGGGGGGCCCGCCCGATGCCGTGTCCGGGCCGTTGACGGTCTCTTGGGGGTGTTGCGAAAATTATCGCAACTTCGTGAGGGAGGCGGTTGGGATGGCGAGCGGCAGTGGCGCGCGTGGGGAGATGCAGGCGTATGTGCGGGAGTTGGTCGATCCGCTGGTGCGGTATGCGAGCGAGGGGGGCGCTCGGATACGGCTGGGGGTGAACACGGCGCACCATGACGACACCGCGGCCGACCTGGAGGGATACGCGCGGCCGTTGTGGGGGCTGGCGCCGTTGGCGGCGGGGGGCGGGGAGTTCGCGCACTGGGACCTGTGGGCGCGGGGGCTGGCGGCGGGGACGGACCAGGGGCATCCCGAGTACTGGGGGACGGCCACCGGCATCGACCAGCGGACCGTCGAGACGGCGGCCGTCGGATTCGCGCTGGCGCTGGCGCCGGAGAAGCTGTGGGACCCGCTCAGCGGCAAGGAACGGGACCAGGCGGGGGCCTGGCTGGCGAGCTTCCTGGGGGCCGACACGCCCGAGAACAACTGGAATTTCTTCCCGGTGCTGGTCAGCCTCGGTCTGGACCGGGTGGGGTACGCGCACGACCGGGACGCGCGGCACGCCCGGCTGGACCGGCTGGAGACGTACGCGCGCCAGGACGGCTGGTACGCCGACGGGAACACCGCGCAGCGCGACTACTACATCCCGTGGGCCATGCACTTCTACGGCCTGATCTACGCGGCACTCGCGGGCGACGGCGACCCGGCGCGGGCGGCGCGCTTCCGGCAGCGGGCGGCCGACTTCGCGCCGGGCTTCCGGCACTGGTTCGCGGCGGACGGCGCCGCCGTGCCGTTCGGCCGCAGTCTCACGTACCGGTTCGCGCAGGGCTCGTTCTGGGGGGCGCTGCCGTACGCGGGGGTGGACGCCGTGCCGCCGGGGGAGGCCAAGGGGCTGCTGTCGCGGCACTTGCGCTGGTGGCGGGAGCGGTCGGCGCTGACGTCGCCGGACGGGGTGCTGACCATCGGGTACGGCTACCCGCAGCCGGCGGTCGCGGAGCAGTACAACGGGCCGGGCTCGCCGTACTGGGCGATGAAGGCGTTCCTGCCGCTGGCCCTGCCCGCGGACCACGCCTTCTGGACGGCGGACGAGGAGCCCGCCGCCGAGCTGCCGGAGACCTTGGCGCAGCCGGACGCCGGGGCGGTGCTGATGCGTTCGGGCGGGGACGCGACGCTGCTCAGCGGGTCGCAGCACAATCTCTGGGCGCGGGGCGGCGCCGCGAAGTACGCCAAATTCGCGTACTCCTCCCGCTTCGGCTTCAGCGCGCCGGTCGACGGTCTCGGCCCGGAGCCGGGGGCGTACGACTCGGTGCTCGCGGTCAGCGACGAGGCCGACATTGAGGAGGGGACGGCGCCGCGGCACTTCCGGGTGCGCGAGGAGCAGCACGATCCGGCGGTCGAGGACGGCGACACCGTACGCAGCACCTGGCGGCCGTGGCCCGACGTGGAGATCACCACCTGGCTCACCGCCGCCGCGCCCTGGCACCTGCGCACCCACCGCGTCCGTACGGGCCGCGCGCTGTACACGGCGGAGGGCGGCTTCGCGGTCGACCGGGACGCGGGGCTGACCCGGCGCGAGGAGAGCGAGGGCAGCGCGGTGACGGTCACCGGGGCCGGGGACCTCAGCGGGCTGCGCGATCTGGACGGCGGCCGTAGCGGCCGGGTGCTCGACCCGCTGCCGGGCACCAATGTGCTGGCGCGGCGCACGTCACTGCCCGTGCTGGTGGGTCAACTCCCGCCCGGCGAGCACTGGTTGCGCTGCGCGGTGCTCGGCGCCGGGGCCGCGGGGGCGGCGGCGTGGGAGGAGGCACCGCCGAGGGCGCGGCACTGAGGCCGCCGCGGACGCCGCGGGCGCGCCCGTAGCGGATCGGGAGCCGTACCGGGGCGGGGGGCGGGGCGGGTGGCTGGGCGGGGGGAGGACGGGTTAGCGTCTGGGTATGAATGAGCATCGTGCCCCCGGCGCCCTCGGCGTCGGCCTTGCCACCGTCGCCGACGACGGCACCGTCCTGGACACCTGGTACCCCGCACCGGAACTCGCCGCGGAGGCGGGCCCCGCGGGCACCGAGCGGCTGAGCGCCGAGCGCGCGGCGGAGCTGCTGGGAGCGGCGGCGCCCAAGGCGCTCGGGAAGGACCCGAGGCGCGGGGTGGAGGTCGTGGCGGTGCGGACCGTCATCGCCTCGACGGACGACAAGCCGCTGGACGCGCACGACGCGTATCTGCGGCTGCACCTGCTGAGCCACCGCCTGGTCCGCCCCAACGAGCCCAACCTGGAAGGGCTGTTCGGCCTGCTGGCGAACGTCGCGTGGACGTCGATCGGCCCGGTGCCGGTGGCGGCGGTCGAAGGGGCGCGGCTGGCGGCCCGCGCGGAGGGCCTGCACCTGGCGGTGTACGGCGTGGACAAATTCCCGCGGATGACGGACTACGTCGCCCCGTCCGGCGTGCGGATCGCCGACGCCGACCGCGTACGCCTCGGCGCGCACCTGGCGTCCGGCACGACCGTCATGCACGAGGGCTTCTGCAACTTCAACGCGGGCACGCTGGGCGCCTCCATGGTCGAGGGCCGTATCTCGCAGGGCGTCGTCATCGGCGACGGCTCGGACATCGGCGGCGGCGCGTCCATCATGGGCACCCTGTCCGGCGGCGGCACCCAGGTCGTCTCGGTCGGCGAACGCTGCCTGCTCGGCGCCGAGTCGGGCCTGGGCATCGCCCTCGGTGACGACTGCGTCGTGGAGGCGGGCCTGTACGTCACCGCGGGCACCCGCGTCACGCTCCCGGACGGCAAGATCGTCAAGGCGCTGGAGCTCTCCGGCGCCAACAACATCCTCTTCCGCCGCAACTCGACCACCGGCAAGGTCGAGGTCCTTCAGCGCACGGGTTCGTGGGGCGGCCTCAACGACGCGCTGCACAGCCACAACTGACGACGCGTCACGCGTGACCGGTTCACGCCGTACGAGCCGCCGCCGCGAGCACCGCACGCTCCTCCTCGGGGGACCAGCCGGCCTCCAGCGGCGGCTCGCCGCGTTCCCGGTCCCAGGCCAGGACGTCGGCGGCGGTGACCGCCAGCGGGGTCGCGGGCATCCCGGCGGCCCGGGCGCGCGCGGCGCTGCGCTGCTGTGTGGCGGTGTCCTCCCGGACCAGCGGGAACATCGGCGGTACGACGTCCGGCGTGACCCGTACGATCTCCACCTCGGTGCCCGCGGCCCGCGCGCACGTCTCGATCAACTCGCCGAGGGTGACCGGCTGTTCGGGGCCCACGGCGTGGAAGGCGCCGGGCCGGTCGTCCTCCAGCAGCCGGATCACCAGCCGGGCCAGGTCGCGGGAGTCGATGATCTGCACCGGCTGGGCGGGGTCGGCGGGCAGGGCGACCCGGCCGCCGCGCGCGGCGGCGCGCACCCAGTAGGTGAACATGTCGGAGGGGTCGTGCGGACCGGCGACCTTCCCCGCCCGCACGATCGTGGCGCGCTGCCCGTGGCGCGCGGTCACGTCGTCCTCGCAGGCGACCTTGCACGGCCCGTACGTGGCCTCGCTCAGCACCTCGGTGTCGCGGACCGGCGGGCGGCGCGGGGTGTCCTCGTCGGAGCCGGGCGCCACACCCTCGCGCTGGTACACCGCGTGGCTGGAGATGAACAGATACCGGCCGATCCGGTCGCCCAGCGCGTCCATGGCCTGCGCGACGTGCCGCGGGACGTAGCCGCTGACGTCCACGACGGCGTCCCACCGGGTGTCGCCCGCGAGCGCCGCGTAGTCGCCGGTGTCGCGGTCGCCGGTCAGCCGGGGGAGGCCCGGGAAGAGGCCGGTGCCGGTCCTGCCGCGGCCGAAGAGGGTGACGTCGTGCCCGCGGTGGAGTGCGTCCTCCACGATGGCGCGGCCGACGAAGGCGGTACCGCCCAGAACGAGAATGCGCATAAGGGGCGACCCTACTGCCGGTCCCGGCGGCCGTCACCCGGATATCGCGGTCGTGATCCGCCGGACAGGCCCTAGTGGTAGATCTTCTCCGCGTACGCGGCCCCGTAGTACGTCTCCAGCTCCGCCAGCGAGTCCTCGGTCCGCTCCAGCGTCTTGGAGATCCGCGCCCGCGAGGCCAGCGCGTCGGGCTGCCACGTCTCCGGCTTCCACAGCGCGCTGCGCAGGAACGCCTTGGAGCAGTGGAAGAAGACTTCCTCGATGTCGACCAGGACCGCGACCTGCGGGCGGTGGCCCTTGACGACCATGCGGTCGAAGAAGTCGGCGTCGCGCAGGAGCCGCGCCCTGCCGTTGATCCTGAGGGTGTCGCCGCGCCCGGGGACGAAGTAGAGCAGGCCGATGTGCGGGTTGGACAGGATGTTGCGGAAGCCGTCCGCGCGGCGGTTGCCCGGCCGCTCGGGGACCGCGATGGTCCGGTCGTCCAGGACGACGGTGAAACCGGCGGGGTCGCCCTTGGGCGACACGTCACAGGTGCCGTCGGCCGCCGAGGTGGCCATCAGGCAGAAGGGCGCCGCCTTCAGCCAGGCCACGTCCAGTTCGTGCAGCCGGTCGCGCGCCTTGTCGCGGACGACCGCGGTGGGTTCGCCGAGCAGTTCCCGCAGTTCGGCCTCGTCGGTGATCTCCTGCATGTGCCGTACACCCCCGGTGAGTGAGTACCTTCTGGGAACTCTCACTGTACAGGGTGGCTTTTCCGGGCTTTCCTCGCGCCTTTCCCCTGGCCTTCCCCTGGCCTTCCCCTGTCTTTCCCGCGCCTGCGATGAGTTCCGCGGCGGTCCCCGGTCTACCTCTTCGACAGCGCCACGGCGCATACGACAGCACCGCATCGACCCGACCAGAGGAGCCCCTCGTGTCCGTCGTCTCCACCCCCACCAGCGCCGCCCCGACCGGTACCGCGACAGCCGTCACCGCCCGCCCCGCCCGTAGCCGGGCGCGCACCGCGCTGCTCGCCCTCCAGATCGTGCTGGCCCTCTTCTACGGCGTGGCCAGCGCCGCCCCCAAGCTCCTCGGCATCGACGCCGCGGCCGACTCCTTCGACCGCATCGGTTTCGGCGACTGGTTCATGTACCTCACCGGCGCGCTCGAACTCGCGGGCGCCGTCGCCCTGTTGATTCCGGTGCTCTACCAGGTCGCCGCGGTCGCGATGATCGGCCTGATGATCGGCGCCACCATCACCCAGATCACCGTCTTCGACGGCGACAACGCGGCGACGCCGATCATCCTCATCCTGCCGCTGGCCCTGATCGCCTGGGCCCGCAGGGACAGTACGAAGGCGCTGCTGGCCCTGATCCGCGGCGCGGTCGCCCGGACCTGACCGCGCTCCCGTCGGCCGCGGCCGACGACCGTACGCAACGCCGCACGGCGGACGGCTCGCGGTGCGATCCTGAGTACGGACGTCGCACGGATGTCGCGCGGGCGTCGTACGGCCGGCGCGACGACTGGCGCAACGGCGGTCGTACGGGCGGCCGTTCGGGGTCGCGCGGGATCGCGCGGGATCGCGTCGCGGAGGACCGGAGACCGGAAGACCGGGGGTCGCTCATGGACAGCCTTGGCGCGCTGCGCGCGGTCGAATACGGGTATCTCGACGAGCGACGGCAGGTGTACCTCGACCACACCGGCGCGGGACTTCCCGCCCGCGCCCAAGTGCGGGCGCACGCCGACCGGATCGCGGCGGGCTGCTACGGCAATCCGCACTCGGTCAGCCCGGCCTCGCAGGCGTCGGGCGAACTGGTGGAGCGGGCCCGCGCACGGGTGCTCGCGCACTTCAGGGCCGATCCGGCCGAGTACGCCGTGGTGTTCACGGCCAACGCCACCGGGGCGTGCCGACTGGTCGGCGAGGCCTACCCGTTCGGGCCGGACAACCGGCTGGTGCTCACCCTCGACAACCACAACTCCGTCAACGGCCTGCGGGAGTACGCCCGCGGCCGGGGCGCGGGGACGGTGTACGTACCGCTGGAGGCGCCGGGCCTCGGCATCGACGCGACGGCGATGGACGCCGTCCTGACGGGCGCGAGGCCGCGGGCGGGCACGGAGTCCGGGGCCCGGGGGCCCGGACTGCTCGCGTACCCCGCGCAGAGCAATTTCAGCGGGGTCCAGCACTCGCTGGACTGGGTGACCAGGGCGCGGGCGGCGGGCTGGGACGTCCTGCTGGACGCGGCGGCCTACGTGCCCGCGAACGTGCTCGACCTCGGCCGGTTCAGCCCCGACTTCGTGGCCGTGAGCTGGTACAAGGTCTTCGGCTACCCGACCGGCATCGGCTGTCTGCTGGCCCGCAGGGAGGCGCTGACGCGGCTGCGGCGGCCGTGGTTCTCCGGCGGCACCATCCACGTGGTGAGCGCCCAGGGCCTGTGGCACCACATGGCCGACGGCGAGGCGGCCTTCGAGGACGGCACGGTCAACTACCTGAGCATTCCCGACATCGAATTCGGCCTCGACTGGATCACCGGCGTCGGCGTGCAGTCGATACACCGTCATGTCACCTCGCTCACCGCCGAGTTACTGGCCGGGCTGCGCGGGCTGCGGCACGCCGACGGCAGCCCGCTGGTACGGATCTACGGTCCGCAGGACACCACCGGCCGCGGCGGCACGGTCGCGCTGAATCTGCTCGGCGCCGACGGACGGGTGATCGACGAGCGGATCGTCGGCCGCGACAGCGCCGCGCACGGCATATCGCTGCGCACCGGCTGCTTCTGCAACCCCGGCACGGGCGAGGTCGCCTTCGCCATCGACCGCGACGTACTCGGCGGCGCCGTCCGTACCGCCACCGGCACCATCGACGACTACCTCGGCCGCCTCGGCCTCCCCTCCGGCGGCGCCGTCCGCGTCTCGCTCGGCCTGTCCTCCAACGCGGCCGACGTGTCCGCCTTCCTCGCCTTCGCCGCGCAGACCTACCGCGACCGCTCGCCCGACCCGGCGGGGCTCAGCCCACGGCTGGTCTGCTGACCGTGCGGCACTTGCGCGCCAGCACCGCCCACGCGGCGGCCAGGAACAGCGCCGTGAAACCGGCCAGCAGCAGCCAGCCCGCCCACACCGCCCGGTCGAACGAGCCGCCGTACGAGGCCAGCAGCGGCGGCCCCAGCGGCGACGCGCCGTGCGCCCACAGCTCCCGCAGACCGATCCCGCCGCCCAGCGCCTCGAACGCCCACCGGTTGGTCATCGCCGCGCTCAACACCCGTCCCGCCCACGCCATTTGGGGCACCGGCACAAAGGCCCCCGAGAACAGCACCTGCGGGAAGCAGAGCATCGGCAGCATCAGCGTGGCCTGCCCCGGATCGCCGACCGCCGCCGACGCCAGCAGCCCCAGCGCGAGCGCGGCGGCCGACGCGAGCAGCACGGTCAGGAACAGCGACCCGTACGTGCCCCACCCGGCGGCGGGCAGCCGGTTCAGACCGCGCAGCACCGCGAGCAACGCCGCGTCCGCCAGGGCCAGTACGGGCAGCAGCAGCGCCGCCTTCGACAGCAGATACGGCCCGAGCCGCAGCACGGTCAGCCGCTCCCTGCGCACCACCGCCATCTCGGCGCAGATCTGCAACAGGCCGTAGGTCAGGCCGAAGAAGAAGCCGCCGAAGGCGATCCAGAACAGGATCATCGCCGCGGATCCCGGACTCGGCGCCGCCGGATCGAAGGCCCCCGGCCGGAACAGCAGCGCGAACATCGCCACGATCACCAACGGCGACCCCACGACGACCGCCGCCGTCAGCCGATTGCGCGCCATCAACTCCCCGGCCCGCCGGGTGAGCAGCCACCACTGCCCGACCGCCCCGAGCGGCGCCGGACGCGTGGCGGCGGCGCCGTCGGCCACGGGCGCCGCCTCGGGCGCGGGGCCGGACTCCTCCGCGGCAGCCTCGTCCGCCGCCCGCGCCCCGCGGGCCACCGCCCCGTACACCTCCTCCAGCGTCGGGACGCCGTACGCCGCCGTGAGGGTGGCCGCCGTGCCCAGGTGGGCCGGGCGTCCTTCAGGGGTGAGGAACAGGACGCGGTCGCAGCGGGTCAGATCGGCGGGCGCGTGCGTGGTGAGCACGACGGTGACGCCGTCGGCCGTCAAGTCCCGCAGGGTGCGCAGGAGTTCCGCGCCGGTCGCCGGGTCGAGTCCGGTCGTCGGCTCGTCCAGGAACAGCACGCGGGGGCGGGTGAGGAGTTCGACCGCGATGCAGGCGCGGCGGCGCTCGCCCTCGCTGAGGGTGCGTACGGGCTGGCGGGCGCGGTCGGCCAGGCCGACGGCGGCCAGCGCGTCGCGTACGGCCGCGTCCAGGAGTGCGGCGGCGGTCCGGGCGGGCATCCGCAGGCGGGCCGCGTAGCCGAGGGCCCGGTCCAGCGGCAGGTCGTCGTGCATCACGTTGCCGTGCGGCAGATACCCCAACGCCGGTCGCAGGACGGCCGGTTCCGTACCGTCGTGCAGGACGCGACCGGCCGAGGGGGTACGGATTCCGGCCAGGATCTCCAGCAGCGTCGTCTTGCCCGACCCGCTGCCGCCCGCCACGGCCAGCAGTTCGCCGGGCGCGATCCGTACGCTCACCCCCCGCAGCGTCTCCCGCCCCGAGGCGACCCGCTGCCCCACGCCGTACGCCTCGACGCGGAGACCGCCGTCGCTCATCGTGCCCCCTGACCGACCGCTTGGTACGTTGAAGGTGTCGCGGCGCCTCCCGCAGAGGCGGGCCGCCGGTAGCGTACGCGAGCCCCGGGAGCGGGCACAGGACGAAGGAGTCTGACGCATGGACGGACCGGTCTGCACCACCCGGCAGGGCGACGTACGCGGAGCGGCCGGCCAGGACGGCGTCGCCGTCTTCCGCGCCATCCCTTACGCCGCACCGCCGTTCGGACCGCACCGGTTCATGGCGCCGCAACCGCCCGCCGCGTGGGAGGGCGTACGCGACGCGACCGCGTTCGGCCCGACCGTGCCCAAGGGCCCCTACGTCAAGCCGTTCGACGTGCTGCTGCCCGACCCGGACATCGCGGGCGAGGACTGCCTCAACCTCAATGTGTGGACACCCGACACCGCGGGCGGCGCACCGGTCATGGTGTGGCTGCACGGCGGCGCCTTCATGAACGGCTCGGGCTCGCTGCCGATCTACGACGGCGCCGCGTTCGCCCGCGACGGCGTCGTCTGCGTGACCGTCAACTACCGCCTGGGGACGGACGGTTACCTGTCCCTCGACGGGGCCCCCGACAACCGCGGAGTGCTCGACCAGATCGCCGCCCTCGAATGGGTCCGCGACAACATCGCCGCCTTC
The DNA here is from genome assembly GCF_044753885.1 of Streptomyces sp. NPDC093221. NCBI lineage: Bacteria > Bacillati > Actinomycetota > Actinomycetes > Kitasatosporales > Streptomycetaceae > Streptomyces > Streptomyces sp. NPDC093221. The sequence continues at coordinate 104,864 of NZ_JBIVOA010000015.1, read as the reverse complement.
GGCGGCGACCCCGGCCGCGTGACCGTCTTCGGCGAATCAGCCGGCGCGATGAGCATCGGGGTGCTGCTCACCGCCCCCGGCGCCCGAGGACTCTTCCACCGGGCGATCCTCCAGAGCGGCGCCGCGCACCACACGATCGGCCGGGACACCGCCCGCAAGGTCGCCGCGCACTTCGCCGCGAAACTCGGCGTCGAACCCACCGCCGCGGCCTTCGCCGCACTCCCGCTGGACGTCCTGCTGCCCGCGCAGACCGCCCTGCGCACCGAGGTCACCGCCAACCCCGACCCCGCGCTGTGGGGCGAGGTCGCGCTGAACGCCATGCCCTTCGAGCCGATCGCGGACACCGCGAGCACCGCCGCCCGCGCCCACCCGGTGCCGGGACCCGGCGCCGACTGCGCCGTCGACCTGCTGATCGGCACCACCGCCGAGGAGTACCGGCTCTTCACCGTGCCCAGCGGCGTCATCGACTACATCGACGACAGGCACCTGCGGGCCGCGATCACCCGGCACGGCCTCGACCCCGACACCGCGCTGCCGCTCTACGCGGCCAACCGCCCCGGCGCCACCACCGGCGACCTGTTCTCCGCCGTCCTCACCGACTGGTTCTTCCGGATACCCGCGGTCCGCCTGGCCGAGTCCGTGCCGCGCGCCCACGTCTACGAATTCGGCCGCCGCTCCACCGCCTTCGACGGCCGCCTCGGCGCCTGCCACGCCTCCGAGATCGCCTTCGCCTTCGACAACCTGGACGCGCCCGGCGAGACCATGCTGCTCGGCGAGGCCCCGCCGCAGCCGCTCGCCGACACCATGCACGCCGCCTGGGTCTCCTTCGCCGTCACCGGCGATCCCGGCTGGCCCGCGTACGACACCCGGGACCGTACGACGATGGTCTTCGGCACGGCGGACGACCCCGCGCACTGCGGTCCGGTACGCGACCCCCGCCCGGACGAGCGCGCGCTGTGGGACGGGGTGCGCTGAGCCCTTCGCGCCGGCCCCTCCCGCGCGCCGAACTCCCGTACGCCTGAGGGACGCGTGGCCGGTACGCACCCGGCGGCGGACGGCGGTGGCCGGAACGTGTCGCTACGGGCGGGTGAACCGGCGGGGTGACGGGTGCGACGGGGCCGGGAGGCCGACGGTCGGGGGGTCGCAGGGCCTACGCTGAGTGCGCGCGTCCGGCGCGCGTACCGGTTCGCGTGTGCCGGTCCGATCCACCCGCCAGGGGTGAGCCGGACCGGCCCACCCCTCACGCCGTACAGCCGTAGAGCCCTCTAGGAGTCACCCCATGTCCGAAGGTCCCCTCGTCCTGCCGCCCGTACGGCTGCTCCCCGCGGACGACCTCGCGCGGCTGGCACTGGCCGTGCCGCTGCTGGACCGAGCGCTGCGGCTGACCCGGTGGGCGACACCGGAACGGCCGGTCGACGCGATGGGCGAGCTGCTGGACGACGACCTGGTGGCCGCCGCCGCGGAACTCGGCCTCCCGGTGGACGAGGACGAGGAAGGGCTCGCCGAGACCGCCCAGGCATGGGGCGTCGCCGTCGACACCGGCCTGCTGGTCCTGGAGATCGACGAGGAGGCCGAGGAGTCCACGCCGGTCGGCGAGGTCGCCGGTCGCGCGCTGCCCGGCGAGGCGTACGAGCGGATCACCGCCGGCCTCCCGCAGGACGTGCTCGACATCTGGCTGGCCGCCGCCGAGTCGGCCCTCGCCGACGCCGCCGCACCGGACTTCGAGAGCCTGCGCGAGGTCATGGACGACGGCGACCAGGTGCTCCTGGACGAGCTGGACTGGGACCCGGAGAAGGAGGCCGAATTCCTCGACAGCGCGCTGGTCAACCTCTACGCGCTGATGGCCGTGGAGGACTCGGCGGTCGCCGAGGACGGGCCCGACGCCGTACCGCTGCCGGTGCTCGCCGCGTCCCTCGTCGTGCCCGACGAGATGGACCAGCCCAGCGACGCCGTCCTCGAAGAGGTCACCGAGGTGATGATGCGGCTGGACGACCACTTCCGGCTGCTCGCCACGACCGGACTGCTGGACTACCAGCCGGTCGACGAGGCGCTGATCGAGGAGGCGGAGGGCGACGGGGAAACCGGCTCCTTCCCCGAATTCCCCGAGGGGGCCGTCGGGGACGACCTCGACCCCGAGGAGGTCTCCCGCTACGGCATGGTCCTGCTCACGCCGCTCGGCGTGCACGGCATGCGCGAACGGCTCGTGGACGCGGGCGCGCAGGCCCCCGCCATCGGCGACCTCGCGGGCGGGTCGGGCGTCGACCTCCTCGAAGCGCTGACCGGCTACCCCGACCAGGCGGCGCGCGTGGAGGCCGAGCTGTGGCTGGAGGACCGCAAGCCGGCCGACGCCGCACGCGAACTGCTCGCCGCCGCGCGCGGCGACGACGCCGGTGCGCCGGGCCGTCGTCTCATCTGCCAGCAGACGCTCACCCTGCTCGGCGCCGAGGCCGAGCCCGCGCTGCGCGAAGTCCTCGACGACCGCGCGCTCGGCGGCCTCGCCCGCGTCTGGCTCACCGAGAGCGGCGCCGCCGACATCCCCGCGCCCGACGCGGACATGGTCTTCTGGCTCACCATCGACACCCTCGCCGCGCAGCTCGCCGCCGACGACGCCCCCGAGATCCTGGCCGACCTCGTCCGTGACCTCGTCGCCCGGCACGACGGCTTCTTCGACGCGGCCTGGCGCGTCGACCACCCCGCCACCGCCGACGTCCTCGAAGCCATGGGGCGTCTCCACCCGGACCGCAAATCCGCCAAGGACGCCCGCAAGGCGGCCTTCAAGGCCCGCTCCCGCCAGGGCCTTCCGGGCTGACGCGCGGCGGGCCACCGCTCGGGGCGCGCCCCCCCGCGCCGGGGGCAACCGGGTGGCCGCCTCGCGGAAGGACGCCGTTCATCCGGGGTTGGCCGGGGGGCGGCACCGTGGGTGCTCAGCGCGACGTGAGGAGCCCCGGTGCCGGTCAGCCGTACGCGGGAGGCCGTGGTGGCCGACCCGAAGCGAGGTCACGCGTATCTGACCGCGGGAACGTCGTTGTGCCGGCGGACACCGCCGTCGGCGCAGAACGGTGGCGTGCTCCAGGCGTTCCGGTGCATCGACTCCGGGGGCCGCTGCGTGGACGACCTGTCACGGGCGACCGTGCCCGGCACCGTGTACGGCGTGGACTGGGTGGAGACGCCGTTCGCGGCGGGCGCGGTCACGCGGGCGCACGGGCTGACGGGCCTGTGGTGGGCGGACGACGGGGTGTACCTCGTGCGCGAGGGGGCCGTCTGGTTCTACGCGCCCGGCCGCCGCACGCTGACCCTGAAGACGCCGGGCTGACGGGCTGAGGGGCTTCCGGGCTTCCGGGCTGAGGGGCGGACCGCCGCCCGGCCGCGCTCGTCACCGCCGTGACGAGCGAGGCCGGGTGCGGCCGGGTGCGGCCGGAACGTTTCAGCAGCCGCTGAGGACCGACGTGAGCTTCGACTTCTCCGCACTGTCCACGGTCAGACCGTAGTAGTGCTTCACCTGCACCCACGCGCGGGCGTACGTGCACTGGTACGACGCCTGCGGCAGCCACTCGGCCGGGTCGCCGTCGCCCTTGGAGCGGTTGGAGTGCGCGGAGACGGCCACGAGCTGCGGGCGGGTCACGTCGTTGGCCAGCGCCTGGCGCTGCGCGGTGGTCCAGGCCCAGGCGCCCGAGGCCCACGCCTCGGCGAGCGGCACCAGGTGGTCGATGTCGAAGGTCGACGGGTCGGTGGTGGTCACGCCGTCGTACGGGCTGGTCCAGTTCCCCGAGGTCGCCTTGCACGAGCTGTCGGTCACCACGCTCGTGCCGTCGCGCTTGATCACGTACTCGCGGGTGTCGCAGGTACCCGAGATGGTGATCCAGGTCGGGAACAGGTTCCGGTCGTACGTCGAGGCGTGCGTCTCCGCGGTGGCCGTCATGCCGGACAGGTAACTGCGGGCGGTGGAGGCGGCGATGGGGGTCGGCAGAGCGGCCTGTGCGGGGCCGCCGCTGACGAACAGGACGGTCAGCGCGAGCAGTGCCGCGCTGACGGCGGCACAGATTCCGTGCACGAGACGGTTTTTGGGCATGACTGAGCGCTCCCGTGGCTAGGGGGTCGAGCGGTACGGGTGGTTCCCGACCAGGGTCCCGGCCACGGGTCTATGCGGGTAGACCGTCAGCGGTAAATTTTATGTGACCATGACATGTTGATGTGCGAACGTCCGGTGGCGGTCCGGCCCGTACGAGGCCCGCGCGGCGCACGAGCCGGTGCGTGCCGGGGTCCCACGGCCTCCGAGCGCCGTGCGCAGGGCGCCCCCGCGCCCGCCCGCTCCCGGTCCTGGCCCCGGCTCCCGCCGCCGTGCGGGGCGGCGCGCGGGACTTTATGGTCGGCGCGGGGGCCCGGGACGAATGGAGCTGCTGTGACCACTGCGCGCGACATCATGCATCAGGGCGTCGAGACGATCTCCGCCCACGAGACCCTGGACGTGGCCGCCAAGCGGATGCGGGACGCGGACATCGGGGCCCTGGCGGTCACCGGTGACGACGGCGGGCTCCAAGGGGTGCTCACCGACCGGGACATCGTGCTGCGCTGCGTGGCGACCGGCCACGACCCGGGCGCGGTCCGGGCCGCCGACCTGATGGACGGCAGCCCGGTGACGGCCGCGGCCGACGACGACGCGGGCAGCGTCGTCGCGACCATGTCCTCCCGGCGCATCCGCCGGGTGCCGGTGGTCGAGGGCAGCCGCCTGGTCGGCATCATCAGCGAGGCCGACATCGCCCGGCACCTCGGCCCGGCCGAGGCGGGCGCCCTGGCGACGGCGATCCGCGCGGTCTGAGCCCGACGCGCGGTGTGAGCCCGGTCCGCGGTCTGAGGCCGCCGCGCGGTGTGAGACCGGCCTGCGATGTGAGACCGGTCCGCGCCGCCTGAGGCCGGTCCCGCGCCGCCTGGGACCGGTCTCTCGGGCCGCCGCCCGTCCGCGCGGACTCATGCCAGCCTGCGCGGACCGGCGGCGGCCCCGCAGGGCACACATCCGGTCTGCGGTGCCTCAGAGCGCCGCGGAGGCGGGCCGCACCATCCCCTTGGCGGTACGCGAGTCGATGAAGTCGCCCATGGCGGTCATCTCCCACTCGCCGGAGAACTGCTTGATCAGCTTGGCCATCAGGACACCCGTGCGCGGCTCGCTGCCGGTCAGGTCGAAGCGGACCAGCTCCTCGCCGGTGCCCGCGTCGAGCAGCCGGCAGTACGCCTTGGCGACCTTGTTGAACTTCTGCCCCGAGTACGAGTTCACCGTGAAGACCAGACCGGTGACCTCCGGCGGCAGCCCGCCCAGGTGCACGGTGATCGTCTCGTCGTCGCCCGAGCCCGCGCCGGTCAGATTGTCACCGGAGTGCTGGACCGCGCCGTTGAGGATGGACAGCTTGCCGAAGTAGCAGGTCGCGATGTGGTTGCGCTGCGGACCGTAGGCGATCACCGACGCGTCCAGGTCGATGTCCCGGCCGCCGAAGGCGGGCTCCCAGCCCAGGCCCATCCGCACCGAGGACAGGAACGGCTTGCCCGCCTTGACCAGCGACACCGTCTCGTTCTTGCGGAGATTGACCCGGCCCTTGTCCAGATTGACCTTGCCCGCGCCCGGCGCGGGAGCGGGCGGCGCGGCCGGGGGAGCGGAGGGCGGCGGCGGCAGATACGCGGCGGGCGCGCCGGAGGGCGGCGGCGCACTGGGCAGTCCCGGCGCGGGCGGCGGCGGGGTGAACGCGGCGGCGGGGGCCGCGGGGGCCGCGGGGGTCGCGGGCTCCTCGACGTTCACCCCGAAGTCGCTGGCGATGCCGCCCAGCCCGTTGGCGTACCCCTGGCCGACCGCGCGGACCTTCCAGGCGCCGCCGCGCCGGTACACCTCGACCACGACGAGCGCGGTCTCCGGGCCGAGCCCGGTGGGCGTGAAGGTGGCGATCACCGAGCCGTCGTCCGCGCTGCGGACCGTGGCCGTCGGCGTCGTACCCGCGAAGGGACCGCCGCCGTCCAGGCTCGCGGTCACCACGACCTTCTCGATCCCGGCCGGGACGGCCGCGGTGTCCACGGTGATCGAGTCGGGCCCGGAACCGCCCCCGGAGCGGTGGCTGACGCCGGGCCCCTGGGGCTGGTTGTAGAAGACGAAGTCGTCGTCGGAGCGCACCTTCCCGTCACCGGTCAGGAGCAGGCCCGAGACATCGAGCCGCGCGGAGGAGGCGGCGACGTCCACGGCCACTCGGGGCACGGAGAGCGGCACATTCGAGCCAGGCGTCATAGCGGTCATGCCCCCGTAACGACCGACTGTTGTTTGCGGTTCCATGACCCGGAGATCAGCTTCCGGCCCGTTATGGGCACCCGGTCCCGGCGCCCATTCCGGCGCCCGCGCCGGCTCGTACCGGCAGCGTCGCGCCCGCGGTTGCGTACGGTCGGACCCGTATCGGCAGCCCCGTACCCTCACACCCGCACGCCCCGCCCGTCACCGGCGGTCGCGGGCACGTCGAGGCCGTCCGGGGAGCCGGGCGGCAGGGCGAAGGCGGAGGCGACCTCGGGCGGGAGCGCGGACAGGCCGAGCAGGCCGCAGACGGCCCGGGTGGTGAGCGCGTGCCAGACGGCCGCCTGGCGCAGCATCGCGTGGTCGCCGCCCGGCAGCACGAAGCGGCACACCTCGGCGCCCTCGGCCCTGGCCCGCTCCGCCATCCGCAGCGACTCCACGGGCGAGGTGATCCGGTCGGCCTCCGCGTGCAGGAACACCAGCCGGGCCGCCGAGAGCTGCTCCACCGGCTCCCCCGGCAGGCACCAGGGGGCCAGCGCCACCGTGCCGACCACCCCGTCCGTACCGGCCACCCGCAGCGCCGCCCTGCCGCCCATGGAGTGCCCGACCATCACGACCGGCGCCCCGCCGGTCCGCCGGGACAGCTCCGCCAGCGCGTCGGCCGCGTCCCGCGCGGCGTCCGCCCGCTCCCCGTTCCAGCCGCGGTGCCGGTAGCGGGCCTCGGCGAGCACCACCCGGCGGCCCCGCGTCGCGCGGGCCAGCGCCCGGACGAAGGGGCGCATCCGCAGCCCCGGCGCGTTCAGCCGGGACGGCCGGCCCATACCGCGCTCCCGGCCGCCGTGCAGCACCAGCACCGCCGCCTCGGGGGCCGCCGCGGAACGCCGCATCACCAGGCCCCGATACCCCGCGCGTGCGCTGTCGCCGTCGCGGTCCTCTGCCACCCGTGCCTCCACCCGTGTCCGTTCCCTCCGCCGACGTGCCGTGACAGGTACGAACGGACGTTCCGGAATCCCCGTTCCGCCGTACCCCGTCAATCCTCCGTCATTCGTAGCGACGACGGTTCCGGATGGGTCGCGCGGCGGACCCGACGCACAGGTTGCCGGATCGAACAGGGGTCCGGAGGCTCCCGCATATACGCTCCTGCCCTGGGCAAGTACGCTCAGCGCAATCTCAATGGTCGGGCAGCCGAAGGCGGAGGAAGAAACGTGGTGCAGAGCGGCCCGGTCGGAGTTCCGGCCGGACTTCCGGTGGGCATCCCGCACACCCGCGACGGGCGTGACAGCCGTGATGTTCGTGACATTCGCGACAGTCAGAGTCCGCGCACGGCGCCGCCCGCCTCCTTCGGGCAGTCGGGCCCCGCGACGGTCCTGCTGGTCGAGGACGACGACGGCGACGCCCTGCTCGTCGAGGAGTACCTCGCGCTGAGCGACGCCGCGACCCAGGTGGTCAGGGCGAGCAATCTCGCCGAGGCGCTGGAGCTGCTGGCCCGCCGCGCCGCGCCCGAGTGCGTCCTGCTCGACCTGCACCTGCCCGACGCCTTCGGCGTGGACGCGGTGTCCCGGCTGCTGAAGGACGCGCCCGGCGCGGCCGTCGTGGTGCTGACCGGTCTGTCGGAGGAGGACGCCGGGCTCGCCGCGGTCGCCTCCGGCGCCCAGGAGTACCTGTCCAAGAGCGCCCTCGAACCCCAGTCGCTCAGCCGCGCCATCCGCTACGCCGTCCAGCGCAAGCAGATCGAGCGCGCGCACGTGGCGCTGCGCGAGAGCTCGATGCGGGCCGAGGAGAACGCCCGGCTGGAGCGCGGGCTGCTGCCCACCCCGCTGCTGCGCGGCGACGACTGGCAGGTGACCACCCGCTACCGGCCGGGGCGCGACCACGCGCTGCTCGGCGGCGACTTCTACGACGTCGTGCAGACCGAGGACGGCACGGTGCACGTCGTCATCGGCGACGTGTCGGGGCACGGCGCGGCCGAGGCGGCGCTGGGCGTGTGCCTGCGGGTCGCCTGGCGGTCCTTCGTCCTCGCCGGCACCCGCGGCGCCGAACTGCCCGGCATGCTGGAGCAGATGCTGGTCGCCGAGCGCGCGGGCGAACACGTCTTCGCCACCCTCAGCTCCCTGGAGTTCGCCCCCGACCGCACCACCGTCAAGATCGTCAGAGCCGGGCATCCGGGGGTGCTGCTGCGCCGCGGCGCCGACGTCCAGTGGTGGGAGCCGGCGTACGGGCCCGCGCTCGGGCTGCTGCCGGGGCAGGGCGTCTGGCCGGTGACGACCGAGACGCTGGACGGCGCGTCCGTGGTCCTGTTCACCGACGGCCTCTTCGAGTGGCGGTACGGCGACGGGCCGGAACGGCTCGGCGAGGACGGGCTGTTGGAGCTGGCCCGGAAGAACGGCGCACTGCCCGCGGAGGCGTTCGTCGACGCCTTGATCAACGCGGCCGAGACGGCGACGGCGGGGCGCGGCGGTCTCGAGGACGACGCGGCCGTGATGCACGCGGGATGGCGGGCGAGGTCATGACGGAACACCCGCCCGTCCCGGGGCCCGGTTCGGAGCCGACGCAACCCACGGCGCCCGCGCCGGAGCCGACGCCTCAAGCCGCTGCCGGGGCCGCGCCCGCTTCAGGGACCGCGCCCGCTCCCGAGACCGCGCCCGTCGCCCAGTCCACGCCCGATCCCACGCCAGTTCCGGAGTCCGCGTCCGTGCCGCATCCCCCGACCGACCCGCCGCCCGTGTCCGAGCCCGAGCCCGTATCCGAGCCTGAGGCCGTATCCGAGTCCGTATCCGAAGCCGGGCCCGTGTCCGAGAGCGCGCCCGTACCCGGGCCGCGGTCCGAGTCCGGTCCCGACGTCGATCCCGGCCCCGACGTCGAACGCGCTCCGGACATCGAACCCGCGCGGGATTCCGATCCCGCGCCCGACGTCGTGCCCGCCCCCGTACCCGCTCGCGGGCAGAAGGCCCCCCGGACGAGGTCCGGCTTCCGGCCGCGCGAGAAGGGCCGGATCACGGTCCAGGGCGCGTTCAACCTCGTGCTCGGCGGGATGACGCTGCTCGTCCTCGTCTTCGCGGTGATCGGCGCGCAACTGCTCGCGCACACCACGTCGATCTCCGACCACCTGGCCAACCGGGTGCAGCCCGCGCGGGTGGAGGGGGTGCGGTTGCAGACCGCGCTGCTGGACCAGGAGACCGGCGTGCGCGGCTATGTGCTCACCCATTCGACGGAATTCCTCCAGCCCTACACCGAGGGCCTCGCGGACCAGAAGACGATCACCGCCAGGCTGCGCCCGCTGATCAGCGGCAACAAGCGCGCCTCCGCCGACCTGCTGGCGCTGGAGGAGGCGGCCGACCGCTGGCGCACCACGTACGCGCTCCCGCTCATCGAGCACGCCCGCGAGGGCCTGCCCGCCTCCGCCGACACCTCGCTGCTGGACAGCAGCAAGCGGGGCTTCGACACCGTACGCACCCAGTTCACGATCCAGGACACGCACCTGAAGGAGGACCGGCAGCACAGTCAGGATCAGTTGCGGCGCGTGCGCAACGAACGCGACGCGGTGTTCCTGGCGATGCTGGCCTGCTTCCTGGTGGCCATGGTCTTCCTGGCGCTGCTCCTGCGCCGGATCGTCGGCCTGCCGCTGGGGCGGCTGCGCGACGACGCGCTGCGGGTCGCGGGCGGCGACTTCGACACCGGGATCGAGCCCAGCGGCCCGGCCGATCTGCGGGTGCTGGCCGAGGCCGTGGAGGCGATGCGCAGCGGTATCGCGGGCGCGCTGGCCGAGGCGCACGGCCAGCGCGGACTGCTGGCCGCCCAGGCGGCGGAGCTGACCGAGCAGGCCGAGGAACTGCGCCGCTCCAACGCCGAGTTGGAGCAGTTCGCCTATGTCGCCTCGCACGACCTCCAGGAGCCGCTGCGCAAGGTCGCGTCCTTCTGCCAGCTCCTGGAGAAGCGCTACCGGCACGCGCTGGACGAACGCGGCGTGCAGTACATCGACTTCGCGGTCGACGGCGCCAAGCGCATGCAGATCCTCATCAACGACCTGCTGGCCTTCTCGCGGGTGGGCCGGGCGCAGGACGACCACCGGCCGGTCCAGTTGGAGAACACGCTCGACCAGGCGCTGTACAACCTCGCGGAGCGGCTGGAGGAGTCCGGGGCGCGCGTCGAGCGGCCCGCCGTGCTGCCGGACACCGTCGGCGACGCGACGCTGCTGGCCCTGGTCTGGCAGAACCTGATCGGGAACGCGATCAAATTCCGTTCCCCCGACCGGCCGCCGGTGATCACGGTGGAGTCGGGAACCGCCCCCGACGGCACGCTCGTCTTCAGCGTCACCGACAACGGCATCGGCATCCAGGAGGAGTTCAGCGAGAAGGTCTTCGTGCTCTTCCAGCGGCTGCACAGCCGCAACACCTACGAGGGCACCGGCATCGGCCTCGCCATGTGCCGGAAGATCATCGAGCACCACGGCGGGCGCATCTCGGTGGACAACGAGTACACCGGCGGCACCCGCATCCGTTTCACGCTGCCCGCCGGGGCAGAAGAGTCACCTGACCAGGCGGCGGCGCCTGGCATCGAGGGAGCAGAGGGAGCACCGCGCGTATGAGTCAACCCGTACAGCCGATCGAGGTCCTGCTGGTCGAGGACGACGCGGGCGACGAGCTGATGACCCGGGAGGCGTTCGCCGACAACAGGATCGGCAACACCCTGCACGTGGTCCGCGACGGCGAGGAGGCGCTGGACTTCCTCTACCGGCGCGGCGCCCACCAGGACGCGGTGCGGCCCGACTTGATCCTGCTCGACCTCAACCTGCCGAAGTACGACGGGCGTCAGGTGCTCGAAATGATCAAGGGCGACCGGGACCTGGCCATGATCCCGGTGGTGGTGCTCACCACGTCCGCCACCGAGGAGGACATCCTCCGCAGCTACAAGCTGCACGCGAACGCGTATGTCACCAAGCCCGTCGACGTGGAGCAGTTCATCAGCGCGGTGCGGCAGATCGACGACTTCTTCCTGTCGGTGGTACGGCTGCCCGGCCGCTGAGCGGCCCGCGGGCGGCGCGTCCGCGCACGGTCCGTACGGCTCCGCGCGTCCACCTGTACGTCTCGCAACGCGTCTCGTCCGTCAGTACGGCCAGATCGGGGGGTCCGTGCAGAACGGGCCGCCGAGGTTGGCGTGCGCGGGATTGTCCGGGTCCAGCTCGCCCTGCTCGGCGATGAGCTTCGCGGCGAACGGCTCCGAGTCGTCCCGCGGTTCGTACCCGAGCGCGCGGGCGCCCGAAAGGTCCCACCACAGGCGGGTGTTGGCGGAGCTTCCGTAGACGACGGTGTGCCCCGTGGTCCCGGCGCTGAGCGCGGCGTGGAAGAGCCGGGCGCCGTCGGCCGGGCTCATCCAGACCGACAGCATGCGCACAGACGTGGGTTCGGGGAAGCAGGAGCCGATGCGTACGGAGACGGTGTCGATGCCGTGCAGGTCCGCGTAGAGCTGCGCCAGGTCCTCGCCGAAGCACTTGGAGAGCCCGTAGTAGGTGTCGGGGCGGCGCGGGGTGGTGATCGGGATCAGCGCCTCGTCCGGCACCGGGGAGCCCTGCGGCCGCGGGGTGAAGCCGACGGCGTGGTTGCTGGAGGCGAAGACGATCCGGCGGACGTTCTCCTCGCGGGCGGCCTCGTAGAGGTGGTAGGTGCCCTCGATGTTGCCGCGCAGGATCTTGTCGAAGGAGGACTCCAGCGAGATCCCGGCGAGGTGGATGATCGCGTCGACGCCGCGCACCGCCTCGCGCAGCGCGTCCCGGTCGGACAGGTCCGCGGTGATCACCCGCGTGCCGTCGGGCGCCCCCTCGACCGGACGGACGTCGAACAGCCGCAGGTCGTATCCGTACGACGGCAGCAGGCCGCGCATGAGGGTGCCGAGGCCGCCTGCGGCGCCGGTGAGCAGGACGGTGCGGGGAGCGGGCATACGGGGTCTCCGTGTCTGGCGGGGGCTTCGCTGACCTCAGGGGTCACTGTAGACGGCTGACATCCGCCGTGGGTATGTCCATGGACGACGTTCAGGTATGTGGACATTTCCTGGCGGATCACGCGGGCGGCGCGGGGGCTCTTGGAGGTGCCCGTCGGCTTGACCCGCCCAGGTCACCTCGCCTAGCGTGGCAGCGTTCATGAATATAGACATGGATCAGATGAGCGCACAGACTTCAGGGGGAACCCGATGACCTCACCCGCCCTCGCCGAGCGCCTCGACGGCCTGCTGTTCTTCCCCGTGACGGCCTTCGGCCCGGACGGCGCTCTCGACCTCGACGCGTTCCGCGCGCATGTGCGCGCCGGGGTGGAGGCGGGCGCCGCCGCCGTCTTCGCGTGCTGCGGCACGGGCGAGTTCCACGCGCTGTCCCCCGAGGAGTTCCGCGCGTGCGTCGCGGCGGCGGTGGACGAGGTCGCGGGGCGGGTGCCGGTGGTGGCCGGGGCCGGATACGGGACCGCGCTCGCCGTCCAGTACGCCCGGCTCGCCGAGGAGGCGGGCGCCGACGGCCTGCTCGCCATGCCGCCCTACCTCGTCGTCCCCGGCCAGGAGGGCATGCTGCGGCACTACGCGGCGCTCGCCGCGGGCACCGGCCTCGATGTCATCGTGTACCAGCGCGACAACGCTGTCTTCACCCCCGAGACGGTCGTCGAACTCGCCAAGGTGCCCAACATCATCGGCCTCAAGGACGGCCTCGGCGACCTCGACCTGATGCAGCGGATCATCAGCGCGGTCCGCACCGAACTCCCCGGCCAGGACTTCCTCTACTTCAACGGCCTGCCCACCGCGGAACTCACCGGCCTCGCCTACCGCGGCATCGGCGTACTCCTCTACTCCTCCGCGGTCTTCGCCTTCTCGCCCGAGATCGCCCTCGCCTTCCACAAGGCGCTCACCACCGGCGACGACGCCACCGTCAACACGCTGATCGACGGCTTCTACCGCCCGCTGGTCAACCTCCGCAACCAGGGCCGGGGTTACGCCGTCTCGCTGGTCAAGGCGGGGGTCCGGATGCGCGGCCTGGACGTCGGCGAGGTCCGCCCGCCGCTGTCGGAGCCGTCCGCCGCGCACGTCAAGGAACTGGCCGACCTGATCGAGCAGGGCCTCGCGCTGCTCGGCGACCGCTGAACGGGCCCCGGACATGCCGACCATGAGGACTTCCGCCTTCGTCTACCCCTGGGACGTCGTGGGCGACCCCGAGGCGGCCGAACGGATCGCCGCCCTCGGCGTCCAGCAGGTCACCCTCGCCTCCGCCTACCACTCCACCCGCGCGCTGACCCCCCGTCACCCCCGGCACCGGATCGTCACCGCGGAACACTCCGCCGTGCTCTACCCGCCCGACGAACAGCGCTGGGAGGGAAGGGAGTTGCGGCCCTACCCGGCCGGGAGCTGGGCGAGGGGCGGGGTCGGGTCCGGGTTCGGGTCCGGGGACAGGGGCGGGTCCGGGTTCGGGGCCGGGGTCGGGGCCGGGGATTTCGACCGGGACGGCGGCGGGGACGCCTTCGGTACGGCGGCCCGCGCGCTGGCGGCCGCCGGGCTCGACGTCCACACCTGGGTCGTGCTCGCCCACAACTCCCGCCTCGGCGCCGAGCATCCGGCCACCTCGGTGGTCAACGCCTACGGCGACCGCTACCCGTGGGCGCCCTGCATCGCCCAACCGGCCGTCCGTACCTACCTGGTGGACCTCGCGGCAGAGGCCGCCGTACGCCCCGGCGCTGGCGGCACCGAACTGGAGTCCCTGGGCTGGTACGGCCTCGCCCACCTGCACGCCCACGACAAGATCGCCGGGGTGCCGCTCGGCGACGCCGCCCAGTACCTGATGTCGCTGTGCTTCTGCGCGCACTGCCGGGACGGCTACGCCGGGCTCGGCGCCGAGCCCGCCGACGTGGCCGCCGCCGTCCGCCGCGCGCTGGCACCCGTCTTCGAGGGGGACGCCCCGGGCGACGCCGCCGGGCTCCCGGCGATCGAGAGGCTGCTCGGCGCGGAGTTGACGGCGCTCACCCTCACCTGGCGTACGCAGACGGCCGGTTCGCTCCAGGAGCGGGCCGTGGCCGCCGTACGGGCCGCCGCCGCGCCCGGCTTCCAGGTGCTGATGCACGCCGACCCGGCGCCGTACCGCTGCGGCGCCAACGCGGGCGTGGAACCGGCCCGCGTCCTGGCCCACGCCGACGGGCTCGTCCTGCCCTGCGCCGGCGGTCCGGCCGCCCGCGAGGCGATGCTGACCCCGCTCGCGCCGCACCGCCGCGAAGGCACCGTACTGGCGGCGAACCTCACCGTCGTCTCCGGCATGGGCGGCAGCCCCGGCACGCTCGCCGAGGACGCCGCGCACGCCGCCGCGCTCGGCGCCACCGAACTGCGCCTGTACCACGCGGGCCTGGCCTCGGACGCCGACCTGAGGGCCGTACGGTCGGCGCTGGCCTGAGGCGCGGAGCCTTCGCGGGCGCGCGTTGACGGCACGCGCCGACGACGGGCCCGCGCGGCGCGGGCCCGCCGGGGGCGGGCGGGAGCACGAGACGGGCCGGGGCGCGGCGATCATGGGGGTACCGCCGCGCCCCGGAGCGTCACCCTCAGGTGAGGCGGGAGGGCTGTGCGTACTCAAGTCGCCACCGGGGCACCGGAGGTTGCCGCGTATGACGCGAATATTTCCGGCGGGCTACGGGAGCCGTCCGGTCAGAATCCGCCGTCGACCGACGACGTGCCGTCGGGCCCGGTCCAGCGGGCGGTGTACGTGTCGCCGCCGGTGGCGCGGGCGCCCGCCGCGTGGTTGAACTGGCCCGAGAACGTGTACGTGCCGGGCGCCAGCGTGTTGTTCGCGTCGAGCGTCCAGCGGTAGACCAGCTCCGCGCCCTCCACGGTCACCGTGGGGTTCGTGCCGCCCGAGACGGAGGTCCACGAACCGGTGCTGCTGACGCCTTCGGTACGGGCCACGCGCAGTTCGACGCTGAGCGACGTGAGCGGCTTGCCGGTGGTCAGCACCACATCGCTCTGCGTCCAGTAGTCGTTGCTCGCGCTGTCCACCGAACCCCGCGCGGTCAGCGTGCCGTTCCGCGCGGTCTCGACCGAGCCCGGCGCGCCGCCGTCGATGCCCGAGGTGGTGGCCGCCGACGACGGGGGAGTGCCGGTGGGGGAGGACGCGCCGCCGGACGGCGTGCCCGTGGGACGCGTACCGCCGGTGCCGCCGTGGCGGCCGGACGGGTGCGACGACGCGGCCGGTGAACGCGGCTGCGCGGCGGGGGAGTCGGTGCCGACCGGGCTGGAGGTCGCGGAGTGCGTGACGCCGGGCCCGCCGGAGGTCACCACGGACTGCGTCGGCTCGCCGTTGCCGGTCACAGCGCCGACCGCGAGGCCGCCGAGGCCGATCGCGCCCGCGACGGCCGCCGTCACCGCGGCGATCCGCATCCACGGCGCCCCGGTCCCGCCGCCGTGCCCGTCGGACCGCCCGCCGGTGCGCGGCGGCTCCGCCATCCCGTGCCCGGCCATGTCGCGTTCCGCCATGCCCTGTTCGACCCGCGCCAGCATCCGCTCCCGGTCCGGCCGGTGGGACCCGGCCGCGTCCCGCAGCCGTTCCGGCAGCTCGGCCCTGTCGGTCCTGTCGGCCATCACACTCCCCGTCCCGTACGAGTACGAGCCGCAGGACCCGCCGCACCCATGATGCGCGCCGCGCCGGGGCCGGTGACGACCGGGCCCGCGGCGCCGGGGACGGCGGGGCCGGGAACAGGGCCCGCACCGCCGGGGGCGCCCGCGCCCGGCACCGTACCCGCGCCCGGCACCGTAGCGGCACCCGGCGCCGCACCGGCACTTGGCACCGCACCGGCACTTGGCACCGCCCGCACCCCGTCGCCCGCGGCCGGGTCCGGCTCGGCGCCGCCCGTCCGCGGCGCCAGCAGCCGCTCCAACTCCGCGACGCCGCGCGACGTCTGGCTCTTCACCGTACCCACCGAGATGCCGAGCACCGCCGCCGTGTCCCGCTCCGACAGGTCGAACGCGTGCCGCAGCACCACGCACGCCCGCTTGCGGAACGGCAGCCGCTGCAACGCCTCACGCACGTCGAGCACCGCCGGCACGTCGGGACCGTCGGTCCGGTCCTGCGGCTGCGACCAGAACAGCGCGATACGCCGCCGCTCCCGTACCGCGCTGCGAATGCGCGAGCGGGCCAGATTGGTCACCACACCGCGGGCGTACGCGACCGGGTGGTCGGCCGCCCGCACCCGGTCCCAGTGCCGCCACATGGCGACCAGGGCGTCGGCCGCGAGATCGTCGGCCGCGTCCGCCTCACCGGTCAACAGGTGTGCCAGACGCGCCAGTTCCGCGTAGTGCTGCTCGAAGAACGCGTGGAAATCAGCGGCGGCGTCGGCGTCGTCGCCGATGGCTGTGCCCACGGTCACCTCTTCCTGCCCGGACCTCCCCGCCACGGCGCGGCGTGAGCGTAGCAGCGGTGGAAGGCCATGGGCAGAGGTCGGGAAACAGCACTTCGGCGACGGGCGGCGAACCCCGGATCAGCAGGCCGACTGACGGCTCGTCATGTCAGGGCGCAGCGCTGTACCCGGGTGACGATCTCCAGGTCGAAGGGGGCGCCGGAGGTCTCGGGACGGGACGTCAGATAGTCCCTGATCCGCCCCACCAGCGCCTCGCGCTCGGCGGGTTCGAGCACCAGGACGTGGGAGTGGGTGGCGACGGTGGCCAGCAGCGAGTCGACCGTCTGCGGCTGCCGGTGCGGGAACTCGCCGTGTTCGACGGGCGTGAAGCCGGTGTGCCGGTCGATGCCCTTGCCCGGCCGCCAGTCGATGTACGACACCCGGCTCGCCGTCACCGTGTTGAGCCCGGCGATCCACTCCACCCGGTCGTCGTCGGTGTTCCACAGCGCGCCCAGCGTGCCGCCGGGCCGCAGCACCCGCGCGATCTCCGGCATCGCCCGCTCCTGGTCGAACCAGTGGAACGCCTGCCCCACCACGACCGCGTCCACCGAGGCGTCCGCCAGCGGGATCGCCTCCGCGCCGCCCGCCAGCGCCGTCACCGACGGCAGCAGCCGCTCCAACTCCGCGCGCATGCCGGGGTCCGGGTCCACGGCGGTGACCCGGTGGCCGAGCGCCACCAGCGACTGGCTCAGCTTGCCGGTGCCCGCGCCGAGGTCCAGCACGTCGAGCGTGCCGCGCTCGTCGTCGGTCGCGTGCAGCGCCCACCGCACGCCCGCCACCGGGTAGTCGGGCCGGTGCGCGGCATAGGCGGCGGCCTCGGCGCCGAAGGAGGAGGCCCGGCGGGCGAACATCTGGGTATCGGATTCGCGCATGCCGCCGACCCTACGACGCCGACCCTACGACGCCGACCCTACGACGCCGGCCGTACGACCGTCAGAGGCGGCGCGTGGCGAGCAGCAGCCGGTCCCGCGCGTCGAAGAGCGTGTCCTTGATCATCTGCTCGTGCCCAGGGGTCAGCCGGGCCACCGGCACCGAGCAGCTCACCGCGTCCCGCGCGGGCGTGCGGTACGGGATCGCGATCCCGAAGCAGCGCAGCCCGAGGGTGTTCTCCTCGCGGTCGACGGAGTAGCCCTGTTCGCGGATCTGGGCCAGCTCCTCGATCAGCTTCTCGCGGTCGGTGTGGGTGTGCTCGGTCAGCGGCTCCAGCGTCTCCGGCAGCAGCTTGCGCACCTGCTCGTCGGTGTACGTGGCCAGCAGCGCCTTGCCGAGCGAGGTGGAGTGCGCGGGCAGCCTGCGCCCGACCCGGGTGAACGGCCGCAGGTAGTGCTGCGACTGCCGGGTGGCCAGGTAGACCACGTTGGTGCCGTCGAGGCGCGCGAGGTGGATGGTCTCGCTGGTGTCGTCGGACAGCCGGTCGAGCGTGGGCCGGGCGGCGGCCACCACCTCGTCACCGTCGATGTACGAGGTGCCGACCAGCAGCGCGCGCACGCCGATGCCGTACCGCGTACCGGTGGCGTCCGTCTCGATCCAGCCGAGGTCGACCAGGGTGCGCAGCAGCATGTACAGGCTGGACTTCGGGTACCCCACCGACTCCTGCACGGCGGCCAGGCTGTGCATGCCGGGGCGGCCCGCGAAGAACTCCAGCAGTTCCACCGTGCGGACCGCGGACTTGACCTGGGAACCGGCTCCCTCGGCAACAGCCATCGCGTACGACCCCTCTAAGACGTTCGTGGTGCTCGTTCAGTCGTGCTCGTGTGTGGTGCGTGTTCGTCGTGTCTGTCTGTCGTGCTCGGTTGTCGTGACCGTTTGTCGTGCGTGCACGTCGTGCGTCACGTCGTTGCGTGTCCGTCGTGCGTGTTCGTGCGCGCGCCGTGCCCGGTGCCCGCCTTGTCCGGCCGGGCCCGTGGACGTAGGCTCCGGACGATCGGTGATTCATATCTGAAGACGTTGTTCAGTATAGAGAACGACGCCGTCGTGCAGTACGGAAATGTGGAGGTTCTTCCGGTGGCAGTACCAGTCTGGAGCGTCGACCCCCGAACCGGGAAGCAGCGGGAGCAGGTCGCGGTGGAGGCCACGGCCGACGAGGTCGACGCCGCCGTGCGCGCGGCGGCGACCGCCGTTCCCGCGCTCGCCGACCGCAGCGTACGCTCCCGCCTGCTGCGCGGCGCCGCCGGGCTGCTGGAGGACGAGGGCGCGGCGGTCATCGCGGCGGCCGACGCCGAGACCGCGCTCGGGCTGCCCCGCCTCACCGGTGAACTCGCCCGCACCGCCTATCAGTTGCGCGCGTTCGCGGATGTGGTCGACGAGGGCGGCTATCTGGACGTGATCATCGACCACGCCGATCCGGCGGCCCAGCCCGTCCCGCGCCCCGATCTGCGCCGCTACAAGATCCCGCTCGGCGTCGTCGCCGTCTACGCGGCCAGCAACTTCCCGCTCGCCTTCTCCGTACCCGGCGGCGACACCGCCAGCGCGCTCGCGGCCGGGTGCCCGGTCGTGGTCAAGGCGCACCCCGACCACCCCGCCACCTCCGCGCTCTGCGCCGACATCCTGCGCCGCGCCGCCGTCGCCGCGGGCCTGCCCGCCGACACCGTCGTCCTGCTGCACGGCTTCGAGGCCGGGGTCGAGCTGGTCAAGCACCCGCTGGTGGCCGCGGCCGGCTTCACCGGCTCGGTCCCCGGCGGACGCGCCCTCTACGACGCCGCCGCCGCACGACCGCGCCCGATCCCCTTCCACGGCGAACTGGGCAGCCTCAACCCGGTCGTCGTCACCGAGGCCGCGGCGGCCGAGCGCGCCGAGCAGATCGGCACCGGGCTCGCCGGTTCCTTCACCCTGGGCGTCGGCCAGTTCTGCACCAAGCCGGGCCTCGTCCTGGCCCCCGGCGGCGAGCACGGCGACCGGCTGGTGGCCGCGCTCACCGGCGCCGCCTCGGACGCGGGCCCCGGTGTGCTCCTCGACGCCCGCATGCGCGACAACTTCCTCAAGGGCGTCGCCGCCCGCGCCGCCCTGCCCGGCGTCGAGACCCCCGTCACCGCGGGCGACGGCGGCGAGCACGCGGTGCGGCCCGGCTTCGTCACCGTCGCCGCGGCCGACCTCACCGAGCAGGGCGCGTACGACCTGCTCCTCGAGGAGTGCTTCGGGCCGCTGACCGTCGTCGTACGGTACGGGTCCGCCGCCGAACTGGTCGCCGTGCTCGACCGGCTGCCGGGCAGTCTCACGGCGACCGCGCACCTCGGTTCGGAGGAGGCCGGGCAGCCCGGCGGCGAGGCGGCGGCGCTGCTGGCCCGGCTCACCGGCCTGGCCGGGCGCGTCCTGGTCAACGGCTGGCCGACCGGTGTCGCGGTGGCCCCCGCCCAGCACCACGGCGGCCCCTACCCGGCCACCACCTCGACCTCCACCTCCGTCGGCGGCACCGCCATCGAGCGCTGGCTGCGGCCGGTGGCGTACCAGGACACCCCGCCCGCGCTGCTGCCGCCCGAGCTGGCCGACGCCAACCCGTTGGGCGTCCCGCGCCGGGTCGACGGCGTCCTGGTCAGGTGATCCCCGGGGGCGCGGCCGTACGGCGCCCCGGGCCGGACTGACCCCGAGGTCCCGTCCGGTGCCGCCGGACGGGACCTCGGGGCATGTCCTAGGGCGCGTCCGTGAGATGGGCCAGGAGGACGGGGACGTGGCTGTGCTCCGGGTCCTTCACCGCCGTCAGCAAGGTGACGCTCCCGGCGCGCGCCTGCTCGCGCAGCCGCTGGGTGGCGGGGACCTGCTCGGGACCCGCCAACTCGGCCCGGTAGCGCCGCGCGAAGTCCGCGTGGCGGTCCGGGTGGGCGTGGTACCAGGTGCGCAGCTCGGCCGACGGCGTGAGCACCTTGCACCAGTCGTCCACCGCCGCCCGCTCCTTGGACACCCCGCGCGGCCACAGCCGGTCGACCAGCACGCGCAGGCCGTCCCCGGCGTCCACGTCGTCGTAGATCCGCCGCACCCGGAAACCCGTCGCCGCGCCCGCGTCCTTCGCCATCCCGTCCGCCTCTCCGCTCCGTCTCACTCCTTCCAGTCCACGCCTCCGGCCGCCGATCCGCCACCGCGTCGGGACCGGGCGGTCTTGTCGGGGTCGGGCCGCCCGGTCGGTCGCGGGACACCGGGTCAGGAGTCGGCCGGGCGGCCGGGGCGCAGGGCCGCCGCCGTGGCGACGGCGGTGACGGTCAGCAGGGCGGCGGCCAGCAGGAGGCAGACGCGCATGCCGGACAGGAAGCGGTCCCGGTCCGCGACCAGCGCGCCGAAGGCGGCCACGCTCAGGGCGCCCGCGATCTGGCGGCCCGCGTTGAGCACCCCGGCCGCCAGCCCGGCGCGGTCGGCGGGGGTCGCGTCCAGCAGCGCGGCGGTCAGCGGCGGTACGGCGAGCGCGCCGCCGAGGCCGAGCGGCACCATGACGACCGCGAGCAGTGCGGCCGGGGTGCGGGCGGTGACCGGCAGCAGCACCAACAGCCCGGCGACCATGAGGAGTTGACCGGCGAGCATGGGCAGCCGGGCGCCGACGGGGGCACCTCCCGCCGAAGGCGGGGAGAGGGCGGACAGCCTGCCCGAGACGATGTTGACGGCGGGGATCAGCGCCGTCATGGGCAGGAACATGAGCCCGGCGCCGAGCGGTGACTGGTCGCGCACCTGCTGGAAGAAGAGGCTGAGCACGAAGATCATCCCGTAGAAGGCGAAGCTCAGCGCGGCGCCCACCGCCACACAGACCGCGACCGTACGGTCCCTGAACAGGCCGAGCGGCACCACCGGATGCGCGCTGCGCGCCTCGATCAGGAAGAAACCGGCGAGGACGGCCACCGCGACGGCCGCCGCCACCAGCCCGAGCCCGCCGCCCTCGATGACCGCGAAGGTCAGCGCGGCCAGCCCCAGCACCGCCGTGAGCTGCCCCGGCACGTCCAGCGGCGCGGGCCTTCGCGGCGAGCGGGGCGTCCGCGCCAGCAGCACGGCGGCGAGCAGGCCGACCGGCAGGTTGATGAAGAAGATGGCGCGCCAGGACCACGCCGAGGTGAGGGCGCCGCCCGCGACGGGCCCGAGTGCCACGGCCGAGGCGCCGCCCGCCGCCCACAGGGCGATGGCGCGGGCCCTGCCGATCCTGCCGGACGCCGCGCCGGACGGATGCGGGGTGGACCCGGCGTCCGGATACGCCTGCCGCACCAGGGCGAGCGAGGCGGGCAGCATCACCGAGGCGGCCGTGCCCTGCACCACGCGGGTGCCGATCAGTACGCCGAGGCCGGGCGCGAGACCGCACGCGGCCGACGCGGCGGTGAAGACCGCCATGCCCGCGCCGAAGGCGCGCCCGGCGCCGATCCGGTCCGACAGCGCCCCGGTGGAGAGCATGAAGGCGGCGAAGACCAGCGTGTAGCCGTCCACGACCCACTGGAGCGCGGCGAGGCCGCCGTGCAGATCGGTGCCGATGGACGGCAGGGCGACCGTCACGACCGAGGCGTCCAGGGTGATCACGAAGAAGCCGAGCAGGGCGGCGGCCAGGGTGCGGCCGGGCGAGGGTACGGGCGCGGACGAGGGCGCGGGTGCGGGTGCGGGCGCGGGTGCGGCGACGGGTTTCCGGGCGGCGGGCGGGGCCGCACAGTCCGGACCGGAGAGACGCGGAGACATGCGATCAGCGTGGCCGCGGCCGTCGCCGTACAGTAGTGGCCTGAATGCCACGGTCCCGGAGGTTCTGGCCATGCCCTTCACGTGTCCCCGCCCGCACCGGGTCGCGGTGATCGCCGCGCGGCCGGTGTCGATGTTCAACCTCGCCGTGCCGGAGATGCTGTTCGGCAAGGTCCGGGTGGACGGCGGGCCCGGCTACGAGGTGGAGTTGTGCACGTCTGACCCCGGCAGCGTCGGGACCGGCGGCGGGGCCGAGCTGGTGATCGGGCAGGGTCTGGACGCGGTGGAGCGCGCCGACACGGTGGTCGTGGCCGGGACCGGGTCGCGGGAGGACCCGGACCCGCGTGTCGTGGCCGTCCTGCGGCAGGCGGCGCGGGCGGGCAAGCGGGTGGCGTCCATCTGCACGGGCGCCTTCCTGCTCGCCGAGGCCGGACTGCTCGACGGCCGCCAGGCCACCACGTACTGGGAGTACACCGGCCAACTCGCCGCGCGTTACCCGGCGGTGGTCATGGAGCCCGACGTCCTCTTCGTCCAGGACGGCCAGATGCTGACGTCCTCCGGTTACGCGGCGGGCATCGACCTGTGCCTGCACATCATCCGCACCGACTACGGCGCGGCCGTCGCCAACACGGTGGCCCGGCTGGCGCTGGTCGCGCCCGTACGCCACGGCGGGCAGGCGCAGTTCACCGACACCCCGCTGCCCGCGGAGACCGGCACGTCGCTCGCCGCGACCCGCGCCTGGGCGATGACCCGGCTCGACGCGCCGCTCACCCTCACCGACCTCGCCCGGCACGCGGCCGTCAGCGTCCGCACCCTCAGCCGCCGCTTCCACGCCGAGACCGGACTCAGCCCGCTCCAGTGGCTGCTGCACCAACGCGTCGAGCGGGCCAAGGAGTTGCTGGAGACCACGACCCTGCCCGTCGACCAGGTCGCCCGCGCCAGCGGTCTCGGCACCGCCGACTCGCTGCGGCAGCACCTGCTGCGCAGGGCCGGGCTGACGCCGAGCGACTACCGCGCGACGTTCACCCGCCTGACGACGGCCTGACCTCTGGCCGGTGGGCGGCGGCGCTTCTCGCCGGTCCGGGGCGTCCGGCGGCGGCGCCCTTCGCCGGTCCGGGCCGTACGACCGTACGACCGGCGGCCGTACGACCCGTGACCGCCGGGTGCCTCGTACAGTGCGGTGCATGGGTGAACGCGACGTGCTGCACATCAAGGGACGGGTGCTGGTCGGGCCCGACGAGGTCAGGGACGAGCTGTGGGTGGTCGGCGGGCGGATCAGCTACGACCGCCCGGCAGCGGCTCCGGCCGCGACCGTCACCGGCTGGACCCTGCCGGGACTGGTCGACGCGCACTGCCACGTGGGACTCGACGCGCACGGCGCCGTCGACCGCGACACCGCGGAGAAGCAGGCGCTCACCGACCGGGAGGCCGGCGCGCTGCTGCTGCGCGACGCGGGCTCGCCGAGCGACACCCGCTGGACCGACGACCGCGCCGACCTGCCCAAGATCATCAGGGCGGGCCGCCACATCGCCCGCACCCGCCGGTACATCCGCAACTACGCCCACGAGATCGAGCCCGGCGACCTGACCGCGTACGTACGCCGCGAGGCGCGTCGCGGCGACGGCTGGGTGAAGCTGGTCGGCGACTGGATCGACCGGGAGGCGGGCGACCTCGCGGCGTGCTGGCCGAAGGACGCGCTCACCGAGGCCATCGCCGCCGCGCACGAGGAAGGCGCCCGCGTCACCGCGCACTGCTTCGCCGAGGACTCGCTCGCCGACCTCGTCGCCGCGGGCATCGACTGCGTCGAGCACGCCACCGGACTCACCGAGGACACCATCCCGCTCTTCGCGGAACACGGCGTCGCCATCGTCCCCACCCTGGTCAACATCGCCACCTTCCCCGCCCTGGCCGCGGGCGGCGAGGCCAAATTCCCGCGCTGGGCCGACCACTTGCGACGGCTGCACGCCCGCCGCCACGACACCGTGCGCGCCGCGTACGACGCCGGTATCGCCGTCTACGCCGGTACGGACGCGGGCGGCAGCCTCGCCCACGGCCTGATCGCCGAGGAGGTCGCGGAGCTGGTCGCCGCCGGGCTGCCCGTCAACGCCGCGCTCTCCGCAACCACGTGGGGCGCCCGCCAATGGCTGGGCCGCGAAGGGCTCACCGAGGGCGCGCCCGCCGACCTGGTGGTCTACGAGAGCGATCCGCGCGCGGACGTACGGGTGCTGGCGGCGCCGCGGCGGATCGTGCTGCGCGGCACGGTCGTCGCCTGACGGACCGTCAAGCTCCCTCGGGACCTTTCGCGGTCACACCGTCCCGTTCGCCGCGCGCAGACGGTCGCGCCGCGCCGCTCGCGGACGCCTCCCGTGTACACCACGGCCGTTCGACGTGCGAGGACGTGAGTTGACCGACCGTGACGTACGGGAGCCGGGACGCGTTAGGCATCTTCGCGCCCGCCCGGGGCGTCAACCGAGGTGAGGGGTGTCATCCCGTGGTCCGGGTGACGCGGGGGAACGGTCGTGCGGCGAGATTCGAAGAAGTTCACGGAAACCACCCTTATGGGTGAACTGACGCCGTGTGCCCGCCAGTTCACCCTCCGTGCGTAAACATTGCCGGGTCGAGGTCCCCGGCGGCTGTCCCCAACAGTCGTGCGCCGGGGACTCCATGCCACTTGTGGGGGTTTTCCACCGTGTACCGCACCATCAACATCAGCCTGCCCGCACGCCGTTCGGCCGCCGCCATCGGCGCCGCCGTCGCCCTCGCCGCGGGCACCTTCGCCGTAGCGCCGGGCGCGCAGGCGACCCCCGCGCCGTCGGGCGGCGGCACGTCCACCGCGACCGTGCTGCGAGCGGGCCTCGACGTATCGCTGCTGAACAAGACCGTGGACGTCCCGGTGAATGTCTCGCTCAACGATGTGAAGGCGCCCGCCGACGCGAAGGAGACCGCGCTGACCGTGAAGGTCGGCAGCGGTGTCGAGCAGGGTCGTGAGATCAGCATCCTGCGGGCCGACGTCGCGACGGCGAACGCGACCGCCGACCGTTACAAGGCGGAGGGCTACGCCAACGTGGCCAAGGCCGAGGTCCATGTCCCCGGACTTCCGCTGCTCTCGCTGATCAAGCTGGACGCCGTCACGTCCAAGGCGACCTGCCAGGTGGGCCACAAGCCCACCGCCAGCTCGAAGCTGGTCGGGGTGACGATCCTCGGCAGGACCATCTCGCTCAACGCGGTCGGCACCACCGACGTCCGCGTCGGCGGGGTCGGTGAGGTCAGTCTCCAGCTCACCAACACCGTGACCACCTCCCGAACGGCCGCCGCCACCGCCCTTCAACTGAAGGTCCACATCAACCCGTTGAACCTCGGGGTCGCCGAGGTCACCGGTGACGTCACGCTGGCGCAGGCCACCTGCCGTACGCCCCAGGCCGGCGGCTCGACTGGGGGGTCGACGTCGGGCGGCAACTCCGGAGGCTCGACGAACGGCGGTTCCACGAACGGAGGCTCGACCAACGGCGGTTCCACGAACGGAGGCTCGACCAACGGAGGTGCCGCGAACGGCGGTTCCACGAACGGAGGTGCCGCGAACGGCGGTTCCACGAACGGGGGGTCCACCAACGGCGGCTCGACCGGCGGCTCCACGGGCGGTCACTCCACCGGCGGCTCCACCTCCGGCTCGTCCAACGGCGGTTCCGGCAACGGCGGTTCCAGCGGTACGTCCGGCTCCGCGGGCACCTCGGGGGGCTCCACCTCCGGCGGCAGCAACACCCACCCGCAGACCGGCACCGACACCTCGGTGAACACCGGCAACCTGGCCGAGACCGGCGCCAGCTCCTCCACGCCGTACATGGCGTACGGCGCCATCGGCCTGATCGCGGTGGGCGGCGGGGCCTTCCTGCTCACCAACCGCCGCCGCAAGGCAGCCGCTTCGCGCGGCGAGTAGTCCGGCCCACGGGGGGATCGGGGGAATACAGGGGAGGGCGGCTCCGCTCCGGGAGCCGCCCTCTACTCTGTTCCCTACGAACGGCGGCTCGACTGCCGTTCGACTTGGGGATGGGCGAACGGGGCGAACGAGTAATGGTCGACGGGCTTTTCGCGGGTCGTTACGAACTGGCGGAGCTTCTCGGCTCCGGCGGAATGGCCCGGGTGCACCGCGCCCGCGACACCCGCATGGGCCGCGCCGTCGCGGTCAAGACGCTCCTGCCCGAACTGGCCAGCGACCCCGACGCGCGCCGCCGGTTCGCCCGCGAGGCGCAGGCCGCGGGAGCGCTCAACCACCCCGGCATCGTCACCGTCCACGACCAGGACGAGGTCCGCACCGACGACGACACCGTGGTGCCGTACCTGGTCATGGAGTACGTGCGGGGCAGCACGCTCGCCCAACTCGTCCGCGAGCAGGTCTGGTTCGCGCCCGAGCGCGCGGCGCGCATCGCCGCCGACGTGCTGGACGCGCTCGCCCACGCGCACAGCCACGGCACCGTCCACCGCGACGTGAAGCCCGCCAACGTGATGATCACCACCGAAGGCGCCGTCAAGGTCGCCGACTTCGGCATCGCGCACGTCCTGCACAGTGACGCCCGGCTTACCGCCACCGGCTCGGCGATCGGCACGCCCAGCTACATGTCGCCCGAGCAGATCAACGGCGTCGACGTCGACGCCCGCAGCGACGTCTACGCGGTCGGCTGCGTCCTGACCGAACTGCTCACCGGCAGACCGCCGTTCACCGACGGCAACCCGATCAACCTCATGTACTGGCACGTCCACACCCCGCCCCCGGCCCCGTCCGCCCGCAATCCGCGGGTGCCCGAGGAGTTGGACGCGCTGGTGCTGGCCGCGCTCGCCAAGGACCCGGCCGAGCGGCCCGAGGGCGCCGCCGCCTTCCGCGACCAACTGCGCGGCTGGCTGGCGGCCACCGGCTCCTCCGCGCTGACCGGGCCCGCCGCGGAACCCGCGGACGGCGGTTCGGGCAAGCGGTCGTCGGCGGCCGACCCCCGGGCGACCTTCGGAGTGCCGGGCGCCGGGCTGCCCGCGCTGCCGCCCAAGGCGGACCCGGCCGGAGCAGGCACGCCGCCGCGGGCACCGCGGACCCCCGCCGGGTCGCCGGGCACGCCTTCCCCGTCCGGCGGCACGCCCTCGCCCTCGTCCGGCACGCCTTCCCCGTCCTCCGGCACCCCCGCACCCTCGTCCGGCACTCCCTCCCCGTCCTCCGGCACTCCCTCCCCGTCCGCGGGCCGGGGCTCGTCCATACCGCCCGCCGCCGCGAGCGACGCGACCCCGCCGCCGCGTGCGGCCGGCTACCTCCAGCCGGAGCACCCCGCGTACCGCGCCCCGCAGCGCCCGGTGCCGCCGCAGTATCTGCCGAGCACCCCGCCGCCGCTCAATGTGGGCAGGCCCGCGGAGCCGTCGCGGGGCGGGGCCGGGCGCCGCCGGTGGATGGCGGGCGCGGCCGGGCTGGCGGTCACCGCGGTCGCCGTGACCGTGACGCTCACCTTCGCGCCGTTCGGCGGCAAGAAGCACGGCGACGACAAGCCCACCGACAAGCCGACCGTGCAGAACGCGGCGCTCCAACTCCACGGCGGGAAGGAGGGTTCCGGCTACAGCGGCGGGCTGAACGGGGTGGTCAGACCCTCGACGGCCACCGGCGGCACGCTCAAGCTCATCTCCTCCTACGCCTCGGAGAATCTCCTCGACCCGGCCGCCACCTACGACCAGCCGTCGTGGAATCTCCAGCGCCTCTACCTGCGCAAACTCGTGGACTACGCGCCCGCGCCCGGCGGCGCGGGCCGCAAGGTCGTCCCCGACCTCGCCACCGACACCGGCCAGGTCAGCTCCGACGGCCGCACCTGGACCTTCCGCCTCAAGGACGGCGTCACCTTCGACAACGGAGCGCCGATCACCTCCAAGGACGTCAAGTACGGCATCGAGCGGACCTTCGCCCGCGACGAGTTCCCCGGCGGCCCGACCCACCTCGTGGACCTCCTCGACCAGGGGCAGAACTACCAGGGCCCGTACACCGACAGCGACCCCGGCAAGCTCGGCCTGCGCTCGGTGGCCACACCGGACGACCGCACGATCGTCTTCCGGCTCGCCAAGCCCTACGCGGACTTCCGCTACGTCCTCGCGCTGTCGATCGGCGCGCCCGTCCCGCAGTCCGCCGACACCGGCGGCGGCAAGGACTTCGGGAAGCACCCCGTCGGCAGCGGCCCCTACCGCGTCGCGAGCTACACCTCGGGCGCCTCGCTGCACCTGGTCCGCAACACCCACTGGGACCCCAGGACCGACACCGTGCACTCCGCGCTGCCCGACGCGATCGACCTGAAGATCGTCAGCAGTCAGGACGAGGTCGAGACCGACCTGCTCGACGGCAGCGCCGACCTCGACCTGGCCGGCCAGACGGTCAGCGACCAGACCGAGACCAAGATCCTCAACGACCCGGCGCTGAAGGCCAATACGGACCTCGTCTTCAACGGCACCACCCGCTTCCTGAGCCTCCAGACCACGGTGGCGCCCTTCGACCGGTACGAGTGCCGCTGGGCCGTGCAGTACGCCATCGACAAGGCGCAGGTCCGCGCCGTGCTCGGCGGGCAGTACGCCGGCGGCGAGGTGGCCACCACGATGCTGCCGCCGACCACCGACGGATACAGCACCTCGGCCACGCCCTTCGGCACCAACGCGGGGGTGTCGTTCCCCGACGAGGCACGCAAGTACCTGGGCAAGTGCGGCAAGCCCAACGGCTTCACCGTCACCATGGCCGGGGTCAAGGCGCCGGGGCGGGTCGAGGACGCCATGCAGTCCATCCGCGGTTCCCTCGCCGAAGTCGGCATCACCGTCAAGATCGTCACGCAGGACGCCAGTACCTTCTACGACACGCTGCTGTCGCCCAGCAAGCTCAAGAGCGCCAAGTGGGGCATCGTGATGACCGGATGGGCCGCCGACTGGCCCACCGGCGGCGGCTTCCTGCGCTCGCTGATCCAGCCGGGCAGCATCAACAACTACGCCCAGCTCGACGACAGCGAGATCAACGGCCTGGTCACGCAGGCCGACGGCGTCACCGATCCGGCCAAGGCCGCGTCCCTGTGGCAGGCCATCGACGCCAAGGTGATGGGCGAGGGCACCATGGTCCCGCTGATCTACACCCAGCACCTCGTCTACCGCGCCCCCCGCCTCACCAACGTCTACGAGCAGCCGGTCCTCGGCGGTGTCGACCTCACCGCCCTCGGCGTCAAGCAGTAGGCAGGACCGGCCGGTTGAGCGCCCTGCTCTCAGGCCATGGCCGTGGCGAGGGCGTTCGCGAAGCCGTCCGTCGTACGGCGGTCGCGCACGGCGATCCGCAGCCAGTCGGGTCCGAGGCCGGGGAAGGTGTCGGCGCGCCGGACCGCGTAGCCCATCTCTCGCAGCCGGAGCCGGACGTCGGCCGCTCCGGGCATGCGCAGCAGGACGAAGGGACCGGCGGGCGCGTCGCCCGCGACCTCGACTCCGGGGAGTGCGGCCAGCCTGTCCAGCAGGTAGGCGCGGTCGCCGACCACGGTACGGGCCGCCTCCGCCGCCTCCGCGAGCGCGTCCGGCTCCACGCAGGCAACGGCCGCCGCCAGCGCGGGAGTCGACACCGCCCACAGCGGCTGTGCGCTCTCCAGCGCCGCGACCGTGTCCGCGTCGCCGAGCACGTAGCCGATCCGCAGTCCGGCCAGGCCCCAGGTCTTGGTCAGACTGCGCAGGACGAGGAGCCCCGGCACGTCCCGGCACCCGGCCAGCGACTCGCTCTCGCCCGGCACCGCGTCCATGAACGCCTCGTCCACCACCAGCGTGCGCCCCGGACGGGCCAACTCCCGTATCAGCGCGGCCGGATGGAGGACGGACGTCGGGTTGGTCGGATTGCCGACTACCACCAGATCCGCCTCCGGCGGGACCGCCGCCGGGTCGAGCCGGAAGCCGTCGGACGCGGACAACAGGACCCGTCGCACCTCGTGGCCGGCCGCCCGCAGCGCCGCCTCGGGTTCGGTGAACTGCGGGTGCACCACAACGGTGTGACGTGGTGTCAGTGCCCGTGCGAGCAGCACGAACGCCTCCGCCGCTCCGGCCGTCACCAGCACCTCGGCGTCCGGCCGCCCGTGGCGTAGGGCCACCGCGTGCCGCGCCGCCCGGCCGTCCGGATATCCGGCGAGGCCGGTCAGCGACCGCGCGACGCGCTCGCGCAGCCAGGGCGGGGGAGTGTTCGCGCGGACGTTGACCGCGAGGTCGATCAGGCCCTCGCCGACCTCGGCGTCACCGTGATGCCGCAAGTCGTAGCCGTCGGCGGCGACTTCGGCGCGGCCGGCGTCATGGCCGTCGGGGGTGTCGCGGCCGTACGGGTCCGGGCCGCCGCCCGCCGCCGGGTCCGGCACGCGGTCGCGGTCAGTGGGTGTGCGCATGGTGGCCGCTTCCGTGGCTGTGCGACGGGTCGTCGGGGTGGTGGTGCGGCTGCTGCGGCAGCCCGACGCGGTCCTCGAAGCCGGGGAGCTTGACCCGGTACACGCACGAGTCGCAGTTCATCCGCAGGTCGCCCCGTACCGTCTCCCGGTAGCGCTCCATCACCAGCTCCGCCAACTCCGGCTCGGGGCCGATCACGTCGGCGCAGCGCAGCTCCACGTCCGGCGCTTCCCCCGCCCACTCGCGGGCCTGGTCCCGTACCCGGTCCGGCAGCACACCGGTGAACAGGAAGTACGGCAGGACGACGACGCGGCGCGCGCCCAGCTTGCGGCAGCGGTCGAGACCGGCCCGCACCGACGGCTCGGCCAGCGACACGAAGGCCGTCTCCACCCCCGCGTAACCACGGCCCTCCCACAGCAGCCGCGCCACCTTGAACACCTCGGCGTTGGCGTCCGGATCCGTCGAACCCCGGCCCACCAGCAGCACCGTGGTCTCCGCGCGGTCGGCGCCCGCCAGCGCCTCGTCCACGCGCCGCTCCAGCACCGTCAGCAGATTCGGATGCGGCCCGAGCGGGCGGCCGTACGCGAACGACGTCCCCGGATGGCGCCGCTCCTCACGGGCCAGCGCCGCCGGTATGTCGCCCTTGGCGTGCCCGGCCGACACCAGCACCAGTGGAACGGCGGCGAAGTCGCGTACGCCCGCGCCGACCAGCTCCGCCACCGAGTCCGCCAGCGGCGGCGGCGACAGCTCGATGAAGCCGCCGCCGACCGCCAACTCCGGACTGGCCGCGCCCAGTTGCGCCACGAACGAGCGGAAGGCGGCCGCACCGGCCGCGTCACGCGTGCCGTGGCCGACGAGCAGAAGGGCAGGGGGGTGGGTCACTGGTCGTTCTCCTTGAAGGGATGGTCGGCGAGGGGACGGTCGGTGAGGTGATGTTCCGCGAGGGGATATTCCGTGTACAACAGGGCGTTGAGCGCCGCGGCGGCCACCGCGGAGCCGCCCTTCTCCGAGACGTTGCTGACCGCGGGCAGCCCCGACGCCCGCAGCCGCGCCTTGCTCTCCGCCGCGCCGACGAAGCCGACCGGCAGCCCGATCACCAGCGCGGGCGCCGCGTCCAGGTTCAGCAACTCCTCCAGCGCCGTGGGCGCGCATCCGACCACCCACACCGCGCCCGGCCCGACCTCCGCGTACGCCAGCCGTATCGCGTGCGCGCTGCGCGTCAGTCCCGGCCCGGAGGCCGCGTCCGTGAGCCGGCACACCGAGGACCGTGCCGTGATCCCGGACGCGACCATCTCCACGTCCGCCACGATCGGCGCGCCCGCGTGCAACGCGGCGTGCGCGTAACGGAGTTCCGACTCCTCGCACACCAGGTCCTCCGCGTACCCGAGGTCCGCGCTCGAATGGATCACGCGCTCCACGACGGCCCGTCGCAGCGGCGTCATCCCTGAGGTGTCGAGCCGGGACCGCAGGATGCGGAAGGACTCCTGCTCGATGGGGTGGACCGTACGGTTCACGCGGCTTCTCCTCCGGAGGGGGTGGGGGCGGTCGGGGCTTGTGGGAACGGGTGACGGGGCGCCGTCATGTCTGCCAGCGGTAGCCGCGGGGGGTCACCATGCGGCCGGAGACGATACGGCTGGCGGTGTTGCCGACGGTCACGACCGTCACCATGTCGACCGTGCCGACGTCGAGGTCGGCGAGCGTCGTGACCTCGACCCGTTCGTCCGGGCGGGACGCCGCGTGGACGACGCCGACCGGAGTCAGCGGGGTGCGGTGCTCGGCCAGGACGGACAGCGCCTTGGGCAACTGCCAGGCGCGCCCGCGGCTGCGGGGGTTGTAGAAGGTCACGACCAGGTCGGACTCGGCGGCGGCCCGCACGCGCCGTTCGATCACGTCCCAGGGTGTGTGCAGGTCGGACAGGCTGATCGAGACGTGGTCGTGGCCGAGCGGCGCGCCCAGCAGGGCGGCTGCCGCCAGGGCGGCGGTCACGCCCGGGACGCCGATCACGTCGATGTCGTCGGCCGCCTCCGCCAGCGCGGGGGACGCCATCGCGTAGACCCCGGCGTCACCGCTCCCGATCAGCGCGACGGCGTGCCCGGCGCGGGCCTCGGCGACGGCGGTGCGGGCCCGTTCCTCCTCCGCGCCGAGCCCCGACTCCAGCACGCGGGTGCCGGGCAGCAGCAGGTCGCGGATCTGGTCGACGTACTGGTCGAGGCCGACGATCACGGACGCGCGGCGCAGTTCCGCCACGGCGCGCGGTGTCACCAGGTCGCGGGCGCCGGGGCCCAGGCCCACCACGGCCAGCCGTCCGCGCGGTCGGCGCCGCGCGACGGCGGCTGTCGCCATCGCCGACTTCCGCTTCTCCACGATCAGTTGGCCGCCGGTCCCGGCGGCCAGGATCGCCGCCGCCTCCGCCACGGACGGTGTCCCGACCGCGGCGAGCGGCGCTGCCGAGGGGTTCGGCACGGCCGTCCTCGCCAGTTCCGCTGCCGCGTACGTCAGCAACGGCACCCCGAACTCCGCCGCCGCGGCCACGATCCCCTCCTCCCCGGCCTTCGCGTCCACCGTCGCCAGGGCGCTCACGCTCTTCTGCGCCAGCCCCGCCTCCGCCAGGGTGCTGCGCACCAGCCCGACCACTTCCTCCCGCCCGACCCCCCGGCTTCCCCCCACCCCCACCACCAACGACGGCGGCCTCACAAACACCGCGACGCCCCCCTCATCTCCCCCCACCACCCGATCCGTCACCCACACCGCATACCCACCCGCGCCCGCCGGGCGGGGGACGGCGGTGTTCGGCGGTGCCGGGGTCAGCTCGTGCTGGGCCGGGGGCTCGGGGCGGAGCGTGAACGGCTGGTCCTGCCCGGCCGACGTCCGGGGGCCTTCGGGGGAAGTGGGTTCCCCTGTATCCGCCGCGTCCGGCGGACGCGGGACGGCGGTGTTCGGCGGTGCCGAGGTCAGCTCGCGCTGGGCCGGGGGCCCGGGCCGGAGCGTGAACGGCTGGTCCTGCCCGGCCGACGTCCGGGGGTCTTCGGGGGGCGACGGTTCCCCCGAATGCGCTGGGGTCCACTCTGCCGGGACCACCGTCAGGGGAAAGGCGGGGAGGGGCCAGGTCTGGTCGGTGTGGAGGCGGACGGGGGCGCCGTCGAGGAGGGCGCGCGTGAGGGGGGCCAGGGGCCCGTCCGTGGGGTAGGGGAGGGCGTCGAGCGCGGGGGTGCCGACGGAGTCGGTCGCGGTGGTGATGACGGGAGCGGACCCGAGGACGGAGGAGACGGCGGAGGCCAGAACGTTGGCGCCGCCGCCGTGCCCGCCGAGGAGGGCGACGGCGTGGCGGTGGGCCTCGTCGACGGTGACGACACCGGGATCCTCGGCCTTGCCGCGCAGCAGCGGGGCGAGGAGCCGCACGGCGGCGCCGGTCGCGAGGAAGAGGACGAGCTGGTCGCACTCGGCGAAGGCCGTCGCCACCACGGACCGCAGCGGACGGTCCGCGCCGTCCCCGTACAGCACCGTCCTGCCGGGCCACGCGGCGGCGAGCCGCTCGCATCCGGTGCGCCCCGCCGCGGTGGCGTGGATGAGGCCGATCACGAGAGCTCTCCTTCTTGGGGTGCGGGGCGCCGGGCCCACAGCACGAACACGGGATTCGTCGCGGCCAGCCGCGCCACCTCCCCGGGCAGCGGCGCGAGCCGCGACGACTGGAGCAGGACACCGTCGGGCACCAGCCCGGCGGCCCGCAGGGCACCGCGGACCTCCGCCACCCGGTCCACGGCGGCGAGCGTCACCACGACGGTCCGCCGCGCCCGCCGGGCGCACGCCGCGACGATCGCGGCCAGCTCCCGCCCGCCGCCGCCGACGAAGACGGCGTCGGGGTCGGGCAGTCCGTCGAGCGCGGCGGGCGCGTCCCCGTGCACGACCTGCACGTCCACGCCGTGCGCGCCGGCGTTCCCCCGTATCCGCTCGACGCCGTCGGCCGTCTTCTCCACGGCGACCACGGCGGCGCCGAACCGCGCGCACTCCACGGCCACGGACCCGGACCCGGCCCCGACGTCCCACACCAGGTCCCCGGTGCGCGGCCCGAGCCGGGCCAGGGCCAGGGCCCGTACCTCGAACTTGGTGACCATGGAGTCGCGGTGCGCGAACTCCTCCTCGGGCAGCGCCCATTGGGCGGGTGCGGGCGGCGGCCCCGCGACCGTACGGGAGACGTCGGCCCGTTCGCCGAAGGAGTCCGCCGCCAGGCACAGCACCACCGCGACCCCGGCCCCCGACCAGTCCCGTTCGGCGGCCCGCGCGGGCGAGACCCGCTCGACGCGCTCGGCGTCCGTACCGAGCGCGGAGGCGACAACGAGGGTACGGTCCAGGCCGGTACGGGCCAGCGCCGCGCCCAACTCGGCCGGTCCCGCGCCGGGTCCGGTCAGTACGGCCGTCTTGGGATGCGCCCGGCACACATGGACGGCGGTGCGCAGATCGCGTCCGTGCGCGCTGACCACCACCGCGTCGTCCCAGCGCAGCCCGAGCCGGGCGAAGGCCACCGCGACGGACGGGGACGACGGCCGTACGTCGAGCGCCGCCGCGCCGAACCGCGCGCCCAACGCCCGTACGATCCCGAAGAATCCGGGGTCGCCCGAGGCGAGCACGACCACGCGGGCACCGGGCGCGGCCGCGTACTCCGCGATCGTGTCGAGCGCGGGTGCGAGCGGCCCGAGCACCACGCGCCGTGCCCCGGCGGGCAGTTGGACCGCGTCGAGGTGCCGGGCGGCGCCGACGACCAGATCGGCGGCGCCGACGTCGGGCACCGGGCCGCCCGTACCCACGCCGAGGACGGTGATCACGCCGTCACCCATGGGACTCACGCGATTCCCCCGAAGCGCGGGACTCCTCCGGCGTACGGGACTCCCCGGGAGCACGGGACTCCCGCAGGGCGCGCCGCGCCACCGGATCGGCCCGCCGGAAACCGTGGAAGTGGCCGGGGTGATAGAGGTGGGAGCGCGTCCCGGAGGCGGCGAGCGCGGGTCCGACCAGGAAGAGCGTGTGCTTCCAGAGCTTGTGCTCCTTGACGGTGGCCTCCATCGTGCCGACCGTGCAACGCAGCAACAGCTCCTCGGGCCACGTGACCTGATGGGCGATCAGCACCGGGGTGCCGGTGACGTAGCCGCCCTCCAGCAGCTCGGCGGCGAGCTGCCCGGACCGCGCCGCGGACAGGAACACCGCCATCGTCGTACCGTGCCGGGCGAATTCCCTGACCTCCTCGCCCGGCGGCATCGGCGTCTTGCCGCCGCCCAGCCGGGTCAGGATCACCGACTGCGCGACCTCGGGAATCGTCAACTCCCTCCCGGCCAGGGCCGCGACGGCCGAGAACGACGACACCCCCGGCACAATCTCCACCTCGATGCCGAGCCCCGCGCAGCGGTCCACCTGCTCCTGCGTGCCGCCCCACAGCGCCGGATCGCCCGAGTGGATCCGCGCCACCCGCAGCCCCTCGCGCAGCGCCCGCTCGTACACCGCGACCACGTCCTCCAGCGACATCGCCGCGGAGTCCAGGATCTCCGCGCCCTCGCGGGCGTGCCGCAGCACCTCGGCCTGCACCAGGCTCGCCGCCCAGATGACGACGTCCGCCTCCGCGATGGCCCGCGCCGCCCGGAAGGTCAGCAGATCCGCCGCGCCGGGGCCCGCGCCGACGATCGTCACCTTCGCGCCGCTTGCGGCGCCCGTCCCCGGTTCCGTCGCGCCGCTCACAGCTTTCCTCCCCGGCCGCCGTCGCGCCGCGCGGGCGCGATCAGGGTCGACAGGTACGGCAGCGCGCCGTCCCGCAGCTCCTCCGCCAACTCCTTGGCGGGCCTGATGGATTCACCGGGCAGCCCCAGCGAACTGCCCCACACCGCACCCTCGGTCCTGTCGGTCTCCCGCAGCGCCGCCGCCACTTCCCCGGCCAGCCGCCCGAATTTGTACGCCACCACCGTGCCGGGCCCCTCCAGCGCCGCCCGCAGCACCGCGGCCCCCGCCGTCACCGGCACCAGCGTCAACGGCTCGGTCCCCTCGGTGAGTACGGCCCCGCTGCGCGCCGCCAGATCCTGCATCGCCGTGATGCCGGGCACCGTCTCGATCCGCACCCCGGCCACCGACTCCGTGACCGTCTGCGCCAGATACGTGAACGTCGAGTACACATTCGGGTCGCCGATCGTCGCGAAGGCCACCGTCCCGTGCTCCCGCAGGAGTTCGGCCACCCGCGCGCCCGCCGCGTCCCACGCCGCCTCCCGCCGCGCCCGGTCGGTCCGCTCGTTCAGCGCGAACACCACCCGGACGATCCGCGCCGCGTCCACGTAGTGCAGTACGGTCGCCTCCGCCCGTCCCCGCTCGCCCGTGTCGAGTACCGGTACGACGACCACGGCCGCCGCCCGCAGCGCGTTCACTCCCTTGACGGTCACCAGCTCCGGGTCGCCGGGGCCCACCCCGACTCCGGTCAGCAGCGCGGTCATTCGGCACACCTCTCTACGAAGCGCCGCGCCAGTGACGGCTCGGCGGCCCAGTGCACATGCAGATACGAGGCATGCACGTTCTTCTCCACGAAGCCGTCGACCCTGCGGGCGGCTTCTCCCGTGAAACCCCAGGCCGGGGTGGCGCCCGCGCCCGGCTCCACGCGGGTCCTGTGGAACTCGTGGCCCCGCAGGCGGGTGCCGGCCGCCGCCAGCACGCTGTCGCTCAACGCGACGGCCTCGCGGTAGCCCAGCGTCAGGCGGTCGGTCATCGTGGCCGTGGCGTTCAGCACCCCGCACATCGGGGCGCCGTCCAACTCCCTTGTCAGATAAAGGAGTCCGGCGCACTCCGCCGCGATCGGGCCTTCGAAGGCGGCGACCGCCTCGCGCAGCCGCTCATTCGCCGACAGGTCGGCGGCGTGCATCTCGGGGAAGCCGCCGCCGAGGATCACGCCGCGCGTACCCTCCGGCAACTTCTCGTCCCGCAGCGGGTCGAACCCCACCACCTCCGACCCCGCCGCCCGCAGCAGCTCCGCCTGCTCCTCGTACCCGAACGTGAACGCCGCCCCACCCGCGACAGCCACCACCGCGCCCCTCCCCGAAGCCGAGCCCGACTTCCCGGCCCCACCCGCGGCGGCAGTTGGGGGAGGGGCCGGGGCGGAGCCACGGTTTCGGGGAGGGGCGGGGTGGGGGAAAGCGGCGTCGCAGGCCGCCAGCTCGGACAGCGGGTCCCAGGCGGTGCCCGGCAGGTCCGGGGCGCTGCGCGCCAGGGAGAGGAGCGCGGGCAGGTCGCAGGCACCGCGCACGAGCGCGGCGAGCTCACGGACCCACCCCACGGCGTCGCCCCGCCGCTCGGCGACAGGAATGAGCCCGAGGTGCCGGGACGGCACATGAAGCAGCGGCGCGCGCCGCAGCACACCGAGCACGGGCACCCCGGACTCGTCGAGCGCGGCCCGCAAAAGTGCCTCGTGCCGATCGGAAGCGACCTGATTGAGAACGACCCCGCCGATCCGCACCTCGGGATCCCAGGAGGCGAAGCCATGGACGAGCGCGGCGACGGACCGCGACTGCGCGCCGGCGTCCACGACGAGAACCACCGGCGCCCGGAGAATCTTGGCGACCTGCGCGGTGGAGCCCAGCTCACCGCGCCCCGCGGCACCGTCGAAGAGCCCCATGACGCCCTCGACGACGGCGAGTTCGCATCCGGCGGCGCCGTGCGCGAAGAGCGGGACGACACGGTCGGGCCCGCACAGAAAGGGATCGAGGTTGCGGCCGGGCCGCCCGGCGGCGAGCGAGTGGTAGCCGGGATCGATGTAGTCGGGCCCGACCTTGTGCGGGGACACGGCGAGCCCGGCCTCGGCGAACGCGGCCAACAGCCCGGTGGCGACGGTGGTCTTGCCGCTGCCGGAGGCGGGCGCGGCCACCACGAGGCGCGGGACGTTCACCACTCGATGCCCCTCTGCCCCTTCTGCCCGGCGTCCATGGGGTGCTTGACCTTGGACATGTCGGTGACGAGGTCGGCGGCGTCGACCAGCGCGGGCGGCGCGTTGCGGCCGGTGATGACGACGTGCTGGGCGCCGGGCCGGTCGCGGAGCACGGCGACGACCTCGTCGGTGTCGACCCACCCCCAGTGCATGGGGTACGCGAACTCGTCCAGCACGTAGAGCCGGTACGTCTCGGCGGCCAGGTCCCGCTTGACCTGCTCCCACCCCTCGCGGGCCGCGTCCTCGCTGGACTCCAGGGACCGCTGCACCCAGGACCAGCCCTCGCCCATCTTGTGCCAGGCGACGGTCCCGCCCTCGCCGGAGTCGCCGAGCACGCGCAGCGCCCGCTCCTCGCCGACCTTCCACTTGGCGGACTTGACGAATTGGAACACCCCGACCGGCCAGCCCTGGTTCCAGGCGCGCAGCGCGAGACCGAAGGCGGCGGTCGACTTCCCCTTGCCGACCCCGGTGTGCACGATCGTCAGCGGCCGGTTCCTGCGCTGACGGGTCGTCAAACCGTCGTCGGGTACGGCACTCGGCTGCCCCTGCGGCATTACGCGGCCCTCCGTACGTCGTTGACGAGCGCGGACACCGTGTCGGCGCGCAGTTCCTCCAGCGTCACCGCGACGCCGCCCAACTCCTGTGCCAGCGCGCCCGCCAGGCCGAGCCTGACCGGGCCCGACTCGCAGTCCACGACCACCGAGGCGGTGCCTTCTGCGGCCAGCAGCCGGGCCGCCCGCGCGGCGAGCGCCATCGGTTCCAGACCGCTCTTGACCGTGCTGCCCGCCGCCGCCCGGCTGCCGGTCGCCCGGCCGTCCGTCACCACGATCAGCAGCGGGCGCCGCGTGGCGTCCCGCAACCGCTCCACGCGCAGCACCTCACGCGCCTTGAGAAGCCCGGCGGCCAGCGGCGTACGCCCGCCGGTCGGCAGCTTCTCCAGCCGGGCCGCGCCCGCCTCGACCGACGACGTCGGCGGCAGCACGAGGTCGGCGTCCGCACCCCGGAAGGTGACCAGACCGACCTTGTCGCGCCGCTGGTACGCGTCCAGCAGCAGCGACAGCACCGCGCCCTTGACCGCGGTCATCCGCTCCCGCGCCGCCATCGAGCCGGACGCGTCCACCACGAACAGCACGAGATTGCCCTCGCGGCCCTCCCTGACCGCCTGCCGCAGATCGTCCCGGCGGATCACGAGCCCCGCGCCCGACCGGCCGCGCGCCCGCTGGTACGGGGCCGCCGCCTGCACGGTGGCCGCCAGGTGCAGCTTGCCCAGCGAGCCGCGCGGGCGCCTGGCGGAGGTCGTCCTGCCGTGCGCCGTACGGGCCCTGGACCTGCGTCCGGCCGCGCCCTCGCCGATGCCCGGCACATCGAAGTGCCGCGTCCTGTACGGGTCCCCGGCGCCGACCGCCGAGCGCTCGCCCTTGGGCCCGGAGCCGTCGCCCGCGCTGTCGCCCGCACCCGCGCTCGCGGCGGGGGAGTCCTGTCCCGCGGGCGCGTCCTGCTCGCTGCCGGGCTGTTCCCCAGAGCCGCCCTGCGGGCCGCCCTCCGGCTCCCGAGGCCCGGACGGCCCGCCGCCGGGGCCGTCCGGGTCGGTGTCCGGGTCGTCGTCCCCCTCGCCGTCCCGCCCCTCGCCCTGCTCTCCCTCTCCCTCGCCGGCCCCGCGCTCCCGCTCCAGCGTCTCGTCCAGCTTGTCCTCGTCGAGGCCGGGCGCGTCAAAGGGGTTGCGACGCCGCCGGTGGGGCAGCGCCAACAGCGCGGCCTGCCGTACGTCCTCGGCGAGGACGACCGTGCGGCCCGCCCACGCGGCCAGCGCCGTCGCCGTACGCGCCATGACGATGTCCGCGCGCATCCCGTCCACCTCGAACGCCGCGCACGTCGCCGCGATCTGCCGCAGCGCGCCGTCGCCCAGGCGCACCGACGGCAGCAACCGCCGCGCCTCGGCTATCCGTTCACGCACCGCCTGCTCGTCGGCCGCCCAACGCGCCCCGAAACCGGCCGGATCCGCGTCGTACGCCAGCCGCCGCCTGACCACCTCGACGCGCTCGTCGGTCTCCCGCGAGGCCGCGACCTCGACCGTCAGGCCGAACCGGTCGAGCAACTGCGGGCGCAGCTCGCCCTCTTCCGGGTTCATCGTGCCGACCAGCAGGAAGCGGGCCGCGTGCCGGACGGAGACGCCTTCGCGCTCCACGTAGCTCGCGCCCATCGCCGCCGCGTCCAGCAGCAGGTCCACCAAGTGGTCGTGGAGCAGATTCACCTCGTCCACGTACAGCACGCCGCGGTGCGCCGCCGCCAACAGGCCCGGCTCGTACGCCTTCACGCCCTCCGACAGGGCGCGCTCGATGTCCAGCGCGCCCACCAGGCGGTCCTCGCTCGCGCCGACCGGCAGCTCAACCACCCGCGCCGCGCGGGCCGTTCCCCCGCCCGCCTCATGCGGGCCGTCCGGGCACTGCGCGTCCGGGGCCGCCGGGTCGCAGGAGAACCTGCACCCCGGCACCACCGGTACGTCCGGCAGCAGTGTCGACAGCGCCCGCACCGCCGTGCTCTTCGCGGTGCCCTTCTCCCCCCTGACCAGCACCCCGCCCACCGCCGGGCTCACGGCGTTCAACAGCAGCGCCAACCGCAGGTCTTCCTGGCCCACCAGGGCCGTGAACGGATACGGCGTACTCACGATGCCTCCTCGTACGTGCACATGCGGTTCGCTGACATCTCTCCCCCCACCCCGCCCCTCCCCGAAGCCCTCAATCGCCGGGCGGGCTGGAGAGCCGGGGCGGGGTGCGCGAGGGCGGCTCCCGCCTCCGGCTGCCGGAGGGTCCGTGCTGCGCACGCCTCGGCGGGTTCCGGCTTCGGTCGCCGGGCGGGCTGGGGAATGGTGAGAGGGGTGCGGCACGACGAGCCTGTCCGGCGATTGAGGACAGGGGGGACGGGGGCTTGCCGCCGGTTTCGGGGAGGGGCGGGGTGGGGGAGAAGGCCCGCCGCAGGCGTGGCGGTGGCGGTGGGGGTCACGCGTCGCCCTCCAGGTCACCCTCGAGGTCGAGATAGGTGGAGCGCAGGCGCTCCAGGGTCTCGGGGTCGGGGGCGGACCACAGCCCCCGCTCGGCCGCTTCGAGCAGCCGCTCCGAAATCCCCCGCAGAGCCCAGGGATTGGACTTCCGCATGAATTCCTGGTTCTCCGCGTCGAAGACATACTCGGTGGCGAGCTTCTCGTACATCCAGTCGTCCACCACCCCCGCCGTGGCGTCGTACCCGAAGAGATAATCGACGGTCGCCGCCATCTCGAAAGCCCCCTTGTACCCGTGCCGCCGCATCGCGGCCATCCAGCGGGGATTGACGACCCGCGCCCGGAACACCCGGTGCGTCTCCTCACCGAGGGTCCGCGTGCGGACCTGGTCCGTGAGCGCGGAGTCGCCGACATAGGCCCGCGGGGAGTCGCCGGTCAGATGCCGGACCATGGCGACCATGCCCCCGTGGTACTGGAAGTAGTCGTCGGCGTCGACAAGGTCGTGCTCACGGGTGTCGACGTTCTTGGCGGCGACCTGGATACGGCGGAAGGCGGCCTCCATGTCGCCGCGGGCGGCCCGCCCGTCGAGACCGCGGCCGTAGGCGTAACCGCCCCAGACGGCGTAGACCTCGGCGAGGTCGGCGTCGGAACGCCAGTTGCGGGCGTCGATCAGCGGCAGCAGCCCGGCCCCGTAGGCACCGGGCTTGGAGCCGAAGATGCGGGCGGTGGCGCGCCGCCGGTCCCCGTGCTCGGCGAAGTCCTCGTCGGCGTGGGCGCGTACGTAGTTGACGTCGGCGGGCTCGTCCAACTCCGCGACGGCCCGCACCGCGTCGTCCACGAGGGCGACGACGTGGGGAAAGGCGTCGCGGAAGAAGCCGGAGATGCGGACGGTGACGTCGATCCGGGGCCGCCCCAACTCCTCGGCGCCGACGACCTCGAAGCCGGTGACCCGCCGGGACGCGTCGTCCCACAGCGGGCGGCAGCCGAGCAGCGCCAGGATCTCGGCGATGTCGTCGCCCTGGGTGCGCATGCACGACGTGCCCCACACGGTGAGGCCCACGGACTGCGGATACGCGCCGGTGTCGGCGAGGTGCCGGGCCAGCAGC
Source organism: Streptomyces sp. NPDC093221 (assembly GCF_044753885.1). Lineage (NCBI taxonomy): Bacteria > Bacillati > Actinomycetota > Actinomycetes > Kitasatosporales > Streptomycetaceae > Streptomyces > Streptomyces sp. NPDC093221. The sequence continues at coordinate 62,128 of NZ_JBIVOA010000015.1, read as the reverse complement.
GAGTCGGCGAGCGCCGTGCCGACGTCCCAAGCGAGCCTGGACGGAATGGCCTTGGGGTCGACGGAGTAGAAATTGCGGCCGGTCGGCAGGACGTTGACCAGGCCGCGGGTCGGCGACCCGGAAGGCCCGGCCGGTACGTAACCGCCGCGCAGCGCCCGCAGGATGTGGTCGATCTCGTCGGTCGTACGGGCCAGGCGCGGCACGACCTCGCGGGCGGCGAATTCCAACACCCTCACCGCGTCCGGCACTTCGTGGTCGCCCAGCAGCTGCGCGACCGCCCCGGCGGCGGCGTCACGGTGCCAGTCGACGGCCTCCATCGCCTCCGCGAGCCGCCGCGCGAGCTGCTCCAGCAGGTCGACGGCGTCGGAGGCGGTCCGCGCGGGGCCGGCCGCGAGCGAGGTGAGCGCGGACGGCAGCTCTACGCGGGCGCCGGGCTCGGCGAGCAGCGTCTTCTCCACCAGGCCGAAGGAGAGTGCGAGCGCGGCCCGCAGCCCCGGCAGCGCGCCGCCGACCCCGCCCCACACCTGCGCGGAGCGCAGCACGGCGAGGACCAGATTGGTCCTGGCCTCGCCGACCGGCCCGCCGCCCAGGATGTGCAGACCGTCCCTGATCTGCACGTCCTTGATCTCGCAGAGCCAGCCGTCGACATGCAGCACGAAGTCGTTGAAGTCGTCCTCCTCCGGCTGCTCGTCCACGTGCAGGTCGTGGTGGAGTTCGGCGGCGCGCACCAGGGTCCAGATCTGGCTGCGGACCGCCGGGGCCTTGGCCGGGTCGAGATCGTTCACCAGGGCGTACTCGTCGAGGAGTTGCTCCAGTTTCGCGAGGTCGCCGTAGGTGTCGGCGCGGGCCATCGGCGGCACGAGGTGGTCCACGACGGTGGCGTGGCCGCGCCGCTTGGCCTGGGTGCCCTCGCCGGGGTCGTTGACGATGAAGGGGTAGACCAGGGGGAGTTCGCCGAGGACGGCGTCCGGCGCGCAGCCCGCCGACAGCCCGAGGCCCTTGCCGGGCAGCCACTCCATCGTGCCGTGCTTGCCCAGGTGCACGATCGCGTCGGCGCCGAAACCGCCCTCGGCGGTCGCCGTCTCCAGCCAGCGGTACGCGGCCATGTAGTGGTGGGACGGCGGCATGTCGGGGTCGTGGTAGATCGCGATCGGGTTCTCGCCGAAGCCGCGCGGCGGCTGGATCATGATGACGACATTGCCGAACCGCAGGGACGCCAGCACGATGTCGTCGCCGTCGAGGTAGAGGGAGCCCGGCGGCTCGCCCCAGTGCTCCAGCATCCCGGCCCGCAGGTCGGCGTCGAGCGTCGCGAACCACTTCTCGTAGTCGGCCAGCGGCACGCGCGCGGGCGCCGCCGAGAGCTGATCCTCCGTCAGCCACTCCACGTCGTGACCGCCCGCCGCGATCAGCCGGTGAATCAACTCGTCGCCGCCGGCGGGGTATTCACCGGTCACGTATCCCGCGTCGCGCAGCGCGTCCAGCAGCCGTACGGCGGAGGCGGGGGTGTCGAGGCCGACCGCGTTGCCGACCCGGGAGTGCTTGGTCGGGTAGGCGGTGAAGACCAGCGCGAGCCGCTTGTCGGCGTTCGCCTTGTACTTCAGCGCCGCGTGCCGGACCGCGATACCGGCGACCCGCGCCGCCCGCTCCGGATCGGCCGCGTAGACCGGCACATCGCCCTCGCCGGTCTCCTTGAACGAGAACGGCACGGTGATCAGCCGCCCGTCGAATTCGGGGATCGCCACCTGCATCGCCGCGTCCATCGGTGTCAGCGCCGCGTCCGACCCCAGCCACGCCTCGCGCGACGAGGTCAGGCACAGGCCCTGGAGCACCGGCACGTCCAGGTCCGCCAACGCGCCGATGTCCCACGCCTCGTCGTCCCCGCCCGCCGTCGCCTCGGACGCGACGGTGCCGCCCGCCGCCAGCACGGTCGCCACGATCGCGTCGGCCCGCCCGAGCAGCGCGTACAGCCCCTCGTCGGCGCTGCGCAGCGAACCGCAGTACACCGGAAGGGCGTTGGCGCCCTTCGCCTCGACCGCCGCGCACAGCGTGTCCACGAACGCGGTGTTCCCCGACAGTTCGTGCGCCCGGTAGAAGAGGACGGCGACGGTCGGCAGGGCCTCGTCGTACGCGTACGCGCCGTGCACGCCGTACTCGGGCATCCGGCGGGGCGCCTCGAAGCCCTCGCCGCTCATCAGCACCGTGTCGGACAGGAAGCGGGCCAGCTCCGTCAGATTCTCCGGGCCGCCCTCGACCAGATAGCGCAGCGCCTCCGCGACGACACCCGCGGGGACCGACGACAGCGCCATCAGCTCCGCGTCCGGCACCGACTCACCGCCCAGCAGCACCGTCGGCACCCCGGAGGCCGCGAGCGCCGCGAGCCCCTCCTCCCAGACCCGTCGGCCGCCGAGCAGCCGGACCACCGCGATGTCCACGCCGTCCAGCAGCGCGGGCAGTTCGGCCGCCGGATCGACGCGGGAGGGGTTGCCGATCCGGTAGGAGACGGCGGACGAGTCGGCGGCGCGGGCCGCCAACAGGTCGGTGTCGGCGGTGGACAGCAGCAGAACGGTGCTCACGTGTGCCCCATCGTCATCGTCACGTCCCGTTCCCCGGCGGGGGAACGGGTGGGTCTGCGGCCGGCCGGCCGCCCCGGAGAAGTCCTTACGGGTGCCGCCCCGGCCGTCGTTCCTGCCGTTGCTCCGGCTGTTGTCCCGGCCGTTGCCCCGGCTGTTGCCCCGGCCGTCGTCCCGGTTGCCGTTCACGGCGCGCCCGGCGGCACGAACGGCAGGTCGGGCGGCGGCCCCTGCTCGATGAGCCGCAGCAGCGCGCCGGTGTCCGCGTGCTCCTCGATCAGATCGCCCAGCCGGTCCAACTGCGCCTCGCGCAGCGCCCCGAAGGACGTGTCGGGCGCCGGGACGAAGCGCCGTCCGGCGGCGGCGGCCACCCGTCGCAGGAACGCCCGGCGGAAACCGTCGCTCTCCAACGAGCCGTGCCAGTGCGTGCCCCACACCGCGCCGACCCGGCAGCCGTCGAGGAACTCCTCGTCACCGCCCAGGACTTCGGCCACCCCGTGGTGGATCTCATAGCCCTCGACGCGCTCCCCGTACGCCGTCCCGACCGGCCTGGCCAGCGTCTTCGCGGCGGCGAAGCGCACCCGGACCGGCAGCAGGCCAAGACCGGGGACCGAGCCCGCCCGCGACTCGACGTCGTCCTCGATGCGGTCGGCCAGCATCTGGAAACCGCCGCAGACACCCAGCACCGGACGCCCCTCGGCGGCCCGCCGTACGACGGCGTCGGCCAGGCCGCGCTCACGCAGCCACTCCAGCGCCCGCACAGTGCCGCGCGTGCCCGGCAGCACCACGAGGTCGGCGTCCGCCAACTCCTCGGCCCGGTCCACGAACCGCACCACCACCCCCGGCTCCGCCGCGAGCGCGTCCACGTCCGTGAAGTTCGACATCAGCGGTACGGCGGCCACCGCGACCCGCAGCAACTCCGCGCCGTGCGGCGGCGCGACCACCGATTCATGGGCGGCGCGCGGCGACACGCTCCCCCGAACTCCGCCCCGGGGGACCCCCAGCCCGTCCTCCTCGTCGATGCCCAGGCCGTGGGCGAACGGCAGCACGCCGAGCGTCGGCCGGCCGGTCAGCTTGTGCAGCATGTCCAGACCCGGCCGGAGCAGCGAGACGTCACCGCGGAATTTGTTGACCAGATAGCCCGCGACCAGCGCCTGGTCCTCGGGTGCGAGCAGCGCCGTCGTCCCGAAGAAGGACGCGAAGACACCGCCGCGGTCGATGTCGCCGACCACGACCACCGGCAGTCCGGCCGCGCGGGCCACGCCCATGTTCACGATGTCGGTCCTGCGCAGATTGATCTCGGCCGGGCTGCCCGCGCCCTCGCAGATCACGGCGTCGTACCGGCCGCGCAGCTCTTCGAGGCAGCCGGTGACCGTGCCCAGCAGATCGGCCTGCCGTCCGCCGTGGTAGCCGCGCGCGCTCAGTTCGCCCACGGCCTTGCCCAGCACCACGACCTGGCTGCTGCGGTCGCCGCCCGGCTTGAGCAGCACCGGATTCATCAGCGCCGACGGCTCCACGCGGGCGGCCTGCGCCTGCATCGCCTGTGCCCGGCCGATCTCGGCGCCCTCCCGCGTCACGAACGAGTTCAGCGACATGTTCTGCCCCTTGAAGGGGGCCACGCGTATGCCCTGCCGCACCAGCCACCGGCAGATCCCCGCCGTCACCACGGACTTGCCCGCGTCCGAGGTCGTCCCGGCGACCAACAGGCCGCCCCCGAGGGCCGTCACGAGGTCCCCCCGGCGCCGGAGAAAGGCCGCGCCCGGCGCGACACCGTCGGACTCCACGCTCGTGCTTCGCGCCGCCGCGGCGGACGTATCCCTCCGCCGACGGCACGTCCCCCGAAGGGCCGTTCCCCCGGCCGGCCGTGGCCCGGCGCCGAGCCGCCCCGTATCGCCGCTGTCAGGACGCAGAGCGCCGCCGCGGCGGCCGAGACCCGCCGCGACAGCCGGACGGCCCGCGCGATGTCGGCCGGGGCCGGGGCCGGGTGTTCGGCGCCCAGGACGGCGCGGTGTTCGGTGCGGCCCGCGTAGGAGAGGGTGCCGCCGAGACGCAGGCGCAGGGCGCCGGCGAAGGCGGCTTCCACAGGTCCCGCGTTGGGGCTGGGGTGCGCGGCGGCGTCCCGGCGCCAGACGCGCAGGGCGGTACGCGGCGAGGGCCCGGCGAGGACGGCGAGCGCGGCGGTGAGGCGGGCGCCGGGGTAGCCGACGACGTCGTCCAGCCGCGCGGCGGCCCAGCCGAACCGCAGGTGGCGCGGCGACCGGTGACCGACCATCGCGTCGAGCGTGTTGACGGCGCGGAAGCCGACCAGCCCCGGCACCCCGCCCCACGCGCCCCACACCAGGGCCCCGACGACCGCGTCCGAGGTGTTCTCCGCGACCGACTCGACCACGGCGCGCGCGATCCCCGCCGCGTCCAGGGAATGCGGGTCGCGTCCGCACAGGTGCGGCAGCCGGGCGCGCGCCGCCTCGATGTCCCCGGCGTCGAGCGCGGCGGCGACGGCCCGCGCCTCACGGGCCAGTGACGTCCCGCCCAGCACCGACCAGGTGGCGGCGGCGGTCAGCGCGACGCGGAGCGCGACGGAGGACCGTACGGCCCGGTCGGCCAGCGCGGCGGCACCCACCGCACCCCCGGCGCACAGTGCGGCGTACACCGCCCCACTGCCCCGGTCGTCACGCCACATCCGGCGCTCCAACGCGCCCGCCGCGCGCCCGAACACCGCGACCGGATGGCCGCGACGCGGGTCGCCCGCGACGAGATCGCCGAGAAAGCCGAGTGCGGCGCCGTACGCGAACACGCGATCGGCACGCACCGGTTCAGCCCGCGTCCACGCCGTCCAGGTGAAGTGCCGGACAGGGTGGCGTACTTGTGCGCACCTGCGTGCGGTGGTCCGTGACGAGTCGAGCGCAGCCGGGCATGGCAGAGGTCCTCACTCAGGGTCCGCGCCCTGGTTCGACGTGACCGGCGGTGAGAGTCTCCTGGCTCCCGGATCTACGCACTCCCGGCCTTCCAACCGGATTTCCGGCCGTGACGTACGGGTTGGGAGTGCACTCCCCGGTGACAGTGGCGGGACCGCGCCGGATTCGCACCGGACTTCCTCTCCTGCCGCCGCATGGCCTCCGCAGTCCACCACGTGCGCGCAGGCAGGTCAACTCACCGTTGACCTGGGAAGACGGAGTGTGGCGAGGTCCACATCCGCCGCCGAAACCCGTGAGTTCAGGCCACGATCAGATAGATGCCGTACGAGACCGCCGCGGCGCACACGGCGAAGCAGGCGTAGCCGCCGGTCCGGGCGAGCAGGGCGCCCCCGTGCGAAACGGAGCCGGACCCGGCTGCGGCGGGGGAGCCGGAGTCGGACGCCGGAGCGGAGCCGTGCTTGGTGAGGCCGACGATGCCGAGGGTGAACAGGCCGACCAGGCCCACGGTCGCCACGAGGGTGACGCCGAAGACCGTGCCGAGCGCGTGCCAGTCGATGCTCATGAGGGGGTCCCTGGGTCCTTGAGGTAGAGCGGGGAGGCGCGGGGGAGGGGCAGGTCAGGCCGTGGCGGGTGCGCCGGGAACGGTGTCGGAGGGGGCGCCGGGCGCGACGGGCCCGGCGGGCGGCGGGATGACGGCCGCGATGGCCGCGGTGACCGCGCCCTGCGGCTCGACCGCCGCGTCCGGACCTGCGGCCGGGTCGCCGTCCAGGTCGTTGACGTTGGCGTGCGTGACCGGCTTGCGGCGCGACGCCGTACGGATGACCGCGCACACGGCCAGGCCGAGGACCGCCACGGCGGTGACGCCCCAGGTGCCCTCGTCGGCCAGCAGCGCGGCACCGGCCGCGACCAGTCCGGCGGCGGGCAGCGTGAGCCCCCACGCGGCGACCATGCGGCCCGCGGTGCTCCAGCGGACCACCGCTCCCTTGCGGCCGAGGCCCGCGCCCATCACGGAGCCGGAGCAGACCTGCGTGGTGGACAGCGCGAAGCCGAGGTGCGAGGAGGCGAGGATGGTGGCCGCGGCGCCGGTCTGGGCGGCGAAGCCCTGCTGCGGCTGGATGTCGGTGATGCCCTTGCCCATCGTGCGGATGATCCGCCAGCCGCCGATGTACGTACCGAGCGCGATGGCGCTGCCCGCCGAGACGATGACCCACAGCGGCGGGTCGGCGTGCGGGGCGACGACGCCGCCGGTGATCAGCGCCAGCGTGATGACGCCCATCGTCTTCTGCGCGTCGTTCGTGCCGTGCGCGAGCGAGACCAGGCCCGCGGAGGCGATCTGGCCCGCCCGGTAGCCCTTGGAGGTGGCCTCGGGGTCGGCGTGGCGGCCGATCCGGTAGGTGAGCCGGGTGGCGAGCGTGGCGGCGAGACCGGCCACGATCGGCGCGGCGACGGCCGGGATGAGCACCTTCATGACGACCGCCTCGCCGTGCACACCGTGGGTGCCGACCGAGACGAGGGTGGCGCCGATGAGGCCGCCGAACAGGGCGTGCGAGGAACTGGACGGGAGTCCGGCCAGCCAGGTGAGCAGATTCCAGACGATCGCGCCGACGAGCCCGGCGAAGATCACTTCCGGTCTGATGCCGGAGGACTCGTCGATGATGCCGCCGGAGATGGTCTTGGCGACCTCCACCGAGAGGAAGGCGCCGACGAGGTTGAGCACGGCGGACATGGCCACCGCCGTCTTTGGCTTGAGTGCGCCGGTCGAGATGGTGGTGGCCATCGCGTTGGCGGTGTCGTGGAAACCGTTCGTGAAGTCGAACACGAGTGCGGTGACGATCACGATTCCGATCAGGAGCGTGATGTGTTCCATGTACCCAGGCATTCGTTTGATCGGACAGTGGCGAGGCGACCGTACGGAGAGCGGATGAACGGAAGATGAACTGACGGCGGCTTTGTGGTGCCGGAGCGGTCGGGCGGCCTCAGTCAGTATCAAGCCGATCCGGCCGATCGGACCCCTCGGGGAGGCGATCCGCGCCCGTCGGGGGCCGGGCGGTGATAATGCCCGTGTGCAGGACTCCTTGGAGAAGGCTTGGTCGGACGTGGTGGACACCGCCCGGCGCACGGTCGCCGACGGGCTGGTGGTCGGCACGTCGGGCAATGTCTCGGCCCGCGTCGGCGATCTCGTGCTGGTCACCCCGACCGGCGTCCCCTACGACCGGCTCGGCCCGGCGGACGCCGTAGTGGTGGATCTCACGGGCCGCCGGCTCATGGGGGAGCTGCGGCCGACCAGCGAACTGCCCATGCACCTGGCCGTCTACCGCGCCACCGACGCCCGCGCGATCGTGCACACCCACGCCGCGCACGCCACCGCCGTCTCCACCCTCGTCGACAAGCTGCCCGTCATCCACTACATGGCGGCGGCCCTCGGCGGCCAGGTCAGGGTCGCGGACTACGCCACCTACGGCAGTGAGAGGCTGGCCGCCGCCGTCCTCAAGGCGCTCCGCGACCGCACCGGCTGCCTGATGCGCAACCACGGCACCCTCGTGTACGCCGACACCCTCGACAAGGCGTACGACAACACCGCCCAGCTGGAGTGGATGTGCCGCGTCTGGCTGCTGGCCGGATCGGCCAACGGCCACGAGCCCCGTACGCTCCCCGGCCGCGAGCTGGCCAAAGTCGCGGAAAAGCTGCGCGGCTACGGGCAGGGCGCGCCGGAGCCCGCCGACTAGACGACTCGGGCCGCCGCTTCTCCACCGTCTCCACACACGCTTCTCCCCGCGCCCGCCGCGCCCGGCCGCCCCGCACCCGCCGTACGCCACTCGCCCGTACGTCACCCGGCCCCCGTACGTCACCCGGCCGCCGTCCCTCGCCCGTCCGTCACCCGGCCGCCGCCGTCGCCTGGCCGCTTTCGGCCGACGCGCTCACACTGGAAGAGATGCGTACCCGAACCGCGGTGGCCATGGCAGCCACCACCGTGCTGGGTGCCGGAACGGCCGCGCTGGCGGCCGGCCGGTACGGATCCCGCTTCGCCCTGAGGCCGTCGCTGAGAGGCCCGGTGCCCGAGGGCGACGTGACGCTGCACAGCGTGGCCGCGGACCAGGTGGTGCTCACCCGCACCCTGTCCTCGGCCCGCCCCGGCGTCTGGGGCCTGACCGGCGACGATCTGCACGCCGCCGTCGGCGACGTGCTCGACCTGACCCCGTACTCGGTGACCCGGCGGCTGCTGAGCGTCCAGCGCGGCGCCCTCACCCCCGGCGCCCGGGTCCGGCTGACCCCGCAGGCGTGCGCGGGCGACCCCGGCAGCGCGCTCGGCCTGGACCACACCGAGGTCCTGCTGCGCGGCGAACTCGGCCCGCTGCCCGCCTGGTTCGTGCCCGGCGCCCGCGACACCTGGGTGATCGCGGTGCACGGCCTCGGCGCCACCCGCGAGCACCCGCTGAACGTGGCGACCGCCCTGCACGCCCACGGCCTCCCGCAGCTCCTGCTCGCCTACCGCAACGACCCCGGCGCCCCCGCGTCCCCCGACGGCATCGGCCACCTCGGCGCCACCGAATGGCGCGACCTCGACGCGGCGATGCGGTACGCGGTCGAGTACGGCGCCCAGCGGCTGGTGCTCTTCGGCTGGTCCACCGGCGCCACGATGGCCCTGCACGCGCTGGCCGGGTCCCCGGTACGCGACCGGGTCAGCGGCCTGGTGCTGGACTCCCCGGTCCTCGACTGGGAGGCCACCGTCCGCGCCGCCGCCGAGTCCAACGGCGTCCCCGACGCGCTGATGCCGCTCGCCGTCCGCGCCGCCGAGGGCCGTACCGGCCTGCTCCCCGAGCCGGTCGCCGCCGCGGCGGACCCGGCGCGGCTGACCGTCCCCACCCTGCTCGTGCACGGACCGGGCGACACCCTCGCCCCGTGGGCCGCCTCCCGCGAACTCGCGGCGCTCCGAGCCGACTTGGTGACCCTCCACGCCGTGCCCGACGCGCCGCACGCGGCAATGTGGAACGTCAACCCGGCGGACTACGAGGAGACGTTGCGACGATTCCTCACACCACTGATGTGACCGGTGTCAAGACCGCCCCATCGGGGTGAGAGCCGCCCCGGAAACCCCCGCTGAGCTGCGACGACGCGCGCCCGAAGGGGCCCGGAAGAGCGTCCCCGGGGCACCCTTGTAGATCATCGGGCCGGGTTCCGTTTGGGATTATGGGCGCTCACCGGAGAGACTTCTCCAGTGACGTCCCGTAGCCCGCGAGACACTCCGCTCCGCCTTGTCCCCCGACGGCCGCTCACCGCCGCCCGCCGGACCGCAACGACGCGCCGGTCCAGACCCCCGCGGCCGCCCGAGGGCACGCCGCCGCTGCCGCAGCTCGCCCGGCTGGCCCGCGCCGAACTGGCCGACGCCGCACGGCTCGCGCGCTGGGCCGGTACCGGCCCCGGCACCGCGGGACCGACCGGCATACTGCCCGACGACGCCGCCGCGCAGGCAGCAGCGGCGCTCGACCTGACCCGGCCGCAGATCCGTACCGCATGGGACCGGGCGCGGCTGTCGGGGCTGATCGAACTGCACGGCGGCACCGCACGGCCCGGCTGGCGGCTGCGGGCCTGGGACACCGACGACACCGCCGTGCTGCGCGGCTGGGTCGCGCTCTTCGACGCCTGGTCGCTGGCCCACCCCTTCCTGCCGGGCCCGCAGGCCGGCCCCGATCCGGCGCTGGTCGCCGAAGTCATCGAGGCCGCACCGCAGTTGCTGTCCTTCCTGCACCTGTCCAACGAGCCGGTGCCGATCGACACCCTGCTCGACCTGCTGCGGCAGCGCGTCGCGGAGCTGCGCGCCGAGCGGCACGAACCGCCCGCCGACGGCGCGGGCGACGCCCCCGACCCGCTGCCCGCGCTGCTCGACTGGACGCTGGACGCCGTCGCCCGGGTTGGCGCGCTGCGCCCCCGCGACCCCAAGCGTCCCGACGAGGTCACGCTCACCGCGATCGGTTCCTGGGCGGTGTGGGTCAAGCTGGAGCAGATCTGCGTGGCCGCGCAGGGCCCCGCGGGACACATGGAGCAGTCCGCCGAGACCATGCTGCGGGCCAGCGCCCGCCTCTCGCCGGGTCCGGCCCGCGCCGAGTACCGCGCCTGGCTGGCCGCCCGCCCGGTCGCGCTGGCCGTCGGCGAGTTGCTGGACACCGCGCGCGGCGACGACGCCCTGCTGCGCGGCCTCGCCTTCGAGGCGCTGCGCGTGGTCGGCGACCCCGCGGAGCCGGCCGTCCGCGGCGTGGTCGAGGAGCCGACCCTGCGCCCCTACGCGGTGCTGTGGCTGGCGGAGTTGGACGGCGGCGACCCGGACACCGCGACCGGCCTGCTGACCCGCGAGGAGGCCACCTGGCTGTGGATCGACACGGCCGCGGCCGTCGCCGACCACGGCGAGGACCACCTGCTCGTCAGCCACCTGGAGACCGCCGTCCAGGGCTCGGTGCCCGGGCTGCTCGAAGAGGTCCGCAACGTCGGCCACCCCCGGACCGTCCAGGTGCTCGTGGCGCTCGCCGCCGCGCACCCGGACCCCGCCCTGGCCAAGGCGATGCGCAGGGCCGCCTTCCAGGTCCACACCGGCGAGACCTGAGCCGCCGCGAGCGGTACGCGACCCCCGCGCCGTACAGCGCGCGGGGACCCGTACCGCCCGCCGGTCCTCAGCCGAAGGTGCCGCAGGCCGCCAGGTCCCCGGTCCTCAGCCCGGTGGTGAACCACTGCTGACGCTGCGCCGCGGACCCGTGCGTCCAGGCGTCCGGCGTCACCCGCCCCTGCGCCCGCGACTGGATCGTGTCGTCGCCGACGGCCGCCGCCGCGTCGAGACCGCGCGCGATGTCGTCGGGCGTCACCGCCGTGATCAACGAGGTGCCGGTGGCCGGATTGAGGGTCCTGGTGGCGTTCTTCGCCCACAGCCCGGCATAGCAGTCGGCCTGCAACTCCACGCGTACGGAGGCGCTGTCGGCCCCGCTGCGGCCGTCCTGGGCCGCGCTCAGAACACCCGTCAGATTCTGCACATGGTGGCCGTATTCGTGCGCGACGACATAGCTTTCTGGGAACGGCCCGCCTTTGGCGCCGAATTGGGTCTGCAACGTCTGGAAGAAATTCAAGTCGATATAGACCTTGCGGTCCGCCGGGCAGTAGAACGGCCCGGTCCGCGGGTCGGCCGGACCGCAGCCGGTGCTCACCGGAGCGTCGAAGAACACCGTCGGCGCGGTCCGGTACGCGGCGCCGCGGCGGCTGAACTCGGCGGTCCAGTACGCCTGCACGCTGTTGACCACGGCCACGATCCGGCACTGCTCCTGCGCGTTGGCGTCCCGCCCGGTCGAACAGTTCCCCGCCAGACCGGCGTCGGCCGCGCGCGTGTCCGAGACGGTGTCGGAGCCGCCGCTGAGGCCGAGTTGGTCGGGGCTGATGCCCAGCACCAGGCCGATCACGACCGCGAGCAGCCCGGCGATTCCGCCGCCCACCATCTTCCCGCTGGGGCCGCCGCCCGAACCGCCCCGCCGGTCCTGGACCTGCGAGGTGTCGAGCGGAGTGTCGTCGTCGAACCGCATGTGCCGATTATGGGTGATGTGCCCCACTTCGGCGCACCGGTGGCCGGGTACCGGCGCGCCCCTGACCGGGGGCCGGGGCAGTCGGCCCCGCGATGCCCGCGCCCCCCGGCGCGGTAAACCGTTTGCCGGCCGCCGGTAGACTGAGCCCCATGGCAGTTCTATTCCTCGATTAGCCACGGCGTACGACCTCGCGCCCGTTTCCGTCGTCCGTCCTGTCCTGGAGCTTTTCCCGTGATCACTGCCACCGGCCTTGAGCTGCGCGCCGGCGCCCGCATCCTCATCGAGTCCGCCTCCTTCCGCGTCGCCAAGGGCGACCGCATCGGCCTGGTCGGCCGCAACGGAGCGGGCAAGACCACCCTGACCAAGGTGCTCGCGGGGGAGGGCCAGCCCGCCGCAGGCACCGTCACCCGCAGCGGCGAGGTCGGCTATCTGCCGCAGGACCCGCGCACCGGGGATCTCGACACCCTCGCCAGCGACCGCATCCTGTCCGCCCGCGACCTCGACACCGTCCTGCGCAAGATGCGGGAGAACGAGGAGCGGATGGCCAACGGAAAGGGCGCCACCCGCGAGAACGCGATGAAGAAGTACTCGCGTCTGGAGACGGAATTCCTCACCAAGGGCGGATACGCCGCCGAGGCCGAGGCCGCCACCATCGCCGCCGCGCTCGGACTGCCCGACCGCATCCTCGGGCAGCAGCTCCACACCCTCTCCGGCGGTCAGCGCCGCCGCGTCGAACTGGCCAGGATCCTCTTCTCGGACGCCGACACCCTGCTCCTGGACGAGCCCACCAACCACCTCGACGCCGACTCCATCGCCTGGCTGCGCGACTACCTGAAGACGTACCGCGGTGGATTCATCGTGATCTCGCACGATGCCACCCTCATCGAGACCGTGGTGAACAAGGTCTTCTACCTGGACGCCAACCGGTCGCAAATCGATGTGTACAACATGGGCTGGAAGCTCTACCAGCAACAGCGCGAGGCCGACGAGAAGCGCCGTAAGCGCGAGCGGGCCAACGCGGAGAAGAAAGCCGCCGCCCTGAATTCACAGGCCGACAAGATGCGTGCCAAGGCCACCAAGACGGTCGCCGCGCAGAACATGGCGCGCCGCGCGGAGAAGCTGCTGTCCGGCCTGGAGGCGGTACGCGCCTCCGACAAGGTCGCCAAGCTGCGCTTCCCCGACCCCGCCCCGTGCGGCAAGACCCCGCTGATGGCCGAGGGCCTGTCCAAGTCGTACGGGTCGCTGGAGATCTTCACCGACGTCGACCTCGCGATCGACCGCGGCTCGCGGGTCGTCATCCTCGGTCTGAACGGCGCGGGCAAGACCACGCTGCTGCGCCTGCTGGCCGGTGTCGAGCAGGCCGACACCGGCCAGGTGACGCCCGGACACGGCCTCAAGCTCGGCTACTACGCGCAGGAGCACGAGACGCTCGACCCGGACCGCACCGTGCTGGAGAACATGCGGTCGGCCGCGCCCGACACCGATCTGGTGGAGATCCGCAAGATCCTCGGCTCGTTCCTCTTCTCCGGCGACGACGTCGACAAGCCCGCCGGGGTGCTCTCCGGCGGCGAGAAGACCCGGCTCGCGCTCGCCTCGCTCGTCGTCTCCAGCGCCAATGTGCTGCTGCTCGACGAGCCCACCAACAACCTCGACCCCGCCAGCCGCGAGGAGATCCTGGGCGCGCTGCACACCTTCACCGGCGCGGTCGTCCTGGTCACCCACGACGAGGGCGCCGTGGACGCGCTCCAGCCGGAGCGGATCATCCTGCTGCCGGACGGCGTGGAGGACCTGTGGGGCCAGGACTACAAGGACCTGGTCTCGCTGGCCTGAGCCCCGGCGGCGCCCGGCCGGGCGCCGCCCCGCGCGGGGCGCGGGCGGCTCAGAGGCCCGCACCCGCACGAAGTGATCATGTCGATTCGATCATTCGGCCCACTGATCATCCTTCATCTGCGTGAGTCCGGCTCGTACCGCGCGCCCACGGGGCGCGGTACGGGCGACCGCCGCCGTGATCAGTGGTGTGACGTCGGAGAACTCCTTACCGACCACGGCTGACCTGCCGCTATTGCCCGCACACCCTTCTCCGTACGGAATTGCCGCCCCGGAAAAGCCGCTCCCGGCCCCTTCGCACCGGCGTATCCAGGCATTCCTCCGGTGAATGTCCCGTGATGGACCTTGTCGAATGGGTGGCCAGGAACGCCCTTAGGGGTGATCATGAGAGTCCATAGCGCACTTCCCTGGAGGAGGCACGGGTGGCCGAGACTCTGAAGAAGGGCAGCCGGGTGACCGGCGCCGCGCGCGAGAAGCTCGCGGCAGACCTGAAGAAGAAGTACGACTCCGGTGCGAGCATCCGGGCGCTGGCCGAAGAGACCGGCCGCTCCTATGGATTCGTGCACCGGATGCTCAGCGAGTCCGGCGTGACCCTGCGCGGTCGCGGCGGTGCCACACGGGGCAAGAAGGCCGCCACGGCCTGAGGGCTCCGCGAGTATCAAGGGCCGGGGGCGGTCCGGCGGGTCCGGTTGGTTACTCTTCGGTAATCCAGTCCGGTCCGCTCGGAGGTGCCCAGTGCCCGACGCCAAGATCCTGCTCGAACGTGACGGAGTCCGGCTAGCCGTCGACGACTCCGTCGCGCACATCACCCTGTGCAATCCGGCCAAGCGCAACGCTCAGTCGCCCGCCCTGTGGCGTGCCCTGACCGAGGCGGGCCAGTTGCTGCCGGGACAGGTACGCGTCGTCGTGCTGCGCGGTGAGGGCGTGTCCTTCTCCGCGGGCCTCGACCGCCAGGCGTTCACGCCCGAGGGCTTCGACGGTGAGCCGTCGTTCCTCGACCTCGCGCGTGGCTCGGAGGCCGGACTCGACGCTGCCATCGCCACGTACCAGGACGCCTTCACCTGGTGGCGGCGGACCGACGTGATCACGGTCGCCGCGGTCCAGGGCCACGCCATCGGCGCGGGCTTCCAGCTCGCCCTCGCCTGCGATCTGCGCGTCTGCGCGGACGACGCGCAGTTCGCCATGCGCGAGACCGGTCTGGGCCTGGTCCCCGACCTCACCGGCACCAAGCCGCTGGTCGAACTGGTCGGATACGGCCGCGCCCTGGAGATCTGCGCCACCGGCCGCTTCGTGCACGCCGACGAGGCCGAGCGCACCGGCCTGGCCAACCTCGTCGTGCCCGCCGCCGAACTCGACGCCGCCGTCACCGACCTGGTCGGCGCCCTGCTCGCGCCGCCGCGCGACGCGGTCGTCGAGACCAAGGGCCTGCTGCGCGGCGCCGCCTCCCATACCGAGAAGGAGCAGTACGCGGCCGAACGCGCCGCCCAGGGCCGCCGCCTGCGCGATCTGGCGGGCGTGGGCGAGTAGCCGCCCGTCCGCGCCGGACGTTTCGCGGGGTCCGGGAGGAATCAGCCCGCGTCCGTCACCACGATGGCGGTACGCACCGGACCGGGCGCGCCCTCGGCCGCCGCGACCGCGACGGCGGCGGCCACCGACCGGGCCACCTCCAGCGGCCGGTGGCCCGGCGACACCGCGATCTGCACCTGGACGCGGCGGCCCGGCGCCTCGTCGGAGCCCGCCGAATCCCCGGCCGGGTCCGCCGCCGTGTCCTGGATCCGCACACCGGAGCCGAGGCCGACCGGCCGCCTGCTCAGCCGTACGACACCGGGCACGGTCAGCGCCGCGGTTGCCACGGCTTCCGCGAGGCCACTGGGGTCGAGCGGTACGGGAGCCTCGTCGCCGTCCGGCTCCGCGTCCTCGGCGCCCGCCAGCTCGCTCACGGGCGCGTCGTCACCGTCCAGCAACCCGGTGACCTGGAGGTCAACCTCCGTCACGGCGATGCCGAGCCCGTCGCGCGCGGTCGTCCACAGCACGTCGCGCAGCCGGTCGGCGGCCTGCGGCAGCGGCTCGTCGGCGGTCGCCTCGAACGACGCCTCGATCCGTACCGGCAGGTGCGGCAGCGCGCCCACCGGACCGGACTCCGGCGCCTCGCCCCCGCTTTCGGCCAGCGCCAGGGACACCCCGCCCAGCCGTACCCCGGACAGCCCCGCGGTCGTCCACCGCAGCGCGCGTACGGCCGCGCGCTCGGTCATCCAGGCGTTGTCGTCGGGGGTGCCGAGCGGGAGCAGGCGGCCCAGCGCGACCTGCTCCCGTACGGTCCGGGCCAGTCGGTCCATGGTCACCAGATATCGCCTTCCGCAGGCCGACCACTCTCTTGGGGGGTCGGAACAGCCCTCTCGCCGGTTCCCCGCAGCGCGCGGGGGCATGCGCACATAGTGTGGGGCACGGAGCAGCCCATACGAAGGGACGACTCGCGATGACGGACACCGCACAGTACGACCGGCCGGAGCCCGAGGGCTCGTCAGCGGCCGAGGGCAGGACCCTGGACAAGGGCAGCGCGGGCGGGCGCAAAGCGCTCGGCGACCCGGCCACGCGCGGCCGCACGACGATCGCCGACGGCGTGGTGGAGAAGATCGCCGGACTCGCCGCCCGTGACGTGGTCGGCGTGCACGCGATGGGCACCGGCCTGTCGCGCACCTTCGGCGCGGTCCGCGACCGCGTGCCCGGCGGCACCAAGTCGGTGTCGCGCGGCGTGAAGGCCGAGGTCGGCGAGGTGCAGACCGCGCTCGACCTGGACATCGTCGTCGAATACGGCGTGTCGATCGTCGAAGTGGCCCGCGCCGTACGGGAGAACGTGGTCAACGCCGTGGAGCGGATGACCGGTCTCGAGGTCGTCGAGGTCAACGTCGCCGTGGGCGACGTGAAACTTCCCGACGAAGATGACGACGACGAGCGTGAGCAACGGGTCCAGTAAGGGTCCAAGCCAGTGCAGACGGAGATGGTCAACACGACCAATGGGACGGAGTGCGGACGATGAGCATGGCGGTGATCGGCCTGGCCGTCGGAATGGCGCTCGGATTCGCCGGCTATTTCGGCGGGTTCGGTGCTTTTCTGCTGGTGGCGGCGCTCGGCGCGGTCGGTTTCGTGGCGGGCAAATTCCTCGACGGCGACCTGGAACCTGGGGAGTTCTTCCGCTCGCGTGACCGTGGCCGCGACCGCGACCGGCGGCGCTGATGGGGACAGCCGTCCCCGCACCGCTGCCCGCGGCCGACCGCGGGGCACTGCGGATCGCGGACCGGGTGGTCGCGAAGATCGCCGCCCAGGCGGCCGGCGAGGTCCTGACGGACGCGCCGGGCGCCGCACTGGTGCCGAAGGACCACTCCCCGCACGCCTCGGTCTCGGTCCGCAAGGACAGCGCGCGGCTGCGGCTCACCCTTGAACTGGGCTACCCCACCGACATCGGCTCGGTGTGCGGCTCGGTGCGCAGCCATGTCACCTCCCGCGTCGAGGCGTTGACCGGCATGTCGGTTCCCGAGGTCGCGGTCGAGGTGGAGCGGTTGCACTCGGCCGCCGACCGCCGCAAGGACGAGGGAAGGGTCCAGTGAGCGACAGCGAGAGTCCCTGGAAGAAGCCGAACGCCGGCGCTGAGCCGGGGCAGGGGGAGCGGCGGGGCCCCGAGCAGGGTCCCGACGACGACCGCTCCCGGCGGACTCCCGAGCACGGCTCGGAACACGCTCAGGACCAGGAATACGGGGCCTCCGAGTACGGCTCCGAGCAGGCTTACGAGCAGGCTTCCGAAGGGGACGACGGCGGCGCCGAACACGGCTCGGAGTCCGGATACGCGGCGGCCGAGCAGGGGCCGGGCGCGGGGTACGGTCCGGCGTCCGGTCCGGGATCGACCCCCGCGGGCGGTACCCCCGGCGTCCTCGCCGGAGGCGACACGCTCACGGACCCCGCCACCCGCACCCTTGAGCCGTACGCCCTGACCGCGGATCAGACCCCGGTCAAGGCGCGCCGGTTCTGGGCCGGACGCCGGGTGCCCGCGGCGATCACCGCCGCGGTGCTCCTCGGGATCGCCGGTCTCTTCCTGTACGACATCGCCGCCGTCCGCGCCGACCGGCGCGCGATGGCCTGGCGGACCCGGCTCGCCGACGAGCTGGCCACCCGCCACCTGGACAACGTCTGGGTGATCGTCGGCGCCGCCGTGGCCGCCGTGCTCGGCCTCTGGCTGATCCTGCTCGCCCTCACACCGGGCGAGCGCGGACTGCTGCCGATGACCCGGCGCGGCGAGAACGGCGTCCGCGCCGGACTCGACCGGCACGCGGCCGAACTGGTGCTGCGCGACCGGGCGATGGAGGTACCGGGCATCCGCTGGGTACGGGTCAAGGTCGGCCGCCGCCGGATCACGGCGCACGGCTCCTCGCACTTCCGCGAACTCGATGCGGTGCGCACGGACCTGACGACCGCGCTGGGCAACGCCGTACGCCAGCTCGGCCTCGCCAAACCGCCACAGCTCCACGTCCATGTCCAGCGCGCAGAGAAGAAGGGGTGACCGGGCGGATGCGTACCGTACTGAACCGGGTCCTGCTCGCGCTGACCGGACTCGTCCTGCTGGTCGTGGGCCTGTCCGTGCTGCTCGGCGGGCTCGACCTGCAACGCCGGTGGAATTTCACGATGCCGCACTGGTGGCCCTTCACCGGCCCCAAGGACGTGCTGCTCACCGCGCACGACAGGACCCGCTACCGCTCGGACGGCTGGTGGTGGCCGGTGGTCATCGCCGTGCTCGGCGTGCTCGTGCTCGCCGCCCTGTGGTGGCTGCTCGCCCAGGCCCGCACCCGGCGGCTGCGCCAGCTCCGGGTCGACAGCGGCGACGGACAGGGCGCGCTGCTGCGCGGCCGGGCCGTGGAGAACGTGCTGACCTCGGAGACCGAGGCGTACGACGGCGTGGAGTGGGCCAGAGCGGCGCTGCGCGGCAAGCGCGGCGCACCGGTCGCCCGGATAGTGCTGGGCCTGGCGGCCGACGCCACCCCGGACGAGGTGGTCGCCGGTCTCGACAGCGCGGTGCTCCACCGCGCCCGTACGTCGGCCGGTCTGGACAAGCTGCCCGCCGAGGCGCGGCTGCGCGCGGTCAGGCACCGCGCGGCGCGGGTCAGCTGACCCGCCCGCCCGCCCCGCTCTCGCGGAGCCCCCACCGAGCCGTCGGTGGGGGCTCTTCGCGTCCCGTCACAGGGCGCGCTGGGCGCCGCCGTCCACCGGCAGCAGCACACCGGTCAGATACGACGCGGCGGGCGAGAGCAGGAAGGCCGCGGCCCGGCCGAACTCCTCGGGCGTGCCGTAGCGCCGCAGCGGGATCGTCGCGCTCGCCCTGGCCCTGGCCGCCGCCTCGTCGCCGCCGAGCGCGTCCAGCTCCCGTACCCGGTCGGTGTCGATCCGCGACGGCAGCAGGCCGACCACCCGGATGCCGCGCGGCCCCAGCTCGGCGGCGAGGGTCTTGGCGAAGCCCGCGAGGCCGGGCCGCAGACCGTTCGACATGGCGAGGCCGGGGATCGGCTCGCGGACCGAACCGGAGAGCACGAAGCCGATGACACCGCCGTCCGACAGCTCGGCCGCGGCGGCGCGGGCCAGCCGCACCGCGCCCAGGAACACCGTCTCGAAGGACCGCAGCCACTGCTCGTCGGTGCTGTCGGCGGCGGCGCCGGCCGGCGGTCCGCCGACGCTGATCAGCACCCCGTCGACCCGGCCGAAGCGCTCGCGGGCCGCCGTCAGCAGCCGCTGCGCCGTGTCCGGGGCGGAGTTGTCGGCCGCGACGCCCAACGCCGTGTCCTGGCCGCCCAGTTGCCCGGCCGCGGCGGCCACCGCCTCGGCGGTGCGCCCGGAGACCACCACCTTCGCGCCGTCGGCGACCAGTTCGCGGGCCGTGGCGAAGCCCAGGCCGCGGCTGGCGCCGGTGAGGACGTACACCCGTCCGTCGAGTCCGAGATCCATGGTCAGCAGTCCCTTATGGCAGGCACGCCCGACAGGGCGAGCGCGGTGTTGACGAGTCCGACGTGGCTGAACGCCTGCGGGAAGTTGCCCAGCAGCCGCCCGGCGACCGGGTCCCACTCCTCGGCGAGCAGCCCGACGTCGTTGCGCAACGTCAGCAGCCGCTCGAACAGCTCGGTCGCCTCGTCCTGGCGGCCGATCGCGTACAGCGCGTCCGCGAGCCAGAACGAGCAGGCCAGGAAGGCCCCTTCGGAGCCGGGCAGCCCGTCCACGCCGACCGCGTCCGGGGTGTAGCGGCGGACGAAGCCGCCGAGGTCCAGTTCGCGGCGGACCGCCTCCACCGTGCCGATCACGCGGCGGTCGGTGGGCGGCAGGAATCCCACCTGCGGGATGAGCAGCGTCGCCGCGTCCAGCTCCTCGGAGCCGTAGGACTGCGTGAAGGTGTTGCGCCGCGCGTCGTAGCCCTTCTCGCAGACCTCCGCGTGCACCTGGGCGCGCATCGAACGCCACAGCCCCACATCGCCCTTGAGCCGCGGCAGCGCCTCCACGGTCCGCACCGCGCGGTCGGCGGCGACCCAGGCCATCACCTTGGAGTGCACGAAGTGGCGGCGCGGGCCGCGGACTTCCCAGATGCCCTCGTCCGGCTGGTGCCACGCGGACTCCAGGAAGTCCATCAGGGCGCGTTGCAGATTCCAGGCGTGCGGCTCGTCGCGCATCCCGGCCGCCCGTGCCAGGAACAGCGAGTCCAACACCTCGCCGTACACGTCGAGTTGGAGCTGTCCCGCGGCGGCGTTGCCGATCCGGACCGGCGCCGAGCCCTCGTAGCCGCGCAGCCACGGCACCTCGTACTCCGTCAGCCGCCGCTCGCCGCCGATGCCGTACATGATCTGGAGGTCGGCCGGGTTGCCCGCCACCGCGCGCAGCAGCCAGTCGCGCCAGGCGCCCGCCTCCTGGAGATAGCCGCCCTCCACCAGGGCGTTGAGGGTCAGCGCCGCGTCACGCAGCCAGCAGTAGCGGTAGTCCCAGTTGCGGACCCCGCCGATCTCCTCGGGCAGCGACGTGGTCGCGGCGGCGGCGATGCCACCGGTGGGCGCGTACGTCAGCGCCTTGAGCGTGATCAGCGACCGCACCACGGCCGACCGCCACGGCCCCTGGTAACGGCAGCGGGCCGACCACTCGTCCCAGTCGGCCAGGCTGTGGTCCAGCGCCTCGTACGGGTCGAACCGGCGCGGGCGCTTCTCGTGCGAGGGGTGCCAGGTCAGTATGAACGCGACCCGGTCGCCCTCGGCGACGGTGAAGTCGGAGTACGTGCGCATGTCCTTGCCGTACGCCCGGACCGGCGGGTCGCTGCGCAGCCAGACCGAGTCGGGGCCCGCGACGGCCACCCGGTGCCCGTCGGCGCGCCGCATCCACGGCACGACCGCGCCGTAGTCGAACCGCAGCGTCAGCTCGGCCCGCATGTCGACCTGGCCCGACACGCCCTCGACGATCCTGATCACATCGGGCGCCCGGTCGCGCTGCGGCATGAAGTCGGTGACCTTGACGGTCCCGGTCGGGGTCTCCCAGAAGGTGTCGAGCACCAGCGTGTCGCCCCGGTACGAGCGGTGCGAACAGGTCCGCGCGCCCGTCGGCGCCAGCAGCCAGCGGCCGTTGCCCTCGTCGCCGAGCAGCGCGGCGAAGCAGGCGGCCGAGTCGAAGCGGGGCAGGCACAGCCAGTCGATGGAACCGTCCCTGCCCACCAGCGCGGCGGTCTGGAGATCGCCGATGAGCGCGTAATCCTCGATACGTCCTGGCACGGTGCCGCCTCGCCGCCTTCCGGTGGTCCTCGCCTCGCCCGGACACGGTGTGCGCCGGGCCCTCGTCTCCGTAGCGTGCGGGGGCGGAGCGTCAGACCGCTACCGGAACGCTGCCCTCGGGTTCCTGCGGGCTCTCCGGATTGTCCTGCTTCTCGCGGGCCGCGAGCCGTTCGGCGCGCTCGCGGCGCAGCAGCACCACCCAGCCGACCGGCACCATGCCCGTGAACAGCCACCACTGGATCGCGTACGCCATGTGCGGGCCGATGCTGCTGTGGTCGGGCTCGGGGATGAGCGCGGGCTGGTGCGGACCCGGCTTCGGCGTGATGGACACCAGCTCCATGTAGCCCGAAAGCAGCGTCTGCGGCATGTACTTCGCGTCCACGGTGCTGCTGATCAGCATGATCTGCCGGTCCGGCAGGCCCGAGCGGTTGCGGATGCCCGTCGACGACGTCGTCTCGTCGGGGCGCAGCCGCCCGGTGACCGTCACTTCGCCGGACGGCGGCGGCGTGATCTTCGGGAACGCGGTCGGGTCGTTGCCCGGCGAGATCCAGCCCCGGTTCACTAGCACCGCGCGGCCGTCGGCCAGCACCAGCGGGGTGATCACGTGGTAGCCGACCTCCTGGCCGCCGCCCGACGTGTCGTCCGAGCCGTCGTTGCCCGCCGTCCGGTGCCGGGCCACCACCTCGTGCGCCGTGTCGAAGTGCCCGGTCGCCGTCACCGACTTGTACAGATCGGTCTTCGGCAGCACGGCACCCGGATGTGTCACCGACTCGACCTCGACCGGGGCGGCCTTCAGGCTCGCCGCGATGATCTTGTTGTTCGCCACCCGGTGCTCGTGCCGATGGAGCTGCCAGAAGCCCAGTCTGACCATGGTGGGCATCATGACCAGACCGAGGAGGGTGAGGATCACCCATTGGCGGGACCAGAGGAAGCGGTACACCCCACGACGGTACAACTCGGCCGGGGCGGGGCTTCCGGAGGGGGGCCTCAGGCGGGGGCGGCCGTGGTCGGACGGGGTGCGGAGCGGCCGGCCGGGCTCAGGCGATCGAGCCGACCTTGTCCACGATCCCGGCCGCGCCCTCCGCCTTCGCGCAGTGCCCGCCGCAGTACCAGTGGCCGTCCACCTCCACGCCGTGGCCGACGATCCGCACCCGGCAGTGCTCGCAGATCGGCGCCATACGGTGGATGGCGCACTCGAAGCTGTCGAAGACGTGCACCGCGCCTTGGGCGTGCACCTCGAAGCTCATGACGTAGTCGTTTCCGCAAACCTCGCATCGGGCCATGTGCCCAGGCTGCTGCCCTGAGCGCGCCGGGGCAACGCGGGAGGCCCTGCGTCGCGCGAGAGTCACCTGGATGGAGCCCCGCACGGCCCGCCCGGCCCGCTAGCCGCGCTCGCCCGGTCCGCCCGGTCCGACGCCCTAGCCGTGCACGCCCGCCGCGGGGGTGACGGCCTTCAGGAGTTCGGTGAAGCGGGCCTCGTCGATGACCGGGGTGGCGAACTGGCGGGCCTTGACGGCCTTCGAGGTGGGGGAGTCCGGGTCGTTCGTGACCAGCAGGCTGGTGAGGCGGCTGACGCTGGAGGCGACGTGGAGCCCGGCGTCGGTGGCGCGGTCCTCCAGCAGCTCGCGGTCGATGCCGGTGTCACCGGAGAAGGCGACCCGCATTCCCTGGACCAGGGGCCCGTCGGGAGCGAGGCGGCCGGGGTTGGGATACGGGCACGCGGGCCGTTTGCGGGCCGGGCGCCAGCCGGTGGCGCGGTACGAGCCGGGCCCGTAGGAGGCGCCGGGGCGCGGCGAGGGGACCGTGTCGGAGCCGTCGACCCACTCGGTCAGCGGGCGGCAGGTGTGCAGCGGCAGGGGGAGACCGGCCGCGGCGGCCAGGTGCAGGCTCGGGCGGAACGCCTCGGCCAGGACGCGCGCGTCGTCGAGGGCGTGGTGGGCGCGGCGCTGCTCGACCCCGTAGTGCGCGGCCAGCGACTCCAGCTTGTGGTTGGCCAGGGGCAGCCGCAGCTCCTTGGCCAGGACGATGGTGCACAGCCGCTGCTCGACGGGTGCGACGGACCGGGCGCGCGCGTACTCGCGGGCGAGCATCGACCAGTCGAAGACCGCGTTGTGCGCCACCAGGACGCGCCCCGCGAGGCGTTCGGCGAGCTGGTCGGCGATCTCGGGGAAGAGCGGGGCGTCGGCGAGCATCGCGCTGGTGAGTCCGTGGATCCACACCGGGCCGGGGTCGCGCAGCGGGTTGACGGGCGAATACCAGTGGTCCTGCACCTCGCCGCGGGCGTCCAGCCGGTACACCGCCGCGGACACTATCCGGTCGTCCCGGCCGAGCCCCGTGGTCTCGACGTCGACCACGGCGTAACCGTCCGGATAGGCGGGAGGCCACGGGGACGGCGGCGGTGTCTGGGCGGCCAGGTTGTCGAGCATGGTCACAGAGAATACGGCTCGCCACTGACAGCTACCGCCACCCGCTTTCCTTACTTGTCGGTAACAAGGTCTGGCGGGTGCCCTGTACGCGCCTTTATGGTGCGCTCATGCCCCAACTCCCCGATGTCGTGCTGTGGTCGATACCCGCCTTCGTACTGCTCACCGTCGTCGAGATGGTGAGCTACCGCTTTCACCCCGACGAGGTCTCCGCCGGATACGGCACCAAGGACACCGCCGCGAGCCTGTCGATGGGTCTCGGCAGTCTGGTCACCGACGCGCTGTGGAAGATCCCGATCGTGGCGGTCTACTCCGGGCTCTACGCGGTGACCCCGCTGCGGGTGCCCGTCGAGTGGTGGACGCTGCCCCTGATACTGCTCGCGCAGGACTTCTTCTACTACTGGTCGCACCGCGGCCACCACATGATCCGCGTCCTGTGGGCCTGCCACGTCGTGCACCACTCCAGCCGGAAGTTCAACCTCTCCACGGCGCTGCGGCAGCCCTGGACCAGCCTCACCTCCTGGCCGTTCTACCTCCCGCTGATCGCCCTCGGCGTGCACCCGGCCGCCCTCGCGTTCTGCACCGCCGTCAGTCTCGTCTACCAGTTCTGGATCCACACCGAACGCGTCGGCAAGCTGCCCGCCCCGCTGGAGTTCACCCTCAACACCCCCTCGCACCACCGCGTCCATCACGCCTCGCAGGGCGGCTACCTCGACCGCAACTTCGGCGGCATCCTCATCGTCTGGGACCGCCTCTTCCGCTCCTTCACCCCCGAGACCGACGCCCCCGTCTACGGCCTCACCAAGAACATCGCCACCTACAACCCGCTGCGGGTCGCCACCCACGAGTACGCCGCCCTCGCCCGCGACCTCCGCGCCGCCCCCACCTGGCGCGCCCGCGCCGGCTACCTCTTCCGCGGCCCCGGCTGGCGCCCCGCGGACGCGGCCGGGCCGGCCCTGACGCCCGCCGCGCCCGACCTCGCGTCCAGCCCGTCCGGGATGTGAGGACCGCGGGCCCCTGGCGTACCGTGGAGACGCCCCACCGACAACGAGCTGACCAGCGAGGACACCGCCATGCGCGCCACCGTGATCCAGGCACCCCACGACCTCAGGGTGGAGGAGGTGCCGGACGCGAGGATCCGGCGGCCCGGCGACGCGGTGGTCCGCGTGGTGCGCGCCTGCATCTGCGGAAGCGACCTGTGGGCGTACCGCGGCGAGTCGGCGCGCAAGCCCGGCCAGCGGATCGGCCACGAATTCCTCGGGGTGGTCGAGGAGACCGGCGCCGAGGTGGCGGGGCTGCGCCCCGGCGACCTGGTGGTGGCGCCCTTCGTGTGGTCGGACGGCGTGTGCGCGTACTGCGTCGAGGGCCTGACCACGTCGTGCGCGCACGGCGGCTTCTGGGGCTCGATCGGCGAGGAGGGGCAGTCCGACGGCGGCCAGGGCGAGGCCGTCCGGGTGCCGTACGCCGACGCCACGCTGGTGAAGCTGCCCGCGGCGGCGCTCAGCGACGAGCGGCTGCTGACCGCCCTGCTGTCGCTGTCCGACGTGCTGGGCACCGGCCACCACGCGGCGGTCGGCGCGGGCGTGCGGCCCGGCGCGACGGTGGCGGTGGTCGGGGACGGCGCGGTCGGCCTGTGCGGGGTCCTGGCCGCGAAGCGGCTGGGCGCCGAGCGGATCATCGCGCTCGGACGGCACACGTCGCGCACCGACATCGCGCGGGACTTCGGCGCCACCGACGTGGTCGCCGAGCGCGGCGACGAGGCCGTGGCGGCGGTACGTCAACTGACCGGCGGCCAGGGCGCGCACGCGGTGATCGAGGCGGTCGGCACCGAGCAGTCGATGCGCACCGCCGTCGGCATCACCCGCGACGGCGGCGCGATCGGCTACGTCGGCGTCCCGCACGGCAGCGGCACCGGTCTCGACCTCGGCGAGATGTTCGACCGCAACATCACCCTGCGCGGCGGCGTCGCGCCCGTCCGCACGTACATCCCGGAACTGCTCCCCGACGTGCTGAACGGCACCGTCGACCCGTCCCCGGTCTTCGACCTGACGGTCGGTCTCGAGGACGTGCCGAAGGGCTACCGCGCGATGGACGAGCGCACCGCCCTCAAGGTGCTGGTGAAGCCCTGAGGGCGGTACGCGGCCGGTAACGGCCGTGCGTGCGGGCCGTCTTGGCGGGCGTTACCGGGTGACGGCGTTCAGCGCGTCCACGATGCCGTGACCGTAGAAGCTGTTGTACGCCTTCGGCCCGGTGCAGGTGGCGTCCTGCGCGGGCCCGGTCGGGCAGCCGGGGTTGTTCGCCTCGATCTTGAGCAGCGCCTGGAGCTGCGCGGGCGAGGCGTGCGGGTGACGGCTCTTGATCAGCGCCGCGACCGCCGCCACGTGCGGGCTGGCCATCGAAGTGCCCTGGAGGTAGCCGTACGTGCCGCCGGGCAGCGTCGACAGGATGCGGCCGTTGCCGGACGGGGTGTCGGGGATCTGCCTGCCGTCGCCGCCGGGCGCGGCCACGTCGATCACGGTCAGGCCGTAACTGGAGTAGTACGACTTGAGGTTCTGGGCGCCGGTCGCGGAGACCGTGACGACGCCGGGCAGTTGGGTCGGGAGGTCGAGGCACACGTGCGGGTCGACGGTGCGGGTGACCGCGGTGGAGTCGTCCGGGCTCGATGTGTCGGTCAGGGCGTGGGAGTTGAGGTCGTCGTCGCTGTTGCCCGCGGCGGCGACGTTCAGTACGCCCTTGCGCTCGGAGTACGCGGCGGCGCGTCGCACGGCGTCCACGATGGCCCGCTGGTCGGGGTCGCTCGGGCAGTTGTAGAGCCACGGGTCGATGTAGTAGCTGTTGTTGGTGACCGCGATGCCGTGGTCGGCGGCGAAGACGAAGGCGCAGACCACGCTCTCCGGGTAGAACAGCGCGGTGCCCGGCTCGCTGACCTTGATCGCCGCGATCTTCACGCCGGGCGCGACCCCGGCCACGCCGATCCCGTTGCGCGCGGCGGCGATCTCACCGGCCACGTGGGTGCCGTGGTAGTCGGCCGCCGGGTCCCAGGGGTGCCAGGCGCCCGGTGAGGTGTCGGCGACGCCGCCCACACAGCTCGCGGACTGCTTGGCGGAGAAGTTCGCCGCCAGGTCGGGGTGGGTGTCGTCCACGCCGGTGTCGATGATGCCGACGGTCACCTTGGAACTGCCCGGATTGACCCCGGCCGCCTTGTCGGCCCGGATCGCCCGCAGGTCCCACTGGTCCGCCTCAAGCGGCTCCTGGCCGGGCGCCTGGTGCGTCGAGGCGGCGGCCACCTCGGCCGCGGTCAGCGTCCGTACCCCGCCCGCCTGCGTCGTCGCGGACGGCTCGATGGCGGCGGTCCTGGTCGCGCCCGCGCTCCGTACGCCGTGGACGCGCCGCAGCGTCGCGCCGAAGTCCGGGTTGGCCGAGTGCACGACGATGACGCCTATCCGGTCGTACGCGATCACCACCTGGCCGCCCGCCCGCTCTATCGCGCGCTCCACCGACCGCTGCGTGCCGCGCCCGCCGTCGATGTTGACGACGTACGACAGCAACGGGCCGTCCGTGCGCGGCGGTTGAGAGCCGTGCGCGGCGGAGGAGGCGCCGGAGGCGGAGGAAGCGGAGGAAGCGGAGGAAGCGGAGGCCGGGGCGGCTCCGGGGAGTACGGCGAGGGCGGCTGCCGTCACCAGACCGAGACCGGCCGCGAGCGCGCGGCGGCGCCGGGGGAGGCCGGGAAGCGGAACCATGGGATCTCCAATCGTCCATCAGCCGTGGGACGGCAGGGTCTGCCGTCCGACGTGTGCATGACGAAGGAAACTAGTGCCCAACGGCCGGTCAAAGAAGCGCAATTCCATGGATCGGTCGGAATTTCCCCGTCGCCGACGGCGGTTCAGCCATACCGGCGGCCGGATCGCAGCGCGGCGATGCTCAGCGGCGGCAGTCGGACCCGCCGCGCGTACCAGCCGGTGGGCGCGGCGGCGCCGGTTCCCGGCCGGGCGGCGGCAGGTCCCGTGAACAGGTCGGCGGGCAGGTCGGCGGGCAGCCGTACGCTCCCGTATGGCCTGCGGGCCGGGAGCTGCGGCCGGTGCGACGGGGGAGGAGGGGGCGGGGGCGTGGGTGGGGTCATCGCGGCGAGTCCTCGGCGGTCCTGGGCGGCGGTCCCCGGCCCGCGGAGCGGCGGGGGACGGTGACGGCGTGGTGGGCGCCGCCGGGCTGTCCAACGAACCGGCCGCGCCGCGGTGTCGGTGTGCGGCGCCCGGTGACCTGGTCGCAGGACACGGGCGCCCCGGCCGGGCGGGCGGACGCCGGGCCGGACGGTGAGCCGACGGGACCGGACGCCGAGCCGACGGGACCGGACGCCGAGCAGCCGTTTCAACAAACTGTTGTAATTTGGCGCCCGTCGCGTACGCTGCACCGACAGGCCCCCACCCGCCCATCGGCCCCGCCGGGTTGTCCGTGCGACGTCATAGGGTGGAGGAACGGCGGCGCGCCGAGCGCCCGCCGCAGGAGCGACGGCGCGCACAAGCGTCCAGGAGGGAGGCGGAGCCCGTGCTGATCGACACCTACGGCCGAGTGGCGACCGACCTGCGCGTCTCCCTCACCGACCGCTGCAATCTGCGCTGCACCTACTGCATGCCGGAAGAGGGCCTCCAGTGGCTGGCCAAGCCCGACCTGCTCACGGACGACGAGATCGTCCGGATGGTCGGGATCGCGGTCCACGAGCTGGGCGTCACCGACGTCCGCTTCACCGGCGGCGAGCCGCTGCTGCGGCCCGGCCTGGTCGGCATCGTCGAGCGCTGCGCCGCCCTGGAGCCGCGCCCCCGGCTGTCGCTGACCACCAACGGCATCGGCCTGCGCCGCACCGCCGACGCGCTGCGCGCCGCGGGTCTCGACCGGGTCAATGTCTCCCTCGACACCCTGCGCCCCGAGGTCTTCCACACCCTCACCCGCCGCGACCGGCACCACGACGTCGTCGCGGGCATGGCGGCGGCGGCCGACGCGGGCCTGACCCCGGTGAAGATCAACACGGTGCTGATGCGCGGTGTCAACGACGACGAGGCGCCCGACCTGCTGGCCTGGGCCGTCGAGCGGGGTTACGAGCTGCGGTTCATCGAGCAGATGCCGCTGGACGCGCAGCACGGCTGGCAGCGCACCGACATGGTCACCGCCGACGAGATACTCGACCGCCTGCGGACCCGCTTCACCCTGACCCCCGAGGGCGAGACGGTCCGCGGCTCCGCGCCCGCCGAGCGCTGGCTGGTCGACGGCGGCCCGGCCACGGTCGGCGTCATCGGCTCGGTCACCCGGCCGTTCTGCCGCGCCTGCGACCGCACCCGGCTCACCGCCGACGGCCAGGTCCGCAACTGCCTGTTCGCCCGCGAGGAGTCCGACCTGCGCGGCCCGCTGCGCTCCGGCGCCGACGACGAGCGGATGGCGGAGCTGTGGCGGGCGGCGATGTGGGGCAAGAAGGCGGGCTCGGGCCTCGACGACCCGGCCTTCCTCCAGCCCGACCGCCCCATGTCGGCCATCGGCGGCTGAACCACCGCTCCCTGAGGCCGCTCGGAGAACCGCCGCACCCTGAGGCTCCTCGGAGAACCGCCGCCCCCGGAGCCCCGTCCCGCCGCTACCGCTCCCGCTCTCCCCGCTCCCACTCCGCCAGCGGCACGACGTCCTTCAGGAACCCGCGCATCCCCAGGAACTGCGACAGGTGCTCGCGGTGCTCGTCGCACGCCAGCCACGTCTTGCGCCGCTCAGGCGTGTGGATCTTGGGGTTGTTCCAGGCCAGCACCCACGCGGCGGGGGTACGGCAGTCCTTGGCCGAGCAGATCGGCTTCTCGTTCTCGTTCACAGTGTTCCCGGCATCGCTCACGACGCCCAGTAAACAGAACCGCCGCTGGACATGGCGACGCCGGGCAGCCACGGGGGGAGCCGCCCGGCGTCGGTCCGTCGCTCCGACGGGGGATGCGGAGCGCGTACGAAGTATGTCACGCGCTCAACCGTCCGTGGAGTGGAACTTCACGATTGATCTGAGCTTTTCTTGAGGTTCGGCGGCACGGGTACCGGCACCGGCTCGCCGTAGCCCTCAGGATCGGACGGATCGCCCATTTCGAGCATCGGCCTGGCCTGCGGAAGGACGAACGACGACGGCAGTGAGGGCACGTTCTCCCGGCCCGCGTTCGCGAACACCACCGCCACGTACGGCAGCAGCAGCCCGACCACGAGCATCCCCCAGGCCAGTACCCGCTCCACGTCCCAGAGCACCACGGTGAGGATCACCGAGAGAGTACGGATCGACATCGAGATGATGTACCTGCGCTGCCGTCCGGCCACGTCCTCGGTCAGACCGGTACGCGCTCCCGTGATCTGGAAGACCTCAGGCCCGCCCTGCTTCCGCATCGCGCTCCACCACCCGCTCGCTCCGCCGGACTCTCCTGAGCACGGGTCGGCGCCCGGCCCGGCCTCACCACGGTACGCCGCGTACCGCCCGCCTTCGATAGCGGGGGCACCATCCGTGCGGCGCCGCTGTCGGGCCGTACGGCGGACGGCCCACTCGACATGCGGCGTAGCCGGAGCGGGCACAGACTGGCCGGACGAGTTCCGGGCGTACGCCGTCCGGACGCGAGGAGGCGAGTGACATGGGTTGGTTGTGGGCGATCATCGTCGGTCTGGTGCTGGGTCTGATCGCCAAGGCGATCCTCCCCGGCAAGCAGTCCCTGCCGCTGTGGCTCACCGTGATCTGCGGTATGGGCGGCAGCATTCTCGGCAACGCCGTGTCGACCTGGATCGGCGTCAACGACACCAAGGGCATCGACTGGACCCGGCACGTGCTGCAACTCATCGGCGCCGTCGTCGTCGTGGCGATCGGCGACGCCCTGTGGTCGATGTTCAAGGGCACGCGCAAGACCGCCGCACCGCGGTGACGCCCGCACCGCGGTGACGCTCAGCCCGTGGGGTGCCGCCGCAGCCACCGCGGCGGCACCCGGTCGGTCAGCCACATGCCGTTGGCGCTGATCCGGAAGACATGGCCCTCGGCGGCCAGCCCCCTGGCGTCCACCGCGAGCACCACAGGACGGCCGTGCCGTGATCCCACGCGCACGGCCGTCTCCGCGTCCCGTCCACCCATCCGGCCTCGTCGAGAGTGAGGCCGACGCTGTCGGGCCGGTGCCGCAGCACCATCGACAGGAACCTGGAGATCCTGACCGTCTTCTTCTCGTCGGGCACGGGCGTCAGACCCCCTGGCTGACCGAACTCATGTTGAAGTCCGGAATCCGCAGGGCCGGGGCGGCGGCCCTGGTGAAGTAGTCGCTCCACTCGCGCGGCAGCGTCCGCTCGGTGCGGCCCGCCTCGGCGGCGCGGCCGAGCAGGTCCACCGGGGACTCGTTGAAACGGAAGTTGTTGACCTCGCCGGTCACCTCGCCGTTCTCCACCAGGTAGACGCCGTCGCGGGTGAGGCCGGTCAGCAGCAGCGTGGCCGGATCGACCTCGCGGATGTACCACAGGCAGGTCAGCAGCAGACCGCGCTCGGTGGCCGCGACCATCTCGTCCAGCGACCGCTCGCCGCCGCCGTCCAGCACCAGGTTGTCGGCGGCGGGCGCGACCGGCAGGCCGGTCAGCCCGGCGCTGTGCCGGGTGGTGGTGAGCCGGGCGAGCGAGCCCTCGTGGATCCAGTTCACCGGCTCCACCGGCAGCCCGTTGTCGAACACCGAGGTGTCGTCGCCCGAGGAGTGCGCGATCACGAACGGCGCCGCCTCCAGGCCGGGCTCCGCCGGGTCGCTGCGCAGGGTCAGCGGCAGCGGCGACAGCTTCTCGCCGACCCGGGTCCCGCCGCCGGGCTTGCTGAAGACCGTACGGCCCTCGGCGGCGTCCCGGGCGGCGGCCGACCAGAACTGGTAGATCATCAGGTCCGCGACGGCCGACGGCGGCAGCAGCGTCTCGTACCGGCCCGCGGGCAGGTCGATCCGGCGCTCGGCCCAGACCAGCCGGCGGGCCAGGTCGGCGTCCATCGCCAGCGGGTCCAAGTCGGTGAAGTCGCGGGTGGCCGCGCCCGCCCACGCCGAGCGCCTGCGGTCGGGGGACTTCGCGTTCACCTCAAGGGTGCCGGTCGGCTGGTCGTGCCGCAGCCGCAGCCCGGCCGAGGTGCCCAGATACGTCGACGTCACCGAGTGGAAGGCGAAGCCGTACAGCTCACGGCCGCCCGCCCGCGCCGTCGCGAACGCCTCGCCGAGCGCGGGCGCGAAGGACGCGAAGACATCGGAGTTGGTCTCGGCGGGCCCGTCGGTGAAGGCCGCCGAGTGCGGCACGCCCGTCACCAGCGGCTGCGCGTCCTCGGCGGGACCGGCCTCGCGGGCCGCCGCCTCGGCCGCCCGTACCAGCGGCTCCAGCTCGTCGGCGGTCACGGCCGAGCGGGACACCACACCGGACGCGGTGCCCTCGGCGCCGTCCACGGTGGCGATCACGGTGAGGGTACGGCCGCGCGTGACGCCGTTGGTGGTCAGGGAGTTGGCCGCCCAGCGCAGATTCGCGCTGGACTCCTCTTGGGCGATCACCACGCAGCCGTCCGCGTTCGACAGCTCAAGCGCCCGTTCGACGATCTCGTGCGGCTTGGTCGTCACGCTGCTCATCGTCCGGCCTCCTGGGTGGTGTTGAGAATGCTGACGCCCCGGAAGAGGGCGGCCGGGCAGCCGTGGCTGACGGCCGCGACCTGGCCCGGCTGGGCCTTGCCGCAGTTGAAGGCACCGCCGAGCACATACGTCTGCGGGCCGCCGACGGCGTCCATCGAGCCCCAGAAGTCGGTGGTGGTGGCCTGGTAGGCGACGTCCTTGAGCTGGCCCGCGAGCCGCCCGTTCTCGATCCGGAAGAACCGCTGCCCGGTGAACTGGAAGTTGTAGCGCTGCATGTCGATGGACCACGAGCGGTCGCCGACCACGTAGATGCCGCGTTCGACGCCGCCGATCAGCTCCTCGGTCGAAGGACCGTCGGGCGCGGGCCGCAGCGAGACGTTCGCCATCCGCTGCACCGGGACATGGCCGGGGGAGTCGGCGTACGCGCAGCCGTTGGACCGCTCGAAGCCGGTGAGCTTCGCGATCCGCCGGTCGAGCTGGTAGCCGACGAGCGTGCCGTCCTTGATCAGGTCCCAGGACTGTCCCGCCACGCCCTCGTCGTCGAAGCCGACGGTGGCCAGGCCGTGCTCCGCCGTACGGTCACCGGTCACATTCATCAGCGGCGAGCCGTACTTGAGCGTGCCGAGCTGGTCGAAGGTGGCGAAGGAGGTGCCCGCGTACGCCGCCTCGTACCCCAGCGCGCGGTCCAACTCCGTGGCGTGGCCGATCGATTCGTGGATCGTCAGCCACAGGTTGGACGGGTCGACCACCAGGTCGTACGCGCCCGCCTCGACCGAGGGCGCGCGCATCTTCTCGGCCAGCAGCTCCGGGATACGGGCCAGCTCCGCGTCCCAGTCCCAGCCGTGGTCCGCGCCGGTCAGATACTCCCAGCCGCGGCCGACCGGCGGCGCGAGCGTGCGCATCGAGTCGAAGTCGCCGCTGTCGCCGTCGACGGCGACCGCGGTGAGCTGCGAATGGAGGCGGACGCGCTGCTGCGTGGTCGTGGTGCCCGCGGTGTCCGCGTAGAACTTGTTCTCCTGCACGGTCATCAGCGAGGCGTCCGCGTGGTCGACCCCGTCGGCCGCCAGCAGCCGGGCGCTCCACTCCGCGAGCAGCGCCGTCTTCTCCGCGTCCGGCACGTCGAACGGGTTGATGTCGTACGCCGACACCCACACCCGGTCCGCGTGCACCGGCTCGTCGGCCAGCTCCACCCGCTCCCGCGACCCCGCCGCCGCGATCACCTTCGCGGACAGCTTGGCCATCGCGACCGCCTGCGAGGCGACCTTGGCCGCCGCGTCCATCGTCAGGTCGACCCCGGAGGCGAAGCCCCAGGCGCCGCCGTGCACCACCCGTACCGCGTACCCCAGATCGGTGGTGTCGGAGGTGCCCGACGGGCGCGCGTCGCGC
This sequence comes from Streptomyces sp. NPDC093221, assembly GCF_044753885.1. NCBI lineage: Bacteria > Bacillati > Actinomycetota > Actinomycetes > Kitasatosporales > Streptomycetaceae > Streptomyces > Streptomyces sp. NPDC093221. The sequence goes on along the minus strand of NZ_JBIVOA010000015.1, from coordinate 28,057 downwards.
AGCCGCCAGGTCGCGCCGCGCACCCGCTCCAGCCGGAAATCGGCGTGGTCCGCGCCCAGCGCGCGGGCGCGGGCCAGTGCGGCGTCGGCGAGTGCCCGCAGGGGCAGCGCCAGGAATGACTGATCGACCTCATGAGGCACGACGAACTTCCCCTTCGACCGTTCGACAGGTATCCGCAGTGAATCATGTCCCGCCGACCGCCAGCGCGTGCTTTTCCGCAGGACGCGGCGTGTGCCGGGGCGGGCGGCCGGCGAATCGTCAGATGCCAATCCGTGCCGAGACCTTGAGGTTGGTCCAGACCAATCTCTATGCTCATGACGCCGCCCTCACTCCTGTCCGCTGCACCACACTCCGCACGACGAGGAGCCCCCCACATGTCAGTACGCCGTAATGCCGCCGCGGTCGGCGCGGTCGGCGCCGCCGCCTTGACGATCGCCGCGCTCACGCCGGTGACCGCCAGCGCCCACGGCGCGCTCAGCGCACCGGTCAGCCGGATCTCCGGCTGCTTCGCCGAAGGCCCCGAACACCCCCAGTCGCAGGTCTGCAAGGACCTGGTCGCCGACAGCGGCACCCAGCCGCTGTACGACTGGAACGAGGTGAACATCGCCAACGCCAACGGCCAGAGCCGCACGATCATCCCCGACGGCCACCTCTGCTCGGCCAACCGCGACAAGTACCGGGCGCTGGACTGGGCCCGCACCGACTGGCCCGCCACCGCGGTCTCGGCGGGCACCACCACCGTCAACTTCCGTGTCACCGCGCCGCACAAGGGCACGATGACGCTCTACATCACCAAGGCCGGATACGACCCGACCAAGCCGCTCAAGTGGTCCGACCTGGACGCCACCCCGATCGCCGTCTACAACACCGTCGCCTCCGCGACGAACGGCTACTACACCTTCAACGCCACCCTGCCCAGCCGCACCGGCAGGCAGCTCATCTACCAGGTGTGGCAGCGCAGTGACAGCCCCGAGGCCTTCTACGGCTGCTCCGATGTCGTCTTCGGCCAGGGGGTACAAGCGGCGGCGGTCGCCGCGCCCCAGGCGCCGACCGACCGGCAGATCGCGGCCGGCGCGTCCAAGTCCACCGTCAGCCACCACGGTCACGGCGGCGACGTCGCCGTGACATCCACCACGGCGAAGCTCGCGACCAGCGACGTGACCGACAACCGCGCGGCCACCGGCACCCTGGAGACCGCCCTGTCCGGCAGCGCCGTTCTGGCGTCGGGCGCCGTGGGACTGCTGCTCTGGAGCCGCCGCAGGGCCGCCGCCCGCGCGAACGGCTGACCCATGGTTCTGTAGGAAACCCACAGGGACCACGGGAGCAGCCTGTCGGGGCCGATTCCCCGGATCGGTGCGAGGACCGATAGCTTTTCACGGAGAAACTCACGACTGAGGGAGTGATCCGTTGAGCCGCTCGGTTCTCGTCACCGGAGGCAACCGGGGCATCGGCCTCGCCATCGCGCGTGCCTTCGCCGACGCGGGCGACAAGGTCGCCATCACCTACCGCTCGGGTGAGCCGCCCGCCGAACTGGTGGCGCTCGGCTGCCTGGCCGTCCGCTGCGACATCACCGACCCCGAGCAGGTGGAACAGGCTTACAAGGAGATCGAGGAGAAGCACGGGAACGTGGAGGTGCTGGTCGCCAACGCCGGCATCACCAAGGACCAGCTCCTCATGCGGATGTCGGAGGAAGACTTCACGTCCGTCCTCGACACCAACCTCACCGGAACCTTCCGGGTCGTGAAGCGCGCGAACCGCGGCATGCTGCGGGCCAAGAAGGGCCGCGTCGTCCTGATCTCCTCCGTGGTCGGGCTGCTGGGCTCCGCGGGGCAGGCCAACTACGCGGCCTCCAAGGCGGGGCTGGTCGGCTTCGCCCGCTCGCTCGCCCGTGAACTGGGCTCGCGCAACATCACCTTCAACGTCGTGGCGCCCGGTTTCGTCGACACCGACATGACCCAGGCGCTCACCGACGAGCAGCGCGAGGGCATCGTGGCGCAGGTGCCCCTCGGCCGCTACGCGAAGCCCGAGGAGATCGCCGCGACGGTGCGGTTCCTCACCTCGGACGACGCCTCGTACATCACTGGAGCCGTCATCCCCGTTGACGGCGGATTGGGCATGGGTCACTGAGAACATGAGCGGAATCCTCGACGGTAAGCGCATCCTCATCACGGGTGTGCTGATGGAGTCCTCCATCGCCTTCCACGCCGCCAAGCTGGCCCAGGAGCAGGGTGCCGAGATCATCCTGACCGCCTTCCCCCGGCCCACCCTCACCGAGCGCGTCGCCAAGAAGCTGCCCAAGCCGGTCAAGGTCATCGAGCTGGACGTCACCAACACCGAGCACCTGGAGCGTCTTGAGAAGGTGGTCCGCGAGGAGCTGGGCGGCCTCGACGGTGTCGTGCACTCCATCGGGTTCGCCCCCCAGGACGCCATGGGCGGCAACTTCCTCAACACCTCGTTCGAGTCCGTCGCGACGGCCATGCACGTCTCCGCGTTCTCGCTGAAGTCGCTCACCATGGCGTGCATGCCGCTCATGCCCGCGTACGACAGCGCCACCGGCGCGGGCGGCGGCTCGGTCGTCGGCCTCACCTTCGACGCGCAGTACACCTGGACCGGTTACGACTGGATGGGCCCGGCCAAGGCGGCACTCGAGGCCACCTCCCGCTACCTCGCCCGTGACCTCGGCCCGCGCAATGTGCGCTGCAATCTGGTCTCGGCCGGTCCGATCGGCTCGATGGCCGCCAAGTCCATCCCGAGCTTCGGCGAGCTGTCGGACACCTGGAACCACCTCTCCCCGCTGGAGTGGAACACCGCCGACCCCGAGCCCGCCGGGCGCGGTGTCGTGGCGCTGCTCTCCGACTGGTTCCCGAAGACGACCGGCGAGATCATCCACGTGGACGGCGGCCTGCACGCCGTCGGCGGCTGACCTCCCCGAGGACTGTGGCAGGGCCCCCGTACCGACCGGTGCGGGGGCTCCGCCGTGTACGGCCCCGCCAGGTCAGGCAGCTCACGAAGGCCAGGCGGGTCAGGCCAGCGTCGTGCCGAAGCGGCAGTGGAAGGCGTGGTCACGGGCCTCGGCCGCGGCGCGCTCCGGGTCGGCCGCGCGGATCGCGTCGACCAGCCGCGCGTGGTCGAGATGGTCCTCGGGCCGCAGGTCGGTGCCGACGTCGGCCCGCAGGAAGTCCCGCAGCACCTCGCCGAGGTCGGCGTAGAGCGCGGTGAGCACGTCGTTGTGCGAGGCGGCCACCACCGCCAGGTGCATGGTCGCGTCGGCCTCGACGAAGGACTCCGCGTCGCCCGACTCCCAGGCCCGTTCGCGCCGGTCGAGCGCCGCGTCGAGCTGCGCCAGGTCGGCGTCGGTACGGCGCTGCGCCGCCAGACCCGCGGCCGTCCCCTCCAGCGAGCCGCGCAGCTCGGCCACGTGCAGCGGGTCGGAGTCGGCGAAGCGCGCCCGCATCACCCCGGCCAGTTCGCTGGTGGCCACCACATAGGTGCCGGAGCCCTGCCGGATGTCGAGCAGACCGTTGTGGGCGAGCGCCCGCACCGCCTCGCGGACGGTGTTGCGCGCCACCCCCAGTTGCTCCACCAGCTCCGGTTCTGTGGGGATACGGGAGCCGACGGGCCAGGCGCCCGAGGTGATCTGGGCGCGGAGGCTGCCGATCGTACGGTCGGCGAGCGTGGTGTGCCTGGGCACTGGACCGAGATTCATCCCATCATTCTATGATGGGGAAATGCGTGACGACGAATCCCTCGCCCTCGACCCCGCCCGGACGCCGCAGACGGCCCCGCCGACGGCACGAACGACGGCCCCCGTGACGGCCGCGGAACCCGTACCGGACACGGGCTCCGGCCTGGTCCCGGCCACCGGCCCGACCGCCGCCCCGGCCCGGGACCGTACCGGCACCGCATCCGCCGCCGCATCCGCCGCCGCGCCCGCCGCCGGTCTCGCCGGGAACCCCTGGCTGCGCCGCCTCGTCGTCGCCGGTCTCGTCCTGGCCGCGCTCAACCTCCGCCCCGGCATCACCAGCCTCGGCGCCCTGCTCAAGGAGGTCCGCGACGGCCTCGGCATGAGCGGCACCATGGCGGGCCTGCTCACCTCCGTGCCCTCCGCGTGCTTCGCGCTCTTCGGCTTCGCCGCCCCGAGGCTGGCCCGCCGCCACGGCCCCGGCGCCGTGATCTGCGTCGGCATGGCCGCCATCACCGCCGGGCTCGCGCTGCGCCCGCTGGCCGGGAACACCGCGGTCTTCCTGGCCCTCAGCGCCCTCGCCCTCGGCGGCATCGCCGTCTCCAACGTGCTGATGCCGGTGATCGTCAAGCGCTACTTCCCCGACCGGGTCGGCGCGATGACCGGCCTGTACTCCATGGCCCTCTCCCTCGGCACCGCCCTCGCCGCCGCCGTCACCGTCCCCATGACCCACGCCATGGGCCACGGCTGGCGGCTCGGCCTCGGCGTGTGGGCCGCGCTGGCCGCCGTCGCCGTGGTGCCCTGGCTCGCGCTGGTCCGCGACCGTACGGGCGCGCCGCCCGCCACCGGCGCCCGGAAGGACGCCGCGGCCGTCAACACCGACGCGGCCCGGAAGAGTGACGCGGCGCGCGCCGCGGACGGCGGCCACGGCCGTATCACCGGCAGCCGTACCGCCTGGGCGCTCGCCTGCTTCTTCGGACTCCAGGCCACCGCCGCGTACATCACCATGGGCTGGATGCCGCAGATCTTCCGGGACGCCGGACTGTCCGCGGGCAAGGCGGGGCTGCTGCTCGCGGTCACCATGGTGATGGGCGTGCCGCTGTCCTTCGTGCTGCCGCCGCTCGCCGCCCGGATGCGGGCGCAGGGCCCGCTGGTCGTCCTGCTCGGCGCCTTCGGACTGGTCGGCTACGCGGGCCTGTGGGCCGCCCCGGCCGCCACGCCGTGGGTGTGGGCGCTGCTGCTCGGCATCGCCAACTGCGCCTTCCCGCTGGCGCTGACGATGATCGGGATGCGGTCGCGGACCGGCGCGGGAGTCGTCCGGCTGTCCGCCTTCGCGCAGAGCACCGGCTATCTGATCTCGATCCCCGGACCGATCCTCGTCGGCACCCTCAACCAGGCCAGCGGCGGCTGGGGGCTGCCGATCGCCTTCATGATCGCGCTGATGGTGCCGCAGATCGTCTGCGGGGTGCTCGCCGGGCGGCGGCGACACATCGAGGACGAACTGTGACCCCGGTGCGGCGGCACCGCGGCCCGGTGCGAGACTGAACGCATGCCCGTACTCGAACCGAATCCCCCGCAGAGCCAGCGGCGCCTGCTGATCGTCTTCGGCCTCATGCTCGGCGTGCCCGCGCTGGTCGCCATCGTCGCCACCTTCGCCGCCCGGATGGGCTGACCGCCCCCGCCCACCGGCCCGTTCGGGCCACGACCCCGAGTCCGGAGGTGGGGACAACCCCACCTTCCCTAGGGGGCCAGGGTCAGGGTCAAGTGGGTGGACGGCCGGATGGGACCGCACGGCGCCCGCCCGTAGCGTCGAAGTGCAAGCAGACAACGGCACTTCGACGGTTTTCCACGGAGGCGGTCACCGTGACCACGCAGTCCCCGCACCTCTACTCCCGGCAGTCCCGGCAGTCCCGGCCCACCGTCGAGTCCGCCACGGCCGCGGGGTCCGCCGGGGCCGGGAAGCCCGGACGCGGAAACGCGTCGTCCGGGAACGCGTCGTCCGGGAACGTGCAGACGAGCCTGCCGTGGTGGGCCGTCGCCCTGCCCGCGCTCGCCTTCGCCGCGCTGCTCGCCCTCCTCAGCGGAGGCACCGCGGACGCCTCGACCGCGGCCTCCTCCGGCGACCTGCTCGGCCACATCGCCTCCTCGCTGCCGGACCTCGTCCAGCGCTTGCTGTGAGCCTCACCCCTGACCTCCCGCCGTCCCCGCCCCGCCGCCCCCCGTACGGCCTCTGACCTGCGCCCCCGGCGGCCCCCGCGGCGGTGGAGATGCGCCATCCCGCGCCTGACAGCGGGTTTTCTGGAAAGCTGAAGGACATGACCGTCGATTCGACCCGCACGATCGTCCTTCTCCGCCACGCCAAGGCCGACTGGCCGTCGGTCGCCGACCACGAGCGGCCACTGGCCGACCGCGGCCGGCTGGACGCCGCTGCGGCGGGCCTCCGTTTCGCCGACGACGGCATCACCCCCGACGTGGCGCTGTGCTCCACCTCGGTCCGCACCCGCGAGACCTGGAAGCTCGCCGCCCACGAAATGCCGCACCGCCCCAAGACCGTCTACGAGGAGCGGCTCTACGAAGCCTCGCTCGGCGATCTGCTCGCGCTGCTCACCGAGACCTCGGACGAGGTCGGCTCGCTGCTGCTGATCGGCCACAACCCCGGCATGCACGCCCTCGCCGACGCGCTCGCGGGCACCGCCGAAGGCGACACCGCGGCCCGGATGACCCGCGGCTTCCCCACCGCCGCCTTCGCCGTCGTCACCTTCTCGGGCTCCTGGAAGTCCGTCGAACACGGCGTCGGCCGCCTGACCGCCTTCTGGGCGCCGCACGACTGACCGGTACGACGCCCGCGCGGCCGGTACGGGCGCCGTAGCCGCTACGGGACGGCGCGAACCGGTGCGCGTGCGTACGGATACGTATCGGCGCCCGGCCCGGCGCGGGAATTGTCGCGGTCAGAGCGTCGGCACGCCGTCCAGCGCGTCGGCGGCCTCGATCTCCTCGCGGGTGATGCCCAGCAGATACAGCACGGTGTCGAGGAAAGGTACGGTCACGGCGGTGTCGGCCGCCTGGCGTACGACGGGCTTGGCGTTGAAGGCGACGCCGAGCCCGGCCGCGTTCAGCATGTCCAGGTCGTTCGCGCCGTCGCCGATCGCGACGGTCTGGCTGAGCGGCACCCCGGCCTGCTCGGCGAAGCTGCGCAGCAGGCGCGCCTTGCCCGCCCGGTCCACGATCGGGCCGACGACCTTGCCGGTGAAGCGGCCGTCCACCACTTCGAGGGTGTTGGCCGCCGCGAAGTCCAGGCCGAGCCGCACCTTCAGGTCGTCGGTGACCTGGGTGAAGCCGCCGGAGACCACGCCGACCTGGTAGCCGAGCCGCTTGAGCGTACGGATCAGGGTGCGCGCGCCGGGCGTGAGCCGCACCTCGGAGCGGACCTTGTCGACCACGGACACGTCGAGACCGGCCAGCAGCGCCACCCGGGCGTGCAGCGACTGTTCGAAGTCCAGCTCGCCGCGCATCGCGGCGGCCGTCACCGCGGCGACCTCGGCCTCGCAGCCCGCGTGGGCGGCGAAGAGCTCGATCACCTCGTCCTGGATGACGGTGGAGTCCACGTCCATCACGACCAGCCGCTGCGCCCTGCGCTGGAGACCGGCGGGGACCACGGCCACGTCGATGCCGAGCGCCGCCGCCTCGACCGAGAGCACCGAGCGCAGCACACCGGGCTCGGCGCCGGAGACGGCGAACTCCACCGCTGTCACCGGGTACTTGGCCAGCCGGAAGATGCGGTCGATGTTGCCGCCCGCGTTGGTGATCAGGGCGGCGGTGGCCGCGGTCGACTCGGCGGTCAGCGGGCGGCCGAGCACGGTGACATGCGAACGGCCCTCGCCGCGCGGCCTGTTGTCGCCGGTGCCGGAGATGATCTCCGCCTCCATGCCGATGGACTCGGCCCAACTGTGCACGGTGGAGCGCAGTTCGCCTTCGAGGCCGGGGGAGGGCGCCGTCACCAGGGCGCACAGCACTATCCGGCCCCGCGTGACGACCTGCTCGATGTCCACCACGTCCACCCGGAAGGCGGCGAGCGTGTCGAAGAGCCCCGCGGTGATGCCGGGACGGTCCTTGCCGAAGATCTTGACCAGAATGGTGGGCGCGTCCGCCGGCGGAACGGCGGCGACAGGCGCGGTCTGCGAGACGTCGTTCATGGTGCTCCCACCGTAGCCGCCCCGCCCGGCCCGATGATCGGCCGTCTCGGTTGGCGGACCGCCCTAAGACCGCGGGGCTCGCCTTCAGGAGCAGGGGTGCGGCGCGGTGCGGCTGCGCGGGACCGGGTTTTTCAGGGGGGCGCGAGGCTCGCCTTCAGGAGCGGGGGGGGCGGCGCGGTGCGGCTGCGCGGGACCAGGCTTTTCAGGGGCGCGGGGAACTGCGCGACCAGCGCTCGCGGTGGCGAGCTGTGAACACCGCCCTCATGGGGCAGACGATGTTCGCGTTCGGGCCGTGAGCCCGAGGCGTGCGGGGCCCCGCAGATCCCCGCACCCCCGGCGGACGCCGGCTCAGCGGGGCCCGCGCGGCGCGGCAGGCGGCGGGGGAGGCGGCGGCTCCGGCCACTTCTCCTCCGGCCGACCCGAAGCCCCGGCCCGGCCCGAAGCCCCGGCCCCGCCGGAGCCGCCTCGCGGCCGACGGAAACCGGGCGGCGGCGGCCCCGCGATGGTCGGCGCGGCGTCCACCCCGCCAGCCTCCGGGGCCTTGTACGGATTCGGCTCGTCACCGGGCCGCGGCACGGCGTAAGGATTGGGCTCGCCGCCACCCCCCGCGTACGGATTGGTCTCGGCACCGCCGCCCGCGTAGGGATTGGCCTCGCCGCCGCCCCCGGCGTACGGGTTGGGCTCCTCACCGTCCTCCGGACGGTAGACCGGGCTCGGCAGATACGGTCCCGCCCGATAGGCCAGCTCCGGATACGTACGGCCCGCGTCGTCGCCCCCGGCGGAGCCGGACACGTGCACGCCCTCCTCGGCGCCCGGCGCCGGACCGCCGCTGTCGTAGGCGCCGTCCCCCGTATCGGGAAGCGCGCCCCCGCCCGGCCGGGCCAGCGCCGCGACCTGCTGTCCCGCCGCCCCGGTGGCCAGCGCGAGCAGCGCGCCCACCGCGCCCATGCCCGCGCCCCAGACGGCGCCGAGCAGCAGTCCCAGCGGGAGGCTGCCGTGCAGGTCGACCCCGGCGCCGACGGCGTCGAAGCCGAAGACCGACAGATTCGCGTTGACCTTCACCTTGCTCAGATGCGACAGCAGCGGCAGCGCCACGGCCGTGACCAGGCCGAGCCGCACCGCGCACCGTGCGACGAAACCGCCCTTGGCGGCACCGTCGAGCGGAGTGCGGGTGGCGGTGAGCGCGCCCGCGAGCAGCATCATCACCGCGATGGCGACCGGCAGCAGCCAGACCCGGCTGTCGAGTTCGGCCAGCGCGCCCGGTGTGATCGTCTTGCCGGAACCGCCCGCCAGCAGCTTGTCGACGGGATCGGGCAGGAACGACGTCAGCGGCCCCGACGCCTGTCCCTTCCACGGCACGAACAGGCCGAGCGGTACCGCGAGCCATACGCCGTTGGGCGCGCCGATCAGCGCCGCGCCCATGATCCGGCCCGGTTCGTCGCCGGTCAGCGCCGCGTAACAGGCCGCCGCGTCACCCGCGAGCACCGCGACCACCATGACGACGGTCAGCGCGGACACGGCGGGCCGCACCGCGCGGTGCACGCCCTCCCATCCGGCCGGCAGCGGTGTCCTGCGCGAGGCGAGCAGCGCGATCAGCAGCACGCCGAGCACCCACACCAGGCCGCCCGCCAGGGTCCGCCCGGTGGCGACCTCGAAGGTGATCGACGCCTTGGTCTGGATCAGCCCCTGCAACCCGTCGGTGAGGCCGCCGCTGATCTTGCCCACGCCGGGCAGCTTGCTCAGCAGGTCGTCCGTGGTGCCCTTGGACGGGCCGAGCGCGGCGCCGTCGATGGCCACCGTGTCCTGCCCCGCCCAGGCGAGACCGCCGAGGACCGCCAGGAACAGCACGGCGGTCGTCACGACCCGCGCCGCCAGTTCGCCGACACCGACCGTCGGACCGGCCCTGCGCAGCGAGCGCAGGAACACCCACGACAGCAGCAGCGCGCCGACCAGTGCCACACCCAGCGGCGCGATACCGATCGCGCCCTGGGTCTGCGATCCGCTCAGTCCGAACGCGCCGACGTCACCGCCCGGCCGCACCTTGCCGCCCACCGCCATCGCGACCACGGCTGCCGTCATCGGCCCCAGTGATCCGGCGGTGTCCGCGCCCAATAGATGTAAGGCGAGAGCGGCGGTGCCCGCCATCGCCAGGAACGCCCAACTCACCGACGCCACAGCGGCGAGCATGACGCTCGTCCAGGGCGTGGTCCGTGCACTCATCCCGACCCCCGAGGCCGTTCGTCCCCCCATGCACCCAATGCGCCCCACTCTCGGGCGCGGACGGGTGCCGCGTCAACGTCCGTTGCGGAACACGTACATCGGGCTTGTTTTCTGTTACGAGACAGGAGCCTGCAATAGTTCCTCCCGAACTTCGCTATCTCTAGACTCCCCCCATGGGGGACTACTCGGGGGACAACACATGGGGCTTGGGGTGCCTGAACTCGTACTCGAATTGAACGGACGGACCTGGACGCTGGACGCGTCCCGCTCGTACAGCCTGGGGCGCGATCCGTCGGGGGATCTGGTACTCGACGACGCCAGGGTGTCGTGGCGGCACGCCACCATCCGCCGTGCGGAACGCGGTTGGGTGATCGAGGACCTCGGCAGCACCAACGGCACCTATGTACAGGGGCAGCGGGTCCAGCAGACCGAGGTGGGGGCCGGCTCGACCGTCCACCTCGGCAACGCCACGGACGGACCCCGGCTGAACTTCACCGCGGGCGCGCAGGCCGGCGCCGATGTGTACAGCGCGGAGACCGCGCACGCGACGCCGCAGCAGCGCTACCCGCAGGCGCGGGCCGCGGCACCCGTCGGACAGGCCGGGGCACCGCAGGCCCCGGCCCCGCAGCACGCCCAGCCGCCCGCCCAGGCGCAGATGCACGCGCAGGCGCCCGCCGCCCCGCCGCGTCAGCAGCAGCCCGGCGGCTGGGGACAGCCGCCCGCGCAGGTGCCGCCGCAGCAGTACGCGCGGCAGCCGCAGCCTCCCCAGCAGGGCCAGGGCGGCCAGGGCGGCTGGGGTCAGCCGCCGGTCCAGCAGCCGCCCGCCCCGCGCGCGCAGCCCCAGCAGCCCGCGGGCGGACACCCGCAGGGCGTCCGCAGCCCCACCACCTTCCACCAGCTCGCCCTCGGCCGGGTCATGAAGATCGGCCGCGCGCTGGAGAACGAACTGGTCGTCTCCGACCTCCAGGTCTCCCGGTACCACGCGGAGTTCCGCGCGCACCCCGACGGCCGCTACGAGATCGTCGACCTCGGCAGCCACAACGGCACGTACGTCAACGGCCAGCCGATCCAGCGCCATCTGCTCGGCCCCAACGACATCGTCGGCGTCGGCCACTCCACCTTCCGGCTGGTCGGCGACCGCCTCGAGGAGTTCGTCGACACCGGCGAGGTCTCCTTCTCCGCCCGCCGCCTGACCGTCACCGTGCCGCACGGCAAGGTGACCAAGCAGATCCTCAAGGACGTCTCCTTCGGCGTACCGGAGAAGTCGCTGATCGGCGTGATCGGCCCGTCCGGCTCCGGCAAGTCCACGCTGCTGCGCGCGCTCACCGGCTACCGCCCCGCCGACCAGGGCGAGGTGCTGTACGACAACCGCAATCTGTACAAGCAGTTCGCTGAGCTGCGGCAGCGCATCGGCCTGGTCCCGCAGGACGACATCCTGCACAAGGAACTCCAGGTCAGGACGGCACTGCGGTACGCGGCCAAGCTCCGCTTCCCCGGTGACACCGCGTCCGCGGAGCGCGAGGCGCGGATCAACGAGGTACTGCGCGAGCTGAAGCTCGACATCCACGCCGACAAGCGCATCACCTCGCTCTCCGGCGGCCAGCGCAAGCGCGTCTCGGTCGCCCTCGAACTGCTCACCAAACCCTCGCTGATATTCCTGGACGAGCCGACCTCCGGCCTCGACCCGGGCATGGACCGCGACGTCATGAAGCTGCTGCGCGGCCTGGCCGACGACGGCCGTACGGTGCTGGTCGTCACCCACTCCGTCGCCGAACTGGCGCTCTGCGACAAGCTGCTGGTGATGGCCCCCGGCGGCTCGGTCGCCTACTTCGGCCCGCCGGACGAGGCGCTGAACTTCTTCGGCTACGAAACCTGGGCCGATGTCTTCTCCGCCTTCGAGAACTACCGCGACTACGACTGGTCGGGCCGCTGGCACGGCTCGCAGCACTACCAGATGTACGCCGCGGACCTGGACCAGGCGGCCCCGCAGCAGGCGCCGGTCATCCCGCACCAGGTGGCCAGGCCGCCCAAGCCGCAGGCGTGGCTGCCGCAGCTCGTCACCCTGATCCGCCGCTACATGTCGGTGATCGCCTCCGACCGGGGCTTCATCGCCCTGATGTTCATCCTGCCCGCGGTGCTCGGTGTGGTCAGCATCGTCATCCCGGCGGCCAGCGGCCTGGGCCCAGGACCGGCCAAGGCGCACGGCGTCAACAAGGACGCGGGCACGATCCTGCTGATCCTCGCGGTGGGCGCCTGCTTCTCCGGCGCCGCCAACTCCGTCCGCGAGCTGATCAAGGAACGGGTCATCTACGAACGAGAACGGGCCACCGGCCTGTCGCGTTCGGCGTATCTGATGTCCAAGGTCATCGTGCTCGGCCTGATCACCGCGGTGCAGGGCGCCGTCATCTGCGGCATCGGGTTCGCGCCGCGCGCGATGCCCACCGAGGGCGTCATCATGAAGAGCCAGCCCGCGGTCGAGATGACCCTGGCCATCATCGGCCTCGGCTTCACCTCGATGATGTTCGGCCTGATCATCTCCTCGCTGGTGAAGACCGCGGAGAAGACGATGCCGCTGCTGGTCATGTTCGCCATCGTCCAGGTGGTGTTCACCGGCGTGCTCTTCCAGCTCTACGACTCGCCCGGCATCGAGCAGTTCGCCTGGCTGATGCCCGCCAGGTGGGCGGTGGCCGCGCTCGGCACGACGGCGAATCTCAACGTGATCATGCCGTGGGACCCGGGCAACCCCGACGCGCTGTGGAAGCACACCGCGAGCCAGTGGACGATCGACATGGTCGTCCTGGTGCTGCTCGGCGTCGTGTGCGGCATCGTGGTCTCGCGGCTGCTGCGCCGCCACGAGCCGGAAGTCATGCGGAAGTAGTGAAACGGAAGTAGCGAATCCGAATACGCCGAAAGGGCGGCGGGCCCGAAAGGTCCCGCCGCCCTTTCACGCTGCGGCTGTGGGAGCCGAACGCGCGGATCAGTACGCGGAGTTCACGTTGTCCATGGAGCCGTAGTTCGCCGCGGCGTAGTTGCAGGCGGCGGTGATGTTCGCGACCGGGTCGTAGATGTCCCACGAGGTTCCGTCGACGTGGTACGCCTGGAAGGTCGGGTCGATGACCTGGAGCAGGCCCTTGGACGGAATGCCGGCGGCGGCGTTGGAGTCGTACAGGTTGATCGCCTGCGGGTTGCCGCTCGACTCGCGCATGATGTTGCGGTAGATGCCGTCGTAGCTGCCGGGGATGCCCTTCTGGGCCATGATCGCCAGCGACTGCTTGATCCAGCCGTCCAGGTCGTTGGTGTACGTGGTCGTGGCGGCGGTGCTGGCCTGCGGGGCGGCCTGCACGGCGGTACGCGTCGTGGAACGGTTCGCGGCGGCCGTGTCCTTGGCGCGCTGCGCGGCGGCGTCGGCCGCGGCCTTCTTCTTGGCGGCCGCGTCGGCGGCGGCCTTCTTGGCGGCGGCGTCCGCTGCCGCCTTCTTCCGCGCCGCGGCGTCGGCCGCGGCCTTCTTCTTCGCGGCGGCCTCGTCGGCCGCCTTCTTCTTGGCCGCCTCGTCCGCGGCCTTCTTCTTCGCCGCGGCCTCGGTGATCGCGCGCTCCGAGGCGATGCCGGCCTGCGCTTCGATGCTCTTGACCTGGTCGCCGGTGGAGACCTGGAAGCCGGTGGGGTCACCGACCGCGGCGGAGGCAGTCCCGCCGGTCCCCTGGAGACCGGTGACGGCCAGGACGACAGCGGTCGCGGCGACGGCGCCGGCCGCCGTGATCTTGTGGGTCTTGGTAAGCCGGCCGATCTTCGGGATCGTGGGGAGCTGCATAGGAATTAACCTCTTCCGTTTGCGGACCCGAGAATTCTTAGAGGGTCGGAAAACGGAGGTCAACGAGCCTTCCTACGAACTCCTTTCGTAGACGGTCGAGGGACAAATCGGAATCGGCATTCCCCCGGACAGTGGCGTGAGGCGCCCTTTCCACTAGGCGACTTAGTATGTGACGTACGTCCTATAGGTCACCTCACACGCCGTCGCCCCCTCCGTCGCCCAAGGTGACGGAGGGGGTGCTTTATGTGACGTTTATGGCAGCAGGAGATTGACGTCGCCGAATTCGTGCCAGAGGTAACCGCCGCGCAGCGCCTCGGCGTAGACCCGCTCCAGCAGCCGGTCGCCCGACAGCGCCCGCAGCATCAACAGGTGCGTGGCCTCCGGCTCGTGCAGTCCGGTCAGCAGCCCGTCCACCGCGCGCACCCCGCGCTCCGGGGTGACCACCAGCTCCGTCCAGCCGCCGCCCGGCCGCACCACACCGCGCTCGTCCGCCACCGACTCCAGCGCCCGTACCGCCGTCGTCCCCACCGCCACCACCCGGCCGCCCGCCGCGCGCGCCGCGTTCACCTGCCAGGCCGTCGCCGCCGACACGGTGTACGGCTCGGCGTACGGCGGCTCGTGCGCCTCGACCGACGCCACCCCGGTGTGCAGCGTGATCGGCGCGACCTGCACGCCCCGGCAGACCAGCTCCGTCACCAGCGCCGTGGTGAAGGGCCGCCCGGCGCTCGGCATCTCCGCGGAGCCGAGGCTGTCCGTCGACCGGGCGGAGAACACCGTCTGGTACGCCGCCAGCGGCTGGTCCCGGTCGGTGTAGCCGTACCGGATCGGCCGCCCGTACCGCCGCATGTACGCGACCGGGTCCGGCAGCGAGGGCGCGGCCACCCACAGCCGGTCCCCGGCCGGGTCGAGCGGCTCCTCCAGCACCAGCCGGGCCCCGGCGCGCAACTCGACCACCGCGCCCGCGGGACCGCCGGCCCTGCGGACCGTCGAGCCGTGCCCGTCCGGGTCGCGGACCTCCACCACCCAGCGGCCGTCGTCCCGGCGGGTGGACCAGTGCACCACCACCGGCTGTCCGTCGAGTCGCCCGTCCACGGCCGCGGGCAGCGTCCGCGAGGTGTTCACCACCAGGACGTCACCGGCCCGCAGCAGCTTCGGCAGGTCGCGGAAGCCGTGGTGGGTGACCGCGCCGGTGCGCTGCTCGCCGACCAGCAGCCGTACCGCGTCCCGGCGGGCGGCCGGGGCCGTCGCGAGCAGCGAGTCCGGGACGCGCAGCCCCGCCAGCCCGGCCCGCGGAGCCCCGGCCGGGCCCCTGCCCCGCCCGATGTCCTTATTGCCCGCTCCTGTCCTCTTTATATAGGGGTCCTTCGCGGCCCCCCGCCCGGAGTCCTTCGCGGGCCGCGCCGCCTGCGCGCCCTCCCGTACCGCACTCATCGCGCCTCCAGCAGGACCGGGGCGCTGTAGCGCCCGCTGGGCGCGGCCTCGTCGAGCAGCCGCAGGAAGGCCGGGACCACCGACTCCGGCAGCGGCCGGGCGGCGAAGTCCGCGTCGTCGGGCACGGCCGCCGCGTACAGCCCGGTCCGCAGATCGCCCGGGTCCACCCACCACACCCGCAGCCCCGGTTCCTCCTCGGCCAGCACCGCCGACAAGTGGTCGAGCGCCGCCTTGCTCGCCCCGTACCCGCCCCAGGTCGGATACGCCTCCACCGCCGCGTCCGAGCTGACGTTCAGCACCGCGCCGGCCGCCGCCCGCAGCAGCGGCAGCGCCTCCCGCACCAGCGCGAACGGCGCCGTCACATTCGTCTCCAGCGCCTCCCGCAGCCCCGCCACCGGCAGCTCGGCCAGCGGCACCAGCGGCTCAGCGCCCAGCGCGCTCGCGTTGTTCACCAGCAGATCCACCCCGCCCAGCTCGCGCGCCGCCGCCACCAGCTCCGCCCGGTGCCCCGCCGCCGTCACGTCGCCCGGCACCGCCCGCACCCGTGGCCGTACCGCCGCGCCCCCGGCGTGATCCGGGCCGTACCGTTCCAGGTCCGCCGCGGCCGACCGCAGCGCGTCCGCGTTCCGCCCGTCCAGTACGAGGTCCCAGCCGCGCCCCGCCAGCTCGGCGGCCAGCGCCCGCCCCAGTCCGCGCGACGCTCCCGTGATGATCGCTACCGGCATGATCCAGCCCTCCGCACCGGGGCCCGGCCGTCCGCCGGACCACCTCGTGCCCTCACCGTAGGAACGCCCCGGCCGCACACGCCTCGGCCGGCCGCCGCACGCCTCACGGTCACTTGGAACTAGGCCACACGACCGAGGACGGTCGGTCCGGCGGCGCATACGGACCGTCACCCGGCGCCGGTACGGTGGAGACATGCCCATCCGGCCGCCACGAGGCGGAATCGAAGCGGTCAGCGCCGCGGTCCTGGCGATGAGCCGCCAGGTGGAGGTGCGCGACGTCCTCCAGACGATCGTCGCGTCCGCCCGCGAGCTGCTCGACGCCGAATACGCGGCCCTGGGCGTGCCCGACGACCACGGCGGCTTCGCGCAGTTCGTGGTCGACGGCGTCAGCGACGAGGAGTGGAAGGCCATCGGCCCGCTGCCCCGGCAGCACGGCATCCTCGCCGCGATCCTGCACGAGGCGACCCCGCTGCGGCTCGCCGACGTCCGCACCTTCGAGGACTTCCAGGGCTGGCCCAAGCACCACCCCGACATGCGCGACTTCATCGGCATGCCGGTGGTCGACGGCGACGAGATCCTCGGCGCGCTCTTCCTCGCCAACAAGAAGTGCGGCCCCGGCGGGACCCGCGGCGCCGACGGCACCTGCGGCTTCACCGAGGACGACGAGGACCTGCTGCGGATTCTCGCCGACCACGCCGCGATCGCCCTGACCAACGCCCGGCTCTACGAGCGCAGCCGCGAGCTGACGCTGGCGGGGGAGCGGGCCAGGATCGCGCACGAACTGCACGACGCCGTCTCGCAGAAACTCTTCTCGCTGCGGCTGACCGCCCAGGCCGCCGCCGCGCTGGTCGACTGCGACCCGGCGCGCGCCAAGGGCGAGCTGAAGCAGGTCGCGGCGCTCGCCGCCGAGGCCGCCGACGAACTGCGCGCCGTCGTGGTGGAACTGCGCCCGGCCGCCCTGGACGAGGACGGCCTCGTCGCCACCCTGCGCACCCAGGCCGACGTCCTGGACCGCGTCCACTCCGCCGACGTCACCTTCCACGCCGTCCGGGTGCGGGCGCTGCCCGCCGCGCAGGAGGAGGCGCTGCTGCGGGTCGCCCAGGAAGCGATGCACAACGCCCTGCGGCACGCGCACGCCGACGCCGTGGACGTCATCCTGGAAGGCCACGGCAAGGGCGCGCTGCTGCGGATCCGCGACGACGGCCGCGGCTTCGACCCCACCGCGGTCCGCCGGGCCGGACGGCACCTCGGACTGGTCTCCATGCGGGACCGGGCCGGCGGCGTCGGCGGCCGGCTCACCGTGCAATCGGAGCCCGGCAAGGGCACCGTCATCGAGATGGAGGTGCCCGGTGGCTGAGAACACCATCCGCGTGCTGCTGGTCGACGACCACCAGGTCGTCCGCAGGGGGCTGCGCACCTTCCTCGAGGTGCAGGGCGACATCGAGGTGGTCGGCGAGGCGGGCGACGGCGAGGAAGGCGTGGCCCGCGCCCAGGAACTGCGGCCCGACGTGATCCTCATGGACGTCAAGATGCCCGGTGTCGACGGCATCGAGGCGCTGCGGCTGCTGCGCGACGCCGAGAACCCGGCACGGGTGCTGATCGTGACCAGCTTCACCGAACAGCGCACCGTCGTGCCCGCGCTGCGGGCGGGCGCCGCCGGATACGTCTACAAGGACGTGGACCCGGTCGCGCTCGCCGACGCCATCCGCTCCGTGCACGCCGGGCACGTCCTGCTCCAGCCCGAGGTCGCGGGCGCGCTGCTCTCCCAGGAGCAGGGCGGCACCGGCCAGGGCCGGGGCAACGCGCTGACCGAGCGGGAGCGCGAAGTCCTCGGCCTGATCGCCGACGGCCGCTCGAACCGGGAGATCGCCCGCGCGCTGGTGCTCTCCGAGAAGACGGTCAAGACCCACGTCTCCAACATCCTCATGAAGCTCGACCTCGCCGACCGCACCCAGGCCGCGCTGTGGGCGGTGCGCAACGGCGTGGGGAACTGACGGGACCGCTCGCGGTGCCACCGTGTCCACCTGTCCGTGCGGGCCGACCACCGCGTGCCCGTGCGGGCCGACCACCACGTGCCCGTGCGGGCCACCGTCCACCTGTCCGTGCGGGCATCCGTTCGGCGGAGTGAGATTCATACTGTCGGGTGTATGTCGTCCGAACGGCGCAACCTGATCCACGGTGGCCCGTTCTGCAGGGCGTACCGCGGCGGATTGCCGCGGTGCACCCCCAGCCACGGCTGGGAGGTGCCCCCAGCAAAGAGGAAGTTCGAAGTGATGAACCTCAAGAAGGCCGCGACCGTCACCCTCGTGGCGGGCGGCCTGGCCGTCGCCGGTACCGGTGTGGCCTCCGCCGCCAGCGGCGCCGACGCGTGCGGCACCGCCGTGAAGTCCCCGGGCGTGGGCTCCGGCAACCTGGTGCAGGTTCCGGTGCACATCCCGGTCAACCTCAGCGGCAACTCGGTGAATGTGATCGGCCTGCTGAACCCGGCGTTCGGCAACGTCGCCGTCAACAAGTAACCACGGACGACGCGGACTTCCGGCCCGCCTCGCCGAAGGCCCCGCGGCACGGGATCCCTCCCCGTAGCCGCGGGGCCTCCCCACGCGCCGCCGCGCCGTGGAATGTAAGGTCCCGCGCCGCGCCCCGCGCGGGGACGTCAGGCCCGTGCCGCGCCTCGCGTGGGATGTCAGGTCCTGCGCCGCTCCGCCTCCTCGACATACGCGTTGTACGCCGCCACCTGCGCCCTGCGCGCCGTACGCTCCACCGGCCGCAGCAGCTCCGCCCGCGCCGCGATCTGCGAGGCGCTCACCGCCGCGCCGTGCCCGTCGGAGGCGATCGCCACCAGCGCCGCGACCCGCTGCGCCAGCGCCAGCACCCGTACCGCGCGCGGCGGATACCCCGGCGCGAGCACCTCGCCGCCGCGCTCGGCGCGCGCCCGGTACGCCTCGAGCGCCGCGTGCGCGGACGGACCCGCGCCCGCCACGTCCAGCCGCGCCAGCGCGTTCGTGGCGTCCCGCAGCGCCTCGGCCAGCTCCCGCTCGGCCTCGCTCAGCGACGGTACGTCGGCGGGCGGCGCGTCCCGTACCGGCAGGCACCGCCACTCGACCTCGACGTGCACATCGCCGGCCGGGCCCGCCTCGCGGACCTCGGGCACCAGACCGAGCGCCGCGCCGCCGACGGTGACCACCGCCTCGCCCGCGGCCAGCGCCCGCGCGTTGAACTCCGGCGGCCCGCTCAGCCCCAGCGGATGCCCGGCCACCGGCAGCGCGAGCCGCAGCCCCGTCACGCCCAGCGCGCGCAGCCTGCCGAGCCCCAGCGTCAGCCCCACCGGGACATGCTCACCCGGCAGCCCCGAGATCCGGTGCACGGCGTCGTCCGCCGTGATCTCCTGTGCGACGTCATCGGGGGCGGCAAGTCCGGCAAGCAGGGCATTTCCCCACGCGGTCAGCCGCCCTGAGCGAGGTTCATCAAGCATGCCCCCAGCCTATGGAACGGACCCGTCGCGCGGTGGCGTAAGTTTTCCCCGGGGGATCCTTCTGCCGGTGCCTACCCGCGCACACGGCAGACAGCCGAGACTGCAATGGGAGACAACGCGCTCATGAGCGATGTGCTGGAGCTGGTGGACGTATCCGTGGTCCGCGACGGACGGGCTCTGGTGGACCACGTGTCGTGGTCGGTCGCCGAGGGGGAACGCTGGGTCATCCTCGGACCCAACGGGGCGGGCAAGACCACCCTGCTCAATGTCGCGTCCAGCTATCTCTTCCCCACCACCGGCACCGTCCAGATCCTCGGCGACAAGCTCGGCAACGTGGACGTGTTCGAACTCCGGCCGCGGATCGGCATGGCGGGCGCCGCCATGGCCGAGAAGATGCCGCGCAGGCAGACGGTCCTGGAGACCGTCCTCACCGCCGCGTACGGCATGACCGCCACCTGGAACGAGGGGTACGAGCAGGTCGACGAGGACCGCGCCCGCGCGTTCCTCGACCGGCTCGGGATGAGCGAGTACCTCGGCCGCAAGTTCGGCACCCTGTCCGAGGGCGAGCGCAAGCGCACCCTGATCGCCCGCGCGATGATGACCGACCCCGAACTGCTGCTGCTCGACGAGCCCGCCGCCGGCCTCGACCTCGGCGGACGCGAGGACCTGGTCCGCCGCCTCGGCCGGCTGGCCCGCGACCCCATCGCCCCCTCGATGATCATGGTCACCCACCACGTCGAGGAGATCGCCCCCGGCTTCACCCACGTCCTGATGATCCAGCAGGGCAAGGTCGTCGCCGCGGGACCGATCGACCTCGAACTCACCTCCCGCAACCTGTCCCGCTGCTTCGGCCTCCCACTGGTCGTCGAGCGCCGCGGCGACCGCTGGACGGCCGCCGGACTGCCGCTGTCCTGAAGGGTTTTCGTCCGGGTTTCCATTGCGTACTGCCGCAACTGCCCTCCGCACGCCTACGATTGGCGACGTGGACGCATGGGTGTGGTGGCTGATAGCGGCAGTGGGTCTCGGGATACCGCTGGTGATCACGGCGATGCCCGAATTCGGGATGTTCGCCGTCGGAGCGGTGGCCGGGTCGGTCACGGCCGGAATGGGCGGCGGGATCGTCGCCCAGGTGATCGTCTTCGTCGTCGTCTCGGTCGCGCTGCTGGTCTTCGTACGGCCCATCGCGTACCGCAATCGGCAACGCCCGGAACAGCGCAGCGGTGTCGACGCCCTCAAGGGCAAGCAGGCCGTCGTCCTGGAACGTGTCGACGGCGGTGCCAACGGACGGATCAAACTCGGCGGAGAGGTCTGGTCGGCCCGCGCCCTGGAGCACGGCCGGGTCTACGACCCGGGGCAGCAGGTGGACGTGGTGGAGATCGACGGAGCGACCGCCGTCGTCATCTGAACACCCGGCCTCCGGACACCTGAACACCCGACATCCGAACATCCGACATCCGAACATCCGAACGTCGCCGACGAGGGCCGGGAAATCACCGAACCCGCCCGCGACAAGCGGCCGTTCTGCCAGAATTGATCATGCCGGAGTACGTCGTACTCCCGCAGCCGACCCGCGCGGGGAGTGGACATGCAGCCCATCATCATCGTCCTGATCATCCTGGTGGTGCTCGTCTTCATCGCGCTGATCAAGACGGTCCAGGTGATTCCGCAGGCCAGCGCCGCCATCGTCGAGCGCTTCGGCCGCTACACCCGGACCCTCAGCGCCGGCCTCAACATCGTGGTGCCGTTCATCGACACCATCCGCAACCGCATCGACCTGCGCGAGCAGGTCGTGCCGTTCCCGCCGCAGCCGGTGATCACCCAGGACAACCTGGTGGTCAACATCGACACCGTCATCTACTACCAGGTGACCGACGCCCGCGCCGCGACGTACGAGGTCGCCAGCTACATCCAGGCCATCGAGCAGCTCACCGTCACCACGCTCCGCAACATCATCGGCGGCATGGACCTGGAGCGGACCCTGACCTCCCGCGAGGAGATCAACGCGGCACTGCGCGGCGTCCTGGACGAGGCCACCGGCAAGTGGGGCATCCGCGTCAACCGCGTCGAGCTGAAGGCGATCGAACCGCCCACCTCCATCCAGGACTCGATGGAGAAGCAGATGCGCGCCGACCGTGACAAGCGCGCCGCGATCCTCACCGCGGAGGGCATCCGGCAGTCCCAGATCCTCACCGCGGAGGGCGAGAAGCAGTCCTCGATCCTGCGCGCGGAAGGTGACGCCAAGGCCGCCGCGCTGCGCGCCGAAGGTGAGGCCCAGGCGATCCGCACGGTCTTCGAGTCGATCCACGCGGGCGACCCCGACCAGAAGCTCCTCGCCTACCAGTACCTCCAGATGCTGCCGAAGATAGCCGAGGGCGACGCCAACAAGCTGTGGATCATCCCCAGCGAGCTGAACGACGCGCTCAAGGGCCTCGGCGGCATCGTCAACCTCCCGGGCGCCCCCGGCGCTCCCGGCAACGGCTCACGCGAGCCCGCCACCGCGCCCGCCCCGCGCCGCGAGTCCCCGCCCTTCGACAAGGACTGACGAGCGCTGACCAGCACTGACCAGCACTGACGAGGACCGCCCCGGCCCGGAAGCCCGCCGCAGCCCCCTATGACATGATCGCCGCGCACCCCTCGACCTCGACGGCGGGGAGGACGCGCGAAGATCATGGAGACGACGCATGACTCTGCCGGAAGCCCTCGCCGTGTTCGCGGCCGGAATCGGCGCGGGCACCATCAACACCATCGTCGGCTCGGGGACGCTGATCACCTTCCCCGTCCTGCTCGCCGTCGGACTGCCGCCCGTCACGGCCAACGTGTCCAACTCACTGGGCCTGGTGCCCGGTTCGATCACCGGCGCCATCGGCTACCGCGGTGAACTCCAGGGCCAGCGACCGCGCCTGCTGCGGCTCGGCGCCGTCGCCCTCGTCGGCGGACTCATCGGCGCCGTCCTGCTCGTCACCCTGCCGTCCACGGCGTTCAAGGCGATCGTCCCCGTCCTCATCGCCATCGCGCTCGTCCTGGTCGTGCTGCAACCCCGCCTGGCCCGCGCCGTCCAGGCCCGCCGCGACCGTACCGGCACCCAGGCCCCCGCCCACGGCGGCACCGCCCTCGTCGTCGGCATGCTGCTCGCCAGCATGTACGGCGGCTACTTCGGCGCCGCCCAGGGCGTGCTGTACCTCTCCCTGATGGGCCTGGTGCTCAACGAGTCCCTGCAACGCGTCAACGGCATGAAGAACGTTCTCGCCGCCGTCGTCAACGGCGTCGCGGCCCTCTTCTTCATCATCGTCGCCCACATGAACTGGACCGCCGTCGGCCTCATCGCGGGCGGCGCCGTCATCGGCGGCCTGATCGGCGCCCGCGTCGGCCGCCGCCTCCCGCCCGCCGCCCTGCGCGGACTCATCGTCGTCGTCGGCACCGCCGCGATCGTCCAACTCCTGCTGAAATAGGGCCCCTCCCCGAAGGGAAGGGCCCCGCCCCGTCGGGACCTCACGGCCCCACGACCTCGATTCCCCGCACGCGAAGGGGCGCTCAGGCCGACGCCGGAACGGGCAGCCACTCCGGCAGCCCGAACCCGTCCCGCACCCCCAGCGCCAACAGCAGCGTGTCCGCCGGCGTCGGCTCGAACGGCCGGACCAGCAGCCGCATCCCCGCCTGCTCGGGAGTACGGTCCGCCTTGCGCTGATTGTCCTCGCCGCACGCGGCCACCGTGTTCAGCCAGGTGTCACCGCCCCCGCGCGACTTCGGCTGCACGTGGTCGACCGTGGTGGCCCTGCGCCCGCAGTACGCGCACCGGTGCCGGTCACGTACCAGCACACCGCGCCGCGACCACGGGGCCCGTTGTCGGAACGGCACCCGCACGTACCGGCAGAGCCTGATCACCTGCGGCACCGGAACCTCCACCGCGGCGGCACGGATGCGCAGCCCGGGATGCGCCTGCTCCACGACGGCCTTGTCCTGCATCACCAGCACGACAGCACGCCGCAGCGACACCGTCGACAGCGGCTCGAAGCTCGCATTCAGCACCAGCGTCTCACGCATCCCGCCCACCTCCCGGGCCCTGCCCCGCCCCCATGGCGAAGTGGATCCACTGTGACCCCGGGACACGGCCGCCGACAACGCAATTTCACGGCCGCAACCGGAAGATCGGCAGGTGGAAAGGTCCTGTTCATCCCGGATTCCGCGCCGGGGCACGTCCCCGCGTCCCTCCGGGCTCGGCCGGGGGCTCGTCCCGGGGAAAGGTCTGCGCTCCGGGTGCCGTCCCCCGTGTAGAACAGGCACCCGGAGCGCGTCCGTCGGCGTGGACGCCCGGCCCGCAGACCGAACTCCGGCAGACGGCGGACGCAGACGCCCGGCCGCCCCCGCCACCGCGGTGCCGACAGCCTGAGGACGGTGGTCACGTCGTCAGGCACGCACCACTGTGCGACGGGGAACGGCGGAGCGCAACGTAATATCCCGAGCGCTCAGCGCGACAGACCGGCGGGCTCAGCCTCCGGCCCGCACCTCGTACTCACCGATCAACTGCGCCCTGCCCAGCGTGTGGAAGCGCAGATTGAACCCGACGAACGCGGGCGAGGCGTCCGCGTCCGGGCCCAGCTTCTCGGTGTCCACCGCGTAGACCGTGAACACATACCGGTGCGACCCGTCACCGGGCGGCGGCGCCGCGCCACCGAAATCCCGCGTCCCGTAGTCGTTCCGCGCGTGCGTCGCGCCCGCGGGCAGCCCCGGGAAAGCACTGGAACCCGCACCGCGCGGCAGCTCCGTCACCGACGCGGGGATGTCGAACAGCACCCAGTGCCAGAAACCGCTGCCGGTCGGCGCGTCCGGGTCGTAGCACGTGACGGCGAAGCTCTTCGTCCCGGCCGGGAACCCCTCCCACCGAAGCTGCGGCGAGACATTGCCCGCCGCGTACACCTGATCGTCCTTGAGTACCCCGCCCGGTTCCACGTCGTCGCTCACCACGGTGAACTCCGGCACCTGCGGGTGGAAGTCATGGGGGAGCGGCCGTCGCGCTTGCTCGGTCACCTCGACACCTCCTGATCGCACACGATTGATTCCGCCCCGAGCCTAGGGCCCCGGTCAGAACCAGTTCCGCTTGCCGCCCACCTCGGCGAGCCACTGGTGCAGATAGGCCGCCCAGTCCGTCTCCTCGAAGGAGTGCATGCTCATCGTGAAGGAGCGGTACGTGTCACTGCCGCCGCCGAACAGCCCCGGCTTCTTGTCCATCTCCAGGACGACATCCATCTCCTCGCCGTCCGCGACGAACGTCAGCTCCACCTCCTTGAGCCCCCGGTACTGCTCCGGCGTACGGAACTCGATCTCCTGGTAGAACGGCAGCCGCTGCCGCGTGTTCCGCATCGTCCCCTTCTCCAGATCCGCGCTCTTGAAGGCGAACCCCAGCCGCCCGAACGCGTCGAGCAGCGCCTCCTGCGCGGGCAGCGGGTGGACGTTCACCGGGTCCAGATCCCCCTTGTCCACCGCGCGGGCGATCTGCAACTCCGTCGTCACCCCCACGTTCATCCCCGTGAGCTGCCGCCCCATGAACATCGTCACCGGCGTCTCCCACGGCACCTCCAACGAGAACGGCACATCGTGCACCGCCCCCGCCCGCACCATGAACTCGCCGGCGATCTGCTGCGTATGGAACTCGATGTTCTGCAAGGACTCCGTCTCATTGCCCTGCGCGTCCCTGCGCTCCACCTCGACGCGCGCCTGCAACCCGACCGTCAGCCCCTGTATCCGCTGCTCGACCGAACCGCCCTGCACCCGCACCGAACCCTCGACCACCCCGCCGGGCACCACATCGGCCTGGTGCAGCTCCGTCTCCACCGACGCCCCGCCGGCCCCGAGACTCGCCATCATCTTCCTGAACCCCATACGCACTCTCCCTGACCGCATCCACTGGCTCACGCTGTGCGAACTCTACGAACGCCGGGACGCCCCGTCCGGTTCCACTACGCTCCTGAACCGTGATCACGCCACCCGAACAGGTCCCGCTCGACAGGGCGTTCTTCGACCGGCCGGTCCTGGACATCGCCCCCGACCTGCTCGGCCGCACCCTGGTCCGCACCACCGACCAAGGACCGGTCACCCTGCGCCTCACCGAAGTCGAGGCGTACGACGGCCCCAACGACCCCGGCTCCCACGCCTACCGGGGCCGCACCGACCGCAACGCCGTGATGTTCGGCCCACCCGGACACACCTACGTCTACTTCACCTACGGCATGTGGTTCTGCCTCAACCTGGTCTGCGGCCCCGAAGGCACCCCCAGCGGAGTCCTGCTGCGCGGCGGCGAGATCACCACCGGCGCCGACCTCGCCCGCGCCCACCGCCCCACCTCCCGCAAGGACAGCGACCTCGCCCAGGGCCCCGCCCGGCTCGCCACCGCACTGTCCGTCGACCGCTCGCTCAACGGAGCCGACGCCTGCGGCCCCGGCGGACCGCTGCGCGTCCTCACCGGGACCCCGCCCCCGCCCGCCCTCGTCCGCACCGGCCCGCGCACCGGCGTCGGCGGCGCGGGCGCCGACCACCCCTGGCGCTACTGGATCGACGGCGACCCCACCGTCAGCCCCTACCGCGCCCACGCCCCGCGCAAGCGTCGATAAACGACTGGCCGGAACCGCGTACCCTCGGACACGCTTCACGCACCGGGTACGCGAAGCCGTATCCGACCCCCAGCACCCACAAGAGGGAGACACGAGACCCGTGACGGACATCGTCGACGAGCTGCGGTGGCGAGGGCTGATCGCCGTTTCCACTGACGAGGACGCACTGCGCAAGGCGTTCGCGGACGGCCCTGTCACGGTCTATTGCGGCTTCGACCCGACCGCGCCCAGCCTGCACCTCGGCAACCTGGTCCAGATCCTGACCATCCGCCGCCTCCAGCTCGCCGGCCACCGCCCGCTCGGACTGGTCGGCGGCGCCACCGGTCTGATCGGCGACCCCAAGCCGTCGGCCGAGCGCACGCTGAACGCGCCCGAGGTCGTCGCGGAGTGGGTCGAGCGGGTACGCGCCCAGATCGAGCCCTACCTCTCCTTCGAGGGGCCCAACGCCGCGACCATGGTGAACAACCTGGACTGGACGTCGGGCCTGTCGGCCATCGAGTTCCTGCGCGACATCGGCAAGCACTTCCGGGTGAACAAGATGATCAGCAAGGAGGCCGTGGCCCGCCGCCTCAACTCCGACCAGGGCATCAGTTACACGGAGTTCAGCTACCAGATCCTCCAGGGCATGGACTTCCTGGAGCTGTACCGGCGGTACGGCTGCACGCTCCAGACCGGCGGCAGCGACCAGTGGGGCAACCTCACGGCGGGCATCGACCTCATCCACCGCGTCGAGGGCGCCTCGGTGCACGCGCTGGCCACCCCGCTGATCACCAAGGCGGACGGCACCAAGTTCGGCAAGACCGAGGGCGGCGCCATCTGGCTCGACGCGGAGATGACCACGCCGTACGCCTTCTACCAGTTCTGGCTGAACGCCGACGACCGTGACATCGCCACCTTCCTGCGCATCTTCAGCTTCGCCTCGCGGGCGGAGATCGAGGAGCTGGAGCGCTCGACCGAGGAACGCCCGCAGGCCCGCGCGGCCCAGCGCGCCCTCGCCGAGGAGCTGACGACGCTGGTGCACGGCGCCGACCAATGCGCCGCCGTGATCGCCGCTTCCAAGGCACTTTTCGGCCAGGGCGAACTCGCCGACCTGGACGAGGCCACCCTGGCCGCCGCGCTCAGCGAACTCCCGAAGGCGCAGGTCAGTGAACTGGCCCCGGTGGCCGACCTGTTGGCCCTGATCGAGCTGGTCCCGAGCAAGTCCGCCGCCCGCCGCACCATCAAGGAGGGCGGCGCGTACCTCAACAACACCAAGGTGACCAGCGAGGACGCGGTTCCCGCCGACTCCGATCTGATCCACGGGCGTTGGCTGGTGCTGCGCCGGGGCAAGAAGAACCTCGGAGCGGTCGAACTCGCTTGACACGGCTGGAAATCTACGTTTGAGCGGCGGCCGAGCTTGACTCGGTCGCCGCTCGTGCGTAACGTAGTCCAAGCCGCCAAAACGGTGGGGATGGTTCACATCAGCCCCTACCGCACCGGGCGGCCACCCACTACCTACGTCTTCCCGATCATCGGGCTGTACTTTGGTGCGCCAAAATCCAATTCGATGGACTCGATTATGAGTCGCCCGGGAAATGGGCTAACGTAGTGGACACGCCGAAAGGCGGGAAACAAACCCCGATCCAATCAGGGGCCGGAAACGCACAGCGGATCTGGTAGGGTTGGAAACACGAAGGGAAAGCCCGGAGGGCCGGTGAAACGGCCTGAAGGAAGCTTCCGTTCCTTGAGAACTCAACAGCGTGCCAAAAGTCAACGCCAGATATGTTGATACCCCGTCTTCGCGGACCGATTGTGGTTCGTGGGGCGTGGTTCCTTTGAAGAACAAAACACAGCGAGGACGCTGTGCGCGACGGGGATTATTCCTCCCGGTCGCGCCGCTCTTGCGTGTTGTTCCGGGATATCCCGGTGACATTCACGG
>NZ_JBIVOA010000014.1:0-116963 GCF_044753885.1 Streptomyces sp. NPDC093221 | reverse complement strand
GGTGCAGTCCTAGACAGCTCCACCACACCGGAGGTCTTCGCCATGATCAAGCACCGGCACATGTCAACAACGCTCGTGATCAATACACCTAGGCCATGCCCGCGACAGCGGCGGGCCCGTCCCGGGCGGCGTATCACGGAGTGGAACCGCGGAACGTCCCCCATGCCCGGGTCTCTACACTTGGCAGGGTGATCTCCCGAATCGATCTGCGCGGTGCCGCCTTCCCCGAGGGCGGGATCGACCGCGACCTGCTGCCCCGAGCCGAGTTCGACGTGGAGGCGGCGCTGAACACCGTGCGGCCGATCTGCGAGGACGTGCGCCATCGCGGCACGGCGGCGGTCATCGAGTACGGAGAGCGGTTCGACGGCGTCAGGGTCGACCGGCTGCGGGTGCCCGAGCGGGCGCTGAGCGACGCGCTGGCCGCGCTCGACCCGGCCGTGCGCGCCGCGCTGGAGGAGTCGATCCGCCGCGCCCGCCTGGTCCACCGCGAACAGCGCCGCCAGGACGTCACCACACGGGTCGTGCCCGGCGGGACCGTCACCGAGAAGTGGCTGCCCGTCCAGCGCGTGGGCCTCTACGTGCCCGGCGGCCTCGCCGTCTACCCGTCGTCCGTCGTGATGAACGTCGTGCCCGCGCAGGAGGCCGGGGTCGAGGGCATCGCGGTGGCCTCCCCGCCGCAGAAGGACTTCGGCGGCTCCCCGCACCCCACCATCCTCGCCGCCTGCGCCCTGCTCGGCGTGACCGAGGTGTACGCCACCGGCGGCGCGCAGGCCGTCGCGATGTTCGCGTACGGCACCGACGAGTGCCGCCCGGTCAACCTCGTCACCGGCCCCGGCAACATCTACGTGGCCGCCGCCAAGCGCCTGCTCAAGGGCCGGATCGGCATCGACGCCGAGGCCGGGCCCACCGAGATCGCGATCCTCGCCGACGCCGCCGCCGACCCCGGCTACGTCGCCGCCGACCTGATCAGCCAGGCCGAGCACGACCCGCTCGCCGCCGCCGTCCTGGTCACCACCTCGCCCGAGCTGGCCGACGCGGTCGACAAGGAGCTGGAGGCCCAGGTCGAGGCCACCCGGCACACCCAGCGGATCACCGCCTCGCTCACCGGCCGCCAGTCGGCGACCGTGCTGGTCGACACCCTCGACCAGGGCCTTGAGGTGGTGGACGCCTACGCCGCCGAGCACCTGGAGATCCAGACCGAGGACGCCGCCGCCGTCGCGGCCCGCGTGCGCAACGCGGGCGCGATCTTCGTCGGCCCGCACGCCCCCGTCTCGCTCGGCGACTACTGCGCGGGCTCCAACCACGTCCTGCCCACCGGCGGGTGCGCCTGCCACTCCTCGGGCCTGTCCGTGCAGTCCTTCCTGCGCGGCATCCACGTCGTGGACTACACGCGCGACGCGCTCGCCGAGGTCGCCCACCACGTGGTGACGCTCGCCGAGGCCGAGGACCTGCCCGCACACGGCGCCGCGGTCAAGGCCCGCTTCGGATGGGACCTCCCGTGACCGGCATCGACGACCTGCCCATCCGCGACGAACTGCGCGGCCAGTCCCCGTACGGCGCGCCCCAGCTCGACGTGCCGGTGCGGCTGAACACCAACGAGAACCCGTATCCGCTGCCCGACGCGCTGGTCGCCCGGATCGCCGAGCGCGTCACCGAGGCCGCCCGGCAGCTCAACCGCTACCCGGACCGGGACGCCGTCGAGCTGCGCACCGAGCTGGCCGCGTATCTGTCCAGGACCGCGGGCCACCGCGTGGGCAGCGACCAGGTGTGGGCGGCCAACGGCTCCAACGAGGTCATCCAACAGCTCCTCCAGACCTTCGGCGGCCCCGGCAGGACCGCGATCGGCTTCGAGCCGTCGTACTCGATGCACGCGCTGATCTCGCGCGGCACCGGCACCGGCTGGATCTCCGGGCCGCGCGACGCGGAGTTCCGGATCGACGTGGACGCGGCGGTCCGCGAGATCCACCGCCGCCGCCCCGACGTGGTGTTCGTCTGCTCGCCCAACAATCCGACCGGTACGGCCGTGGACGCCGCGACCGTACTGGCGCTGTACGAGGCCGCGCAGGCCGCCAAGCCGTCGATGGTGGTGGTGGACGAGGCGTACGGCGAGTTCTCGCACCGCCCGTCGCTGCTGCCGCTGATCGAGGGCCGCCCGCACCTGGTGCTGACCCGCACCATGTCCAAGGCGTTCGGCGCCGCCGGGCTGCGGCTCGGCTATCTGGCGGCCGACCCCGCCGTGGTGGACGCGGTACAGCTCGTCCGGCTGCCGTACCACCTGTCCTCGGTCACCCAGGCGACCGCGCTGGCCGCCCTGGAGCACACCGACACACTGCTCGGCTACGTCCAGCAGCTCAAGGACGAACGGGACCGGCTCGTCGCCGAGTTGACGGCGATCGGCTGCGCGGTCACCGAGTCCGACGCCAACTTCGTGCAGTTCGGCCGCTTCGCCGACAGCCACGCCGCCTGGCAGGCGATCCTCGACCACGGGGTCCTCGTCCGGGACAACGGCGTCCCCGGCTGGCTGCGGGTCTCCGCGGGCACCCCGGCGGAGAACGACGCGTTCCTCGACGCCGTCAGGACCGTGGTCAAGGAACACAGCGACCAGCAGCACATCAGGCACCACCGTACGGAGGAGTCCGCATGACCCGCGTGGGCCGCGTGGAGCGCAGCACCAAGGAGACGTCCGTCGTCGTCGAGATCGACCTGGACGGTACGGGACAGGTGGCCGTCTCCACCGGTGTGGGCTTCTACGACCACATGCTCGACCAGCTCGGCAGGCACGGCCTGTTCGACCTGTCGGTGAAGACCGAGGGCGACCTGCACATCGACACGCACCACACGATCGAGGACACCGCGCTCGCGCTCGGTGCCGCGTTCAAGCAGGCGCTCGGCGACAAGGTCGGCATCTACCGCTTCGGCAACTGCACGGTCCCGCTGGACGAATCCCTCGCCCAGGTGACCGTCGACCTGTCGGGCCGCCCCTACCTGGTGCACACCGAGCCGGAGAACATGGCGCCGATGATCGGCTCCTACGACACCACGATGACCCGGCACATCCTGGAGTCCTTCGTCGCCCAGGCGCAGATCGCGCTGCACGTCCACGTGCCGTACGGGCGCAACGCGCACCACATCGTGGAGTGCCAGTTCAAGGCGCTCGCCCGGGCGCTGCGCTACGCCAGCGAGCGCGACCCGCGCGCCGCCGGAATCCTGCCGTCGACCAAGGGCGCGCTATGAACACGTACTCGACCCTCTTCATCCTGCTCGGGCTCTTCCTCGCCGGAGGCGTCTACTCCTTCTGGCAGCAGAAGCAGTCCAAGAGCATGATCGCGGTCCTGGCCATCGGCTCCGTGATGGCGCTGGCGGCCGGGCTGCTCCAGCTCTAGCGGGAGGAGCCGACATGACTGGACTGAGGCACAAGAGCGTGGTCGTCCTCGACTACGGCTTCGGCAACGTCCGTTCGGCCGAGCGGGCGCTCGCGCGCGCCGGGGCCGAGGTGGAGATCACCGCCGACTTCGACCGGGCGATGAACGCCGACGGGCTGCTGGTGCCCGGCGTCGGCGCCTTCGCCGCCTGCATGGCGGGCCTGAAGGGCGTACGCGGCGACTGGATCGTCGGCCGCAGGCTGGCCGGCGGACGGCCGGTCATGGGCATCTGCGTCGGCATGCAGATCCTCTTCGCCCGCGGCATCGAGCACGGCGTGGAGACCGAAGGGCTCGACGAGTGGCCCGGCACGGTCGAGCCGCTGAAGGCGCCCGTCGTCCCGCACATGGGCTGGAACACCGTACGGCCGCCCGCCGACTCACGGCAGTTCGCGGGCCTGGACACCGACGCCCGCTTCTACTTCGTGCACTCCTACGCGGTGCGCGAGTGGGAATTCGACACGCACAACGCGGCGATCCGCGCGCCGAAGGTCACCTGGGCCACGCACGGCGAGCCGTTCGTGGCCGCGGTGGAGAACGGCGCGCTGTGGGCCACCCAGTTCCACCCGGAGAAATCCGGCGACGCGGGCGCCCAGTTGCTCACCAACTGGCTGGACACCCTCTAACGCGGTCTCACGCGTCAACCGCTCGACCCGTTAGACCCTCTCACTCGCCGCCCGGCTCCCTTCCACCGTCCGCTTTCACCTCCTCCCTTCTACGACGTAGGACGCACCCGATGAACAGGCTCGAACTCCTCCCCGCCGTCGACGTCCGGGACGGCCAGGCCGTACGCCTCGTGCACGGCGAGTCCGGATCCGAGACGTCCTACGGCGACCCGCACGCCGCCGCGCTGGCCTGGCAGGCGGCGGGCGCGGAGTGGCTGCACCTGGTGGACCTCGACGCGGCCTTCGGCACCGGCGACAACCGGGCGCAGATCGCCGAGGTGGCCCGTTCGATGGACATCAAGGTCGAGCTGTCCGGCGGCATCCGCGACGACGACACGCTCGCCGCCGCGCTCGCCACCGGCTGCACCCGCGTCAACCTCGGCACGGCCGCGCTGGAGACCCCGGAGTGGGTCGCCAAGGTCATCGCCGAGCACGGCGACCGGATCGCGGTCGGCCTCGACGTGCGCGGCACCACGCTGCGCGGCCGGGGCTGGACCCGCGACGGCGGCGACCTCTACGAGACGCTGGCCCGGCTGGACTCCGAGGGCTGCGCGCGGTACGTCGTCACCGACATCGCCAAGGACGGTACGCTCCAGGGCCCCAACCTGGAACTGCTCGCCGGGGTCTGCGCCGCCACCGACCGGCCGGTCGTCGCGTCCGGCGGCGTCTCGTCCCTCGACGACCTGCGCGCCATCGCGACTCTCGTGCCGCGGGGTGTCGAAGGCGCGATTGTCGGAAAGGCGCTCTACGCCAAGGCGTTCACCTTGGAAGAAGCCCTGGAGGCGGTATCACGATGACGGAGACCCCCGCAGTACGGCGCGACCAGTCCGAAAGCCCGCTGGAGGAGACCATCGGTTTCGCCCGCGCCGTCGCGGCGGGGGACCTGGTCCTGGTGTCCGGCACGATGCCCCTCGTCGACGGCGAGGTGCGCGGCGAGGGCAGCCCGTACGAACAGGCCCTGCTCGCCTTCGGGAACGCGCTGGCGGCGATCGAGCCCTTCGGCCTCGGGCCCGACAGTGTGATCCGCACCCGCATGTACATGAGCCACGCCAGGGACGCCGACGACGTCGGGCGCGCCCACCGGGAGCTGTTCGGGGCCGTGCGGCCCGCCGCCACCATGGTCGTGGTGGCCGGTTTCATGGACTCCCGCGTCCTGGTCGAGGTGGAGATCGAAGCCTACCGAGGAGCCGGCAGATGACCCTCGCGGTCCGTGTCATCCCCTGCCTCGACGTGGACAACGGCCGCGTCGTGAAGGGCGTCAACTTCCGGAATCTGCGGGACGCGGGCGACCCGGTGGAGATGGCCAAGCTCTACGACGCCGAGGGCGCCGACGAGTTGACCTTCCTGGACATCACCGCCTCCTCCGGCGACCGGGAGACCACGTACGACGTCGTCCGCCGTACGGCCGAGCAGGTCTTCATCCCGCTCACCGTGGGCGGCGGTGTGCGGACGGTCACGGACGTGGACCTGCTGCTGCGCGCGGGCGCCGACAAGGTGGGCGTCAACACGGCGGCCATCGCCAGGCCCGAGCTGATTCGGGAGATCGCCGAGCGGTTCGGCCGGCAGGTGCTGGTGCTGTCGGTGGACGCGCGGCGCACCCCCTCGGGTTCCTTCGAGGTCACCACGCACGGCGGGCGGCGCGGCACCGGCATCGACGCGGTGGAGTGGGCGCAGCGCGCGGCCGAGCTGGGCGCGGGCGAGATCCTGCTCAACTCGATGGACGCGGACGGCACCAAGGACGGCTACGACACGGAGATGATCGCGGCCGTCCGCAAGCTGGTGACGGTCCCGGTGATCGCCTCCGGCGGCGCGGGCCGCCTCGCCGACTTCGCGCCCGCGGTGGCGGCGGGCGCCGACGCCGTACTGGCCGCGTCCGTCTTCCACTTCGGCGACCTGCGGATCGGCGAGGTCAAGACGGCGCTGCGGGAGGCCGGGCACCCGGTGCGCTGAGCACGGGGTTTCCGTCGGCCGCCGCTCTCCATGTGCGGCGGCTCCGCTTTTCGGCGGCTCAGTCCTGGCGGCGGGTGCAGACCAGCGCCGCGAGGTCCGGCGCGAGCGGTATCTCCACCGAGCGCAGCGCCGGGTGCTCCAGCCAGTGCAGCCTGGCCAGATCGGGGCTGCCCTCGTGCAGCGGCGGCCATCGGTCGGCGGGCGTGAAGTCGTCCACGACGAGGACGCCGCCGGGCCGCAGCAGCTCCACGGGATCGGCCGCCTCGTCCCCCTTCCCCTGGCCGCCGCCGTCCAGGACCAGCAGGTCGAAGGGGCCGTGCGCGGCGATGTCCTTCCAGTCGCCGCATTCGACGGTGACCTGCGGCGCGAGGTCCGAGAACAGCCAGGCGGCCGTTTCCGCGCGCCCCGGATCGCGCTCGACGCTCACCGCGGTGGCGTCGTCCCGCATGCCCGTGACCAGCCAGCCGAGCCCCACTCCGAGTCCGGTACCGGTCTCGCCGATACGGGTGGCGCCCGCGGCGAGCGCGCGCAGCAGGCGGCCCTGCTCGGGGCGGCAGGAGTAGGGGAAGCCGAGCTGCTGTGCGGTGCGGGCGGCGCGTTCGACCAGCGGGGGCAGGTCGCCGGGGCCGCGGAGGTGCGCGCGGGTGCCGTCGAGTGACATGCCCGACATCCTGCCGGGGGCGCCCGGTCCACGGCCGGTGAACAGATGAGAAAGAGAAGTTGCGCAAATTAGATTGCGCAACTTTTCTTTTCTATCTAGGCTGGTGGTCGTGCCAGAAAAAGACGACGCCCCCCGGCCCCGGGCCCAGCGCATCACCGACCTCGACGCGCTGAAGGTCTTCACCCACCCGCTGCGCATCCAGCTCTACCGCCACCTGGTCACCTCTGGTGCCGCCACCGCCTCCCACCTGGCCGACCAGGTGGACGAGGCGGTGTCCCTGGTCAGCTACCACCTGCGCAAGCTCGCCGCCCACGGCTTCATCGTCGAGGCCCCCGAGAAGAGCACCGACGGTCGCGAGCGCTGGTGGAAGGTCTCCGCCGAGCGCGGATTCTCCTTCCGCAGCGGGGACTTCACGGACCGGCCCGAGGGCGCCGCCGTCGTCAACGAGGTCACCAGGCAGCTCCTGGCCAGCCGCTACGAGCGGTACGAGCGCTACCTGGCCCAGCAGGCCGCCTGGGCGGGGGAGTGGACCGACGCCTCCTTCAGCTCCGAGTACATGCCGCGGCTCAGCGCCGCCGAACTCCACGAGATGGACGAGGAGATCACCGCGCTCATGCGCCGCTGGATCGACCGCGGCAAGGCGGCGGTCGAGGCGGGCGACACCGAGGGCCGGGAGCTGGTGGCCGTGCAGATGTACGGATTCCCGTTCCGGGAGTGACCGCGGAAGGCCCCTCAGACCGCGCCCGACCCGACGTCGAGACCAGAGGAGGGCCGCCACCATGACGGCGACCGCGATACCCGCAACACCGCACGGCAGGCCCGCGCACAAGGACGGGAACGTGCTGCGCTGGCTGATCGCGTACACCGCGTCCATGCTCGGCGACTGCGTCTACTTCCTCGCCCTCGGCTTCGCCGCCGCCGAGGTGGCGCCGCCGACGCAGGTGGGCCTGGTGATGGCGGTCGGCGCGGTGCCGCGCGCGGTGCTGATGCTCGGCGGGGGAGTGATCGCCGACCGGTTCGGGCCGCGCAAGGTGGTGATCGGGAGCGACGCGGTGCGCTGCGCGCTGATCCTCGGCGCCGCGGCGACGCTGGCGCTCTCCTCGCCCGGGCTGTGGCTGCTGGTCGTCGTCTCGCTGCTCTTCGGCGTCGTGGACGCGCTGTTCATGCCGGCCGTCGGCGCGCTGCCGCCGCGGATCGTCGCCGCCGACCAGCTCACCCGCTTGCAGGGCATGCGGTCACTCACCATCCGCTTCGGCACCATCGTCGGACCGCCGGTCGGCGGCCTCGCGATGGGGCTCGGCGGCGCCACGGCCGCCTTCGCCCTGGCGGGCGCGCTCTTCGCGGTCTCCGTACCGCTGCTGATCGCCACCCGCATGAGCCCGCTGCCCGAGGCGCCCGCCGGGAGCGACCGGTCCGAGGAGGGCGCGAGCGCCTGGCGGGATCTGCTCGACGGACTGCGGTACGTGCGCCGCCACCGGCTCGTCGGCCCGCTGGTGCTGTCCGCCGCCATCTGCGAACTGGGCCTGGTCGGCCCGTTGAACGTCGGCATGATCCTGCTCGCCCAGCACCGCGGCTGGGGCTCGTCCGGCTACGGCTGGATCATCGCGGGCTTCGGCGCGGGCGCCGGGTGCGCCGCGCTGCTGCTGACCGTACGGGGCCGCCTGCCGCGGGCCGGGGCCGTCCAGATCGGCGCCCTGTTCGCGGGCGCCGCGGGCGTCGGCCTGATCGGCGTGGCGCCGTCGCCGGCCCTCGCGGTCGCCGTCGCCGCGCTGAGCGGCCTGTTCTGCGGCATCTGCGGCAGCCTCGCGTACGCCCTCATCCAGTCGGCGGCCGACCCCGGCTACCTCGGCCGCGTCACCTCGGTGATGAGCCTCAGCAGCTTCGGCCTCGCCCCTTTGGCCTACCCCCTCTTCGGCGCCGCCGTCGCCGCCTGGGGCCCGGCCCCCGTCTTCCTCACCAGCGCCGTCCTCACCATGACCGGAGGCGTCGTCGGCCTCGCCACCCCCGCGATCCGCACCGCGGAACTTCCCCGCGGGAAGCGGTCGCCGCGCCCGGCGGCGGACGTGACGGCTGCCGCCGAGCCGGTGGCCGCGGGCCGGGACTGACGCCGAGAAAATGCTGTGACGTGCGCGGGGGCCTCCTGTTAGCTTCGCGCTCATGGACCCGCTCGGTGATGCAGAGATTCGCGGCTCGTTCGTCAATTGCTCCAAGGGGGAGGCGAAGCGGATCAGCCTGCCCAGGGATCTGGGCGACCTGCCGTGGAGCGACCTGGACTTCCTGGGCTGGCGCGACCCCGGCGCCCGCGACCGCGCCTATCTGGTGCGGCCCGGCGACGAGCCCGTGGGCATCGTCCTGCGGATCGCCCCCGGCGCCCGGCGCAATCTGATGCGCAGCAGCCTCTGCTCCCTCTGCCTCACCGGTCACTCCGGCGGCGGTGTCGACCTCCTGGCGGCCCCGCTCGCGGGCGCCGCCGGCCGCCAGGGCAACACCGTCGCCCTCTACATGTGCGCCGACCTCGCCTGTCCCCTCTACGTCCGCGGCAAGAAGAGCTCCGCCCTGGTCAAGCGGCTCGAGGAGACCCTCACCCTCGACGAACAGATCGCCCGCACCCTCCGCAACCTCGACGGCTTCCTCGCCAAGGTCGTCGCCTAGCCGGACGAACGGCGGTGCGCCGGAGAAGCCGGGTCACGCGGTCGGCGTGAGGACGAGCCGGCGGCCCGGCTCGACGGGAGCCGTCCAGGCGCGCTCGACCTCGCAGAGGGATACGGCGTCGGCCGCGACGGAGAAGACCCCGGCCGTGAGCCGAGCGACCAGCGAAGGAAGTTCGGCGACGATGCCCGCGGCGGTGACGGAGCCCTGGCCACTGCCCATGACGCGGAGGTTGGCGGCGCGCAGGACGAAGGACGGCAGGGTGATGTCGGGTCCGGCCGTGGAGCCGATCTGGATCCAGTCGAGGGCGGCGGCACGGTCGGTGCGGCGGGTGAGCAGCGCGGGGAGGGCCCGCTCGGTCGGCGCGCCCCAGGTGTAGTCGATCACGACGTCCACGTCCGCCGCGGCCTCGCCGAGCCGGTCGGAGCGCTGTGGTGTCCGGCAACAGCGCGCTGTGAGAAGCACGGGGCCGAGGGGCTGTCGCCCGCCGGGGCGACGGACGCGCCTGCCGCCTACCGCGTCACAGTCCGAGCTTCGCCGCGTACAGCCGTGCCACCGCGTCCTTGTCGCCGTCCACCTCGACCTGGGCGGCGTCCTGGCGGCCGAAGACGAAGATCGTCAGCTCGGACGGCTCACCGGTCACGGTCACCACGGGAGAGCCCTTGCGGGCGACGGCGGTCTGGCCGTTCGGGCGGCGCAGCACCAGGCCGACCGGGGAGCGGCGGCCCGCGAGCCGGGCGGCACGCTCCAGCCGCGCCCACAGCGTGTCGGCGAAGACGGGGTCGATGGCACGCGGCGTCCAGTCGGGCGCGGCACGCCTGACGTCCTCGGCGTGGACGTAGAACTCGACGGTGTTGGAAGCCTCGTCCACCTGCTTGATGGTGAAGGGCGACATCCGCGGCGGCCCGGTCCTGATGAGCTGGATCAGCTCTTCGTACGGCTTTCGCGCGTACTCCTTGCGGACCCGTTCCGCACGGTCCTTGAGCTGCGGGATGACAAGCCCCGCCGCCGCGTCACCGCGCCGTTCGCGTACCACGACGTGCGCGGCCAGGTCGCGGGTGGACCAGCCCTCGCACAGCGTCGGGCCGTCGGGTCCTGACTGCTCCAGCAGATCGGCGAGGAGCAGACGTTCGCGCTGGGCATGTGTCGACATGACCCCAGATTAACGGCCCCTTGGCCGATACGTCCGCTCCCCGCCCCTGCCGCCCCCGTGAGGCGTCAGCCCAGCGGAGCGTAGAGCTTCTTGCTGTTGGTGCCGTTGTTGAGCGTGAGCGAGCAGGTCACCGTCTTGCGGCCCTGGAGCTCGTAGGTGGTCAGCTTCGGGAAGAGCGCGTACGGGTAGTACAGCCGCCCGTCCGCGGGAAGGTGCTTCTTGGCGTCGGCCGTGCACAGCTCCAGCGCCTTCGACTGGATCTCCGAGTCGGTGCTGAAGGTGCCGGACAGCGTCTCGTTGGCGACGACCTGGCCGTCGTGCGCGGAGCTGCACGACTTGGTGGTCACCGTGTCGACGGTCGGCGTGAGGGTCGGCGCGTCGAAGCACTTGCCCGGCGAGAGCACCACGTACGGCACGACCTTCTCGGTCGGGGTGATGCTCGGGAAGTCGGTGAACGGGTCGTCGGTCGGGGTGTCGAAGGTCGGGGTGTCCGACGGCAGCGTGAAGCTGGGCGTCGGCTCCGTGAAGGACGGCATGGACGGCAGTCCTGACGGCAGACCGCTGATCGACGGCGTCGGCTTCGCGTCGTTCTTGCTGTCGCTGCCACCGGAGACGGCGACCGCGGTGCCGATACCGCCGATCACCACGACCGCGGCTATCGCGATCAGCACATTGCGCTTGGTGTTGTTCGGCGGCGGGGGCGGCGGGTAGCCGCCGGGGCCCTGCGGGTAGCCGTAGCCACCGGGCGGGGCGGGCGGTCCGGGCGGGCCCGGCTGGCCGTAGCCGCCCTGCTGACCGTAGCCCTGCTGGCCGTAAGGACCCGGCGCGGCCTGCGTCGGCTCCTGCGGATAACCGTAGTTCTGACCGCCGCCTTGTTGCGGATAGCCATAGCCGCCGTCAGCGGGCGGCGGGGGAGGAGGGGGGCCGAAGCCCTGCGGTGGCCCGAAACCGCCTCCTTGATCCGGAGGCGGCGGCGGTCCTTCTTGCGGCGGTGGTGGAAAACCCATGCAGGCAGGATGCCCCATACGGGTGACATGAGCGAGCGACAACCGGATGGTGGTCAACTCACTTGCCCTCTTTGCCGGTTATTGACCCTTTTCGAGTTCTTGATATTCGGCGGCAGAATGGTCACCATGCCCGCCACCGCACTTGACCCAGCAGTCGCCGCCCGCCTCAAGCGCACGGCCGACGGACTCGTACCCGCCATCGCCCAGCAATACGACACCGGTGAAGTGCTGATGCTGGGGTGGATGGACGACGAGGCCCTGCACCGCACCCTCACCACCGGCCGCTGCACCTACTGGAGCCGCAGCCGCCAGGAGTACTGGGTCAAGGGCGACACCTCGGGCCACGTCCAGCACGTCAAGTCCGTCGCGCTGGACTGCGACGGCGACACCCTGCTGGTGAAGGTCGACCAGGTCGGCGCGGCCTGCCACACCGGCGACCGCACGTGCTTCGACGCCGACGTGCTGCCGCTCGGCCAGCCGGTCCGCCCTTCGCCGTACCGGCCGCTCCCGGCGCCCGGCCGTGACCACTAATCTCGGCTCATGGACCTTGAGACCTTCCGCAAGCTGGCGGTCGACCGCCGGGTGATTCCCGTGACGCGCAGGCTGCTCGCCGACGGCGACACTCCGGTCGGGCTGTACCGCAAGCTCGCGGGGGAGCGGACGGGAACGTTCCTGCTGGAGTCGGCGGACGGAGGCACCTCCCAGGCCGAAGGCTCCGGGGGAGACCGGACGTGGTCGCGCTACTCCTTCGTCGGCGTCCGGTCGGCCGCCACGCTCACCGCGCGCGACGGCCAGGCGCACTGGCTCGGCACGCCGCCGGTGGGCGTCCCGGTCGACGGCGACCCGCTGGAGGCGCTGCGCGTCACCGTCGACGCCCTGCACACCCCGCGCGACCTGGCGGCGGGGATGCCGCCCTTCACCGGCGGCATGGTCGGCTACCTCGGCTACGACATCGTGCGCCGCCTGGAGCGGATCGGCGAGCGGACCCGCGACGACCTGCGGCTGCCGGAACTGACCATGCTGCTCACCTCCGACCTCGCCGTCCTCGACCACTGGGACGGCACGGTCCTGCTGATCGCCAACGCGATCAACCACAACGACCGCGACACCGGGGTGGACGAGGCCCACGCTGACGCCGTCGCCCGCCTCGACGCCATGCAGGCCGACCTGGCCAAGCCGGTCGAATACGTCCCCGTCGAGCTGCCGCCGTCGGAACTGCCCGAATACACCGCCCTGTGGGGCGGCGCCGCCTATCAGCGCGCGGTCGACGACATCAAGGAACGTATCCGCGCGGGTGAGGCCTTCCAGGTCGTCCCCTCGCAGCGCTTCGAGACCCCGTGCACGGCCAGCGCGCTCGACGTCTACCGGGTCCTGCGGGCCACCAACCCCAGCCCGTACATGTACCTCTTCCGCTTCCCCGGCGGCGAGGGCGGCGACTTCGACGTCGTCGGCTCCAGCCCCGAGGCCCTGGTCAAGGTCGAGGACGGCCGCGCCATGGTCCACCCGATCGCGGGCACCCGCCCGCGCGGCGCCACCCCGCGACAGGACACCGCGCTCGCCGAGGAACTGCTGGCCGACCCCAAGGAACGCGCCGAGCACCTGATGCTGGTCGACCTCGGCCGCAACGACCTGGGCCGCGTCTGCGAACCCGGCAGCGTCGAGGTCGTCGACTTCATGTCCGTCGAGCGCTACTCCCACGTCATGCACATCGTCTCGACCGTCACCGGCCAGGTCGCCGAGGGCCGTACCGCCTTCGACGTGCTCACCGCCTGCTTCCCCGCGGGCACCCTCTCCGGCGCCCCCAAGCCGCGCGCCATGCAGATCATCGAGGAGCTGGAGCCGTCCCGGCGCGGTCTGTACGGCGGCTGCGTCGGCTACCTCGACTTCGCCGGTGACTCCGACACCGCCATCGCCATCCGTACGGCGCTGCTCCGCGACGGCACCGCCTACGTCCAGGCCGGGGCCGGTGTCGTCGCCGACAGCGATCCGGTGGCCGAGGACACCGAGTGCCGCAACAAGGCCGCCGCCGTCCTGCGCGCGGTGGCCACGGCCAACCGCCTGTGACGGTCGCCTTCCGGAGGCGGGCAGCCGGTCTTCGACAGGCGTGAGCGACGAGCCACGACGCGCGTGCGCGTCGTGGCTCGTCGCGCGGTTCCTCGCGCCCTTGTGGGTGCCGTCAGCCCGCGAAGGCCGCCGTGCCGTTCGGCGTGCCGAGGCCCGTCGGGCCGTCGAAGCCGCTCACGCCGGTGCACAGGTACGAGCCGCCGCACGAGCCGTTCGAGCCGCCGGCCACGTCGTTGAGCGCGTCGGAGTGCGCGTAGGGGAACGAGGCGGGGTAGGACCCGGCCGAGGGCGCCCCCGCGAGGGCGTAGACGGCCGCGATCAGCGGCGACGAGGCGCTGGTGCCGCCGAAGACCTCCCAGCCGGTGTCCGAGCCGTACGTGTCGTGGACGGCGACGCCCGTCGCGGGGTCGGCGACCGCCGAGACGTCGGCGATGGTGCGCTTGCCGCAATCGGCGTCCGTCTGCCAGGACGGCTTGGCGTCGTAGGAGGAGCAGCCGGAGCCGGTGCCCGTCCAGACGGACTCGGTCCAGCCGCGGCTGGAGGAGTCGCTGGTGAGCGAGGTGCCGCCGACGGCGGTGACGTACTGGGAGGCGGCCGGGTACTCGGCGCCGTAGCCGCTGTCACCGGCGCTGACGGTGATGGCGACACCGGGGTGGTCGAAGTACGAGCTGTCGTACGACGGGTCCGAGGAGGACTCGCCGCCGCCGTAGCTGTTGGAGACGTACTTCGCGCCCAGCGACACCGCGGTGTTGACGGACTCGCCCAGGTTGGTCATCGAGGAGTCGTCGGCCTCGACCAGGAGGATGTGGCAGTCGGGGCAGGCGGCGCTGACCATGTCGAGGTCGAGCGATATCTCCTCGGCCCAGCCCGCGTCGGCGCTCGGCAGCGAGGAGGCGCTGCCGGACTGGCCGACCTTCGAGAAGCAGCCGTTGTCGGTGGTGCAGGCGGGCAGGCCGTACGTGGAGCGGTAAGTGGCCAGATCCGCTTCGGCGTTGGGGTCGTCGTACGCGTCGACGATCGCCACGGTCGCGCCGGACCCGCCGGAGGAGGGCAGGGCGTACGCGCTCTGGAGATCGGCCGGGCCGAGGCCGGAGGGGGCCGCGGCCGGGTTCACCGAACCGGTGGACTTCTTGAGCGTGTTGACGCCCTGGGTGACCTTGAGCGCCTTGCACGCCATCACGTCCGGATGGGTGCTGACGGCGCAGGAGCGCGCGGTGCTGACGCCGTGCGCGGCGGGGGAGGCACCGGCGTACGGCGCCAGGGCCAGCCCTGACAGGGCCAGTCCGGCGGCGGCGGTGACCGCGAGCGCGGTGCGGCGGGCGGTGGGTGTGATGGTGATCGAACGCAACTATTGCCTCCTGTGGGGGGTGAACCGGGGGCTTGTGGGATGCGTGACAGGTGGTGCCATTGGTGCGAGTTGACATCAGTGGGACGGCCGAGAACGTATGGTGACGAGCGCACGCCAACAAGGAGGGGGCTGGAAGCTATACCTCCGCTTTACTTGTGGCATAAGGGAGTTGGGCAAGGCATTGCCTGGTACTGACCTCCCGGCAGGTGTGAAATCGAGTCGTCCCGGTGTGGTGTGCGACGGCCGTTTCGTACCGCTTCGGTACCATTCGGGACCGATCGCCACGGCGTGTTTTCAGCCGCGCGCCGCGACCCCCGGTCCGGCCGCCCGGTGGCCCCGCCGGACGGGCCGCCGCACCGACAGGCGATAGTGGTGGGGTGAGTGCCGTCCCTCAGCCCCGCGCTGACCAAGCCGTCGAGACCGAAGCCGCGACCGACCGCGAGACCGGGGTCGAACCCGGCCGGGCGACCGAAGCCGGGCCCGAACGCGGGACCGGCCCCGGTGCCGCGCCCTCGGCCGCGCGGCGCACCGCCACGCGTGTCCTCGCCGTCGCGCTCGCGTGCG
Source organism: Streptomyces sp. NPDC093221 (assembly GCF_044753885.1). Lineage (NCBI taxonomy): Bacteria > Bacillati > Actinomycetota > Actinomycetes > Kitasatosporales > Streptomycetaceae > Streptomyces > Streptomyces sp. NPDC093221. The sequence goes on along the minus strand of NZ_JBIVOA010000014.1, from coordinate 101,483 downwards.
GCGTGATCGGCGCCAGCGTCGTGCTGCTCGCGGCGGGCAAGACCTGGGCGCGCGGCACCGTCGCCTTCGGCCAGGGCACCCTCCCGGTGCACGCCACCGGCAGCCAGGCCACCGCGCTGCCCGGCGCGCTGGCCCTGGTCGGCCTGGCCGCGCTCGTCGCCGTCTTCGCCGTACGCCGGATCGGCCGCTACGTCGTCTCCGGGCTGCTCACGCTCTCCGGCCTCGGCGTGGTCGTCGTCGTGCTCGCCCGCCGCGCGGCCACCGGCGCCCTCAACGAACGGGCCGCCGCCGCGTCCGGCCTCACCCGCGCCACCGCGGGCCACACGAGCACCACCGGCTGGCCGCTGGTCGCCGTCGCCGGCGGCGTCCTGCTGCTCCTCGCGGGCCTGCTCGCACTGCGCTACGGCCACGCCTGGCCCGCGATGTCCAGCCGCTACGACCGGCCGGGCAGCCGCCCCTCGCTGCGCGGCAGGGCCGCCGCCGCGCCCGCGCCGATCGACCCCGACCGGGCCGAGGACCTGTGGAAGGCGCTGGACCGGGGCGAGGACCCCACACAGGCCCCCGGCTGACCGGTCCCGCGCGTGCCGCGACCGCCCGTTCCACCCCCGTGCACGGCAACCCCGGAACACGCGCAACAATGGAAGACGAAGTCGGCGGCGAAAGGACGCCGCCGACCGAGAGGATTCAGGGAGCACTCATGGCGGTCCATCACGACCACGGCCACACCCCCGCCGCGTGGACCGGCTCGATCATCTCGTTCATCGGCTTCTGTGCCGGAGGCGTGTTCATGGTCGCCGCCCAGCCGGTCCCCTTCTGGGCGAGCATGGGCGTCATACTGCTCGGCCCCGTCGTCGGCGGTGCGATGAAGCTCATGGGCCTGGGCAGCAAGGAGTCACCCGAGGTACGGGTCGCCCGCGCCCACGCCGCGCAGGAGGTCCGCACCCCGGAGGGGACGACGCACGCGGAGTCGCCCGCTGAGGCGCCCGCCAGCGCCTGACCCCACCGGTCCCGCCCGCCGGGCGCAGCCGCCGACCTCCGGGTCCGCGCGCTGCGCCTTCGTGCGTCCGGGGGCAGAATCGGCGATGTGATTCACGACACAGCAGGTCGGGCCGCAGGCCGGGCCCCCGCGGCGGCGCGCGGGACGGCTCCCGGAGCGGCCCTCGGCGCCCTCTCGCGCGCCGCCGTACCGCTCGCCCTCCTCGGCGCGGTGGCGGGCGCCTTCGCGTACGTCGGCGCCGTCGACCCCAACACGCCCGGCCACTACCCGGCCTGCCCGCTGCTGCACTACACCGGGATCTACTGCCCCGGCTGCGGCGGCCTGCGCAGCGCCCACGCCGTCGCCCACGGCCACCTCGGCACGGCGCTGGGCTGCAACGCGCTCGCGGTGGCCGGATACGTCGTCTTCGCCGTCGTGTGGGTCGTCTGGTTCACCCGCAGGCTGCGCGGCAGACCGTTCGAACCCGTGCTGCGCCCGGTGTACGGGAAGGCGCTCCTCGCCCTGGCGCTGGTCTTCACCGTTGTCCGGAACCTGCCGTTCGGCGCGGCGCTGATCCCGTGACCCGCCCGCCTTCCGGGGCATGCTTGTCCAGGTGGTGGGACCGCGAATCCCCGGATGCGGGCGCTGCGCCCGGCGCCCGATACCATCGGAGTGTCGGTGGTTCCCACCATTGGCTTGATCATTTCGCTGTACGAACCCGGTCCGGAAGGGGAGCTCTCGCGTGAGTGTGCTCGACGAGATCATCGACGGAGTCCGCGCTGACCTCGCCGAGCGGCAGGCCCGCGTCACCCTCGACGAACTCAAGGAGCGGGCCACCAAGGCGCGCGACGCCAAGGACGGGGTGGCCGCCCTGCGCGGCGACAGCGTCAAGGTGATCTGCGAGGTCAAGCGGTCCAGCCCCTCCAAGGGCGCGCTGGCCGCCATCGCCGACCCCGCGGGGCTCGCCGCCGACTACGAGGCGGGCGGCGCCGCCGTCATCAGCGTCCTCACCGAGGAGCGGAAGTTCGGCGGCTCCCTCGCCGACCTCGAAGCGGTCCGGGCCAAGGTCGACATCCCGGTCCTGCGCAAGGACTTCATCGTCACCGCGTACCAGCTCTGGGAGGCCCGCGCCTACGGTGCCGACCTCGCCCTGCTGATCGTCTCCGCGCTCGACCAGGACGCCCTCGTCTCGCTCGTCGAGCGCGCCCAGTCGATCGGTCTCACCCCGATCGTCGAGGTGCACGACGAGGAGGAGGTCGAGCGGGCGGTGGACGCCGGGGCGAAGATCATCGGGGTCAACGCGCGTAATCTCAAGACCCTTGAGGTCGACCGCGGGAACTTCGCCCGCGTCGCGCCCGAGATTCCCGACCACATCGTGAAGATCGCCGAGTCCGGGGTGCGTGGTCCCCACGACCTGATCGCCTACGCCAATGACGGCGCCGACGCCGTGCTTGTCGGCGAGTCGCTCGTCACCGGCAAGGATCCGCGTGCCGCGGTCGCCGATCTTGTGGCTGCCGGCGCCCATCCCGCCCTCCGCTTCGGCCGCTAACCCCCCTCCGGGGGAGGGCCCCACACCCCTTACGGTGCCCCGTCAGGGCGCCCGACCGCGCTTTGCACGGCGGTTCTTCGCGAGAGACGGTGCCCCGTCAGGGGCGCGTGAGCCGCACGTCGCGGGGCGGTTCCTCGTCAAGGACGTGCCCCGTCAGGGGCGCGGGGAACTGCGCGGCCAGCCGCGATGCTCTCGCAGGTCACCGCCCGCCCCGGTGGGGCAGTTCGGTGGTGGCCGGTCCACCGGCCGGTGGTGGGTTGCTCGCGCAGTTCCTCGCGCCCCTGGCGGGGCGACCGTCTTTCGTTCGGGCGGTGAGCCGGTCTTTTGAGGGGTGCGGCCCGCCGCGACGCTCTCGCAGGTCACCACCGGCCCCGGTGGGGCAGTTCGGTGGTGTCCGGGCCACCGGCCGGTGGTGGGTTGCTCGCGCAGTTCCTCGCGCCCCTGATGGGGCGCACCGTCTTTCGTTCGGGCGGTGGGCCGGTCTTTTGAGGGGCGCGGGGAACTGCGCGGCCAGCCGCGACGCTCCCGCTGGTCACCACCGGCCCCGGTGGGGCAGTCCGGTTGTCGCCGGACCACCGGCCGGTGGGGGCTGAGCGCGCAGTTCCTCGCGCCCCTCAAAGCGAGGCCCTGCGCGGTACCGGGGTCCACAAGGCGAGGCGCTGCGTTGGCTGAACGCGCGCGGGGGCCGGGCATGGAGTGGGGGGACCTGCCCGGAGGGCTAGACTCGGGCGCATGTCCCTCGCCGCGCGTCTCGCCCCCGGCTGCCGCCCCCGCGGCTGCCGCGCGCCGGCGCGCAAGGTGCTGGGGCGCCGGGTGCGGTATGTGATCGGGTGCGAGCCCGGCCAGGTGAACGGCAGGCGATGGCGCCGCGGCTGAGCCGCGAGCAGAGCCACGTACGCACGACACGGACACGCGTACGCGTCCCCCCTTTCACCCGCGCCTGACGGCGCACAGCCAGGGATACCCCATGTCAGAAACGCACGACTTCTTCCATCCGGATCCGGACGGATCCGTCCCCACCCCCGCGGGCTACTTCGGCGCGTTCGGCGGCAAGTTCATCCCGGAGGCGCTGGTCGCCGCCGTGGACGAGGTGGCCGTCGAGTACGAGAAGGCGAAGACCGACCCCGCCTTCGCGGCCGAGCTGAACGACCTGATGGCCAACTACGCGGGCCGCCCGAGCGCCCTCACGGAGGTCCCCCGGTTCGCCGAGCAGGCGGGCGGGGCACGGGTCTTCCTCAAGCGGGAGGACCTGAACCACACCGGCTCGCACAAGATCAACAACGTGCTGGGCCAGACGCTGCTGACCAAGCGGATGGGCAAGACCCGCGTGATCGCGGAGACCGGCGCGGGCCAGCACGGCGTCGCCACCGCGACCGCCTGCGCGCTGTTCGGCCTCGACTGCACGATCTACATGGGCGAGATCGACACCCAGCGCCAGGCGCTCAACGTCGCGCGGATGCGGATGCTCGGCGCCGAGGTGGTCTCGGTGACCTCCGGCAGCCGGACGCTGAAGGACGCCATCAACGAGGCGTTCCGCGACTGGGTCGCCAACGTGGACCGCACGCACTACCTGTTCGGCACGGTCGCGGGACCGCACCCCTTCCCCGCGCTGGTCCGCGACTTCCACCGGGTGATCGGCGTCGAGGCGCGCCGCCAGCTCCTGGAGCGCACCGGCCGGCTGCCCGACGCCGCCGTCGCCTGTGTCGGCGGCGGCTCCAACGCCATGGGCCTCTTCCACGCCTTCCTGCCCGACACCGGGGTCCGGCTGGTCGGCTGCGAGCCCGCGGGCCACGGCGTGGCCACCGGGGAGCACGCGGCCACCCTCACCGAGGGCGAGCCGGGCATCCTGCACGGCTCGCGCTCCTACGTCCTCCAGGACGACGAGGGCCAGATCACCGAGCCGTACTCGATCTCGGCGGGTCTGGACTACCCCGGCGTCGGCCCCGAGCACTCGTACCTCAAGGACATCGGCCGCGCCGAATACCGGGCGGTCACCGACGACGAGGCGATGCAGGCCCTGCGGCTGCTGTCCCGTACCGAGGGCATCATCCCCGCCATCGAGAGCGCGCACGCCCTGGCCGGGGCCCTGGAGATCGGCCGCGAGCTGGGCCCCGAGGGCCTGGTGCTGGTGAACCTCTCCGGCCGCGGCGACAAGGACATGGACACGGCGGCCCGCTACTTCGGGCTGTACGACGCGACCGCCGAGGTCGACGAGGACAACGAGGTGGCGGTCAAGTGAGCGGGAACGTAGAGCTGTTGGACCGGGCGCTGGCCGACGCCAAGGCCGAGGGGCGGGCCGCGCTCGTGGCGTATCTGCCCGCCGGTTTCCCGACCGTGGACGGCGGGATCGAGGCCGTGAAGGCCGCCTTCGAAGGCGGCGCGGACATCGTCGAGGTCGGGCTGCCGCACAGCGACCCGGTGCTGGACGGGCCGGTCATCCAGACCGCCGACGACATCGCGCTCAACAAGAACCACGTGCGGATCGCCGACGTGCTGCGCACCGTACGCGAGGCGCACCAGGCCACCGGCAAGCCGGTGCTGGTCATGACGTACTGGAACCCGGTGGACCGCTACGGCGCCGAGCGGTTCGCGACCGAGCTGGCCGAGGCGGGCGGCGCGGGCTGCATCCTGCCCGACCTGCCGGTCGAGGAGTCCGAGGGATGGCGGAAGGCGGCCGAGCAGCAGGGCCTGGCCACCGTCTTCGTCGTCGCCCCTTCCAGCCGTGACGAGCGGCTGGCGAAGATCACCGCGGCGGGCAGCGGCTTCGTCTACGCGGCCTCCCTGATGGGTGTCACCGGCACGCGGGAGAGCGTCGGCGAGCAGGCGTCCGACCTCGTGCGCCGCACCCGCGCCACCACGGACCTGCCGGTCTGCGTGGGCCTGGGCGTGTCGAACGCGGTGCAGGCCGCCGAGGTCGCGGCCTTCGCCGACGGTGTGATCGTCGGTTCGGCCTTCGTCAAGCGCATCCTCGACGCGGACGGCGACCTGCCCGCGGCCCTCACGGCCGTACGGGAACTGGCGGCGGAACTGGCCGCGGGCGTCCGCAAGCGCGGCTGACGGCACCGGCCGCGACCGTACGAAAGAAACCGGCCGCGCCCCGTACGACCGGCCCCGGCGTAACACGATGGGGCGAATCGCGGTGCGGGAAGGCGCTGAAGTGCCCTCCCGCACCGTTGGTCAGGGATGTGAGCCAGAAGAACCGAGACGGAAAGCGCAGCGCCCGCGAGGCCCTGTACGAACAGCGTGAAAAAGAGAAGGCCAGCGCCCGACGCAGGCGCACCATGGTGGTCGCGGGCGCGGTGGTCGCCGTGCTGGCCATCGCCGCCGTGATCGGGGTGGTGGTCGCCGACCACAAGGACAGCGGCGGCGGCTCCACCCCGGCCGCCGCGCCCAAGGGCGCCATCGGCAAGGACAATCTCGTCATCCCCGTCGGCGCCGCCGACGCGCCCTCGGTGCTGACGATCTACGAGGACTTCCGCTGCCCGGCGTGCGACGCCTTCGAGAAGGCGTTCACCCCGACCATCCACAGCCTTGAGGACAGCGGGCAGATCCGCACCGAATACCACCTGGTGACGCTCATCGACGGCAATCTCGGCGGCTCCGGCTCGCTGAACGCCGCCAATGCCGCCGCCTGCGCCCAGGACGCGGGCAAATTCCGCGCCTACCACGATGTGCTGTACGACAATCAGCCGGAGGAGCAGAGCGACACCTTCTCCGACAAGAACCACCTGCTCGACCTGGCGGGCAAGGTCAGCGGTCTGAAGACGCCGACCTTCACCGCGTGCGTCAACGGCGGCACCCACAACAGCTGGGTGAAGGCGTCGAACAGCGCCTTCGGGAAGTCCGGCTTCAACTCCACGCCGACGATCCTGCTCAACGGCAAGAGCGTCTACGGGAGCGGCAGCAATCTCACGCCCGACTCGCTGAAGCAGATGGTCACCGACGCGAACAAGGGCAAAAAGGCGGGTGCGGTGACCACCGCTCCGGCCTCCTGACAGGCCCGCTGAGGGGCCTGCCGAGGCTTGATTCCGGGCCTTTCGGCGTCCGCGGGGATTCCCCCGGAGGGGCCGGAGGAGTCCCGGCCGTTATCCATACGTAGCCGGGCGGGTTGCCGCACTTCCCGCCCGGCAAGGTAGCGTCGGTCATTGCCATGGAACTCGCATTCATTCCCAGCCCGTCGCACGGAGTCGTCCACCTCGGACCCATTCCGCTGCGCGGCTACGCGTTCTGCATCATCATCGGTGTCTTCGTAGCCGTATGGCTCGGCGGCAAGCGCTGGATCGCCCGCGGCGGCCGGGCGGGCACGGTCGCGGACATCGCCGTGTGGGCGGTGCCCTTCGGTCTGGTCGGCGGCCGGCTGTACCACGTGATCACCGATTACGAGCTGTACTTCACCAGTGGCAAGGACTGGGTCGACGCCTTCAAGATCTGGCAGGGCGGCCTGGGGATCTGGGGCGCCATCGCCTTCGGCGCGCTCGGCGCCTGGATCGCCTGCCGCCGCCGGGGGATCGCGCTGCCGGTCTACGCCGACGCCATCGCGCCGGGCATCGCCTTCGCCCAGGCGATCGGCCGCTGGGGCAACTGGTTCAACCAGGAGCTGTACGGCGGCCCGACCACGCTGCCCTGGGGCCTGAAGATCGACCCCGCGCACCGGCCGGAGAGCACGCCGGACATCGCCACGTACCACCCGACGTTCCTGTACGAGTCCCTGTGGTGCGTCGGCGTCGCCCTGCTGGTCATCTGGGCCGACCGCCGCTTCAAGCTCGGCCACGGGCGGGCCTTCGCCCTCTACGTCGCCGCGTACACGGTGGGCCGCGCCTGGATCGAGCACATGCGCGTGGACTACGCCCACCAGATCCTCGGCATGCGGCTCAACGACTGGACCGCGATCGTCGTCTTCATCGGCGCCGTCGTGTACCTCGTCGTCGTCGGCCGCAAGCGGCCCGGCCGCGAGGAGAACATCGAGCCTCTCGCCTCCGGCGAAGGCCCCGACGACGCCTTGCCGCCGTCGTCCGACCCGGAAGCGGACGCGGACGACGCGGTCGACTCCTCCTCCGTCGAGGACGAGGCTTCCGTCGGTTCCGTCGACCCGAAGCGAGCCTCCGAGGCGCTCTGATCTCGCGCCCCTGAGAAGCCCGTCACGCGCAGTGGCGGCGCACCTTCTCCAGGAGGAGAAAGGGCAGGTCAGGGCAGGCTTTCCTTGCTGGCGGCGCATCGCATTCGAGCGTACGGTCGAATGGATTCGTGGTCGTGCGGCCTCGCGGGAGGCTGCCTGGGGAGGGGTGGGGACGGATGTCAACGGCTGTCGAGGAGACGACGGCGGCGCCGTATCACGTACCGCACCACTCGCACCGTGACGTGAGCGGCGGCTGGCTGCGCCCGGCGGTGTTCGGGGCGATGGACGGCCTGGTGTCGAATCTGGCGCTGATGACGGGAGTGGCGGGCGGCGACGTCTCGTCGCGCACCATCGTGGTGACCGGGCTCGCGGGCCTGGCGGCGGGCGCCTTCTCGATGGCGGCGGGGGAGTACACGTCGGTGGCCTCCCAGCGGGAGCTGGTCGAGGCCGAGCTGGAGATCGAGCGGATCGAGCTGCGCCGCCACCCGGAGGCGGAGCTGCGGGAGCTGGCCGAGCTGTACGTCTCGCGCGGTGTGGAGCCGAAGCTCGCCCGCGAGGTGGCCAGGCAGCTCTCCGTCGACCCGGAGCGGGCGCTGGAGATACACGCCCGCGAGGAACTGGGCGTGGACCCGACCGACCTGCCGTCGCCGCTGGTCGCGGCGGCCTCCTCCTTCGTCGCCTTCGCGCTGGGCGCCCTGCTGCCCGTACTGCCGTATCTGCTCGGCGGCGACTCGCTGTGGCCCGCGGCCGTCCTCGCGCTGGCCGGACTGTTCGGCTGTGGTGCGGCCGTGGCCCGGGTGACCGCGCGTTCCTGGTGGTACAGCGGGGTTCGGCAGCTGCTGTTGGGCGCGGCGGCCGGCGGGGTTACCTTCGTATTGGGCGCGCTTATCGGCACAGCGGTCGGCTGACCACTCCGAACGGTCTGAACGGCCGACCGGTGCGGCCGGCCCACTGGTCCGATCGGGTGATCGGCGATGTGCCGTGCGCCCGCTCCACCGGACTCGGGAAACCCACAGGAAACCAGCGGCCACAAGCCTCATGTTTCCCCGTCGTTTCAGTAGCCGTCGCACGGGGCATTACCCGGTGGCGCACCGGCAGAAAGCGGCCCGGTGGCGCGCTGGACCCGGCCGGAAAACCTCCGACACGGCGCTGGCCTGATCTGTTCGCTCCACCCCTCATCATGTCCACATGCTGGAACTGAGTATCCGCTTCTCGAACACTCGTCCATCATGTAACCTGCACGAAATCGCAGAGGGCCAACGTCGTCCCTGTTGCGCATGCCTGGGAACAGGCAATGCATACAAGCCAAAGACGACGACGGGAGAGCCATGCGTTCGCGTTCCGCGTTCATGGACGGGCGCCCCGCCCCGCAGGGGATGTACGACCCCCGCAACGAGCACGACGCCTGTGGCGTCGGTTTCGTGGCCACCCTCACCGGCGAGGCGAGCCATGGGCTCGTGGAGCAGGCGCTGACCGTTCTGCGCAATCTGGAGCATCGTGGTGCCACCGGCGCCGAGCCCGACTCGGGTGACGGCGCGGGCATCCTCCTCCAGATCCCGGACGCCTTCCTGCGCGAGGCCGCCGGCTTCGCGCTGCCCGACCAGGGCCACTACGCGGTCGGCCTCGCCTTCCTCCCGGTCGAGACCGAGGACCGCGCCAAGGCCGTCGACGCCATCGAGCGGATCGCCGCGGAAGAGGGCCTGACCGTACTCGGCTGGCGCGAGGTCCCGGTCGCCCCCGAGCTGCTGGGCACCACCTCCCGCTCGACGATGCCGTACTTCTCGCAGCTCTTCGTCGCCGACAGCGCCGGCGCCGCCTCCGGCATCGACCTCGACCGGCCCGCCTTCGTCCTGCGCAAGCGCGCCGAGCGCGAGGCCGACGTGTACTTCCCGTCGCTGTCCGCCCGCACGATCGTGTACAAGGGCATGCTGACCACGGGGCAGCTCGAACCGTTCTTCCCCGACCTGTCCGACCCGCGGTTCGCCACCGCCATCGCGCTGGTCCACTCGCGCTTCTCCACCAACACCTTCCCGAGCTGGCCGCTCGCCCACCCGTACCGCTTCGTCGCGCACAACGGTGAGATCAACACCGTCAAGGGCAACAGGAACTGGATGCGGGCCCGCGAGTCGCAGCTCGCCAGCGACCTCTTCGGCCCGGCGGGCGGCGGCCAGGGCGGCGACCTGGAGCGGATCTTCCCGATCTGTACGCCCGGCGCCTCCGACACCGCGTCCTTCGACGAGGTGCTGGAACTGCTGCACCTCGGCGGCCGGTCGCTGCCGCACAGCGTGCTGATGATGATCCCCGAGGCGTGGGAGAACCACGAGTCGATGGACCCGGCGCGGCACGCCTTCTACCAGTACCACTCCACGCTGATGGAGCCCTGGGACGGCCCGGCCTGCGTCACCTTCACCGACGGCTCCGTCGTCGGCGCGGTCCTGGACCGCAACGGCCTGCGCCCCGGCCGCTACTGGGTCACCGACGACGGCCTGGTCGTGCTCGCCTCCGAGTCCGGCGTCCTGGACATCGCCCCGGAGAAGGTGACCCGCAAGGGCCGCCTCCAGCCCGGCCGGATGTTCCTGGTCGACACCGTCCAGCACCGGATCGTCGAGGACGACGAGATCAAGGCGGGCATCGCCGCGGAGAACCCGTACGCCGACTGGCTGGAAGCCGGGCTGATCAACCTCTCCGACCTGCCCGAGCGCGAGCACATCGTGCACACCCACGCCTCGGTCACCCGCCGCCAGCAGACCTTCGGCTACACCGAGGAAGAGCTGCGGATCATCCTCGCGCCGATGGCCAGGACCGGCGGCGAACCGCTCGGCTCGATGGGCACCGACTCGCCGATCGCGGCGCTCTCCGAGCGCCCCCGGCTGCTCTTCGACTACTTCACCCAGCTCTTCGCGCAGGTCACCAACCCGCCGCTGGACGCCATCCGCGAGGAACTGGTCACCTCGCTGATCTCCACCATCGGCCCGTCGGGCAACCTGCTGGAGCCCAGCCCGGCCTCCTGTCGCAACATCACCCTGCCGTTCCCGGTGATCGACAACGACGAGCTGGCCAAGCTCATCCACGTCAACGCCGACGGCGACCTGCCCGGGCTCAAGGGCGCCACCCTGTCCGGCCTCTACCGGGTCACCGGCGGCGGCCAGGCACTCGCCGCCCGGCTCGCCGAGATCTGCGCCGAGGCCGACGCCGCCATAGAGGACGGCGCCCGCCTGATCGTGCTCTCCGACCGGCACTCCGACGCCGAGCACGCGCCGATCCCGTCGCTGCTGCTCACCTCCGCCGTGCACCACCACCTGATCCGCACCAAGCAGCGCACCCAGGTCGGCCTCCTCGTCGAGGCGGGCGACGTGCGCGAGGTGCACCACGTGGCGCTGCTCATCGGCTACGGCGCCGCGGCCGTCAACCCCTACCTGGCCATGGAGTCCGTCGAGGACCTGGTCAGGGCGGGCACCTTCCTGCCCGGCGTCGAGGTCGAGACCGCGCTGAAGAACCTGATCAAGGCGCTCGGCAAGGGCGTGCTGAAGGTCATGTCCAAGATGGGCATCTCCACCGTCGCCTCCTACCGCGGCGCGCAGGTCTTCGAGGCGGTCGGCCTGGAGTCCGACTTCGTCGACAGCTACTTCCACGGCACCGACACCAAGATCGGCGGCGCGGGCATCGACGTCGTCGCGCAGGAGGTCGCCGCCCGGCACGCCAAGGCGTACCCGCTGTCCGGCATCGCCGCCGCGCACCGCAGGCTCGACATCGGCGGCGAGTACCAGTGGCGCCGCGAGGGCGAACCGCACCTGTTCGACCCCGACACCGTCTTCCGGCTCCAGCACGCCACCCGCACCCGGCGCTACGACATCTTCAAGCAGTACACGCAGCGGGTGAACGAGCAGTCCGAGCGGCTGATGACGCTGCGCGGCCTGTTCGGGCTGAAGAACGACCGCGGCCCCGTCCCGATCGACGAGGTCGAGCCGGTCTCCGAGATCGTCAAGCGCTTCTCCACCGGCGCCATGTCGTACGGCTCGATCTCGCGCGAGGCGCACGAGACGCTGGCCATCGCCATGAACCAGCTCGGCGGCAAGTCCAACACCGGTGAGGGCGGCGAGGACGCCGACCGGCTGTACGACCCGGCCCGGCGCAGCGCCATCAAGCAGGTCGCCTCCGGCCGCTTCGGCGTGACGTCGGAGTACCTGGTCAACGCCGACGACATCCAGATCAAGATGGCCCAGGGCGCCAAGCCCGGCGAGGGCGGTCAGCTCCCCGGCCACAAGGTCTACCCGTGGATCGCCGGCACCCGGCACTCCACCGCGGGCGTCGGCCTGATCTCGCCGCCGCCGCACCACGACATCTACTCCATCGAGGACCTCGCCCAGCTCATCCACGACCTGAAGAACGCCAACCCCAAGGCGCGCGTTCACGTCAAGCTGGTCTCCGAGGTCGGCGTCGGCACCGTCGCGGCCGGTGTGTCCAAGGCCCACGCGGACGTCGTCCTGATCTCGGGACACGACGGCGGTACGGGCGCCTCGCCGCTCACCTCGCTCAAGCACGCGGGCGGCCCCTGGGAGCTGGGCCTGGCCGAGACCCAGCAGACGCTGCTGCTCAACGGCTTGCGGGACCGTATCGTCGTGCAGACCGACGGCCAGCTCAAGACCGGCCGGGACGTCGTCATCGCCGCGCTGCTCGGGGCCGAGGAGTTCGGCTTCGCGACCGCGCCGCTGGTGGTCTCCGGCTGCGTCATGATGCGCGTCTGCCACCTCGACACCTGTCCGGTCGGCGTCGCCACCCAGAACCCGGTGCTGCGCGACCGCTTCACCGGCAAGCCCGAATTCGTGGTGAACTTCTTCGAGTTCATCGCGGAGGAGGTCCGCGAGATCCTCGCCGAGCTGGGCTTCCGCTCCATCGAGGAAGCCGTCGGCCACGCCGAGCTGATCGACGCCGACCACGCCGTGGAGCACTGGAAGGCGCAGGGCCTCGACCTCGCCCCGCTGCTGTACGTGCCGGAGCTGCCCGAGGGCGCGGTGCTGCACCGTACCGTCGAGCAGGACCACGGCCTGGACCGCGCCCTGGACAACGAGCTGATCCGGCTCGCCGCCGAGGCGCTGGAGTCCGGCGCCCCGGTCCGCGCGCAGGTGCCGATCCGCAACGTCAACCGCACGGTCGGCACCATGCTCGGCCACGAGGTGACCAAGAAGTACGGCGGCGCGGGCCTGCCCGACGACACCATCGACGTCACCTTCACCGGCTCCGCCGGCCAGTCCTTCGGCGCGTTCCTGCCCCGGGGCGTCACCCTGCGGCTCGAAGGCGACGCCAACGACTACGTCGGCAAGGGCCTGTCCGGCGGCCGGGTCATCGTCCGCCCCGACCGCGGCGCCGACCACCTCGCCGAGTACTCCACCATCGCGGGCAACACCATCGCGTACGGCGCGACCAGCGGCGAGCTGTTCCTGCGCGGCCGTACCGGTGAGCGGTTCTGCGTCCGCAACTCCGGCGCGACCGTCGTCTCCGAAGGCGTCGGCGACCACGGCTGCGAGTACATGACCGGCGGCCGGGCCGTCGTCCTCGGCGCCACCGGGCGCAACTTCGCGGCCGGTATGTCCGGCGGCATCGCCTACGTCCTCGACCTCGACCCCGGCGCCGTCAACTTCGGGATGGTCGGCGTCGAGTCGCTGGACGCGGGCGACATCACGTGGCTGCACGATGTCGTGCGCCGCCACTTCGAGGAGACCGGCTCCACCGTCGCCGAGCGGCTGCTCGCCGACTGGGGCGGCGCCCTCACCCGCTTCGGCAAGGTCATGCCGAGGGACTACAAGGCAGTGCTCGCCGCCAAGAACGCCGCCGAGCAGGCCGGACTCTCCGAGTCCGAGACCACCGCGAAGATGATGGAGGCGGCAAATGGCTGACCCCAAGGGCTTCCTCACCACCCCGCGTGAGACCGCTCCGACCCGCCCGGTCGAGGAGCGCCGGCAGGACTGGAAAGAGGTCTACGTCCCCGGCGGCCTGCTGCCGATCATCAGCAAGCAGGCCGGACGCTGCATGGACTGCGGCATCCCGTTCTGTCACAACGGCTGTCCGCTGGGGAATCTGATCCCCGAGTGGAACGACTACGCCTACCGCGAGGACTGGACCGAGGCCAGCGAGCGGCTGCACGCCACCAACAACTTCCCGGAGTTCACCGGGCGCCTGTGCCCCGCGCCGTGCGAGTCGGCCTGCGTGCTGGGCATCAACCAGCCCGCCGTCACCATCAAGAACGTCGAAGTCACCATCATCGACAAGGCGTGGGACAACGGCGACGTCACCCCGCAGCCGCCGGACCGGCTGTCCGGCAAGACCGTCGCCGTGATCGGCTCGGGCCCCGCGGGCCTGGCCGCCGCCCAGCAGCTCACCCGCGCCGGGCACACCGTCGCGGTCTACGAGCGCGCCGACCGGATCGGCGGACTGCTGCGCTACGGCATCCCCGAGTTCAAGATGGAGAAGCGGCACATCAACCGGCGCATCGAGCAGATGCGCGCCGAGGGCACCAAATTCCGCACCGGAGTGCAGATCGGCGTCGACCTCGACGCGGCCAAGCTCGCCAAGCGGTACGACGCGGTGGTCATCGCGGCCGGCGCGACCGTCTCCCGCGACCTGCCCGCACCCGGCCGTGAGCTGGGCGGCATCCACTTCGCGATGGAGTACCTCCCGCTGGCCAACAAGGTGCAGGAGGGCGACTTCGTCTCCCCGCCGATCACCGCGCAGGGCAAGCACGTCGTCGTCATCGGCGGCGGCGACACCGGCGCGGACTGCGTCGGCACCGCCCACCGGCAGGGCGCGGCCTCGGTCACCCAGCTCGAGATCATGCCGCGGCCGTCCGACGACCGGCCCGCGGGCCAGCCGTGGCCGACGATGCCCGCCGTCTACAAGGTGACCTCGGCGCACGAGGAGGGCGGCGAGCGGGTCTACGCCGTCAACACCATGAAGTTCGAGGGCGACGAGAACGGCAACGTCAAGGCGCTGCACCTGGTCGAGGTGGCCTTCCAGGACGGGAAGTTCGTCCCGCAGGAGGGCACCGAGCGGGTCATCCCCGCCGAACTGGTCACCCTCGCGATGGGCTTCACCGGCACCGACCAGTCCAACGGCCTGGTCGACCAGCTCGGTCTCGCGCTGGACGCCCGCGGCAACATCGCGCGCGACGCCTCGTACGCGACCAACGTCGACGGTGTCTTCGTCGCCGGTGACGCCGGGCGCGGCCAGTCGCTCATCGTCTGGGCCATCGCCGAGGGCCGCTCCGCCGCGAAGGCCGTCGACTCCTACCTCACCGGCCTGGCCTCGGCCCTGCACGCCCCCATCCGCCCGACCGACCGGCCCCTCATGGTCTGACGTCGCGTCCGGACGGTCCCGACTGTCCCACCCCGCTCCGCACAATGGCGTGCGGAGCGCGCAACACCGCAGCGCCCGCCACTCCCCGACCAAGGAGGCGGGCGTTGTGCTTTTCCCCTCGCGGCGGGGCGGTGCCGCGTTCTTTGGGGCACGAACCCGCCGTGCGAACAGCGCGCCCCCGGCAGGGTCACGTGTCGACGTCCAGCTCCGTCTTGCACAGGGCGCACCGGGCGCGCAGGCGCCCCCGGCAGGGGACGCGGATGCGCTGGAAGCAGGTGGGGCACGGGAAGGAGACCCGTACCGTGCCCGAGGGCGCGGCCTCGAACGTGTAGTCCGGGCCGGAGGCCAGCGCGCGGCGGTCCTTGGCGTACCGTCGGCGGGCCGCCCAGCCCGACGCTGCCAGGGGAGCGCGGCGCACGTCCTGCTGGGCGCGGGCCAGCCCCGCGCGGTAGGCGTCGCGGGCCTGGGCGCTGCGGAACCACGGCTCGATGTCGTCGCCGAAGGCCGCCGCGCGCTTGGCCAGCACGTAGCCGAACTCCTCCGGCGTGAGATAGCCGAGCTTGTACGCCGACATCATCAGCCGCTCGCCGCGGATCGCGGCCTCCTCGCGGTACGCGTCCAGCAGCAGCCAGCCCGCGCCCAGATACGCCGTGGCGGTGTCGGTCAGAATCTCGTTGTCCCGGGTGCCGGGGAACTCCAGACCGAGCCGGTGCAGGTAGACGTGCATGACCTCGTGGGCGAGCGCCGCCCCGACATCGCGCCGGTCGGTCCTGAACCGCGAGTGCAGCTCGATGAAGTACTCGGGCCCCGCGGCCAGCTCCACATTGCCCGCGTGCACCATGTCGCGGAAGCTCACGACCATCCGCGCGTCCGGCAGCCGGAAGTGCTGCACCATGACGCGCGCCACCCGCTGCGCGCCCAGATACAGGTCCTCGTCCGCGGGGAAGTCCACCAGTTCGGGATGGACGCTGGTGGCGAACCTGGCCACCCCGTCGCCCGACAGCCGCCGGTAGAGCGCGGTGAGCGCGGACCGCACCGTGTCGATGTGCGGGAAACCGTGCACGATGGCCCCGCCACCGGCCGTCGACGACGCGCTGGGTCCAGCCTGCTCGGCCATGAACACCTCCCCGTACCCACCGAGCCTACGCGTCGGCCCGCGCCGTTGTCGCCGCCATCGGCGGCCTCGGCGTCCCGCGACGGCGGCCTCGCGGGGGTACCAGGTGACGGAGCCGCCGACGTGCGGCAGCATGTGCGACATGCCTGCTCTGACCCGCGCCGAGGCCGAGACCCGCGCCAGCGATCTGACCGTCCGCCACTACGCGATCGACCTCGATCTCACCCGAGGGGGGGACGTCTTCGGCTCGACCTCGGTGATCACCTTCACCGCCGACCGCGCCTGCGACACCTTCGCGGAACTCAAGCCCGCCGCACTGCGCCGCGTCGTGCTCGACGGCACGGAACTCGACCCGGCCACGCTGGACGACAACCGCCTCCCGCTGCCCGGCCTCGCCGCCGGGGACCACGAACTGCGGGTCGAGGCCGACATGCGGTACTCGCACACCGGCGAGGGCATGCACCGCTTCACCGACCCCGCCGACGGGGAGACGTACGTCTACACCCAGCTCTTCATGGAAGACGTGCAGCGCGTCGCCGCCGCCTTCGACCAGCCGGACCTCAAGGCCGTGTTCGAGGTCACGGTGACCGCGCCGCCGCAGTGGACGGTCCTCGGCAACGCGCTCACCTCCCGTACCGGCCAGACGCCCGCGGGCGACGGGCGCTGGACGATGGCCGCGACCCCGCCGATCTCCACGTATCTGCTCGCCGTCGCCGCGGGACCCTGGCACTCGGTACGCACCGAGCACGCCGGGCTGCCCTTCGGCCTGCACTGCCGCCGCTCGCTCGCCCCGCACCTGGACCGGGACGCCGACGAGCTGTTCGACATCACCCGCCGCTGCTTCGACCGCTACCACGAGCTGTTCGCGGAGCCGTACCCCTTCGACTCCTACGACCAGGCGTTCGTCCCCGAGTTCAACGCGGGCGCGATGGAGAACCCCGGACTGGTCACCTTCCGCGACGAGTTCGTCTTCCGCTCGGCCTTCACGCCCACCGAGGCGCAGTTCCGGGCCGTCGTCATCGCGCACGAGATGGCGCACATGTGGTTCGGCGACCTGGTGACGCTGCGCTGGTGGGACGACATCTGGCTGAACGAGTCCTTCGCCGAGTACATGGGCTTCCAAGTCCTGTCCGAGGCCACCGACTTCACCGGCACCTGGACCGACTTCGCCGTCGCCCGCAAGGCGTGGGGCACCGACGCCGACCAGCGGCCCTCCACCCACCCGGTGGCCCCCGACCCCGAGGCCGTCCCCGACACCGCCTCCGCGCTCAACAACTTCGACGGCATCTCGTACGCCAAGGGCGCCTCCGCGCTGCGCCAACTCGTCGCCTGGCTCGGCCAGGAGGACTTCCTCGCCGGGATCAACGAGCACTTCGCCCGGCACCGCTTCGGCAACGCCAACCTCGCCGACTTCATCGACTCGCTGGCCGGCGCCACCGAACGCGACGTGCCCGGCTGGGCCGCCGCCTGGCTGCGCACCAGCGGCGTCGACACGCTCACGCCCGCCACCGTGGCCACCTCCGACAGCGGCTGGCGGCTGGAGATCAGCCACAGCGGAGACCGCCCGCACCGGATCGCCGTCGGCCTGTACGACCGGGCCGCCGACGACCCCGCGCGGCTCGTGCCGCGCGACCGGCTCACCGTCGACATCGACGCGAACGCCGCCGTCAGCGCGCACGAACTGCCCGGCACCCGGCCCGATGTGGTGCTGCTCAACGACGGCGACCTCTCCTTCGCCAAGGTCCGCTTCGACGAACACACCTGGGAGACGCTGGAGGAGACGCTCAGCGGGCTGCCCGAACCGCTCAGCCGGGCCGTCACCTGGTGCGCGGCCCGCGATCTCGTACGCGACGCGAAGATCGCCCCGCGCGACTATCTGGCCCTGGTCGCACGGCAGTTGCCCGCCGAGACCGACCCGGCGCTGGTCGAGGCGGTCCTCACCTTCGCGCGTACGCAGGTCGCCGACCGCTACCTCGACCCGGTGCTGCGCCCCGACGCCCTCGGCAAGCTCGCCGCCACCAGCCGGGCGCTGCTCGCCGACGGCGGCCCCGGGGTGCGGCTCACCGCCACCCGCACGCTCATCGACAGCGCCGTCACCGCGGGCGAGGCGGCCGTACTGCGCGAGTGGTACGACGACGGCAAGATTCCCGGCGCCGCGGACCTCGACGCCGAGCTGCGCTGGAAGGCGCTGCTGCGGCTCGCCGTCCTCGGGCACGCCACCGCCGCCGACATCGACGCCGAGCTGGCCCGCGACCCCAGCGGCACCGGTCGTGAGGGCGCCGCCCGCTGCCGGGCCGCCCTGCCGGACGAGGCGGCAAAGGAGGCCGCCTGGGCGTCGATGTTCCACGACGACACCCTGTCCAACTACCTCTTCGCGGCCACCGCCCAGGGCTTCTGGCACCCCGAACAGGACGCCCTGCTCAGCCCGTTCGTCCCGCGCTTCTACCCCGATGCCATCGCCGTCACCGGCCGTCGGGGCGCGGCCATCGCCGAGGCCATCAGCCGCTATGGCTTCCCCTCGGAGGTCGTCACCGAATCCGCCCTCGAACTCGGCCGCACCGCTCTCTCCGACCCCACCCTCATCCCCGCTCTCCGCCGTGCCCTCACCGACCGCCTCGACGACCTCTCGCGTGCCGCGCGCATCAGGTCCACCTGGTAGCCCAGCCCCCCGAGACGGTTCCTTCACCGGGCCCGGTGGGCCGATCTCTCCAGGGGCGCGGGACCCGCGCGACCTCGCGCCCCAGGACGGTTTCCTTGCACTAGGCGGCACGCCGGTCTTTCCAGGGGCGCGGGGAACTGCGCGGCCTCGCGCGCCAGGACGGTTCCCTTGCGCTAGGCGGCACGCCGGTCTTTTAGGGGCGCGGGGAACTGCGCGGCCTCGCGCGCCAGGACGGTTGCTTTGCGCTAGGCGGCACGCCGGTCTTTTAGGGGCGCTGGGGGCACCTCCCAGCGTTAGCTGGGGGAGGAACTGCGCGCTCAGCCCGCGCGGTGGCGCGGGTGAAAACCGGCCCCAGCGGGGCAGTTGCGGTTGTTTTCGGGCTGACAGCCCGGTGGGGGCTGGTCGCGCAGTTCCCCGCGCCCCTAAAGACAAGGCCCTGCGCAAGGTGGACGCCGGGGGGGCGCCCCCGAGAGCAGCGGCCTGCGCCAGGTGGGCGCACGGGGGGCGCGGCTGGAAACAGGGGCCTGCGCAGGGCGAAGGTACGGGGGGCGATACCCGTTGGCGTTCGGCGTCGTTGAGTACGGAGAGGTACCGGCGACGACAGGCGGCAACGACTCATGGCGAAGCCACAACTGGCCGGGGGCCGCCAAGGACCCGCAGAACTCGGGCCGTTGCTCGAAACGACCCGCGCGGCCCTCGCGGAAGGCGCGGCGACCCGCGGCGGCCCCCTGCCCAGCGGAGGCCCCGCCGCGGTGGCGGCGCGGCTGGCCCGGACGGGCCCGCCGCTGCCCCGCACCGGCACCGGAGCGGAAGAAGCCCTGCGCACACTGGTGCGCGCCGTCGCGGAGGGCGCCGCCGACCCGGCGGAACCGGGCTGCGTCGCGCATCTGCACTGCCCGCCCCTGGCCATGGCCGCGGCGGCCGACTTCGCCGCGTCCGTACTGAACCCGTCCATGGACTCCTGGGACCAGGCCCCGGCCGCCACGGCGTTGGAGGCCCGCGTCACGGCGGCACTGGCGGCCCTGGTGTACCCCGGCCACGACGCTCCCGACGCGCTGGTCACGACCGGCGGCACGGAGTCGAACCAGCTCGCGCTGTTGCTGGCCAGGGAGCGTGCGGCGCGTGCGGGCCGCCGCCCGGTGCAGGTGGTGTGCGGGTCGAACGCGCACCACAGCGTGGCCCGCGCGACCTGGCTGCTCGGCCTGCCCCGTCCGGTGGTGCTCGCCACACCCGGCGGCGTACTGGACCCGGCGGCCGTGGAGTCCGTCCTGCGCGGCCTCGCGCCGCACGTGCTGCTGGTCGCGACCGCGGGCACCACGGACACCGGTGCGATCGACGCGCTGCCCGCGCTGGCAGCCGCCGCCGCCCGGCACGACGCCGAGTTGCACGTGGACGCCGCGTACGGCGGCCCGTTGCTGTTCAGCGACCGCGAAGCGGCCAAGCTCGCGGGCCTCGACCAGGCCGTCTCGGTCACCGTCGACCTGCACAAGCTCGGCTGGCAGCCGGTCGCCGCGGGCCTGCTGGTCGTACCCGACGCCGCCGCGCTGCGCCCGCTCGACCACCGCGCCGACTATCTGAACGCGGCCGACGACACCGAGGCAGGGCTGCCCGACCTGCTGGGCCGTTCGCTGCGCACCAGCCGCCGCCCCGACGTCCTGAAGATCGCCGTCACCCTGCGGGCGCTCGGCCGCGAGGGGATGGGGCAGCTGGTCGACGCCGTCTGCGCGTCGGCCCGTGAGCTGGCGGAGCGGATCGAACGCCACCCGGACCTGACGCTGTACGCGCACCCCGCCATCAGCACCGTGCTGTTCCGGCCGCGCGGCGCCACCGACGAGGCGATCGCCGCGCTGCGCCGCCGCCTGCTGTACGACGGCCGGGCGGTGCTGGGCCGCGCCCACGTCGGCGGGCGGCTGTGGCTCAAGGCGACGCTGCTCAACCCGTACCTCACCGCGGCCGACCTCGACGCGCTCGTCGCCCTGGCCGCCGAGCCCACGGAGCCCACGGAGCCCGCTGCGCCCACGGAGCCCGCTGCGCCCGCCGAGTCCGCCGAGCCACCGGCCCCCGAGGCCCGCTTGCCGCACCCGACACCTCCCCTGACCACGGAAGGCACCACCCCCCGATGACGCCCTCGCACGACGACGCCTCGCACGAGGCCCGCGGAACGGCGCGACCAGCCGGCGCCCCGGCCCCCGCGCCGGTCCCCCACCCGACGACGGTTCCCGCACAGGCGCAAGGACCCGACCGCGCCCCGGCCCCCGCCGCGCCCCCCGCCGAATCGCAGCCGCCCCCCTTCGACCTGCTCGGCATCGGCATCGGCCCGTTCAACCTCTCGCTCGCCGCCCTCGCCGACGGCGTGCCCGACCTCACCGCCGCCTTCTACGACCAGCGGTCCTCCTTCCAGTGGCACCCCGGTCTGCTGATCGACGGCGCCACCCTCCAAGTCCCCTTCCTGGCCGACCTGGTGACCCTCGCGGACCCCGCGAGCCGCTGGTCCTTCCTGAGCTGGCTCAAGACCCGCGAGCGGCTGTTCCCCTTCTACTTCGCCGAGCGCTTCCATGTGCACCGCGCCGAATACGACGCCTACTGCCGGTGGGCCGCCGAGGGGCTGCCCAGTACGCACTTCGGGCAGCAGGTCGACGCCGTGCGCTGGAACGCGGAGCGCGGCCACTTCGAGATCGACCACACGCACCTGGACGAGCACGGCGAGGCGGAGGCGCTGGGCCGCACGTACGCCCGGCACCTGGTGGTGGGGATCGGCACGGCCCCTTACGTACCGGAGCCGCTGCGCCCGCTCGCGCAGGCGCCGACCGTACCCGTCGTGCACTCCGCGGACTACGTCAAGCAGCGCGAACGGCTGCTGGACGCCGAGCACATCACCGTCGTCGGCTCCGGACAGTCCGGCGCCGAGATCTTCCTCGACCTCCTGCGGGCGCGTCCCGCCGGCCGGGAGCGGCTGACGTGGCTGGCGCGTACGCCCGCCTTCGCGCCGATGGAGTACAGCAAGCTGGGCCTCGAACACTTCACCCCGGACTACACGCGGTACTTCCACGGTCTGCCGGAGCCGGTGCGCGACCGACTGGTGCCGCGGCAGTGGCAGTTGCACAAGGGCATCGACGACGCCACGATCACCGCGATCCACGACGAGCTGTACCGCCGTACGCTCGACGGCGGCTGGCCGGACGCGGTGCTGACGCCCGGCGTCACCGTGCGGACCGCGGGCCGGATCGGCACCCAGAGCATCGAACTGCACCTGGAACACGTCGAACAGGGCACCCGTACCCGGCTGATGACCGACGCGGTGGTGCTGGCGACCGGCTACCGGGAGCGCCCGCTCGACCAGTTGCTCGCGCCGCTCGACCCGTACCTGAAGCGGGACTCCGCCAACCGGCCGCGGATCGACGCGCGGCACCGGCTGGAGCTGGACCGGGCGGTCACCGGCCGGATCTACGTGCAGAACGCGGAGCGGCACAGCCACGGGATCGGCGCGCCCGACCTGGGCCTGGCGGCCTGGCGCTCCGCGGTCATCCTCAACGACCTGACCGGCCTCCTGACCGGCGCGGAGCACTACCCGCTGCCGGCCAGGACGGCCTTCACCACCTTCGGTCTCGACGGCGCCGCCGCCAGTGACGTCCCTACGCGAACAGCGGCACTCCGGCGCGGGTGAGGCGCCACTCGTCGCCGCCGAACGTCGTCGGGTCGATCGTGCCGTGCGCCTGCACCCAGGCGATGATCGTGTTGCGGATCTCGTCCGAGTTGGACCACACCGACTGGGCGGTGGCCACGTGCGGGTAGTTGCTGCCGCCGCCGGAGCGGTAGTTGTTGACCGCGAGCACGAACCGCGCGGCCGGGTCGACCGGCGCGCCGCCGTGCGTGAGGTTGACGATCCGGGAGCCGACCGGCTGCGCGATGTCGATGTCGTACGACACGCCGCTGAGGATGTCGTAGCTGTAGTCGGGGGTGTTGTTGGCGTTGGTGATCTTGGTGACGTCGACGGGCGCGTCCGGCGCGGTCTGCGCGTAGTACGCCGCCGACCACTCCAGGTAGTCCTTGACCTGGGCGCCGGTGAGCAGCTTGGCGTCCAGGGTGTTCTCGTAGACGTACAGCCCCGCCACGTCGCGCAGCGAGACCTGCCCCGCCGGGATCGCGGCGGTGCGGGAGAACGGCGACGCCTCGGAGAGCACCGGCAGGTCGGCGTACGCGGTACCGGCGAGCGCCGCCTTCACCGTGTCGGCCTGCACCAGGTTGAGGAAGTCGATGATCGGCGTGTCCTTGTACGTGGACTCGGCCGCGGACATCGTCGCGGTGCAGGTGCCGATGATCTGGTTGACGTACGCGACGACCTTGTTGTGCTCGTCGCGCACCAGCTTGGCGACGACCGGGTCCTCGGCGACGGTGTTGGCGTTGCGCACCTCGGCCTTGACGGAGGTGACCTCCCACCGGCCGCGGCTGAACTCCAGGTCGATGTCGAAGACGCTCAGCCGCATGCCCCACATCAGGGGCTCGGACAGCACGACGGTCTTGCCGGTCTTCTCGTTGACGACGAGCGTCTGCGGGCGCTCGACGTGGGTGTGGCCGACCAGGATCGCGTCGATGCCGGGCACCTGCCGGGCCACCAGCGAGGAGGCGTTCTCCGGGTACGGGATCGCGTCGCCGTACGAGGTGCTGCCGTCCAGGCCGGAGTGGTCGGTGCAGATCACCACGTCGCAGCCGAGGGCGCGGAGCTTGGGCACGTAGATCTTCGCCTGCTCGACCAGGCCGGGGAAGGCCATCTTGCCCTGCACGTTGGCCTTGTCCCAGATGGCGATGCCGGGGTTGGTCAGGCCGAGGACGCCGACCTTGACCGGGGGGCCGCCCTGGACGCGGATCTCCTTGACCAGGTAGGGCGGGAAGGCGGGCTTGAGGGTCTTGGCGTCCACCGCGTTGGCGGCGAGCAGCGGGAAGTCGCACTGGTCCTGGAAGGCGCGCAGCAGCGGGATGCCGTAGTTGAACTCGTGGTTGCCCAGCGCCGCCGCGTCGTACTTCATGTGGTTCATGGCCAGCGCCATCGGGTGCTTGGGGCCGCGGCGGGCACCGGTGATCGGCTCGACCCGCGCGTAGTAGTACGAGAGCTGCGTGCCCTGGATGATGTCGCCCGCGTCGATCAGCAGCGTGCGGTCGTGGCCCTTCTCGGCGCGGGCGTGCGCGACGAGGGTGGAGACCTTGGCGAGGCCGATGTCGTTGTGGGTCGCGTCGTCGTACTCGGCGTTCGTGAAGTAGTCCCAGTTCAGGGCGTGTCCGTGCAGGTCGGTGGTGCCCAGCACCCGCAGGCTGAACGTCTTGGGCTTCCCGTGGCCGTGTCCGTGGTGCCGGTCGGCGGCCTCCGCGGGGCTCGCCCCCACGACCGCCCCGGCGGTGCCCGCGAGCGCCACGCCCGCCCCCGTGGCGGCCGAGCGGTTGATGAAGTCCCTGCGGTTGAGCGCCATCTGTCGTCTCCTCGTTCCCGTCTGCTCCCGGTGCGGGAACAACGCGCGTAGATTCTGCACCGCCCGCCCCACCCGGCGACACCCCCCACACGTAACCGGAAGATGTCCCGCGCGTGACACGCACGGTGCGGCCGACGCGCGATTCCGGGCGCGTAAGACGTGCTCAGCGGGTGCGGGGGTGACAGGAGTGCTCATCGGAGCGGGGGGCCGCACACTTCGACACTTGTCAACAAGCGTTAATCCAGACGTCGTTGGGCAGTTGCCGTGAGCGTGTTCCCTACCAACGAGTAGGTCATACTCTCGACACATGCGCCGAGCCAAAATTGTCTGCACACTGGGCCCCGCCACCGACTCCTACGACCAGATCAAAGCACTGGTCGAGGCCGGAATGGACGTGGCACGACTGAATCTGAGCCATGGAGCGTACGCGGAGCACGAGGACCGCTACCGACGAGTCCGCAAAGCCGCGGACGAGACCGGTCGCAGCGTGGGCATCATGGTTGACCTTCAGGGCCCGAAGATCAGGCTCGGACGTTTCGCCGAAGGACCTGTACTACTCGAACGCGGCGACGAGTTCACGATCACCGTGGACGACATCGAGGGCGACCAGCAGATCTGCGGGACGACGTACAAGGGACTGTCCGCGGACGTCGCCCGCGGCGAGCGCATCCTGGTGGACGACGGGCGCGTCACCCTGGAGGTCACCGACGTCGAGGGACCGCGGGTGCACACCATGGTCATCGAGGGCGGGATGGTCTCCGACAACAAGGGGCTGAATCTCCCCGGTGTCGCCGTGTCGGTGCCCGCGCTGTCCGACAAGGACATCAGGGACCTGCGCTGGGGCCTGCGGATCGGCGCCGACATCATCGCGCTGTCCTTCGTCCGCACCGGCCGGGACGTCGAGGACGTGCTGCGGATCATGGCCGAGGAGGGCCGCCGGGTCCCGGTGATCGCCAAGGTCGAGAAGCCGCAGGCGGTCGACGCCCTCGAAGGGATCGTCGACGCGTTCGACGGGATCATGGTCGCGCGCGGCGACCTCGGCGTCGAGATGCCGCTGGAAGCCGTCCCGATGGTGCAGAAGCGCGCGATCACGCTCGCCAAGCGCAACGCGAAGCCGGTCATCGTCGCCACCCAGATGCTCGACTCGATGATCGACAACTCCCGCCCCACCCGCGCAGAGGCCAGCGACGTCGCCAACGCCGTGATGGACGGCACCGACGCGGTGATGCTCTCCGGCGAGACCAGCGTCGGCAAGTATCCGATCGAGACCGTCAAGACGATGTCGCGGATCGTGTCCGCGGCCGAGGACGCGGTGCTCGCCACCGGCCTGCCGCCGCTCACCGACCAGAACAAGCCCCGTACCCAGGGCGGCGCCGTGGCCCGCGCCGCCGCCGAGATGGGCGACTTCCTCGGCGCCCGCTTCCTGGTCGCCTTCACCCAGTCCGGCGACACCGTCCGCCGGCTGTCCCGCTACCGCTCGCCGATCCCCCTGCTCGCCTTCACCCCGGAGCCGGCGACCCGCTCGCAGTTGAATCTGACCTGGGGAGTGGAGACCTTCCTCGGCCCGATGGTGCAGACCACCGACGAGATGGTCCAACAGGTGGACGAGCAGCTGCTGCGGATCGGCCGCTGCAAGAAGGGCGACATCGTGGTGATCACGGCCGGTTCGCCCCCCGGTATGCCGGGCACCACCAACATGGTCCGGGTCCACCACATCGGCGAGGACGATTCGCCGAAATCCTGACCTGTACGGCGCGGATTCACCCGCCGCGCCCATCACGCCCCGTTCGGCATTCGCCGGGCGGGGCGTCGTCGTCGGCCGCCTTTGCCGCCGATTTCGGCAGCGGCAATGGCGGGGCCTTTGGCCGGCGAATCGAAAAACTTAACGCTATGTAACGCGAACGCAATACGGAATCAGGGCGGTACTCCGACAGGTGCTTACCCTCTGAATCTCCTGACATTCCTGCCGCGGTCACATCGCCTCCCGGCCGCCCCCAAGTCCCCTACCCTTGGCCGGAAGTGCGCGTTCTCATCATGCGGACGCCGGAGCAAAGCACCCAAATCCCTCCGCCAACCTCAGCAGAACCTCAAGAGTTTCCTTCCGGCATAACAAGACAGTCACACTCTTCCCTTCACCTCTGCCTGACTCAGCTCCACGCGCCTAGAGTCACGGCCAGTCACCGCGCCTCCGGATTTGTCAGTTCGGGTTCCAGCGCGCGACTCGGCGTCTCATCAGAGACGGCCGCGCCAGGGGAAAGGACTGATCGTGCGACACCGTTCCTTGCTTGTACTGACCGCCGTACTCACCACTGGAGCCCTCACCCTCACCGCCTGCGGATCGCGGAGCGACGACAAGAAGGGCAGCGGGGACAGCAGCGGCGCCGCCAAGACGACCGTTGTCATCGGTGTCGACGCTCCGCTTACCGGGCAGAACTCGGCCACCGGCCTCGGCATCCAGTACGGCGTGCAGATCGCTGTCGACGACGCCAACAAGAACAACCTCGTCCCCGGGGTGACCTTCAAGATCAAGGCCCTGGACGACAAGGCGCTGCCCGCCACCGGCCAGCAGAACGCCACGGCCCTGGTCGCGGACAGCAGCGTGATCGCCGCCGTCGGCCCGCTGAACTCCGGCGTCGCCCAGTCCATGCAGCAGGTGTTCACCACCGCGAACATGGTCGAGATCTCGCCGTCCAACACCAACCCCACCCTGACCCAGGGCAAGGACTGGAACACCGGCACCAAGGTCCGGCCGTTCAAGACCTACTTCCGTACCGCCACCACCGACGCCCTCCAGGGCGGCTTCGCGGCGGACTACGCCTACAACACCCTGAAGAAGACCAACGCCTTCGTGGTGGACGACAAGCAGACCTACGGCGCGGGTCTCGCGGGCATCTTCAAGGACAAGTTCGGGTCCCTCGGTGGCAAGATCGCCGGCACCGACCACGTCAACACCGGTGACAACGACTTCTCCACGCTCGTCACCAAGATCAAGAACGCCAAGGCCGACATGGTCTACTACGGCGGCCAGTACGACGAGTCGGAGCAGCTCACCAAGCAGCTCAAGGCGGCCGGCGTGAAGATCCCGCTCATGGGCGGCGACGGCATGTTCTCCGACACCTACATCAAGACCGCGGGTGCGGCCTCGGAAGGCGACCTCGCCACCTCCGTCGGCGTCCCGGTCACCACGCTCCCGGCGGCCAAGGACTTCATCGCCACGTACAAGGCGAAGAACTACCCCGGTGACTACGGCACCTACGGCGGCTACTCGTACGACGCCGCCACCGCGATCATCAAGGGCGTCAAGGCCGTCATGGACGCCAACGGCGGCAAACTCCCCGCCATGGCCGACGCCCGCTCCAAGCTCGTCGACGCCGTCCAGAAGAGCGACTTCGACGGCATCGCCGGGCACGTCTCCTTCGACCAGTACGGCGACACCACCAACAAGCAGCTCACCGTCTACCAGGTCAAGAGCGGCAAGTGGGAGGCCGTGAAGAGCGGCACCTACAGCGGCTGACCGACTCCGTAGCACCCAGGGCCGCGCGGCTGGTCACCCCGACCGCGCGGCCCCCCGCTTACCCCCCGGCGTACCTTCCCCCCTGCTCCCTCAGTGACATGGAGGCCATGCGGTGCACACCCTGCCGCAACAGCTGGCCAACGGGCTGTTCATCGGCTCGATGTACGGGCTCATCGCCATCGGCTACACGATGGTGTACGGCATCGTCCAGCTCATCAACTTCGCCCACGGCGAGATCTACATGACCGGAGCCTTCGGCGCGCTCGCGGTCTGGACGAATCTCCCCGACAGCACGTCCATCTGGCTCGCACTGCCCCTGATGCTGCTCGGCGGCGCCATCGTGTCCGTGCTCATCGCCGTGGCCGCGGAGCGATTCGCGTACCGGCCACTGCGCGGCGCACCACGGCTGGCACCACTGATCACCGCCATCGGCCTCTCCCTCGCACTTCAGCAGGCGATCTTCCTCTGGTACCCGGGCGCCGACAACGCCAAGAGCTTCCCGCAACTGCCCGGCGGCCCCTTCCACGTGGGATCGATCAACATCCAGAGCGGTGACATCTTCCTGGTCTCCGCCGCCGTGATCTGCATGGTCGGCCTCGCCGCCTTCGTCCGCACCAGCCGCACCGGCCGCGCCATGCAGGCCACCGCGCAGGACTCGGACACCGCCCAGCTCATGGGCATCGACACCAACCGCATCATCGTCATCGCCTTCGCCATCGGCGGCTTCTTCGCCGCCGTCGCCGGACTCGCCTCCGGCCTCAAGTACGGCCAGGTCAAGTACGACATCGGCTTCCAGGCCGGACTCAAGGCGTTCACCGCGGCCGTTCTCGGCGGCATCGGCAACATCTACGGCGCCATGCTCGGCGGCCTCGTCCTCGGCATCGCCGAGTCCTGCGCCTCCGCCTACATCTCCAACATCCCCGGCATGCAGCAGCTCGGCGGCGGAAGCTGGGCGAACGTCTGGGCCTTCGTGCTCCTCATCGTCGTCCTGCTCGTCCGGCCGCAAGGTCTGCTCGGCGAGCGCGTCGCGGACAGGGCGTGACACCGATGACCGACATCCCCGTAAGCGCCGCGGAGTCCATCGCCGTCGACACCGCGAAACCGGCCGGACGCAGGGTCGCCCCCTTCGTACCGCTGCCGCGGACCGCCGCCCAGGCGGTCACCCTCGTCGGCGCCGTGGCGACCATCGCCTCCACCTTCATGTCCTGGACGTACACCACCGAGTTCCCCGGCGACCTCACCGTCTCCGGCTACCCCGGCGGTCTCCAGGTCCTCACCCTGGTCGGCGCCATCGTCACCGGCCTGTTCGCGCTCGGCGCCTTCGGCCTCAAGGGCCTGCGCTGGCTCACCCCCAACCGCTCCAACAACCCGGTGCTGCTGCTCGCCCTCGGCACCCTGGGCACCACCTGGTACACGGTGATCGCCATCGCCGAGAAGCTCGGCGGTCTGGCCAACCTCGACCCCGGCGGCTTCGTCGCCGCGATCGGCAGCCTGGTCCTGGTGATCGGCGCCCTCGCACTGCCGATCCACCGGCACCCGCGGGAGACCCACGACACCGAGTACTTCGAACTCGGCCGCTTCTCCACGGTCGGCCCGGTCGTCGGCACGTACAAGTGGCTGCGCGAACTGCGCCCCCACCACAGCGATCTCCCGGTCGCCGACCCGACGAAGCTGCCCGGCTGGGTCCAGCGGCTGATCATCACCGTGGCCGCCGCGATCGGCCTCGAGGTCTTCACCTACGGCCTCGCCACCGGCTACACCGAGATCTTCCTCGGCTTCCTGATCGTCGTGGTCTTCACCATCTGGGCGCTGAGCGCGGCCGGTCTGCTCCGGCAGTTCTCCGGACTCACCGCCGCCCACCGCTCGTTCGCCAACACGATGGGCTTCCTGGCCGCGCTGGCCTACCCCTTCGCGCAGAACGACGAGCACTACGCCAACCTCGGCGTCAACATCCTGATCTTCGGCACCGTCGCCCTCGGCCTCAACATCGTCGTCGGCCTCACCGGCCTGCTCGACCTCGGTTACGTCGCCTTCCTCGGCGTCGGCGCGTACGCCGCCGCCCTGGTCTCCGGCTCGCCGTTCTCGATCTGGTCCGGCGTCCAGTTCCCGTTCTGGGCCGCCGCCCTCACCGGCATGGCCGCCTCACTGGTCTTCGGCGTCCTCATCGGCGCCCCCACCCTGCGGCTGCGCGGCGACTACCTGGCCATCGTCACGCTCGGCTTCGGTGAGATCTTCCGCATCGTCGTCAACAGCCTCGACGGCGTATCGGGCCCGAAGGTCACCAACGGCCCCAACGGCATCTCGCAGATCCCCGACCTGTCGATCTTCGGGTACAACCTCGGCGCCTCGCACGACATCGGCTCCGTCACCCTCGGCCGGTTCGCCAACTACTACCTGCTGATGCTGCTGATCACGGTCATCGTGGTGCTGATCTTCACCCGCGCCGCCGACTCCCGGATCGGCCGCGCCTGGGTCGCCATCCGCGAGGACGAGACCGCCGCCACCGCCATGGGCATCAACGGCTTCCGGGTCAAGCTGATCGCCTTCGCCCTCGGCGCCTCGCTCGCCGGACTCGCGGGCACCGTCAGCGCCCACGTCACGTACAACGTGGTGCCCAACCCGTACCAGTTCGCGGGCGCCGCCCCGCCCAACTCGGCCTTCCTGCTCGCCGCCGTCGTCCTCGGCGGCATGGGTACGGTCAGCGGCCCGATCCTCGGCGCGGCGCTGCTCTACCTGCTCCCCGAGAAGCTCGGCTTCCTGGAGCGGTACGAACTCTTCGCGTTCGGCCTCGCCCTGATCCTGATCATGCGCTTCCGGCCCGAGGGCATCATTCCCAACCGGCGCCGCCAGCTCGAATTCCACCAGGACGAAGTGCTCATCCCCGAGCAACGCCCGCTCGGCGACGACACCGTCCCGGCCAGCCCGGCAGGGGCGTGAGAGACACATGACCATCATCAGCCAAGAGCAGCCGACCCCGGCAGCGGCCTCCGACGGCGGCCCGCTGCTCCAGGCCAGCGGCGTCGTCATGCGGTTCGGCGGCCTCACCGCCGTCCGCGACGTCGACCTCACCGTCAACAGCGGTGAGATCGTCGGACTGATCGGCCCCAACGGCGCCGGGAAGACCACCTTCTTCAACTGCCTCACCGGCCTGTACGTCCCCACCGAGGGCAAGGTCACCTACCGAGGCGAGGTGCTGCCGCCCAAACCGCACCTGGTCACCCAGGCCGGACTCGCCCGCACCTTCCAGAACATCCGGCTCTTCTCCAACATGACCGTGCTGGAGAACGTGCTGGTCGGCAGGCACACCAGGACCCGCGAGGGACTGCTGTCCGCCCTCATCCGCGGCCCCGGCTACCACAAGGCCGAAGCCCGGTCGCGGGCGCGGGCCATGGAGATCCTGGAGTTCATCGGCCTGGCCGGCAAGGCCGACCACCTCTCGCGCAACCTCCCCTACGGCGAGCAGCGCAAGCTGGAGATCGCCCGCGCGCTGGCCAGCGAGCCCGGCCTGCTGCTGCTGGACGAGCCCACGGCCGGTATGAACCCGCAGGAGACCAGGGCCACCGAGGAGTTGGTCTTCGCCATCCGCGACCAGGGCATCGCCGTCCTGGTCATCGAGCACGACATGCGGTTCATCTTCAACCTGTGCGACCGCGTCGCCGTCCTCGTCCAGGGCGAGAAACTGGTCGAGGGCACCTCCGACGTGGTCCAGCAGGACGAACGGGTCATCGCGGCCTACCTCGGTGAACCCTTCGAAGGCGCGCCCACCGGTGAGGGCGACGCCGCAGTGGAAGCGGCCGCGGCCGAAGCCGGGGCCGAGGAGCAGGAGAACGACCGATGACCGCACTGCTCGAAGTCGAGGACCTCCGGGTCGCCTACGGCAAGATCGAGGCCGTCAAGGGCATCTCGTTCACCGTCGAGGCGGGCCAGATCGTCACCCTGATCGGCACCAACGGCGCGGGCAAGACCACCACGCTGCGCACCCTCAGCGGGCTGCTCAAGCCGATCGGCGGCCGGGTCAGCTTCGACGGCAAGGTGCTCACCCGCGTCCCGGCGCACCGGATCGTCGCCCTGGGCCTGGCGCACTCCCCGGAGGGCCGGCACATCTTCCCCCGGCTCACCATCGAGCAGAATCTCCAGCTCGGCGCCTTCCTCCGCAAGGACACGGCGGCCATCGCCAAGGACATCCAGCGCGCCTACGACCTCTTCCCGATCCTCGGGGAGCGCCGCAGGCAGGCCGCGGGCACGCTGTCCGGCGGCGAGCAGCAGATGCTCGCCATGGGCCGCGCGCTGATGTCGCAGCCCAAGCTGCTCATGCTCGACGAGCCCTCGATGGGTCTGTCGCCGATCATGATGCAGAAGATCATGACGACCATCGTGGAGCTGAAGGCCCAGGGCACCACGATCCTGCTGGTCGAGCAGAACGCGCAGGCCGCGCTCTCGCTCGCCGACCAGGCCCATGTGATGGAGATCGGCACGATCAAGCTCTCCGGCACCGGCCAGGACCTGCTGCACGACGACGGCGTCCGCAAGACGTACCTCGGCGAGGACTGAGGCTCGTCCGACCGGGCCCGGAACACGGCGCAGGGCCCGCACCCCGACCGGGGTGCGGGCCCTGCGCCGTGTCCCGTCCGCGGGCGCCTACTTCTCGGAGACCTCTTCGATCACGGCCTGCGCGACCGCCTGCATCGACATCCGGCGGTCCATCGACGTCTTCTGGATCCAGCGGAAGGCGGCGGGCTCGGTCAGCCCGTACTTGGTCTGGAGGACACTCTTGGCCCGGTCGACCAGCTTGCGGGTCTCCAGCCGCAACGACAGGTCGGCGATCTCCGCCTCCAGCGCCTTCAGCTCCTGGAACCGGCTCACCGCCATCTCGATCGCGGGCACCAGATCGCTCTTGCTGAACGGCTTCACCAGATACGCCATCGCGCCCGCGTCCCTGGCCCGCTCCACCAGCTCGCGCTGCGAGAACGCGGTCAGCATCAGCACCGGCGCGATCTTGTCCGCGGCGATCCGCTCGGCCGCCGAGATCCCGTCGAGCACCGGCATCTTCACGTCCAGGATCACCAGATCGGGACGCTGCTCCTCGGCGAGCTTCACCGCGGTCTCGCCGTCCCCGGCCTCCCCGACGACGGAGTAGCCCTCCTCCTCCAGCATCTCCTTGAGGTCGAGGCGGATCAGCGCCTCGTCCTCGGCGATGACCACGCGGGTCGTCAGGGGAGGGACGTGGGACTTCGACTGCTCGTCGTCGAGCGGGGCGGCGGACTCGTCGGGCGCGCTCACGGTGCTCCTCGTATCAGGCGGGGTACTGCACACCTGAGCCTACCTAGCTGCGACGGCGCGCACCTACACGGTACGCTGTGCACGCGACCTGGCCGGGTTGGCGGAATGGCATACGCGGATGTCTCAAACACATCTGTCCGAAAGGGCGTGCGGGTTCGAATCCCGCACCCGGCACCTCTGAAATCCCCCCGTATCCCCTCAGTTCGCCGGGGGAGCGGTCGTGCCCGTGGGAGTCGCCGGGCGCAGCATGCAGGTCAGCCGGGCCGTACAGACCCGCTTGTCCGCCTCGTCCGTGATGACGATCTCATAGGTCGCCGAGGAGCGGCCCCGGTGGACCGGGGTCGCGGTGCCGGTGACGAGACCGGAGCGCAGACCGCGGTGGTGGGTGGCGTTGAGGTCCACGCCGACGGCCATCTTGCTGGGACCGCCGTGCAGCATCGCGCCGACCGAGCCGAGGGTCTCGGCGAGCACCGCGGACGCGCCGCCGTGCAGCAGCCCCATCGGCTGGGTGTTGCCCTCGACGGGCATCGTGCCGACCACCTTCTCCGGCGCCGCCTCCAGGATCAGGATGCCCATCCGCTCACCCAGGTGACCGCCGGAGAACAGACCCCGCAGATCGACGCCGAGCCCGGCGTACTGCTCCAGGATCTCCGGCGGGAAGTAGGTGGTGGTCCGCTCGCCCATGGGGTGGTGCTCCGATCGTCCTCGTCCGGCCTGATCCGGTGTGCCCGTACGCGTTTTTCCGTGTACTGATCAGTTTTCTACCGGACGGCCCGCGTCGGCCGTGCGTCGGGGGGCGTCCGCCGCGGTCCGCTCCAGCCGGATGACCACCGACTTCGAGGCGGGGGTGTTGCTGGTGTCCGCGGTGTGGTCGAGGGGGACCAGCACATTGGTCTCCGGGTAGTACGCCGCCGCGCACCCGCGCGGGGTCGGGTAGTGCACGACCCGGAAGCCCTCCGCGCGCCGCTCCGTGCCGTCCTTCCACTCGCCGACCAGGTCGGCGTAGTCGCCGTCGGCCAGACCGTTGGCCGCGGCGTCCTCGGGGTGCAGCAGGACGACGCGGCGGCCGTTCTTGATGCCGCGGTAGCGGTCGTCCAGACCGTAGATGGTGGTGTTGTACTGGTCGTGCGAGCGCAGCGTCTGGAGCAGCAGCCGCCCCTCGGGCACCGCCGGGTACTCGACGGCCGCGGCCGTGAAGTTGGCCTTGCCCGTCGCGGTGGGGAAGGTGCGGCTGTCGCGCGGGGCGTGCGGCAGCGTGAAGCCGCCCGGGCGCCGCACCTTGGCGTTGAAGTCCGCGAAGCCGGGGACGACCCGCGAGATACGGTCGCGGATCGCGTCGTAGTCCCGCTCGAAGTCCGCCCACGGCACCACGCTCCGGTCGCCGAAGACGGCGCGGGCCAGCCGGGTCACGATCGCGGGCTCCGACAGCAGATGCGGCGAGGCCGGGTCCAGGCCGCCGCGCGAGGCGTGCACCATGCCCATCGAGTCCTCGACGGTGACGAACTGCGGGCCGCCCGCCTGCCGGTCCTTCTCGGTACGGCCCAGCGTCGGCAGGATCAGCGCGCGGGCGCCGGTGACGGCGTGCGAACGGTTCAGCTTGGTCGACACATGGACGGTCAGCCGCGCCTTGCGCATCGCGGCCTCCGTGACGTCGGTGTCGGGGGACGCGGCGACGAAGTTGCCGCCCATCGCGAAGAACACCTTCGCCGTCCCGTCGCGCAGCGCCCGGATCGCGCGCACCACGTCGAAGCCGTGCTCGCGCGGCGGCGCGAAGCCGAACTCCTTCTCCAGCGCGTCCAGGAACGCCGCCGGGGGCCGCTCGAAGATGCCCATCGTCCGGTCGCCCTGCACATTGCTGTGCCCGCGCACCGGGCAGACCCCGGCGCCGGGGCGGCCGATGTTGCCGCCCAGCAGCAGGAAGTTGACCACCTCGCGGATGGTCGGCACCGCGTGCTTGTGCTGGGTCAGGCCCATCGCCCAGCACACCACGACGCTCTTGGCGTCCAGCACCAGGGCGAACAGCCTGTCGATCTCGGCCCGCGCCAGACCGGTGGCGCGCTCCACCTCGTCCCAGTCGGTGGCGAGCGCGGCGGCCTCGTACTCCGCGAAGCCGTGGGTGTGCTCCGCGATGAAGTCGCGGTCCAGCGCGCCGGCCTCGATCAGCAGCCGGCCCAGCGCGCGGAACAGCGCCTGGTCGCCGCCGAGCCTGATCTGGAGGAACAGATCGGTCAGCACGGTGCCGGAACCGGCGAGACCCGAGGCGTTCTGCGGATTCTTGAACCGCTCGAGACCCGCCTCCGGAAGCGGGTTGACCGACACGATCGTCGCCCCGCCCTGCTTGGCCTTCTCCAGCGCGGACAGCATCCGCGGGTGGTTGGTGCCCGGATTCTGCCCGGCGACGATGATCAGGTCCGACCGGTACAGATCCTCCAGCAGCACACTGCCCTTGCCGACGCCCAGCGTCTCGGTCAGCGCGGAACCCGACGACTCGTGGCACATGTTGGAGCAGTCCGGCAGATTGTTGGTGCCCAGCTCGCGGGCGAAGAGCTGGAAGAGGAACGCCGCCTCGTTGCTGGTGCGGCCCGAGGTGTAGAAGACCGCCTCGTCCGGGGTGTCCAGGGCGGTCAGTTCGTCCGCGACGATCGAGAAGGCCCGCTCCCACGGCACCGCCTCGTAGTGGTCGGCGCCCTCCGCCAGATACATCGGCTGCGTGATCCGGCCCTGCTGGCCCAGCCAGTAGCCGCTGCGCCGCGCGAGGTCGGAGACCGGGTGCGCGGCGAAGAAGTCCGGGGTCACCCGGCGCAGCGTCGCCTCCTCGGCGACCGCCTTCGCGCCGTTCTCGCAGAATTCGGCGACATGCCGGTGGTCCGGCTCGGGCCAGGCGCAGCCCGGACAGTCGAAGCCGCCCTTCTGGTTGACCTTCAGCAGCGTCAACGTGGCCCGCCGCACCCCCATCTGCTGCCCGGCCATCTTGACCGTGTGCCCGATGGCGGGCAGCCCCGCCGCACTGTGCTTGGGCGCGGAGACCTGCGGAGCGTCCTGGACGGGGTCACCTGAAGGGGGCTTCTTTGCCATACGTCCTTTGTACCGCCTTTGCGCGGCGGGGGAGCCGGCGGGCGGCGCCCGGCTTGATCGGCCCGCCGAGCCGCCCGCCCGGCTCCCGGCCCCGCCGCCCCCCGCACGGCGTGCCCCCGGCGGGAGGCGTCCTTCGTTGTCGTACCCGCGTGGGAGGATCGGAGACGTGGCAGACAACGCATCCGCATCGAAGACGACCGACCGCCCCCGCCTGCTGCTGCTGGACGGGCACTCGCTGGCGTACCGGGCGTTCTACGCGCTGCCCGTGGAGAACTTCAACACCGCCACGGGCCAGCCGACGAACGCGATCTACGGCTTCACGTCCATGCTGGCGAACACGCTGCGTGACGAGCGGCCGACGCACCTGGCCGTCGCCTTCGACGTCTCCCGCAAGACCTGGCGGTTCGACGAGTTCCCCGAGTACAAGGCGAACCGCTCGAAGACGCCGGACGAGTTCCGCAGCCAGGTCGAGCTGATCGGCGAGCTGCTGGACGCGATGGGCGTCAGCCGCTTCGCGGTCGAGGGCTTCGAGGCGGACGACGTGATCGCCACGCTCGCCACCCAGGCGGAAGCGCTCGGTTACGAGGTGCTGATCGTCACCGGCGACCGGGACTCGTTCCAGTTGGTCACCGAGAACGTGACGGTGCTCTACCCCACCAAGGGCGTCTCCGAGCTGACCCGCTACACCCCGGAGAAGGTCGAGGAGAAGTACGGCCTGACGCCCCAGCAGTACCCGGACTTCGCGGCGCTGCGCGGCGACCCGTCGGACAATCTGCCCGGCATCCCCGGCGTCGGTGAGAAGACGGCGGCCAAGTGGATCACGCAGTTCGGGTCGTTCGCCGACCTGGTCGAGCGGGCCGACGAGGTCAAGGGCAAGGCCGGTGAGAATCTGCGGGCGCACCTGGACGCGGTGAAGCTCAACCGGCGGCTGACCGAGATGGTGCGCGACGTGAGCCTGCCCTCGGGCCCCGAGGGCCTGGCCAGGGAGCCGTACGACAGGACGGCCCTGGTCGGCGTGCTGGACGTGCTGGAATTCCGCAACTCCAACTTCCGGGAGCGGCTGTTCGCCGTCGATCCCGGCGCCGAGCAGGAAGAGGCGGAGATCGCCGAGGGCGTCGCCGTGGAGGGTACCGTGCTCGCCGCGGGCGACCTGCCCGGCTGGCTCGACGAGCACGGCGGCGCGCCGCTCGGCCTGGCCAGCGTCGACACCTGGGCGCTGGGCAGCGGCAGCGTCACCCAGATCGCGCTCGCCTCACCGGAGGTGGCCGCCTGGTTCGACCCCGCGGAGCTGGACGAGGCGGACGAGAAGTCCTTCGCCGCCTGGATCGCCGACCCCGCCCGCCCCAAGGTGCTGCACAACGCGAAGAACGTCGAGCGGGTCTTCGCCGAGCACGGCTGGAGCGTCGCCGGGGTGACGATGTGCACGGCCCTGGCCGCGTATCTCATCAAGCCCGGCCGCCGCTCCTTCGCGCTCGACGTGCTGTCGGTGGAGTACCTGGGCCGCGAGCTGGCCCCGGCCGACGCCGCGGGCGGACAGCTCGCCTTCGGCGAGGAGGGCGAGGACGAGGGCGCCGCCGCGGCCGACGCGCTGATGGTGCAGGCCCGTACCGTCCTCGACCTCGCCGAGGTCTTCGGCGAGCGGCTGCCCGAGGTCGGCGCCACCGAACTGCTGCACGAGGTCGAACTGCCCACCTCGGCGCTGCTGGCCCGGATGGAACGCTCCGGGATCGCCGCCGACCGGGCCCATCTCGAAGGTCTGGAACAGCAGTTCGCCGCGGCCGTGCAGCACGCGGTCGGCGAGGCGCACGCCTCGGTCGGCCACGAGTTCAACCTCGGCTCGCCCAAGCAGCTCCAGGAAGTCCTCTTCGGCGAGCTGGGCCTGCCCAAGACCAAGAAGACCAAGACCGGTTACACCACGGACGCCGACGCGCTGGCCTGGCTGGCCGCGCAGACCGAGCACGAACTGCCGGTCATCATGCTGCGCCACCGGGAGCAGGCCAAGCTCCGGGTCACCGTCGAGGGCCTGGTCAAGACGATCGCCCCGGACGGACGCATCCACACCACCTTCAGCCAGACCGTCGCGGCCACCGGACGCCTGTCGTCCACCGACCCCAACCTGCAGAATGTGCCGGTCCGCACCGACGAGGGCCGGGCCATCCGCCGCGGCTTCGTCGTCGGCGAGGGCTACGAATCGCTGCTGACCGCCGACTACAGCCAGATCGAACTGCGCGTGATGGCCCACCTGTCGCAGGACGAGGGCCTGATCGCCGCCTTCGCCTCCGGCGAGGATCTGCACACCACCGTCGGCTCCCAGGTCTTCGGCGTCGCACGGGACGCGGTGGACGCCGAGATGCGCCGCAAGATCAAGGCGATGTCGTACGGGCTGGCGTACGGCCTGTCCGCCTTCGGCCTGTCCCAGCAGCTCAACATCGAGGCCGCGGAGGCGCGCGGGCTGATGGAGACGTACTTCGAGCGATTCGGCGGCGTGCGGGACTATCTGCACCGGGTGGTCGAGGAGGCCAGGAACACCGGCTACACGGAGACGCTGCTCGGCCGCCGCCGCTACCTGCCCGACCTCAACAGCGACAACCGGCAGCGTCGTGAGATGGCCGAGCGGATGGCGCTCAACGCGCCGATCCAGGGCTCGGCCGCCGACATCGTGAAGATCGCGATGCTCAAGGTCGACCAGGCGCTCACCGACGAGAAGCTGGAGTCGCGGATACTGCTCCAGGTGCACGACGAAATCGTGCTGGAGGTCGCGCCCGGCGAGCGGAAGAAGGTCGAGACGCTGGTCCGCCGCGAGATGGCGGGCGCGTATCCGCTGCGCGCCGCGCTGGACGTGTCGGTCGGCGACGGCACCGACTGGGAGTCGGCCGCGCACTGACCCCACCCCGCCGCCCGCGCGAGTCTGTGACCGGGCTGTGTGAACGAGTCGCGACCCCTCGGTGAAAGGTCCGCCGAGGGGCCGGAAACCTCGGCGGATTGCCGGTATTTGCCCCGGATCGCGTCTTCCCCGACTGTGGTCGGGGGGCTGAAGTTGCCGTAGGGTCAATCGAGTTGTGGCGCGGCCACGCGCCCATCTCGCACCTGGGGAGGACCGCGGACATGTCAGCGCGGCGGTACGGCCGAAGGCTACGCAGGGGAGCGGCGGGTACGGCGGTCGCCGCCGCCGCGATGGCGGCGCTGGGCGCCTCGCAGGCGCCGGGACTCATCCCGGTGGCGCACGCCGCCGCGCGGCAGACGACCACCGTGGCCCCGCCGCCCGGCCCCGCGATCGACGGCGGTTCGCCGTACATCACCGATGTGCCGCCGCTGAACACCCCGACGGACCTCACGAATCCGACCGCCACGCCCTCCGGCGGCCCGGTCGTCACCCCGCTGCCGTCCGGCGGCTCGCTGCCCGCGACCGTCCTGGACGCCTACCGGCGCGCCGAGGCGAGCGTCGCCGCGAGCAACCCCGGCTGCCACCTGCCGTGGCAACTGCTCGCCGCCATCGGCCAGGTGGAGTCCGGCCAGGCCCGCGGCGGCGCCGTGGACGCCAAGGGGACGACGTACACCCCGATCCTCGGCCCGGTGCTCGACGGCAACGGCTTCGCGAACATCAGCGACACCGACGGCGGACGCTACGACGGCGACCCGGTCCACGACCGCGCGGTCGGCCCGATGCAGTTCATCCCCTCGACGTGGGCGAACTGGGGCGCGGACGGCAACGGCGACGGGGTCGCCGACCCCGACAACGTGTACGACGCCGCGCTGGCCGCCGCCCACTACCTGTGCGCCGACGGCCGCGACCTGGCCGTACCGCGGGACATGGACCGCGCGATCCTCGGCTACAACCACTCGCAGGCCTACCTCGACCTGGTGAAGTCCTGGTACGAGCACTTCCGGCAGGGCGACGCGGTCTCCGTGCCCGACCGCCCGGGCACACCGGGCGCGGGCGCGCCGCCGTTCGCCAACACCCCGCGGCCGTCGACCAGTCCGTCCGCGTCGGCGCCCGGCGGCACACCGTCGCCCTCGCCGTCCGGCACCCACCCGAGCGGCGGCATCGTCCCGCCGACCGCGGGCACCCCGTCGACCGGCCCCGGCAAGACCCCGCCGCCGTCGTCGCCGACCGGCACCCCCACGGGAACTCCGACCGGCACGCCGACGGACACCCCGACGACCCCCGGCTGCCCGACGCAGTCCCCGTCGCCCTCGCCGACCGACAGCGCGAGCCCCAGCCCGACCGCGACGCCGACTCCCACGGACACCCCCGGCACGCCCGACCCCTGCGCCACCGACACCCCGACGCCGACGGACACCCCCACCCCCAGCGGTGAGGCGACCGCCAGCGCGGCCACGGGCGCCGCCGTCACCGCG
Organism: Streptomyces sp. NPDC093221; assembly: GCF_044753885.1. Lineage (NCBI taxonomy): Bacteria > Bacillati > Actinomycetota > Actinomycetes > Kitasatosporales > Streptomycetaceae > Streptomyces > Streptomyces sp. NPDC093221. The sequence continues at coordinate 61,029 of NZ_JBIVOA010000014.1, read as the reverse complement.
AAGCCGTAACCCGCGACGGGGCATTCCCCGACACGGCACCCCCGGCGCCCCGCGCGCCGGCAACACTCCCACGCACCGGGGACGTTCAGGCGAAAGCCTCACGAACGTCCCCGGTGAAACGTGTTCTCATCTCACCTCCCGGTTGCTACGGTGCCCCGGCCCCGGCCGACGACCGCGTCGGCCCGTGCCCGAGGGAGGTCCGGCCATGCGCGCTCTCGCCGCGGCGGCGATCGGACTCGCCGCCGCCCTCGCCCTGGTCTTCACCGTCACCGCGATCGGCGCGCCCGCGGGTCACACCTCGCCGAAACCCCTGCTGACCACGGTCCCCAGCCACCCCTGAGCCGGTCATACCTGAGCCGGTCACCTCTGAGCCGTCTGGAGCCGCGATGCGCCGCAAGTCCAGCCTGGTGCTGCTCGCCCTCGCCGTCTTCTTCGCGACCCTGGCGCCCATGCTGCGCTGGTACGCCTACCCGCGGCTGGCCAAAGTGCCGCCGAGCGAGTACCAGGTCGCCGTCCTCGAGGCGAAGAACGCCACCCTCGTCGACTACTCCAGCCTCACCGCCAAGAAGGTCTCCAAGGTCAGCATCGTGCAGACCCTCAAGGGCAATGTGACGGCGGCCCGGCAGGTCAAGGCCGAGACCGGCAAGGACGTCGTGGTCTGGGACGCGCTCTCCTACGTCGCGGGCCCGGACGGCAAGATGGTCTCGGAGATCCCCGAGCGGTACGTCTTCGACGCGCACACCCAGGAGCCGGTGCACACCGCGAGCGAGTCGGTCGACGGCGATCCGGTCACCCGGCAGGGCATCGAGTTCAAGTTCCCCTTCCTGACCCAGAAGCGCGACTACTACTACTTCGACGCGCAGAGCCGCACCTCCGCGCCGATCCACTACGCGGGCACCCAGCGCTTCCACGGCCTGAAGGTCTACTACTTCGAGCAGACCGTGCCCTGGCAGCGGGTCCCGCTGCCCAAGAAACTGCCCGAGATCGCGCCCGGCGCTCCCGCGCTCACCCCCGAGACGGTCAAGGCCACGGGCATCCAGCGCTGGTACACCACCAAGCGGATGTTCTGGGTCGACCCGACGACCGGCGCGCCCGTCAACGGCGAGGAGATCCACACCGAGGAACTGCGCTTCCCCGCCTCGACCGGCAAAGCACCGGTCACCGCCTTCGCGGGCGACGTGAAGATGCGGCCCGACTACATCGACTCCATCGTCCATCTGGTCAAGACGCAACGGCAGTTGGTGCTGCTGCTCACCAGCTACCTGCCGTGGGGCTTCGGCGGGTTCGCCGCCGCGCTGCTGGCGCTGTCGCTGCTGCTCGAAGCGCGCGGGCGGCGGCCCGCCGACCCGGTGCGCGGTCCGGAGCCCGACCCCGACCGCGCCCCCGACCACCCGGACCCCGTACCGGTCTGACCCACGGCCGGGACCCTGTACGATCCGAGCCGTGCCCGGACCCCCGTACCGGCCGACCTGTCCCGGACCCCGTACCGGTCTGACCCACGGCCCGGACCCCGTACGGGCCGAGCCGTGCCCGGACCCCCGCACCGGCCGACCTGTCCCGGACGCCGTACGGGCCGGGCGGTCGGCCTACGCGCGGCGGCTGTTGTTCGTCCGCTTGGTCGGCTCGGCCGTCGCCGGGTCCTCGGGCCACGGGTGGCGCGGGTAGCGGCCCCGCAGCTCGGCGCGCACCGCGCGGTAGCCGTCACGCCAGAACGAGGCGAGGTCCGCGGTCACCGCCGCGGGCCGCCCCGCGGGCGACAGCAGATGCACCAGCAGCGGCACCCCGGCGATCTCGGGCGTCGCCCGCAGCCCGAACAACTCCTGGAGCTTCACGGCCAGTACGGGCTGGTCGCCGCCGTAGTCGATCCGGATCCGCGAACCGCTCGGCACCTCGAACCGCTCCGGGGCCAGCTCACCGAACCGGGCGGCCTCGCCCGTGGCCCACGGCAGCAGCCGGGGCAGCGCGCCGCCCGCCGAGATCCGCTCCAGATCCGCCCGCCGCCCGGCCCGCGCAAGCTCGGGCCCCAGCCACTCCTCGGCCCGCTCCACCAGCGCCCGCTCCGAGACGTCCGGCCAGTTCCCGCCCAACTCCCGGTGCAGGAAAGCCAGCCGCTGCCGTACCTCACGGGCCTCCCGCGACCAGTGCAGCAAACCGGTGCCCTCGCGCCGCAGCCCGTCGAGCAGCGCGGCCCGCACCGCGTCCCGGTCCGGCCGGCGCAGCGGCGCCGCCGACAGCTCCAGTGCGCCCAGCCGCTCCACCCGGCGCGCCACCACGTCCCCGCCGCGCCAGGCCACCTCCTCGTACGACTCCAGCAGCCCGGCCGCCGCCGCCCGCGCGGTGCCCTCGTCGATCACCGCGGCCACCCGCACCCGCGCGTCCGTCCGCCCGACGCCCCGGTCCGCCACGGCCACCGCCACCCACTCCGCCCCGCCCACGCCCCCGCCGACCTCCGCGCCGGTCCCGGACGCCATCACGTATCCGTCCCCGCTCCGCCGCCGCGCGACCCGCTCGGGAAACGCCAGGGCGACGACGAGCCCGGCCGCCGCGTCGTCCGACAGGCCCCCGCCCGCGGCGCGGCTCGCGGGGGACGGGTGCGCCGCGGAGCGCGGGACGGCGGCGTCCGTCGCGGGCGGGCTCCCTTCCGTCACCGTGCCGCGCAGCCGGTCGGCCTCCGCGCGCCAGCGCGCCGCGTACGGGTCGCCGCCGCGGCGGGCGGTGTGCCAGGCGGCGGTGAGGTCGGAGCCGTAGGAGTGGGGGAGTTCTTCGCTGAGGAGCGCGGTGACCTCGGCGGCGCGGCGGGCGCCGAGCACGGGCGCGGAGTCGAGGAGGGCGCGGGCGAGCCGGGGGTGCAGCCCGAGCCGGGCCAGCCGGCGGCCCCGGTCCAGGGCGCGGCCCGAGGCGTCGACGGCGCCGAGGCCGCGCAGCGTGTCGCGGGCCGCGGCCATCGCGCCCTGCGGCGGGGCGTCCAGCAGAGCGAGCCCGGAGGCGTCCGGATCGCCCCAGCAGGCGGCCTGGAGCGCGAAGGCCGTGAGGTCGGCGAGCGCGATCTCGGGGGAGGGGTGCCGGGGTCTGCGGGCGTCCTCGGCCGTCGGCCAGCAGCGGTAGACGGTGCCGGGACCCTCACGCCCGGCGCGCCCGGCGCGCTGGTCGGAGGCGGCCCGCGACACCCGTACGGTGACCAGCGCGCCGAGGCCCCGCGCGTGGTCCATGCGCGGCTCGCGGGCCAGCCCGCTGTCCACCACGACCCGCACGCCCGGCACGGTCAGACTGGACTCGGCCACGGACGTCGCGAGCAGCACGCGCCGCCGCTCACCGGGCGCCAACGCCGCGTCCTGGACGGCGGCCGGGGCGCGGCCGTGCACCTGGAGCACCTCGATGCCGCCGCCCGCGCCGCCGGAATCCGCGAGGTCCCTGAGCAGACCCGCGACCCGCGCGATCTCCCCGACGCCCGGCAGGAAGCACAGCACGTCCCCGTCGCGCTCCCGCAGCGCCCGCCGCACCACCGTCGCCACATGGTCGAGCAGCGCCCGGTCCACCCGGCCCCCGGCGTGCGTCGCCCGTACGGGACCGGGCGGCGGCGCCCACTCCACAGCCACCGGGTGCAGCACCCCGTCCGCCTCGACCACGGGCGCGGGCGGCCCGTCGGCCCCGCCCAGCAGCGCCGCCCACGCGGCCGTGTCCGTCGTCGCGGACGCCGCGACCAGCCGCAACTCCGGACGCAGCAGGGCCCGTACGTCCAGCAGGAACGCCATGGACGTGTCGGCGTCCAGATGCCGCTCGTGGCACTCGTCGAGCATCACCGTGCTCACGCCCGGCAGTTCCTGGTCGCGCTGGAGCCGTTGCAGCAGCACACCGGTGGTGACCACCTCGACCGCGGTGCGGGCCGAGACCCGCCGCTCGCCGCGGACCGTGAAACCGACGGTCTCGCCGACCCGCTCCCCGAGCAGCCAGGCCATCCGCCGGGCCGCCGCCCGCGCCGCCATCCGCCGCGGCTCCGCGACCAGCACCCGCCCGCCGAACGCGTCGGCGATCAGCAGCGGGACCAGCGTGGTCTTGCCGGTGCCGGGCGGCGCGGCCAGGACGGCGCAGCCCGGCGACCGCAGCGCGGCCAGCAGCTCCGGTACGACGGAGGCCACCGGCAGCGCGCGCCCCTCGGCCCGGATCGCGTACGTACCGGCGCTCCCGCCGGCCGCCCGACCGTCCTGTCCGCCGGCCTTCACTCCGCCGCGCACACGAAGATCGCCGTGCCCGGCAACAGCCGCCCGCGCAGCGGGGACCAGCCGCCCCACTCCTGGTCGTTCCACTCCGGCCACTCGGGCTCGACGAGGTCGACCAGCCGCAGGCCCGCCGCCGCGATCTCGCGGACGCGGTCGCCCAGGGTGCGGTGGTGCTCGACGTACACGGCGATGCCCCGGTCGTCCTCCTCCACGTACGGCGTGCGGTCGAAGTAGGAGGCGACGGCCGTCAGGCCCTCGGGCCCCGGCTCGTCGGGGAAGGCCCAGCGCACCGGGTGGGTGACCGAGAAGACCCAGCGCCCGCCGGGCCGCAGCACCCGCCGCACCTCCCGCTGGACGCGCGCGGTGTCGGCGATGAAGGGGAGCGCGCCGTACGCGGAGACCGCCAGGTCGAACGAGCCGTCGGCGAAGGGCAGGGCGCCCGCGTCGGCCTGGACCAGGGGCACCAGCGGCGCGCCGTCGGCCGAGGACTCGTCGTCGATCCGCCGCGCGTGCTGGAGCTGCCGGAAGGAGAGGTCGAGGGCGACCGGCCGGGCGCCCTGGGCGGCCAGCCAGCGCGAGCACTGGGCGGCGCCCGCGCCGATCTCCAGCACGTCCTTGTCCTTCAGGGCCGCCGTCGGGCCGAGCAGCCCCGCGTCCGCCTCGTCCAGACCCTCAGGGCCCCAGACGAAGCGGGCGTCGCCCAGGAAGTCGCCGTGCTCCACCTGGTAGTCGTCCGCGTTGCGGTCCCACCACCGGCGGTTGGCCCGGCTGCTCTCCGTGACCCCCGCGCTGCGGCGGGTGGCCTCCGGTTCCTCGTGTGCCTCTCGGGGCGCTTCCCGGCGTACGTCCCGGGGATCGGGTCCTTGGATCATCGCGGCAGTCGTCGTACTCTCTGAGAAGACCTGGCACTGGGTGACTTGTGCCGGTTCGGTCCGTTACGCGCCCGGTGGGCTCTTCGTGCGTTGACCGTGCCCGGCTGCCCCCGTATGCTACAAGTTGCGCTGCGAGCCTGCGCGCCTCAGACAGAGCAGGCTGCGCTCGGAATCTGTTGCATACCCCTCGGCCCCACGGCTGTCCGGAATTCGGCAGGAGCGAAAAGGGCTTACGGCGTAGCAGTACCTACGACTTACTGTCCGTACCGGAGTCCTTTCCCTAATGACGAGCAGCACCGAGGCCCCTCGCACCACCCCGCAGGTGGCGGTCAACGACATCGGCAACGAGGAAGCCTTCCTCGCCGCGATCGACGAGACGATCAAGTACTTCAACGACGGCGACATCGTCGACGGCGTCATCGTGAAGGTCGACCGGGACGAGGTCCTGCTCGACATCGGTTACAAGACCGAAGGTGTCATCCCCTCCCGCGAACTCTCCATCAAGCACGACGTCGACCCCAACGAGGTCGTCGCCGTGGGCGATGAGATCGAGGCCCTTGTTCTCCAGAAGGAGGACAAGGAAGGCCGCCTGATCCTCTCGAAGAAGCGCGCTCAGTACGAGCGTGCCTGGGGCACCATCGAGAAGATCAAGGAAGAGGACGGCATCGTCACCGGCACCGTCATCGAGGTCGTCAAGGGTGGTCTCATCCTCGACATCGGCCTCCGTGGCTTCCTGCCGGCGTCGCTCGTCGAGATGCGCCGCGTGCGCGACCTCCAGCCCTACGTGGGCAAGGAGCTCGAGGCCAAGATCATCGAGCTGGACAAGAACCGCAACAACGTGGTCCTGTCCCGCCGTGCCTGGCTTGAGCAGACGCAGAGCGAGGTCCGCCAGACCTTCCTCACCACCCTCCAGAAGGGTCAGGTGCGGTCCGGCGTCGTTTCCTCGATCGTCAACTTCGGTGCGTTCGTGGACCTCGGCGGCGTCGACGGTCTCGTGCACGTCTCCGAGTTGTCCTGGAAGCACATCGACCACCCGTCCGAGGTCGTCGAGGTCGGTCAGGAAGTCACCGTCGAGGTTCTCGACGTGGACATGGACCGCGAGCGTGTCTCCCTGTCGCTGAAGGCGACGCAGGAAGACCCGTGGCAGCAGTTCGCCCGGACCCACCAGATCGGGCAGGTCGTCCCCGGCAAGGTCACCAAGCTCGTCCCGTTCGGCGCGTTCGTCCGCGTCGACGAGGGCATCGAGGGCCTGGTGCACATCTCCGAGTTGGCCGAGCGCCACGTGGAGATCCCGGAGCAGGTCGTCCAGGTCAACGACGAGATCTTCGTCAAGGTCATCGACATCGACCTCGAGCGTCGCCGCATCTCGCTGTCGCTCAAGCAGGCCAACGAGTCCTTCGGCGCCGACCCGGCCTCGGTCGAGTTCGACCCGACGCTCTACGGCATGGCCGCGTCGTACGACGACCAGGGCAACTACATCTACCCCGAGGGCTTCGACCCCGAGACCAACGACTGGCTCGAGGGGTACGACAAGCAGCGCGAGGAGTGGGAGGGCCAGTACGCCACGGCCCAGACCCGCTTCGAGCAGCACCAGGCGCAGGTCATCAAGTCCCGCGAGGCCGACGAGCAGGCCGCGGCCGAGGCCGGTTCCGCCGCCCCCGCCGCGACCGGTGGCCCGGGCGTCTCCGGTGGCTCGTACTCCTCGGAGTCCGACGACACCTCCGGTGCCCTCGCCTCCGACGAGGCCCTCGCCGCCCTCCGCGAGAAGCTCGCGGGCGGCCAGAGCTGACGGCTCTCCGCTAGGCCCAGTCACAACACCGCGGTCCCGCACCCCTCAGGGGGTGCGGGACCGCGGTGCTTTCCCGGTGACCGTGGGGCCCTGGGCGGCCCGGGGGGGCTACGGGGTCACGGGGATGTTGGTCAGGGCCTTGCCGCCGGTGCGCTTGTTGGAGGCGTAGACGGTGGTGGGGCAGTCGGCGGAGTAGTTGGTGACGTAGATCGCCGTCTGCGTGGCGCCCGTGGCGCCGGTGAGGTCGGAGGTGTTGTCGCGGAAGACGGTGCCGCAGCCCCAGCCGGGCTGCTGGGTGTGGGTCTGGTAGCCGTCGTTGAGGGTGCGGGTGCCGGTGTTGCCGGTGATGGTGTAGCCGTTGCCTTTGACGTCGACCCAGGAGTCGTCGTAGTTGGTCATGCTGAGGCCGCTGCCGTCGAAGGTGTTGCCGGAGACCAGGCCGCCGGTGGTGCCTTCCTTGAGGTCGATGTTCTCGGCGCCGATGTTGGGGCCGATGACGTTGTTGAGGATCTGCACCCGGTCGCTCTTGTCGGTCAGGGTGTTGGCGGTGCCGACGTAGACGCCCTCGCCGTATCCCGGCCGCTGGAGCCCGGTGTCGTAGATCCGCGAGTTCTTGATCACGCCGTCCGTGCTGGAGGTGCGGAAGTGCACGCCCTCCATCTGGAGTCCGTGCACGGTCACCGAGTCGATGACGACATGCGCGGCGGCGTCGGTGACGATGCCCTTCTGGCCGCCGGTGACGCTGACCCCCTTGACGGTCCAGTAGCTCGCGCCGTTCAGATAGAGGCCGTAGCCGCCGGAGGAGGTGAGCACGGCGTTCGAGGAGCCGGTGAGCGTGATCCGGTCGGCGGCCGTGCCGGACACGGTGACCTTGAAGTTGCCGGTGTACGTGCCGTCGGCGAGATGGATCGTCTGGCCGGGGGCGGCGGCGGTCAGCGCCGCCTTCAGCTCCTTGGCCGTGGTCACCTCGACGGTGCTCGCCGCGGCGGCCGTCGCCGCACCGGCCGGCGTCGCGTACGAGAGCAGCCCGGCGAGCAGTGCCGCGACGGGCAGGGCCACCGGCAGGGTCAGAAGCGTGTGGGGTCGCATCCGCGTCCTTCCATCGTTCCAAGTATGTGAATCTTGGTCGTCCATGTGAACACATGGACGTAACGAGAGAAGGTAGGGCCCACCCGACGGACCGTCAAGACGTCCGGGTTCCGGGGGGACGCGTGGGAATGGCCGGGCGGGTACGTTCGTTAAGGGGGGAGAGAGCGAGGAGGACGATCATCGTGCTGGATCCGCAAGGGCTGTACGAATACGTGCCGGGCGGGGCCGAGGCCGTCGACGCAGCGGTCGGAGACGCAGGTCCCGTACTGCTGTACCACTTCGAGGGGTACATGGACGCCGGGGACACCGGCGAGCAGATCAGCGAGCAGTTGCTGGACCGCCTGGACAACCAGCTCGTCGCGCGCTTCGACGCCGACCGGCTGGTCGACTACCGCGCCCGCCGCCCGCTGATGACCTTCGAGCGCGACCACTGGACCTCCTACGAGGCACCGGAGATCGACCTCTATCTGGTGCGGGACACCACCGGCACCCCCTTCCTGCTGCTCACCGGCTCCGAGCCGGACGTGGAGTGGGAACGGTTCGCGACCGCCGTGCTCCAGGTCATCGAACGCCTGGGCGTACGCCTCGCCATCAACTTCCACGGCATCCCGATGGGCGTGCCGCACACCCGGCCCGTCGGCCTCACCCCGCACGGCAACCGGGTCGACCTCATGCCCGGCCACCGCGCCTGGTTCGAGGAGGCCCAGGTCCCCGGCAGCGCCGCCTCCCTCATCGAGCTGCGGCTCGCCGAGGCCGGCCGTGACGTGCTCGGCGTCGCCGCCCACGTCCCGCACTACCTGGCGCGTTCGCCCTACCCGGACGCCGCCCTCGCCGTCCTGGAGACGATCACCGCCGCCACCGGCCTCGTCCTCCCCGAGATCGCCCACGCCTTGCGCAATGAGGCGCACACCGTCCGCGTCGAGATCGACCGCCAGGTCGCCGAAGGCGACGGCGAACTCGTCTCCGTCGTCCGCGGCCTCGAGTCCCAGTACGACGCCGTCGCCGGGTCCCAGTCCCGCGAGAGTCTCATCGCCGAGGCCGTCGAGCTTCCTTCCGCCGAGGATCTCGCCGCCGAGTTCGAACGCTTCCTCGCCGACCGCGAGGACGACTAGCGCCTGCGGCGCGCTCACGAAAGAGGGTTCGCGTCCCCAGGGCGCGGGCCCTCTTCCGCTTCCCCTCCGCAAGGTGCGCCGCGCTCGCGCAGGGCCTGGTTTTTACGGGCGCGGCCCCTGGACGGTTCCTTGCGAAGGGCCTGGTTTTCAGGGGCGCGGGGAACTGCGCGGCCCGCCCCCACCGGGCTGCCAGCCCGAAAACTCACAGCATCTGCCCCGCTGGGGCCGGTTTTCGACGGCCGCGCCACCGTTGGTGGCTGAGCGCGCAGTACCCCGCGCCCCTGGGAGGCACCCGCGGAGGCCCGGAGGGCCCGTAAGCTGGCGGCATGCTGAACGTCGGGCTGACCGGTGGAATCGGGTCAGGAAAAAGCTCCGTGGCGAAACTGCTGGTGGCACACGGCGCGATCCTGGTGGACGCGGACCGCATCGCCCGCGAAGTGGTGGAACCCGGCACGGAGGGCCTGGCGGCGGTGACGGCCGAGTTCGGCCCGGACGTGCTGGCGGCGGACGGGACACTGGACCGCCCGAAACTCGGCGCGATCGTCTTCGCGGACGAGGCCCGGCGCCAGGCGCTGAACGCGATCGTGCACCCGCTGGTCGGCCGCAGGTCGCAGGAGCTGCGGGCGGCGGCGGCCCCGGACGACATCGTCGTCAACGACGTACCGCTGCTGGCGGAGAACGACCTGGCCCCGTTCTACGACTTCGTGATCGTCGTGGACGCGGCCCCGGCCACGCAGATCGAGCGCCTGGTGCGGACACGCGGGATGACCGAGGACGAGGCGCGGGCGCGGATGGCGGCGCAGGCCGGCCGCGAGGAGCGCATCGCCGTCGCGGATCTGGTGATCGATAACGACGGCCCGCTGGAGGAGCTGGAGCCCCAGGTCCGCGCGGCGTGGCAGCGGCTGCGGGAGCTGGCGGCGGCCGGGACGGCGTAGTCGCCCGGGGAATGCGGTTGCCGACGACGACGTTGGGTATGTCAGACCAGACGATCAGTCGTCACCCGTGCCCGAATTCAGGGAGGCGGCCTTGCACGAGCGGACCCCAGAGACGCACGTCATCGACTTCCGCGCCGCGGAGCAACTGCTGGAGGCGCGTGACCCGCGCGGCGCCGTACAACTCCTCGACCCGGTGATCTCGGCCCATCCGGAGAACACCGCGGCCCGCCTGCTGCGCGCCCGCGCGTTCTTCGCCGCGGCCCAACTGCGTCCGGCGGAGCTGGAGTTCCAGATAGTGCTGGAGCGCGAGCCGGACAACGCCTTCGCCCACTTCGCGCTAGCCCGTACGCTGCAACGCGCGAACCGCGCCGACGAGGCCCAGCGCCACTTCCGGCTCGCCGCCGCACTCGACCCCCGGCCGGACTATCTGGCCGCAGCCCGTTTCGACGACGCCGGCTGACGGCCGTGGAAGTCGTCGTGGTGCTGCTGATCATCATCGCGGTGGTCGCCCTGATCGGCGTGTCCAGCAGTCTGAGGGTGGTCAAGCAGTACGAGCGCGGGGTGATCTACCGCTTCGGCCGGGTCAACCGGCTCCCCAAGGAGCCGGGCCCGCGCATGCTGGTGCCGTTCGTGGACAAGATGACCAAGGTCAACATGCAGGTCGTCACCATGCCGGTGCCGTCCCAGGACGGCATCACCCGCGACAACGTGTCGGTACGGGTCGACGCGGTGCTCTACTTCCGGGTCATCGACCCGATCCGGGCCACCGTGGACGTGCAGAACTACCAGTTCGCGATGTTGCAGGTGGCACAGACCTCGCTGCGCTCCATCATCGGCAAGAGCGAACTCGACGATCTGCTGTCCGGCCGCGAACGCCTGCACGAGGGGCTGGAGTTGATGCTGTCCACGCCCGCCACCGGCTGGGGCGTCCACATCGACCGCGTCGAGATCAAGGACGTGGCGCTGCCGGAGTCCATGAAGCGGTCGATGGCCCGGCAGGCGGAGGCGGACCGGGAGCGGCGGGCCCGGATCATCACCGCCGACGGTGAGTTGCAGGCGTCCCAGAAGCTCTCCGAGGCGGCCAGGACCATGGACGCGAACCCGTCCGCCCTCCAACTGCGCCTCCTCCAGACGGTGGTGGAGGTCGCGGCGGAGAAGAACTCGACCCTGGTGATGCCCTTCCCCGTCGAGATGCTGCGCTTCTTCGACCGGGCCGCGAACTCCGGCGCGAATTCCGGTGCGAACACCGGCGGCAGCCAGGACACGAAGCCGGTCGAGAAGACGGCGGCGCCTGCGGCGACGGACGAACTGACGGACGCGGAACCGCGGTCCGCCGTCGAGGCCGCGGCCGAGGAGCCGCCCGCGATCGACCGGAAGCCGCCGGGCCCGATCCAGATCCCGGACCCGCGCACGTCCGAGGAGTGAGCGACGAAGCCGTAACGGCAGGGAAGGCCAGGGCAGGAACGGGACGGGAGCGGGCGGGTCACTCCGCCCGCTCCCGCGCGTCAGCCCCGCGTCAGCGCGTCCAGTCGATCTTGAACACCCACGCGTACCGCCCCTTCGCCCGCGCCGCCGCGGGCACCCGTACGGTCAGCGTGCCGCCGTCGAACTCCCAGTCCAGCGGCCGGTCGTGGCCGAGCATCGTCACCCGGTCGCCCTTGCGGACCGGCAGCGGAGCGGTCGTTGACCGTGACGTCCTCCCGCCGCGCGGCGCGGGGTCGGACGTGCGGAGCCTGCTCAGGTCATCAGAACAGCGGTGCGGGCAGCACGCCCTCCAGCGCCAGCAGCGTGCGCTTGATCTCCAGGCCGCCGCCGAAACCGCCTATGCCGCCGTCGCTCTCCACCACCCGGTGGCACGGCACCACCAGCGGTATCGGATTCGCGCCCATCGCCGTCCCGACCGCGCGGGCCGCCCCGCGCTCGCCCACCCGGTCGGCCAGGTCCTGGTACCCGACGACCGTGCCGTACGGCACCCCGGCCGCCAGCTCGCGCAGCACCCGACGGTTGAAGCCGGTGATCAGCGACCAGTCCAGAGCGAGCGAGAACTCCTTCAGCGCACCCGCGAAGTACGCCTCCATCTGCTCGGTGACCGGCGCCAGCCGGGCCGCGTCCTCGACCGGCTCGCCGCCCAGCCGCCGCCCCATCGACGCCACCGCGCGCCGTACCGCCGCCTCGTCCGCCCGGAATCCGACATTGACCAGCCCCTCGTCGGTCGCCGCCAGCAGCAGCGGCCCGATCGGGGTCTCCATGACCGTCCAGGCGGTGTCGTTCGTCACGCTGCCAGCCTAGATCGGGGGTCCGACAACGCCCCGCCGCCGCGATCCGCCCGGCAAACACGGCCGCCGCAAGGCCCGTCACCGGAAGTGACCGGGTGGTCACACGAGGGGAAGTGGCCGCCCCGGCGGCGGCCCGCCCGTCCGGGCCCGGACGATTGTCGGTGGTGGGTCGTACGGTGGTGACATGCGGCCCGTATCAGACATCGAACGCAGTGTGGCGCCCTTCAAGGTCGTCAGCCCCTACCAGCCCAGCGGCGACCAGCCCACCGCCATCGACGACCTCGAGAAGCGGATCCGCGGTGACGAGCAGGACGTCGTGCTGCTCGGCGCGACCGGTACGGGCAAGTCCGCGACCACCGCGTGGATGATCGAGCGGCTCCAGCGCCCCACCCTGGTCATGGCGCCGAACAAGACGCTCGCCGCCCAGCTCGCCAACGAATTCCGCGAGCTGCTGCCGAACAACGCGGTCGAGTACTTCGTCTCGTACTACGACTACTACCAGCCCGAGGCGTACGTCCCGCAGACGGACACGTACATCGAGAAGGACTCCTCGATCAACGAGGAGGTGGAGCGGCTGCGGCACTCCACCACCAATTCGCTGCTGACCCGGCGCGATGTCGTCGTGGTCGCCTCCGTGTCCTGCATCTACGGCCTCGGCACCCCGCAGGAGTACATCGACCGCATGGTGCGGCTCAATGTCGGCGACGTCATCGACCGCGACCAGCTCCTGCGGAAATTCGTCGACATCCAGTACGCGCGCAACGACGTGGCCTTCGCCCGCGGCACCTTCCGGGTACGCGGCGACACCATCGAGATCTTCCCGGTCTACGAGGAACTGGCCGTCCGCATCGAGATGTTCGGCGACGAGATCGAGGCGCTCTACACACTGCACCCGCTCACCGGCGAGGTGATCACCGAGGACCGGCAGATCTACGTCTTCCCCGCCACCCACTACGTCGCGGGCCCCGAGCGGATGGAACGCGCCATCGCGGGCATCGAGAAGGAGCTGGAGGGCCAGCTCGCCCTGATGGAGAAGCAGGGCAAGCTGCTGGAGGCCCAGCGGCTGCGGATGCGCACCACGTACGACATCGAGATGATGCGGCAGATCGGCACCTGCTCCGGCATCGAGAACTACTCGCGGCACATCGACGGCCGCGAGCAGGGCTCCGCGCCCGACACCCTCATCGACTACTTCCCCGAGGACTTCCTGCTGGTCATCGACGAGTCGCATGTCACCGTGCCGCAGATCGGCGCGATGTACGAGGGCGACGCGTCCCGCAAGCGCACCCTGGTCGACCACGGCTTCCGGCTGCCGTCCGCGCTCGACAACCGGCCGCTGAAGTGGGAGGAGTTCCTGACCCGCGTCGGCCAGACCGTCTACCTGTCCGCGACACCCGGAAAGTACGAGCTGTCCCGCGGCGACGGCGTGGTCGAGCAGATCATCCGCCCGACCGGCCTGGTCGACCCCGAGGTCATCGTCAAGCCCACCGAGGGCCAGATCGACGACCTGGTGCACGAGATCCGGCTGCGCACGGAGAAGGACGAGCGCGTCCTGGTCACCACCCTCACCAAGAAGATGTCCGAGGACCTCACCGACTACCTGCTCGAACTGGGCATCCAGGTGCGGTATCTGCACAGCGACATCGACACCCTGCGCCGCGTCGAGCTGCTGCGCGAACTGCGGGCCGGTGAGTACGACGTCCTGGTCGGCATCAACCTGCTGCGTGAGGGCCTCGACCTGCCCGAGGTGTCGCTGGTGGCGATCCTCGACGCCGACAAGGAGGGCTTCCTGCGCTCGGGCACCTCGCTGATCCAGACCATCGGCCGCGCCGCCCGTAACGTGTCGGGCCAGGTCCACATGTACGCGGACCGGATCACCCCGGCGATGGAGAAGGCCATCGAGGAGACCAACCGCCGCCGCGAGAAGCAGATCGCGTACAACAAGGAACGCGGCGTCGACCCGCAGCCGCTGCGGAAGAAGATCGCCGGAATCCTGGACTCCTTCGCCCGCGAGGACGCCGACACCGAGGAGCTGCTGGGCTCCGGGCGGCAGCGCTCGCGGGGCAAGGCGCCGGTGCCAGGACTGTCCGCCCGCGCGGGCGAGAAGCGCGGGGCGAAGACGCTGCCCGCCGAGGAGCTGGCCGACCTGATCGCTCAGCTCACCGACCAGATGCACGCGGCGGCCGGCGAGCTGCAATTCGAGGTGGCCGCCCGGCTCAGGGACGAACTGGGCGAGCTGAAGAAGGAGTTGCGCCAGATGAGAGAAGCGGGAATGGCGTGACGCGGGACCGGCGACCGGCCGGTGTTCGCCAGGAATCGCCACGCGGCGAACCGGGATACCGTTGCACGGCGTCTTGTTAGGGTGCGGGACAACCGCACACACGGGTGAGAGGGGACAGCGCGTGACGGTCAACATGACCAAGGGCCAGAAGATCAGCCTGAGCAAGTCCGACGGAGGGACGCTGACGGCGATCCGGATGGGGCTGGGCTGGCAGGCCGCGCCGCGCCGCGGACTGTTCGGGTCCCGCACCCGGGAGATCGACCTGGACGCCTCGGCCGTGCTCTTCGCGGACAAGCAGCCGGTCGACGTGGTGTTCTTCCAGCACCTGACCAGCGACGACGGCTCGGTCCGGCACACCGGTGACAATCTGGTCGGCGGCGCGGGCCAGGGCGGCGACGACGAGTCGATCATCGTCGACCTCCAGCGCGTACCGGTCCACGTCGACCAGATCGTCTTCACGGTGAACTCCTTCACCGGCCAGACCTTCGCCGAGGTGCAGAACGCGTTCTGCCGCCTGGTCGACGAGACCAACGGGCAGGAGCTGGCCCGCTACACGCTGACCGGCGGCGGCCAGTACACGGCGCAGATCATGGCCAAGGTGCAGCGCGGCGCGACCGGCTGGTCGATGACGGCCATCGGCACGGCGGCCAACGGCCGGACGTTCCAGGACCTCATCCCGGCCATTCTGCCCGCGCTCTGAGGCCGCACGGCCGCTGACGCGGCCCCCGGCCCGCGGGCCGGAACACGTACACACGCATAACGGGAACGGGGGGCGGCGGACATGACGGCCGAACTGGTCCGGGGACAGAACCATCCGCTGCCGGGCACCCGGATGGAGATCCGGGTGTCGGCGGGCACCCCGGTGGTGGCCGCGGTCACCCTCGGGGACGAGCGGGGGCGGGTCGTCGGCGACTCCTCGCAGTGGCTGGCGCACCCCGGCGCGCCGCAGCTCCCCGGCGTCGAGGTGCCCCGGCAGGCCGCCGCCGAGCACCGGCTCGCGGTGGACCTCGGCGCGATGCCGCCGCAGGTGCACCGGGTGCACGTACTGCTGGCTCTCCCGGGCGCCGCGGGCCGCCCCGGCGCGCCCGCCGCCTTCGGCGCCGCCCCCGCCCCGCATCTCGCCGTCACCACCACCGAGGGCGAGGCCGTCGCCGGATTCACCATGACCGGCCTCGGCCCCGAGACGGCCCTGCTGGCCATCGAGCTGTACCGGCGGCAGGGCGCCTGGAAGGTGCGCGCCGTCGGCCAGGGGTACGAGGGCGGTCTGCCCGCGCTGCTGCTCGACCAGGGTGTCCCGGAGCCCGCCGGGGTGGCCGCGGGCATTGACGAGGCGGTGGGGCGCGAGCTGTCCCGCTCGGTCGACCTGCCCGCCGCGCCGCGTACGGTCCCGCCGCCGCAGCCGGAAACCGCGGCCCCGGCCGCCGCTCCGGGCGACGGCCGGACCACCGCGTCCTCAGGACCGGTCGACTACCGGCACCCGCGGCGCAAGGCCGCCGCCACCGCGCCGCCCCCGCCCGCTCAGGGACCGGCCCAGGGCCGGCCGGGCTCGCCGTACGACGCCCCGCCCGCCGCGCCGCGGCCGTCCTCCGGCGGACAGCCCGGCACCCCGCCCGTCCCCGTCGCGGGCGACGCCTCCGGCTGGACGATGGAGGAGCGGCTGCACAATCAGGTGTGGGGCATGTTCGAGGACCTGGCCCGCACCATCGCCGCCTACCGCAGCGCGGTGGACTTCGCCGAGTCCCGCTTCGAGCAGGAGCTCGACCGGCTGCTCGCCGACCCCGCGACCCGCGGCGGACAGGCCGCGGACGCCGCCCGCGACCAGGCGCAGGCCCGGCAGTTCGCGCTGGTCGACCAGGCCCGCGCCGTGCTCGACCGGGACATCGCGCAGCTCGTCGCCGAGGCCGAGGTCGTCGAGCCCGCGCTGCCCGCCGCCTTCGCGGGCTGGGAGAATCCGGTGTGGCACGCCTACCGGGTGCCCGACCAGCCGCCGCTCGCCGTACGGCTCGGCGGCCTCTACCTGCCCGAGGCGCCCGAACTGCGCATCCCGCTGCTGGCCCGGCTGCCGCTGGACCGCGGTCTGTGGATCGACAGCGAGGAGGACCGCAGGGTCGCCATGGACACCGCCGTGGCGATCGCCGCCCGGCTGCTCGCCTCGTACCCGGTGGGCGGTTTCGCGGTGCACGCCCTCGACCCCGCGGGCTCCGGCTCCGCCGCGCTCGCCCCGCTCACCGGCAGCGGTGCCGTGCTGATGCCGTCGGCCGGGGGCGCGGCCGGGGTCGGCGAGGTGCTGAACCGGCTGACCGAACGCGTCGATCTGCTCCAGATGGCGCTGCGCGGCGGCGCCGCCGACTCGCTGCCGCCCGGCTTCGACACCGCCGAGCAGCTTCTGATCGTCAACGAGTTCCCGTACGGCTTCGACGACCGGGCGGTCACCCAACTGCGCTATCTCGCCGACGAGGGACCGCGCGCCGGGGTGCACCTGCTGCTGGTCGCCGACCGCGAGGACGCGTCCGCGTACGGGCCGGTGCTCGATCCGCTGTGGCGCTCGCTGCTGCGGCTCACCCCGCTGCCCAGCGACCACCTGGCCGACCCGTGGGTGGGGCACGCCTGGACGTTCGAGCCGTCGCTGGTGCCGCCGGGCAGCCAGGTGCTCGCACAGGTGCTCAGGGAGATCGCGGCGGCCCGCCCGGCCTACGGCCCCTGACCGGTCGTGCCGGGTCCTGCGCCGGTGCTTTACCGGCTTTACGGCTCTGACCTGCACGCTTGTGCGATTCTTTACTAACTCTTGGGCAATTCGTGTACTGTTCTTGGTGCGGAGTGAAACCTCCCCCTGAACGGATTCAAGTGGTGGGGACCTCCCGCAGCGACGACGCTGACAGTTGCCGTATCGAATTGCCGGAGGACCTGTGGATGTCTCCCTCGCCCTCTGGGCGCTCACCATCGCCGGACTGATCGCCCTGATCGCCGTTGACTTCGTCATCGGCCGCACCCCGCACGACGTCTCCGTCAAGGAGGCAGGGGCCTGGACGATCGTCTGGGTCGTACTCGCCGGGCTCTTCGGGCTCGGCCTGCTCGTCTTCTCCGGCGGCCAGCCGGCGGGCGAGTTCTTCGCCGGTTACATCACCGAGAAGTCGCTGAGCGTCGACAACCTCTTCGTCTTCGTCCTGATCATGTCCAAATTCGCGGTGCCGTCCCAGTACCAGCAGCGCGTACTGCTGGTGGGCGTGCTGATAGCGCTGGTGCTCCGCGCGGTGTTCATCGCGGGCGGCGCGGCGATCATCGCCAGCTTCTCGTGGGTCTTCTACATCTTCGGCGCCTTCCTCATCTGGACCGCCTGGAAGCTCATCCAGGACGCCCGTTCGGACGACGAGGACGAGGAATTCGAGGAGAACCGGCTGCTCAAGGCGGTCGAGAAGCGCGTGCCGTCCACCGACAAGTACCACGGCACCCGGCTGTTCATCACGGAGAACGGCAAGCGGCTGATGACGCCGATGCTCGTCGTGATGCTCGCCATCGGCACCACCGACGTGCTCTTCGCGCTCGACTCGATCCCCGCGATCTTCGGCCTCACCCAGGACCCGTACATCGTCTTCACCGCCAACGCGTTCGCCCTGATGGGCCTGCGCCAGCTCTATTTCCTGATCGGCGGCCTGCTCAAGAAGCTGGTCCACCTGTCGTACGGGCTGTCGGTGATCCTCGGCTTCATCGGCGTCAAGCTGGTGCTGCACGCGTTGCACGAGTCCGGTGTGCACGTGCCGGAGATCTCCATCCCCGTCTCGCTCGGCGTCATCGTCCTCGTCCTCGCGGTCACCACCGCCACCAGCCTGGTCGCCTCCAAGCGGCAGGCGGAGGCCGAGGCCGCCGCCTCCGAGGACGAGGAGCGCCCCGCGACGCCGGTCCGCTGACCGGTCCCTCCGCACTCCCTCCGTAACCCCCTCCATACCGACCCCTCCGTACCGACCCCTTCGCGCAGACCGCTCCGTCACGAGGGCTACCGTGGCCCTCGTAACGGAGCGGTTGTGCGTGGCGTGTGGGAAGGCGCGGATGGTGGCGAGCGGCATGGTGGTCCTTCCCGAACTGACCGGCGCGCGGTTCTTCGACGCCTGGCGGCTCGACGCGGTCGCGCTGACCGCCGTCGTCCTGCTCGGCGTCGCGTACGCGCTGGGCGTACGGCGCAAGCGGCGCGCGGGGGAGCGGTGGCCGCTGTGGCGCACCGCCGCGTTCTACGTCCTCGGCCTCGGCACCCTCGTCGTCGCGACGATGTCCTCGCTCGCCGTCTACGACCGGGTGCTGTTCTGGCCCGCCGCCGTGCAGAACATCCTGCTCGACCTCTTCGCCCCGCTCGGCCTGGCGCTCGGCGACCCGCTCGCGCTCGCCGCACCCGACAGCCGACTGCGCCGCGCCTTCACCGGCCGTACGGTACGACTGCTGATGTATCCGCTGGTCAGCTCGGTGCTGGTGCTCGCCTCCGAGCTGACGATCTACTTCACGCCGTACTTCTCCACCGCCCTCGGCAACGGGCTCGTGCTCCAGCTCATGCACCTGCAACTGCTGCTCACCGGCTGCCTGTTCGTGCTGCCGATGCTCAGCCGTCAGGACCTGCTGCCGTCCTGGTGCGGTCATCCGGTCAGGGCCGCGCTGGTCTTCTTCGACGGGCTCTTCGACTCGGTGCCCGGCATCGTCGTCATGACCAGCGGCACGCTGGTGGCCGGGCACTGGTACACCGCGCACCCGCGCTCCTGGGGGCCGAGCGTCCAGCACGACCAGATGCTCGGCGGCGGCCTGATGCTCACCCTCGCCGAACTCGTCGCGCTGCCCTTCCTGATCCTGGTCTTCTTCGAGTGGTGGCGGGCCGAGCGGGAGAAGACGGCGGAACTCGACGCGCGGCTGGACCGCGAGGCCGTCGTCGCGATGTCCGGTGCCGGTGCTGGTGCTGGTGCCGGTGCTGGTGCTGGTGCCGCCGCCGGTGCCTCTGCCGCGCCCGCCTCCACAAAGGCCCCCGCGTCCGCCGCCGCTCCCGCCGCCGCTCCCGTTCCGGAGATGACCCGCCCCTGGTGGGAGACCGATCAGGGCGAGGTCGGCGAGCGCATGCGGCGCGGTCGCTGAGCGGTCCGCGGCGGCTCGGGGTCACAACTGCGTTACGGGCACCACGTCACGAGTCGGCGCGTGTCACGCTCTCCCCCTCATACCTGTCCTGGGGGGACAAATTGCGTCAACGTGCCATCACCGCTGCCTGTTTACTGGCCGTCGCGGGGCTCGCGCTCGCGGGATGCGACGGCGACGGGGGGACCGACGACATATCGGGCGCCGCCGCCTCGGTCTCGGCCACACCCACGGCCGCGCCCACCACCACGCAGGCCGCGCTCACCGGCCAACTGCCCAACCTGACCGGGATGCCGCTGCTCGCCGCGCGCACCATGGCCGACGACGCCGGGTTCACCCGGATCGCCGCGCACGACGCGACGGGGGCCGAGCGCACCCAGGTCTCCGACGGCGACTGGAAGGTGTGCTTCCAGCAGCCCGGCCAGGGGCCCGCGGCTCTGTCCGACCCGGTCGACCTCGCCGTCGTCAAGATCGCCGAGATCTGCCCGCCCGCGGACGGCACCCCGGCGCCGTCACCCACACCCACGGTCACCCGCACCACGGCGCCGTCGCCGACCGCCACGCACAAGGCGACGCCCAAGCCCCGCCCCACCACCGTCACCCACAAGCCGACCCCGAAGCCCAAGCCGAAACCCAAGCCGAAGCCGAAGCCGACCGTCGGGTACACCGAGCCCCCGGTCAACGACCACGACGGCGCCACCGCCCTCTGCAACGACGGCACGCTGTCCTACTCGCAGCACCACCGGGGCACGTGCTCGCACCACCACGGCGTGGCCGTCTGGTACAAGTAGCCCGCCCGGCCGTACGGCGACCGTACGGACCTCCGGGGGAGCGCGGGGCGGGGGCGAGCCGGCGGCAATCCGCTGCTCGCCCCCCCCGGGCCGGGGTGTGCGCGCCGACCGCTACCAGCCGCGCTCGCGCCATTCCTTGAGGTGGGGGCGCTCGGCCCCGAGGGTCGTGTCGTTGCCGTGGCCGGGGTAGACCCAGGTCTCGTCCGGGAGCACGTCGAAGAGCTTGGCCGTGACGTCGTCGAGGAGCGAGGTGAAGGCGGCCGGGTCGTCGTGCGTGTTGCCGACGCCGCCCGGGAAGAGGCAGTCGCCGGTGAAGACGTGCGGGGCGCCGTGCGGGTCGTCGTAGACGAAGGCGATGCTGCCCGGGGTGTGGCCGACCAGGTGCCGCGCGGTGAGGCTGACGCGGCCGAAGGTCACGGTGTCGCCGTCGTCCAGCGCCACATCGGTGGGGACCGGGATGCCCACCGTGTCCTCGCGGCCCGCGTAGGTACGCGCGCCGGTCGCGTCGATCACCGCGCGCAGCGCCTGCCAGTGGTCGCCGTGCTGGTGGGTGGTCGCGACGGCGCCGAGCCCGGCGTCGCCGACGACCTCCAGCAGCGTCTGCGCGTCGTTGGCCGCGTCGATCAGAAGCTGCTCGTCGGTGGCCCGGCAGCGCAACACGTACGCGTTGTTGTTCATCGGCCCGACCGCGACCTTGGTGATGATCAGGTCTTCCAGTTCATGCACGTCGGGGGTCCCGCCCACCGTCACTTCTCCGCTGTACGCCATGCCGCCAGCCTAGAGGCTCGGGGTGCCTAGAGCGGAGGCAGTACGGGCAGCGGGCCGTCGGGGATCACGGTCAGGCCCTCGTACGGGCCGCGGCCGGAGACCCAGGCCAGCAGGGGGCGGGTGGCGGCGCTGACGGTGAGGTCGGGTTCCGCGGCGGCGCCGATCGTCCAGGACGCGCCGGACTCGGCGTCCTCCAGGCGGACCGCGGCGATGCCCTCGTGCCCGGTGAGGCCGTCGGCGAGGGAGGCCAGCTCACGGGCGGCGAAGTCGGCGGGCAGGTCGGCGGTGGTGGGGCCGATGCCGAGGTCGACCAGGTGCAGCCACACCTCGCCCAGCCGCCGCCAGGGGACCTCGGCGGCGGCGATCACCCGGCCGGAGCGCAGCGTGACCTGCGTCGCCCAGCCCGACGGCGGCACCTGCGCGGCGGCCCGCTCGAACCGCTCCGCCGAGGCCCGCAGATCGGCGAGGTGGTCGTCGAGGGGACGGCCCGCGCCCTCCTCGATGGCCCGGTCGCGGGACGTCGCGTCCGCGTACATCGGGGTCTCCACGCCGGTCCCCGCCCAGATCAGCAGATTGGCCAGGGCGTCGGCATTGCGGGCGACATGGGTCAGCAGATGCCCGCGGGTCCAGCCGGGCAGCAGCGAGGGTTCGGCGACGCCGTCGGCGGGGAGCGCGGACACCGCGGCGACGAATCGGTCGGTGGCTTCCCGGACGGCAACCGCATCGAGTACGGGATCCGGTCGTTGGACGGTCACGTACCGACGCTAGCGCGTCACCCCGCGCTCGCGCAGGACACACGATCGGGTGAAGTGGTCAGAGCGCGCCCGTAAATCGAATGCACGTGCTATATGGTCGGTGTGTCGCAACTTCTGAGAACGCGGCGAACCGGAAGAAAACCCGAGCGCACCCCGTTTAGGCTGACTGGGGGTGCCGACTCTCCCCCCGTCTCTATGAAAGGTGCGCACTGGCGTGGCCGATCGACTCACCGTCCGTGGCGCTCGCGAGCACAATCTGAAGAACGTGTCGCTCGACCTGCCGCGGGACTCCCTCATCGTGTTCACAGGGCTGTCCGGATCGGGCAAGTCCTCCCTCGCCTTCGACACGATCTTCGCCGAGGGGCAGCGCCGGTACGTCGAGTCGCTCTCCTCCTACGCCCGCCAGTTCCTCGGCCAGATGGACAAGCCCGATGTGGACTTCATCGAGGGCCTGTCCCCGGCGGTCTCCATCGACCAGAAGTCCACCTCGCGCAACCCGCGCTCGACGGTGGGCACCATCACCGAGGTCTACGACTACCTCCGGCTGCTCTTCGCCAGGATCGGCAAGCCGCACTGCCCCGAGTGCGGCCGCCCGATCTCCCGGCAGTCGCCGCAGGCCATCGTCGACCGGGTGCTGGAGCTGGAGGAGGGCAGCCGTTTCCAGGTGCTCTCCCCGCTGGTCCGTGAGCGCAAGGGCGAATTCGTCGACCTCTTCGGCGACCTCCAGACCAAGGGCTACAGCCGTGCCCGGGTCGACGGGGCCACGATCCAGCTCACCGACCCGCCCAAGCTGAAGAAGCAGGAGAAGCACACCATCGAGGTGGTCATCGACCGCCTCACGGTGAAGGACAGCGCCAAGCGCCGCCTCACGGACTCCGTCGAGACCGCGCTCGGCCTGTCCGGCGGCATGGTCATCCTGGACTTCGTCGACCTGCCCGAGGACGACCCGCAGCGCGAGCGGATGTTCTCCGAGCACCTGTACTGCCCGTACGACGACCTGTCCTTCGAGGAGCTGGAGCCGCGCTCCTTCTCCTTCAACTCGCCCTTCGGCGCCTGTCCCGACTGCACCGGCATCGGCTCCCGCATGGAGGTCGACCCGGAGCTGATCGTCCCCGACGAGGAGAAGTCCCTGGCCGAGGGCGCCATCGCGCCCTGGACCGGCGGCATGTCCAAGGGCTACTTCGAGCGGCTGGTCGAAGGTCTCGCGGGGGAGCTGGGCTTCAGGACCGACATCCCCTGGGCCGGGCTGCCCGCCCGCGCGAAGAAGGCGCTGCTCTACGGCCACAAGGCCGAGGTCAGGGTCGCGTACAAGAACAGGTACGGCCGCGAGCGCGCGTACAACGCGCATTTCGAGGGCGCCATCCCGTTCGTGAAGCGGCGGCACCAGGACTCCGAGAGCGACTCCAGCCGGGAGCGCTTCGAGGGGTACATGCGCGAGGTGCCCTGCCCCACCTGCCACGGCAGCAGGCTCAAGCCGATCGTGCTGGCCGTCACCGTCCAGGACCGCTCCATCGCGGACGTCTCCGCCATGTCGATCAGCGACTGCGCCGAGTTCCTCGGCGGGATGAAGCTGGACGCCCGCGACAAGAAGATCGCCGAGCGGGTGCTCAAGGAGGTCAACGAACGGCTGAAGTTCCTGGTCGACGTCGGCCTGGACTACCTCTCGCTCAACCGCGCCGCGGGCACCCTGTCCGGCGGCGAGGCCCAGCGCATCCGGCTCGCCACCCAGATCGGCTCGGGCCTGGTCGGCGTGCTGTACGTGCTGGACGAGCCGTCGATCGGCCTGCACCAGCGCGACAACCACCGGCTGATCGAGACCCTGGTGCGGCTGCGCGACCTGGGCAACACGCTGATCGTCGTCGAGCACGACGAGGACACCATCAAGACCGCCGACTGGGTGGTCGACATCGGCCCCGGCGCCGGTGAGCACGGCGGCAAGGTGGTGCACTCCGGCTCGCTGAAGGAGCTGCTGGTCAACGAGGAGTCGCTGACCGGGCAGTATCTCTCGGGCAAGCGCGTCATCGTCACCCCCGACGTACGCCGCCCGATCGACCGCAAGCGGCGGCTGACCGTGCACGGCGCCCGCGAGCACAATCTCCAGGACATCGACGTGTCCTTCCCGCTCGGAGTGCTCACCGCCGTCACCGGCGTCTCCGGCTCCGGCAAGTCGACGCTGGTCAACGACATCCTCTACACCCACCTGGCCCGCGAGCTGAACGGGGCGCGCAGCGTCCCCGGCCGGCACACCCGGGTGGACGGCGACGACCTGGTGGACAAGGTCGTGCACGTCGACCAGTCGCCGATCGGCCGCACCCCGCGCTCCAACCCGGCCACGTACACCGGTGTCTTCGACCATGTGCGGCGGCTCTTCGCGGAGACGATGGAGGCCAAGGTCCGCGGCTATCTGCCCGGCCGCTTCTCCTTCAACGTCAAGGGCGGTCGCTGCGAGAACTGCTCGGGCGACGGCACGATCAAGATCGAGATGAACTTCCTGCCGGACGTCTACGTCCCGTGCGAGGTCTGCCACGGCGCCCGCTACAACCGCGAGACGCTGGAAGTGCACTACAAGGGCAAGTCCATCGCCGAGGTGCTGGAGATGCCGATCGAGGAGGCGCTGGACTTCTTCGAGGCGGTGCCCGCCATCGCCCGGCACCTGCGCACGCTCTACGAGGTCGGCCTGGGATACGTACGCCTGGGGCAGTCCGCGCCGACGCTGTCCGGCGGCGAGGCGCAGCGCGTGAAGCTCGCCTCCGAGCTCCAGAAGCGCTCCACCGGCCGTACGGTCTACGTCCTGGACGAGCCGACCACCGGTCTGCACTTCGAGGACATCAGCAAGCTGATCAAGGTGCTCCAGGGCCTGGTCGACAAGGGCAACACCGTGATCGTCATCGAGCACAATCTCGATGTCATCAAGACCGCCGACTGGGTGGTCGACATGGGCCCCGAGGGCGGCAACGGCGGCGGACTGGTCGTCGCCGAGGGCACCCCCGAGCAGATCGCGGCCGTCCCGGCCAGCCACACCGGCAAGTTCCTGCGGGACGTCCTGGGCGCGGAGCGGATCAGCGACGCGTCGGTGCCCGCGCCCAAGAAGCGGGTGCCCGCCCCCAAGAAGGCCACGGGGACGGCCGCCGCGGCCAAGAAGGGCACGACGGCCGCCGCGAAGAAGACCCCGGCGCCGCGCAAGCGGACGGCGGGCAAGGCGTAGCACCGAGGAAGGTCAAGGACGGGTCGGCGCGGGCGCGGCGGCACGCCGTCGAGGCGCGGTCGTCAGGCGCGGTCGTCAGGCAGTGGCCGTCCGGGAGT
Organism: Streptomyces sp. NPDC093221; assembly: GCF_044753885.1. NCBI lineage: Bacteria > Bacillati > Actinomycetota > Actinomycetes > Kitasatosporales > Streptomycetaceae > Streptomyces > Streptomyces sp. NPDC093221. The sequence continues at coordinate 35,738 of NZ_JBIVOA010000014.1, read as the reverse complement.
GGCACAGAGGAAGCGGACAGGTGGGGGACGTAGGGTTACGGGTCGCGAGACCTCCCCACCTCCCCGACCTGGAGCGCACATGACCACCGAACTGCCCGCCTGCCGCCGTACCGTCCTGCGAGGCGCGGCCCTGGCCGGAGCCGCCGGGCTCGGCCTCACCGCGTGCGGCGGCTCCGGCGGCGGTTCGTCCGACGGGCCCGCCAAAGCCGTGGAGTTGGGCGCCGCCACCGAGGTACCGGTCGGCGGCGCCAAGCTCTACCGGAACGACAAGGTGGTCGTGGCGCAGCCGAAGGAGGGCACCTTCAAGGCGTTCAGCGCGGTCTGCACGCACGCGGGCTGCGTCGTCACCTCGGTGGACGGCACGACGATCACCTGCGCCTGCCACGGCAGCCAGTTCGACGCGGACACCGGCGCCGTGCTCCAGGGCCCGGCGACCAAGCCGCTGCCCGCCGTGCAGGTCACCGCCTCCGGCGGCAAGCTCACCGCCGGTCCGGCGAGCTGACCACCGGCAGTCCGGCACCCGCGAACCGGCGGTCCCGCCCGCCGGTATCCGCACCGGTCGGCACTGCCCGGCCTGGCCCGGGAATGTCGCATCCCGCCAGTAGGGTGGGAGACATGGCGGACCCCAGCAGCTACCGACCGAAGCCGGGCCAGATCCCCGACTCCCCGGGGGTCTACAAGTTCCGGGACGAGCACGGTCGGGTGATCTACGTCGGCAAGGCGAAGAGCCTGCGCCAGCGGCTTTCCTCGTACTTCCAGGACATCACCAACCTCCACCAGCGGACCGCCACGATGGTGACCACCGCGGCGGCCGTCGAGTGGACGGTGGTCTCCACCGAGGTGGAGGCGCTCCAGCTCGAATACTCCTGGATCAAGGAGTTCGACCCGCGGTTCAACGTCAAGTACCGCGACGACAAGAGCTATCCGTCCCTCGCGGTGACGATGAACGAGGAGTTCCCGCGCGTGCAGGTCATGCGCGGCCCCAAGCGCAAGGGCGTGCGCTACTTCGGTCCGTACGCGCACGCCTGGGCGATCCGCGAGACCGTCGACCTGCTGCTGCGGGTCTTCCCGGTCCGCACCTGCTCCGCCGGGGTCTTCAAGCGCTCCGCGCAGATCGGCCGCCCCTGTCTGCTCGGCTACATCGGCAAGTGCTCCGCGCCCTGCGTCGGCCGGATCAGCGCCGACGACCACCGCGAACTGGCCGAGGAATTCTGCGACTTCATGGCCGGACACACCGGCACCTACCTGCGCCGCCTGGAACAGCGCATGAAGGACGCGGCGAGCGAGATGGAGTACGAGCAGGCCGCCCGGCTGCGGGACGACCTGGAGGCGCTGCGCCGCGCCATGGAGAAGAACGCGGTGGTGCTCGCCGACGCCACCGACGCCGACCTGATCGCCGTCGCCGAGGACGAGCTGGAAGCCGCCGTGCAGATCTTCCACGTACGCGGCGGCCGGGTCCGCGGCCAGCGCGGCTGGGTCACCGACAAGGTCGAGGCGGTCGACACCGCGGGCCTGGTCGAGCACGCCCTCCAGCAGCTCTACGGCGACGAGCGCGGCGACGCCGAGCGCTCCGGCGGCAGCGGCGGTGTGCCCAAGGAGGTGCTGGTCCCGGCGCTGCCCGCACCGTCGGAGCCGGTCGCGCAGTGGCTGAGCGACCGCCGCGGCTCGCACGTCAGCCTGCGCGTACCGCAGCGCGGCGACAAGAAGGACCTGATGGCCACCGTGCAGCGCAACGCGCAGCACGCCCTCGCGCTGCACAAGACCAAGCGCGCCTCCGACCTCACCACCCGCTCCCGCGCGCTGGAGGAGATCGCCGCCGCGCTCGACCTCGACACCGCGCCGCTGCGGATCGAGTGCTACGACATCAGCCACCTCCAGGGCGACGACGTGGTCGCGTCCATGGTGGTCTTCGAGGACGGCCTGGCCCGCAAGAGCGAGTACCGCCGCTTCCAGATCAAGTCCTTCGCCGGGCAGGACGACGTCCGGTCGATGCACGAGGTGATCTCCCGCCGCTTCCGCCGCTATCTGCTGGAGAAGCAGAAGACCGGCGAGTGGGAGGGCGAGTCCGGCGAGGTCCCCGCGAACCACGGCGATGTTCCCCTGGACCACGAGGAACAGGCGTCCGGCCCCATCGACCCCGACACCGGACGGCCGCGCAAATTCGCGTACCCGCCGCAGCTCGTCGTGGTCGACGGCGGACAGCCGCAGGTGGCCGCCGCCCGGCGCGCGCTGGAGGAGCTGGGCATAGACGACGTCGCCGTGTGCGGCCTCGCCAAGCGCCTGGAAGAGGTCTGGCTGCCCGGCGACGACGACCCGGTGATCCTGCCGCGCTCCAGCGAGGGCCTGTACCTGCTCCAGCGGGTCCGCGACGAGGCGCACCGGTTCGCGATCTCGTACCAGCGCAGCAAGCGCTCCAAGTCGATGAAGGCCGGCGCGCTGGACTCCGTGCCGGGGCTCGGCGAGACCCGCAGGCAGGCGCTGCTGAAGCACTTCGGCTCGCTGAAACGGCTCCGGGCGGCGACGATCGAGGAGATCTGCGAGGTCCCGGGGATCGGCCGCCGTACGGCGGAGACGGTCGCGGCGACCCTGGCAGCCGCGGCTCCGGCCGCACCCGCGGTGAACACCGCGACAGGAGAGATCATCGAAGAGGCCGACGGGACCCCGCCCGGGGCGGACCCGTCCCACCATCGGGGGATCAGCACATGAGCGACCAGGACGAACAGGACGGAACGCACGTGACAACCGGCGGAGCGGGGGAGGCCGTGGAGGCCATCCCCGAACTGGTGATCATCTCCGGCATGTCCGGAGCGGGCCGCAGCACCGCGGCCAAGTGTCTGGAGGACCTCGGCTGGTTCGTGGTGGACAATCTGCCGCCCGCGCTGATCCCCACCATGGTGGATCTCGGCGCGCGCTCGCAGGGCAACGTCGCCCGGATCGCCGTGGTCGTGGACGTCCGCGGACGCCGCTTCTTCGACAATCTGCGCGAGTCCCTCGCCGACCTGGCGACCCGCAGCGTCAAGCGCCGGATCATCTATCTGGAAGCCTCAGACGAGGCCCTGGTCCGCCGCTTCGAGTCGGTCCGCCGGCCGCACCCGCTCCAGGGCTCGGGCCGGATCGTGGACGGCATCGCGGCCGAGCGCGACCTGCTGCGCGAGCTGCGCGGCGACGCCGACCTGGTGATCGACACCTCCAGTCTCAACGTGCACGAGCTGCGCGCCAAGCTGGACGCCCAGTTCGCGGGCGAGGAGGAGCCGGAACTCCGGGCCACGGTCATGTCGTTCGGATTCAAGTACGGCCTGCCCGTCGACGCCGACCTGGTGGTGGACTGCCGCTTCCTGCCCAACCCGCACTGGGTGCCGGAGCTGCGGCCCTTCACCGGGCTCAACGACGAGGTGGCGCAGTATGTGTTCAACCAGCCGGGCGCGAAGGAATTCCTCGACCGCTACGCCGAGTTGCTGCACATCATCGCCGCCGGATACCGGCGCGAGGGCAAGCGGTACGTGACGATCGCGGTCGGCTGCACGGGCGGCAAGCACCGCAGCGTGGCGATGTCGGAACGGCTGGCCGCACGGCTGGCCGCGGATGGGGTGGAGACCGTGACAGTGCACAGGGACATGGGGCGCGAGTGATCATGACGGGTCGGCGGCGGCGCCGGGGTACGGGCCGCCGCGCCGGGGTGCCGCCCAAGGTGGTCGCCCTCGGCGGGGGGCACGGCCTGGCCGCCTCCCTCGCCGCACTGCGCCGGATCACCGGCGATCTGACCGCGGTGGTCACCGTCGCGGACGACGGCGGCTCCAGCGGCAGACTCCGCCAGGAGATGGGCGTACTGCCGCCGGGAGACCTCCGCAAGGCGCTCGCCGCGCTCTGCGGGGACGACGAATGGGGGCGCACATGGGCCCGAGTGGTCCAGCACCGCTTCACCAGCGAGGGTGATCTGCACGGGCACGCGGTGGGCAATCTGCTGATCGTCGCGCTGTGGGAACAGCTCAACGACGAGGTCGCCGCGCTGGAGTGGGTCGGGCGGCTGCTGGGCGCCCACGGCAGGGTGCTGCCGATGTCCGCGGTCCCGCTCGACCTGCACGCCATCGTCCGCGGCCACGACCCCGACAGGCCCGACGAGATCAGCACCGTCCGCGGCCAGGCCACGGTCGCCCTCACCCCCGGTGAGGTGCAGGAAGTGCAGGTCGTCCCGGCCGATCCGCCCGCCGTTCCCGAGGCCGTGCAGGCGGTCCTCGACGCGGACTGGGTGGTGCTCGGCCCCGGCTCCTGGTTCTCCTCGGTGATCCCGCATCTGCTCGTCCCCGAGCTGGTCGACGCCCTCATGACGACCAGGGCGCGCCGGGTCCTCACGCTGAACCTCGCGCCGCAACCAGGTGAGACCGACGGATTTTCTCCGCAGCGTCACTTGGAGGTTTTGGCCCGACACGCCCCTAAACTCACCATCGACGTGGTTCTCGCCGACGAGGCCGCCGTACCCGACCGTGACAGCCTCTCCGAGGCCGCACAGCGGTTGGGCGGCACGGTCGAGCTGGCACCGGTCGCCGCCCCCGACGGGCCGCGGCACGACCCGGAGCTGTTGGCCGCCGCGTATGACAGGATTTTTCGTATGCGTGGAAGGATCGGCCCATGGCGATGACGGCAGCGGTGAAGGATGAGATCTCCCGGCTTCCCGTCACCCGGACCTGCTGCCGGAAGGCGGAGGTCTCGTCGATCCTGCGGTTCGCCGGCGGCCTCCACCTGGTGAGCGGCCGGATCGTGATCGAGGCGGAGCTGGACACCGGGATCGCGGCCAGGCGGCTGCGCAAGGACATCCTGGAGATCTTCGGGCACTCCTCCGACCTGGTGGTGATGGCGCCCGGCGGGCTGCGCAGGGGCAGCAGGTACGTGGTGCGCGTGGTGGCGGGCGGCGACCAGCTCGCCCGGCAGACCGGCCTGGTGGACGGCCGCGGCCGGCCGATCCGCGGCCTGCCCCCGCAGGTCGTCTCCGGCGCCACCTGCGACGCGGAGGCCGCCTGGCGCGGTGCCTTCCTCGCGCACGGCTCGCTCACCGAGCCCGGCCGCTCCTCGTCGCTGGAGGTCACCTGCCCGGGACCCGAGGCCGCCCTGGCCCTGGTCGGCGCCGCCCGCCGGCTCCAGATCCCCGCCAAGGCCCGCGAGGTCCGCAATGTGGACCGCGTGGTGGTACGGGACGGCGACGCGATCGGCGCGCTGCTGACCCGGCTCGGCGCCCACGACTCGGTGCTCGCCTGGGAAGAGCGCCGCATGCGCCGCGAGGTCCGGGCCACCGCCAACCGGCTCGCCAACTTCGACGACGCCAACCTGCGCAGGTCGGCCCGCGCCGCCGTCGCCGCCGGAGCCCGTGTGCAGCGCGCGCTGGAGATCCTCGGCGACGACGTACCGGAACACCTCGCCGCGGCCGGGCGCCTGCGCATGGACCACAAGCAGGCCTCCCTGGAGGAGCTGGGCTCCCTCGCCGAGCCGCCGCTGACCAAGGACGCGGTCGCCGGCCGGATCCGCCGCCTGCTGGCCATGGCCGACAAGCGCGCCTCGGACCTCGGCCTGCCCGGCACCGACGCCAACCTCACCGACGAGATGGTCGGCTAGGACGTATCCGCCGGACAGGCCCCGGCCGGCACGCGCGCGGCGGCGGACGGGGCGGAGGCGGAGGGGCCTCGGCCCGATGTCACCTCCGCGCCCCTGGCCGGGTAGGCTCGTCCCTGGTCGGGGACATCCCATATTTCGCAGCCGGAGAGGGCTCCGGCGAATGAGCGAGGAGATCGGTTCGTGACGATCCGGGTAGGCATCAACGGCTTTGGCCGCATCGGTCGTAACTTCTTCCGCGCCGCCTTGGAGCAGGGTGCGGACATCGAGATCGTGGCTGTCAACGACCTGGGTGACACCGCGACGACGGCGCACCTGCTGAAGTACGACACCATCCTCGGCCGCCTCAAGGCCGAGGTCACCCACACCGCGGACTCCATCACCGTCGACGGCAAGACCATCAAGGTGCTCGCCGAGCGCGACCCCGCCGCCATCGCGTGGGGCGAGCTGGGCGTCGACGTCGTCATCGAGTCGACCGGCATCTTCACCAAGGCCGCCGACGCGGGCAAGCACATCGCGGGCGGTGCCAAGAAGGTCATCATCTCGGCGCCCGCCACCGGCGAGGACATCACGATCGTGATGGGCGTCAACCAGGACAAGTACGACGCCGCGAACCACCACATCATCTCCAACGCCTCGTGCACCACGAACTGTGTGGCGCCGATGGCGAAGGTGCTGCTGGAGAACTTCGGCATCGTCAAGGGCCTGATGACGACGGTCCACGCGTACACCAACGACCAGCGCATCCTGGACTTCCCGCACAAGGACCTGCGCCGCGCCCGCGCCGCCGCGGAGAACATCATCCCGACCACCACGGGTGCCGCGAAGGCCACCGCGCTGGTCATCCCCGAGCTGGCGGGCAAGCTGGACGGCATCGCGATGCGCGTCCCGGTCCCCACCGGCTCGGTCACCGACCTGGTCGTCGACCTCGAGCGCGAGGTCACCAAGGACGAGGTCAACGCCGCCTTCCAGAAGGCGTCCGAGGGTCAGCTCAAGGGCCTGCTGGAGTACACCGAGGACCCGATCGTCTCCTCGGACATCGTCAACTGGCCGGCCTCCTGCACCTTCGACTCCTCCCTGACCATGGTCCAGGGCAAGACGGTCAAGGTCATCGGCTGGTACGACAACGAGTGGGGCTACTCCAACCGCCTCGTGGACCTCACGGTCTTCGTCGGCGGCCAGCTCTGACGCCGTAGCGGCCGACGCACAGCGATGTGAGCGACAGGGTCCGGACGGGTGCGACGAAGCGCCGGTCCGGGCCCTGTCCCTTGCCCACTCCGCAGTCCCGTACCCGTCAGTACCCGCAGCCGTACCCGTAGGAGACCGTACAGATGAAGACGATCGACGACCTGATCAGCGAGGGGCGGATCGCCGGCAAGCGGGTGTTCGTCCGCGCCGACCTCAACGTCCCGCTCGACGGGGAGCGCATCACCGACGACGGCCGGATCCGCGCCGCCGTCCCCACCATCACCAAGCTCGCCGAGGCGGGCGCCAAGGTGATCGTGGCCTCGCACCTCGGCCGCCCCAAGGGCGAGCCCGCCCCGAAGTTCTCGCTCGCGCCGGTCGCCGCGCGCCTGGGCGAGCTGCTCGGCGAAGGCCGTCACGAGGTGGTGTTCGCCGCCGACACCGTCGGCGAGAGCGCCGCGGCCACCGTGGCGGGCCTGGCCGACGGCCAGGTCGCGCTGCTGGAGAACCTGCGCTTCAACGCGGGCGAGACCAGCAAGGACGACGCCGAGCGCGGCGCCTTCGCCGACCGGCTCGCGGAGCTGGCCGACACCTACGTCGGCGACGGCTTCGGAGCGGTGCACCGCAAGCACGCCTCGGTGTACGACCTCCCGGCCCGCCTCCCGCACGCCGCGGGCGGACTGATCGCCACCGAGGTCGGCGTCCTGAAGAAGCTCACCGAGGACGTCTCCCGCCCCTACGCGGTGGTGCTCGGCGGCTCCAAGGTCTCCGACAAGCTCGGCGTCATCGACCACCTGCTGGACAAGGCCGACCGCATCCTGGTCGGCGGCGGCATGGTCTTCACCTTCCTCAAGGCCCAGGGCCACGAGGTCGGCAAGAGCCTGCTCCAGGAGGACCAGATCCCCGTGGTCAAGGAGTACCTGGAGCGCGCCAAGGCCAAGGGCGTGGAATTCGTCCTGCCGGTCGACGTCGTCGGCGCCACCGAGTTCCCCGACCTGAAGACCAAGGCGCCGTCCTCGCCGGTCAACGCGCCGGTGGACGCGATCCCCGCCGACGTGATCGGCCTGGACATCGGCCCCGAGTCCCGCAAGCTCTTCGCCGCCAAGCTCGCCGACGCCGCCACCATCTTCTGGAACGGCCCGATGGGCGTCTTCGAGCACCCGGACTACGCCGACGGCACCCGCGCGGTCGCCCAGGCGCTGATCGACTCCGACGCGTTCACCGTGGTCGGCGGCGGCGACTCGGCCGCGGCCGTCCGCATCCTCGGCTTCGACGAGAACGCTTTCGGCCATATTTCCACCGGCGGCGGCGCGAGCCTGGAATACCTCGAGGGCAAGACGCTCCCCGGCCTTGCCGCACTGGAGAAGTGAGCAGATGACCGAGCAGAGCACCCGCACCCCGCTGATGGCGGGCAACTGGAAGATGAACCTCAACCACCTCGAGGCCATCGCGCACGTCCAGAAGCTCGCCTTCGCGCTCACCGACAAGGACTACGACGCGGTCGAGGTCGCCGTCCTGGTGCCGTACACCGACCTGCGCTCCGTACAGACGCTGGTCGACGGCGACAAGCTGAAGATCAAGTACGGCGCCCAGGACCTGTCCGCGCACGACTCCGGCGCGTACACCGGCGAGATCTCCGGATCGATGCTGGCCAAGCTGAAGTGCGCGTACGTGGCGATCGGGCACTCCGAGCGCCGCCAGTACCACGGCGAGGACGAGGCCGTCGTCAACGCCAAGGTGAAGGCCGCCTACAGGAACGGCCTCACCCCGATCCTGTGCGTCGGCGAGGGCCTGGACGTCCGCAAGGCCGGCCAGCAGGTCCCGCACACCCTCGCGCAGCTCGACGGCGCCCTGAAGGACATCCCCGCCGAGCAGGCCGCCACGATCGTGGTCGCGTACGAGCCGGTCTGGGCGATCGGCACCGGCGAGGTGGCCACCCCCGAGGACGCGCAGGAGGTCTGCGGGGCGATCCGCGGGCGGCTGGCCGAGCTGTACGACCAGGAGCTGGCGGACGCTGTGCGCATCCAGTACGGCGGCTCCGTGAAGTCCGGCAACGTCGCCGCGATCATGGCGCAGCCGGACGTGGACGGCGCCCTGGTGGGCGGCGCGGCACTGGACGCCGAGGAGTTCGTCAAGATCGTCCGGTTCCGCGACCAGTGACGGAACCGGGGCCCGCGGCGACGGACAGTGAGCCGGGGCACCGGGCAGTGGGCTGACACGCCCCTCAGGAAGTACCCTGTCGGGGCCGGACCGGCGTGACCGCGCCGTCCGGCCCCGCGCCGTTGTCATGTAGTCGAGAGAGTTGGTCCAGCCGTGGTCATCGGGTTCTCCATCGCCCTCATCATTTTCAGCCTGCTGCTTCTGCTGCTCGTGCTGATGCACAAGGGGAAGGGCGGCGGCCTCTCGGACATGTTCGGCGGCGGCATGCAGTCCTCCGTCGGCGGCTCCTCGGTGGCCGAGCGCAACCTCGACCGGATCACCGTCGTGGTCGGTCTGCTGTGGTTCGCCTGCATTGTCACCCTTGGCCTGGTGATGAAGTTCCAGAAGTAGGGCCGACGTTCGACTCCCGCGCATCCAGGGAGAACTGACGCCTCGTCGCCACCCCGGCTTACTATGGGGAGACGTCCTCGGGGGACAGGTCGAGCGCCTGCCACTGGACGGCACGTAAGGTCTCCGTAAACTGGCGACCTCGCAGCACCATCACGCAGGGAGTTACGACCGTGGCAAGTGGCAACGCGATCCGTGGAAGTCGGGTCGGAGCGGGGCCGATGGGAGAGGCCGAGCGCGGCGAGTCCGCGCCGCGCCTCCGCATCTCCTTCTGGTGCTCGAACGGGCACGAGACCCAGCCGAGTTTCGCCAGCGACGCGCAGATCCCGGAGACCTGGGACTGCCCACGCTGCGGCTTCCCGGCGGGGCAGGACGAGGAGAATCCGCCGGCGCCGCCGCGTACCGAGCCGTACAAGACCCACCTCGCCTACGTGCGGGAGCGGCGCAGCGCCGCCGACGGCGAGGCGATCCTCGCCGAGGCGCTGGCGAAGCTCCGCGGCGAGATCTAGCGAGATCAGGGAAGTCCCGGACCTCGGTTGCCGGGCGGGCTCAGACCTCTGAGCCCGCCCGGCGACCGAGGGCTTTCTGTTTTCACGGCACGCTCCGCGGCGGGCGTCTCAGCGGCGGCGCGGCCGGGCCGCGTGCGCGTCCGCGATATGGCCCGTCAACGCGATGGAGGCCGTAGCCCGTTCGTAGGTGAGTTGCGCGACGCGGGCGTACAGGCAGTCCACGATGAGCAGTACGGAGTGGCGGGTGCCGAAGTTGCCGCGCCTGAAGCTGGTTTCGCCCGAGGTGGACGTGAGGCGTACGTCGGCGGCCTGGGCGATCGGCGAGCGCGGGTCGCCGGTGACGGCCACGGTGACGGCGCCGCGCTCCGCGGCCAGCCGCAGCGGCTCCAGCACCTCCCGGGTGGCGCCCGAGTGCGAGATGGCCACCACCGCGTCGGAGGGCGTCAGCAGGGCCGCGGAGGTCTCCGCCGCGTGCACCTCGGTCCAGGCGTGCGCGGCGCAGCCGATGCCGTACAGCCGCGCCTCGGTCTCCCTGGCCACGATCCCCGAGCCGCCGACGCCGTAGACGTCGATCCTGCGGGCCTTCGCGAGCGTCTGCGCCGCCCGTTCCAGTGCCTCGCGGTCGAGCCGGTCGGCGGTCTGCCGCAGCGCCCGCAGATCGGCCTCCGCGACCACCCCGATCACCTGCTCCAGGTCGTCCTCGGGCCCGATCTGCGGCCCGAGCGCCGCCGTACGGGGCTCCGCCTCGCTGCGGCCCTGCTCCTGCGCCAGCTCGATCAGGAGCTGCTGGTACGAGTCCAGGCCGAGCGCCCGGCAGAAGCGGGTGACGGTGGCCTGCGAGGTGCCCGTACGCCGTCCCAGCTCGGCCGCGGAGCCGTGCGTCGCCGCGACCGGGTCGGCCAGCACCAGCTCGCCCACCTTGCGCAGGGAACCGGACATCCGGGGCAGTTCGGAGCGGATCAACGCGGTGATCATGGTGACTCGTCTCGGCTGGACGGCTTGAGGACTTGCCTGCGGGTGAATCTATCAACCACCATTCGTGGCGATGAGTGAAATCTACAGCCGACCGCTTGTGATCGGCATCGACGCGGGCGGTACCAGCAGCCGCGCGTATCTGGCGGAGGCGGCGCCGGGGACGGCCGGGGGCCCGGCGGAGGTCGTCGTGCTCGGCCGCGGCACCGGGGGGCCGGGCAACGCGCTGAGCGTCGGCCGGGCCGAACTGACCCGGCACCTGACGGACGCGGTCGCCCAGGCGGTCCCGGCCGACCTGCGGGGGCGGGTCGCCGCGGTCTACGGCGGCTTCGCGGGCGCCGCGGAAGGGCTCGGCGCCGAGCGCGGCCACGGCCTCGCGCTGTCCTGTCTGGCCGACGCGCTGGCCGCCAACGGCATCACGGGCGCCGCGATCGGCGTCGGCGGCGACACCGAGGTCGCGCTGGCCTCCGCGCCCGGCGCGCCCGGCGACGGCCTGGTGCTGATCGCGGGCACCGGCGCCATCGCCACCCGGCTCACCGGCAGACGCCGCTCCGCGGTCGTGGACGGCCACGGCTGGCTGCTCGGCGACGAGGGCAGCGGCTTCTGGCTCGGCGGCCGGGCGGTGCGGGCGGCGCTGGAGGCGCTGGACGGCCGCGGCCCCTGGACCTCGCTGGTCGCCAGGGTTGCCGCGCACTATCTGCCGCCGGGCGCGTACGAGCGGCTGGGCGGCACCGGGCGCCTGGACGGCGCGGAACGGCCACTGCCCGACGGCGAGGCGCGCGCCGATCTCAGCGAGGCCATCGTGACCAGCGCGTACGAGCAGACGCCCGCCCGGCTCGCGCAGCTCAGCAGGCAGGCGGTGGAGGCGGCGGACGAGGGCGACGCGGTGGCGCTGCGGCTGCTGGACGGCGCGGCCGACCTGCTGGTGGCGACCGTACGGGCGCTGGAGCCGCGGCCGGGGGAGCCGCTGGTGCTCACCGGCGGACTGCTCGGGCCCGGCGGCCCGCTGCTCGACCGGGTCGTCGCCCGGCTCGACGGGCTCGCGCTGCGGGTCTTCCCGGTGGCGAACGGGGGAGTGGGGGCGGCGGCGCTGGCACGGCTGTTGCTGTGAGGGCGGGCTGTTGCTGTGAGGCCGGGGGCCGCTGGTGTGAGGGCGGGGCCCTCTGGGGCGAGGGGTCTCCTGTGGTGAGGCCGGGTTCCTCGCGGGGTCGCGGCGGCGCCGGGGTGTCTTGACGGCGGCGCGAAGGGTGGTTCATTGTTTCATCGGACCATCTCAAAGATGGTTGATCGAGCCGAACCGGCCACCGATCTCACCACCCGACCCACCAAGGGGGCTCGGCCATGGCCGACGCACAGCTCAGCGCCGCCCGGTTCGCCGACGAGGGGCGCGCCGCCGTCGAGCGCGCCATCGCGGCCAACAAGGACTCCGTCGCCGCCGCGGGACGGCTCTTCGCCGACTGCGTGGCCGCCGACGGTGTGATCCACGGCTTCGGCACCGGCCACTCCCAGGCCACCGTCCTGGAGATCGTCGGCCGCGCGGGCGGCCTGATCCCCACCAACCGGATCGGCCTCGCCGACCTCGTGCTGCGCGGCGGCGAGGACCGCTCGGTGCTCGACGACCCGCTGCTGGAACGTTCCCCCGGCCTGGCCAGGCGGCTGTACGACCTGTCGACGCCGCACCCGCGGGACCTGTTCGTGATCGTCTCCAACTCCGGTGTGAACAACTCCGTGGTGGACATGGCCCTCCAGGTCAAGGAGGCGGGGCACCCGCTGGTCGCCCTCACCTCGCTGACCCACACCCGCGCCGTGCCCGCCCTGCACCCCAGCGGCAAGCGGCTCGCGGACATCGCCGACGCCGTCCTCGACAACTGCGCGCCCGCCGGTGACGCCCTGCTCCCGCTGCCCGACGGCGGCGCGCTGTGCGGTGTCTCCACCATCACCTCGGCCCTGCTGGTCCAGATGGTCGTCGCCGAGTGCGTGGGCCTGCTCACCGCCGAGGGGCACCAGGCCCCGGTCTACATCTCCGCGAATCTGCCCGGCGGCTTCGAGCGCAACGCCGTCCTGGAGGAGCGCTACGCGGGCCGCCTGCACCGCGGCGGTTTCTGACCCGTCGCCACTTCTCCCCCGCCACCGAGCCGCCCGCGCTCGCCGAGTCCGCCGCGCTGCCCCGGCGCGGCGGACCCGGCCCGCCGCGGTCACCGTGACGGCCGTATCCGGCGCTCTCGGCACGGTGCGGAACGTCAGTGAGGTGACGCTCCTCCAGGAACGCACCCCGGCGGACCTGCTCGGCCGGGTCAGCGCCGCCAACCGCACGCCTTCCTGATGCCCGCCCTCGTCTCGTTCCGGCGTGTCATCAATTAGCGTGGGGCGTGCAGCGAGGACGAGGAGAAGTGGACTGATGTCCGAAACGAACGCGCAGGGCCCGAAGGCTCTCGACCAGCGTGCCGAATGGCACGCGCTCGGCAAGCACCGCGAGGAACTGGCGGACGCGCACCTGCGGGATCTGTTCGCGGCCGACCCCGAGCGGGGCAGCCGTTACACCCTCCAAGTGGGTGACCTCCACCTGGACTACTCCAAGCAGCTCGTGACGGACGAGACGCTCCGGCTGCTGCGCGAACTGGCCGCCGCGACCGGGGTGTTCGAGCTTCGTGACGCGATGTTCCGCGGCGAGCGGATCAATGTCACCGAGGACCGGGCGGTCCTGCACACCGCTCTGCGCGCCCCGCGCTCCGCGGTGATCGAGCTGGACGGCCAGGACGTCGTGCCCGCCGTGCACTCCGTGCTCAACAAGATGCAGGTCTTCTGCGACCGGGTGCGCTCGGGGGAGTGGACCGGCCACACCGGCAAGCGGATCAGGAATGTCGTCAACATCGGCATCGGCGGCTCCGACCTCGGCCCCGCGATGGCCTACGAGGTGCTGCGCGCCTACACCGACCGCGGCCTGACGGTCCGTTTCGTGTCCAACGTGGACGGCGCCGACCTGCACGAGGCGGTCCGCGACCTGGACGCGGCCGAGACGCTGTTCATCATCGCGTCCAAGACCTTCACCACCATCGAGACCATCACCAACGCCACCTCCGCCCGCGACTGGCTGCTCACCGAGCTGCGCGCCGACGAGTCCGCGGTCGCCAAGCACTTCGTGGCGCTGTCCACCAACGCGGAGAAGGTCGCCGACTTCGGCATCGACACCCAGAACATGTTCGAGTTCTGGGACTGGGTCGGCGGCCGGTACTCCTACGACTCGGCCATCGGCCTCTCCTTGATGCTGGCCATCGGCCCCGACCGCTTCCGCGAGATGCTGGCCGGATTCCACCTGGTCGACGAGCACTTCAGGACCGCGCCGCCGGAGGAGAACGTCCCGCTGCTGCTCGGCCTGCTCGGCGTCTGGTACGGCGGTTTCCACGACGCGCAGTCGCACGCGGTGCTGCCGTACAGCCACTACCTGAGCAAGTTCACCGCCTACCTCCAGCAGCTCGACATGGAGTCCAACGGCAAGTCCGTGGACCGGCAGGGCAACCCGGTGACCTGGCAGACGGGTCCGGTCGTCTGGGGCACCCCGGGCACCAACGGGCAGCACGCGTACTACCAGTTGCTGCACCAGGGCACCAAGCTCGTCCCCGCGGACTTCATCGGCTTCGCGCGCCCGGTCGACGAACTCGGGCCGCTCGCCTCCCAGCACGACCTGCTGATGGCGAACTTCTTCGCGCAGACCCAGGCGCTGGCCTTCGGCAAGACGCCGGACGAGGTCAGGGCCGAGGGCGTGCCCGAGGAACTGGTCCCGCACAAGACCTTCCGCGGGAACCACCCCACGACCACCATCCTGGCCACCGAGCTGACGCCGTCCGTCCTCGGCCAGCTCATCGCCCTCTACGAGCACAAGGTGTTCGTCCAGGGCGCGGTCTGGAACATCGACTCCTTCGACCAGTGGGGCGTCGAGCTGGGCAAGGTCCTCGCCAAGCGCGTCGAGCCCGCCCTCGCCGAGGGCACCGCCGTCCCCGGCCTGGACGCCTCCACCACGGCCCTGGTCGCCAAGTACCGCGAGCTGCGCGGTCGCTGAGCCACCACGCACCGCGGCGGTTCACCGGAGATCCGGTGAACCGCCGCGGTGGCGAGCGACCAGGCCGAGGGCCGCTCGGACGGCCTACGACGAGGCCGGCGGATACAGCTGCGGCGGGAGCTTGGCCGCCGCGGTCCGGTCCAGCAGCCACAGGGTCCTGGACCGCCCGTAGGCACCCGAGGCGGGCGCCTGCAACTCACCCGGGGACGACAGCGCCAGGGCCACCGCCGAAGCCTTGTCCTCGCCCGCCGCCAGCAGCCACACCTCGCGGGCTGCGCGGATCGCGGGCAGCGTCAGCGAGATCCGGGTCGGCGGCGGCTTCGGAGCGCCGTGCACACCGACGACCGACCGCTCGCTCTCCCGCACCGCGGGGTGCTCGGGGAAGAGCGACGCCACATGCGTGTCGGGCCCCACCCCCAGCATCAGCACGTCGAAGGCCGGCACCCGCAGCCGGTCCTCGGGACCCGCCGCCGCGGCCAGCTCCGCCGCGTACGCCTCGGCCGCCTCGTCGGCGCCGGCGTACGGCCCGTCCGAGGCGGGCATGGCGTGCACCCGCGACGGATCGACCGGGACCGCGTCCAGCAGCTCCGCGCGGGCCTGCGTGACATTGCGCTCCGGGTCGCCGTCCGGCTCGAACCGCTCGTCGCCCCACCACAGGTCCAGATGCGCCCAGTCCACCGCGTCACGCGCGGGGGACGCGGCGAGGGCGGCGAGCAGCGCGTTGCCGTTGCGCCCGCCCGTGAGCACCACCGAAGCGGTGCCACGGGCGGCCTGGGCGTCCACGACCTTGGTGATCAGCCGGGCCGCCGCGGCCTGCGCCATCAGCTCCTTGTCCCGGTGGACGACCACCTGTGGCGTGCTCACTTCGCGCTCTCCGCCTTCTTGGCCACGGCGGCCCGCTTGGCGGCGCTGGGCGTCTTGTCCTTCGCCGTGACGGTGCCGTCCGGGCTCACCGTCTCCGCGCCGCCGGGGTTGTTGACCAGGTGCTTGACCCCGAACTGCACGGTGGAGCGGTATATGTCGTCCGGGTCCAGACGGCGCAGCTCCTCCGCGATCAGCTCGGAGGTCTCACGCCGCTTGAGCGCCACATGCCGGTCCGGCTGACCCGGCATCGCCAGCTCCGCCAGCGCGCCGTCCGCCCGGTCGAGGCAGATGTCGCCGTCGGCCGTCGCCAGCCGCACCGCGGTGATGCCGGGGCCGTCGGAGACCCTGCGCTCCACCGGCACACCCAGCCGGTCCGCGAGCCACAGCGCGAGCAGTTCCGTACTCGGGTTGTACGCCTCGCCGTCGACGATCGCGTCAGTGATCTTCGAGTGCTTCTGGTCCAGGGCCGCCGCGAGCATCGAACGCCACGGGGTGATCCGGGTCCAGGCCAGGTCGGTGTCGCCGGGCGAGTAACTGGCCGCGCGGACGCCGAGCGACGCCACCGGGTCCTCGGCCGCCGCGGCGTCCGTGATCCGGCGCTGCGCGAGGCGACCCAGCGGGTCCTCCGCCGCGTTGTCCGGCGCGTTGTCCGGCCACCAGACGACCACGGGGGCGTCGGGCAGCAGCAGCGGCAGCACCACCGACTCGGCGTGGTTGGCCAGCTCGCCGTGCAGCCGCAGCATCACGGTCTCGCCGGTGCCCGCCTCGGAGCCGACCAGCACCTCCGCGTCGAGCCGGGCGCTCGCCCGGTCCCGCGGCGAACGGCCCGGCCGCTTGACGACGACCAGAATCCGCGACGGGTGCTCCTTGGACGCCTCGGTGGCGGCCTTGAGCGAGTCGTAGGCACTGCCCTCGTCGGTGACGATGACCAGGGTCAGCACCATCCCGACCGCGGGAGTGCCGATCGCCCGCCGGGCCTGGATCAGACCCGAGTTGATTTTCGCGGACGTGGTGTCCGTCAGATCGATCTTCATGGCCGACGCCAGCTCCTGCCGTCTCGTGCGAGCATCTCGTCCGCCTCGACCGGTCCCCAGGTGCCGGACGCGTACTGGGCGGGCTTGCCGTGCTTGTCCCAGTACTCCTCGATCGGGTCGAGGATCGTCCAGGAGATCTCGACCTCCTGGTGGCGCGGGAAGAGGTTGGCGTCACCGAGCAGCACATCGAGGATGAGCCGCTCGTACGCCTCCGGGCTGGACTCGGTGAAGGACTCGCCGTACGCGAAGTCCATCGTCACGTCCCTGACCTCGGTCGAGGTGCCGGGCACCTTCGAACCGAACCGCACCGTCACGCCCTCGTCCGGCTGCACCCGGATGACCAGGGCGTTCTGCCCCAGCTCCTCGGTGGCCCCGGACTCGAACGGCAGATACGGCGCCCGCTTGAAGACCACCGCGATCTCGGTGACGCGGCGGCCCAGCCGCTTGCCGGTCCGCAGGTAGAACGGCACACCCGCCCAGCGCCGGTTGTTGATCTCCAGCTTCACGGCCGCGTAGGTGTCGGTCTTGGACTTGGGGTCGATGCCGTCCTCCTCCAGGTACCCGAGCACCTCCTCGCCGCCCTGCCAGGCGTGCGCGTACTGGCCGCGCACGGTGTTCTTGCCGAGGTCGTCGGGGAGGACGACCGCGCTGAGCACCTTCAGCTTCTCCGCGGTGAGCGCCTTCGGGTGGAAGGAGCCGGGCTCCTCCATCGCGGTCAGCGCCAGCAGTTGCAGCAGGTGGTTCTGGATCACGTCGCGCGCGGCGCCGATGCCGTCGTAGTACCCGGCCCGGCCGCCGATGCCGATGTCCTCGGCCATGGTGATCTGGACGTGGTCGACGTACGACCGGTTCCAGATCGGCTCGTACATCGTGTTGGCGAAGCGCAGCGCCAGGATGTTCTGGACGGTCTCCTTGCCCAGGTAGTGGTCGATCCTGAAGACCTCGTTGGGCGGGAAGACCTCGTGCACCACCTGGTTGAGGTCCATCGCGCTCGCCAGGTCGTGGCCGAACGGCTTCTCGATGACCGCGCGCCGCCAGGAGTCCCCGGTGCCGTCCGACAGCCCGTGCTTCTTGAGCTGCTGCACCACGTTGGGGAAGAACTTCGGCGGTACGGACAGGTAGAAGGCGAAGTTGCCGCCCGTGCCCCGCGCCTTGTCCAGCTCCTCGATGGTCGCCTTCAGCGTCTCGAAGGCGGTGTCGTCGTCGAAGTCGCCCTGCACGAAACGGCAGCCCTCGGCGAGCTGCTGCCACACCTCCTCACGGAAGGGCGTGCGCGCGTGCTCCTTGACCGCGTCGTGGACCTCCTGGGCGAAGTCCTCGTTCTCCCACTGGCGGCGGGCGAAGCCGACCAGCGCGAAGCCCGGCGGCAGCAGACCGCGGTTGGCCAGGTCGTACACGGCCGGCATCAGCTTCTTGCGCGACAGGTCGCCCGTCACGCCGAAGATGACCAGGCCGGACGGGCCCGCGATCCGCGGCAGCCGCCGGTCCAGCGGATCCCGCAGCGGGTTGCCTTCCGAAGATGTCAGCGTGGACAACTCAGGCCTCCGAAGGAGCGAGCCGATCGAGTTCCGCCTGGGTGGAGGCCAGCAGTTCGTTCCAGGCCGTCGCGAACTTCTCGACGCCCTCGTCCTCCAGGAGCTGCACGACGTCGTCGTAGGAGATGCCGAGCGCCGCCACGGCGGCCAGCTCGGCCTTCGCCTGCGCGTACGTGCCGGTCACGGTGTCGCCGGTGATCTCGCCGTGGTCGGCGGTGGCGTCCAGCGTGGCCTCCGGCATGGTGTTCACCGTGTTCGGCGCGACCAGCTCGGTGACGTACAGCGTGTCGGAGTAGGCCGGGTCCTTGACGCCGGTCGAGGCCCACAGCGGGCGCTGCCTGTTGGCGCCGGACTTCTCCAGGGCCAGCCAGCGGTCGGAGGAGAAGACCTCCTCGTACGCCTCGTAGGCCAGCCGCGCGTTGGCGACGGCCGCCTTGCCCTTGAGCGCCTTCGCCTCGTCGGTGCCCAGCTTCTCCAGCCGCTTGTCGATCTCGGTGTCCACGCGGGACACGAAGAACGAGGCGACCGAGTGGATCAGCGACAGGTCGAGCCCGGCGGACTTGGCCTTCTCCAGACCGGAGAGGTACGCGTCCATCACACCGCGGTAGCGCTCCAGCGAGAAGATCAGCGTGACGTTGACGCTGATGCCCTTGCCGATCACCTCGGTGATCGCGGGCAGCCCCGCGGGCGTCGCCGGGATCTTGATCAGCGTGTTCGGCCGGTCGACCAGCCACGCGAGCTGCTTGGCCTCCGCGACGGTGGCCTTCGTGTTGTTCGCCAGCCGCGGGTCGACCTCGATCGAGACCCGGCCGTCCTGGCCGTCGGTCCGGTCGAAGACCGGCCGCAGGATGTCGGCCGCGTCCCGGACGTCCGCGGTGGTGATCATGCGGATCGCCTCGTCGACCGTCAGCCGCCGGGCGGCGAGGTCGGCGAGCTGCTGGTCGTAGCCGTCGCCCTGGGAGATCGCCTTCTGGAAGATCGACGGGTTGGTGGTGACACCCACCACATGCTGCTCGTCGATGAGTTCGGCCAGATTGCCGGACGTGATGCGCTTGCGCGACAGGTCGTCCAGCCAGATCGCGACGCCTTCGTCGGAGAGGCGCTTGAGTGCGTCTGTCATGGGATTTGCATCTCCTAC
Source organism: Streptomyces sp. NPDC093221 (assembly GCF_044753885.1). NCBI lineage: Bacteria > Bacillati > Actinomycetota > Actinomycetes > Kitasatosporales > Streptomycetaceae > Streptomyces > Streptomyces sp. NPDC093221. The sequence continues at coordinate 16,296 of NZ_JBIVOA010000014.1, read as the reverse complement.
TTGTCGTTTACCTGCGTCAGCGATCAACGGCGTCGAGTGATTCCCGGGCCGCGGCGGCCACCGCGTCCGCGGTGAACCCGAACTCACGGAAGAGCACCTTGCCGTCGGCCGAGGCACCGAAGTGCTCAAGGCTGACGATGCGTCCCGCGTCACCCACGAAGCGGTGCCAGGTCAGACCGATACCGGCCTCGACCGCCACCCGCGCCTTCACGTCCTTGGGCAGCACGCTGTCGCGGTACTCCTGGTCCTGCTCGTCGAACCACTCCACGCACGGCATCGACACCACGCGGGTCGGCACCCCGGCCGCCTGGAGCTGCTCACGCGCGCCCACCGCGAGCTGCACCTCGGAACCGGTGCCGATGATGACGACCTGCGGCGCGGTCGCCGCGCCGTCGGCGTCCGTCGCGTCGAACATCACATAACCGCCGCGCGCCGCGTCCTCGTTGCGCTCGTACGTGGGCACGCCCTGCCGGGTCAGCGCCAAGCCGTGCGGCGCGCCCTTGCCGAACACCTTCGTCCAGCGCTTGAGCACCTCGCGCCACACGACGGCCGTCTCGTTGGCGTCGGCGGGCCGCACCACGTTGAGACCGGGGATCGCGCGCAGCGACGCCAGGTGCTCCACCGGCTGGTGCGTCGGACCGTCCTCGCCGACACCGACCGAGTCGTGCGTCCACACGTACGTCACCGGCAGGTGCATCAGCGCGGACAGCCGGACCGCGTTGCGCATGTAGTCCGAGAAGACCAGGAAGGTGCCGCCGTAGACCCGGGTGTTGCCGTGCAGCGTGATGCCGTTCATCTCGGCGGCCATCGAGTGCTCACGGATACCGAAGTGCACGGTACGGCCGTACGGGTCGGCGCCCGGCAGCGGGTTGCCCGTCGGCAGGAACGACGAATTCTTGTCGATCGTCGTGTTGTTCGACCCGGCGAGGTCGGCGGAGCCGCCCCACAGCTCGGGGATGACCGGGCCCAGCGCCTCCAGGACCTTGCCGGACGCGGCGCGGGTGGCGAGCGAGGAGCCGGTCTCGAAGGCGGGGATGTGCTGCTCCCAGCCCTCGGGCAGCTCGGCGGCCTCGATCCGGTCGTACGTCGCCGCGTGCTCGGGGTTGGCGGTCCGCCAGGCGGCGAAGGACTTCTCCCACTCCGCCTTGGCCTCGCGGCCGCGGTCGCCGACCGCACGCGTGTGCGTGATGACGTCCTCGGCCACGTCGAAGTGCTTGTCCGGGTCGAAGCCCAGGATCTCCTTGGTGGCGCGCACCTCGTCCTCGCCGAGCGCCGAGCCGTGCGCGGCGCCGGTGTTCTGCTTGTTCGGCGCGGGCCAGCCGATGATCGAGCGGACCGCGATGAACGACGGGCGCTCGGTCTCGGCCTTCGCGGCGAGCATCGCGGCGTGCAAGGCGTGCACGTCGAGGTCGCCGTTCTCCAGCGGAGTGACGCGCTGGACGTGCCAGCCGTACGCCTCGTACCGCTTGACGGTGTCCTCGGAGACGGCGGTCTCGGTGTCGCCCTCGATGGAGATGTGATTGTCGTCCCAGAGCAGGACGAGATTGCCGAGCTTCTGGTGACCGGCCATGGAGGACGCCTCGGCGGAGATGCCCTCCTGGAGGCAGCCGTCACCGGCGACGGCCCAGATGGTGTGGTCGAACGGCGAGGTGCCGGCCGCCGCGTCCGGGTCGAACAGGCCGCGCTCGTAACGGGACGCCATCGCCATGCCGACCGCGTTCGCGACACCCTGGCCGAGCGGCCCCGTCGTCGTCTCGACGCCCCTGGTGTGGCCGTACTCCGGGTGGCCGGGGGTCTGCGAACCCCAGGTCCGCAGCGCCTCCAGATCGGCCAGCTCCAGGCCGTAACCGGCGAAGTAGAGCTGCGTGTAGAGGGTCATGCTGGAGTGCCCCGCGGAGAGCACGAAGCGGTCCCGGCCGACCCAGTCGGCGTCCGCCGGGTCGTGCCGCATGACCTTCTGGAACAGCAGATAGGCCGCCGGGGCCAGGCTCATCGCCGTGCCGGGATGGCCGTTGCCGACCTTCTGCACGGAATCCATGGCCAGGACGCGGGCGGTGTCAACGGCCCGCCGGTCCAGATCGGTCCACTCGAGGTCTGTGGTGGTCGGCTGCTTGCTCACCCTGGGTCAGGGCTCCTCTCCACATGCTTGTCCACATGTTGAAAACGCCGGTGACGTGGTGCCTACCCGGCGTTGTCGAGCCTACCGCCGTACAGGCGCTCACCTTTTCGATCCTGCCCCGGTACGCCGGTCTTCGCCTCCTGAACGCGGTGAACGCCTGGTGAACCGGGTCGAGCGACACTCTCCACCCCCCAAAAGCGGACGGAGTATTCCCTGCGTCTAGAGTGGCGTGGTACGCGCAAGTCTCACCGGGTCCCGCGCCTCCGCAGGTGACCGGACTTGCTGGACTTCATCTCTTCTCTTGGGGTGTTCGTGACGGCCGTCGAATCCCGACCCGCTGGGGTCATCGGGACGGGCTCCTCCGGTCACCGCCCGTTCGGAGCCCGTGTGATGGGCTTCGTGGCGCTGACCAAGCCGCGGATCATCGAACTTCTGCTCATCACGACGGTTCCGGTGATGTTCCTCGCCGCCGGCGGGGTGCCCGATCTGTGGCTCGTGATCGCCACGGTGGTCGGCGGCTATCTGTCGGCCGGCGGTGCGAACGCGCTGAACATGTACATCGACCGCGACATCGACGCGCTGATGCACCGTACGGAGCAGCGTCCGCTGGTGACCGGTCTGGTGTCGCCGCGCGAAGGACTCGTCTTCGGCATCACGCTCTCCGTCGTCTCGACGGTCTGGTTCTGGACGCTGGTCAATCCGCTGTCCGCCGGGCTGTCGCTGACGGCCATCCTCTATTACGTCTTCGTCTACACCCTCGGTCTCAAACGGCGTACCGCGCAGAACATCGTCTGGGGCGGGGTCGCGGGCTGTCTCCAGGTCTTCATCGGCTGGTCCGCCGTGCGCGACGAGCTGGCCTGGGCGCCCTTCGTCCTCTTCCTCGTCCTCTTCTTCTGGACGCCGCCGCACTACTGGCCGCTGTCGATGAAGGTCAAGGACGACTACGAGCGGGTCGGCGTCCCGATGCTGCCGGTCGTCGCGGGCAACCAGGTCGTGGCCCGGCAGATCGTCCTCTACAGCTGGGTGATGGTGATCACCTCCCTGGCACTGTGGTGGCCGCTGGGCGAGACCTCCTGGTTCTACCCGGTGGTCGCGGCCGTACTCGGCGCGTTCTGGCTCAAGGAGGCGCACGGCCTGCACGCCCGCGCCAAGGCGGGCGTCACCGGCGCGAAGCTCAAGGAGATGCGGCTCTTCCACTGGTCCATCACCTACGCGACCCTGCTGTTCGTCGCGGTGGCGGTCGACCCCTTCCTGCACTGAGTCCCCTCTGGCGGGGTGCCCTCGGCGGTTACCGGGAAGTAGCATCAGCGGTATGGCTGATGACACGGTTCAGGAGAACCCGCGCGAGGCGCGACGCACCGCCCGGCTCGTCCGGCAGATCGACGCCTTCGGTAAGAAGCACGGCGGCGCCGCCGAGGCGAACATCGCGTACATCGGTGAGCGCGGCGCGCGCATCGTGCTCGTCGCGCCGGACGGCGCCTGGGGCGACCTCGTCGCACCGACGTACGCCATGGCGCGGGCGGCCGTCGCCGACGCGGGCGTCACCGTCCACGAGGACTTCGACGGGGAGTTCGCGGGCCGGGTCCGCACCGGCCCGTACGAGTGGACCCGGATGGCCGGGATGCAGATCGGCGGCCCGGCCAACACCTGACCGCCGCCGCGCCCACACCTGACGGCGCCCTCGTCCGTTAAGCCAGGAGGCCGGGAGACCGGGAACGACGGCGAGGGAGCGGGCGGATGACCGGGGACCTGACACACCTCGTGGACGCGTACTGCCACGGCGTGCTCCCCGGCGACCTCGGCCTCGGCGCGTTCGAGGCGCGGCTGCCCGGCGTCGCCGCGCCGCACACCACCCTCTTCGACAGCCCCACCGGCTTCGCGGTGCGCCGCTGGTGCGCGCCGCTGCTCGGCCTCGAACCGCACTGCTCCCCGGCCCGCTACCTGGCCCGCCGCCGCGAGCTGGGCGCGTACGAGGCGACCCGGCTGCTGCTGCGCGCCACCGGCATCGAGGCGTATCTCGTCGACACCGGGGAGCCCGGCGACCTCACGCCGCCCAAGGAGCTGGGCGCGGCGGGCGGCGCGGCGGCCCACGAGATCGTCCGCCTCGAACCGCTGGCCCAGCAGGTCGCCGACACCTCGGGCACGGTCGACGGCTTCCTGGCCAACCTCGCCGAGGCCGTGCACACCGCCGCGCTCGACACGGTCGGCTTCTCCTGCGCCGACCGCCCGCACGGCGGACCCTTCCGCGCGGGCGCCGACCAGGCGCTGGGCACCGGACCGCCGGACACCGCGCACGTGCGGTACGCCGCCGCTGACTGGCTCGCCCGGCGGCCGGTCGGCGAGCGCCCCGCCGACCCCGTACTCCTGCGCCATCTGCTGTGGAACGCGGTGGCGACCGGCGTGCCGCTGACGCTGCGGCACGGCGCGGGCGGGGCGGGACCCTCGGCGGCCGGGGGATTCCTGCGGGCCACCGCGGGCCTGGGCACCGAGGTGGTGCTGCTGCCGGGGCCCGGACACGAGGGCGCGGCGGCCGACCTGGCGGCCGTACTCCCGCATGTGCATGTGGCGCTCGGCGCCGGACCGGCCGCGGTGCTCGACCGGGTGCCCTTCGCGAAGGTGCTGTACGCCAGCGGCGCCGTGGCGCTGCCCGAGCTGTACGTGACCGGGGTGCGGACCTTCGGCGCGGCGCTCGGCCGGTTCGTCGGCGAGCGGGTGGCCGACGGCGACTGGTCGGCCGCGGACGGCCGCAGGGTCAGCGCGCTGGTCGGCGGCGGGAACGCCCGCCGGGTCTTCCGCCCCGACCCGGCCGCCGACGCGGACCGGTGGACGGGTCCTGAGGGGTCAGACGCCGACGCTCAGCGTTGACCCGGCCTGCGCGGGCCCCGGCACGGTGGCGTCGGGCACGTCGACGGCCCGCTCGCGCATCGACAGCAGCACCCGCAGCACCGCGATCCACACGATGGCCGCGCCGAACATGTGCAGGCCGACGACGGCCTCCGGCAGATCGGTGAAGTACTGGACGTAGCCGATCACGCCCTGGGACATCAGCACCAGGAAGAGGTCGCGGGCGCTGTTGCGCGGCCCGACCGGCGCGTCCACCGCGCGCAGCACGAACCACAGCGCGACGGTCAGCGCGACCACCACCCACGCGAGATCCGCGTGCAGTTGCGCCACCGACTTCCAGTCCACCGGGACGCGGTGCACATCGCTGGAGTCGCCCGCGTGCGGCCCCGCGCCGGTCACGACGGTGCCCACCGCGACCAGCAGCCCGGTCGCGCAGGTCAGAATCCAGCCGAGCTGCTGCACCGGCTTGCCGACCAGCGGACTCGGCGCGCTGTCGCCCTCCGCGGTCCGCCGCCACATCACCACGGCGATGGTGATCAGCACGAACGCCAGCAGGAAGTGCACGCACACGGTGTACGGGTTGAGCCCGGTGAGCACGGTGAAGGCGCCCAGCACCGCGTTCGCCACGACCATCCAGAACTGCGCCCAGCCGAGCCGGGTCAGACTGCGCCGGTACGGCTTCTGCGACCGCACCGCGATGATGGCCCAGCCGACGGCGGCGCAGAGAACGTACGTCAGCATGCGGTTGGTGAACTCAATCGCCCCGTGTACGCCCATCGCCGAGGTGGGCACCCAACTGTCGCCCACGCAGCGGGGCGCGGTGGGGCAGCCGAGGCCGGAACCGGTCAGCCGTACCGCACCGCCGGTGACCACGATGACGACCGACATGACCAGCGCGGACAGGGTCGCCCTGCGGACCGTGGCGGGGGACGGGGTCCACCGCTCTGCGATGGCGGCGAGGGGGTTTCGCACGAGTTCGAGAAGCTTCGGCACGCGCCCATGGTAGGCGGCACGCTTGTGCACGCTTTCACGAGGGGTGTGTACGCGCCGGATCCGATCGCCGCGAAACCACCCGAACCCGGTGGTACGGCCCTACCATCGGGGCTCACGCACGGGGACCGACGACGGGAGGCGCCGTATGACCGGCGAACACCGTGAGACCGTCAACCGCAGGCACCTGCTCTACGGAGGCGCGGCAGCCGCCCTCGCGGGGACGGGCCTCGCCGCCTACGCGGGCGGCGCCTGGGACTCCTCGGCGGCCGACACCGCGGACCCCGCGCACCCGGGGCCCGCGAACCACCCCGGATACGTCGACGTCGTGGCCGACTTCGGCGCCAAGGGCGACGGCCACACCGACGACAGCGCCGCCTTCGCCGCCGCGTACGCCTACGCCGAGTCGCGCGCGGACGGCGGCACCGGCCGTACCGTCATCGACGTGCCGCCCGGTGTGTTCCGGATCACCAAGCCGTACGCCTTCATCGACGCCAACAAGCCCACCCGGCAGGTCAACGGGCTGCGGTTCCGGGGCGCGGGGCTGCGGATCAGCGACATCGTCTTCGACCCGCCGAACGCGTCGGACGCCTATCTGTGCCGCAACATCGACACCTGGCAGAACATCTCCTTCGAGGGCCTGCGCTTCACCTCCGCCACGCCCGGCGCGTCCTTCTTCTACTCGTACTCGACCGGCGGCGCCGCGAACTACCGCTTCTCGGACTGCGAGTGGATGGGGGAGTGGGAGTACGGGCTCGCGCTCGACGGCAGCAACACCAACTCCGAGATGCGCTGGGAGGCGTGCCGGGTCGGCGGCGCCTACCGCAAGGCGTTCCTCTACTCGGGGCTGTCGCTGAACTCCAAGAACCTGGAGCAGCAGGACCAGTTCCTCAACTACTGGTTCACCGACATGAACGTCACCTACGAGTGGGGCAACTTCCTGGAGTTCCCCTACGGCGGGTCCGTCACCTGCCGCGCGGGCAGCTACATCGTCACCGGGCGCCGCCCCACCCCGCACCCCGACTACGGCTTCGAGAGCGCCTTCTTCCGCTTCCCGCGCGCCTCGCACTTCGACGGCGCCCAGCGCTTCCACGCCGAGGACATCCGCTTCGAACTGCGCGACCCCTCGGTCGTCGTCATCGACTGCGCGTGGAACCGCGGCACCGTCCACTTCAACGACTGCGACGACACCGCGCACGCCTTCAAGGACTTCTCCGACGACCTGCGCGCCCACCGCTACACGATCGGCGCCAACGGCCCGCTGGTCCGCTACGACTCCTGCCAGCTCGTCGGCGCGCACCAGTTCCGTACGGCGGCGAACGCCAATCCGCCGGTGTGCGTGCGCTACGACATGTGCCGCTTCGGCTCGCACCCGCCGGCCGCGTTCCTGGCGCTGGACGAGGGTCAGGGCCGGGACTTCGTACGGTTCACCGACTGCATCCCGGCCGCGGGCGGGTGAGGGCGGCTACTCCCAGCGGAAGAAGCGGGCCGCCAGGGCCAGCCCGACGACCGCCCAGACGGCGAGGATGCCCAGGTCGCCCCAGGGCATCGAGGCGCCGTGCTGGAGCACGTCCCGCAGCCCGTCGGACAGCGCCGAGATCGGCAGCAGCCTCAGGACCGACTGGACGCCGCCGGAGAACTTGCTCAGCGGCACGATCACGCCGCCCGCGACCAGCAGCAGGATGAAGACCAGATTCGCGGCGGCCAGCGTCGCCTCGGCCTTCAGCGTGCCCGCCATCAGCAGCCCGAGCCCGGAGAAGGCGGCGGTGCCGAGCAGGAGCAGCAGCACGACGGCGAAGGGGTTGCCGTGCGGCGACCAGCCCAGCGCGAAGGCGATCACCACCAGCAGCGCGATCTGCAACGCCTCGGTGACCAGCACCGAGCAGGTCTTCGCCGTCATCAGCGCCCAGCGCGGCAGCGGCGAGGCGCCGAGGCGCTTGAGCACGCCGTAACGCCGTTCGAAGCCGGTGGCGATGGCCTGGCCGGTGAACGCGGTGGACAGCACCGCGAGCGCGAGGATGCCGGGGGCCAGGAAGTCCACCGACTTGCCCGCCCCGGTGTCCACGATGTCGACGGCGCTGAACAGCACCAGCAGCAGCGCCGGGATGATCACGGTGAGCAGCAGCTGCTCGCCGTTGCGCAGCAGCATCCTGGTCTCCAGCGCCGCCTGGGCCCGGATCATCCGGGGGAGCGGCGCGGCTCCGGGGGCGGGGGCGAAGACGCCGGTCCCGGTCGGGGCGCTCACTTCGGCGCTCATCCGCGCAGCTCCTTCATGCCCGCGAGGTTCCTCATCCGCGCAGCTCCTTCATGCCCGCCAGGTTCCTCATCCGCGCAGCTCCTTGCCGGTCAGCTCCAAGAAGACGTCCTCCAAGGTGCGGCGCTCGACCGAGAGGCGGTCGGGGAGGACGCCGTGCTGGGCGCACCAGGAGGTGACGGTGGCCAGCAGTTGGGGGTCGACCTTGCCCTCGATGCGGTAGTTGCCCGGGGTCAGTTCCGCCGCGGCGGTGTCGGCGGGCAGCGCGTTGAGCAGCGAGACCAGGTCGAGCCCCGGGCGTCCCGAGAAGCGCAGCGTGTTCTCCGCGCCGCCGCGGCACAGCTCGTCCGGAGTGCCGCGGGCGATGGCCCGGCCGCCGTCGATGATCACCACCTGGTCGGCCAACTGCTCGGCCTCGTCCATGAAATGGGTGGTGAGCACGATCGTGACGCCGTCCGCGCGCAGCTCCCGTACGAGATCCCAGGTCGCGTGCCTGGCCTGCGGGTCGAGACCGGCGGTGGGCTCGTCGAGGAAGACCAGTTCGGGGCGGCCGACGACGGCCATGGCGAGCGCCAGGCGCTGCTGCTGGCCGCCGGACAGCCGGCGGTAGGTGGTGCGACCGCAGGACTCCAGACCGAGCCGTTCGATCAGCAGCGCCGGGTCGACGGGGTCGGCGTGCAGGGTCGCGGTGTGCCGCAGCATCTCCTCGGCGCGCGCGCCGGGGTACACACCGCCGGACTGGAGCATCACGCCGATCCGGGGCCGCAGTTGCGCGCCGCGCGCGGCCGGGTCGAGACCGAGGACCCGTACGGTGCCGCCGTCCGGCCGCCGGTAGCCCTCGCAGACCTCGACGGTGGTGGTCTTGCCCGCGCCGTTGGGGCCGAGCACCGCTGTGACGCCGCCGCGGGCCACGGTCAGGTCGAGGCCGTCCACCGCGGTCCTTGTCCCGTACCGTTTGACCAGACCGGTCACCTCGACCGCGGGCTCGTTTCGCATGCTGTGAGTCTAGGGACGGCGCAGGACCGGCCGTGCCCGGGTCCCGGGAAGCCGCTCCCCGCTCTCCTCCGCGGCGGCCTCGTACCGCCCGTACGCGGCCTCGTACCGTCCCTGGTTAGGTAACCCTAAGTGACGCAGCCCACCGTGATCGCGACCGGCGCGGCTTGCCTGCTCCTGAGGAATTACGCAACAATGGTGTTGTGGAATACGGGACCAGTGCTGCCCGGAGGGCGGCGGAGGAGCAGACGACCGGGGAGCGGCGCACCCGCAACCGGGTCGCCCGGTCCATCCTGGACCACGGACCTTCCACCGCGGCCGACCTGGCGGAACGGCTCGGCCTCACGCAGGCCGCCGTCCGCCGCCATCTGGACGCACTGCACGCGGACAATGTCGTGGAGCCGCGTGACCAGCGGGTCTACGGCCACCGTGGCCGCGGCAGGCCCGCCAAGGTCTTCGCGCTCACCGACTGTGGTCGTGACGCGTTCGACCAGGCGTACGACCAGCTCGCCGCCGACGCCCTGCACTGGATCGCCAGGTCCGCGGGCGGCGGCGAGAGCGGCGAGGCCGCGGTGTCGGCCTTCGCCCGCGCCCGGGTGGCCGACCAGGCCGAGCGGTACCGCCCCATCGTCGAGGCGGCGGCGCCCGAGGACCGCGCACGCGCGCTGGCCCAGGCGCTGTCCGCGGACGGGTACGCTGCTACGGCTCGAAGCGCCCCCGGCCCCGCCGGGGAGCAGCTTTGCCAGCACCACTGCCCGGTGGCCCACACCGCCGAGCAGTTCCCGCAGCTCTGCGAGGCGGAGGCCGAGGTCTTCTCCCGCCTGCTCGGGACGCATGTCCAGCGGCTGGCCACCATCGCCCACGGCGACGGGGTGTGCACCACGTTCATCCCGCAGGTCAACCACGCGAGCACCATCCCGTCGGGAGCCCCACCTGACACACCACCGGGGACCCCGTCGGACCCACCCCAGAACGCACCCGAAGATCCCACAGCATCTGCCAGCACGTCCGGGAGGAACCCCGCATGACTGCTCCCACGGAGACCACTCACCCGGAGCTCGAGGGCATCGGTACGTACGAGTACGGCTGGGCCGACTCGGACGTGGCCGGCGCCGCGGCCAAGCGCGGCCTGTCCGAGGCCGTCGTCCGTGACATCTCGCAGAAGAAGTCCGAGCCCGAGTGGATGCTGAAGATGCGGCTGAAGGGCCTCAAGCTCTTCGGCAAGAAGCCCATGCCCACCTGGGGCTCGGATCTGTCGGGCATCGACTTCGACAACATCAAGTACTTCGTGCGGTCCACGGAGAAGCAGGCGGAGTCCTGGGAGGACCTGCCCGAGGACATCAAGAACACCTACGACAAGCTCGGCATCCCCGAGGCCGAGAAGCAGCGGCTGGTCGCCGGTGTCGCCGCGCAGTACGAGTCCGAGGTCGTCTACCACCAGATCCGTGAGGACCTGGAGGAGCAGGGCGTCATCTTCCTCGACACCGACACCGCGCTCAAGCAGCACCCGGAGCTGTTCCAGGAGTACTACGGCACGGTCATCCCGGCGGGCGACAACAAGTTCGCCTCGCTGAACACCGCGGTGTGGTCCGGCGGCTCCTTCATCTACGTGCCGAAGGGCGTGCACGTCGACATCCCGCTCCAGGCCTACTTCCGGATCAACACCGAGAACATGGGCCAGTTCGAGCGGACGCTGATCATCGTCGACGAGGACGCGTACGTCCACTACGTCGAGGGCTGCACCGCGCCGATCTACAAGTCGGACTCGCTGCACTCCGCGGTCGTCGAGATCATCGTGAAGAAGGGTGGCCGCTGCCGTTACACGACCATCCAGAACTGGTCGAACAACGTGTACAACCTGGTCACCAAGCGCGCGGTCGCCTACGAGGGCGCCACGATGGAGTGGGTCGACGGCAACATCGGCTCCAAGGTGACCATGAAGTACCCGGCCGTCTACCTGATGGGCGAGCACGCCAAGGGCGAGACGCTGTCCATCGCCTTCGCGGGCGAGGGCCAGCACCAGGACGCGGGCGCGAAGATGGTGCACATGGCGCCGAACACGTCGTCCAACATCGTCTCCAAGTCGGTGGCCCGCGGCGGCGGCCGGACGTCCTACCGCGGTCTGATCGAGATCGGCGAGGGCTCGTCGGGCGCCAAGTCCAACGTGCTGTGCGACGCGCTGCTGATCGACACCATCTCGCGCTCGGACACGTACCCCTACGTCGACGTCCGCGAGGACGACGTGTCGATGGGTCACGAGGCGACCGTCTCCAAGGTCTCCGACGACCAGCTCTTCTACCTGATGAGCCGCGGCATGACCGAGTTCGAGGCCATGGCGATGATCGTGCGCGGCTTCGTCGAGCCGATCGCCAAGGAACTCCCCATGGAGTACGCCCTGGAGCTGAACCGGCTGATCGAGCTCCAGATGGAAGGCTCGGTCGGCTGACCGCGCCGGCTTCCTCGTCCACCATCCCCCGGCCGGACCCAATAAGGCAGAAAGCGAGCACCAGCACAGCCATGGCTGACAACACCCCTGCGGGCAGCACCACGGACGGTGCCATCACGGTGGGCCATCCCGCCGACGCCCGGGTCAGCGCGGCCCCGTCGTACGACGTGGCCGACTTCCCGGTGCCGCACGGCCGCGAGGAGGAGTGGCGCTTCACTCCGCTGGAGCGGCTGCGCGGCCTGCACGACGGCACCGCCGAGGCCACCGGCGCCCTCCGGGTCGAGGTGACCGCGCCCGAGGGCGTCACCGTGGAGACCGTGGACCGCACCGACGCCCGCGTCGGCAAGGCGGGCAAGCCCGCCGACCGCGTCACCGCCCAGGCGTTCAGCGCCTTCGAGAAGGCCTCGGTCGTCTCGATCCCCAAGGACACCGTCCTCACCGAGCCGGTCCGGATCGCCGTCCACGGCGAGGGCGGCACGGTCTACGGCCACCAGGTGATCGAGGTCGGCGCCTTCGCCGAGGCCGTGGTCGTCATCGACCACACCGGTGACGGCACCTTCGCCGCCAACGTGGAGGTCCTGGTCGGCGACGGCGCCAAGGTCACCGTCGTCTCGATCCAGGACTGGGACGACACCGCCGTGCACGTCGCCCAGCACACCGCGCTGGTCGGCCGTGACGCCACCTTCAAGTCGGTGGTCGTCACCTTCGGCGGCGACCTGGTCCGGCTGCACCCGCGGGTGATCTACGGCGCCCCCGGCGGCGAGGCCGAGCTGTTCGGCCTGTACTTCACCGACGAGGGCCAGCACCAGGAGCACCGGCTCTTCATCGACCACGACACCCCGCACTGCCGCAGCAACGTCACGTACAAGGGCGCGCTCCAGGGGCAGGACGCGCACGCGGTGTGGATCGGCGACGTGCTCATCAGGGCGGAGGCCGAGGGCACCGACACCTACGAGCTCAACCGCAACCTGGTGCTCACCGACGGCGCGCGGGTCGACTCGGTCCCCAACCTGGAGATCGAGACCGGCGAGATCGTCGGCGCCGGCCACGCCTCGGCGACCGGCCGCTTCGACGACGAGCAGCTCTTCTACCTCCAGTCCCGCGGCATCCGCTCCGACGAGGCCCGCCGCCTGGTCGTCCGCGGCTTCTTCGGCGAACTGGTCCAGCAGATCGGACTCGCCGACCTCGAAGAGCGGCTGATGACCAAGATCGACGCCGAGCTGGAGGCGTCCGTCTGATGAGCGTCGACAACGGCACGGTCGGATTCGTCCGCGCCTGCGCCGCCAGCGACCTGGAGGAGGACACCCCCCGCCGGGTCGAGCTGGACGGCGTTCCGGTGTCCGTGGTCCGCACCGCGGGCGAGGTGTTCGCCATCAACGACATCTGCTCGCACGCGAACGTCTCGCTCTCCGAGGGCGAGGTCGAGGACTGCCAGATCGAGTGCTGGCTGCACGGTTCCAGTTTCGACCTGCGCACCGGCAAGCCGTCCGGGCTGCCGGCCACGCGGCCGGTCCCCGTATACCCCGTAAAGATCGTTGGGGACGACGTGCTCGTCTCCGTCACCCAGGAGTCCTGAGGCACCCATGGCAACGCTTGAAATCACCGACCTGCACGTCACCGTCGAAGCCGAGAACGGCCCCCGCGAGATCCTGCGCGGCGTCGACCTGACCGTGAAGCAGGGTGAGACCCACGCCATCATGGGCCCCAACGGCTCCGGCAAGTCCACCCTGGCGTACTCGCTCGCGGGCCACCCCAAGTACACGATCACCGGCGGCACCGTCACCCTCGACGGTGAGGACGTGCTGGCGATGACCGTGGACGAGCGGGCCCGCGCCGGTCTCTTCCTCGCCATGCAGTACCCGGTCGAGGTCCCCGGCGTCTCCGTCTCCAACTTCCTGCGCACCTCGGCCACCGCGATCCGCGGCGAGGCGCCCAAGCTGCGCACCTGGGTGAAGGAGGTCCGCGAGACGATGGAACGCCTTCAGATGGACCCCGCCTTCGCCGAGCGCAATGTCAACGAGGGCTTCTCCGGCGGCGAGAAGAAGCGCCACGAGATCCTTCAGCTCGAACTGCTCAAGCCGAAGATCGCGATCCTCGACGAGACCGACTCCGGCCTCGACGTCGACGCGCTGCGGGTCGTCTCCGAGGGCGTCAACCGGGTCCGCGAGAGCGGCGAGGTCGGCACCCTGCTGATCACCCACTACACGCGCATCCTGCGCTACATCAAGCCCGACTTCGTGCATGTCTTCGCGCAGGGCCGGATCGCCGAGTCCGGCGGCGCCGAGCTGGCGGACAAGCTGGAGGAAGAGGGCTACGAGTCCTACGTGAAGGGCGGCCCCGTGAGCAGCGGAGCGAACTCCGAGGGGGACGCCGCGTGACAGTCCCCTCGTCCGTCGGCCGGGTGCTGCCGGGCCTCCTGGACACCGAAGCGATCCGCAAGGACTTCCCCGTCCTGGACCGCCTGGTCCACGACGGCAAGAAGCTCGTGTACCTGGACAACGCGGCGACCTCGCAGAAACCGCGCCAGGTGCTCGACGCGCTGAACGAGTACTACGAGCGGCACAACGCCAATGTGCACCGCGGCGTCCACGTGCTCGCCGAGGAGGCCACCGCGCTGTACGAGGGCGCGCGCGACAAGATCGCCGCCTTCATCAACGCGCCCAGCCGTGACGAGGTGATCTTCACCAAGAACGCCTCCGAGTCGCTGAACCTCGTGGCCAACATGCTCGGCTGGGCCGACGAGCCGTACCGCGTCGACAGCGACACCGAGATCGTCATCACGGAGATGGAGCACCACTCCAACATCGTGCCGTGGCAGCTGCTCTCGCAGCGCACCGGCGCGAAGCTGAAGTGGTTCGGGCTGACCGACGACGGCAGGCTCGACCTGTCGGACATCGAGCAGATCATCACCGAGAAGACGAAGATCGTCTCCTTCGTGCTGGTCTCCAACATCCTGGGCACCGTCAACCCGGTCGAGGCCATCGTGCGCCGCGCCCAGGACGTCGGCGCCCTGGTGCTGATCGACGCCTCGCAGGCCGCGCCGCACATGGTGCTCGACGTGCAGGCGCTCGGCGCGGACTTCGTGGCCTTCACCGGCCACAAGATGCTCGGCCCGACCGGCATCGGCGTCCTGTGGGGCCGTCAGGAGCTGCTCGAGGACCTGCCGCCGTTCCTCGGCGGCGGCGAGATGATCGAGACCGTCTCCATGCACTCCTCGACGTACGCGCCCGCGCCGCACAAGTTCGAGGCCGGTACGCCCCCGATCGCCCAGGCCGTCGGCCTCGGCGCGGCCGTGGACTATCTGACCGCGATCGGCATGGACAAGATCGCCGCGCATGAGCACGCGCTGACCGACTACGCGGTGGGCCGTCTGCTGGAGGTTCCCGACCTGCGGATCATCGGCCCCACCACGGCCGAGGACCGCGGCGCCGCGATCTCCTTCACGCTCGGCGACATCCACCCGCACGACGTCGGCCAGGTGCTCGACGAACAGGGCATCGCCGTACGCGTCGGCCACCACTGCGCGCGGCCGGTCTGCCTGCGGTACGGAATTCCTGCGACCACGCGGGCGTCGTTCTATCTGTACTCCACCCCGGCCGAGGTCGACACCCTGGTCGAGGGGCTGGAGCAGGTACGGAACTTCTTCGGGTGATGGTGGTGTTGTGAAGCTCGACTCGATGTACCAGGAAGTGATCCTGGACCACTACAAGCACCCCCACGGGCGCGGCCTGCGGGACGGCCAGGCGGAGGTGCACCACGTCAATCCCACCTGCGGGGACGAGATCACCCTGCGGGTGCGGATGGACGGCGCCGTCATCGGCGACATCTCGTACGAGGGCCAGGGCTGCTCGATCAGCCAGGCCAGCGCGTCGGTGCTGAACGAGTTGCTGGTCGGCAAGGACGTGGCCCAGGCGCGGAAGATCCAGGAGACCTTCCTGGAGCTGATGCAGTCCAAGGGCCAGGTCGAGCCGGACGACGCGATGGAGGAAGTGCTGGAGGACGCGGTCGCGTTCGCCGGTGTCTCGAAGTACCCGGCGCGTGTGAAGTGCGCGCTGCTGAGCTGGATGGCGTGGAAGGACGCGACGGCGCAAGCGCTGGCCGACGGTCCCGAAGCCTCGGAAGCTTCCGAAGGGAAGACCTCATGAGCCCCGTACCGAACGGCCTGAGCACCACTCCGGCCTCAGAAGAAGAGATCCGCGAGGCCCTCTACGACGTCGTCGACCCCGAACTCGGCATCGACGTCGTCAACCTCGGCCTCATCTACGGCATCCACGTCGACGACTCCAACGTCGCCACCCTCGACATGACCCTCACCTCCGCGGCCTGCCCCCTCACCGACGTCATCGAGGAACAGGCCGTCTCCGCCACCGAGGGCATCGTCAACGACCTCAAGATCAACTGGGTCTGGATGCCCCCGTGGGGCCCCGACAAGATCACCGACGACGGCCGCGACCAGCTCCGCGCCCTGGGCTTCAACGTCTGATCTTTCTCCGGGCTCTCCGCCTCGGCATCGCAGGGCTCCGCGCCACGGCATCGGGGGGGGGCCCCCGGGGGCCCGGGGGGGGGGCCCCGGCGGGGGGGGGGGGGGGGGGGGGGGGGGGGGGGGGTGTGGGTAATTATTAAACAAATTGGTGGGGGGGGGGGTGGGTG
>NZ_JBIVOA010000013.1:68605-146610 GCF_044753885.1 Streptomyces sp. NPDC093221 | reverse complement strand
GCTGACCGACGAGGGCCTTCTTGCGGGGCGGGAGCCCAAGCAAGGATCCGGTCGGGGGGGGGGGGGGGGGGGGGGGGGGGGGGGGGGGGGGGGGCGGGGGGGGGGGGGGGGGGGGGGGGGGGGGGGGGGGGGGCCGCCCCCCGGGGGGGGGGGGCCCCCCCCCCGCCGCTGCGTGTCAGCCGCCGATCGCGATCGAGAACAGGTGCATGGCGACCTGGTGGTCGACCTGCGTCTTGCTCACGTTGGGCAGGGTGATCGCCTGGACGGTCTTTCCGGGCAGCAGGTCCACGGTGGCCGCGGAGATGTGCACGGTCTGCTGCTGCTGTCCGCCGCCGTTGTTGAGGTAGGGCGTGCTGGCGGCGAAGTCGCTGCCCTGCGACGGTGATCCGGCCCACCAGTCGGACAGGGCCAGCGCGTAGGTCTGCGTGGTCCCGTCGGTGTAGACGATGGTGCCGGTGCCGGAGGTGGCGCCGAAGGCGCTGGTGCCGACAAAGCCCAGCTTGGTTCCGGTGCCGGTGATCTCGACGGCCTGGCCGCCGGCCACGGCGTTGTCGGGGTCCCCGGTGCCCGCGGTGGCGGGCCAGGGGAAGGACACCCCGTCGTGGTCGGTGTTCTGGCCCGCGTGCCAGCCCAGGGCGGCCAGCGCCTGGAGCGAGAAGCTGGCGCCCTCGCCGTCCAGGCTGCCGGTCGTGGTGTGGGCGTCGTCGCTGATGCCGGAGTTGTTGTAGGCGGCGGTCAGTGACGCGTACGGCACGGTGACGGGGGCCTGGGCGCTCTCCTCCCCGGAGGGGGTGATGACGGTGGCGTCCAGGGTGAAGTTGTCGGGGTCCGCACCGGCCGGGACGGTCACCTGCCAGGTGGTGGTGGCCTTCTGGCCCGCGCCGACGGTGTCGAAGGTCGCCGGGCTGGTGGCCGTGGCCGTCCAGCCCGCCGGGGTGGCAAGCGTGACCGACACGTTCCGCACCGCGGCCGCGGCGCCGTTGGTGTAGGTGGTGGTCGCGGTCAGGGTGCTGCCCGCCTTGGCGATCGGCAGCGCCTTGAGCGTGAGGGTGCCGCGGACCACGACCGGGGTGGAGCCGGTGACGCCGCCCACGGTCGCCGAGACGGTGGCGACGCCGTCGGCCACGGCGTGCACCAGGCCGTTCTTGTCGACGGTGGCGACCGCCGGGTCACTGCTGCGGTACGTGACCTTGGCGGTGGACAGGTCGACGAAGGACTGGTCGTTGTTGACGGCCTCCACGACGTCGTCCGCGGTGACGGACAGGTCGCGCTGTTCCTTCGCCGGGTTGGTGTCGTCCTTGATCCACTTGTTCTTGCCGGTGAGCGAGAAGGTCTGGCCCGCGTCGTGGACGACGCTCTCGGGCTGCACGGTGACGTAGCGCACCTTGGGCGTCAGAGTGCCGCTGATCCTCACGTTCGCGGTGCCCGCCGGGTGCGCGGAGTCCGGGCCGAGCCGGAACGCGTAGGTGCCGTTGTAGACGGTCTGCCGGGAGCTCTTGGCGTCCCAGAAGGACAGGTCGGCGGCCTTGACGGTGATGGTCAGGTGCTGGCTCTTGCCGGGCCCCAGCACCTTGGTCTTGGCGAAGCCCGCCAGCCGCTTGGCGGGCAGTTCGACGCCGGGGACGGTGAAGGGGGTCGCCGCGTAGAGCTGCGCGACCGTGGCGCCCGCCGTCTTGCCGGTGTTGGTGACGTCCACGCCGATCTTCACGGTGCCGTCCGGCGTGATCTGCGTCTTGTTGGCGCTGACCGAGGTGAAGGAGAAGGAGCTGTAGCTGAGTCCGTAGCCGAAGGGGTACGTGGGGGCGCCGGTGAAGTACTGGTACGTACGGCCGAGGCCGCCGGTGGCGCTCGGGGTCAGCCCGTAGTTCTGCTTGTCGGGGAGCTGTGAATCGTCCTTGTACCAGGTGAAGTTGAGGTGCCCGGACGGGTTGACGTCGCCGAAGAGCACATGGGCGAGCGCGGTGCCCTGCGACTGGCCGTTGTAGCCGCTGAAGACGATCGAGGAGACCGGTGAGCCGGCGGCGGCCTCCTTCTGGATGTCGACCGGGCCGTCGGACTGGATGACCAGGGCGAGCTTGTCGGTGCCGAGCGCCGACGTCTGGTCGATCAGCGACTGGTAGTTGCCGGGCATGTTCAGGTTGTCGCGGTCGTTGCCCTCGTCGCCGTTGGCCTGGGTGGTGCCGACGAACAGCACCACGAGGTCGGCGGCCTTGATGTCGGCCTTGGTCTTGTCGGAGAGCACCGCGGCGCCGGTGCCGGTGGACGAGGTGCCCGCCGCGTCGTAGACCACGGACGCCGTGGGGTCGATCGCGTGGATCTCGTTCTGGATGCCGCGCAGCGGGCTGGTCCGGTAGGTCGGGTCACCCGAGTACAGGCCGAGCGTCGCGGTGTTGGCGAGGTCGCCGAGGACGACGACCTTCTTGGTGGTGGCGGGGTCGGCGGGCAGCAGTTTGCCGCCGCCCGAGGCCCGCTTGTCGTTCTTCAGCAGCACCAGGGAGTTGTCGGCGACCGTGGTGGCGAGCGCCTGGTGGGCCGGGCTCTCGATCTGGTCCTTGGTGATGTTCGTGTACGACACCGCGCTCGCCGGGTCGAACTCGCCGGTCTCCATGCGGATGGTGAAGACCTTCACCAGGGCGGTGTCGACCACGCCCTCGCTGAGCGCGCCCGCCTCGATGGCCTCCTGGATGTTGGCGGTGGTCGCCTCGTCACCCGTGCAGTTGAGGTCGGTACCGGCCCGCAGCGCGTACGCCTGGCCGCCGGCCTGACCGGACATCGTCGTGCCGGTGGCGGTCTCGGTCCACGTCGGGTCGTCCTTGTGGTCGGTGGTCCAGCCGGGCGGCGCCCAGTCGTGACCGCCGGGGAACTGCCGCCAGTTGGTGCTCACCGCGCCGCAGTCGGAGGTGATGTACCCGTTGAACCCGTAGGTGCGCTGGGCGAGTTGGTTGGTGGTGTAGGTGTCGGAGACCGACGGGGTGCCGTTGATCGCGTTGTACGACGTCATGAGCCCGGACACGTGCGCGTCCTCGATCAGCGAGCGGAACTGCGCGGTGTAGTAGTCGCGCAGGTCGGTGTCGTTGACGTCGGAGCTGATGCCGGTGCGGTTGTCCTCGACGTTGTTGAGCGCGTAGTGCTTGGCGGTGGAGGCGACCTTCAGATAGCCGGTCTTCGAGGTGCCGTCGGGGTTGTTGCCCTGGTAGCCGTCGACGAACTGGCCGGCCATCTGCCCGACGAAGTACGGGTCCTCGCCGAACGCCTCGTCGGTCCTGCCCCAGCGCGGGTCGCGGTCGAGGTTGACCGTCGGCGCCCAGTAGGTCAGCGAGCCGTAGTCGTCGGCGGACGGGCCGAGGTTGTTCTGGCCGGTGCCGAAGAGCGACTTGTCGACGAAGCCGCGCACCTCGTCGGAGATCGCGGTGCTCTCCTGGTAGAGCAGCGCCGGGTCCCAGGACATGGACGAGGCGAAGTTGGTCGGGAAGCTGGTGGCGTGGACGCCGCCCTGCGCCCCGCCGTTGTTCTGGTTGGCCCCGAGGGTGTTGACGCCGTGCTGGCCCTCGCTCCAGTACGTGTACTGCTGGACGCCCAGCCGGGGGATGGCGGGGCCGCTGTTGGTGCTGAGCTGCTGGACCTTCTCCTGCAAGGTCATCCTCGACACCAGGTCGGCGGCCCGCTCCTGGAAGGAGTAGTGGGTGTCGAGGTAGACCGGGGTGGCGGCGACCGCCTCCTGTGGGGTGTTCGCGGCCGCGCTCGGGCCGAAGCCCGCCGTCAGTCCGATCGCACACGCCATGGCGCAGACCGCGGCCAGTCCCGCGCGTCGGCGCTTTCGCTCGTCCATCCTGCCTCCGTCGTCATCGAGCAGCATCGAGCAGATGCCGGTACCGACTTCGGTGCAAGTCCGAAGGAAGTCCGGGTCTCGCGTCATCAGTTGGGCAGTGTGTTGCCATCTTTGACGCAGCGTCAAGACAAAGAACGCGATCGGACCGGCATTTTTTGACTTCTCGCTGCAAAAAGCTGGAAGCGGGCTGCTCACCGGCCTGTGCCCGGAGCCGGTCCGGGCTCGGGTCGCGGTCAGGGCCGCTCGCGCCCGCGCAGCCGCGGGGTGAACGTGGCGTGGAAGATGGTCGACGCGGCGCCGACGGCGGCGGCCTCGGCGCTCAGCACCGAGCGCTCCACCTCGACCCGGCGCAGCCTGCGGGCGGTGGGGAATTCGTTGACGGCGCGGCCGATCTCGTCCAGGTAGAAGTCGGCGACGTCGTCGGTGAAGAACGGGCCGCCGAGCACGATGAGGTCGATGTCCAGCAGGTCGACCAGGCCGAGCGCGCCGCGTCCGACGGCGCCCGCCACCTCGCGCAGCGCGGCCGTCGCGGCCGGGTCCCCGGCCGCCGCGGCCCGGCCGACCTCCCGGTAGGCGGCGGTGCTGCCGCGGGCGGCGTCGGCGGCGGGCAGGCCGCGGCGGACCGCGAAGTCGGTCACGGAGACCGGCGGATTGCACTCGGGCAGCAGCTCGGGCCGCCCGTCGGCGTCCACCCGGCCCAGCGCGATGGCGCAGAGCTGCCCGAACTCACCGGCGTTGGCGCTGACGCCCCGGTAGAGGTCGCCGTTGAGGTAGAGCCCGGAGCCGACGCCCGTACCGAGGTAGAGGTACGCGAAATCGCGGGCCCTGCGGTCGCGGCCGATCCACCGCTCCCCCGCCGCCGCGGCCAGCGAGTCCTTCTCGATGATCACCGGGCACGGGAAGTGGTCCTTGAGCAGGTAGAGCAGCGGCAGGTCGTTCCAGGCCGACAGCAGCGGCGGGCCGAGCACCGTACCGGAGGCGATGTCGACCGGGCCCGGCACCGCGACGCCGATGCCGAGGAAGCCGTCCTCGCGAACCGCGCCGCCCGCCTTTTGCAGCGTCTCCCGGCCCAACTCGACCACCTGCGCGACGAATTCGGCCGGGTCGATGTCGGCGCTCACCGGCCGGGTGCGGGTGCAGACGATCGCGCCGTCGAGGTCGATGACGACGGCGGTCAGCACCTCGGGGTCGATGTGCAGGCCGAGCGCGTGCGCGGCGGTGCCGCTGAGCCGCACCGGGGTGCGGGGCTTGCCCGAGGTGGCGCGCCGCTGCGCGTCCTCGACGAGGATGCCGCGGTCGAGCAGCGAGCGGGCGATCCGGGAGACCGACTGCTGGGTGAGTCCGGTGCGGTGGGCGATCTCGCCGCGGGTGATGGTGCCGGACAGCCGGACGGTCTCGATCACCACGCACTCGTTGAAGGAGCCGAGGTCGATCTGGTTGACGCCGCTGAACGAGGGCGGGTGCGCGACGGCCTCGGGGGTGTGCGGGGCGCGCAGGTGGCCCGCGACGTTCTCGCGCAGCCAGCGGACCGGGCCCGGCGCGCCCGCGGTCTGCCGTTCCAGCGCGGCGACCAGGTCGAGGTAGACCCGCCGGGAGGACTCGGGGTGGCTGGTGCTGTCCAGGGCGATCATGGCGCGCAGGAAGCCGCGCCAGGTGGAGCGGGCCGGGAGCTGGTGGAAGGTCACCGGCGTGGTGCCGGGCGGGGGCGCGGAGATCCGGCCGGTCTCCCAGAGGGTGATCGCGTGCAGGGCGATGTCCGGGTGGTGTTCGGCCGCCGCCGCGAGGTAGCCGGTGAGCCCGAGCGGCGGCGGGCCGCCGGGGTCCGGGGCCACGGCCAGGCGCATCCCGTCGAGGGCCCGGCCGAGTCCGGCCAGGACGTCCTCGCCGATGACGGTGGCCGCGGGTCCCGGCGCCGGGGCCGCGGCGCGGGTGCCGGCGAGCAGGACGGCGCCGCGCGCGTCGGCGTACAGGCCCATCACCCACACGTCGGTGCCGGGCAGCGGCGGTCTGGTCGGTACGTGCGGGGCGGGTGTCGTCTCGTCCGCGGTGAGCTGCCAGCGGCGTCTGATCGCGGCCACCGTGGCGTGGGACAGGCCCAGTTCGCGGGCGATGGCCCGGCTGGCGCCGCTACCGCCGGGCGCGAGCAGTGCCCGGGTGACCACCTCGGCCTCGTCCACGGTGGCGGGTCTGCCGGTGCGGGGCCGCTGTTCGAGGCCGCGCAGCCCCGCGCTCTGCCAGCGGTGCCGCCAACTGCCCACGGTCTGCCGGGAGACGCCGAGCCGCCGGGAGATCTCGGCGTCCCGCAGTCCTTCGGCGGCGAGCAGGACGACCCTGGCGCGGGTGGCGAGCGGACCGTCGCCCGCGGCCCACTGGCGCAGCAGGTCCCGCGTCCGCGCGTCCGGCGGTCCCGGCGGGCGCCGCTCGTCGGGGAAGGTGGGCAACGCCCTGTCCTGCGACGGCACTTCGGAGAGCGGCGAGTGGGGTGTTTCAGGCAACGCGGCCCTCCTGGCCTTCGCGGGGGCGGATCAGCCGCAGGGTGAGGACCTGGAACGGGCGGAGCGTCAGCGGGGTGCGTCCGTCGTCGTGCGGGTGGTCGGCGAGCCGTTCCTCCAGCAGGTCCGTCTCCTGGACGGCCGTCGCGGGGAAGCCCGCGGTCAGGACGGTGCGGGCCCGCCCGCCGCGCGACTCGTACAGCCGGACCACGACGTCGCCGCTGCGGTCGTCGGCGAGTTTGACCGTCTCGACCACGACGTCGGGGTGGTCGACGGCGACCAGCGGGGGCGGTGACGCCGCGTCAGAAGCGTTGCCGGGAGGGGAATCGGGTCGGGTGACGGCGCCGGTGTCCGGGCCGGGGCGCAGCGGCAGGTGCAGCGCGTAGCCCTCGGAGACGGCGTCGTCCACGTCGGCGCCGGGCCGCAGCCGGTGCCGGAAGCGCTGGAGTCCGCGGTCGGCGTGCGGGTCGGGGCTGCGCGGGGCGCGCAGCAGCGTGCTGCGCACGACGGTGGTGGTGCCGCCGTCCTCGCGGGTGTGCCGTGTCACGTCGTAGCCGTACGTCGAGTCCCCGGCGAGCGCGACGCCCCAGCCGTGCTCGCCGACGTGGATCCAGCGGTGCGCGACCGACTCGCGGCGGGCCGCGTCCCCGTCGGTGTTCCCGTGCGTGGGGCGCGCGACGTGGCCGAACTGCGTTTCCGCGCGGCTGTGTTCCGCGTGCACGTCCAGCGGCCAGGCGGCCTTGAGCACGGTGTCCTGCTCGCGCCAGTCGACCTCGGTGTCGACGGTCAGCGCGTGGCTGCCCGCGGTGAGCGTCAGCTCCTGTACGACGGTGGAGCGTCCGGTGCCGCGCAGTATCCGCAGCCGGGCCAGCAGCGGTCCCGCGGCGGTGACCTCCACCCGGTCGGCCCGGTCCAGATCGCGGGACCCGGCCACCGGGGCGTAGCGCGCCGCGCTCCAGCCGCCGGGCTCGTCGCGGTGCAGCTGGAGCAGATTGCCCGCCGCGCCGGGCGCGATGGCCTCGCGTCCGGTGCCGAGGTCGGCGGCGGACCGCACCAGACCGGCCGCGTCGACCCGTATTCGCAGCAGCCCGTTGTCCAGGACGTGGCCGCCGTCCGCGCCCGCCGTCACGGTGACCGGGGCGAGGTCGCCGAGCGCGATGCCCGCGGGTCCTGAGCCGTGCGCCGGGGCCTGCGCGAGGACCGCGAACCGGCCGTCGGACAGCGGCTGTACGGTGCCGGGCCGCGCCGCACGAGGCTGTACTGTGCCGGGTCGGGCGGTGCCGGGCTGTGCGGTGCCGGGCTGTGCGGCGTCGAGGGGAAGAGTGCCGGTCAGGAGCGTGCCGGGCACCGGGCCGTCCTCCGGTTCGAGGACGACGACCTCGCGGCGGGCCCGCGGCCCCGCGTTGAGCACGGTCGCGCCGTCCGGGTCACCGACCGCCCGCCGGATCAGCCGTTCCAGCCTGCGCCGTACGTCCCGGTGGGTCTGCTCGGCCTCCTCGTGCACCCAGGCGATCGACGTGCCGGGCAGGATGTCGTGGCACTGCTGGAGCAGCACCTTCTTCCACAGCCGCTCCAACTCGGCGTAGGGGTACGGGATTCCGTGCCGTACTGCGGCGGTCGCCGACCACAGCTCGGCCTCGTGCAGCAGCGCCTCGCTGCGCCGGTTGCCGCGCTTGGTGCGCGCCTGGCTGGTGTACGTGCCCAGGTGCGGCGCGAGGTCGAGTTCGCCGCGCCACACGGGGGCGGCCGGATGCTCGGCCTGGGCGTCGCGGAAGAAGCGGGCCGGGGCGCCGAGGGTGACGCGCGGCGCGCCGTCGAGGTCGGCCAGGCGGCGGGCGCGCTCCAGCATCGACCGGTCGGGGCCGCCGTCGCCGCGGCCGAAGGGCAGCAGGGAGCGGGTCGCGTCACCCTTGTCGGCGAAGTCGTCCACGGACCGTACGAGGTCGCCGCCGGTCAGCGCCGGGTCCGCGGTTCCGCGTTCGCCGTCGGTCCCGACCGGAGCGAGGTGCGCGAAGAGCCTCGTCCCGTCCAGGCCCTCCCAGCGGAAGGTGTGGTGCGGCAGCGCGGAGCCGCGGCCGGGCTCCGGGCGGCGGCCGAGGAACCAGCGGGCGCCCGCGAGCGCGGCGAGCTGCGGGAAGGCCGCGGACGCGCCGGAGGCGCCGGGCAGCCACACGCCGTCGGTCTCGGTGCCCAACTCGTCGCGGAAGAACCGCCGTCCGTGCACGAGCTGGCGCACCAGCGCCTCGCCGCCGGGCAGTTCGGTGTCGGCCTCCACCCACATGCCGCCGACCGGCGCCCAGTTGCCGTCCGCGACCGCCTTGCGTATCCGCTCGAAGACATGCGGCTGGTGGTCCTTCATCCAGGCGTAGTGCTGCGCGCTGGAGGCGGCCACGACCAGTTCGGGGTACTCGTCGGCGAGCGCGGCCATCGTGCTGAAGGCGCGGGCGCGTTCGCGGACCGTCTCGCGCACCGGCCACAGCCGGGCGGAGTCGAGGTGCGCGTGGCCGACGGCGGTCACGGTGTGCGCCGACTCGTGGGCGCGCCGGGCGAGCACGTCGGTCAGCAGCGTACGGGCGTATCCGGCGGTGCGGCCGACGGCCCGCGGGTCGACGGCGTCCAGGGCGCGTTCCAGCGCGAGCCGGATCTCGTGCCTGCGCGGCTGCTGTTCGGGCAGCGCGCGCATCAGCCCTTCGAGGGTCTGCACGTCGTGGACGAGCTGCCAGACGTCCTCGTCGCGCACGGCGAGGTCGGCGCGGCGCAGCCGGTACAGGAGGGTGTCGCCCGCGGTGGCCGGGTCGCCGTACCGGGTGCCCGCGCCGCTGCCCGCCGCGATGCGCGGGTTGGCGGCGGCCTCGACCAGCAGCCGTACGGACGAGCCGGCGGTGGCGGAGCCGGCGATCAGGACGGCGCCGAGGCCGGGGTGCAGGCCCTGGAGCGGGATGCCGTGCGCGTCGTGCACCAGGCCCTCGGCCGGGCCGCCGGAGGCCCCGGTCCAGGCCCCGGTTCCCTCTCCCGTCCCGTCGTCGGGTCCCGAGCCGAGGTCGAACAGCGCCTCGACCCGCCGCCCGGCCCAGCGCTCCGGCACGGTGGCGTGGACGCTGAACCAGGTGGTCGCCCAGGGGCGCCCCCACGCCTCGCCGACGGCGAACGGCGTGTAGTCGGCGCGCAGCGCGACCTCGGCGGGGACGGGCTCGCCCGCGATGTGCCAGGCGCCGATGTCCATGGGCAGCTTCTGCGGGTAGAGCGCGGGGCGCAGCCGTTCGGCGAGGAATGCGGCTATGCGCTCTTCGCCGGACTTCATCCGGTCATGCATCGGCAGCCCTTCCTGTCCAGCCAGTAACCGCCATGTAAAACCATGTGTGTTATCAAGTCAACGCCTCGCGCGAATTCCTTCTTCTCGCAGGTCGTGACCTGCAACTATCAAATTGTCAGGCTAATTTGGAACCGAAAAGGGAGTCAGCCGTCAGTTAATTCGCCTGACACCGGGAACGGCAAAAGGCGGCAGGAAGGGCCGTGGCCCTTCCTGCCGCCCTCGGTGGAATTACGGTGTCACGGAATCCACCCGCGCGGGCCGCTCGCAGCCGCTGGTGACCGGCAGCGCCGTCCCGTCGTGCGCGGCGTCCAGCAGTGTCAGCATCACGTCCAGTACGTGCTGGGCGAGTTCGGCCGACGCCAGGTGCGGGCGTCCGGCGGCGACGGCGGCGGCGAGGTCCGCGAGACCGGTGCCGCGCCCCGCGCCGCGGTATCCGGCCGAGACCGGCAGCGGCTGCCACGTACCGTCGGTGAACAACTCGACCTGGCCGTCGAAGCCGTTGGGGTCGGGGACGGACAGCGAGCCCTCGGTGCCGTACACCTCGATCCGCGGCAGCCGGGCGGCGTGGATGTCGAAGCTCATGATCAGCGTGGTGAGGGCGCCGCCTTCGTGCTGGAGGACGCCGGTGACGTGGGTGTCGACCTCGACGGGGAAGCGCGCCCCGGCGCGCGGGCCGCTGCCGATGGCGCGTTCGGCGCGCGGGGTGGCGACGGCGCCGGTGACCTTGACGACCGGGCCCAGCAGGTGGACCAGCGCGGACAGGTAGTACGGGCCCATGTCGAGCAGCGGGCCGCCGCCGGGCCGGTAGTAGAACTCCGGGTCCGGGTGCCAGGCTTCGTGGCCCGCGGTGGTCATGAAGGCGGTCGCGGCGACGGGCGTGCCGATCAGCCCGTCGTCCACGGCCTTGCGGGCGGTCTGGGTGCCGGTGCCGAGTACGGTGTCGGGCGCGCTGCCGACCCGGACGCCCGCGGCGCGCGCGGCGGCGAGCACGGCGGCGGCCTCCTCGCGGGTGGCGGCGAGCGGCTTCTCGCCGTAGACGTGCTTGCCCGCGGCGACCGCGGCCAGCGCCACTTCGGCGTGCACGGCGGGGACGGTGAGGTTCAGGACGGCGTCCACGTCGTCGCGCGCCACCAACTCCGCGACGCTTGCAGCCACTTCGGCGCCCGCGCGCTCGGCGGCCTCCTTGGCCCGGCCGGGGTCGAGGTCGGTGACGGCGGTCAGCCGCAGCCCTTCGAGCCCGGCGATGGTGTCCAGGTACTGGCCGCTGATCTTGCCCGCGCCGACCATGCCGATCCTCAACGGCTCGCCCACAGCAGTCCCCTCTCGGTCAGCGCCCGCACCTCGGGCACGTCGAAGTCGTCGGCCTTGTGCCCGATGGCGGACACGAACACCCGTCCCGCGCCCTGCCTCCTGGTCCACACCGCGGGCATCACGACCGGGTGCGCGCGCTCGCCGTCCGGCGGGAAGGTCGTGGTGGCCAGCACGTCGATGTCGGGGTCGGTGGCCAGCCAGTACTGCTCGGTGTGCACGTCGAAGTCGCCGATCCCGGCGATCACCGGGTGGTCGGCGCGCTCGGGCCGCACATGGACCCGGTAGTCGAGGAATCCCGCCGGGTGCATGAGGAACTGACCGCCGGTCAGGAACTGGTAGTCGACGTCGCCGCGGAAGGAGTCGACGATCCCGCCGTGCCAGCCCGCGAAGCCGGTGCCCGCCCTGACCGCCTCGGCCAGGCCCCTGGTCTGCTCGCCGCTGATCTCGCCCATCGTCCAGCACTGGACGACGAGGTCGGTGGCGGCCATCAGCTCCCGGTCGGCGTAGACGTCGAGCGACTGCGCGGTCTGGACGGTGAAGCCCTCGTCCTCGAGGAAGGGCAGGAAGAGGTCGGTGATCGCGATCGGCGCGTGGCCCTCCCAGCCGCCGCGTACCACCAACGCCCGTCGTGCGGACCGCTCCCGGCCGGCCCCGTCCTGGTCGGCTCCGGCTCCGGGTTCACCGGCTCTGATCGGATTCGTCACGGGCGTTGCACGCTCCCATCGGTGTTGCGCAGCAGGGCCCAGCGGTCGTGGGCCAGGGGTTCGGGCACGGGGTGACGGCGGGCGGCGGCCTCGTCGAAGTCCACTCCGTGGCCCGGGGTGTCATGGGGCACGAGGCCGCCCGCGGACGCGGTGACCGTGCCGGGGAACACCTCGTGGACGGGCGGCCTGAAGACCGCGGCCTCCTGGACGCCGAAGGCGTGGCTGGAGATGTCCATGGCCAAGGTGGCGGCCTGGGCGACCGGGCTGACGTCGGCGGGGCCGTGCGGCGCGAGCCGGACACCGCGCAGTTCGCAGAAGGCCGCGATCTTGCGGGCGGGGGTGAGGCCGCCGAGGGTGGGAACGCGGATCCGCGCGAAGTCGATGTCGGGGCCGTCCAGCAGGGCGGTGAACTGGGCGGTGTCGTGGAAGAGTTCGCCGACCGCGAGCGGTACGGGCGAGGCGTCGTGCAGCCGCTTGAAGTGCCGGGTGTCCTCGGGCGCGAGCAGGTCCTCCACGAAGTACAGTCCGGCGTCCTCGACCCTGCGCAGGAAGTCCCTGGCCTGCCGGGGGTCGAGCCGTTCGTGCACGTCGTGCAGCAACTCGACGTCGTCGCCGACGAGTTCGCGCACGCGGGTGAGAACGCCCGGCACGTGCCGCAGATAGCCCGCGCTGTCCCAGGGCGCGCGCCGCTCGCGTACCGCGTCGGCGTCCGCGGTGCCGCCGCCGGAGGCGCCGTAGGTGTCGGCGCCCGGCACGGCGGCCTGGATCCGGACGTGCCGGTAGCCGTGTTCCCTCGCGGCCTGGACCTTGTCGGCGATCTCGGCGGCGTCGCGGCCGTCGACGTGCGTGTACGCCTCGGCGAAGGCGCGGACCTTGCCGCCGAACAGCGAGTGCAGGGGCGCGCCGAGGCGCTTGGCCTTGAGGTCCCACAAGGCGACGTCGATGCCGCCGAGCGCGTTGCCGGTGACCGAACCGCCGCGCCAGTAGGCGCTGTTGAGGATCAGCCGGTGGATGTCCTCGATGTCGTCGGGGTCCCGCCCGATGAGCAGCGGGGCGAGGTAGTCGTCGAGCACCGAGCGGACGGCCAGCGTGCGCTGGGGGTCGCTGGCGCAGCCGAGGCCGTAGAGGCCCGGTTCGCCGGTCTCGACGCGGACGATGAGATGGGGGCACCCGTGGGGGGCGGTCAGAAAGGTGCGAACGGCCGTGATGCGGATCTTGGCGCCGCGCTCGTCGACCCAGGGGGCCGGGGCGAGCGGTGCGGGGCCGGCATCAGGCAATGCCATACGAACTCCCACGTACAGGTAACGGAATGACGTACCGGTATCCGAACGTAGAGAGGGCATTCCGAGTTTGTCAATCACTTTGACAAACTCGCAACGACCGTAACCCCCGCCACGCGGGACACACAAGGGGTCGGCACGCCCCGGTCGGCCGGACGGCCCGTCAGGCCGGGCCCGACAGCGCGTCAGGCCCGGCGGCAGGCGGGCGGCGGGCCGTCGGCGAGCCGGCGGGCGGCCCGTGCCGGTTCAGCGGCCGGCCCGCGGCCGGTCGGCGCGGTGGCGGCGGCCGGTCAGTGCTGGCCCAGCCGTTTGAGCAGGGTGCTCAGCGACTGCGCGGCCTCGGTGACCGCCTGCGCGACCTCCTCGACCCGCGCGTCGTCCATCCGGCTCTTGGGCGCCGAGCAACTGATCGCGTCCTCGCCCTGGCCGCCGCCGAGCGCGACCGCGACGCAGCGGATGTCGACGGAATTCTCGCCGTCGTCCGCCGCCCAGCCGCGCAGCCGCGCCTCGGCCAACTGGGCCAGGAACGCGTCGGGATCGACCACCGTGGTCGGGGTCATCCGCTCCAGCGGCCAGTCCAGCCGCCGCTGCACCTCGGCGTGGTCGTACTGCGAGAGCACCGCCTTGCCGAGCGCCGTGGCGTGCGCGGGGAGCCTGCGGCCGACCGCGGAGTACATCCGCAGCGCGTGCCGCGACTCGCGTTTGGCCAGGTAGACGACGTGCGTGCCGTCGAGCCTGCCCAGGTGCACGGCCTCGCCGGTCTCCTCGGCCAGCGCGTCGAGCACCGGCCCCGCCAGGCTGGTGACGTCGTCGCCCTCCAGGTAGGCGGTGCCCGTCAACAGCGCCTTGAGACCGAGGCTGTAGCGCGTCCCTGACGGGTCGAGATCCACCCACCGGCGCGCCTGCATCGTGCGCAGGATGGCGTGCAGGCTGCTCTTCGGCACCGCCATCGCCGTCGCCATCTCCGCCAGCGAGAGCCGGGCGCCGTCCGCGCCGAGCAGTTCGAGCACTTCCAGTACCCGAGCTGCGGACTTCACCTCTTCGGGCTTCCGCCCGCGCGCCGCTTCTGCCACCGATTCCACCGATCCTCCGCTCCCCGCCGCCGATGCACGACGCATAAGAGTGCCCACTCCCATCGCGGCGTGCGTCTTGACGCTATATCAAACACGACCCTAAGTTCAGTCACTCCAACGTCATTCGGTCTTCTGAACGGTCGAATCCTAGGTAGGGACCCATGAACACACCATTCGCACGTTTTACCCCGAAGACGAGACTCGCCGCAGCCGCTGTGGCCACCGTCCTCTCGCTGAGCCCGCTGGCCGCCTGCGGCGGCGGCTCCTCCGGATCGGGGGACAGCAAGTCGCTGGAGATGTGGACCTTCAAGCAGTCGCACGTCGCCGGACTGCGCAACGCGGCGGCCGAGTTCAAGAAGCAGACCGGCATCACCGTCAAGATCGAGGCGTACGGACCGGACGACGCGTACAGCACCAAGCTCCAGGCCGCCGCCAAGACCCACGACCTGCCCGATGTGCTGGAGACGCACTCCGACGGCGAGGACCTGGTGCTCGGCGCCACCGGCATAGCCAAGGACATCGCGGGCGACGTCGACGCCGCCTGGAGCGGCCTGTACCAGAAGGGCGTCCAGGTCTCGGGCACCGTCACGGACGCGAAGTACACCGAGTCCAAGCCCGCCGACTCCAAGACGCACGGCGTGAGCAAGGGCCAGCGCTTCAGCGTGCCCTTCACCTCCGGGACCTTCGGCATCGTCATGGCCAACAAGAAGATGCTGGCCGCCGCCGGGATCACCAAGGCCCCCGCGAACTGGGACGAGTTCCTGGCCGACCTGAAGGCCACCACCACCAAGGACCCGAAGAACGGCGGGGTCAGCCTCGGTCTGAAGGTCAAGGCGACCGGTCTGACCTGGGTCCTCCAGCCGCTGGCCTTCGCCCAGTTGGGCAAGGAGAAGTACCAGGCGCTGTTCGGCAAGGACGCCGGCGCGGACTTCTCCTCCGCCGACGGCACCAAGGTCCTCACGCAGTACGCGCAGCTCCAGCCGTACTGGATGCCGGGCACCCAGACCCTCGACATCGACGCGGCCGACCAGGCGTTCGCCCAGGGCAAGTCGGCCTTCGACATCGGCGGCACCTTCACGCTGGCCTTCCTCCAGCAGAACGGCATGAACCCCGACGACGTGATGGCCTTCGGCCTGCCCTCGCCGGGCGACGGCGCGGTGCCCCACCGGGCGCTCGGCCCGCTGGCGCTCACCGGTCTGACGGTCACCTCCACCAGCAAGCACCCGGACAACGCCGAGAAGTGGATGAAGTTCCTGGCGCGGCCCGACATCGCCTCGAAGTTCGCCAAGGACGCCACCGACGTGCCCGCCACCGAACTCGGCGCGGACGCCGCCTCGGTGATGGGCCCGACCCTCGCCGACATGCTGAAGACCTTCGTCGGCACGCCGGAGACCACCTACGACCCGAGCGACAACACCTTCCGGCCGCCGACGTACGACCAGGACTCGATGGGCGAGGTGCTGGCCGACCTGACGCCGCTGAAGCAGAAGAGCGTGGACCAGACCGGCAAGGCGATGGCCAAGCTCAACAACTCCTTCTGGGCGACGTCCAAGTGACCACCGCACCCCGTCCCACGCTCACGGAGACGGCCGGCGCCGGCCGGGGAGGCGATCCCCGGCCGGCCGCGCGCGCCGCCGCCGGCCGCGGCGCGCGCCCCCCGCGCCGCCGCGGCTACGAGGCCGTCTCCGGTTACCTGTTCGTCGCCCCCGCCGTCGTGCTCTTCGCGGTCATGGGCCTGTACACCGTCGGCTACGGCTTCCTGCTGAGCTTCGCCCGCTGGAACGGCTTCGCGCCGCGCTGGGACTGGGTCGGCCTCCAGAACTACAAGGACCTGCTCTGGCAGAATCCGGCCTACGCGCCCCGGCTGCACCACGCGGCGCTCCACACCCTGTACGTGATGATCGCCGTCCCGCTGCTGACCGTCGCGGTGTCCTTCCCGCTGGCGATCCTGCTCAACTCCGCCAAGCGGATGCAGGGCGTGCTGCGTTCGGTGTACTTCGTGCCGTACGTCACCAGCGGCATCGCCGTCTTCTTCGCCTGGCAGTACATCCTCCAGCCGGACGGCGCGGTCAACACCCTGCTCAGCAGCGTCGGCATGGGGTCGCTCGCGCAGCCGCAGGGCTGGCTCGGCAACCCGCACACCGCGCTGCCCACGATGATCGTGGTCACCGTGTGGGGGGCGGTGCCGGTCGCGATGCTGATGTACCTCACCGGTCTTCAGACCATCGACCGCAGCGTGATGGAGGCCGCGCAGCTCGACGGCGCCGGATGGTGGCGGACGAACATGTCGGTGGTGTGGCCGCTGGTCCGGC
The DNA here is from genome assembly GCF_044753885.1 of Streptomyces sp. NPDC093221. Classification (NCBI taxonomy): domain Bacteria; kingdom Bacillati; phylum Actinomycetota; class Actinomycetes; order Kitasatosporales; family Streptomycetaceae; genus Streptomyces; species Streptomyces sp. NPDC093221. Next base: position 130,296 of record NZ_JBIVOA010000013.1, on the reverse strand, counting down.
CGATCACCTCGATCGTCGTGCTGCTCAATCTCCGCGACTCCCTCCAGGGCTTCCAGACCTTCCTGGTGATGACCAACGGCGGTCCCGGAGACCACACCAACGTCCTCGGCCTCGAGGCGTACCGGCTGGCCTTCCTCAAAGACCTGGCGCCGACGCTCGGCCTGGCGAGCGCCCTCGGCTGGCTGCTGTTCGCCGCCGCCGTGGTGCTCGCCCTGATCAACCTGCGAGTCATGCGGAGCAGAACATGACGACGAACATCTCCGGCGCGGGCCCCTCGCGCACCACAGGACCCGCCTCGCCGGCCAGGGCCGCCGTCTCGCGCGCCGCCGCGCGCTGGACCGTCGGCATCCTGCTGACGCTCTACGGCCTGGTCAGCGTCTACCCCTTCCTGTGGATGGTCTCGGCCGCCTTCAAGGACCAGGTCGAGGTGGTACGCGGCGGCCATCTGATCCCGCACCACCCGACGCTGGACACGCTGACCCACACCTGGAACCAACTGCACTTCTTCCACTACTTCCTGAACAGCCTTCAGGTCACCGCGCTCACCGTGGTGCTGACGCTCGGGGTGTACGCGGCGGCCGGATACGCCTTCGCGGTGCTGGACTTCCCCGGCCGCGGCCTGCTCCAGAAGCTCTTCGTCGCGCTGCTGTTCGTGCCCGGCATCACGGTGATGCTGCCGATCGTGCTGCTGGAGAACAAGATGGGCATCCTGGGCACGCACATCGGTCTGGTGCTGCCCTTCGTCAACGGCGGCGCGCCGCTGTCGGTGCTGCTGATGACCGGCGCCTTCAGCGCCGTGCCACGGGAGTTGCGGGAGTCGGCGCGGGTCGACGGCGCCAACGAGTTCCACATCTTCTCCCGGATCTATCTGCCGCTGGCCCGGCCCGCGCTGATCACGGTGGCGCTGCTCACCGCGATCCCCACCTGGAACGAGTACCTGCTGACGCGGGTGTCGCTCAACGACGAGAGCACGTACACGCTGCCGCTCGGGCTCCAGACGCTCGCCTCGTCGAACGTGCCGCACTACAACAACCTGATGGCGGGCGCGCTGATCGTCGTCATCCCGGTGGCGCTGCTGTTCCTGAGCCTCCAGCGCTACTTCGTCAACGGCCTGGTCGGGGCGGTGAAGGGCTGATGCGCGTCCTGATCACGGGGGCCGCAGGACACATCGGCGGCCATGTCACCGCGGCGCTGCTGGCCGCGGGGCACGACCTGGTGCTCACCGACCTGCTGCCGGTGACCGAGCCGCGCGCCGCGCGCGTGCACACCGGCGACCTCCAGGACCCGGAACTGGTCCGCGAGGCCATGGCGGGCGCGGAGGCGGTGGTGCACCTCGGGGCGATCCCGCACCCGAACGACACCGACCCGAGCACGCTGTTCGCGCACAACTGCCTGACGGCGCACCGGGTGTTCGAGGAGGCGGGCCGGGCCGGGGTGCGCCGGGTGGTGGCCGCCTCCAGCATGGCCGCGGTGGGCCTGGCCTGGTCACCGGTGCCGGTCTCGCCGTCCTACGTCCCGCTGGACGAGGCCCATCCGAGCGTGCTGCGCGACCCGTACGGCCTGTCGAAGGCCGCGCTGGAGGAGGTGGCACGCACCGCACACCGGCGCTGGGGCCTGGACGCGGTCTGTCTGCGGCTGCCCTTCACCGGGACCGGCGACCGGCTCGGCCACTTCCTGGACGCCTGCGCCGCCGACCCGGCCGGTCAGCGGCACGACCTGTGGGGCTGGCTGCACACCCTGGACGCGGCCGAGGCGGTACGGCGCGCGCTGGAGACCGAGCTGACCGGCTGTCACGTCGTCAACGTCACGGCCGCCGACACGACATCCGCGCTGCCGTCCGCGGAACTGATGGCCCGTCACCATCCGGGGGTGCCGCTGCGCAGCGGCCTCCAGGACCACGCCTCGCTCTTCGACACGGCCGCCTGCACGGCGCTGCTGGGCTTCACGCCCCGGCGCACCTGGCGTACGGCCGGAGCGGAGCGCCGTACCTGACCCCTCCCCCACGTCCCCCACGTCCCCCACGGCTTTTCCGCGAGCACTCGCCCTCCCGCATCCGCCCGCCCTTCCGGCACCCGCCCGCCCACGGCAGAAGGAAACGCAACTGTGCATGACGACCGGCACATCGTCGAAGAGCGGATCACCAAATTCCTCGCTCAGGTGGTCCGTCCCGCCCTCTACAGTGACGCGCTGACCCTCGATCTCGCCGCCTGGCAGGTGCCGGGCGAACCCGTACCGGTGGCCGACGCGCTGGCCGCGACGTACGCGCCCGCCGCGATCGGCGACACCTGGGGCGGTCCGTGGTCGACGACCTGGCTGCGGGCGACCGGCCGGATACCGGCGGCCTGGGCGGGCCGCCGGGTGGAGGCCGTCTTCGACCTGGGCTTCGACCCGACGAAGGGCCCCGGCGGCCAGGCCGAGGGCTTCGTCCACGACGCGGCGGGCGCACCCGTGCAGGGCCTGCACCCGCACCACCGCTCGGTGCTGCTCGCGGAGCCCGCCGCGGGCGGCGAACCGGTCGAGCTGCTGGTGGAGTTGGCGGCGAACCCGATGATCGAGGGCGCGCTCGCGGTCGGCACGCACTACGGCTCGCGGGACACCGCGGGCGAGGAGCACCTGTACCGGCTGCGCGCCGCCGAGATCGCGGTGCGCGAGGACGCGGTGTGGCACCTGCTGCACGACATGGAGGTGCTGGACGAGCTGATGCGCGAGCTGCCGACAGACGGCTCGCGGCGGCACGAGATCCTGCGGGCGCTCCAGCGGGCGGTCGACGCGGTCGACGTGCGCGCGGTCGCGGCCACCGCGCAGGCCGCCCGCGACCGGCTGACGGACGTGCTGTCCCGGCCCGCGCACGCCTCCGCGCACACCGTCACCGCGGTCGGGCACGCCCATATCGACTCGGCGTGGCTGTGGCCGGTCCGCGAGACGGTCCGCAAGTGCGCCCGGACCTTCACCAATATGACGACGCTGGCCCAGGAGTACCCGGAGCTGGTCTTCGCCTGCTCCTCCGCGCAGCAGTACGCGTGGATGAAGGAGCGCCGCCCCGAGATCTTCGAGCGGATCAAGAAGGCGGTGTCCGACGGCAATTGGGCGCCGGTCGGCGGCATGTGGGTGGAGGCGGACGGCAATCTGCCCGGCGGTGAGGCGCTGGCCCGCCAACTCGTCTACGGCCGGCGGTTCTTCGCCGAGGAGTTCGGCATCCCGCAGGACGGCGTGTGGCTGCCCGACTCCTTCGGCTACACCGCCGCGTACCCGCAGCTCGCCGCGCTGGCCGGGGCCCGCTGGTTCCTCACCCAGAAGCTCTCGTGGAACGAGACCAACCGGCTGCCGCACCACACCTTCCACTGGGAGGGCATCGACGGCACCCGGATCTTCACCCACTTCCCGCCGGTCGACACCTACAACGCCTCCCTGACCGGCGCCGAACTGGCCCACGCCGAGCACAACTTCGCCGACAAGGGCGCCGCCACCCGCTCGCTCGCCCCCTTCGGCTTCGGCGACGGCGGCGGCGGGCCGACCCGCGAGATGCTGGAGAAGGCGCGGCGGCTGCGCGACCTGGAGGGCTCCACCCGCGTGGAGGTCGGCGATCCCTCGGCCTTCTTCGACGAGGCGCGCGAGGAGTACGAGCGGCTGCCGGTCTGGCGCGGCGAGCTGTACCTGGAGAATCACCGCGGCACCTACACCAGCCAGGCCCGTACCAAGCGCGGCAACCGGCGCGCGGAGGCGCTGCTGCGCGAGGCCGAGCTGTGGTCGGCGGCGGCCACGGTCCGCGGCGGCGCCCCCTACCCGTACGAGCGGCTGGAGTCGATCTGGCGGCGGGTGCTGCTGCACCAGTTCCACGACATCCTGCCGGGCTCCTCGATCGCCTGGGTGCACCGGGAGGCGGAGGCCGTACACCGGGAGTTGCAGGCCGAGTTGGCCGAGGTGATCGAGGCAGCGGTGGGTGCGGGGACGGGCGCGGGACCCGCCGGTTCGGGGCCCGGCGGTTCGGGACCCGCCGACTCAGGACCCGCCGACTCGGGACCCGTCTTCTACAACGCCGGGCCCTACGCGCGCCGCGAGGTGGCCGTCCTGCCCGCGGGCACCCCCGCCGCCGACGGCCAGCCGCTGTCCGACGGACGTACCGCCGTCCTCGTCGAGGCCCCCGCCTTCGGCACCGGTCAGGCCGTGCGCTCCGCGCTGCCCCCGGTCTCGGTCACCGAGGACACCACCGGGATCACCCTCGACAACGGGGTGCTGCGGCTACGGATCGACACCGACGGCCTCGTGCGGTCCGCGTACGACCTGCGCGCCGGACGCGAGGCGATCGCCCCCGGCGCGGCGGGCAATCTGCTGCAACTCCACCCGGACGACCCCAACCGGTGGAGCGCCTGGAACATCGACGGCTACTACCGGGACACCGTCCGCGACCTCACCGCCGCCGACGCCGTCGAGGTCACCGAGGCCGGGCCGCTGCTCGCGTCGGTGCGCGTCACGCGCTCCTTCGGCGGCTCGCACCTCACGCAGGACCTGCAACTCACCGCCGGAAGCGCCCGGTTGACCGTCCGGACCGACATCGACTGGCAGGAGCGGGACACCCTCCTCAAGGCCGCGTGGCCGCTGAACGTGCACGCGGAGCGCGAGAGCGCCGAGATCCAGTTCGGGCACGTCCAGCGCCCCACCCACGAGAACACGAGCTGGGACGCCGCCCGCTTCGAACTCTGGGCCCACCGCTGGGTGCACGTGGGCGAGCACGGCTGGGGAGCCGCCGTCGTCAACGACTCCACCTACGGCCACGACGTCTCGCGCCTGACCCGCGACGACGGCGGTACGACCACCACGCTGCGGCTGTCGCTGCTGCGCGCGCCGCACAGCCCCGACCCGCAGGCCGACCGGGGGCGGCACTCCTTCGCCTACGGCCTGGTGGTCGGCGCCGGGGTCGGCGACGCCGTCGCCTCCGGCTACTCCTTCAACCTGCCGCTGCGGCCGGGCAGTTCGGCGTCGACCGGCGGGGCCGCCGCCGGGCCGTCGTTCGTCACCGTCGACAACCCCGGCATCGTCGTGGAGACGGTGAAACTCGCCGACGACCGCGGCGGCGACGTGGTCGTCCGGCTCTACGAGTCGCGCGGCGGCGGCGCGCGCGGGGCGCTGCACACCGGCTTCCCCGTTGCCGCGGCGCACGTCACCGACCTCCTGGAGAGCCCCACCGCTCCCCTCCCCCGGGCCGGGGACGGCTCCTTCCCGCTGGACCTGCGCCCGTTCCAGATCCTGACGCTCCGCCTGGCGCGTCCTTAGTGTCCGCCCGACGCGGGCCGGTTGCCCCCGCAGGCCCGTCGTGGCCGATCGCACCGTTCCCCGCGCCCCTCAAGACCTGGCGTACCGCCCTTCCCCCTGGAAACCGACCCTCCGTAGGAGAAGCCACATGAGACCCACCCTCGCACGATGGCTGCGGCCCCCCGCCGCGTTAGCACTGCTGCTGCTCGCGGCCCTGCTGCTCCCTCCGTCGTCGCGGGCCGCCGCGGCGGCGCTGTATCCGCTGGGCGTCGGCGCCGACCTCGGCCCGAAACCGGTCACGCTGGGCCTGACCGCGAGCGCGGGCGACTCCGCCGACGGCCTGCGCACCGGTGAGAAGAACGGAAAGCCGTACTGGCAGACCGATGTGGCGGCCGGCACGGACTACATCAAGTTGGCGCTGGACCGGGAGTGGACCGACACCGTCGGCGGCGCCGGCCAGGTCACCGTGGCGGTGACGTACGACGACGCGCCCGACGGGACGACGCTTCGGCTGACGCGCGGCGCGAGCGACCTCGTCGGCAGCGTGCCGCTCACCGGAGCGGCCGGATGGACGACGGAAGCCTTCACCGTACCGGCGGACTTCGGGACGGAGGCGGGCCGTGAGCTGCGGCTGTCGGGGACGAAGGACGGGGCGCCCGCCGACGTGACGGTGGCGTCGGTGAGGGTCGCCGCGGGCCAGTCCGTGGACCTCGGCACCGCGGTCGACGCGCACGGCATCTCGCCGCGGGCGGGCGACAACGACACGCACCTGGTGACCGGCACGGAGGCGGGCCGCGGCTACTGGGGCACCGACCAGAGCCACCCGGGCGCCGAGACCGGCTTCTTCTACATGAACGTGGACGACACCGCGCTGTACGACAACCGCGACCCGGTCGCGGTCACCGTCGACTACCTCGACCGGGGCAACGGAGCGATCCAGCTCCAGTACGACTCCCCCGGCGACACGATCCCGGAGATGTTCAAGAACTCGCCGGTCTTCACCTACGGCGACTCGGGGACCTGGAAGACCCACACCTTCCTGCTGGACGACGCGATCCTCACCAACCGCTCCAACGGCTCGGACTTCCGCATCACCACCGGCGGCAGCCCGGCCGAACTGAAGGTCGCCCGCGTCTCGGTGACCGCGCTGCCGCGCGTGCTCGACCCGACGACCGGCCTCAAGCAGCTTGTGGCGCAGGCCGATCTGGCCTACCTCGCGGCCCGCGAGGGCACCCGCGACGGGCAGTACCCGGTCGGCGCGAAGGCCGCGCTCCAGCAGGCCGCCGACGCGGCCCGCGCGGTCGCGAACGGCACCGGCGTCACCGACGAGCAGGCCCGTACCGCCTTCCACGCGCTGGCCGCCGCGCTCGACGTCTTCCACGCCGCCGCCGTGAACACCGACCTGGCGCACCTGGGCACCGCCACCGCCTCGTCCACCGCCGCCGGGTCCGCCCCGGCCGCGGCGATCGACGGGAACGGCGGCAGCGCCTGGGTCAGCGGGGACGGCGGGACGGGCGAGACCTTCACCGTGGACCTGGGCGCGGCCAAGCGCTTCAACCAGGTCAAGGCCGGCTGGACCGGCGCCTTCTCCTCCGACTACACCGTCCAGGTGTCCACGGACGGGACGCGCTTCACAGACGTGGGCCGCACCGGGGCCGTCGGCGGCTCGGTGTTCACCACCGCCTTCGCTCCGACGACCGCCCGGTACGTCCGGCTGGCGATCCACGGGTACAGCGCGGGCCAGACCAAGGTGGGTCTCGCCGTCCTCGAGGTCCGCGACCAGCGGGTGGTCACACCGCACCCGAAGCTGGTCACCACCCGCTACTCGACCGGCGCTCCGGTCGTCGCCGACTTCGACATCCGCGACTACGGCGTCGACACCTCGGGGAAGAGGGACGCGACCGCCGCCGTGCAGTCCGCGCTCTACGACTGCCAGGACGCGGGCGGCGGCACGGTGTGGCTGGGCGCGGGCACCTACCGCCTCACCACCACCGTGGAGGTCCCGGCCTTCTGCTCGCTGATCGGCGACCGGCGCGACCCGGACCGCGGGTCCGGCGGCTACGGCACGGTGATCCGCGCCGACCTGCCGCCGGGCGCCGACGGGCCGGTGCTCTTCCGGGTCGGCGGCAGCGCCTCCGTCCAGGGCCTGACCACCTACTACCCGCGGCAGAACGCGGCCCACCCGGTGCCGTACAACAACACCTTCGAGATTCCGGGTTCGGCCTGGCAGAGCGACGCGAATTTCATGATGAGCACGGTCGCGCACGTCACGATGCTCAACTCGTACAAGGGTGTCGGGGTCTCCACGAAGACCGACGACCGCGGCAGGCCCGCGGTGCAGGGCCAGGTGCACGAGTCGGCGACGCTCGCCGACATCAAGGGGACGGTGCTGTTCACCGGGGCCACCGGTTACAACGGCTCGGACGTCGGCACCTGGAGCGACATCACCTTCTCCAACTCCTACTGGGCGCACGCGCCTTCGGCGTACGACCCGCCCGCGCGGTCGGCGCTCGACCGGTGGACGCGGGCCAACGGCACGGGACTCGTCCTCGGTGACCTGGAGTGGGACCAGTTCTCCCGGATCTCGCTGTCCGACTACCGCACCGGCATCCAGGTCGTGAAGGGCCAACGGGCGGCTTTCGTCGGCGCGTTCCAGCAGACCCGGGTGGTGCGCACCGATGTGGCCCTCCAGGTGGACGACATCGACACCCGCTGGGGCATGACGGTGGCCGGGGGCACGCTCCAGGGCAGCGTCGCGTCGATCCGCAACGCCACCAAGGGATTTGTGAAGGTCACCGGCACGGCGCTGGACGGCGCGACCTCCGGCACGGTCGTGACGATGCCCGGTCCCGTACCGGTCCGGGCCGCCGCACCCGACCTGCCCGCGCCTCGCGGGCACGCGCTGTACGCGGCGGGCGCCGTCCCGCACGGCGTGGGCTATCAGCCCGCCGCCGACGCCACCGCGGGCATCCAGCGGCTGCTGGACCGGGCGGGCGCGCGGGGCGGCGGCACCGTGTACCTGCCCGCGGGCTGGTACCGGGTCGAGGGCCGGCTGCGGGTACCGGCCGGGGTCGAACTGCGGGGCGCCTCGTCCTCGCCGAACCGCGACGAGGACGGCGCCAGCGGCGGCACCGTGCTGTTCGCCTACGCGGGCCGGAACACCGCGAACGCCGACACCGACGCCGCCTTCGTCACGCTCGCCGGAAACGGCTCGGGCGTGCGCGGTCTGCGGGTCTTCCACCCGGAGAACAACCCCGCGACCGGCTACGTCCCCTACCCGTACGACATCCGGGGCACCGGCCGCGGCACGTATGTGGTCGACGTCGGTCTGACCAACGCGTGGAACGCCGTGGACGAGGGCAACGACGGCTTCGTGGTGCACAAGCTGACCGGGGTCTTCCTCAACCGGGGCGTCACGGCGCGCGCGGGCCGCGGCGGTCTGGTCGACGGTGTGCTCAGCAACGGCAACGCGGTGAACCGCACCGGCTTCGGCATTCCCGGCTGGGGCCTCGGCAGCGATCTGTTCGCGCAGACCATCGACGGGTTCACCCGCAAGAACACCGACCTGGTGCATGTCGACGGCGCCCGCGGCCTGACGGTCTCGGACGTCTTCGGCTACGGCATGCACAACGGTCTGGTGGTCACCTCCGGTGACGTCCGCGCCTTCAACCTGGGCACGGACAACCTCGGCGACGGCGGTTACACCGTGAAGGCGGGCGCCTCGGCCGACGTCACGGCGGTCAACGTGCTGCGCTACAACGGCGCGACGTCCACCGGTCCCGCGAAGCTGCTGGGCATCATGGCGATCAACATGGTGCAGCAGTCGGTGACCGCCACGGCCGAGCCCGCGAGCGGCGGGAAGGTCACCGTCGGCGGGAACCAGACGGAGCCGGGCCGCTTCGAGCGCGGCGACACCGCGACCGTGACGGCCGTACCGGCGCCCGGCTTCCAACTGCTGGGCTGGACGCTCGACGGCGCCCAACTGCCCGACAGCGGGCCGACGGTCACCGTGCCGGTGACCGGGGACCGTACGGTCGTGGCGCGTTTCGGTCCGGTCGGCGTCAACTGACCGGCGGGCGGGCCCGGTCGACCGCCGTCGTGCGGCCGGCCGGGCCCGTCGTCATGAGCGGGTGACCGCCGCGGTCAGGAGTGGGTGACCGGCAGCACGTCGGGCGAGAGCGTGCCCGCGCCCGCGGTCGCGCTGGTCATCCGGCGGCGGTGGTGACGGCGGCACAGCACCTCGTAGCCGACCTCGCCGGACCGGTCGACGTCGCCGATCACCACCTGCGCGCCCTCGACGACCATCACGCCGTCGACCGTACGGGCGTTGTGGGTGGCGCGCTCGCCGCACCAGCACAGCGCCTCGACCTGAAGGGCCTCGACCCGGTCGGCGAGTTCGATCAGCCGCTGCGAGCCGGGGAAGAGCCGGGTGCGGAAGTCGGTGGTGATGCCGAACGCGTGGACGTCCAAGTCGAGTTCGTCGACCACCCGCGCCAACTGGTCGATCTGCTCGGGCGCGAGGAACTGCGCCTCGTCCACGATCACGTAGTCCACCCGGCCGCCGCGGCTGAGCACGCCGACCACGTGGCCGTACAGGTCCATGCCGTCCGCGACCTCGACGGCGTCGGTGACCAGGCCGAGCCGCGAGGAGAGCTTGCCCTCGCCCGCGCGGTCGTCCCTGGTGAAGATCACCGACTGGAGGCCGCGAGCGGTGCGGTTGTGGACGATCTGGAGGGCGAGGGTGCTTTTGCCGCAGTCCATCGTTCCGGAGAAGAAGACCAGCTCGGGCATGGGAAGGACGACGGCCTTTCGATGGGGGGGCGGGAGAGCGCGGGGGCAGGAGAGCGCGGGGGCAGGAGAGCGCGGGGGCGGGCGGGCCTCAGGAGCGTACTTCGAGCAGCGGTACGAGCTGCTCGGCGGCGGCCATCGAGCCGTGCAGGCCGACCATCTTCGACTCCCCCGATTCCGTGCGGTGGGCGACGACCGCGATGTCGTCGCGGGCGACGGCCACGACGTCGCCGATCCGGCCGAACACCCGCTCGTCGGGCGGCGGTCCGAACCAGCCCGCCTCGATCGCCTCGGCCCTGGTCGCCACCCACATCTGCTCGCCGAGGACCTCGCTCCACACCGCGTGCACGTCGGCGGCGGCGCCGGGCACCGCGTAGACGTGCCGGGCGCGGGCCTCGCCGCCGAGCACCGCGACCCCGGCGCGCAGTTCCCAGTCCTCGTCGAAGTCGATCCGGGACCGCTCGTCGAAGGGGATGTCGATCATGCCGTGGTCGGCGGTGACGTACAGGGCGCTGCGCGGCGGCAGTTGCTCGGCGAGCCGCTGCGCCAGCCGGTCGACCATCATGAGCTGGCCGCGCCAGGCGTCGGAGTCGACGCCGTGCCGGTGCCCCATGCCGTCCAGCTCGCTGTAGTACGTGTAGACCAGCGTGCGGTCGGCGGCGCCGAGCCGGTCGGCGGCCAGGTCCATCCGCTCCTCGCCGGTGAGGCGCCCGTGGAAGGTGCCGCCGGACAGCGCGACCTTGGTCAGCGGGGTGTTGACGAAGGTCGGCGAGGAGACCTGGCAGGTGGCGATCCCGGCGGCGTCGGCGAGCTGGAAGACGGTGGGGTGCGGCTGCCAGACGTGCGGCGCGGTCCAGGGCTGCCAGCGCAGCTGGTTCATCAGCTCGCCGGTGGCCGGATTGAGCGTGGTGTAGCCCGCCAGGCCGTGCGCGGACGGCGGCAGCCCGGTGCCGACCGAGCCGAGCGAGGTCGCGGTCGTCGCCGGGAATCCGGCGGTCAGCGGGCGGCCGGTGCCGCCGCGCGAGGTCGGCAGCAGCGAGGTGAGGTACGGCGCCTCGTCGGGGTGGGCGAGGATCAGCTCCCAGCCGAGGCCGTCCACGAGGAAGACGCAGACCCGGTCGGCGGGCGCCAGTTCCAGGCCGGTGGCCGGCATGCCGGGGACGGCGAATCCGGCGACGGCGGCCGGGATGACGTCACAGAGCGCCCCGGTGCCGTAGTCGGGTACGGGAGCGGTACGCGGATCGAGCGGCGCGGAACCGTACCCGCCGTGCAGCGGCTGGACCATCAGTCAGTGGCCGCTGTCGCCTCGGAGAGCGCCTGCGCGAAGGCCAGGGTCTGGCGGACGGTGTCCGGGCCGTCGCCCGCCTCGCTGACCCGCAGCGACAGGTCGTCGGCGGTCGAGGAGCCGGTGTAGCCGTGGTCGGCCTCGCAGTTGGGGTCGCCGCAGGCGGCGGGCTCCAGGTCGAGCCGCGAGACCGCGCCCCAGCCGATGGTGAGCACCACTTCGCGGGGCAGCGTGCCGGGCGTGTACGACTCCGGGTTCGCGACCACCCGGCTGACCACGACCGAGGAGATCCGGCCGATCTTCACCGATTCGGTGGACGTGGTGGCGTACGGCGTCGGCGAGGTGTCGTCGGCGGCCTGCTCGTCGGTGTGGCTGACGATGAAGCGGCTGTCGGTGAGCACCAGCACGGTCACATGACGACGGACCTCGTTGGCGTCGAAGCTGGTCTCCTGGTGGACCAGGTAGGAGGAGACCGGCTCGCGTCCGACCGCCGCCTCGACGGCCTCCGCCACGAGGGTGGGGTAGTAGCCGCTGCGCTCGATGGCCGTGCGCAGGCCCTGAGTCGTAGTACCGGTCTTCGCCATGCCGACCATCCTAAGGGCCAGGTACGACCGCGACGTGCTCGGAGCGCGACCCGGCGTGCGGGCGGGCGCGGGAGCGGGCGCCGGGTCAGAACGAGGACAGCGCCCGCGGCCCGAGATCGGTGCGGGCGGGCGGCCTGGCCAGGCGGACGGACGCGCCGAGGACGGTCAGGCCGCGCGAGGAGACCACCACCGGTTCCAGGTCGACCGCGACGACCTCCGGGAGGTCGGCGGTCAGCAGCGACACGCGCAGCAGCAGCTCCTCCAGCGCGTCGGTGTCGACCGGCTCGGCGCCGCGCCAGCCGAACAGCAGCGGCGCGGCCTTGATGGAGCGGACCAGTTCGGCCGCGTCCCGGTCGGTGGCGGGGACGAGCCGGTGCGCGGTGTCGCCGAGCAGCTCCGAGGGCGCGCCCGCCAGGCCGAAGGACAGGACGGCGCCCGCGGCGGGGTCGACGCCCGCCCGTACCACCGTGTCCACCCCGCGCGGCGCCATCGCCTGCACGACGGGCAGCAGCTCCCGCGGGGTGCCCAGCCGCGCGGTCAGCTCGTCGTAGGCGCGCCGCAGGTCGCCCTCGTCCGCCAGGTCCAGGCGTACGCCGCCGAGGTCGGCGCGGTGCCGCAGGTGGGGGGCGGTGGTCTTGAGGGCGACCGGGTAGCCGAGCCGGGCGGCGGCGGCCACGGCGGTGTCGGCGTCGGGAGCGGGCAGCGCGCCGCGCACCTGGATGCCGTACCGGCCGAGCAGCGTCGCGGTGTCCGCGTCGCCGAGCGCGATCCCGCCCTCGGGCGCCTCGCCGGGCGGCAGCAGGCGGCGTACGTCGTCGGCCGCCGCGGCCTCCTGGATGTCGTCGAACTGCGGGATCCGGCCGGGGTCCGCCGATCCGGCGCGCCAGGCCGCGTAGGCGGCGGCCTCGGCGAGCGCGCGCACGGCCCGGTCGGGCGCGGAGTAGGCGGGGATACGGGAGGCGGCCTCGTCGCCGGGCGCGCCGAGCCGGTCGGCCAGGGTCTCCAGGGCGAGGTGGGCGACCACCACCGGCTTGCCGCCGCCCGCGGCGGCGGTCGTACGGCGCAGCGCCTCGGCGAGCGCCGGGTCGTCGCCGGACTCGGGGTCGGGGGCGTCCTCGGAGCCGACGCGCGGGATCGCGGTGACGACGACGGCGTCGCTGCCGGGGTCGGCGAGCGCGGCGCCGAGGGCGGCGGCGAAGTCGTCGGGGGTGGCCGCGGTGGTGAGGTCGAGGGGCGCGGCGGGCCGCAGTCCCGCGGTGAGCGCGGCGTCGTAGGTGAGCAGGCCGAGCGATTCGGAGTTGCCGAGGACGGCGATCCGGTCGCCCGCGGGCAGCGGCTGGAGGGCCAGGAAGAGTCCGGCGTCCAGCAGTTCGGTGACGGTGTCCACGCGGATCACCCCGGCCTGCCGGAAGAGCGCGGAGACGGTGGAGTCGGGGATGCGGGTGGCGGGCACGGCGTGTCCTGCCGGGACGGAGCCGGAGTGCAGGGCGCCCTTGACGACGACCACCGGTTTGGCGGCGGCGGTGCGGCGGGCGAGCCGGGTGAACTTCCGCGGGTTGCCGAAGGATTCGAGGTACATCAGGACGGCGTCGGTGTCGGGGTCGTCCTGCCAGTACTGGAGGAGGTCGTTGCCCGAGACGTCGGCGCGGTTGCCCGCGGAGACGAAGGAGGAGGGGCCCGCGCCGCGGCGGTGCAGTCCGGAGAGCAGGGCGATGCCGATCGAGCCGGACTGGGTGAACAGGCCGAGGCGTCCGCTGCGCGGCATCTCGGGCGACAGGGAGGCGTTGAGCCGGACCCCGGCGGCGGTGTTGAGGACGCCGAAGGCGTTCGGGCCGATCACCCGCATGCCGTGGCTCCTGGCCTGCCGGACCAGCTCGCGCTGGCGCGCCCTGCCCTCCTCGCCGGTCTCGGAGTATCCGGCGGCGACCACCACCAGGCCCTGGACGCCCGCGGCGCCGCAGTCGGCGACGGCCTCGGGGACCCGGTCGGCGGGCACGGCGATCACGGCGAGGTCGACGGGCGCGCCGATGCCGAGGACGGAGCGGTGGCCGGGCACGCCGTCGATGTCGGTTCCGCCGTCGGGGAAGGAGCGGTTGACGGCGTAGACGTGGCCGGTGAAGCCGCCCGCGACGATGTTGCGCAGCAGCGTACGGCCGACGCCGCCCGGCCTGCGGCCGGTGCCGACGACGGCGACCGAGCCGGGGCGCAGCAGCCGCTGGACGGAGCGGGCCTCGGCGCGGTGCTCGCGGGCCCGCATGACCTGGACGGACTGCTCGGTGGGTTCCAGGTCGAGTTCGAGGTGGACGACGCCGTCGGTGAAGCTGCGCTGCTGGGTGAAGCCCGCGTCGGTGAAGACCTTGACCATCTTGCGGTTGGTGGGCAGGACTTCGGCGGTGAAGTGCAGGATGCCGCGCTCGCGGGCGACGGCGGCGATGTGTTCGAGCAGCGCGGAGGCGACGCCGCGGCCCTGGTGCGCGTCCTGGACGAGGAAGGCGACCTCGGCGCGGGTGCCGGTGGTGCCCTTGTCGGCGGAGACGGCCCGGCCCGCGTCGTCGGTGCGGTCGTAGCGGACGGTGGCGATGAAGTCGCCGCCGACGGTGGCGGCCAGGCCGACGCGGTCGTTGTAGTCGTGGTGCGTGAAGCGGTGCACGTCCCGGTCGGACAGCCGGGGGTAGGGCGCGAAGAAGCGGTAGTACTTCGACTCGTCGGAGACCTGCTCGTAGAAGTCGACGAGCCGTCCCGCGTCGTCGGGCCCGATCGGCCGGATGTGGGCGATCCCGCCGTCCCGCAGTACGACGTCCGCCTCCCAGTGGACGGGGTACGGATGCGCCGTCTGCTCGCTCATGGCCCCAGCGTAAGCGGGTGGCCCGGCGGGCGCGTCACACTCGCGGAGCCGACGCGCAGGGGGCAGTCTGGTGGGGGCCGCGATCGTGCCGACGTGCCGGAGCAGCGCTCCGGCCGTGCGAAACTGGTCTAGACAACTGGAACGACCCGAAGGGCAGCACCATGGTTGAGCGCCGTGTCAACGTCGGCTGGGCGGAGGGCCTGCACGCCCGTCCCGCGTCCATCTTCGTCCGCGCGGCCATGGCCGCGGGCGTCCCCGTGACGATCGCGAAGGCCGACGGCGGCCCGGTGAACGCCGCGTCCATGCTGGCGGTGCTGAGCCTCGGCGCGCAGGGCGGCGAGGAGATCGTGCTCGCCTCGGAGGCCGACGGCGCCGACGCCGCGCTCGACCGGCTGGCGAAGCTCGTCGCCGAGGGCCTGGAAGAGCTTCCCGAGACCGTCTGAGACGCGGCGGGGCGCACCCGCCCTCCCCGGCCGCGCTTTCGCGCGACCGGGCCTTCGGGCGGTGCGCCCTGCCGCGCGAAGCGC
The DNA here is from genome assembly GCF_044753885.1 of Streptomyces sp. NPDC093221. Taxonomy (NCBI): domain Bacteria; kingdom Bacillati; phylum Actinomycetota; class Actinomycetes; order Kitasatosporales; family Streptomycetaceae; genus Streptomyces; species Streptomyces sp. NPDC093221. Next base: position 115,017 of record NZ_JBIVOA010000013.1, on the reverse strand, counting down.
CCTCCGCGTGGCCGGAACACGTCCGGGGATCTTTGTCCCGCCACCGGACAGCGGAATTCAGCGGGGCCGGACAATCCACCCGGATTGCACCGGCCCCGCTTTATTGCATTTACGGGTGCCGCAATTCTACGCACTTGTATACGGTGCGATTGTTAATGGCGGCGGCGCACCGCGTTTACGGGATGTTTCAGAATCCTCACCGCGGCGCTCCGCTCCACGTGCCCCGCGGCCAGTTTGCGGGCCCGCTCGGCGTCACCGCGCGCCACCGCGTCCACGAGCGCCGCGTGCTCCTCCCACGACTCCACCGCGCGCGTGGGCACGTCGTCGCCGTACACCCAGGCGATCTTGTGGCGCAGCTGCGTGAGCAGCGCGGCCAGCGTGGGACTGCCCGACGCCTGCGCCAGCGTCTCGTGGAACCAGCCGCCGAGCGACGGCAGGTCGGACAACTGGCCCTGGACCGCGCGCTCCTGACCTAGGCGTACGAGCCCGCGCAGCACCTTCAGATGCGCGTCGGTACGGCGCTGGGCGGCGCGCGCGGCGCCCAGCGGCTCCAACAGGCCGCGCAGTTCCAGAAGGTCGGCCGCCTCCTGCTCGGTGGGCTCGGCCACCGAAGCGCCGGCGTGCCTGCGGGTGCGGACGAAGCCCTCGGACTCCAAGGTGCGCAGCGCCTCGCGGACCGGCACGCGCGACACCCCGTACCGCTGCGCGAGCAGTTCCTCCGTCAGTCGGCCGCCCGGCGGGAAGAAACCGCTGACAATGTCGTCGCGGATGGCCGTACACACCACCTGGGCGGAGATACGCCGCCCCGTGCCGTCCGTCCCGTTCACATCCGATTCCGCATCGCAGGACCCCATTCTTTCCGCACATTCTGCGGTAACCCTATTCCAGCACACCAGGGATTCCGATCACAGTCCCGAATATGGGACTTCTTTTGGCGCGCGGGACCGATGCGGGACCGGTACGGGACGGGCACGGGACGGGTACGGGACGGGTACGGGACGGACGAAGGCCCCGGCGGGGGGAGCCGGGGCCTTCGTGCTGAGGGGGGTGGTGCGGTGGTTCCAGGGGGCGGTGGCGGAACCCCTGCGGGGTCCTGGGGTCAGACCGAGACGCCGTGCTTGCGCAGGTAGGCGATGGGGTCGACGTCGGAGCCGTAGTCGGGTCCGGTACGGGCCTCGAAGTGCAGGTGCGGCCCGGTGACGTTGCCGGTCGCGCCGGACAGGGCGATCTGCTGGCCGGGCGTGACGCTCTGGCCGACCGAGACCTGGATCGAGGACAGGTGGCCGTACTGGGTGTACATCCCGTCGGACATCCGGATCACGATGTTGTTGCCGTACGAGCCGCCCCAGCCGGCCTCGACCACGGTGCCGGAGCCGACCGCGTGCACGGTGGTGCCGCTGGCCGCGTGGAAGTCGATGCCGGTGTGGTAGCCGGAGGACCACAGGCCGCTGGAGGAGTGGTAGGCGGTGGAGACGTAGGAGCTGTCGACCGGCAGGACGAAGGAGCCGAGGCGCTTGCGCTCGGCGGCGGCGCGGTCGGCGCGGGCCTTGGCCTCGCGGGCGGCCCGGACCTTGGCCGCGGCCTCCGCCGTGGCCTTCGCGGCTGCCGCGTCGGCCTTGGCCTTGGCCGCCTTGGCGCGGGCGGCGGCCTCGGCCTGCTTGCGGTCGGCCTCCGCCGTGGCCTTCGCGGCCTCGGCGGCCTTGCGCTGGGCCTCCGCCTGCGCGGCCAGGGAGTCGGCGAGCGAGCCGGTCACATCGGCGGTACGGGCGAAGACGGTGTTCGCGACGGCGTCGTGCGCGCTCTCGGCGTGGGCCGTGGCGGTCATCGAGGTGGCCCCGAACGCTCCGGTCGCGGTGAGCACCGCGACTCCGGCGAGCGTGCCGCCACCGCGGACGGTGCGTGCGGCGCCGCGACGGGGACGGCGGTGCTTCCCGCTGGGCGCGGGCAGAACGGTGAACGCCATGAAGAGGCGTCGCTCCTTTCCTTCCTTCTCGCCTACCGGGTTAGCTGACGGGTTCGGAGCAGGAAGGTCTCCTACGGGTCCGCCCGCCGCTCGGCGGTCGGTCCCGATTCACCCCAGGGACTGCTCCCTCGTGAGAGGGCTGGGTCCCCGGCTCCCCTGACGGGGACTCGGCGATGTGTGCCCGCGTGCCGCCGGACGCGGCTGCTGCTGACGGGCAACGAGCGAAGACGCTAACCGCGGTTTCGCCCATCCGCCAAACAGATCAGCTGATTTGTTGCGTACGCCACACTTCGCTGACACTCCCCCGCAAGCCCTCCCCAAATCCCGCACCGCGCTCGAAAACGCCCGCGCGGCGGTCGAAAACGCCCGGAACCCCGGCGCCGCAGGGGGCGGCCGGGGTTCCGGGGACGGGTGGCACGAGCGGTGCCGACCGCTCGCGCCGGGTGGCGCGTGACCCGCGTGACGCGGGTCCGACCGTCCGGTGCTACGTGATGATGTTCACCGGTCCGATGCCCAACTCGCCCACCGGCCCGGCGATGACGGACGCGTCCCCGACCAGGACCACCACGAGCCGGTCGAGCGGGAAGGCGTTGACGACCGCGGCGGTCGCCTCCACCGTGCCCGTGGCCGCCAGCCGCGCGTAGAGCTTGGCCTGGTAGTCGTCCGGGAGCTGCTGCTCGACCTGGTCGGTCAGCGTGGCCGCGACGGCCGCCGACGTCTCGTAGCGCAGCGGCGCCACACCGACCAGATTCTGTACGGCGACGTCCCGCTCCTCGTCGGTCAGGCCGCCCTCGCCGAGCGTCCTGATGACCTGCCAGGTGTCGGCGAGCGCGGGCCCGGTGACCTCGGTGGCCACCGAGCCGCTGATGCCCAGCAGCGCGGCGCCCGTACCGTCGGCGGAGCCGAGCAGCACCTGTCCGAAGGCGCGTACGCCGTAGGTGTAGCCCTTCTCCTCGCGCAGCACGCGGTCCAGGCGGGAGGTCAGGGTGCCGCCCAGGCAGTAGGTGCCGATCACGCGGGCCGCCCACACCGGGTCGTGCCGGTCGGCACCGGTACGGCCGATGAGGAGCTGGGTCTGCACCGCGCCCGGCCGGTCCACGATGACCACGCGCGCGGTGTCGTCCGAGGTGATCGCCGGGCGCGGGCGGGGCTTGGCGGCCGAGCCGCTCCAGCCGCCCAGGGTGTCGTCGAGCAGCCGCGGCAGGTCGATGCCGGTGAGGTCGCCGACCACCACGGCGGTCGCGGTGGACGGGCGGACATGGGCCCGGTAGAAGGCGCGTACGGCCGCCGCGTCGATCCTGCGGACGGTCTCCTCGGTGCCCTGGCGCGGCCGGGAGCAGCGCAGCTCCGGTGCGAACAGCTCCTTGGACAGCGCCATCGCGGCCCTGCGGGCGGGGTTGGCCAGCTCGTGCGGGATCTCGTCGAGCCGGTTGGCGACCAGGCGCTTGATCTCGTCCTCGGGGAAGGCCGGGGTCAGCAGCGCCTCCGCGAGCAGGGCGAGCGCCTTGTCGAGCCGGGAGGCGGGCACTTCGAGGGAGACCCGCACACCGGGGTGGTCGGCGTGCGCGTCCAGCGTGGCGCCGCAGCGCTCCAGCTCGGCCGCGAACTCCTCGGCGGTGTGCTGCTCCGTGCCCTCCGACAGCGCCCTGGCCATGATGGTGCCGACGCCGTCCAGACCCTCGGGCTCGGCGTCCAGCGGCGCGTCGAGCAGCAGCTCGACGGCGACGACCTGCTGTCCCGGGCGGTGGCTGGTCAGCACCGTCAGACCGTTGCCCAGGGTGCCGCGGTCGGGGGCGGGGAACGCCCACGGCCGGGGCTCCCCGGCCTGCGGCTGCGGGTGGAACGTCATGACGGCCGCGGTCTCGCTCACAGCTCGCCCTCCTGCTCGGTCGCTTCGTCAGTGGCGTCGTCGGTGGCTTCGTCAGTGGCGTCCTCCGCCGCGTCGCCGCCGGTGGGCTCGTAGACGAGGACCGCGCGGTTGTCGGGGCGCAGCCGCGCGGCGGCCACGGCCCGCACCTGCTCGGGGGTGACGGCCAGCACCCGCTGGACGGCGGTGAGGGCGAGCTGCGGGTCGCCGAACAGCACCGCGTAACGGCACAGTTCGTCGGCCCGGCCGCCCACGGTGGCGAGCCGGTCGAGCCACTCGCGCTCGATCTGCGCCTGGGCGCGCTCCATCTCCTCGGGGCTGGGGCCCTCCTGGGCGAAGCGGGCCAGCTCCTCGTCCACCGCGGCCTCGATGGTGCTCAGTTCGACCCCGCTGGACGCCTTGATGTCCAGCCAGCCGAGCGACGGCGCGCCCGCGAGGCGCAGCAGGCCGAAGCCCGCGGCGACGGCGCTGCGGTCGCGCCGTACCAGCCGGTTGTGCAGCCGGGACGACTCGCCGCCGCCGAGCATGGTCAGCGCCAGGTCGGCCGCGTCGCCGTCGGCGGTGCCGTCCTCCGGCAGCCGGTAGGCCGCCATCAGCGCGCGCGAGGGCACGTCCTCCTCGATCACCTCGCGGAGCTGGCCGCCCATCACCTCGGGCAGCGAGCCGTCGCGCGGTGCGGGCTTGCCGTCGTGGGCCGGGATACTGCCGAAGTACTTCTCGACCCACGCCAGCGTCTGCTCGGGGTCGATGTCGCCGACCACGGCCAGCACCGCGTTGCCGGGCGCGTAGTACGTACGGAAGAACGCCTGCGCGTCCTCCAGCGACGCCGCGTCCAGGTCGGCCATCGAGCCGATCGGCGTGTGGTGGTACGGGTGTCCCTCGGGGTAGGCCAGCGCGGTCAGCCGCTCGAAGGCCGTGCCGTAGGGGACGTTGTCGTACCGCTGGCGGCGCTCGTTCTTCACCACGTCGCGCTGGTTGTCCAGGCTCTCCAGGTCGAGCGCGGTGAGCAGGCTGCCCATCCGGTCGGCCTCCAGCCACAGGGCCAGTTCGACCTGGTGGGCGGGCATGGTCTCGAAGTAATTGGTGCGCTCGAAGCTGGTGGTGCCGTTCAGCGAGCCGCCCGCGCCCTGCACCAGTTCGAAGTGCCCGTTGCCCTTGACGCTGGCAGAGCCCTGGAACATCAGGTGCTCGAAGAGGTGGGCGAGGCCGGTACGGCCCTTGACCTCGTGGCGGGAACCGACGTCGTACCAGAGGCAGACGGCCGCGACCGGAGTGAGGTGGTCCTCGGAGAGCACCACCCGCAGGCCGTTCGCCAGGCGGTGCTCGGTGGCTGTCAGGCCGCTGGAGTGTGCCTCCGGCGTGGCCGTGTGACCCATGGGCAAGCTGTCCTTCCGGTCGCTGCTGTGTGACTGCGTAGAGTGCTGCCACTCTAGGCAAGGGAGCCGACCGTCCGCGAAGTTCCCGGTCACGCCGTGGGTGAACGTGCCCGCCGCGTCGTGGGTGAACGTGCCGTCCACGGCACGCTCGTACCGGGTGGTGGTCCGCGATGTCGGTAGTGCGGTCCACAATGGTCGGCGTCCCACCCGAGCCTTGTGCCCGTCCGACCGCTCGACTGATCGCTCGACTGATCGTCCGACCGTTCGGCTGATCGCCCGTCCGATCGTCCGACCGGCCACCGCCCGACCGCCCGACCGATCGCCTGTCCGCCCGTCCAGATGAAGGAGCAGCCGCCGAGATGGCCCGCCGCACCGCGAAGACCCCGCCGCCCGACGATTTCGAGGAGCGCATCCTCGACATCGACGTCGTGGACGAGATGCAGGCCTCCTACCTCGAGTACGCCTACTCGGTGATCTACTCGCGGGCGCTTCCCGACGCCCGTGACGGGATGAAGCCGGTACACCGCCGCATCGTCTACCAGATGAACGAGATGGGGCTGCGGCCCGACCGCGGCTTCGTCAAGTGTGCCCGCGTGGTCGGCGAGGTGATGGGCAAGCTTCACCCGCACGGGGACGCGTCGATCTACGACGCCATGGTGCGGATGGCCCAGCCGTTCTCGCAGCGGCTCCCGCTGGTCGACGGACACGGCAACTTCGGCTCGCTGGACGACCTGCCCGCGGCGATGCGTTACACCGAGGCCCGGATGTCCGGCCCGGCCCAGCTCATGGTGGAGTCGATCGACGAGGACACCGTCGACTTCGCCCCCAACTACGACGGCCAGGAGCAGGAGCCCGCGGTCCTGCCGTCCGCGTACCCCAACCTGCTGGTCAACGGCGCCTCCGGCATCGCCGTCGGCATGGCCACCAACATGCCGCCGCACAATCTGGGCGAGGTCATCGCCGCCGCGCGCCACCTCATCAGGCACCCGAACGCCGACCTCGACACACTGATGCGCTTCGTGCCCGGCCCCGACCTGCCGACCGGCGGCCGGATCATCGGACTGACCGGCATCCGGGACGCGTACGAGTCGGGCCGGGGCACCTTCAAGATCCGCGCGACGGTCGCGGTGGACGACGTGACGCCGCGCCGCAAGGGCCTGGTCGTCACCGAACTGCCCTTCACGGTCGGCCCGGAGAAGGTGATCGCGAAGATCAAGGACATGGTCAACGCGAAGAAGCTCCAGGGCATCGCGGACGTCAAGGACCTCACCGACCGCGAGCACGGCCTGCGGCTGGTCATCGAGATCAAGAACGGCTTCAACCCCGAGGCCGTCCTGGAGCAGCTCTACAAGCTGACGCCGATGGAGGACTCCTTCGGCATCAACAACGTGTGCCTGGTGGACGGGCAGCCGCTCACCCTGGGCCTGCGCGAACTGCTCCAGGTGTACGTCGACCACCGCTTCGAGGTCGTCCGCCGCCGCAGCGAATTCCGCCGCACCAAGCGCCGCGACCGGCTGCACCTGGTGGACGGTCTGCTGGTGGCCCTCATCGACATCGACGAGGTCATCGCGATCATCCGGGCCAGCGACAACTCGTCGGCGGCCAAGGAAAGCCTGATGGAGCGCTTCGGGCTCTCCGAGATCCAGACGCAGTACATCCTGGACACCCCGCTGCGCCGCCTCACCCGCTTCGACCGGATCGAGCTGGAGTCCGAGCGCGACCGGCTGAACGCGGAGATCGCCGAGCTGACCCGGATCCTCGACTCGGACGCGGAGCTGCGCAAGCTGGTCTCGGCCGAACTGGCCGCGGTCGCCAAGCAGTACGGCACCGAGCGCCGTACGGTCCTGCTGGAGTCGGCGGGCGCGCCGCTGTCCTCGGTGCCGCTCGAAGTGGCCGACGACCCGTGCCGCGTGCTGCTCTCCTCGACCGGGCTGCTGGCCCGTACGACCAACGGCGAGGACTTCAGCGACGGCGGTGCCAAGCGCGCCAAGCACGATGTGATCGTCTCGGCGGTGCCGACCACGGCGCGCGCCGACATCGGCGCGGTGACGTCCGCCGGGCGGCTGCTGCGGCTGACCGTGATCGACCTGCCGATGCTGCCGGACACGGCCGGGGCGCCGTCGCTGGCGGGCGGCGCCGCGCTGTCGGAGTTCCTCACCCTGGAGGACGGCGAGCGGGTGCTGTGCCTGACCACGCTCGACGAGTCCTCGCCCGGCCTCGCGCTCGGCACCGAACAGGGCGTCGTCAAGCGCGTCGTGCCCGACTACCCGTCGAACAAGGACGACTTGGAGGTCATCGGCCTCAAGGACGGTGACCGGGTGGTCGGCGCGATGGAGCTGCGCACCGGCGAGGAGGACCTGGTCTTCATCACCGACGACGCGCAACTGCTGCGCTACCCGGCCGCGCAGGTACGCCCACAGGGGCGGCCCGCGGGCGGCATGGCGGGCGTCAAGCTCGCCGACGGCGCCAAGGTGATCTCCTTCACCGCCGTCGATCCCGCCGTGGACGCGGTGGTGTTCACCGTCGCGCGCGCCGAGGGCACGCTGGACGACACGACCGAGGGCACCGCGAAGCTGACGCCGTTCGAGCAGTATCCGCGCAAGGGGCGCGCCACCGGCGGTGTGCGCTGCCAGCGGTTCCTGCGCGGCGAGGTCGGTCTCGCGCTGGCCTGGGCGGGTCCCGCGCCCGCCCGCGCCGCCACGCCCACCGGCACGCCCGCCGAGCTGCCGCCGAAGGACCCGCGCCGCGACGGCTCGGGGGTGCCGCTGGTCAAGCCGGTCGCGGTGGTGGCGGGACCGGTGTAGCGCCGGGCCGTACGCGGGCCGGTCGCACGGGGGCGTGCGGCTTGTCGTACAGGCTGTCGTGCGGCCGGTCGTACAGGCTGTCGTACGGGTCGCTGGATACGGGCGCGGTGGCGGGGGCCGCCGCGCCCCGGGATTCGGGGGCCGCCGGGAGGCAATAGGCTCAGCCGGGTGAGCACCTGCACCAGCGCCTCGGCGTCCCTCGCCGAACCGGTGGCCGCCACCGCGGCCACCGCACGGACGTGGCTGCTGATCGAGCAGCCGGGCCCGTGGGGGGCGAAGGCGCTGGGGGCGAGCCGGCTGGACCCGGCGACCGGCCGCCAACTGGAACGGCTCGCCGACGGCACCGGCACCCGCGTCGCCCTGATCCGCCGCCCCGGCAGACACGCCGACCTGCACCTTCCGCGTCGGCACCGGGTCTACCTCGCGCACACCGCGCCGGGCGCCTCCTGGGTCCATACCGCCGAGGTCGCCGACCCGGCGGAGCTGACCGCGCTGGACTTCACCGCGCTGGGCGCGGGCGCGCACAACGGATTCGGCGACGCGTACGACGGCGCGCCCCTCGCCCTGGTGTGCACCAACGGCAAGCGGGACCGCTGCTGCGCGGTGCGCGGCCGGCCGCTCGCCGCGGAGCTGACCGCCTCGGGCGGCAGCGAGGTCTGGGAGGTCACCCACCTCGGCGGACACCGTTTCGCGCCGACCATGCTCGTGCTGCCCTACGGCTACACGTACGGCCGGGTGGACGCGCACCACGCGAAGGACGTACTGGAGGCGGCGCGCTCCGGGCGAATGGTGCTGGACGGCTGCCGGGGCCGCTCGGCGTGGGACCGTCCCGGACAGGCGGCCGATCTGGCCGTACGGGAGCTGACCGGTGAGGACCGTACGGCGGCCGTGGTCGTGGAAGCCGTGGAGCGTACGGCCCCGGCGCCTTCGGGCGACGGCACCTGGGCGGTGCGGGTGGCGCACGTCGACGGGCGGGTCTGGGAGGTGACGGTGGCGCAGGTCGCGTCGCTGCCGCCGCGCCCGGAGAGCTGCGGCGCGGCCCTCGGCACACCCGCCCGGATGGAGGTCACGGGGATCGAGCGGGTGGCCGGGGGCCGCGCGTCGTAGGGCTCTTCGCCGGGCGCTCACGGCGAGGCGCTGCGTGAGCAGGCGCTACATGAGCAGGCGTTATGTGAGCAGGCGCTACATGACCGGGCGCTACTTGACGTTCTTGACGAACTCCGTGGTGTAGGTCTTCTCCAGGTCGACCTTCTTGCCCTTGAGGTTCGGGTTGAAGGACTTCAGGACCGCCTCCACGGTGGCCGGGCCGTCGGGGGGCATCACGCCGTCGGTGGTGAACATCGGCAGCGTGGCCTTGATGGAGTCGGCGTACAGCTTGGCGCCGCCCTGCGCGTAGTCGGAGGGCATCTTCGCGGCGATCTCCTCGGGGGTGTGCGTGGACATCCACTTGAGGGTCTTCACGAAGGCGTTGGCCAGCTTCTGCACGGTCTCCTTGTGGCCGTTCACCCAGTCGGTGTTCATGTAGAGGCTGGAGGACGGGTAGAGGCCGCCGAGCGCCTCCCGCGAGCCCTCCGGCGTGCGCATGTCGTACAGCACCTTGCCGATGCCCTTGTCGAGGATCTGCGCGACGGTCGGGTCGGTGGTCATACCGGCCTGGATGGAGCCCTGTTGGAGGGCGGCGATGAAGGTCTGGCCAGCGCCGACGGTGACGGGCGTGAAGTCGCTGACCTTGAGGCCGTTGTGCACCGCGAGGTACTTGGTGAGGAAGTCGGTGGACGAGCCGAGGCCGGTCACACCGAGCTTCTTGCCCTTGAAGTCCTTGGCGGAGGTGATGTCGCCCGCGGCCTTGGTGGAGACCACCTCGACCTCACCGGGGGCCTGTGCGAACTGCACGACGGACTCGATCATCTTGTTCTTGGTCTGGAGGTCGAGGGTGTGGTCGTAGAAGCCGACGGCGCCCTGCACGTCACCGGAGACCAGCGCCGTGGTGGCCTGCACACCGGCCGGTTCGCTCAGCAGCGTCACGTCGAGGCCCTCGGCCTGGAAGAAGCCGAGTCTCTGGGTGAGCATGGCGGGCATGTAGATGACCTTGTCCAGGCCGCCGACCATGATCTTGACCTTCTCGGCGTTCTTGGCCGCCGGGGCCGTGGAGCCCGCGTCCCCGGTGGAATCCGAGCCGGAGCCGGAGCCGGACGCGGCGTCGTTGGCACAGGCGGTGAGTGTGGTGAGGGCGAGGGCTCCGGCGAGGGCGAATGCCGGGAGCTTGGCGTACTGGCGCATGGTCACGTCCTTGTGAGAGCGGAGGGTGGGCGCGCGCGGGGGCGCGGGATTTCGGGGAGGGCGACCGCGGCTCAGCGTTCGGCGCCGGGCTGGGCGGGCTTCCAGCGGAAGAGCCGCTTCTCCAGGTAGGTCAGCAGGCCCTCGGCGATGAGGGCGACGACGGCGAGGATCACCATGGCCGCGTAGACACCGGCGGCGTTGAAGGTGCCCTGCGAGGCGGAGACCAGCAGGCCGATGCCCTTGGTCGCGCCGATGTACTCGCCGACGATCGCGCCGATCAGGGCGAAACCGAAGCTGACGTGCAGGCTGGTGAAGATCCACGACGTGGCGGCCGGGATCACCACCTGGAGGGTGACGCGGCGGTTGCTCGCGCCGAGGACGCGGGCGTTGGCGACCAGATTGCGGTCGACCTCGCGGGCCCCCTGGAAGGCGTTGAAGAACACCGGGAAGAAGACCAGGACGACGGCGGAGGCCACCTTGGAGGCCGGGCCGAGGCCGAACCAGATGAGGAAGATCGGCGCCAGCACGATGCGCGGCATCGCGTTGAGCACCTTCACGTACGGGCCGAAGACGTCCGAGAGGAAGGGGATCCGGCCGAGCGCGATGCCCAGCACCACACCGCCGGCGACGCCGATGACCCAGCCGTACAGCGCCTCGTAGAGCGTGTACCAGATCTGCTCGCCCAGGGGGCCCTGCGGTGTGCCGTGCATCGTCCACTGCCGGATCTGGTCCCAGATCTTGGACGGCATGGAGAAGTTGAACGGGTCGATGACCCCGGTGCGGGCCGACCACTCCCACAGGCCGAGCACGAGGACGAGGACGGCGAGGCGGCTGGCGTACACCAGGAGGGTGCGGTTGCGGACGGCGCGGGCGCGGGCCTCGGTGCGCTGGGTGCCGGCGCCGGGCCCGGCCGGGACGGCGTCCTCGGGGGCGGCCCCGGTCCGGGGGGCGGCCGGGGCTGCGGACTCAGGCGGCATGTCCGACGCTCCTCTCGCGGGTGATGCGGACCTCTTCGCCAAGCGACGACCAGATCTCGCGGTAGATCTCCACGAAGCGCGGCTGGAGCCTGACCTCCTCGACCTTGCGGGGCCGCGGCAGGTCGATCGTGAAGACCTCCTTGACGGTGGCGGGCCCCGCGGTCATCACGACGACCTTGTCGGCCAGTGCGATGGACTCCTCCAGGTCGTGGGTGACGAACACCACCGAGGACCCGGTACCGGACCACAGCTCCAGGAGTTCGTCGGACATCAGGGCCCTGGTCTGCACGTCGAGCGCGGAGAACGGCTCGTCCATCAGCAGGATGTCGGGGTCGTTGACGAAGGTCGCGGCGAGCGCGACGCGCTTGCGCTGGCCGCCGGAGAGCTGGTGCGGATAGCGGTCCTCGAAGGCGGTCAGGCCCACGCGGGCCAGCCAGTCGCGGGCCCGCTCCTTGGCCTCGGCCTTGCCGACACCGCGGAAGCGCGGCCCGGCCATGACGTTGGACAGCACGGTCCGCCAGGGGAAGACGGCGTCCTGCTGGAAGACGAAGCCGACGCCGGGGTTGATGCCGTTCACGGCCTCTCCCGAGACCAGCACCTCGCCTTCCGTGGGCTCCTCCAGGCCGCTGACCAGGGTCAGTGTCGTCGATTTGCCGCAGCCGGTCGGTCCGACGACCGCGACGAACTCACCGCGTTCCACGGTCAGGTCCAGGTCTCTCACGGCGGTGTGCAAGGCGCCGGACGGGGTCCTGAACGCCTTGCTCGCCCCCCGCAGCTCGATGGCGGGGCTCGTTTCGCTGCTCATGGCGGTGGAGGCTAGGAGCGACCACCGCGGCGGCGGCAGTCTTGTGGGCGCAAGGAGCCTTCTGCGCGCAAGCCGGTCTTCTGCTCGTTTTGCTCGCCCGCGCACAACGAAAGCGAAACGGAGTCTGCCCATCCGGCTCCGCGGGGTTTACCTTGCGTTGACGACAGGGCTGTCGACGTACGCGTGGGGTGGGGACGCGGGTCGGCCGCCGCGACTGTCGGCGGACCGGTTGGAATGCGGAGGAGCCCCACGATGCGGATCGGATGGCCGCGCCGTGTCTCGGCGCAGGTCCTGTTGGTGCAACTGGCGATCACGGCGGGCGTCACGGCGCTCGCCACCGGGCTCTTCCTGGCGCCGCTCAGCCACCAGCTCGACGAAGAGGCGATGCACAGGGCGCTGGCCATCGCGGAGACCGTGGCCGTCGATCCCGAGGTCGCGCGGGCCGTGGTCTCGTCCCGGCCGACGCCGGACGGCCCGGTGCAGGCGGAGGCGGAACGGGTCAGGATCGCCACGAAGGCCCTCTACATCGTGGTGATGGACACCCACGGCATCCGGTGGTCGCACACCGACCCCAAGCGGATCGGCGAACCCGTCTCGACCGATCCCAGCGTGGCGCTGGCCGGTGACGAGATCATGCAGATCGACCGCGGCACGCTGGGGCGCAGCACCCGCGGCAAGGTGCCGCTGTACGACTCCTCCCACCGGATCGTGGGCGCGGTGTCGGTGGGCATCAGGTACGACGGCATCCTCAACCGGGCGATCGGCCTGGTGCCGGGTCTGCTGATGTACGCGGGCGCGGCGCTGGGCGTGGGCGTGCTGGCGGCGGTGTGGGGTTCGCGGCGGTTGCAGAGGGCCACGCACGGGCTGGCCTTCGCGGACATATCGGCGCTGCTCGACGAGCGGGAGGCCATGCTGCACGGCGTCCGCGAGGGCGTGGTCGCACTGGACCGGCAGGGGCGGGTGCGGCTGGTCAACGACGAGGCGCAGCGGCTGCTCGGGCTCGACGGCGCCGGTGACGGCGCGGCCACCGGGCGGCCGCTGGACGAGCTGCTGCCGCCTGGCCGTACGACGGACGTGCTGGCGGGGCGGGTCGAGGGCGCGGATCTGCTGACGGTCAGCGGCGGCCGGGTACTGGTCGCCAACCGCATGCCGACCGGTGACGGCGGGGCCGTGGTGACGCTGCGGGACCGTACGGAACTGGAGCTGCTCGGCCGCGAACTGGACTCCACCCACGGGCTGCTGGACGCGCTGCGCGCCCAGGACCACGAGCACGCCAACCGGCTGCACACCGTGCTGGGCCTGCTGGAACTGGGCCTGCACGAGGAGGCGGTGGGCTATGTCGCGGAGGTCGCCGACACCCATCGGGCGTCGGCCGAGGTGATCGCGGACCGGGTGCACGATCCGCTGGTGTCCGCGCTGCTGGTCGGCAAGGCCGCCATCGCGGCGGAGCGCGGGGTGTCGCTGCGGGTCGCGCAGAGCACGCTGCTGCCCGACCGGGTGGTGGACCCGCGCGATCTGGTGACGGTGCTGGGCAATCTCATCGACAACGCGCTGGACGCCGCCGCCGGGCACCGCGTGTCCCCGGCGATGTCCGCCGCGCCTTTCGTGGAGGTCGAACTGCGCGCCGAGGACGACACGACCCTGCTGCTGCGGGTGTCGGACACGGGGCCGGGAGTGCCGCCGGAGGCGCGCGAACTGATCTTCACCGAGGGCTGGTCGACGAAGGAACGTCCGCCGCACCGGGGGCGCGGTCTGGGCCTCGCGCTGGTGCGCAGGCTCGCCGAGCGGTACGGGGGTCTGGCGCGGGTGACGGCGCGGGCGGGCGGTGGCGCGGTGTTCACGGTGGTGCTGCCCGAGGCGCTGGCCGAAGGAGTGCTGGCCGGTGGGGCGCTGGCCGGAGGAGTGCTTTCCGCGGCTGGGGAGGCGGCGCGATGATCGACGTACTGGTGGTGGACGACGACTTCCGGGTGGCGGAGATCAACTCGGCCTATGTGGGCAAGGTGCCGGGCTTCCGGGTGGCCGGGCGGGCCCACACCGCGGCGCACGCGCTGTCGGTGCTGGAGCGCACCCGGATCGACCTGGTGCTGCTCGACCACTATCTGCCGGACGAGACGGGTCTGACGCTGGTCCGCCGGATGCGGCAGCACGGGCACCACGCGGACGTGATCATGGTGACGGCGGCGCGTGATGTCGCCACCGTGCAGGCGGCGATGCGGCTCGGCGCGTTGCAGTACCTGGTGAAGCCGTTCAGCTTCGCCGGTCTGCGGGCCAAGCTGGACGGTTACGCGGCGCTGCGCCGCACCCTGGAGGGGGTGGGCGGGCGCGGCGAGGCCGGGCAGGAGCAGGTCGACCGGATCTTCGGCGCCCTGCGTACGGCGGGCGCGTCCTCGGCCGAACTGCCCAAGGGGCACTCCGCGCCGACCGCCGACCTGATCCGCCGCGTCCTGCACGAGGCGGGCCGCCCGCTGTCCGCCCACGAGGTCGCCGAACGCGCCGGGCTCAGCCGCTCCACCGCCCAGCGCTACCTGAAGTACCTGGAGCAGGCGGGGCGGTTGAGCCTCACCCTCAAATACGGCGACACGGGCCGTCCCGAACACCGCTACGCCTGGGCCGCCACCGGCTGAACCGCCGTTACGCGGCCCCGGCGCCGGTGAGCGAACGCACCTCCGTCTCCGCGTACTTGCCCGCGTCCGCCTCCTCCGGCGACAGCAGGGTGCCGAGCCAGCCCGCGAGGAAGCCGAGCGGGATGGAGATCAGGCCCGGGTTCTCCAGCGGGAAGAGGTGGAAGTCGACGCCGGGGAAGAGCGCGTCGGGCCTGCCGGAGATGACGGGCGAGAACACCACCAGGAGCAGGGCCGGTACGAGGCCGCCGTAGATCGACCAGACCGCGCCGCGGGTGGTGAACCGGTGCCAGAACAGGGAGTAGAGCAGGGCGGGCAGATTCGCGGACGCGGCGACGGCGAAGGCGAGGCCGACCAGGAAGGCGATGTTCTGGTCCTGCGCGAAGAGGCTGAGCCCGATGGCGACCGCGCCGATCCCGACGGCCGCGAATCTGGCCACCCGCACCTCGTCCTCCTCCATCGCCCCTTCCTCCACCGCGTCGGCGGTGACCCGCGCGGTGCCGGGGGCCGCGGCCTCGCGCTTGGCGCGCCTGTTCTGCCGTGCCTGCGTTTCCGCGACGGGGCGGCGGCGCAGCGTGGCGTAGAGGTCGTGGGCCACGGAGGCCGACGACGCCAGGGTGATGCCCGCCACCACGGCCAGGATCGTCGCGAAGGCCACCGCGCCGACCACCGCGAACAGCACGGTGCCCCCTGTCGTCCCCTCCCCGCCGCCCAGGATCTCGGCGAGCAGCGGCACCGCGGTGTTGCCCGCGGCGTTGGACGAGCGGACGGTGTCGGTGCCGACGACCGCCGCCGCTCCGAAACCGAGCACGATCGTCATCAGGTAGAAGGCGCCGATCAGCCCGATCGCCCAGACCACCGACCGCCGCGCGGAGCGTGCCGTGGGCACCGTGTAGAAGCGGGACAGGATGTGCGGCAGGCCCGCCGTCCCGAGTACCAGCGCCAGGCCGAGGCTGATGAAGTCCAGCTTCGACGCCCAACTCCCGCCGTACTTCAACCCGGGAGCCAGGAAGGCGTTGCCGTGCCCGCTGCCCGCCGCGGCGGCGTGCAGCAGACTCCCCGGATTGCCGTGGAAGCGGACCAGGACCATCACGGTGAGCGTCACCGTGCCGCCGATCAGCAGCACCGTCTTGACGATCTGGATCCACGTCGTCGCCCGCATCCCGCCGAAGGACACGTAGAACACCATCAGCGCGCCGACCCCGACCACCGTCCAGGTGCGCGCCGCGCCGTGCCCGCCGAGCAGCAACCCGACCAGGCTCCCGGCGCCGACCATCTGCGCCACCAGATACAGGATCGACACCACCACGGACGACGTGCCCGCCGCGATCCGCACCGGCCGCTGTCTCATCCGCGCGGACAGCACATCGGCGAGCGTGTACCGCCCGCAGTTGCGCACCAACTCGGCGACCAGCATGAGGACCACGAGCCACGCGACGAAGAACCCGACCGAGTACAGCAGGCCGTCGTACCCGAAGAGCGCGATGAGCCCGGAGATGCCGAGGAAGGACGCAGCCGACATGTAGTCGCCCGCGATGGCCAGGCCGTTCTCCATCGGGGTGAACAACCGTCCCCCGGCGAAGAACTCCACCGACGAGCTCCGCCGCCGTCCCGCCCACGCCGTGATCGCCAGCGTCACCGACACGAAGATCGTGAACAGCACGATCGCGAGGCCCTGATGTTCCCCGGCCGAATCCGCCAGATACCCGCCATTGAACCGACCGCTGTTCAACGCACCCGCTCCTGCCCGGTCCTGGTCGCCAGCGTCCAGCGCAGATCGAGCGCCGCCCGGTCCCTGCGCAGCCGCGCGTGCCGGGCGTAGGCCCACGTCAGCAGGAACGTCGTGGCGAACTGCGCCAGCCCCGCGACCATCGCCACATTCACGTCACCCGCGACCTGATGTCCCATCAGGCCCGGTGCCGTGGTGGCCGCCACCACGTACAGCAGGTACCAGGCCAGGAAGCCCGCCACCACCGGGAAGGTGAAGCTCCGGTACCGGTCGCGCACCTCCTGGAACGCCGCGCTGCCCTGCACCTCCAGATACACCGCCGACCGGTCCACCGGCCGTCCGTCCTGGCCCGCCTGCGGTGTGCCCTCGGGCCGGGTCCGCCCCGGCGCGGGGTCGGGGGCCGTCTGATCCGGGACCCAGAGACCGGCGTCCGCCGCGTCCTGCCACGGGTCGTTCACCCGCAGCGCCCCGGGGTCGCCCCCGTCGTGCTTGTCCACCGAACACTCCTCGTTCCATCGGCCGATCGGCCGATGTGCCCAATCATGGACAGAGCGGGAAGATCCAGAACGAACAAGTAGAAACCTTCACCCCATCAGGTGATGCCGTGCCGGTAGGCATATCCGACCGCCTGTGCGCGGTCCCGCGCCCCGGTTTTGGCGAACAGGTTGTTGATGTGCGTCTTCACCGTCGCCATGCTCACGTGCAGCCGCGCGGCGATCTCGGCGTTGGACAGCCCTTCGGCCACCAAGGCCAGCACTTCCGCCTCCCGGGCCGTCAGCCCGTCGGGCAACTCCCCCCGTCCCGCCGCCCCTTGGCCCGGCTCTCCCGCCCCGCCCGGTCCGCTCCCCCGTCCCTCCGGCCGCCGCTCGGGGCCCGCCCCGGTCAGCGCGTCCAGCATCCTGCCCTGCACCGCGGGCGACAGCCCCGCCCGCCCGGCCGTCACCTCCGCGATGGCCCGCGCGATCTCCTCCCCTCCCGCGTCCTTGGTCAGGTATCCCCGCGCCCCCGCCCGCAGCGCGGGAAAGAGCGAGCCGTCGTCCGCGAACGTCGTCAGCACCACCACCTGCGTCCCCGGATACCGCGACCTGATCCGCCGCGTGGCCTCCACCCCGTCGCAGCGCGGCATCCGCAGGTCCATCAGCACCACCTCCGGCCGGTGTTCCCCCACCAGCCGTACCGCCTCCTCCCCGTCGGCCGCCGCTCCCACCACCTCGATGTCGGGCAGCAGCCCCAGTAGCATCACAATTCCCTCACGCACCACTGTCTGGTCGTCCGCGACCACCACCCGCGTCACGCGGGCACCCGCAAGCGCACCACGAAGCCCTCCTCGGCCGGTCCGGCGTCGAGCGCGCCGCCCAGCAGCTCCGCGCGCTCCCGCATCCCCAGAAGACCGTAGCCCGATCCGGATGCCCTCAAAGAGTTATCCACAGGCGTCCTGCTCCCGAAGTCCCGGAACTCCAGCTCCACCTCCTCACTCCGGTACTCCAGCCGCAGCGCGACCTTCGCTCCCGGCGCGTGCTTGCGCACATTCGTCATCGCCTCCTGTGCCACCCGCCGCACCGCCAACCCCGCCTCCGCGGGCAGATACCGCGCTTCCCCTTCCACTTCCAGGTCCGCCCCCTCCGAAGCGACCAGCTCCCGCAGGAAATCCTCCACCGATGCCATCTCCCCACGCAGCGCCGACAGCGCCTGCCGCGTCTCGGCCAGCCCCTCCCGCGCCATCTGCCGGGCCGCGATCACCCGCCCCAGCACCACGTCCCGCTCGACGCCCCGCTCGATCAGCAGCCGCGTCGCCTCCAGGTGCACCGTCTGCGCCGACAGGCTGTGCGCCAGCACATCGTGGATCTCCCGCGCGATCCGGGCCCGCTCCGCCAACGCCGCCGACTCGGCCTCCGCCGCCCGCGCCGCCCGCTCCTGGACCAGCAACCGCTGCGTGTTCCCCCGCGCCTCGGCGTCCAGCCGCACGACGTACCCGATCAGCCCCAGCCCCGCCACCGTCAGCGACGTGACCAGCCAGCCGCCGGAGTCGCCGACCAGTGCGTAGGCGGCCAGCGCCGTACCGGCGAGGGGCGCCGCCGCAGCCAGCGGCAGCCGCTCCATCCCGAGCACCGCGCAGCCGCACCACAGCAACGTCGCGGGCACATCGGCGCCCGCCGCGTGCAGCCCGAAGGCGGCGCCCAACATCAGTGCGATCAGTGCGACGGACGGCGCCGCCCGGTGCGCGAGCGTGAACCGGAAGAACGCCCACACCACGACGGCCGCCACCGCCAGCCCCAGCACGGACGCCGCGGTCAGCCACCCGTTGAGGTCCGTGCGGGCCAAAATCCCCCAGAGCGCCGCGGCGGCGAAGAGCAGCCGCACTCCCCGGCCGAACGCCCGCCGCGCGGACGACCGGTTCTCGCGGGACAGCGCCTCCTTCGAAGGCCAGGACGTCCAACCGCTCATGAGGCCGTACGGTACGACGGCGCCACGCTCTGGGCCCGCCAGGCGAGCACCCCGGCGCGTATCAGCAGCGTGGCCGCGAGCGCTATCAGGAACGAGCCGCTGTCCTGGTGGACCCCCATCGCCGTACCCACCCCGTACAGCCCGATCCGCACCGCGACCCCCGCCGCCCAGACCGCGACGGTGACCTTCCCTCCCTGCGCCCAGACCGTCCCGTCCCTCTCGGTCCACAACCGTGTGGTCCACGCCCATGCCAACCCCATCCCCACAGCGACCACCAACTCCACGGCCAGCAGCGCGACCGCCGTCTGCCGGTGCTCCGGGTCGATCAGCCCGTGCTGCCGCAGCGACATGAACACCAGCACCGCCGGTATCAGCCACCACCGCCGGCCGCCCGTGACCTTCCTGGGCCGCAACTGGCGGGTGACCACCACACCGATGACCGCCACGATCACCAGCGCATCGATCAGACCGGACATGACGGACGCCTCCGTAAAGCGACTCCCACGAGGCCGGCGGGTTCGCCGACATCTCAGAATCTACGGAAACCCCCAGCTCAGCGGATCAAACCGGGGGTTGAATCTCCCTCTCCACCCCCGGGTGGAGCCCCCTCCACCAACGCCCCCGTGCTGTGGGCGACCACGCCGTTCCGGCGCCGGTCCGGCACCGGTCCGAGCGCCCGCCCGGTGAGCGGATCCCCTGCGTCCGGGGGGCGGCGCTGCGTACGCTTTTCCAGCGACCGGCGATCGGATCGTCGGACAACGGGGAGGGCACCGTGTCGGATCTCGGCCAGCGGAACGTGGAGCGCCGGACACCGCACGGTGGGGAGGCGGGAGCGTGAGCCAGTCCGTACGCGCCGAGAGCGGTTTCGCCTACGGGGTCGTGGGCGCGGACATCCACGTGTTCGGCGACGGCGTCCCGGTCTACCTGCTGCAACGCTGGCAGCCGCCGGTCCTGCCGGACGACGGCTTTCTGTTGAATGTACCGAGCCGGATGCTCAACGCGCGTTTCCGGGTCGTGGAGTTCACCGGACGCACCGCCGAGTTGACCTCGTTGCGGCGCTGGCGCGACGGCGGCGGTCCGCTGGCCGTGCAGTGGCTGTGCGCGCCGGGCGGACAGGGCAAGACCCGTCTCGCGGACCGCTTCGCGCAGGAGTCGCTGGCCGAGGGCTGGCAGGTCGTCACCGCCACCCACGGACCGGGGAGCGTGCTGCCGCCTCCTGGCAGTCAGGACCTCCGCGACCGGGGCGACGCGGGTGTGCTGCTGGTCGTCGACTACGCCGACCGCTGGCCGCTGACCCATCTCATGTGGCTGTTCGGCAACGCGCTGGTGCACCGCGACAGCGGGCGCGGCGCCCGGGTGCTGCTGATCGCCCGCGGCGACGAGGTCTGGCCGAGCGTGCGCGCCGCTCTCGCGAACCAGCAGGCCAGGACCTCGCTGCAACGGCTCGCGCCGCTGTCCGACGAGGTCGGCGGTGACGGCGCCGCCGCGTCCCCGCGGTCCGAGATGTTCGCCGTGGCCCGCGACAGCTTCGCCGCGCGTTACGGCGTCTCCCCCGGCGGCATCGCGGCACCGGCCCCGCTCGGTGACGCGGCCTTCGGCCTGACCCTGGCCGTGCACATGGCCGCCCTGGTCGCCGTGGACGCCGACGCCCACGGGCTGCGCGCGCCCACCGACCTCGCGGGCCTGTCCAGCTATCTGCTGGACCGGGAGCAGTTGCACTGGGCGCGGCTGTACGGGGACCCGGATCACGAGATCGCCCCGTCCGCACCAGCGTTCCGCACCTCGCCCGCGCTCATGAACCGCACCGTGTTCACCGCGGCGCTCACCGGGCCGGTCAGCCCGGAGGAGGGGCGGGTGGCCATCAGCGACCTCGCGGTCCGGCTGCCGGCCGATCGCATCCTCGCGGATCACGCGGTCTGCTACCCACCGGCCGAGGCCGACCGCGACACCGTCCTGGAACCGCTGTACCCGGACCGGCTCGCCGAGGACTTCCTGGCGCTGACCCTTCCCGGCCACCGGGCCGACTACCCGGCCCAGGACTGGGCCGGGCGCACCGTCAGCGCCATGCTCAGCGGCACCGACGTGGTGAGCGACGCGGTCACCGGAAGCTGGATGCCGCGCGCCGTGGTCTTTCTGACCGCCGCCGCCCAGCGCTGGCCCCACGTCGGCCCCCTCCACCTGTTCCCGCTGCTCGGCACGGCCCCTCAACTCGCCGTCATCGGGGGCAGCGCCGCGCTGGCCACGCTCGCCGCCCTTGACGACATCAGCCCCGAACTCCTCGAAGCCGTCGCGATGTTCTTCCCGCCGTTCAACCGGCGCAGTCCCGACCTGGACCCCGGAATCGCCGCCGTCAGCACCCGGCTGCTCCCGCACCGCCTGGAGCGCGCCAGAAACCCCAACGACCAGGCCGCGGAGCGGCACGAACACGGCGTCCGCCTCCACCACGCCGGTCGGCTGGAGGAGGCGCTGGCCGAATCCGAGGCCGTCCTGGCCCAGTTCCGGGCCATCGCCCGTGACGGCGTCCCCAATCCCTCGCTCGTCCCCGTGGTCGAAGGCAATCTGGCGTTCGCCCTCAAGGCGTACGCGGACCGCCTGGGCGAGGTCGGACGCCGGGCGGAGGCCCTGGCCGCCACCGAGGAAGCCGTCGCCGTACAGCGCAGGCTGGCCGCGTACGACGAGCAGTACCGCCCCGACCTGGCGAGCGGCCTGCTCGGTATCGGACGGGATCTGTCGTACGCGCAGCGCTGGGACGACGCGACGGCTGCCCTGGAGGAGTCCGTGACGCTCCTGCGCGCGCTGGCCGCGGAAGAGCCCGGCAAGCACGAGTCGAACCTCTCCGCCGCCCTGGCCGCCCTCGGCGTGTGCCACCTGCGTATCGACCGTCCGCGGTCGGCGGTCTCACACGGCCGGGAGAGCGTCGCCCTGCGCCGCCGTCTGCACGCGAAGGACCCGTCCGCCCACGCCATGTCCCTGGCCAACGCGCTCTATCACCTGGCCGCCGCCCTCGAACGTGTCGGCGATCCCGACAGCGTCCCGCTGGCCCACGAGGCCGTCGAGCTCTACCGCGACCTCGCCCGGGTCAATCCCGCCGCCTACGAGCGCGAACTCGCCGACGGGCTCAACGGACTCGCCGTACGCCTGCTCGTCGCCCAACGCCCGGAGGAGAGCCTGACCGCGGCTTACGAGAGCGTCGCGATCCTCCGCCGCGTCAGCGCCCGCGAGGCGATCGCCGAACAGCACACCTTGGCCGAGGCTCTCGGCGTCCTGCTCGGCGCGCTGATGGTCACGGGCCGCTTCGCCGAGGCCACCGACACAGCCGACGAGTGCGTCATGGTCTGCCGCCGCATGACCGAGAAGGACCCCGTGGCCCTCCACCGCCTCGCGGGGGCCCTGCTCATCGCCGCGGAAGTCCGCGTCACCCCGGCCGACCCCCGCCTCGACGAAGCCCTCACCCTCTTCGACGAGGCCACCGAGATCATGGACCTCTACGCGATCTCCCCTCAGGGCGGCCCGGCCCTCCACCACCGCGTCGGTTCCCGCCTCATAGAACTCCTCACCGCCGCCGACCGCCCCGCCCCCGCCGCCCGCCTCCGCCGCACCCTCCAGAACCCAACAACCCCCTGACGCCCGGCCCGGCCGCAGGTCAGACGTCGATCCGCGACCGGTCCAGGGTCGTGGCGGAGTTGGTGATGAACTCCTTGCGGGGGGCGACCTCGTTGCCCATCAGGAGGTCGAAGGCCTGCTCGGCGGATTCGAGGTCGCTGATGTTGATGCGGCGCAGGGTGCGGTGGCGGGGGTCCATGGTGGTTTCGGCCAACTGGTTGGCGTCCATCTCACCGAGGCCCTTGTAGCGCTGGATGCTGTCCTTGTAGCGGACGTTGCGGCGCTGGAGGTCGAGGAGGGTCTGGCGCAGCTCGTTGTCCGAGTAGGTGTAGACGTACTTGTCCTGGCCCTTCTTGGGCTGGACGAGTTCGATGCGGTGGAGCGGGGGGACGGCGGAGAACACCCGGCCCTGTTCGACCATCGGGCGCATATAGCGCTGGAAAAGGGTGAGCAGGAGGCAGCGGATGTGGGCGCCGTCGACATCGGCGTCGGCCAGGAAGATGACCTTGCCGTAGCGGGCCTGGTCGATGTCGAAGGTGCGGCCGGACCCGGCTCCTATGACCTGGATGATCGCGCCGCACTCGGCGTTCTTGAGCATGTCCGAGATGGACGACTTCTGGACGTTGAGGATCTTGCCGCGGATCGGCAGCAGCGCCTGGAACTCGGAGTTGCGGGCCAGTTTGGCGGTGCCGAGTGCCGAGTCGCCCTCGACGATGAACAGTTCGCTGCGGTCGACGGCGTCGCTGCGGCAGTCGGCCAGCTTGGCGGGGAGCGAGGAGGTCTCCAGCGCGGTCTTCCTGCGCTGCGCCTCTTTGTGCTGCCGGGCCGCGATGCGGGTCCTGGCGGCGGCGACGGTCTTCTCCAGGACGGCGCGCGCCTGGGCCTTGGCGTCCCGCTTGGTGGAGGTCAGGAACTCGCGCAGTTCGGTGGCGACGACATTGGCCACGATGCGGTTGGCGGCGGAGGTGCCGAGCACTTCCTTGGTCTGGCCCTCGAACTGCGGCTCGGCCAGACGCACGGTGATCACCGACGTCAGGCCCTCCATGGCGTCGTCCTTGACGATGTCGTCCTCGGCGACGCGCAGTAGTTTGGCCGAGCGCAGCACCTCGTTCATCGTCTTGGTGACGGAGCGCTCGAATCCGGTCACATGGGTGCCGCCCTTGGGGGTGGCGATGATGTTCACGAAGGACTTGGCGGTCGTCTCGTAGCCGGTGCCCCAGCGCAGCGCGATGTCGACGCCCAGCTCGCGGGTGACCTCGGTGGGGGTCATGTGGCCGCGGTCGTCGAGGACGGGCACGGTCTCCTTGAAGGTGCCGCTGCCGGACAGGCGCAGGACGTCGCAGATCGGCTTGTCGGGGGCGAGGAACTCGCAGAATTCGCTGATGCCGCCGTCGAAGTGAAAGACCTCCTCGACGGGCTTGTCGGTCTCGATGCCGCGCTCGTCGCGCACCACGATGGTCAGGCCGGGCACCAGGAAGGCGGTCTGGCGGGCGCGCTGGTGCAGGTGGTCCAGGGAGAGCTTGGCGTCCTTGAGGAAGATCTGCCGGTCGGCCCAGTAGCGCACGCGGGTGCCGGTGCGGGTCTTGGGGACCCGCTTGGCCTTGGTGAGCCCGCTGGCGGGGTCGAAGGGCGCCTCGGCGCCGGATTCGGTGAAGATCCCGGGGACCCCGCGGCGGAAGCTGATGGCGTGCGTGGCGCCGTTGCGGTCGACCTCGACGTCCAGCCGGGCCGACAGCGCGTTCACCACGGACGCGCCGACACCGTGCAGACCGCCGGAGGCCGCGTACGAGCCGCCGCCGAACTTCCCGCCGGCGTGCAGCTTGGTCATGACGACCTCGACGCCGGACAGGCCCGTCTTGGGCTCCACGTCCACCGGGATGCCGCGGCCGTTGTCCCGGACCTCGACCGAGCCGTCCTCGTGCAGGATGACCTCGATGCGGTCGCCGTGACCGCCGAGCGCCTCGTCGACGGAGTTGTCGATGATCTCCCAGACGCAGTGCATCAGACCGCGACTGTCTGTTGACCCGATGTACATACCGGGCCGCTTGCGAACCGCTTCCAGCCCTTCGAGGACGAGCAGGTGCCGCGCGGTGTAGTTGGAGCCGTCGCGATCTGCACCCGTCAGCAGCGCAGAGGACGGCACGGATGTTTCGGCGGTCACGCGGGCAGCTCCTCGATCAGGAATGTTCTGAAGTTTTTTTCAGCCGTGTCGGTGAGAGGGTACCGATGCCGGGAGGGGTGACAGCGCCGCGACCCGGTATCCGGGCCTCAACACGGCCCTCGTCCCGGCTTCCATGCTAGCCCTCTTCGAGCATGCGTTCGATAACCCGCGCGAGTGATACACATGTCACGTTCCCAAAGAGGCATGAACCATTTAGGCTCCGGGCACGTCCTCAGCAACAACCGGCAAGCCAGCCGGGAGCAAGTCCGGACAACAGCTCCATAAGCGACATCTGACGCAACTGACTCCTATTCGCCGCCAATCGGTAACATCCAGTCACCCCGAGGTCGGTTTTCGAGGAAAAGCTGAGAGCGGGAACGTTTTCGGCCTGGTTGGATGTTGACCCTGGTACGACAGCTCGTCGAGCTAGAGAAGAGGCGACGTGACTACTGTTCTGACCCCCGCGAGTCCGCTGACAGCGGCAGACCGCTGCGACCGTTGCGGCGCTCAGGCATACCTGCGCGTTGTCCTCATCAGCGGTGGTGAGCTGCTCTTCTGCGGACACCATGGACGCAAGTTCGAGCCGGAGCTCAAGAAGATCGCTTCGGAAATACAGGACGAGACCGGACGGCTGACCGACACCCCGGCAACGGCGGGAGAAGACGAGCGCTGACACTTCGCATCAGCGACGAATTCGAGTCGGCGGGCGGACAGACCCCTCCAGGGGGTGTCCGCCCGCCGTCTTCCGTTCAACCGCGGCCCGCCGCAGCTCAGCTGGTTTCCGCCAGCACTCGACCGCGTTGCGCCAGCGCTCAGCTACTGTGCGCCGCCACCAGTGAGGCCATCGCCGAGACGCGCGTGTAGACCCCTGGATAGGCCGCCTCCGCGCAGCCGCTGCCCCACGAGACCAGACCGACGACCCGGTCCCCCACGACCAGCGGGCCGCCGCTGTCGCCCTGACAGGCGTCCCGGCCGCCGCCCTTGGCGCCCGCGCACATCATCGAGGCGCGCACATAAGTGCCGTCGAAACTCCCCGGATACGCCTGCGCGCACACCGTGTCCGCGAAAACCGTGACCGTCGCGGAACGCAGCGTGTTCGAGTACGTGCCGCGGCCGGTCGTGTCACCCCACCCGTAGACCTGCGCCTGAGTGCCCGCCCGGTAGTCCTGCTCGTCGGAGGAGTCCGCGATCGGGATCGTGGCGCCCTTCGGCAGCGCTGTCGCCAGCGTGATGACCGCGATGTCGCCGGAGTTCGTCGTCGAGTCGAAGCCGGGGTTGACCCACACCTGCGACAGGCCCAGTTCCTGCCCACGACCGCCGCTGAGGTCCGTACGACCGGCGATCACACGCAGGTCGGGCAGTTGGTGCCAGTCGCTCACTCCGAGCGCCTCACGGCCGAAGCAGTGGGCCGCGGTGATCACCGTACGAGGCCCGACGGCCACGGCGCCGCAGAACTGGCCGGACCTGCCGGAGCCGAAGCGCTTGCGGCTGGCCAGGGCCATCACCCATGGCGTGCTGTCCGTGCTGGCCGGGTTGCCACCGATCACGACGCCGTTGGCGGCGGCCGGGGTCGCGGGCGCGGCCAGCGGGACGGCCAGCGTCGGCAACAGCGCCGCCGCGAGACCGCCGATCACAGCACGACGACGACCGGTCACGGCACGGAAGGGGAAACGCATGCGGCCTCCTGACCCTGTGGAGCACTCTGGACACCCAGAGTGATCGATAGGGCCGGAGGCCGCATCCGCAAAGAGGCCATGTCGCCCGAAAGACGTCCGCGAAGTTCTCCGGAGGCCCGAAGGACTCCGGAGAACTCCGCGGAAATGACGTCGGGTCAGCCCGGCCGGGTCAGTCCAGGTAGTCGCGCAGCACCTGGGACCGCGACGGGTGACGCAGCTTGGACATCGTCTTGGACTCGATCTGCCGGATCCGCTCGCGCGTGACCCCGTAGACCTTGCCGATCTCGTCCAGCGTCTTCGGCTGCCCGTCCGTGAGGCCGAAGCGCATGGAGACCACGCCCGCCTCCCGCTCGGAGAGGGTGTCGAGCACCGAGTGGAGCTGTTCCTGCAGCAGCGTGAAGCTGACCGCGTCGGCCGGCACGACCGCCTCGGAGTCCTCGATGAGGTCACCGAACTCGCTGTCGCCGTCCTCGCCCAGCGGGGTGTGCAGGGAGATCGGCTCGCGGCCGTACTTCTGGACCTCGATGACCTTCTCGGGGGTCATGTCGAGTTCCTTGGCCAGCTCCTCCGGGGTGGGCTCGCGGCCCAGGTCCTGGAGCATCTGGCGCTGTACGCGGGCCAGCTTGTTGATGACCTCGACCATGTGCACAGGGATACGGATGGTGCGGGCCTGGTCGGCCATCGCGCGGGTGATCGCCTGCCGGATCCACCAGGTGGCATAGGTGGAGAACTTGAAGCCCTTGGTGTAGTCGAACTTCTCGACCGCGCGGATCAGACCCAGGTTGCCCTCCTGGATCAGGTCCAGGAAGAGCATGCCGCGACCGGTGTAGCGCTTGGCCAGCGAGACCACGAGGCGGAGGTTGGCCTCAAGCAGGTGGTTCTTGGCCCAGCGGCCGTCCTCGGCGATGATCTCCAGCTCGCGCTTGAGCTTGGGGGCGAGCTTGTCGGCCGCGGCCAGCTTGTCCTCGGCGAAGAGACCGGCCTCGATGCGCTTGGCCAGCTCGACCTCCTGCTCGGCGTTGAGCAGCGGGACCTTGCCGATCTGCTTGAGGTAGTCCTTGACCGGGTCGGCGGTGGCACCGGCGACGGCGACCTGCTGTGCGGGCGCGTCGTCCTCGTCGTCGTCGGAGAGCACGAAGCTCTCGGACTCCGACTTCTCGGTCTCCTCCTCGCCGCCCTTGCCCGCGGCGGCCTCCTCGACCGTCTCCTCCGCGTCGACGGCCTCGTCCTCGCCTGCGGCCGTCTTCTTGGCCGCCACCTTCTTGGCGGGGGCCTTCTTGGCAACGGTCTTCTTGACGGCGGCCTTCTTCGCCGGCGCCTTCCTTGCTGGGCTCTCCGCCTCCACCGATGGCTCCACCGTGGTCTCGGCCTCGGCCTCCGCCTCCGGGGCGGCGGCCTTGGGCGCAGCGGTCTTCTTGACAGGGGTCGCCCTGGAGGCGACCGTCTTGGTGGCAGTACGCTTCGCCGGGCTCTTGGCTGCGACGCTCTTACGGGTGCGCTTGGGCGCCTCAGCGGCAGTCACCATCAGCGTCACACCCTCCTCGTCGAGGACCTGGTTGAGGCTGCGCAGAACGTTCTTCCACTGGGTTGCCGGAATCTGGTCCGCTTCGAACGCCCGACGCACGTCGTCGCCGGCGATCTGCCCCTGGGCCTTACCCTGCTCGATGAGCGCCATCAGAGACTCGGACTCGGCGATCTCGGACGGGAGCGTACGGGATGTGCTGGCCGACACGAACAACCTCTCGGAACGATGGGAACGACTCGGTGGAACCGCACAGCCACTCAGCGTCAAAATCGTCGCTGAATATTCCTTGTGCCGTGGCCACCTCTTAAGTCATCGCGCTGCCTCGCCAAGCGTTACGCCCACCCTACGTGGCCCGAGTCACACCCTAAATCGTGCAGATCGGTCATAAATCCGGACACATGACCCGTTCGGTCGTGCGAGGGCGCGGGAGACCGGCCGGGAGAGCCACGGGGGACCACATGGGACCGCCGCCGACCCCAGGTGTTCCGGGGCCCGCGGCGGAGGGCGACACGGTCAGTGCTGCTCGCGCGGACCGGGGACGACGTGGTCGGCGGGAGCGGACTCGGGCTGCTCGGGCAGGACGGTGAGGAGCTGGCGCATCGCCGCCTCCGCCGTGCCGCCGTCGCTCTCGGCGAGCGCTTCGACGATCCGCTGGTGCAGGCCGACCGAGGTGTCGCCGGGGCGGTCGCAGCCGGTCACCGGGCCGCCGGACACGTGCAGCGCGGAGGAGACGATCCCCGACAGGTGCTCCAGCATCCGGTTGCCCGCGACCTGGAGGAGCAGGGCGTGGAATTCGGCGTCGGCCCTGGAGAAGGTCAGCGCGTCGCCCTGTGCGGCGGCGTGCGCCATGATCTCCGCCATGTCGGCGAGGCGCTGCTGTACGTCCTCGCGGCCGTGGCCCGCGGCGAGCCGGGCGGCCAGCGGCTCGATCGTCCAGCGCAGTTCGAGCAGTTCGCGGCGCTGGTCGTCGCGCTGCGGCCCGAAGGCACGCCATTCGATGATGTCGGGGTCGAGCAGATTCCAGTCGCTCACCGGGCGGACCCGGGTTCCGACGTTGGGCCGGGCGCTGACCAGGCCCTTGGCCTCCAGCACGCGCAGGGACTCGCGCACCACGGTGCGGGAGACCTCGAAGCGCTGGCCGATCTCCTCGGGGACCAGCGGGCGGTCGGCGCCCAGATCGCCGGAGACGATCATCTGCCCGAGCTGCTGGACGAGTTGTCCGTGCAGTCCCCGGCCACGGCTGCCGCCGGCCCGGCGGCCCATCCGGTTCATATCCGGCTCCATGCCCTCCCAGGACGTCAGTCCAGGTCGGTCGGTGCCAGGGGCTTCGGCGTACGAATAGCGGTCCAGCTCGCCCGATCCGGCGATTCCGGAGTCGGCAGAACGAGCCGCGGTCATCATGGTGTGCGCAAGGGTACTCACGCATCCTTTGTCGGCGATGCCGATGCGCGCCTTGAGGGCTTTGCTGAAAAGCACACGAAAGGGTGAGCGCTCATCACCTCATAATTGACGTTTTATGGCGATGAATCATCCCTTCTTGCTGGTAAGCGGCGCAGTTCGGCTGACGCGTGGGGCAGTTGGGCGGCGCCAGCGTCGCCGTCCGCGCAACGCGGTTGCCAGATAGGCGCATACCAGCACGGTGAGTGACAACGACAGCGCGGAGACCACCGGTTGGGCGGCGAAGCGCAGCAGTCCCTCGACCGTTCCGCCGCCGCCCTGCGAGACCCCGCTGACCACCGACCACAACGCTCCGCCCGCGTCGGCGAGTTGTCGTGCCACCGGCCCACCGAACAGTCCCCGTACGGCCGGAGCGACCAGCAGCGGTACGGCGAGGACGGCGGCCACACCGAGCGCGGTGGTACGGAACACGCCCGCCGCGAGCACCCCCGCCCAGGCGCAGCCGACGGCGAGCGCCGCCCACCCGCCGAGCGCGGCAGGAAGCGTCGTCAGATCCGGCGCCTTTCCCGGGCCGAGGGTCAGCCGCAGCACCAGGGTGTCGGCGACGGCGGCGAACGCGGCGAGCAGCAGCGCGCAGACTCCGCTCACGGCGAGTTTGGCGCCGAGCAGCCGCAGGACCCGCGGCTCGGGGCCGTACCCCGGCGCGAGGGCGGGGTAGCGGAACTCCTGCCCGTAGGCGAGTGCGCCCAGCACGCCCGCGCCCACGGCCGCCGCGGGCAGCGGCAGCCGGACCGCCCATCCGGAGATCAACCGCAACGGCGGTACGGACACAGCCCCGGTGCGTGCCATCAGGACCGTGCCGAGCACCGAGCCGACCAGCGCCGCTCCGGCGATCGGCCACGGCGTGAGGACCCCGAAGGCGCGCCGCAGTTCGTACCGCAGCGGCCGGACCGGGCCGTGCTGCCGTGCCGGACGCCGCCGCGGCTGCGGCAGGGCGGGCGGTACGGCGGCCGCCACGCCGCCTTCTGCCTCGGGGGTGACGTCCGGGGTTGTGACGCCGTTTCCGCTCTCGTCGGCGAGGTGGTGCAGCAGGATGCCGTGGCGGTAGGCGGTCTCCCCCACCGCGGCAGAGTTGGTGCCGTAGATGGCGATACGGCTGCCGGTCGCGGCGATCACCTCGGCGCCGTCCTCGGTGAGCAGCGTGGCCAGGCGCTCGGCGTAGGGCGAGCGGACGGCCACGTACGGGCGCATCCTCGTGCGGGCGAAGTGCGCGGCCGACTGGTCCGCGACCAGGCGCCCCTTGTCGATCGCGATCACGTGGTCGGCGGTACGGGCGAGGGCTTTGGTATCACGGCCGGTGAGCAGGACCGCGCCCCCGGCGGCGACATGCCGTCGTACGAGCGCGTGCACCCAGGCGGCTTCGCGGGCCGGGAGTTCGCGCACCGGGTCGTCCAGGATCAGCGCGCGGGGGTCGGCGAGCAGGGCCGCGGCGAAACCGAGACGGCGGTCCATGCCCAGCGAGTACGTGCCGAGCCGCTGTTCGGCGACCTCGGCGAGGCCGACCTGGTCGAGCACCTGGTCGGCGCGGGTGGCGGGCAGTCCGAAGGCGGCGCAGAGCATGCGGAGGTGGCTTCGGGCGGTGCGTCCGGGATGTCCGGGCACGTCACCCAGGAGGGCGCCGACGACGCGGGCGGGGTGGGGGAGGTCGCGCAGCGGCCGGCCGTCGACGAGGGTGGCGCCGCGTCCGCCCTCCAGCCCGAGCAGCAGGCGCAGCGCCGTGGACTTTCCCGATCCGGCGGGACCGAGCAGGCCGGTGACTTCACCGGCCCTGATGTCGAACGTGAGGTCGGTGACGGCGGGCGGGGCGTTGCGGCGGGGCATGCTGGTCAACCCGATGGCCTGGATCACCCTTGCACCATAGCTCCGCAAATGGGCGTTTTGCGGAAAGAGCCGGTTCTACACCTCGGGCCGCAGCATCGGCGGATTGAGCAGTGCGGCCCCGCCCGCCCTGAACAACTGCGCGGGACGGCCGCCCTGACGGGTCGTCGTCCCCCCGGTCGGCACGAGGAAACCGACCGTGCCGGTCACCTTGCGGTGGAAATTGCGCGGGTCGAGCGCGACACCCCACACCGCCTCGTACACCCGCCGCAGCTCCCCCACCGTGAATTCGGGCGGGCAGAAGGCGGTGGCCAGCGACGAGTACTCGATCTTCGACCGCGCGCGCTCGACCCCGTCCCCCAGGATCCGGGCATGGTCGAACGCGAGCGGCGCCGTCTCCCCCGCGTGCTCCTGTCCCCCTTCGCCCAGCAACGTCCCGACCGGCGCCCAGCGCGCGCTGCGGGCGTCACCGCCCGCCCGGGGCGCGGGCAGGTCGGGCGCGAGCACCAGATGCGCGACGCTGACCACCCGCATCCGCGGATCGCGCTGCGGATCCCCGTAGGTGGCGAGCTGCTCCAGATGAGCGCCGCTCTGCGCCCGGAGCCCCGTCTCCTCGGCCAGTTCCCGCGCCGCGGCCCGGGAAAGATCCTCGTCCTCGCGGACGAATCCGCCGGGCAGCGCCCACCGCCCCTGGAAGGGCGGCTCGCCGCGCCTTACCGACAGTGCGCACAGCGCGTGATGTCGCACGGTCAGCACGACCAGGTCGACGGTGACGGCGAAGGGCGGGAAAGCCGACGGGTCGTAGGGCGACATGGCGCGATCATAGTCGTCTGCCTGACGATAATCAGCCGGATCGGGAGCCTGATCCCTATCGGATCGATACGTTTTCCCGTCCCTCTCCGCTCGGTCCCCGCCCATGGTCAGGTCCCGAGGCGCAGTCCCGGCGCCGCCTCCTCGATCATGGCCATCCCCAGACGGCTGACCCGAATGGAGAACGGCTGCTCCGCGACCCGCAACCCCGTCAGATGCACGGCTCCCAGCGGCGCGGCGCTGATCGGCCGGACCGCCACCGTGCCGCCCGGCGCGTCCGGCCGCACCCCGGCGAGCGCCGTCAGCAGATGGACGGCCCCGGCCGCCGCGACCGCCGCCGGACGGCACGCCATGGGGTGCGGGCACGGCGCACCGCCCGCAGAACGCTGCTCGCCCCCGTATATCTCCGGCATCCGCAGTCCGAACTCCGCCGCAGCGTCCAGCACCCCGCCCACCAACGCGGACGCCTCCTTCTCCAGCCCCGCCGCGGCGAGTCCGGACACGGCGAGCGCCGTCTCATGGACGCGCACCGCGCCTCCGCGGTGGCCGAAGGGGCTGAAGCCGGGCGTCTTCGCCGACATCGTCCGCAGACCCCACCCGGAGTTCATGTCCGGCGCGGCGAACAGCTTGCCGAGCTGTTCCGTCTGCCCCTTGTCCAACAACCCGGGAGCGAGCACCCCTTCGCCGAGCAGCCCGGTGTCGAGGAGGTGCGCGAGCGACGAGGACAGCACTGGCACCGGTCTTCCCCCGGGGGCCAGCGCCAGCGCGGGCCGCCCACCGCCCGGATCCTCCAGCCAGAATCCCCGCCGGAAGCCCGCCCGCAGCGCCGCCGCGTACTCCCGCCAGCCGTCCGCCCCACTCCGTTCGTGGGCGTCGAGCAGATCCGCACCCTGCACCGCCGCGCGATACGCGTACGCCTGTACCTCCGCCCGCACCGGACCCTCCGCCGACGGGTCCACGACCAGGCCGGAATCCGTCGTCGCCGCCCGCATCCAGCCGAGGCACCGCTCCGCCGCCGGGAGCAACGGCTCCACCTCGCGAGCCGGAAGCCCCCAGCGTCGGGCCTCGGCCAGCACGGTCACGAAGAGCAGCGTCGCCTCCACGCCCGAGTCCAACGGCGGCAGGTGCGGTCCGGAGTGCCGCGGCACTCCGGGCACACGGCCCGTCGCGGGGTCCTGCAACCTGGCCAGCATGCGGAGCGTGCCCGCCGCCAGCCGCGTGCCGAACGGCAGCAGCATCCGCGCCGCCCACAACGCGTCCACGGGCGCCAGCCCCATCCGCCAGGGCGCCCCGGCCGCGACGTAGAGGTCGGCGGGATGTTCCGGCGCGCGGAGCAGCAGGGCCTGTGCGTCCCCGAGCGAGGCGTCCAGCAGGACACCGGCTCTGGGGTCGTCGCCCTCCAGCCGCGCGTCGGCCCACATCGGCGGCGGTCTGTCGCCGACCGGTGACCGCGCGCTGCCCGCCGCCGTGGCCGCCGGTGCCGGCTCCACCCGCAGCTCGATCGTCCGTGCCGCTCCCGGCGCCACCTCCAGGTCCCACCTCAGCAGTCCCGACGCGCCCAGCGCCGCGTCCGGCGCGGGAGTCGCGGTGACCCGCGCCGATCCCCCGCCGCTCGACCAGCGCAGCCCCGAGCCGCTGACGCCGGCCGTCAGATCCGCCCCGGCCTGCCCTGCGGCCACCGCGGAGAGCGCCGCGAGATCCGTGCCGAACGCGATCTCGACGGGCAGCGCCACCCGTACCGGCCCCGCGTTGGCGAACGTGATCCGCTCACCGCCCTCGGCGGTCCTGACACGCTCCACCGTGACGACCGGGTCGGGGCCACGGTCGCCGGGTGTCCGGACGACCGCCAGGAAACGTGCCCGTCCCGCGTCGAGCAGCCTGGCCTGCACGGTCACCGGTTCGGCTCCCGCGACCGTCAGCTCGCAGCGGCTCAGCAGTCGCCTGCCGTCGCGGTAGAAGCCGTCCAGACCGTCGCCGCGCATCTGCCCGTGCTGTGCGGACACCGCGAGGGCCGGCGCCGCCACGCAGATGACGGCGTCGTGGACGGGTACCGGGCCGGGTGCCGCCCGGCGCGGTGCGACGACCGGCGGCGTGCTCACCGGGCTCCGTCCTCCGCCGCGCGTGCGGCCCGGGCGACGGCCGGAGCCGCCGCCCGCTCGTACGGGATTCGTCTTCCGGGAGAGTGCTGCACGCCGGGTGAACGCCCCGCCGAGCGCACAGGTCACGGCCCGTCTACCGTTCCTGAACGGGAGCCCCGGCTCCCCGCACGGCCCGCACCCCCGAAAAGAGACTCCATGACCGTCCACCGCCAGCCAGGCACCGTCATCACCGACCACACGTTCGCCGTACCGCTCGATCACTCCTCCCCGGACGGGGAGCGGATCGAGGTCTACGCCCGCGAGGTCGTGGCGGCGGGCCGGGAGCGCGAGTCGTTGCCTTGGCTGCTGTATCTCCAGGGCGGTCCGGGCTTCGGCTCGCCGCGCCCGCTGGGACGGGACGGCTGGCTGCCGCGCGCGCTCGACGACTTCCGGGTGCTGCTGCTCGACCAGCGCGGCACCGGGCGCTCCACGCCCGCCACCCGCCAGACGCTGCCCACCCGTGGCGACGCCGCCGCCCAGGCGCACTACCTGTCGTACTTCAGGGCCGACTCGATTGTCCGGGACTGCGAATTCATCAGGCGTCAGCTCCTCGGAGAGGACGCGCGCTGGAGCGTGCTGGGCCAGAGTTTCGGCGGCTTCTGCGCGGTCACCTATCTGTCGTCGGCGCCCGAAGGTCTGCGGGAGGTGTTCGTCACGGGCGGCCTGCCGGGTCTTGATGTGACCGCCGAGGCCGTCTACCGCGCCGCCTATCCCCGCATCGAGCGCAAGAACGCCGGTCACTACGCCCGTTACCCCGAAGACGTCGAGACGGTGCGCACCATCGTCCGCCGCCTGCGCGACGAGGCGGTGTCGCTGCCCGGCGGAGGCCGCCTCACACCTGAGGCGTTCCAGTCCCTCGGTCTCATGCTCGGCACCGGCACCGGTTCGCACACCCTGCACTACCTGCTGGAGTACGCGTTCGTGACGGGTCCCTCCGGTCCCGTCTTCTCCGACTCCTTTCTCTCCCAGGTCCAGCAGCATCTGTCCTTCGCCGCGAATCCCCTTTACGCGGTGCTGCACGAGTCGGTCTACGGACAGGGGTCCGTCTCTCCTCACGGCACCGGCTGGGCCGCCGAGGCCGTCCGCGGTGAATTCCCGCGGTTCGACGCCGAGCGCGCGCTGGCAGGGGACGCTCCCGTGCTGTTCACGGGAGAGAGCATCCATCCGTGGATGTTCACGTCCGATCCGGCGCTCGCACCACTGCGCGAGACGGCGGAGCTTGTCGCGCGCCGCGAGAAGTGGCCGGACCTCTATGACACCCGCCAGTTGGCGGCCAATGAGATTCCGGTGGCGGCGGCGATCTACCACGACGACATGTACGTCGACACCGCCCACTCGCTGGCCACCGCGCGTGCGGTGCGCGGGCTGCGGACCTGGGTCACCGACGAGTTCGAACACGACGGTCTCCGGGTGAGTGGCGGCCGGGTCCTCGACCGGCTGATCCGACTGGCCCGCGGCGAGCTGTAGTCGAGGCGATCACGCGCTGCCGCCGCTCCTGCCGCAGGCTCCGCCGCAACAGCTCAGGGTCCAGACCCTCGTTGACGGAGTGGTGGAGCAACCGCGCGAAGGTGTATTGGGGTTCGAGGTCCAGCGCGAGGCCGAGGGCGACCCGCGCCTCGGCCTCGTCCCCCGAGGACCAGGCGACCCAGCCCGCCAGGGCGAGCGGGGCCGCGGCATGGTCCGCGTACGGTCCTGCGCAGCGCCGGGCGAGCGCCCGCCACAGTCGAAGGGCGGCGTCCGCTCGCTCGGGCTCCATCCATTCGGCGGCGCGGTCGCGTGCCGTGCGGTCCTGGAGGCCGAGGATGACCGCCGCGCCCTCGTCGTCGGAGAGGAGCCGGTCGTCCCGCCGGTCCGCACGCGCGGGATCGTCGATCCGCGGCGCGGAGCGGAACTTCTCAAGTGCCGCACGGGCCAGGGCGAGTGTTCGCTGCCGGACGCTCTCACAGTCACCGTCGTCGAGCATGCGGGGCACCAATTCGGCGCAGGCCGCGTCGAGGGCGATCTCGTGATCACGATTCCGCGCCTCGGACGGCTTCAGCCTGGCTTCCATGTCCCGCAGCGAACCCGGCGCCGGGATTCCCGCGTAGGCGCTGGCCGCCGCCATCGTGGACCGGCCGGGCGGAGCCAGGACCGTTCCCTCCGCCGGGACGGTCTCCGCGGGGCGGCAGTACGACCACCAACGGCCGGCCGAGACGCACAACGCCTCGACGACGGGCACGTCCAGCGCCCCGCAGGCCACCCGGATCCGCTGGGCGAGCGGCCTCAGCCTTTCCATCACGGCCGACGCGCGCTCTCCTTCACGCGGGTCCCGGCACAGGAACAGCACGATGGCGTCGGGTCGCCCACCGCGCCGGGTGCTGTTTCTCACGAGGCAGTCGGCGAGTTGGTCGGCGGTCTCCGGCCACTCACTCGGGTCCTCCGGCAGGCCCAGTCGCAGTCGGCCGCCGAAGCGGCCGTGCTCGCCGTGCAGTGCGACGAGCACGACGGAGTCATTGGGATGAAAACCCATCAAGTACGGCAATGCGTCGGCCAGGTCGGCGGGCCCGCGCAAGGTGACTTTGACGTCGGCCGCTTCGGATGATGACTCTCCGTGCTGAATCTCGTTGCTCTGTGTCATGAGATCGACGATGCCGTAATCGCGCGAATCACACCAGACCCCCCAAAAACCTGTGGATAACTTTCGGTGGAGTTATCCACAGGCCACGGAGCGGGGTTGGCGCGATGTCGGTGCGATCAGGTTGCATGGGGGCATGACCGAGACCCCCACCGCGCTGCGTTCCGCGGCCGACACCGTACTGAGCCGACTCGTCGGCGCCGAGCCGGGCACCGCACGGCTCCGCGAGGACCAGTGGCTCGCCGTCGAGTCGCTGGTCGCGCACGGCCGCAGAACGCTGGTCGTCCAGCGCACCGGCTGGGGGAAGTCGGCCGTGTACTTCGTGGCCACGGCTCTGCTGCGCGAGCGGGGCAGCGGCCCGACGGTCATCGTGTCGCCGCTGCTGGCCCTCATGCGCAACCAGGTGGAAGCCGCCGCACGCGCGGGCATCCGGGCCCGCACGATCAACTCGTCCAACACCGAGGAATGGGGCGAGATCGAGGCGGAGGTCGCGGCGGGCGAGGTGGATGTCCTGCTCGTCAGCCCGGAACGCCTCAACAACCCGGACTTCCGCGATCAGGTGCTGCCCAAGCTCGCCGCCACCACCGGCCTGCTCGTCGTCGACGAGGCGCACTGCATTTCGGACTGGGGTCACGACTTCCGCCCGGACTACCGACGGCTGAGGACGATGCTCGCCGATCTGCCGCCCGGCGTCCCCGTGCTGGCGACCACGGCCACCGCCAACGCCCGCGTGACCGCCGACGTCGCCGAGCAGCTCGGTACCGGCGCCAGCGGGGCTGGTCAGGAAGGCGCCCTCATCCTGCGCGGCCCGCTGGACCGCGAGAGCCTGTCGCTCGGCGTGCTGCGACTGCCCGACGCCGCCCACCGGCTGGCCTGGCTGGCCGACCACCTCGAAACGCTTCCGGGCTCCGGCATCATCTACACCCTCACCGTGGCGGCGGCCGACGAGATCACCGCGTTCCTGCGGCAGCGCGGCTTCCCCGTCGCCTCCTACTCGGGGAAGACGGAGAACGCGGACCGGCAGGCGGCCGAGGCGGATCTGCTCGCCAACCGTGTCAAGGCACTCGTGGCCACCTCGGCCCTGGGCATGGGCTTCGACAAGCCCGATCTCGGATTCGTCGTGCACGTCGGATCGCCCTCGTCGCCGATCGCCTACTACCAGCAGGTGGGCCGCGCCGGACGCGGCGTCGACCACGCCGAGGTCCTGCTCCTGCCCGGGCGCGAGGACGAGTCGATCTGGCGGTATTTCGCGTCGCTCGCCTTCCCGCCCGAGGAGCAGGTGCGCCGCACCCTGGAAGTGCTCGCGGCCTCCGACCGCCCGGTGTCCATCCCCGCGCTGGAAACACGCGTCGATCTGCGCCGCTCCCGCCTGGAGATCATGCTGAAGGTGCTGGACGTCGACGGCGCGGTGCACCGGGTGCGCGGCGGCTGGACCGCGACCGGGCAGCCGTGGGCGTACGACACCGAGCGGTACGCGTGGGTGGCCCGCCAGCGCGAGACCGAGCAGCAGGCCATGCGGGACTACGCGACCACCACCGGATGCCGGATGGAGTTCCTGCGCCGGCAGTTGGACGACGAGCAGGCCGCGCCCTGCGGACGCTGCGACAACTGCGCGGGCGCGCGCTTCCCGCTGGAGGTGTCGAACGCCGCGCTGGACGCGGCACGCGCGGCGCTCGGGCGCCCCGGAGTCGAGCTGGAAGCACGCAAGATGTGGCCGACCGGTCTCGAGGCGATCGGGGTCGCGCTCAAGGGGCGTATTCCGGCGACGGAACAGGCGTCCACCGGGCGGGCGTTGGGCCGTCTGTCCGACATCGGGTGGGGCAACCGGCTGCGGCCGCTGTTCGCCGAAGGAGCCGTCGACCAGCCGGTTTCGCCGGAAGCGGTGGACGCCGTGATCCAGGTGCTCGCCGACTGGGCCAAGGGGCCCGGCGGTTGGGCCAGCGGCGCGCCGGACGCCCCCGCACGCCCGGTCGGCGTGGTCGGTGTCGCCTCTCGCCGCCACGGCGTGCTGGTGGAATCGCTTAGCACCCGTATCGCCGAGGTCGGCAGAATGCCCCTGCTCGGCCGGGTCGAGTACGCGGATCAGGGAGACCCGGGCGGCGTACCGCGCAGTAACAGCGCACAGCGGGTACGCGCCCTGCACGGGGCTTTCGTCGTACCGCAGGAGTTGGCCGCGGCCCTTCAGGCGAATCCCGGTCCCGTGCTGCTGGTCGACGATCTCTCCGACACGGGCTGGACACTGGCGGTCCTGGCCAGGCTGCTGCGGCGGGCCGGTGCGACGGCTGTCTTCCCGCTGGTCCTGGCCGTTCAGGGGTGAATGTGCGTGGCGAGGCGCCGGACGGGACAGGATCTAAGCGGCGGACAGGTCCATACCGGTCGGCGGCTTCAATTGCCCGTTGCCGCGGGGCAATACGGGAGCGAGAATTGATGCCGGATCCCCTATCGGCTCATCGAGCCATCTGACCGGCGTGCGCCCGCGCCCGGTCTACGGGTGCATCCATGAAAGGAGGACCGTGACCATCGGCTTCGTTCCGGAGACGTCCTCCGCCGCAACTTCCCTCGCGTCGCGCACTCTGGAGCCGGCCGAATGGGCAGGCATCGGCGTACCTTTGCTGGCCAATCCGCGTGACGTGATCAAGGACCTGCACGCCCGGCACCTGCCGTCCCCGTCCACCGCGGTGATCGCGGTGTACGACCCGGACGGCCGGATCCGGGCCAGCGCCTCCTTCACCGCCCGCAGCGGGGTGGTCGACGGCTGGGAGCGGCGCAATGCGCTGCTCTCGCACCTGCGCCGCGTCATCCCGCACGATCTGCGACTGCGCAAACCGGTACGCACCGCTGTCCTGATGGTCTGCCGGGACGGTGGTCCCGGCTGGACCGAGGAGGACGGGGCGTGGATGTGGGGGCTGCGTGACGCCTGCACCCTGCACGGCCTTCGCTCCGGGTCGTACGTCACCCTGACCGCCGACGGCTGGAATGTGATCGGCGAGAATCGCGTCGGCCGCACACCGAACGCCGCTTCGTGGTCGCGGCGGCCGGGCGACGCGGCGCACGGCATCCCCGGTGGGACGACGCAGGCTCTTCGCCGCGCGGCCGCGCGCTGACGGTCAGGCGCTGGCGCCCAGCAGGGAATTGACCCTGGCCGGGTCGCCGCAGACGATCAGCAGGACGCCCGCGTTGGCCAATGCGCCCGCCAGCGCCCTCGGCAGCGTGTCGTCGCTGCCGCCGTTGACGGCGACGACCACGACCGGTCGCCCGGCGGTGCGTTCGGCGGAGATGTCTGCGTAGAAGACATCGTCGGCCGCGTCGTACTGCGCCCAGTAGGACGCTTCGCCGAAGGTGAGTTCGTGCGCCGCCCACGGGTGCTGGTCACCGGTGGTGAGGACCAGGATTTCGCCGGGTGCCCGACCCGTGTCAAGGAGCAGGTCGACCGTCTCGTCGGCGGCGTCGAGCGCACCGTCGGTCGGCGCGGGGATGAGTTGGATCTGGGCGGCGGCGGGCTCTTGGGTGCGCTGCTGCGGCACGGTGGGAGGAACCGCCGTCGCGGCCGGGGTCACCGGGCCGGAGGGTGCGGCGGGACCAGGGGTACCGATGGGACGGGCGGGGCCGTGACGGCCCGGACCGACGCCTGCGGCGGCTTCCCTCGGCGGCGCGGGACGCGGCGCTGCGGGCCGCGGCGGACCGGGGACAGGACGGGGGGTCGACGCACTGCGGCCGGTGGCCGGAGCTGTACGGGGACCCGGGACGCTCTCGTGAATCTGAGGCTCCTCGGGGATGAGAGGCATGAGTTGATGTCTATCAAATGCCGCACGGATGCGCAGCGGGGGGTGGCGTGTGGATCAGAAATCGAAACCGAGTTGTTCCCCTGACTCGACCGGCTGACGGACCTTCTTGAGGTGCTGCCAGCGGGGCAGCGCGTCCAGATACGACCACGACATCCGGTGCTGCGCGGTGGGCCCCAACTCCTCCAGGGCCGCACGGTGAACAGGAGACGGATATCCGGCGTTGTCGGCGAAGGCGAACGGCGTGTAATCCGCGCCGAGTTCGGCCATCGCCGTGTCCCGCTGCACTTTGGCGATGACGGACGCGGCGGCGACCGCGACGCAGGACTGGTCGCCCTTGATCACGGTCCTGACCTTCCAGGAACCGCCGAGGTAATTGTGCTTGCCGTCGAGGATCACCGCGTCCGGCCGTTCCGGCAGTCCCTCCAACGCCCGTACGGCCGCCAGCCGGAGCGCGGCCGTCATCCCGAGGTCGTCGATCTCCTCGGGTGAGGCGTGCCCGAGGGCGTAGGAGGTGACCCAGTCGCCGAGGACGGCGGCCAGCCGGGCCCGGCGCTTGGGGGTGATCAGCTTGGAGTCGGTCAACCCCTCGGGCGCGCGACGCAGTCCGGTGACAGCGGCGCACACGGTGACGGGTCCGGCCCAGGCGCCGCGGCCGACTTCGTCCACACCCGCCACGGTCCGCGCCCCGAGGGTGGCACGAAGGGAGCGTTCGACGCTGTGGGTGGGTGGTTCGTACGGCATGGCAGTACCAAGCCTACCCCGCTGCTTCACGCCGTCCCACGGTGGTCGGTCAGTCGGACAACGCCCAGTCCGGGAGGACTTCGGTCCGCTCCCGCCAGTCGACCGGCGGTTGGCCGCCCGGCCGGGACGCGACGATGCCGCCGACGATCGCGCAGGTCGTGTCCACGTCTCCACCGGCCCTGGCGGTGGTCCAGAACGCCTGCTCGTAATCGTCGAGATGGCGGGCCGCCGCCCACAGGGCGAAGGGCACGGTGTCATGGGCGCTGGTGCGCCGCCCGCAGCCCAGCACGGCGGCCACCGTGGCGACGTCCGCGTAGTCGAGCATGTCCCTGGCCCGTCGGATACCCGCGTGCACCGCGCTGCGCGGTACGAGGTCGAGAACCGCGCCGAGAAGGTCGGACGGTGCCTGGGGTCCCGTGGGGTCGGCGACGAGGGCCGCCGCGGCGGCGACCGCCATGGCCCCGACGACCGCCTCACGGTGCTGATGCGTCGTGTAGGCGGAGATCTCCGCCTGGTGGGTGGCCTGGACGGCGTCACCCGCGTACCAGGCACCAAGGGGCGCGACCCGCATCGCGGCGCCATTGCCCCACGAGCCCTGCCCGTTGAACAGGCCGGCCGCGAGTTCCCGCCAGTCGCCGCCTTCCTGGCGGATCAGCCGCAGCATCCGGTTGACAGCCGGGCCGTAGCCGCGGTCGAAGTCGTGGTGCTCGGCGAAGGAGTGGGCCAGGGCGTCCTGGTCGACGCGTCCGTGCTTGATCAGCACCGAGACCACCGAGCAGGCCATCTCCGTGTCGTCCGTCCACTCCCATGTGCCGGGTGGCAGTTGGCCGTTCTGAAGTGCCGGGTAGTTGGCGGGGACGAAGAACTGGGAGCCCAGGGCGTCGCCCACGGCCAGCCCGCGGAGGCTGGCCACGGCGCGCGCGGCGCGGTCGGTTTCAGTGGTGTGAGGGGTCATGGCGTCGGAAACTCTGACATCGTGTTCAATCCCGGTCAATCTCCGTGTGCCCAAAGTCACCGGCCGACTTCACCACTCCCCGCCGCCAGGCGGGCCGGGCGTCCGCCACCTCGCGAACGGACGGTCCAGGGTATAGCCGCCGGAGGGGCCGAGCAGGAGTGTGCGGGTCTCGGCGTTGTCGGGGTTGGACAGCGCCTCGAACTCCTCCACCGTCCAGTGGAACCAGCGCATGCAGAACAACCGCATCGTCAGCCCGTGGGTGACCACCAGCACGTTCGGCGGGAAGTCCTCCTTGTCGAAGGCGCGGTACAGCGTCTCCAGGAAGGCCCCGACCCGGTCGTAGACGTCCGCGCCGCTCTCCCCCATCGCGAAGCGGTAGAAGAAGTGGCCGTAGGCGTCGCGGGCTTTGCGCTGCCGCTGGATGTCCTCGACGTCCTGCCAGTTTCCCCAGTCCTGTTCCCGCAGGCGCGGCTCCTCCTTGGCCCGGGTCAGCCGGGGGTCGAGCCCCAGTGCCCGGAAGGTGTGCCAGGTGCGGCGGTACGGAGAGACGAATGCCTGGACCCGTTCCTCGCCGAACAGCTCACGCAAACCCGTTCCCGCCTCCCTCGCCTGTTGAAGGCCGGTGGCGGTGAGTTCCAGGGCGTGGTCCGGCACCCGCTCGTAAATGGTGTCGTCCCTGTTTCCCTGGGACTCGCCGTGCCGGATGAGCACAATGCGGCGAGGGCGTCCCATGACGATCAGCCTATTGCGCGACTGTCGCTCCGGCGCGCTGATCCGGGGGTCATCCGCCTCACAGTCGCGCCGTCAGCTCCTCCGACAGCTCCCGCAGCCGACGTCGGGCGTCCCCGTCGTACGCCTGCCGGTCGGCCCTGGCTTCCCGGGTGCCGTTGAAGTACCGGCCGGTGCCGACATCGGTGCCTTCGATGAGCCGCAAGGTCGCCTCCCCGCCCTCCTCCACCGAGCTCCACGGCGCTATGCCTCCCTCTCTGACCATGGTGGTGTCCATGTACGTGGCCGGATGCAGCGCGTTCACCGTCACACCGGTGCCTTTCAACGCCTCGGCCAGGTCGAAGGTGAACATGACCTGTGCGAGCTTGCTCTGCGTGTACGCCCGCCCGCCCTCGTAGTCCTTGGTCAGCATCGGGTCGCCGAAGTCGATCGCCTGCTGACCCGCGGAGGCGACGTTGACGATGCGGGACGGCGCCGACGCCGTCAGCAAGGGCAGGAGCCGGTGCGTGAGCCGGTACCCCGCCAGGTAGTTCACCGCGAACCGCCGCTCCACGCCGTGCTCGTCCGCCTCCCGCGCTCCGCCCGGCGAGGCGGTCCCGATTCCCGCGTTGTTGACCAGCACGTCCAGCCGGTCGGCACGGGCCAGCACCTCGTCGGCGAGCCGGTCGACCTGCCCGAGATCGGAGACGTCGGCGAGCAGCACCTCCGCGCGGTCCTCACCCGTCGCCTCCCGTATGGCGTCGCGAACCTCCTCGGCCCGGCGGGCGTCGCGGCCATGGATCAGCACACGGGCTCCGTCGGTCGCGAGGCGTATGGCGAGCCAGCGACCCAGGCCGTCAGTGGAACCGGTGATCAGGATCGTCCGCCGGGAGTCGGTTTCGGCCTTGCCCTCGGGGCGCTCCCCCCGGCCGCCGACAACGCGTTCGTTCATTGCGAGCTCCATTTACGAGACATGCTGACTCGTTAAGAGTATGCGAGACACCATGCCTTGTAAAGTGGATTCGTGGACGAGACACCCGCGCGGGGCAGACCCCGCAGTGAGACCGCCCGCCGCGCCGTGCTCGACGCGGCCCTGCGGCTCTGCCAGGACGGCGGTTATCAGGCCCTGACCATGAAGGGCATCGCGGAGAACGCGGGGGTCGGCCGCCAGACTGTGTACCGCTGGTGGCCCGCCAAGCAGGACGTCCTGCTCGACGCCCTGCGCGACCTGGGTCTGCGCAAGGCGGAGCACCTGGACCCCGACAGCGGCGACACGCTGCGCGACGTCCGTACGCTGCTCGACGCCAC
Organism: Streptomyces sp. NPDC093221; assembly: GCF_044753885.1. Classification (NCBI taxonomy): domain Bacteria; kingdom Bacillati; phylum Actinomycetota; class Actinomycetes; order Kitasatosporales; family Streptomycetaceae; genus Streptomyces; species Streptomyces sp. NPDC093221. The sequence goes on along the minus strand of NZ_JBIVOA010000013.1, from coordinate 70,850 downwards.
CTTCGTGCTCACCCGCAAACTCACCGGCAAGGCCCTGGTCGGACTGATGGCCGATGCCCAGCACGACCCGGACCTCTCACAGCGGCTCCAGTCCACGGTGATCGGGCCCCGGCGGCAGGCGCTCCGCGCGCTCCTGGCCCGCGGGGTGGAGCGCGGTGAACTGGCCGGGGAGGACCGGACGCTGGACCTCGCGGTCGACTTCGCCTTCGGCGCCATGTGGTACCGGCTGATCAGCCACCACGCGCCGGTGGACGCGAGCCTGGGGGAACAGATCACCACCGCCCTGGCAAAGCTGCTGAGCGCGGACGGACCCACCGGGGCACGCGCGACCACAAGCGTAGACGCGAGCACAGGCGCGGCCTCATCGGCGAAGGAGCAGGTGAGCGCGCAAGCGAAAGAGCAGGTGAGCGCGCAGGCGAAAGAGCAGGCACCGGTCAGCGCCGCAACCCCCGCCGCGCCCACTGTCGGTTGAGGAACACCAGTCGTCCCGGATCGGCCACCGTGCGGATGCCGACCAGCCCCTGCGGCCCGAACTCCGGCGCCACGACGGCCACCACGACATCCCCGGTCGTCGCCAGCACCGCCGCGTCGCCGTTGATCTCGACGATCCGGCCGCGCGTTCCCGCCGGTGCCTGGCTGATCAGTCCGGCCAGGAAACGGGCCACTTTGGCGGCTCCAAGGGCGGGACGCCGGGCCGTCCCGGGGACACCGCCGCCGTCCGACCAGGCCACCACGTCGTCGGCGAGCAGTTCCGCCAGCGCCTGCTGGTCCGCGTGCGAAGCGGCCCGCATCAGGTCCTCGGCCAGCTGCCGCCGCTGCGGCCAGGGCAGGTCAACGCCGGTGGCGGACTCCCGCACCCGTTGCCGTGCCCGGCGCCGCAGGGCGCGGCACTGCACTTCGGGCAGTCCGAGGACGACGGCGGTTTCCGCCGACCCGTAGCCGAAGGTCTCCCGCAGGACGTACGCGGCCCGCTCGGCCGACGACAGGCGTTCCAGCGCGACCAGCCGCGCCATGGACACCGATTCCCGGCTCTCGACCGTCTCCAGAGCGCCCAGGGCGCCCATCGCGCCGCCCTCGGTGAGCACCGGTTCCGGCAGCCAGGAGCCCGCGTGCGCTTCACGCCGGTGCCGCGCCGCCTGCTCGGGCACGGCCCGTATCGCGCCGAAGACCTCGCGGACCAGCTCGGGCAGCGCGTCACCCGCGCCGGTGTCGGCCGTACGGGTGAGCGCGTGCCGTACGGCCTCGTCCGCCGCGCACGCCGATCCGAGCATCCGATAAGCGGCCCCGAAAAGCCGCACCTGGTGCGGGGAAAGGGCTTGCGTATCGTCGGCCGCCACTGCTGTCACAGCGGTGGCTTCCACCCCACCCGTGACAGCGCCGCCTATATCCGGCGGGCGGTCGGCACCACCCGTGTCACCCGAGCCATCCGCTCTCAGACCGTCCACCCCTGCACCACATCCACCACGTCACCCGCCACGGACACCACATCGGTGTCGAGTTCGGCGCGCTCCGACAGCCGCGTCACCGCTCCCTCGCGGTATTTACCGCGCTCCGTCGCCGAATTCCACATGGACAGCACCAGGAAGTCGTTTCCCGGACCCTGGCCGAAGACGCCGCGCAGCATGCCGGGAGAACCCGCCATGGCGGGATTCCACACCCGTTGCTGCATCGATGTGAAGTGGTCGACACGGTCCGGCCGCACTTTGCACAGGGCGACGCGCAGGACATCGACGTCGGCGAAGGTCGGTTCGAAGCCGACCTTGACGTCCAGCCGGTGCTCGAAGAGATTCACCGCGAGCATCTCGTAGGTGTCGCCCTGCGACGCGGCGATCCCATCGTGCGGCCCGGCCATGAAGGCGTCGTAGGACCGCCGGCTGTCCCAGAAGGCGAAGAGATGCGCCATTCCGGGCTGGGCACGGCTCCAGCCGCCGCCCTGCCCTCGGAAGCCGGGCTGGTCCTTGAGCGCCGCCCACCTGCGCTGCCCCCGGTCGAACCCCGCCTGATCCACAACCCCGCAGCGCATCCACTTCACCAACACCGCGCCATCGTAGTGGCGTTGACGCCGGAGATCGTCCCTGTGCGGGGGAGGCAATCGCGTGAGGGACCGGAAGGGCCGGAAAAGGGCGGTGGGGGCGGGGGGGCCCCCGGGCCCCCCCCCCCCCCCCCCGGTCGAACAAAAGGGGCCGCCCCCGCGGGCGAGACATAACCCAACCGGAGACGCCCCCCCGCGCCCCAAGCAGCACAC
>NZ_JBIVOA010000013.1:0-68595 GCF_044753885.1 Streptomyces sp. NPDC093221 | reverse complement strand
ACCCCCCCCCCCGCCCCTTGGTGGGGGGGTCCCGGCGGCCCCGGGCCCGGGGGGGGGGGCGCCCGGGGGGGGGGGCCCGGGGGGGCCGGCGGGGGGGGGGGGCCCCGGGGCCCCCCGGCCCCCACCGCCCTGACCAGTCAGTTCAACAAACGGGCCGCGCCCGGATGTCAGCTACAACCGCTCGTCGATCCGCAGCCCTCGCACAGGTAGCAGCTCCCCGCGCGACGCATCTTGGTGCCGCAGGAGAAGCACAGCGGCGCGTCGGCGTTGAGGCCGAGCTGGATCTCCAGCAGTTCCGTGGAGTTGTGCGCTTCCTTGGGCGCCGGTACCGCCGCCGCACCCGCTTCGGGCTTGGCCACGGCCAGCGGCTTACGGGGTTCTGCCTCGCGGACCTCGCGCGGCGCGGACTGCGCCAGGCCTTCGACGTCGACCTCTTCCTCGGCGGCCTCGTAGGAGCCGGTGTCCAGGTGGCGCTGCCGCTCGGGCGCGGAGTGGATGCCCAGCGCGGAGCGGGTCTCGAAGGGCAGGAAGTCCAGCGCCAGGCGGCGGAAAATGTAGTCGACGATCGACTGCGCCATCCGTACGTCCGGGTCGTCGGTGAGACCGGCGGGCTCGAAGCGCATGTTGGTGAACTTCGAGACGTAGGTCTCCAGCGGGACGCCGTACTGCATGCCCACCGAGACGGCGATGGAGAAGGCGTCCATCATGCCCGCGAGGGTGGAGCCCTGCTTGGACATCTTGAGGAAGACCTCGCCGAGGCCGTCGTCCGGGTAGGAGTTCGCCGTCATGTAGCCCTCGGCGCCGCCGACCGTGAAGGACGTGGTGATGCCGGGACGGCCCTTGGGCAGGCGCTTGCGGACCGGACGGTACTCGACGACCTTCTCGACTGCGGCGGGCGCCTCGGCGGCGGCCTCGGCCGGCTTCTCGTCCTTCTTCTTGGCCGAGAGGGGCTGGCCGACCTTGCAGTTGTCGCGGTAGATCGCGAGCGCCTTCAGGCCGAGCTTCCAGCCCTCGAAGTAGACCTCCTCGACCTCTTCGACGGTCGCCGTCTCCGGCAGGTTGACCGTCTTGGAGATCGCTCCCGACAGGAACGGCTGGGCGGCCGCCATCATCCGTACGTGACCCATGGCGGAGATCGCGCGCTCACCCATGGCGCAGTCGAAGACCGAGTAGTGCTCGGGCTTCAGACCCGGGGCGTCGATCACATTGCCCTGCTCGGCGATGTGGGCGACGATCGCCTCGACCTGCTCGGCCTGGTATCCGAGCCGCTTGAGGGCCGCGGGCACCGTGTTGTTGACGATCTGCATCGAGCCGCCGCCGACGAGCTTCTTGAACTTGACCAAGGCCAGGTCCGGCTCGACGCCCGTGGTGTCGCAGTCCATCATCAGGCCGATGGTGCCGGTCGGCGCGAGCACCGACGCCTGCGCGTTACGGAAACCGTTCTTCTCGCCCAGCCGGACGACGTCCTGCCATGCCTCGGTGGCCGCGGCCCAGACGGGGGTGTCCAGGTCGTCCACGCGGGTGGCGGCGCCATTGGCGTCGGAGTGCTGCTTCATGACGCGCTTGTGGGCGTCCGCGTTGCGGGCGTAGCCCTCGTACGCGCCGACGACCGAGGCCAGTTCGGCGGAGCGCTTGTAGGAAGTGCCGGTCATCAGCGAGGTGATGGCACCGGCGAGGCCGCGACCGCCGTCGGAGTCGTACGCGTGGCCGGTCGCCATCAGCAGCGCGCCGAGGTTGGCGTAGCCGATGCCGAGCTGGCGGAAGGCTCGGGTGGTCTCGCCGATCTTCTGGGTCGGGAAGTCGGCGAAGCAGATGGAGATGTCCATCGCGGTGATGACCAGCTCGACGACCTTGGCGAAGCTCTCGGCGTCGAAGGACTGGTTGCCCTTGCCGTCGTCGCGCAGGAACTTCATGAGGTTGAGCGAGGCGAGGTTGCAGCTCGAGTTGTCGAGGTGCATGTACTCGCTGCACGGGTTCGAGGCGGTGATCCGGCCCGTCTCCGGCGAGGTGTGCCAGCGGTTGATCGTGTCGTCGTACTGGATGCCCGGGTCGGCGCAGGCCCACGCGGCCTCGGCGAGCTTGCGGAAGAGCGCCTTGGCGTCGACCTCCTCGATGACCTCACCGGTCATCCGGGCGCGCAGCCCGAACTTCGAGCCGGACTCGTACGCCTTCATGAACTCGTCGTTCACACGGACGGAGTTGTTGGCGTTCTGGTACTGCACCGACGTGATGTCGTCGCCGCCCAGGTCCATGTCGAAGCCCGCGTCGCGCAGGGCGCGGATCTTCTCTTCTTCCTTGACCTTGGTCTCGATGAACGCCTCGACGTCGGGGTGATCGACGTCCAGGACGACCATCTTGGCGGCGCGGCGCGTGGCGCCGCCCGACTTGATGGTGCCCGCGGAGGCGTCCGCGCCGCGCATGAAGGAGACCGGTCCCGAGGCGTTGCCGCCGGAGGAGAGGAGTTCCTTGGAGGAGCGGATCCGGGAGAGGTTCAGGCCGGCGCCGGAACCGCCCTTGAAGATCATGCCCTCTTCCTTGTACCAGTCGAGAATCGACTCCATGGAGTCGTCGACGGACAGGATGAAGCAGGCGGAGACCTGCTGGGGCTGAGCGGTGCCGACGTTGAACCACACCGGGGAGTTGAAGCTGAACACCTGGTGCAGCAGCGCGTAGGTCAGCTCGTGCTCGAAGATCTCGGCGTCCGCGGGGGAGGCGAAGTATCCGTGGTCCTCGCCCGCCTTGCGGTAGGTGAGCACCACTCGGTCGATGAGCTGCTTCAGGCTCTTCTCGCGCTTGGGGCTGCCCACCGCGCCGCGGAAGTACTTGCTGGTGACGATGTTGACCGCGTTCACCGACCAGGAGTCGGGGAACTCGACGCCACGCTGCTCGAAGTTGATCGAGCCGTCGCGCCAATTGGTCATGACGACGTCACGGTGCTCCCAGACCACTTCGTCGTACGGATGCACGCCGGGGGTGGTGTGGATGCGCTCGATGCGCAGACCCTTGCTCGCCTTGGATCCCTTGGTACGGGAACCGCGTGCCGGGCCGCTCGTCGTCTCTGTCATTCCGCCTCCCTATACGGGCGAAAACGCCCTAATGTGCGCGGATCTTCCCGCAACACGGTGATGTCTGCCGCCTCGGCGCACCTGGCGCTCCGGCAAATCTGTGGGTCCCCGCCGTTCCGCTCAGTCGGCGGCGACTGCGGGCGCGGGGACTCCGAGGTCCTCGTCGAGCCCGCCGGGAGTGGTGGGTGGCAGCTGCTCGCGCAGCTCCGTGATGGCCGTCTCGAAGTCCTCGAGCGAGTCGAACGCCCGGTAGACCGAGGCGAAGCGCAGAAACGCGACCAGGTCGAGGTCCTGAAGCGGACCGAGTATGGCCAGTCCCACGTCGTGGGTCGACAGCTCGGCGCTGCCGGTGGCCCTGACCGCCTCCTCGACGCGCTGCCCGAGCTGGGCGAGGGCGTCCTCGGTGACGGGGCGGCCCTGGCATGCCTTGCGCACGCCCGCGATCACCTTGCTGCGGCTGAAGGGCTCGGTCACTCCGCTGCGCTTGATGACCATCAGTGACGCGGTCTCGACCGTGGTGAAACGGCGACCGCAGTCCGGGCACTGCCGACGGCGGCGGATCGAGGTGCCGTCATCGGTGGTGCGGCTGTCGACGACGCGGCTGTCGGGGTGCTTGCAGAAGGGGCAGTGCATGGTTCCCGGCTCCCTTCCTCACCCGCGGTGAGCGCACGACAAAATGGCCTTCGGGGGGCCTTGCCGACCCCTCGAAGCAGTCCCAAGCATAGGCGATCCCGCGGAGTTTGCGGCCGCCGGCCCCCCGCGAAACCACTACGGGTGGTGGCTGGTGCATATACAACCACTAGATCTGGGGGCGGCGGGCAAACACCGCCGCTCCGCGTGTCGCGCTTGCGGCCGGAGGCGAGCCTAGGGGAAGTGTCGTGACGGCCCGCCGCCGGGGCACGGGTGGCAGACTGAGCCGCACGGAGCCCCCGGGACGCTCGGCAGGCCGTGGATAATCGAACTTCCATTCGACCAATACACCCGATACCTTGATCACGTCAGCGGATTTACGCAGATTCACTCGAACGTGTGTTTGGCGCAACCTTTCGAAACCCACTACCGTTGTACTAACTGCCCGCGACTGCGAAGCGGGCCGGCCGCAGTCCATGCGGTGGGAGAACATCGAAAAGGGGCCGCCGTGACCACCACCGCAGACAGCGCCACATTGACCGCCCATGACCGCTCCCAGGATCGGATCGGCCCGTTGGACGTGACAGGCGAAGACAACAGCCCGAAGCCCGCACGATCGCTCCCCGGGCGGCCCCCCGGTATTCGTGCCGACAGCTCCGGGCTCACCGAGCGGCAGCGCCGCGTCATCGAGGTCATCAGGGACTCCGTGCAGCGTCGCGGATATCCGCCGTCCATGCGCGAGATCGGCCAGGCCGTCGGCCTGTCCAGCACGTCCTCGGTGGCCCACCAGCTCATGGCCCTGGAGCGCAAGGGCTTCCTGCGCCGCGACCCGCACCGTCCCCGCGCGTACGAGGTCCGCGGCTCCGACGGCGGCCACCCGCAGCCCACCGACACGGCGGGCAAGCCCTCCGCCTCGTATGTGCCGCTCGTCGGCCGGATCGCGGCGGGCGGCCCGATCCTCGCCGAGGAGTCGGTCGAGGACGTCTTCCCGCTCCCCCGCCAACTGGTCGGCGACGGCGAGCTGTTCGTGCTCAAGGTGGTCGGCGACTCGATGATCGAGGCGGCGATCTGCGACGGCGACTGGGTGACGGTACGCCGTCAGCCCGTCGCGGAGAACGGGGACATCGTCGCCGCGATGCTGGACGGCGAAGCCACGGTGAAGCGCTTCAAGCGGGACAACGGCCATGTGTGGCTGCTTCCGCACAATGCGGCGTACCAGCCCATCCCCGGCGACGAGGCGACGATCCTCGGCAAGGTGGTGGCGGTGCTCCGCCGGGTCTGACCGACCCCAACGAACGGGCCCCGGGACCTCTGCGCCGGTTCCGGGGCCCCGCCATGCCCGCTGAGCGGCCGTCCTCCTGTCGACTGAGCCGTACGACTCCCCTGTCAGCCGCCAGCTGAAGCCCCGCTCCGGTCGGCCCTGTCCCCGCCCTTTCCCTGCCCTGTCCCCGTCCCGTCCCTGCCCTGTCCCCGTCCCGTCCCTGCCCTGTCCCCGTCCCGTCCCTGCCCTGTCCCTGCCCTGTCAGCCGACGACCGCCGCCGTCGCCGCCGCGTCGATCGCCGCCAGAGAACGCCGGACCTGATTGCGGTCGGTGGTGTACCAGAGGTCGGGCATGGAGGACCGCAGGAAGCTGCCGTAGCGGGCGTTGGCCAGCCGTGGATCGAGTACGGCGACCACGCCGCGGTCGCCCATGGCCCGGATCAGCCGTCCCGCGCCCTGTGCCATCAACAGGGCCGCGTGGGTGGCGGCCACGGCCATGAAGCCGTTGCCGCCGTGCTCCTCGACCGACTTCTGCCGGGCGCTCATGAGCGGGTCGTCGGGCCGCGGGAACGGGATCCGGTCCATCACCACCAACTGGCAGTTCACACCCGGCACATCGACGCCCTGCCACAGCGAGAGCGTCCCGAACAGACACGTCTTGGCGTCCTGCGAGAACGTACGGATCAGCTCACCGAGCGTCTCCTCGCCCTGGAGCAGCACCGGGTGGTCCAGGCGGCCCCGCATGGCCTCCGCGGCGGCCTGGGCGCCGCGCATGGACGAGAACAGCCCGAGGGTACGGCCGCCGGCCGCCTCGATCAGCTCGGCGAGTTCGTCGAGCATGTCCTCGCGGTTGCTGTCCCTGCCCGGCTGGTTGAGGTGCCTGGCGACGTAGAGGATGCCCTGCTTGCGGTAGTCGAAGGGCGAGCCGACGTCGATGCCCTTCCACTGCGGGACGTCCTCGCCCTCGGTGCCCTCGGGGGCCAGGCCGAGTGAGGCGGCCACCCCGTTGAAGTCGCCGCCCAGCTTGAGGGTGGCGGAGGTGAGCACCACCGAGCGCTCGGTGAAGAGCTTCTCGCGCAGCAGTCCGGACACGCTCAGGGGGGCGACCCGCAGCGAGGCCCCGTACCGGTCGTGCCGCTCGCACCACACCACGTCGAATTCGGAGCCGAGCACCAGCCGCTCGCTGACCCCGTGGATGTGCTCCACCGCGGCGAGCGCCTGCTTGCGGACCGCGTCCTCGTCCTGCACGGACTTGTCGCGGGTGTCGCCGATGGCGGTGATGACCTGGCGGCAGGCGTCGCGCAGCGCCGCGAGGACGTACCCCAGATCCTCGGGGATCTCCTCCAGGCGTCCCGGCAGGGCCAGCTCCATCACGCGCTCGAAGCCCTCGGCCGCGGTGAGCAGGGCGTCCGCGGCCTTCTCGTTGACCAGCCGGGACGCGCGCTTGACCGCGCGGTTGACGGCGCCCGGGGACAGCTCGCCGGTGGCGACCCCGGTGACGCGGGAGACCAGTTCGTGCGCCTCGTCGATGATCAGGACCTCGTGGCCCGGCAGCACCGGGGCGCCCTCGATGGCGTCGATCGCCAGCAGCGCGTGGTTGGTGACCACCACGTCGGCCAGTTTGGCGCGCTCACGGGCGGCCTCGGCGAAGCACTCGGCGCCGTAGGCGCACTTGGTGGCGCCCAGACACTCGCGCGAGGTGACCGACACCTGGCTCCAGGCGCGGTCGGAGACGCCGGGGGTGAGGCCGTCCCGGTCGCCGGTCTCGGTCTCGTCGGCCCAGTCGCGCAGCCGCAGCAGGTCCTGGCCGAGCTTGCTGGTCGGCGCGGCGGCCTCGAAGGGGTCGAAGAGACCGTCCTCCTCGTCCTGCGGCACGCCCTCGTGCAGGCGGTGCAGGCACAGGTAGTTGGAGCGGCCCTTGAGCATCGCGTACTGCGGCTCACGGCGCAGCAGCGGCTTCAGCGCGTCGACGGTGCGCGGCAGGTCGCGCTCGACGAGCTGGCGCTGGAGCGCGAGGGTGGCGGTGGCCACCACCACACGCTCGCCGTGGGCGAGCGCGGGCACCAGATAGCCGAGCGATTTTCCGGTGCCGGTACCGGCCTGGACGAGCAGATGGGACTGGTCGTCCACGGCGGCCTCGACGGCTTGGGCCATGGTGACCTGACCGGCCCGCTCGACACCTCCGACGGCGGTGACGGCGGCGTGCAGCAGGTCGGTGAGCGCGGGTGGGGGCGTGGCAGTCATAGGGAGGCAAGCCTAGAGGGCCGCACTGACATCGCCGTCCGCGCCGGGTGCCGCGGATCGTTCGGCGGACCGTTCAAGTCGGGCGGTGATAGCTTCTGGACACATGCCGTTCGAGCGCCGCCTGACTCTGGATGCCTCCGCCGCGGAATATGTGATCGACGTCGCGAATGTGGTGCGTGAACCGGCGCTCGGCGGGGAACGGGCGGCGGATCTGGCCCGGTTGTCGGGTCTGCTGGACGCGCTGGCGGAATTCACCCGCGATCCCGCCGTCCAGGTGTACGCGATCACCGACCGCTCCCTGCTGACCGACGGCCGTCTGACGCCCGAGGAGCGGCAGCGTCTGGACCGCTGGTATCTCGAAGGGCTGCTGGAGGTCCTGCCACGGGCGGACGACCGCATCCTGGAGCTGGCCGACGCGCTGGAGCTGCGGGTGGTCAGCGCGGACAATTTCCTGGACTTCCACCGCGCCTATCCGTGGATTCCCGGCAACCGGGACCGTTTTCTGCGGCCCTTCCTCCAGCCGGACGGCGTGATCGGCGTACGGCCGCGGATCATGCCGGTGCCTCCCGAGTGGCAGGTCTCCCGCAAGGAGGAGGAAGGGCTGCTCCTGGAGGCGGGCGTGTACCGGCGCTGGGACCGGTCGGCGCACCGGGCGGTCCTCAGCCGTGACTGGCGTTGTCCCGAGGCCGACTGCCCGCTGTTCGGCGCCGCCGACCGGCCGAGCACCGCGCTCCCCCGCCGCCGGAAATCCCAGGTTCTCTGCCCGACGCACGGGCTGCCCCTGGCGGACGCGGGTCCCCGTCCGTCCCGCGCGCAGGTGAAGGTGGTCATGGACGGGACGGTGCGGGGCCGCTTCATGGTGACGGCGGGCGAGCCGCTCGCGGTCGGCCGGGCGCCCGCCGACGGCGGTGTCGTCCTCGGCGCCTGGATCGACGACACCGAGGTCGAGTCGGTGAGCCGTACCCATGTGATGGTCAGTTACGACGGCACAGGGCTGAGCGTGGTGGACGAGCGCAGTGCGAACGGCACCTGGGTGCGGCGCCGCCGCCCGACTGGTGACGAGTTGGTGCCGCTGCCGCACGGCGCGCTGTGGCATCTGCGCCAGGGGGATTCCGTCGTCCTGCACGAACGGCTGGAACTGCTGCCCAGCGGCCGTCAGTTCGTCTTCGAGGAGGACCCGGCGGAAGGTACCGTCGGACCGCGGGTGAGCGCGGACGCGGCGGGTCCCACCATGATGGCCGTACCGTGGCCGCCGGGGCAGGAGCCCGGGTGAACCGGGCCGCGACGGCGAACGAGCGGGGACGAGGACGACGTGTCGGGGGAGATCGGGATCGGTACGGTCCTCAGCGACCGGTACCTCCTGGAGGAGTCGCTGGGCGGCGGCGGGTACGGGCAGGTCTACGCGGCTCTCGACCGGAGCCTGGGGCGGCGTGTCGCGGTGAAGGTGCTGACGCTGCGCGCCGATTGGGGCGACGGGGAGCGTGACGAGCGCCAGGGCCGGTTCCGCAGGGAGGCGATGGCCGCCGCCGCGCTGAGCCATCCCAATGTGGCCACCGTCCATGACGCGGGCGAGCACCGGGGCAGGCCGTTCATCGTCATGGAATTGCTGCGCGGAGCGGACTTCCGCCAAGTGCTGCTGGACCGCGGCGGACTGCCGGTGGCCGATGTCATCGCCTATGGCGCGCAGATCAGCGCCGGGCTGCGGCACGCGCATGAGCGCGGGCTCGTCCACCGGGACATCAAGCCGGAGAATCTGATGCTTCTCCCGGACGGCGTCGTCAAGATCTGCGACTTCGGCCTGGTGGCGCACCGCGACGACAGCGCCACGCGGTACACCGATCCGCGGGCGGTCATGGGCTCGCCGCCGTACTTCTCGCCCGAGCAGGCGCGCGGCGCCGAGGTGACCGCGCAGTCCGACCTCTATTCGCTCGGCTGTGTGCTGTACGCGATGCTCGCCGAGGGACCGCCCTTCTCGGCCGGGACATCCGTGGGATACGCGTACATGCACGTCCACGAGGCGCCGGAGCCCATCGAGCGGCGTCGCCCCGAGGTGCCCGCCGGACTCGCGCGCCTGGTGCACCGGATGCTCGCCAAGAAGCCGGACGACCGGCCCGCCGACGCCGGGGAGGTGGCCGAGCGGCTGCGCGCGCTGATGCGGCCCGCTACCGTACGGCGCAGTCCCACGGTGCTGGACCGGAGCGCCGGCCATGTGCTGTGGGCGCTGCTGGAGGACGCCGAGGGGCTGCTCGCCGCGGACCGGTTCACCGACGCGGACGAGCGCTACTGGCAGGCGCTCCAGCACATCGCGCGCCAGGGTGCGGAAAACGAGGCCGCACCATTTGCGGCGCTTTTCGGCCGGGCGCGGGCCCTGGAGGGTCTGAACGGCACGACCGCCGTCGTCCGCCGCTTCGAGGAGCTGTCGGCCGACGCCGCGCAGGCGCTGGGCCCCGAGCACCCGCTGGCCCGTTGCATCGCCGCCTACGCGGAGGTCAGAGCAGTACGCGGACGGTGACGTCGGCGGCGAGCCGGAGGGTGTCGCCGGGGCGTACGGGTGCCCGCTCGCCGGGCGCGAGCCGGTAGCCGTGGACGAAGGTGCCGTTCGTGGAGCTCTCGTCGGAGATCCAGGCGGAGCCGTCGGGCTCGACGCCGATCATGGCGTGGATACGGGACAGATTGTCGTGCGCGGCGAGGAAGGGCACGGCGGGGCAGTGCTTCGGGTCGCGGCCGAGCCGGATCGAGTTGGCCGGCTCCACCGCGACGATCTCGCCGCTGGGGAACCGCAGTCGCAGCGCCCGCGGCGGTGCGTCCCTGCGCGTCTCCAGGTGTCGGGGCAGCGCTCCGGGGATCACGTTGATCACTCGGGTGTGTTCGGAGTCGGCGCCGTGGGCGCTCGGCAGCAGCGCGGTCGCTTCCGGGGATGCCTCGGGGGCGGCTCCCTGCGGCGGGGTCTGCGCGGCGCGGGCCGCGGCCATCAGCGAGAAGGGCACGAAGCAGCCCTGGCAGAGCAGTTGTCCCGGCCGCACGGCCGTACCGCACTCCGGGCAGGGTTCGACGCCCGCTGCCTCCCGCATGGCCGCCCCCACCTTTCCGCGGTGATTCCCGTACGCGTTCCGTACGGGATTCCGTACCGGGTCCCCGTGCTCGGATCGTATCGGCTCGGCCGCGGCGCGCCTCAGGGACGGGGAAGGTGGAGGGGGTTGGCGACCGTGCCGTGCACGGCGGCGTGCGGGCGCTGCGACCGGTCGCGGTAACCGTCGAGGTGCAGCCGATTGCGGTTGAGGCAGAGCCGGTCAATGCGGGGCGTAAGGAGGTCGAAGGCGGCGAAACGTTCCTTGAGTTCGGGAAAGCGCTCCTGGTGGCGGATGATCTCGTCCCGCACCAGGGTCCAGAATTCGGCTTCGGGCACGTCCAGTTGTGCCTCGCACAGGGGCGCGAGATAGCGCAGGACCCCGATGAAGAGGCCCGCGTGGATGAACTGGGTGAGGAATTCGGGCCGTTCGGTGAGCAGCACCTGGCGTACGTCGTCCGGCATGCCGTCGTGTTCCGGCAGTGGGTCCGCGGAAACGTTGATGTCGTCGACGAAGTCCTTCACCGCGAGGCGTACCGGGATGTCGTGCTCGTCGTAGACCACGATGGTGTTCTCGCCGTGCGGGGAGAAAACCGTGCCGTATTGGTAGAGAAAACGCAGGAGGGGCGGCAGCAGCGCCGCGAAGAGGTGGCGCAGCCAGACGCGGGGCGCGAGACCGGACCGGTCGACGAGTTCGGCGGTGAAGGATCGCCCGTTCGGGTCGGTGTGCAGCAGCGCGGCGAGGGTACGGGCGTGTTCTCCCGGTTCCAGATGGGCGGCCAGCGGCTCGCGCCAGATGCAGCCGAGCAGTTCGCGGTACTGGTACGGGACGGTGGGCAGCCGGTCGTACTGCGGGTGTTCGACGGTGACGGAGGCGACCTCACCGAGCAGGATCACCCGGGTCTCGTCCCGCAGGAAGGGGTCGGCGTCCCGCAGTCCCCGCACCCAGGCGGTGACGGCCGGGGCGGCCAGCGTGCGTTCGGTGGGCAGGCCGCGCCAGACCAGGGTGTTGAGGACGGACAGCGGGAGCTTGACGGTGCGCCGGTGCGGGCGGCTGGTGTTGAGGAAGGTGCGGATCGACTGCTGGGGCAGCCGCAGGTCGTTGTCAGTGGTGAGGTGGAGGATGGATCCGTCGCTGATCGCGGGGGCGAAGAGCGGCGCGATCACCTGGTCCCACTGCCAGGGGTGGACGGGCAGCAGCAGGTAGTCGGCGGGGTCGCGGTTCCGGTCGGCGATGGTGTGCCGGAAGGTGTCGAGGGTGCCGGGGGTGAGTTCTTCGGCGTAGAGGAGATCGGGGGTGGCGAGCGTGGAGATACCGCGGTATTGGGCGAGGTCGCGGTGTACGGCGATCCAGGGCAGGCGCTCCGGCTTGCGCGCCTCGGGTGCCCAGCGGGCGGCGTCGGCGGCGGAGAAGCCGATACGTCCCTTGTTGGCGACCAGCCAGGGGTGGCCGGTCTGGTGGCCTTCGAGGTCGGCGTAGTCCAGGTCGGCGAGCTCGGCCGCCGTCAGCGCGGTGCTGTCAAGCCGCACGTCGGCGCGGAGCGTCGCCAGGAGTTCCTGGATCAGGTGCCCTGTGGTGTCGCCGCTCAGGCCGAGCACGCTCTCGTGGCCGTGCAGCAGGAAGTGCAGCGGGTCACTGGTCGGCGTGACGCTGTCCGCGTCCACGTACCAACTGCCGTACGCGCCGCGCCGGGCGCGGAAGCGGTAGGTCACGTCCGGGCTGAGCCGTAGCCGGTACGCGGTCGGGCCCTCGGCGGGCTCCGGTTCGGGGACGATCACCTCCTCGTACGCGAACTCGGCGAGCATCTTGGCCAGCAGGCGCCTGGCCGCGTGCTGCCAGGCGGCGGAGTCGGACACGGAGGGGGTGAGCACAGTGGGGCTCCTGCGGTGGGGACCTGGTGACCTGGAAGGCAGGGGTGAGGAGGGTTCGGGGAACCGCCGTCGAGGCAGCGCCCGAAGGACGCGGTGTCGGGGCGCGCAGGCGCTCCCGGCCGGGCTCAGAGCCGGTGGCGCAGCGAACGGTCGCGGATCATGAGGGCCGCCCGCTTGCCGGGCAGTTCGAGTTCCGCGGACAGGCGGAAGCCCGCGGTGAGGAAGGCGGCGACGGAGGGAGTGTTGCGCAGGTCGGGTTCCGCGATCACTCGTGGGCAGCCGGGGCGGTGGTCCAGAACGATGTCGCACACGGCGCGCAGCAGCATGCCGCCGAGGCCGCGTGCCCGGTCGGCGACGCCGCCGATGAGCAGGTGGACGCCGATGTCGTGCGGCCGGGCCGGATAGAAACGGGCGACCGGGTCCAGATCGGCGCGGTAGATCTCCCAGTAGCTCATCGGCGTGCCGTCCAGCACGCCGAGGCAGGGCACGCTGCGTCCGTCACCCTCGGTCTGGCCGCGCAGGTGCCGCTCGGTGACGCGCTCGTCGCCGGCCAGCTCCCAGAATTCGGCGACGGCCGGGTCGTTCATCCAGCGGGTGAGCAGGGGCAGGTCGCGGTCGACGCGGACCGGCACCAGCCGGAAGGAGCCTGCGGGGGTCTCGGCGGCCGGCCAGGAGGCGGCCGCGCCGAGGAGTCCTGGCCTCGCGGCGCCCGCCGGGTCCTCGGTGTCCGGTTCGGCGGCGTCGAACGCCGTCGCGGCGAAGAGGGCCAGGACCTCGGGCGGCAGCTTCAGGTCGAGGGTGTCCTCGGTACTGGAGTCGGCGGGTGTCACGGAAGCTCCTTCCTCTCCTGAGCGGGGTCCGGTCCTCGTCGGGGGTCCGGGCCGGTTCCCGGCGGGGATCCGGTGCGGGTCCGGGGGCGAGGACCGGGGACGTGCGCGCGGCCGGACGGTCCGCTCAGACGGTCAGCGGGTTGGGCATGGTGATGTAGACCGACTGGGTGTCGACCGGTCCGACGAGTTCGTCCATTCCGTGCAGCCTGGTCAGCAGATTGGCCTTGCTGCGCAGTTCCGGGGCGTCCAGCAGCCGGGCGGGAAGGCTGCTGCGGCCTCCCGCGGCGGCGGCCAGGAAGCGGCGGAACGCGGCGAGCAGCACCTGCTCGTCCGCGAGCCGCTGGGAGCCGAAGGCGCCGATGAGGCCGAGGACGTTGTTGACGCCGAGGTAGTAGGCGATCCGCTCGTCCGCGATCTCGTCGGCGACGAAGGTGTCGCTGTCGGCCCCGATGCCCGGCTGCTGGCGTTCCAGCTCCGCGCGGTGCGACTCGCGGAAGTAGTACCCCTGGTTGTCGCGGTAGCGCCCGCCGCAGGGCCAGCCGGAGGCGTCGAGCAGGACGAGAGTGTTCTGCTGATGCGCTTCCAGGGCGATGCCCGCCTCGCCGTCGAGCCACAGCACCGGCCGTACGACCGCGTCGAGGTAGCGCAGGAACCACTCGGTGGCGACCGCCGTCGCGGGCCTTCCGGTGCGCTCCGCGAGGCGGGTCACGAGCATGGCCAGCCGGGAGCGCAGCGCGGGCGCGGGAACGCCGGGCCACGGGCGCGGCGAGGTGAGTCCCGCCACGCAGTGAGCCTGGTCGCCGGGGCCGAACGGGCTGTGCCTGAGCACGACGTCCAGGCCGGGCACCGGTGTGCCGTCCGGCGTGTCCACGCCCAGCCAGGCCGGGTCGCGGACGATGTCGAAGCCCGGGTGGGCGGCGTGCCAGCGCGCGACGAGCCCGCTGCGCAGCAGCCGGTGCACCTCGGTGCCGCGCCTCAGCTCCTTGCGGAGATTCTCCCTGCGGGAGTTGGTGATGCGCAGCGCGAGGGAGAGCTTGAGCATCGCGGGCGCGTCGGGACGGTAGACGGTCCGCACGGAAGAGGTGGCGTACCACGGGTCGCCGACCGGGCCCAGGTCACGCAGCAGCCCGGCGTCCAACAGCCGCTGGACGGCGGGCCGGTGCAGGATGTCGCGCGCCTGCCAGGGGTGCAGCGGGAGCGGCGCGGTGCCTGCGGGGCACGCGAGTTCTGGCCCGGCCATCGCGGTCAGCAAATCGGCGGCCGGTACGGGTCGGCCGCGGTCGGTCCACGCGGAGTCGGTGGCGAGGACGGCGGCGTCCACGGCGAGCCAGTGCAGCGCGAAGGAGCCGCGCGTCTCGGGCGAGTACGCGGCGCTCTCGCTCTCGCTGAGCCCTTCGCGGGCCTTGGGCGCGGGATGCGTCGGGTGACCGAGGAGCAGGGCCTGTTCCGACTCCAGGAAGGGCAGCTCCGGCTCGGGCCTGCCGGGCCGCGCACGCCGCTCGCTGACGAACACGGCGGTCCTGCGTACCGAATCGGCCACCCTCGCCACCAGGTCGTCGCCCTCGGCCGCCGCGCCGCCGCCTTCACGGGCCAGCAGCGCGGCGAGCGCGACCGCGGTCAGCGGGCGGCTCGGGGCGGTTGTGAGGCGGACCGGTCCGAAGCGGTGGTGGCCGGTGGCCGACCAGTGCAGGACAGCCGCCTGGGCCTGCGTGCCGCTGGCGGGCAGAGAGATCCGCAGCAGGCTGTCGGCGGGCTCCGTGAGGCCCGTCTCGCGGACCCAGCAGCGCAGCAGATTCTCGGCGCCCGCCGCGTCGGCGACGCGGTACGGGTCCGGGTGCTCCAACGGGTCCGGATCCTGGTCGGCCGCGGCGGCGCGCGGTCGCTGCACCGGTACTGCGGCGGCCAGCGGCACCGCCGCGCCGGGCGGCATGGGGGTGCCGGGGTCCACGGGTGCGGTCATGCCAGGGCTCCACTCGTCGGTACCGCGCGGCGGCGCGGCTTCTCGCGGTCGGTCCGCCGGGGTCATGCCGGGCCGCCTCGCGTCGCGGTCCGCGCGGCGTCGATGGCGGCGGCCAGCCGGTCGAGCACGGCTTCGGCCTGTTCGTCGGTGATGGTCAGCGGCGGCAGCAGCCGGATCACGGCGCCGTGCCGTCCGCCCAGTTCGACGATGAGTCCGCGGCGCAGGGCCTCCTGCTGGACGCGGGCGGCGAGCCGGGGCGCGGCGGGAAGCGCTCCGTAGTCGTCGGGCTCGGCTTCGGTGTCGACGAGTTCGACGCCGATCATCAGACCGCGTCCTCGGACGTCGCCGATGCAGTCGTGGTGCGCGGCGAGTCCGCGCAGGCGGCTGAGCATGCGCGCGCCGACGGTCTCCGCGCGCTCGTGCAGCGCGTGCTGCCGTACGAATCGGAGCGTGGCCGTGCCGGCGGCCATGGCCAGTTGATTGCCGCGGAAGGTGCCCGCGTGGGCGCCCGGCTGCCAGGCGTCGAGCTCTTCGCGGTAGACGATCACGGCCAGCGGGAGGCTGCCGCCGATGGCCTTGGACAGCACCATGACGTCGGGCACGATTCCGCTGCGCTCAACGGCCCAGAAGGTGCCGGTACGGCCGACGCCGGTCTGCACCTCGTCGACCACCAGCGGGATGCCGCGCGCTGCCGTGATCTCACGCATCCTGCGCAACCAGGTGTCGGGCGCCGGGATGACGCCGCCTTCGCCCTGCACCGGTTCGAGGAGCATCGCGGCGGGCGGCTGCACCCCGCCCTTGGGGTCGTCGAGGAGATGCGCGGTCCAGCGCGCCGAGAGCTCGGCCCCCCGGTCGCCGCCGATGCCGAACGGGCAGCGGTAGTCGTACGGGTACGGCAGACGGGTGATCCGCGCGTCCGCTTCGCCGACGGCGCCGCGGACCGCCGTGTCACCCGTAGCGGCGAGCGCGCCGGCCGTCATGCCGTGGTAGGCGCCGGAAAAGGCGAGGAGTCCGCCGCGCCCGGTGGCGATACGGGCGAGCTTGATGGCCGCCTCCACCGCGTCGGTCCCGGCGGGCCCGCAGAACTGGATGCGGCCGTGCTCGGCGAGCTGAGGCGGCAGCGTCTCGAACAGCGCGGTGGTGAAGGCGTCCTTGACCGGGGTCGCGAGGTCCAGGACGTGCAAAGGAGCGCCCGAGTCCAGGACGCCCCTGATGGCCTCCAGGACGACGGGGTGATTGTGGCCGAGAGCGAGGGTTCCCGCACCGGACAGGCAGTCGAGATACCGGCGGCCGTCGGCGCCCTCCACGGTCATCCCGCGGGCGCGGACGGGTACCACCGGCAGGGACCGCGCATAGGTGCGCGCGGCCGATTCGCGCTGCGCCTGCCTGCGGAGAATCGCCTCCCCCGTCATGGATTCGTCGGCCGGTCCCTCGGCGGACACCTCGGCCGATGCCGCCAGTCGTTGTCCCGGCGCGCTCGAAATGGCGGCCACGTGCTCACTCCTCCGGGTCGGCGTCCAGGCAGTCGTCCCCCGTCCGTACTAACGACTGGGTGACGGCTCGATCACGGGCGGCCCGGAGACTTTCGGCGCGGAACCGGCGAACACCCCCGGCCGTCCCTCACACCAGCGGCATAGTGGTGGCCACCGCGCATCGGGGGCGGCAACTGCCATACAGCCGAAGACATCTCAGGGGGAGCAGTCCATGTCATCCATACGAAGGCCCTTGGTGGCCGCGGCAGCGGCAGCCGTTCTCCTCGCGGGCACCGCCACCGCGTGCGGGTCGTCCGGTGACTCCGCGGACGCCAAGCCCAGTTCGTCGGTGACGGCGGGCAACAACCTCGGTCTGCCGACGTCCTTCCCTACCAGCCTCGACGACCTGAAGAAGTGGGAGCAGGCGTACAAGAAGGGCGGCTGGAAGAACTGGGACAAGGCGAAGTGGCTGCGCAAGGCGGCGGATTTCGTCAACCCGGTGATCAACGGGCTGTGGAGCGACGACCGCATGAAGGGCGCGGACCAGAGCGACAAGAAGGTGCCCACCAACGTATCGGCCGACCAGGGCGAGAGCGACCCTGCGCCGGATCCGGTGCAGGCGAGCCGGGTCACGGCGCCCTACCACGAGGCCGCACCTGGTGTCGGAAAACTCTTCTTCGACGGGCCCAAGGGCTCGATGGTCTGCTCGGCGACGGTGGTCCGGGATCCGGCACATCCGGGAAAGTCGAATCTGGTGTGGACGGCGGGCCACTGCGTGCACGCGGGTGCCTCCGGCGGCTGGTACCGCAACATCGCCTTCGTCCCCGCCTACAACGACACGGGCAAGAGCGCCGCGGCCCTGGAGGGCGCCTCGCGTGATGTGCTGGCACCGTACGGCGTGTTCTGGGCCGACTGGGCCAGCACCTCCGACCAGTGGATCAGCACGGGCGCCGAGTCCGGCGGCAGCGGTTCGCCGTACGACTTCGCCGTGCTGCATGTGAAGCCGGAGGAGGGCGCGGGCGGCAAGTCGCTGGAGGAGACGGTCGGTACGGCGATGCCGGTGTGGTTCGACGCGCCGTCCGCGACGCGGATCGGGACGATGGGCGCCTGGGGCTATCCCGCGGCGCCCCCCTTCAACGGGCAACAGATGTACGACTGCGTGGGCAAGCCGGGCCGGCTGTCGCTGAACGCCCAGGCGCCGACGGAGTACCGGATCGGCTGCACGATGACGGGTGGTTCGTCGGGCGGCGGCTGGTTCGCCAAGCGGCCGGACGGGACGACGGCGCTGGTCAGCAATACGTCGATCGGGCCGGTGACGAACACCTGGCTGGCGGGGCCGCACTTGGGTTCCGAGGCGAAGAAGGTCTTCGACGGGGTGAGCCAGAAGTTCAACTAGCAGACGACGCATGGGTAAGGGGCCGCCTCTAGGAGGCGGCCCCTTACCCATGTCAGTGCGCGCGGCGGCGACCCGGCGTCGAACTGCCGTGGCGCCTCAGCCCTGTCAGGTCCTGGCGACGAGCGTGAACGGGGCCAGTTCCGCGGCCAGTTCCTCGTGCACCCGCACCTTGAGCAGCGTGCCGTCGCCGGTGTGCTCCTCGGAGAGGACCTCACCCGCGGCGTGCACCCGGGAGACGAGACCGCCGTGCGTGTACGGCACCAGCGCCTCGACTTCCACATCGGGCCGCGGCAGTTCCTGGTCGATGATCTCCAGCAACTCGTCGATGCCCATGCCGCTGCGGGCGGAGACCGCGATGGCGTGCTTCTCGTTGCGCAGCAGACGCTGGAGGACCAGCGGGTCCGCGGCGTCCGCCTTGTTGACGATCACGATCTCGGGCACGTCCAGCGCGCCGACATCGCGGAACACCTCGCGTACTGCCGCGAGCTGCTCCTCGGGTACCGGGTGCGAGCCGTCCACCACGTGCAGGATCAGGTCGGCGTCGCCGACCTCCTCCATCGTGGACCGGAAGGCCTCGACCAGGTGGTGCGGCAGGTGCCGTACGAACCCGACGGTGTCCACCAGGGTGTAGAGCCGTCCGCTGGGGGTCTCCGCGCGGCGCACGGTCGGGTCCAGGGTGGCGAACAGCGCGTTCTCCACCAGGACGCCCGCGCCGGTGAGCCGGTTGAGCAGCGAGGACTTGCCCGCGTTGGTGTATCCGGCGATGGCGACCGACGGCACCTTGTGCCGCTTGCGCTCCTGGCGCTTGAGGTCGCGGCTGGTCTTCATCTCCGCGATCTCCCGGCGCATCTTGGCCATCTTCTCGCGGATACGCCGACGGTCGGTCTCGATCTTGGTCTCACCGGGACCACGCGTCGCCATGCCGCCGCCGGACGATCCGGCGCCACCGCCACCCATCTGCCGGGACAGCGACTGACCCCAGCCGCGCAGCCTCGGCAGCATGTACTGCATCTGTGCCAGCGAGACCTGCGCCTTGCCCTCACGGGACTTGGCGTGCTGAGCGAAGATGTCGAGGATCAGCGCGGTCCTGTCGACCACCTTGACCTTGACGACGTCTTCCAGATGGATGAGCTGGCCGGGGCTCAGCTCACCGTCGCAGACGACGGTGTCGGCGCCGGTCTCCACGACGATGTCGCGCAGCTCCAGTGCCTTGCCGGATCCGATGTACGTGGCCGGGTCCGGCTTGTCGCGGCGCTGGATGACGCCGTCGAGGACGAGTGCTCCGGCGGTCTCGGCGAGCGCCGCCAGCTCGGCCAGCGAATTCTCGGCGTCGTCGACGGTCCCCGTGGTCCAGACGCCCACGAGCACCACGCGCTCCAGTCGGAGCTGCCGGTACTCGACCTCGGTGACGTCCTCGAGTTCCGTGGAGAGTCCGGCGACCCGGCGGAGCGACGCACGCTCGGAGCGGTCGAATTGGTCGCCGTCCCGGTCCTCGTCGATCTCATGACTCCAGGCGACGTCCTCTTCCATCAGGGCGTCGGCCCGAAGGCTCTCGGGGAGGCGCTGGCGGTTGTTCGAAGAGGAAGAAGAAGAGGAGGTCATTGGATCCTTTGGTCGAGCGGTCAACGGGTCGGCGGTGTTTCTGCCGTTACTACGATGGTCGCACGCCGGACACTCGCGGTCACGCGAGTTTCGCCGCGGATACCCGCGAGGGCTGTCCGCCGGCCGACAGGACCGGATCTCCGGCGGCCGTCGCCGGAATCACTCGTGTGGGTGACGATCACCCCGGAACCTACGATCTGCCACCAGACGTTCACTGGGAGTAACGATCGAAGGAGACTGCGATGACCCACTTCCCGAAGTCCCCGCAGGTGCGCACCCGGGCTTCCGCGCCCGCGTCCTCACGAGAGTCCTCGCGCGCGTCCAAGCGTGTGTACGCCCTGGTCTCAGGGCTGCGCCGCCGTGACGGCCAGTCGCGCGCGGTAGACGTCATAGACACCTGGCACCGACCGCATCGCCCGCATCAGGACCGCCAGCGCCTGGGGGTCGGGCAGCTCCACCGTGTACGTGTGCCGCACCCGGTGCTCCTGCGGGGGCTCCACCGCGGCCGAGACGATCCCGACGCCCTGGGCCGCGATGGCCTCGGTGAGGTCGGCGAGCAGGCGCGGGCGGCTCAGCGCCTCGGCGAGGATCGTGGCCCGGAAGCCGTTGGCGGGGCCGTCGTCGCGCCAGCGTACGGGTACGGGCGCCCGTCCCGCCGTGACCATCCGGGCGGTGCTCGGACACTCGACGCGGTGGACGGCGACGGTGCCGCCGCGGATGACGAATCCGGTGAGGCCGTCCGGAGGCACCGGCGTGCAACAGCGGGCCAGCCGTACGGTCGCGTGCGGCAGGTCGGTGACCGCCACCGGTTCGGCGGCGCGCGCCTGGCCCGCGGCGTGGGTCGGGCGTACCGCAGGGGCCGACGCCGGCTTGTCCTCGTCTGCCGTCGCCGGGTTCTGGGTCAGCCACCTGGTGATGGCGATCCGGGCGGCCGGGGTGATGGCGTGCTCCAGCCAGTCGGCGTCGGGGCCGGAGGTGGCGGAGTCGTCCATCAGGAGCTGGAGGGTGTCGCCGTCGCGCAGCCGGGTCCCCAGCGGCGCCAGCCGCCCGTTGACGCGGGCGCCGACGCACTGGTGACCGGCCTCGCCGTGCACCGCGTAGGCGGCGTCCACGCAGCTCGCGCCGGCGGCCAGCCGCATCGTGCCGATGGACTCGCCGGACTCGGTGGCGAAGACGGTGATCTCGCGGTCCTGGGCGAGGTCGTCCCGCAGAGCGGACCAGAAGGTGTCGGGGTCGGGGGCGTCGCGCTGCCACTCCAACAGCCGGGCGAGCCAGCCGGGTTGGGTCGGGTCCACCCTCCCCCAGGTCTCCGCCGCGCTCGCCCCCTGCTCGGCCTCGGCGGCCTGCGGAGTCTCCTCCACGGCGTGCGGGTCACCGAGCGCGATCACCCCGGCCTCCGCGACCCGGTGCATCCGCCGGGTGCGGACCAGGACTTCGGCGATCCGGCCGCGCTCGTCGGCGACGGCGGTGTGCAGCGACTGATACAGGTTGAACTTGGGGGCGGCGATGAAGTCCTTGAACTCCGCGATCACCGGGGTGAAACAGGTGTGCAGCTCACCGAGCACGGCATAGCAGTCGGCGTCCTCGGCGACCACGACGAGCAGGCGGCCGAAGTCGCAACTGCCGAGTTCCGCGCCGCCGCGCTTGAGCAGGACGCGGTGGACGGAGACCGCGTGCCGCGGGCGGATGGCGACCTCGGCGGCGATGTCCGCCTCGCGCAGCACCTTGCGCAGGTCCTCGGCGACAGCCGCGAGGAGGTCGGGTCCGGCGGCGTTCGCGGCGATCATGGCGCGGGTCCTGGCGTGCTCCTCGGGGTGGAGGATCGCGAAGACCAGGTCTTCGAGCTCGGTCTTCAGTGCCTGCACGCCGAGGCGTTCGGCGAGCGGGATCAGCACATCGCGGGTGACCTTGGCGATCCGCACCTGCTTCTCGGGGCGCATCACCCCGAGGGTCCGCATGTTGTGCAGCCGGTCGGCGAGCTTGATCGACATCACGCGTACGTCGTTGCCGGTGGCGACGAGCATCTTGCGGAAGGTCTCCGGCTCCGCGGCGGCGCCGTAGTCGACCTTCTCCAGCTTGGTGACGCCGTCGACGAGATAGCTGACCTCCTGGCCGAACTCCTCCCGTACCTGATCGAGCGTCACATCGGTGTCCTCGACGGTGTCGTGGAGGAGGGAGGCGGTCAGGGTGGTGGTCTCCGCGCCCAGTTCGGCGAGGATCAGCGTGACCGCCAGCGGGTGGGTGATGTACGGCTCGCCGCTCTTGCGCATCTGACCGCGGTGCGAGGACTCCGCGAGCACATACGCCCGCCGCAGCGTCTCGATCGCTTCGGGGCCCGCTTCGGGGTGGCGCGCGCGGTGCACCTTGGTGAGGTGCTCGATGGCGTCGGGCACGCGGTCCCGGCCGCTGGGGCCGAGCAGCGCCGCGCGGCCGAGCCTGAGCAGGTCGATCCGGCGCAGTCCACGGCGCGGGGCCCCGGCACTGCGGTCGGCGTCCACCGCGTTGTCTGCGCTCATCGGGCACCTCCAGCAGCCTGAACCGGCTGCGGACGCTCTCCACGCCCCGTGGGGCCGCGCCGGTGATTGATGCTACCGAGCCCACCACGTGCGGCAGTCACGCTCTCGCCGAGAGTGATCCCCATCACCCGTTCGAGGGAACGTGTGCGGGAATCCCGGTCGGATACCGCCGGAAAGGTGGTGGTTCAGGCACCGGGGTCGGCGGAGGGACCGCCGCGCCAGGCCGGGTCAATGACGCCCTCGGCGACGATCACCGCGGGTCCGGTCATCTCGATCTGTCCGTCGGCGGTCTCGGTGATCACCAGCCGGCCGCCGGGGACGTCGACGGTGTACGTGACCGGGCGGCCGGTGACGGCCGGGTCGGCGCCGTCGCGGCGGGCCGCGGCGACCATCACGGCGCAGGCGCCCGTGCCGCAGGAGCGGGTCTCGCCGGAACCGCGCTCGTGGACGCGCAGAGCCACGTGGCGCGGCCCGCGGTCGACGACGAATTCGACGTTGGTGCCCGCCGGGTAGGCGTCGGCGGGGGCGACCGCGGGGGCACGGAGGAGGTCACCGGCGTGGTCGAGGGTGTCGACGAAGGCGACGGCGTGCGGGTTGCCCATGTCGACGTGGAGCGCGGGCCAACTGCGGTCGCCCACGGTGACGGTGACGGCGCCCTCGGGAAGCGTGGCGCGGCCCATGCGGACCGTGATGTCGCCGGGAGTGCCGTCGTCGGCGTCCTTGGCGATGTGGACGTCGCGGACGCCGGCGCGGGTGGCGACGGACAGGTCGCCCGCGTCGGTGAGGCCGGTGCGCTGGAGGTAGCGGGCGAAGACGCGGACGCCGTTGCCGCACATCTCGGCGATGCTGCCGTCGCTGTTGCGGTAGTCCATGAACCACTCGGCCCGGTCGGAGAGTGCCGCGGCCTCGGGGTGGCAGGCGGAGCGGACCACGCGCAGCAGGCCGTCGCCGCCGATTCCGGCGCGCCGGTCGCACAGGCGGGTGACGTCGGCCGGGGACAGGTCGAGCAGACCGTCCGGGTCGGGGACGATCACGAAGTCGTTCTCGGTGCCGTGGCCCTTGAGGAAGGCGAGCGGTGCGGTGTCGTGGCGCGCGTCAGTCACGTCATCGATCGTACGCGGGCGACGGAGGGGGACGGGCTGGTGGGCGGGGCCGTCAGCGCAACCGGGCGACGCGCCAGACGGCGAGCACCGCCAGCAGGGCGATCAGCGCGGTGTACCCGGCCACGTAGCGCCAGTCGACCCGGGCGCCGGAGCCGCGGGCGGGCAGGCCGGGCCAGGTGTAGCCGACCCGGCGGGCGGCCATCAGGCCCCACCCGGCGGAGCAGCAGCACAGCAGCAGGCCGAGCATGGCGACGACAGGTCCCGCGTCGCCGGATTCGAAGGCGAGGGGGAAGGCGAACATCAGCGATCCGCTCACCGCGAGGGCGATGATCGGGGCGAGTTGCCAGATCCGCAGTCGGCGCTGGGGGCGCAGCTCGCGGAAGGACTGGCCCTCCTCCATCGGCGGAAGGGGCTCGATCGCTTCCAGGGAGCCGAGGGAGTCCAGGGGCTCGAAGGGCTCCAGGGTGTTCCTCGACTCGGGGATCGCGCCATTGCGCGGAAACTCCGGGGGAATCTGGGCTTCCGCCGCGGGGTCGCGCCCGGCTGGGGTGTCGCGTGGGCCGGCTTCCATCGCCACGCGCCCTCCCGATTCTCCGACACCGTAGCTAGATGCTCGATGATGGCACGGTCGACCGGCAGGTCCGGGACGCCGGAGCGTCCCGATGCCATCACGTGATCAGGCTGTAACCGCTTCTTGGAGCAACGTCAGCGCCTGGTGCGCGAGTTCCGTGCCGCGGGCCGTGAGCCAGTGCACACGCGGGTCGCGGCGGAACCACGAGTCCTGACGGCGTGCGAAGCGCTTGGTGGCGCGTACGGTCGTGGCGCGGGCCTCGTCCTCGGTGCACTCACCGGCCAGTGCGGCGAGCACCTGTTGGTAGCCGAGCGCGCGGGAGGCCGTACGTCCTTCGCGCAACCCCGCGGCCTCCAGAGCGCGGACCTCGTCGACCAGACCGGCCTCCCACATGCGGTCGACGCGCAGGGCGATGCGTTCGTCGAGTTCGGGCCGGGGGACGTCGACGCCGATCTGGACGGTGTCGTAGACGCCCTCGGGGCCGGGGAGGTTGGCGGCGAAGGGGCGGCCGGTGATCTCCACGACTTCGAGGGCGCGGACGATCCGGCGGCCGTTGCTGGGCAGAATGGCGCGGGCGGCCTCGGGGTCGACCGCGGCCAGCCGGGCGTGCAGGGCGCCGGAGCCGCGCATGTCGAGTTCGGCCTCCAGGCGGGCCCGGACGGCCGCGTCCGTGCCGGGGAACTCCAGGGCGTCGATCGCGGCGCGTACGTACAGGCCGGAGCCGCCGACCAGCACCGGGACGCGGCCCTCGGCGTGCAGCCGGTCGATCTCGACGCGGGCGAGGCGCTGGTAGTCGGCGACGTTGGCCGCCTGTGTCACGTCCCAGATGTCCAGCAGGTGGTGCGGCACGCCCTGGCGTTCGTCCGGGCTGAGCTTGGCGGTCCCGATGTCCATACCGCGGTAGAGCTGCATGGAGTCGGCGTTGATCACCTCGCCGTCCAGGATCCGGGCCAGGGCCACGCCCAGATCGGACTTCCCGGCTGCGGTCGGGCCGACGACGGCGATCACACGGTTCTTCACGTGGCCAGTCTCGCAAACATTGGCCGCTGACCTCGATCGATTGGCGTGAAGCAGGCCAGGGCGGGCACAGGTATGGTCGGAAACAGGGCGGGGGATTCACGATGCTTGGGAAGGTGCCGCATGGGCCTCAAGGACACGTTCAAGGACAAGCTGGGCTTGGCGAAGAGCAAGGCCGGCGACTTGGCGCAGCAGCACGGCGGCAAGATCGAGTCGGGACTGGAGAAGGCGGCGCACACCGTCGACTCCAAGACCGGCGGCAAGTACAGCGACAAGATCGGCACCGGGGTGGACAAGGCCAAGGGCGCCTTGGACAACCTCAAGGACAAGAGCGACAAGGACGGCGACGCGACCGCCTGAGCGCTCGCGCGGCACCCTGCCGTAGGACGTCCGAGTCGCGCGTCCGGGCGGAGGCTCCGGGTCAGGTATCCGCATAGCCCTCCGGCTCAGGTCCAGGTCGCCACGGCGTAGCCCACGCCGTACGGCGCCGCCTCGTACAGCAGCTCCCCCGCCAGGCCCGCGCCCTGTGCCGCGCCCGCGAGCACCTGCCACGGCGCCCGGCCGGACACCTTCAGCGCATCGGCCAACTCCGCGTCCAGCGCGGTGAGCGCGTCGGTGTCGGCCGCCGCCAGGGCCGCGGTCACGGCCACGTCGAAGGGCTCGGCGCGCTCGTCCAGGTAGCCGGGCGCCTTGACCGTACGGCAGGCGCTGCCGTCCCCCATCACGAGCAGGGCGACGCGTCCCGCGGCCTCGGCGACAGCGCGGCCCGCGGCGGCGCAGTGCGGCTGTTCCAGTTGCTCGCCGACCCCCAGCCCCTCGACTGGTGCGGCGTGCCAGCCGCGCAGCAACCAGGCGGCCACGGCGAGCGAGGGCGGCAATGTGCGTGCGGGCTCAGCAGCGGGCTCGGCCGTGACGTCGGCGTCCGCGCCGCGTTCCGATCCGAGGCGGACCTCCAGCGCGACACCGAACGGCCGGAAAGAGCCCGTGGAGCCCTCGGCGAAAGCACCGCGGTGCGGCCGGTCCGCCGGACCGATCACGACCAGCCGGTCGGGCCGGGAAGCGGCCAGGACGCCGATGGCGTCGGCGCAGGAGGCCCGCAGAGCGTCGAGTTCGGGTGCGGCGCCTGCCGCCACCTCCGGGACCAGCAGCGGCGGGCAGGGACAGACGGCAGCGGCGACCAGCATGATCGAAACCTTACCGGCGCGGCCTCACGGATAGACGGCCGTCGCCGGACAACGGCGTCGGCACGTTCGGCCGCGCACCGGTGTCCGGGACCGCGCGCGTCACTGGACGCTGCATCCGCCCAGCGACGCCGGCTCCGTCACGGCGGGCGCGCCGATCGTCGGCAGACCCAGCATCACGCCCGTGCCGGTCGCGGCCGGGGCCGCGTTGCGCCGCTCCCACGCGTCGCCCGCCCGCGTACGGCGTACGGCGACGGCGGGCTTCTCCGCGAGCAGATGGTGCGGCGCGGCGTAGGTGATCTCGACGGTCACCATGTCTCCGGGCCTGACCGGCTCGTCCGGGCGCTCGAAGTGCACGAGGCGGTTGTCGGGCGCGCGGCCGGACAGCCGCCGGGTGGCGTCGTCCTTGCGGCCCTCGCCCTCGGCGACCAGCACCTCGATGGTGCGGCCGACCTGCTTTTTGTTCTCCTCCCAGGAGATCTCCTCCTGGAGCGCGACCAGCCGCTCGTACCGCTGCTGGACGACGGCCTTCGGGATCTGGCCGTCCATCTCGGCGGCGGGGGTGCCGGGCCGCTTGGAGTACTGGAAGGTGAAGGCCTGCGCGAAGCGCGCCTCGCGCACCACGTGCAGGGTCTGCTCGAAGTCCTCCTCGGTCTCGCCGGGGAAGCCCACGATGATGTCGGTGGTGATGGCGGCGTCCGGCATCGCGGCGCGCACCTTCTCGATGATCCCGAGGTAACGATCCTGCCGGTACGACCGGCGCATCGCCTTCAGCACCGTGTCGGAGCCGGACTGGAGCGGCATGTGGAGCTGGTGCATCACATTGGGCGTCTCGGCCATGGCGGCGATGACGTCGTCGGTGAAGTCGCGCGGGTGCGGCGAGGTGAAGCGGATCCGCTCCAGGCCGTCGATGGTGCCCGCGGCGCGCAGCAGCTTGCCGAACGCCTCGCGGTCGCCGATGTCGGAGCCGTACGCGTTCACGTTCTGGCCGAGCAGGGTGACCTCGACGACGCCCTCGGAGACCAGGGCCTCGACCTCGGCGAGCACGTCGCCGGGCCTGCGGTCCTTCTCCTTGCCGCGCAGGGCGGGGACGATGCAGAAGGTGCAGGTGTTGTTGCAGCCGACGGAGACCGCGACCCAGGCGGCGTACGCGGACTCGCGGCGCGAGGGCAGCGTCGAGGGGAAGGTCTCCAGCGACTCGACGATCTCGACCTGGGCCTCTTCGGCGATCCTGGCCCGCTCCAACAGCACCGGGAGCTGCCCGATGTTGTGGGTGCCGAAGACGACGTCGACCCAGGGGGCCCGCTTCACGATGGTGTCGCGGTCCTTCTGCGCCAGGCAGCCGCCGACGGCGATCTGCATGCCGGGCCTGGCGGCCTTCTTCGGTACGAGCTGGCCGAGGTTGCCGTACAGCCGGTTGTCGGCATTCTCCCGCACCGCGCAGGTGTTGAAGACGACGACATCCGCGCCGTCGGCGTCGGAAGGCGCGCGGACATACCCCGCGTCCTCCAGAAGGCCGGACAGCCGCTCGGAGTCGTGGACGTTCATCTGGCACCCGTAGGTGCGGACCTCGTAAGTACGCGCGCTCATAACAATCACCCAGAGTACGTGGTCGCCGGGGCCCGGCGCCCCCGCCTTCCCGGGACCGGCCGCCGCCGACCGCCCTTCCCCGATTCCCGCCCGGCTGGCAGGATCCCCATGCATGGACCTCCCCCGCCCCGTCGTACGCCTGCGCGATGCCGCGCTGGGCAGGCGGCGGCGCGTGCTCCAGGCGCTGCTGGCCGGGGTCTCCGTGCTCGCCCTCCTGCTTTGGTGGCTGCTGCCGAACGCGGGGCCTTCGTATCCGCGGGCGCCGATGTCGCTGGCCACCGGGGTCGCCAGCGGGGTGTACGAGAAGTACGGGCTGCTCCTCAAGGGCGATCTGCACACCGCGCTGCCGGGAGTGCGGGTCAATCTCGTGCACACCGAGGGCTCGGTCGACAACATCAAGCGGGTGGCGTCAGGACGGGCGGACTTCACCATCGCCGCGGCCGACGCCGTCGCCGATTACAACGGTCCAGGCAAGGACCAGTTGCGCGCCTGCGCCCGGCTCTACGACGACTACATGCAGCTTGTCGTACCGAGCGATTCCACGGTGCGGTCCGCGCGCGATCTGCGCGGGCTGCGGGTCGGGGTCGGCCAGGCGGACTCCGGGGTCAAACTGATCACCAGGCGGCTGTTCGCGGCGGCGGGTCTGGACATCACCAAGGATGTGGACGCGATACCGGTCGGCATCGACCAGGCGCCCGCGATGCTGCGCGACAAGCAACTGGACGCGTTCTTCTGGTCGGGCGGGCTGCCGACCGCCGCCGTGGCCGAGATGGCGCACTCCTCGCCGGGCATCAAGCTCGTCCAACTCGGCGACCTGGTGGCGAAGCTGCATTCCATGGGACCGCAGATGGCGTACTACCGGCAGGCCGTGATGCCCGCCGACGCGTATCCGCAGGCGCAGAAGGGGCAGGCGATCGCCACCATCGCCGTCGCCAATCTGCTGGTCACCACGGACCGCGCGAACACCGGCCTGGTCGAACGGCTCACCCGTGCGGTGATCGACAGCCGGGACGCGATCGGCAAGGAGGTGCACGCCGCGCAATTGGTGGACCTGCGGACCGCGGTGTTCACCGATCCGCTGCCGCTGCACGTCGGCGCGGAGCGGTACTACCGGTCGGTGAAGCCGTAGCGGGTGCTCCGCCGCGACCTCGGCCGCGCCGCGCGCTCACCCCGCCGCGCACTCCGTGGTCATGATCAGACGGTCGTACGATCCGACAACCGGACGGTCACACCCCGACCGGCGCCGTCCTCGGCACCGTCAGGATGACCTCCAGGCCGTGCGGGTCGCGCCGCCCGTAACTGATGGCGCCGCCGCCCTGGCTCAGCAGGGCGCGGGCGATGGACAGGCCGAGGCCGGAGCCGTGCACATTCTGGTGGCGGGCGCTGCGCCAGAAACGATCGCCGATCCTGGCGAGTTCCTCGTCCGTCAGACCGGGGCCGCTGTCGGCGACGGAGATCGCGGTGCGCTGGTCGTCCGCCGCCACGCGCACATGGACGGCCTCGCCGCGCGGGGTGAATTTGATCGCGTTGTCGATCACCGCGTCCAAGGCGCTGGACAGCGCGACCGCGTCGGCCCACCCGGTCACCTTGAGCGCCGCCCGCTCCCCCGGGCTCTCGCCCGCCCGCTCCCCCGCGCTCTCGCCTCCCCGGTCCTCCGAGTCCTCCCCCTCCACCGTGAACTCCACGGAGATTCCCGCCTGGTCGGCGACGGGTCGCCAGGCCGCCGAGCGGGTACGGGCGAGCGCGGCGAGATCGGTGACGGCCAGATGACTGCCGGAGCGTTCGGCGAGCGCCAGGCCCAGCAAGTCGTCGAGCACCTGGGCGAGCCGGTGCCCCTCCTCCTTCACCGCCTCGGCCTCGTCGTGGCCGTCGGGCAGTTCCAGGCCGAGCAATTCGATCCGCAGCAGCAGTGCGGCGAGCGGATTGCGCAACTGATGCGACGCGTCCGCCACGAAGGCCCGCTGCTGGTCGAGGACTTCCTCGACGTTGTCGGCCATTTCGTTGAACGAACGGACCAGGCGGCGGAGTTCCGGCGGGCCGCCCGCCGTTCCGACACGCGACTTCATCCGGCCGGTCGCGATGTCGTGGGTGACGCGGTCCAAGGTGGCGACCGGAAGCAGCACCCAGGCGGTCAGGCGGACGGCGAAGAGCACGGCGATGGCCATCGCCGCCAGCTCCCCGGCCGCCAGCAGCAGCCAGCCGTGCAGGATGCGGGAGCGCAGCGCGCCGGTCGGCGAATCGGTCACGACGACGGCGACGACGTCCCCGTCCCGGACGATCGGCGAGGCGATGGCGAGTTTGCGGGTCTGCCACGGCCACACCTGGCGGGGGTCGTGGGTGCGGCGGCCGAGCAGCGCCGAGTTGTAGGCGTCGAACAGCTCGCCCTCGTCCGGCACCTTCCAGTCGCCGGGCGCGGCCGCCATCGCGGTGCGGTCGCGGTAGAAGACTCCGGCGTCGATGCCGTACAGCTCTTTGTAGCGGGTGAGTTCGGTGCGCAGGGTGTGCAGCCGCTCGTCGTCGGCGCTGTCCACGGCGGTCTGTTCGTCCCGCGCGGTGACGTACTGCGCGAGCGCCGCGAAGCGCGTGGTGTCGTCGATGCGGTCGACCACGACGCGCTGCTGCTGGGACGCGGCCTGGCTGGCGGCCAGCGGGAAGCCGAGGGCCAGCAGGACACCGGCCATCAGCACGATGAGCAGCGGGAGCAGGCGGGAGCGCAAGGTGGTGGCCTCGACGGGTCAGCCGACGGGGACGACGAGCCGGTATCCGACCCCGCGCACCGTCTCGATCATCGCCGGGGTCCGCAGTTTGGAGCGCAGGGACGCCACATGGACCTCAAGGGTGCGACCCGTACCCTCCCACGCGGTGCGCCACACCTCGCTGATGATCTGCTCCCTGCGGAAGACGACACCCGGCCGCTTGGCGAGCAGCGACAGCAGGTCGAACTCCTTGCGGGTGAGGGCGATCAGATCGCCCTCCACGGTGACGCGGCGGGTGGACAGTTCGATGGTGACCGTGCCGAGCAGCAGTTTGGCGCTCTCCTGCGGGCCGGTCTCGCCGGTCCGCGCGGCGGCCAGCACTCCGGTGCCCGCGACGGTCGCGCCGGTGGCCGTCGGCCCGGCGGCGCCTTGCGCGTTCAGCGGCGGGCGGCGGCTCACGGCGTGGATCCGCGCCAGCAGCTCGCCCGTGTCGTACGGCTTCACCACGTAGTCGTCCGCGCCCAGGTTGAGGCCGTGGATCCGGGAGCGCACGTCGGCCCGCGCGGTCACCATGATCACCGGGGTCGCGGTACGGCGGCGTATCCGGCTGCACACCTCGAAACCGTCCTGGTCAGGCAGCCCCAGGTCGAGCAGGACACAGTCGTACGCGGGGCCGTCGCCGGGCAACAGCGCCTGGATCGCCTCCTCGCCGCTGCGGGCGTGCCGCACGTCGAAGCCGTGCTTGCCGAGGACCGCGGAGAGGGCGGAGGCGACCCTGTCGTCGTCCTCCACGAGGAGCAGTCGCATCGTCAACCTCCCTGTTCATTCGGTCTTATGATCATTTCGGCTGATCGTGTTGTTCGTGTGCGGTAGCGGTACCTGTGGACCGAATCCACGCCGATCGGCACGTGGTGCGTCAAGGCCCTACCGGCTCGCGCGGTGGACCGTTACCGACCCGGTACGCACCGGAAGTGCCCGAGGGCGCGCACGGGGCACGGAGGGCGCGTGGAGCGGCGCACCGCGCCGAGGCGGGACCGTCGCTTGACGTGGGAAGGCGCAGTGGGTTGCATACGCTTTGTGACCGCACTTCTTCCGGGGGCCTCTCCATGGACCCGGTGATCGTCGCGGGGGCGGGTCCCGTGGGCCTGGCCCTCGCCCTCGCTCTGGCCCGCCGCGACGTCCCCGTCATCGTCCTCGACGAGGCGGAGGCACTGACCGATGCCGACGGGTTACGGCGCCCACGCACCGCGGTCCTCGGCCCCGACACGGTCGCGTTCGTCGAACGGCTCGGCTACGCCGGTGTCCGCGGCGACGGAGCCTCCTGGTCGGCCTGGCGCACATTGCGCCGTCGTACGGAAGTGCTGCGCGTCGAATTCGGACCGCAGGACTCCCCCACGCACATCGCGCAGCACCAATTGGAGCGCGGCCTGCGCGACGCGCTGCTCGCCTGCGGGTCGGTGCGGATCGTGCCGGGCTGCCGGGTGGACGCCTTCGAGCAGGACGGTCTCGGGATCACCGTGCACACCCGCGGGTCGCACGACACCTGGTGGCGCGGCAGTTTCCTGGTCGGCTGCGACGGTCCCCGTTCGACGGTCCGCAAGCTGACGGGCGTACGTTTCCCCGGCCGCACCGCCGTCGACCGGCACGCGGTGGCGGTGATCCGCGCGGAACTCCCCGAACCGGGTGTGGCGTTGCTGCACCGCGACCCGCCGGGGGCGCCCGCGGGCCAGGAGGTGACGGCCCGTCCGTTGCCGGACGGCCTGTGGCGGCTGGACTGGCTGCTGCCCCCGCAGGGACGGCTGCTCACGTCCGACGCGCTGGTGGAACGGCTGCGGTCCACGCTCACCGCCTGGTGCGGCAGCGTCGTCCCGTACGAACTCGTCGGCTCGGCCGACTATCCGGTGCACCAGCGGCTGGCCAGGCGCTGGCGCAGGGGGCGGGTCTTCCTCGCGGGGGACGCAGCACACCTGATGGGCGCGCTCGGAGCGCAGAGCGTCGAGGAAGGGCTGCGGGACGCGGAGAATCTGTCCTGGAAGCTCTCGCTGGCCTGGCACGACGGCGCGTCGAAGATACTGCTGAACAGCTACGAGGCGGAGCGGCGCGGCGCGGTCGGCGCCCGGTTGCGCGCCACCGACCAGGCGCTTCCGCTGCTGCGGGCCAGTGGCGCGTGGCAGACGGTACGGCACGCGGTGCTGTCGGGCTCGGCGCGCGGCCAGGCGGAGCTGCTGACCGACAGCCATCTCGGCCGGGGGTCCGCCGCCGCGTCCTCGGTCTACGGGCGCTCGCCGCTCGCGCTGCCCGCGCCGCGCTCCGGTGGCGGCAAGTCCGGGCCGTCGCCGCTGGTCGCCGGGTGCGACACGCCGCCGGGCGGTGCGGTGACCGATGTGTCGGTGACCGCGCTCGACGGCACCGTCGGACGGCTGCGGGACCGGCTCGGCCGGGGGTTGATCGTGGTGCTGATCGCGCCGGGTACCGGGGTGTGGGACAGCCGTCACTGGCTGACCGCCGGGCTCATGCCCCGGCTCGCCTCCGCGGTCGCCGCGCTGCCGACCCGCGCGGAGCTGGTCGTCGCCGAGACGTATCCGGGGGCGACCGCGCACAGTGTGCTGCTGATCCGGCCGGACGGACGCCTGGTCACGGCGATGGTGGGCTGCCGCCCCGCGGAGCTGTACTCGTACGCCGACCTGGCCCGCGGCGGTCCGCCGGTGCCGGCGGGCAGCGAAGGTACGGAGCCGGACTCCGACGACGGTGACGGTGAAGGCGGCGGGCCCGGCGGCGCGGCGGGCACGCGGGTCAGCGGGCACACCCGGTAGCGGCCGGCCCGGGTACGCCCTGCCGGACGGTCACCGTCAGCCCGCCGGGGCTGCCGGTCACCGGCACCGTCTCCCTTGGCGGATGGTCCCGGTGCCGGACGGCGGGGCGGTTTTCGGAGGCCCTGGCGGCAGGGCGACGTCCGGTGGCGGGGCCTTCGTACTCCCTCGCCTTCCAGGATTCCGCCGTCCTCGCCGCCGTCACTCCCACGGCTCCTCTTCGAGCTCCTCCTCGACGCCCTCGGCGGCGAGCGCTTCCCGCACCACCCGGAGGGCCAGGCCCTCGGAGTAGCCCTTGCGGGCGAGCATGCCCGCGACGCGGCGGATCCGCTTGTCGCGGTCCAGCCCGCGGGTGCCCGGCAGCCTGCGGCGTACCAGCTCGCGGGCGGTCTGCTCCTCCTGGTCGTGGTCGAGCAGTCCGACCGCTTCGTTCACCAGCTCCGCGTCCACTCCGCGGTGGCGGAGCTCCTGCGCGAGGGCTCGGCGGGCGAGACCCCGGCCGCGGTGCCGGGACTCCACCCAGGAGTTGGCGAACGCCTGGTCGTCGATCAGCCCCACGTCCTGGAAGCGTTCCAGGACGTGCTCGGCGACCTCGTCCGGGATCTCGCGCTTGCGCAGGGCGTCGGCGAGCTGCCTGCGGGTGCGGGGCGTCCCGGTGAGCAGGCGCAGGCACAGCGCCCGCGCCTGCTCCTCGGGATCGAGCGGCGGCTCTCGCGAGGCCCTCGACTCGGAAGAGCCGCCGCGCTCAGGGGACCTGCGCGCCACGGCGTCAGGCCTTGGCGGCGGTCGCCTTGGTCGCCTTCGCGCCCTTGGGCGCGGGGACCTCGGCCTTGGGCGCGTCGGTCTTGGCCACGGCCGCGGGTCCTGCCGCGTCCGCCCCGGGCTGTGCGCCCGGCGCCTCGACCTTCGGCACGCCGACGCCGAGCTTCTCCTTGATCTTCTTCTCGATCTCGTCCGACAGGTCGGGGTTGTCCTTCAGGAAATTGCGCGCGTTTTCCTTGCCCTGACCGAGCTGGTCGCCCTCGTACGTGTACCAGGCGCCGGACTTGCGGACGAAGCCGTGCTCGACGCCCATGTCGATCAGGCCGCCCTCACGGCTGATGCCGTGGCCGTAGAGGATGTCGAACTCGGCCTGCTTGAAGGGCGGCGCGACCTTGTTCTTGACGACCTTGACGCGGGTACGGTTGCCGACCGCCTCGGTGCCGTCCTTGAGGGTCTCGATCCGGCGGATGTCGAGCCGGACGGAGGCGTAGAACTTCAGCGCGCGGCCACCGGTGGTGGTCTCCGGCGAGCCGAACATCACACCGATCTTCTCGCGGAGCTGGTTGATGAAGATGCAGGTGGTCTTGGTCTGGTTGAGCGCGCTGGTGATCTTGCGGAGGGCCTGGCTCATCAGACGGGCCTGGAGACCCACGTGCGAGTCGCCCATCTCACCCTCGATCTCGGCCCGTGGCACGAGGGCTGCCACGGAGTCGACCACGATGAGGTCGAGAGCGCCGGAGCGGACCAGCATGTCCACGATCTCCAGCGCCTGCTCGCCGGTGTCCGGCTGGGACAGGATCAGATTGTCCGTGTCGACGCCGAGTGCCTTGGCGTAGTCGGGGTCCAGCGCGTGCTCGGCGTCCACGAACGCCACCGTGCCGCCCGCCCGCTGGGCGTTGGCCACCGCGTGCAGGGTGAGGGTCGTCTTACCGGAGGACTCCGGGCCGTAGACCTCCACCACTCGGCCGCGCGGCAGTCCACCGACGCCGAGTGCCACGTCAAGAGCGGTCGATCCGGTGGGGATGACTTCGATGGGTTCGTTCGGCCGGTCGCCCAGGCGCATGACCGCGCCCTTGCCGAACTGCCGTTCAATCTGCGCGAGCGCGGCGTCGAGCGCCTTCTCGCGGTCGTTTCCTGCCATGGGCTCCACCCGGGATGTCTGGTTCGATCGCTTCACGTCCACGACGCTAGCGCCTGGCACTGACAACGCGCCCGGCCGTCGCCCCGTGCTGTGGATAACTCCGGCGGAAACACGCTTCGTCACCACGGAAATCCACCCGGCACAAGCCATAAGAATGGATGTTCGAATTTGATGTCAAGCGACCCGCCGGGGGTGTCGGGCCACTCCTGAATCCGTCGCTCCGCTCGCGACGCCGCGTCAGCGCTTGGCGGCGGGCACGTCCATCGAGGCGCACACCGCGCGCCAGACGTCCTTGGCCTCCCAGCCGTCGTCCAGCGCCTGATGCACCGTACGGCCGCCCAATTCGGCCATCACATGGTCCCGCGCGAAGGAATCGGCGTACGCGTCGCCGAAGTGCGCGCGCATCCGCTCCCAGAAAATCGTCAACCGCATGACTGCCAGTATCCCGCGCCCGCACGCGTACCGTCACACAGCCGGGTGGCTCCTCGGCTCAGCCGTGTTCCAGGCCGCCGCGCACGCCCTAGGGTGCGCGCATGCCAGCAACCCCGCTAGGTCGCGCCGAGCAGTTCGTGTGGCTCACCGCCCGTGTGCTCGAGCAGCGCAGGTTCGCCTTCCACTTCCTCGACGGCGACGGCGACGCGGTCGAGACCGCGCTCGACGCGTACCGCAATGACGACGCCGGATACGGCCACGCGCTGGAGCCCGACCTGCGCGGCCCGGTGAGCCAGCCGCTGCACGTGGCGTACGCGCTGCGGGTGCTGGACGAGATCGACCGGTGCAGGGGCGGCAGGGCCGAGCGCATCTGCCGCTATCTGACGGCGTGCTCGACGGCGGAGGGCGCGCTGCCCGCGGTCGACGCGTCCTTGCGCGGCTATCCGTACGCGCCCTGGATGCGGATCTCCGACGACCCGCCCGGTGACCTGCTCGCCACCGGGCCCGTGGTGGGGCTGCTGCGGCGCAACGAGGTGTGGCACGCGTGGCTGTTCAGGTCGACGGACTTCTGCTGGGCGGCGATCGACGCCCTGGACCGGACGCATCCCTATGAGGTGCTGGCCTCGCTGGCGTTCCTGGCCTCGGCGCAGGACCGGCCGCGTGCGCAGGGCGCGGTGGAGCGGCTGGGACGACTGGTGCGAGAGCAGGGTCTGGCGCTGCTGGAGCCCGAGCGCGCCGGGCGGGTCGCGCCGCCGACCGGATACGCGCCGGGCGAACACCACTTCGCCCACGACTTCGCGCCCTCCCCCGACTCGGCCGCCCGGTCGTGGTTCACCGACACCGAGATGGAACGGTCGCTGGACCATCTCGCGGGGCAGCAGGGCGACGACGGCGGCTGGCCGATCACCTGGCGCGAGTGGGCGCCGGGCTCCGCCCTCGAAGGGCGGCCCATGGTGACGATCGAGGCGCTGCGGACGCTGCGCGCGTACGGCCGTCTGGGCTGACGGCGAGGCCGCGCGGGTAAGGGGCGCTGATCCAGGTGCCCGGTCCTTACGCCGGTGACCGGGCACCGGATGTCGCAGAGGACCGGCCCGTGGCTCACATGCCGGAGACGGCCCGTACGGCCGCGGTCACGACGACGGCCGCGGCCACCACCACGAGGAAGGGCGCCCGCAGCAGGAGGGCGACGGCCGCTGCCGCGAGCCCGGCCGAGCGCGCGTCCACGGCCAGCCGCAGTCCGCTGGTGCCGAAGGTCTGGAGGGCGGTGAGCGCGGCGAGGAGCGCGATGGGCACGAGCGCGGCGAGGCGCTTGACCACGGGGCGTTCCAGCAATCCCGCCGGTACGGACAGGCCCAGCAGTTTGACCGCGTAGCAGCCGAGGGCCGTCACGATGACGGCGATCCAGGTACTCGCTCCTGTGCTCATTCCGCTGTCTCTCCCTCTTCGCGTGCCGGTGCCGATGCCGATGCCCGTGCTGGTGCCTTTGCTGGTGCCTGTGCTGGTGCCCGTTCCGGCTTCCGTACGGTTCCTGACGCGTCCTCTCCGGTGCGCTTCGCGCGGGTGACGGCCAGGACGAGGGGCGCTGCCAGGGCGGCGACCAGGACCGGGACTCCGGCGGGCAGGAGTGGCAGGCAGACAAGGCCGAGGAGGACGGCGACCGCGGCGACCGCCCGTTCGGCGCGCCCCTTGACCATGGGGGCGAGGAGCGCGAGGAAGACGGCGGGGCCTGCCGCGTCCAGCCCCCAGGAAGCGGGGTCGCCGAGCGCCGAGGCGCCCAGGGCGCCGATGAGGGTGGTCAGATTCCACAGGGCGTAGAGGCTGCCTCCGGTGACGGTGAAGCCCAGCCGCGCGGAGGCGCGGTCCTTCTGCGCCAGCGCGACCGCGGAGGTCTCGTCGATGACCCACTGCGCGGCCAGCGGCCGTATCGCGGCGGGCAGGCGGAGGAGTTGGGAGAGCCGGAGCCCGTAGAAGGCGTTGCGGGTGCCGAGGAAGAAGGCTCCCGCGGCTGCCGCGAAGGGGTTGCCGCCCGCCCCCAGGGCGCTGACCAGGGCGAATTGCGACGCTCCGGTGAACACCAGCAGGGACAGGGCGCAGGTCTGGGCGAGTGCGAGCCCGGCTCCGGCGGAGGTCACGCCGAAGGCGAAGCCGGAGAGCCCGACGGCGACGCCCACCCCGAGGGCGTCGCGGACGACCTGGGCGCGCGCGGAGCGTGGCTGCCGGTCCGCCGGCCCGGTGGATTCTCTGCGGTCGGCGGATTCCGCGGGTTCTGTGGCTATCGGATGTCCCGTCACCCGCATGAGGCTAGGGACGGCGGGACGGCGGGTCTTGTACGTTCTTGCGCTCGCGTTGGTATGCGCC
Organism: Streptomyces sp. NPDC093221; assembly: GCF_044753885.1. Taxonomy (NCBI): domain Bacteria; kingdom Bacillati; phylum Actinomycetota; class Actinomycetes; order Kitasatosporales; family Streptomycetaceae; genus Streptomyces; species Streptomyces sp. NPDC093221. The sequence continues at coordinate 31,019 of NZ_JBIVOA010000013.1, read as the reverse complement.
GGGCGGGACGCCGACGATCCGGGCGAAGTGCCGGTTGAGGTGGGGCTGGTCGGTGAAGCCGACGGCGGCGGCCGTGTCGGCCGGGCTGACGCCTGTGTCGAGCAGGCGGCGGGCGGCCCTGACCCGCTCGCTGGTCAGCCAGGCGTGCGGCGGCAGCCCGTAGGCGGCCTTGAAGGCGCGCAGCAGGGCGAAGGGGCCGGTGCCGACCTCACGGGCCAGTTCCTCCAGGCTCGGCGGGGCCGCCAGGCGGGTGGCCAGCAGGTCGCGGGCGCGGGCCGCGACGCCCGCGCCCGCGACGGGCGCGGGTCCGAGGGCCGCGGAGTTCGCGTGGCGGGCGAGCATCCGGGCGACGACGAGGCGCAGCTGCGTGTCGGCGGCGAGCGCGTTGTCCCCTTCGGCGGCGCGGTGGACGTCGGCGATCATGCGGGCGGTCACGGGGTCGTCGAGCACCGAGGCGTTGAAGGAGGGGGTGCCGCGCAGCGCCGTGGTCTCCGCGGCGACGGCGGCGACCACGGCGGGCGAGGGGTAGAGGACCCGGTAGCTCCAGCCCTCCTCGACGCCCGCGTAGGCGGTGTGCGGGGTCTCGGGGTTGATCAGGACGACTCCGCCCGCGCCCGCCCGCTCGGCTCCGCCGGGCAGCCCGATGCCCTCGACGCCTCCGGTGACCGCCGCGATCACGTAGCTGTCGTGGGCGTGCCGGGTGAAGGTGTGCCGGACATAGCGGGCACGCAGCAGGTCGACTCCGGGCAGTCCGGGGTGTTCCCAGTACCTGGCCTGCTCTCGCACCGTCACACGGCCATTGTGGACCGGTGGCGGGCCGGGGCGTCCAGCGAGTTATCCACAGGCTGAGGGGTCGGCCGCCGCGCGGTGTCGGTGCGGCGAGGCAGGATGGATGCCATGTCCAGTCGCAGCAGTCTCGACGCGTTCTCCCCGGCCACCCGCGCGTGGTTCACGGGGGCGTTCAGCGAGCCCACCGACGCCCAGGCCCGGGCGTGGTCGGCCATCGCCGAGGGCTCCGACGTGCTGGTCGTCGCGCCGACCGGCTCCGGCAAGACGCTGGCGGCCTTCCTCGCCGCCCTGGACCGGCTGGCCAGCACCCCGCCGCCCGCCGAGGCCCGCCGCAGGTGCCGGGTGCTGTACGTGTCGCCGCTGAAGGCGCTCGCGGTGGACGTCGAGCGAAATCTGCGCAGCCCGCTCGCCGGGCTGCGGCAGGAGTCGGTACGGCTGGGACTGCCGGAGCCCGAGGTCCGGGTCGGCATCCGCTCGGGCGACACGCCTCCGGCGGAGCGGCGGGCGCTGGTGACCAGACCGCCGGACATTTTGATCACCACCCCCGAATCGCTGTTCCTGATGCTCACCTCCGCCGCGCGGGAAGCGCTGAGCGGGGTCGAGACGGTGATCCTGGACGAGGTGCACGCGGTCGCGGGCACCAAGCGCGGGGCGCATCTGGCGCTCTCCCTGGAGCGGCTGGACGAGTTCCTTGACCGGCCCGCCCGCCGGATCGGGCTGTCGGCGACCGTGCGGCCGGTGGACGAGATCGCCCGCTATCTGTCGCCGCGCCGCAAGGTGACGATCGTCCAGCCGCCGTCGCAGAAGCGGTTCGACCTGTCGGTGGTCGTGCCGGTGGAGGATCTGGGCGAGCTGGGCGGCTCCCCGGTGGCCGAGCACACCGGGCCGGCGGCGGGTCCCGCCGAGCGGGCCTCGATCTGGCCGCATGTGGAGGAGCGGATCGCCGACCTGGTGCAGGCGCACCGCTCCACGATCGTCTTCGCCAATTCGCGCCGTCTGGCGGAGCGGCTGTGCAACCGGCTCAATGAGATCGCCTACGAGCGGGCCGAGGGCGAGGCGCTGCCCGAGGCGCACTCCCCCGCCGAGATCATGGCCCAGTCCGGCGCGGCCAAGGGCACGCCGCCGGTGCTGGCCAGGGCACACCACGGCTCGGTGTCCAAGGAGCAGCGGGCCCTGGTGGAAGAGGACCTGAAGGCGGGGCGGCTGCCCGCGGTCGTCGCGACCTCCAGCCTTGAGCTGGGGATCGACATGGGCGCGGTCGATCTGGTGGTGCAGGTGGAGTCGCCGCCCTCGGTCGCCTCCGGTCTGCAACGGGTCGGGCGCGCGGGGCACCAGGTGGGAGCGGTCTCCACCGGGGTGGTCTTCCCCAAGTACCGCGGTGACCTGGTGCAGTCCGCCGTGGTGACCGAGCGGATGCGGCAGGGCGCGATCGAGTCGCTACGGGTGCCCGCGAATCCGCTGGACGTGCTGGCCCAGCAGATCGTGGCGATGACCGCGCTCGACACCTGGGACGTGGACGACCTGCTGGCCCTGGTGCGGCGTGCGGCGCCGTTCTCGGCGCTGCCCCACTCCGCCTACATCGCGGTCCTCGACATGCTGGCCGGGCGCTACCCCTCGGACGCCTTCGCCGAGCTGCGCCCGCGCCTGGTGTGGGACCGGGTGGCGAACACGGTGACCGGACGCCCCGGCACCCAGCGGCTCGCCGTCACCTCCGGCGGCACGATCCCCGACCGCGGGCTGTTCGGGGTGTTCCTGGCGGGCTCCGACCCGAAGAAGGGCGGCGGCCGGGTCGGGGAACTGGACGAGGAGATGGTGTACGAGTCCCGGGTCGGGGACGTCTTCACCCTGGGCACCACCTCGTGGCGCATCGAGGACATCACTCGCGACCGGGTCCTGGTCTCGCCCGCGCCGGGAGTGCCGGGACGGCTGCCGTTCTGGAAGGGCGACCAGCTCGGCCGCCCGCTCGAACTCGGCCGTGCGCTGGGCGCGTTCCTGCGCGAGGTGGGCGCGCTGGCACCGGAGCGGGCCAGGGAGCGGCTGACGGCGGCCGGTCTCGACACCTGGGCGACGGACAATGTGCTGTCGTATCTGGCCGAGCAGCGGCAGGCGTGCGGTCATGTGCCGGACGACCGGACGATCGTGGTCGAGCGGTTCCGCGACGAGTTGGGCGACTGGCGGGTCGTCATCCACTCCCCCTTCGGCGCGCAGGTGCACGCGCCGTGGGCGCTGGCGCTCGGCGCGCGGCTCCAGGAGCGCTACGGCCTGGACGCCCAGGCGATGCACGCCGACGACGGGATCGTGCTGCGGCTGCCGGACGCCGACTTGATGGGCCTGGACCTGCTGGACTCCGATCCGGTGCTGCGCGGAGCGGAGTTCGACCCCGAGCAGTCGCCGGTGGGCGCGGCGGATGTCGCGTTCGACAAGGGCGAGGTCGAACAGCTCGTCACCGATCAGGTGGGCGGCTCGGCCCTGTTCGCCTCCCGGTTCCGCGAGTGCGCCGCACGCGCCCTGCTGTTGCCGCGCCGCGACCCCGGAAAGCGCACCCCGCTGTGGCAGCAGCGCCAGCGAGCCTCGCAACTGCTCCAGGTCGCCTCGGAGTTCGGCTCCTTCCCGATCGTCCTCGAGGCGGTCCGCGAATGCCTTCAGGACGTCTTCGACGTGCCGGGTCTGGTGGAGCTGATGGGCGACATCGAGGCCCGCAGGGTGCGGCTGGTCGAGGTGACCACACCCGAGCCCTCGCCCTTCGCCCGCTCGCTGCTGTTCGGCTATGTGGCGCAGTTCCTCTACGAGGGCGACTCGCCGCTGGCGGAGCGGCGGGCCGCGGCGCTGTCGCTGGACTCGCGGCTGCTGGCGGAGCTGCTGGGCCAGGCGGAGCTGCGCGAGTTGCTGGACGCCGATGTCCTGGCCGAGTTGGACACCGAATTGCAGTGGCTGACCGAGGACCGGCGGGTGAAGAGCGCCGAGGGGGTCGCGGATCTGCTGCGGGTGCTCGGACCGCTGACCGGCGCGGAGTTGGCCGCGCGGGGCGCGGAGCCGGGTTGGGCGGAGGAGCTGGAGACGGCAAGGCGGGCGATCCGGGTGCGGATCGCCGGGGCGGAACACTGGGCGGCGGTCGAGGACGCGGGGCGGTTGCGGGACGCGCTCGGTACGGCGCTGCCGGTGGGCGTGCCGGTGGCGTTCACCGAGCCGGTGAAGGACCCGCTGGGGGATCTGCTCGCCCGGTACGCGCGCACGCACGGGCCGTTCACGACCAAGGAGGCGGCCGGGAGATTCGGCCTGGGCGCCGCGGTGGCGGACGGGACGCTGCAACGGCTGACGGCGGCGGGCCGTACGGTGCAGGGCGAATTCCGGCCGGGCGGCGCGGGCCAGGAGTGGTGCGACGCGACGGTGCTGCGGCGGTTGCGGCGCCGCTCGCTGGCCGCGCTGCGGCAGGAGTTGGAGCCCGTGCCGCCCGCCACGCTCGGCGTCTTCCTCCCGCAGTGGCAGCACGTGGGCACGCACAGCCTGCGCGGTCCGGACGGGCTGGTGCGGGCCGTGGAGCAGTTGCAGGGCGCGTCCGTACCCGCATCGGCGCTGGAGAAGCTGGTGCTGCCGTCCCGGGTGACGGGCTACAACCCGGCGATGCTGGACGAGTTGACGGCCTCCGGCGAGATCCTGTGGGCCGGGGCGGGCGCCCTGCCGGGCAAGGACGGATGGGTGTCGCTCTACCTCGCCGACAGCGCCCCCCTGCTGCTGCCCGCCCCGCAGCCGTTGGAGCTGTCCCCGCTGCACGAGGCGGTGCTGGCCGCGCTGTCCGGCGGCTACGGTCTCTTCTTCCGGCAGATCGCCGAGCAGGTGCGGGCCGCGGGGCAGGACACCACCGATCCCCAACTGGCCGACGCCGTCTGGGACCTGGCCTGGTCGGGACGGCTCACCAACGACACCCTGTCGCCGCTCAGAGCGCTCCTCGGCTCGGGCCGCACGGCGGGTTCCACCGCGCACCGGGCGCCGCGGGCCGTTCCGCGCGGTCGGTACAGCTCGCTGGCGACCCGCGCCCCGCGTGCGACGGCGTCCCGTTCCGGTCCGCCGACCACCGCGGGCCGCTGGTCCCTCGTACCGTCCGCCGAGCCCGACCCGACGCTGCGGGCGCACGCCCTCACCCACACGCTGCTCGACCGGCACGGCGTGGTCACCCGGGGCGCGGTGGCCGCCGAGGGCGTCGCGGGCGGCTTCTCCGCGGCCTACCGGGTGCTCGCGGCCTTCGAGGAGACCGGGCAGGCCCGGCGCGGCTATGTGGTGGAGGGACTGGGGGCGGCCCAATTCGCCATGGACGGCGCCGTCGACCGGCTGCGCGCCCTGAGCACGGCGCGCGACCGCGAGGAGGAGCACGCCTCCCGCGCCCGTACGGTGGTGCTCGCCGCCGCCGACCCCGCGAACGCCTATGGCGCGGCCCTTCCCTGGCCCGAGCAGCCCGCGGGCGTCACCCACAAACCGGGCCGCAAGGCCGGCGCCCTGGTCGTCCTCATCGACGGAGAGCCCGCCCTCTACGTCGAGCGCGGCGGCAAGACGCTGCTGGCGTGGCCCGACGACGAGATACGTCTCCAGGCCGCCGCGGACGCGCTGGCGCTGGCCGTCCGCGAGGGCGCGCTGGGCCGCCTCACGGTGGAGCGGACCAACGGTGAGTCGGCCCTCACCTCGCCCCTCGGCCGTGCTCTGGAAGCCGCGGGCTTCCACGCCACTCCGCGGGGCCTGCGCCTGCGGGACGGCGGATAGAGCCCGGTCGGACTCAGGGCGGCGGAAGCAGCGGGCAACTGGGAGGGGCAGTCGTGGCGGGCCGGGACCTCGACCTGGCCCCCCCGGGAGTCGCCCCGGTCTGCGGGCCGCCCGGACGCACCCGCCGCCGGGCGCGTCTCGCCCCGCCCTGGGCGACCGGTCGCGGGCTCGCCTCAGCCGGTCGCCCGCCCCGGCGGGGCGGGGCGGGGACCGGCGAGGGGACCGGGGTCTGGGCCTGCGTCAGGTCGCGGCGCGGAGTTGTTGGGCGATGGCGTCGAAGCCACGGCGTTCGGCGTGCTGGAGAGGGGTGACGCCGTCGGCGTCGGGGAGGGAGGGGGAAGCGTGGGCAGCGAGGAGGAGTCGGACGATTTCCTGGTGGTCGGCGCCGCCGTCGCCGAGGATGACGGCTTCGAGGAGGGCGGTCCAGCCGAGGCGGTTGACGTGGTTGACGTCGATGTCGGTCTCGGCGAGGACGGCGCGGACGTAGGCGACGTGGCCGCGTTCGGAAGCGGGGATGACGGAGACGCCGCCGTAGCGGTTGGTGAGGGTCAGGTCGGGGTGCGCGGGCAGCAGGGCGCGCATCATCTCGACGCTGCCGGTCACGCCGGTGACCAGCCAGGGGGTGTCCTGGCGGTAGTCCCGCGCGTTGGGATCGGCTCCGGCGGCGACCAGCCTGCGGGCCGCCTCGGGGTGGTCGGCGAGTGCGGTGAGCAGCAGCGGGGTGCGCCGTTGGTCGTCGCGGGTCTCGATGTCCGCGCCCGCGTCGAGCAGGGCGGTCACCTGCTCCGCGTCGCCGCAGTGGGCGGCGTCCAGCAGCCTGGTGTTCAGGTCGGCCATGCCGGTGTCTCCTCCTTCTCCGGAAAGCTTCTCCGGGTTTTCCCGCTTCTCCGGCTTCTCCGGTGCTTCGGGCTTCCCGCACGTCTCATGTCTGTCGGGCGCCGGGGTGAGTGTCCTCCCGCCCGTCGGCCTTCAATGGCCGAGCGTTGCCGCTCCCGCCCGGGCGAACTGCTCGTCCTGGTCCCCGCTGGGCGCGCCCGCGACGCCGACGGCCGCGACGGGCCCGCTCTTGGCCGTGACCGGAACGGCGCCCGCGAGGAAGAGCGTGCCGGGGATGTCCTTGAGCTGCGGAGTCTGCTGGAGGCGCTGGGAGAGTTCGGAGGTGGGGGCGTTCCAGGACACGGCGGTGTACGCCTTGCGCTCGGCTGACTCGTACGACTGCGGTCCCGCGCCGTCGCCGCGCAGGGTGACGACGGTGTTGCCGTCCCGGTCGACGACGGCGACGGTGACGTGCTGGCCGGCGCGGTTCGCGGCGTCGAGGGCCGCCTGCGCGGCCTTCGTCGCGGCGGCGGTGGTGAGCCGGTCGACCTGACGGGTGTCCTTGCCGTTCGCGGCGGCGCTCGCCGAGGCGGGGGCGGCCTTGCCGGACGCGGCCGGGGCGGCGGCGGTCGCGGAGACGGCGCCGAAGGTGGCCGCGCCGACGGCTGCGACGGCCACGGCACCGGTCAGGACGCGGGTACGGGAGGACATCTTCTTCATGGACGTTCCAACTCCTCGGGTCTGCGGGACCGCCTTTCGCGTTCCCGCCTCTGCCTTCGATCCTCGGGCCGGACCGGGGCCGCGCCGGTCCGCGATACGGATCGCGCGCGCGGGCATGATGGAGGACAGGCGGGTCATCCGATCGGTCGATGCGCGGGCCGTTCCGGCAGGTCACGCTGCGAATGGCGGCCGGTCACCGGGTCGCCTCCCGCACCGCTCGCAGCGCACCGACCCCGCCCTCGACCAGGAGCCCCGATGCACAGCTCGCCGCCGCCCGGCCAGGACCGGGACGCGCCCCCGGTCCCGACCCCGGAGCCGAACCGGACGCCAGAGCCGAACCGGAGGCCGCAGCCGGAGCCGGAATCGGAATGGGAGCTGAGGCCGGAGCCGGCATCGGAGCGGGACCCGGAGCCGAGCCCCGATCCGGACGGCTGGTGGCTGGCGGCGGTCATGAACGGCGCCTTCGTCGTCCTCCTCGCGGGCGCCCTCATCCGCTTCGTCGACCGGCACCCCGGCAGCGGTCGCCTGCCGTGGGTGATCGGGCTGAGCGTGGCACTCACGGTCCTCCAGCTCGCGGGCCGTCGGCCCGGACGGCGACGCGAACCGCTCCCCCGCAGGTGGGAGCTGGCACGCCTCGCCGCCCTCGTCGCCTGCTGGACCGTCGTCGTCCTGCTGGCGCCGAGCTTCGCCTGGTGCGCCGTCCCGCTCATCTACACGGGCCTGCGGTCGCTGCCGACCCGGGCGGCCGTGGCGCTCGTGGCGGTGCTCGCCGTACTCGTCGTCATCGCGGAGTTGCGGCTGGCGGACGGGACGGACCCCAATCTGGTGCTGCTGCCACCCGCCGTCGCCACCCTCGCCACCGCCGTCTTCGTCCACATGCGGCGGCAGACCGGCCGCCAGCAGGCCCTCATCGACGACCTGGTGCGCACCCGCCGCGAACTGGCGGCCACCGAACGGCGCGAGGGCACCCTCGCGGAACGGCAGCGGCTGTCGATGGAGATCCACGACAGCCTCGCGCAGGGCCTGTCCAGCCAGCGGATGCTGCTCCAGGCCGCGGACCGGATCTGGGAGACGGCACCGGACGCCGCCCGCGGCCACGTCCGTACCGCCACCGCCGTGGCCGAGCAGAATCTCGCCGAAGCACGCCGCTTCGTGCACGACCTCGCGCCCGCCGCGCTCGTCGGACAGGATCTGGACGACGCCCTGCGCGCGCTCGCCGCGCAGCACTCCGAAGACTCTGACCGCTCCGAAGACTCCGACCACTCCGAAGGCTCCGACCACTCCGAAGGCTCTGACGACTCCGAGCGCGCTCCGCGCTCCCGGCCGTCGGCCCTCACGGTCCGCTGCCACGTGGAGGGCGCGCCCGTACCGCTCCCGGACCGTACGCGGTCGGCGCTGCTGCGGATCGCGCAGGGCGCGCTCGCCAACACCGCGGAGCACGCCGGGGCCGCCCACGCCACGCTCACGCTGACGTACCTCGACGACCAGGTGCTGCTCGACGTCTCCGACGACGGGCGCGGCTTCGATCCGGCCACCGTCGCCGCCACCGGGGTACGCGGCCACGGGCTGCCCGCGATCCGCGCGCGGGTGGGCCAGCTCGGCGGCACCCTGAGCATCGAGTCAGCCCCCGGCGAGGGCACCGTGCTGTCCGTCGCCGTCCCCCTCGAAGCCCTGGAGGCCGCGCCGTGACCGAGATCCGACCCGTCCGTCTCGTGGTCTGCGACGACCACGCCGTGGTGCGTGCCGGACTGATGGCGCTGCTGGCCAGCGCGGACGGCATCGAGGTGGTGGGCGAGGCGGGCAGCGGCGAGGAGGCCGTCGCGATGGCCGCGAAGACGCGGCCGGACGTGGTCCTCATGGACCTCCAGCTCGGTCCGGGCATCGACGGCGTCGAGGCCACCCGCCGGATCGCCGCCGCCGCGGCCCACGCACCGGCCGAATCCGTTCGGCCGGAGACGCCCGGAACAGCCGCCACGCCCGGAACAGCCGCCGCGCCCGGAACAGGCACGGCGCCCGGCGGCCCGTACGTCCTCGTCCTCACCACGTACGACACCGACGCCGACATCACCCGCGCCATCGAGGCGGGCGCGACCGGCTACCTGCTGAAGGCCGAGCGCCCGGAGGAGCTGTTCTCCGCGATCCGCGCCGCCGCGCAGGGCCGCACCGCGCTGTCGCCGCCGGTCGCGGGGCGCGTGATGGCCCATATGCGCGCGCCGGGACCGCAGTTGACCGCCCGGGAGCGCGACATCCTCGGCCAGCTCGCCCGCGGCCTCGGCAACCGCGACATCGCCCGCGCCCTGTTCATCAGCGAGGCCACCGTCAAGACCCACCTCGGCCGGATCTACGACAAGCTCGGCGTCGACACCCGCGCGGGCGCGGTGGCCGCGGCGACCGAACGCCGCCTGCTCGGCTGATCCCGCACCCGAACCCCCAGCACCCCGCCCCCAGGGGCGCGCCGAAACCGCCGCCGCCCCGACGTGACCCCCGCCCCCGCCCCGCGTCATCATGGACAGATGCCCGAGGGAGACACGGTCTGGCTGACGGCCCGCCGACTGCATGACGCGCTGGCGGGGCGCGCCCTCGTGCGGGCCGACCTGCGGGTGCCGCAATTGGCCACGGCCGATCTGACCGGCCGCCGGGTCCTCGAAGTGGTGAGCCGCGGCAAGCACCTCCTCACCCGGCTGGACGGCGGCGCGACGCTCCACTCGCATCTGCGGATGGAGGGCTCCTGGCACCTGTACGCGCCCGGTGAGCGCTGGCGCGGCGGTCCCGCCCACCAGATCAGGGCGGTGCTGGAGACGGAGCACAGGACGGCCGTCGGCTACCGGCTGCCGGTACTGGCGCTGCTGCCGACCGCGCAGGAGTCCGAGGCCGTCGGCCACCTGGGCCCCGATCTGCTCGGGCCCGACTGGGACCCGGCGCGGGCGCTGGCGCGGCTGGTCGCGGAGCCGGAGCGGGAGATCGCCGAGGCGCTGCTCGACCAGCGCAATATGGCGGGGCTCGGCAATGTGTACGTGGTCGAGCTGTGTTTTCTGCGCGGGGTGACACCGTGGACGGCGGTCGGCGACGTCAGGGCGCCGGAGAAGGTGGTCGCGCTGGCGAAGCGGCTGCTGGAGGCGAACAAGGAGCGCCCCGGCCACATCACCACGGGCGATACGCGGCGCGGCCGTACGCACTGGGTCTACGACCGGGCGAACCGGCCGTGCCTGCGCTGCGGCACCACGGTCAGGACCGACCGGCACGGCAGAGCGGACCAGAGCCGGGTCGCGTACTGGTGCCCGAGCTGTCAGAAAGGTCCGCCCCCGCACGGCAATTGACGCACCGTCAGATACGGTCGTACGGTCGGACTCATGACGGTCACGGCGTACGACCTCAGCGGGCGGGTCGCCCTGGTCACCGGAGCGGCGAGCGGGATCGGCCGGGCCAGCGCGCGGTCGCTGGCGTCAGCGGGCGCGGTCGTGGTGTGCGCGGACCGAGACGAGCCGGGGGTACGCGAGACGGCGGCGCTGATCGATGAGGCCGGCGGGCGGGCCGAGCCCAGGGCGCTCGACGTCACCGACAAAGCGGCTATCGCCCGCACCGTCGCCGGCATCGTCCGGGACCACGGCGGCCTCGACATCTTGGCGGCCGTCGCCGGGATCATGCACAGCAGCGGCGTCCTCGACACCAGCGACGACGACCTGGACCGCGTCCTGGCGGTGAATTTCCGCGGGGTGCTGCACTGCGCCCAGGAGGCGGCCCGCGCGATGGCCGACCGCGGCGGCGGCAGCATCATCACGATGTCGTCCAGTGCGATCGACACGGGCGCGCGCGGCCTGCTCTGCTACAGCGTGTCCAAGGCGGCCGTCGTCCAGCTCACCAAGACCCTCGCCACCGAGCTGGGCCCGCTCGGCATCCGCGCCAACACCGTGGCTCCCGGCTTCATCCGCACCCCGATGACCGCGCACTACGGCACCGGTGCCGACGGGGTGTTCGACGAGAGGGCGCAGGCGCGCGCCGAGGAGTCGCTGGCACGCATGTCCCCGCTGGGCCGGGTCGGCAGGCCCGAGGACGTGGCCCCGGCCGTGCTCTACCTCGCCTCAGACGCCTCCGCCTTCGTCACCGGCCAGATCCTCCGCCCCAACGGCGGGGTGGCCATGCCCTGGTAGGACGCATCCCCGGAATCCGGCGTCGGGCGACAGCCGTCCGGTCCGCACCCGTTCCATCGGCCCCCGCGGAAAGGACGGCCCGTCCGCGTCACCCGCTACGGCCGCCCGCATCCGCCGCTTCACCGTCGGCACCGCGTGCAGCGGTATGAGCCCGAGGCTCCAACCGCCCGCAGCCATCGCGCCCTCCCACGACCCGACGGCCTCCGGCCGTATCCACAGCCGCAGCACCGCCCACCACCACAGCAGCCCGCAGGCGAGCGCGAACAGAACGGCGGCGGAGCGTACGCCCCGGCCGGATCCCGTACGGCGGACGCCGGATTCAGCACCGCGGCCCGCGAATCCCCTACCGCGGACCGGAGAATCGTCCGGCGTCTCCCGGCCCGGCGGCCGTACCGATGACCGGTGCCGTGACCGGCCCCGTGACCCGTCCCATGACCGGCCCCCCACCCGGTCCGTGGCCTGGAGCACGAAAACTCGCAGTGCGCGCATGGCCGCCTCCTTCGGACCCCCGAGGTTGCGGCGGGAGGCCGCCCGCGGCGGGTCCCGTACTCAGGTGCGATGCCCTGCCGCCAAGATCGCTAGCCGCGCGCCGGCAGGCCCCGGGCAACGTTCACCCGAAAGGGTCGCCGCACGGCCACGACCAGCTGCGACATATGCACGCAAAGCGACATTCCGGCCGTACGTCAGACGTTCTCGGCCTGGAACATCCAGTGGAACTTCTCGATGTCGGCGGTGATCCCGATCAGGATGTCCTGGCTGACCGGATCGGGCTGCTCGGTGGTCTCGATCCGCTCGCGCATCCGCACGATCACGGCGTCCAGCGCGGCGACCAGGATTTCGACGACCTCGGTGTCCTTGACCCAGCCGTCGGTCACCGTGTCGATCCCGCTGGTCTCGGCGACCGTGCGGGCCCGCCCGTCGGGCGTCACGCCGATCGCGGAGGCCCGCTCGGCGACCGTGTCGGAGTGCAGCCGGGCGGTGTCGACGACCTCGTCGAGCTGGAGATGGACGGAGCGGAAGCGCGGGCCGACGACATTCCAGTGCACCTGCTTGGCGAGCAGCGACAGGTCCAGGAGGTCCACCAGGGCGCCTTGCAGCGCGTCTCCGACGGTCTTCCGGTCCGGCTCCGACAGCGGGCTCTTGACGACAGTCATGCGGTTCTCTCCTAGCGGATCGACACCATGAGGTCCGTTTCGCCCCCCCCTTGACCCTCCCCGCCTACCCTGCCTCGGGCTCGCACACATGGCAAAAGCACGAACAACAGCGCGGACGAAAGCGCGGCCCGAAGCACGGCGCGAAGCACGCCGGGAGAAGGGCGCGAGAAGGGCGAGAGATGGCCGGGAGAAAGGCGGCGGAACGGCCGAAGCCCGGCGGACGTACGGGCACACGCCGACGGCCCCGACCGGGAGCGAGCCGGTCGGGGCCGTCGGAACAAGCAGGTCAGAAGGCTAGGCGGCGACCACGTCGACAGCCTCGGCAGACTTCTTGGGCGCCTTGATAGTGATCCGTTCGTCCGGTGTGGACGTCATGGACGTGACAGAAGTGACCGCACCCAGCAGGGGCCGCATCGGCGCGGCAGTGGTCTCGGACGCCGCCGACTGTGCCAGCTCGGCAAGCGACAGATCGTCACTGACCTCCCGCATCACCTCGGACATAGGAACGTCCAAGGCGTCGCAGATCGCCGAGAGCAGCTCGGATGACGCTTCCTTCTGCCCCCGTTCGACCTCTGACAGATAGCCCAGGGAAACCCGGGCGGACGAAGAGACCTCACGCAGGGTGCGGCCCTGGCGCTGGCGCTGCCGACGCAGCACGTCACCAAGCAGGCGACGGAGCAGGATCATCGGTGGCTCCCTCCTCGGACCGCGAATCCGCATCCTCTTCGCCCCACCGTACCGCCTCGGGCACCGGCCGTGCGGGGAGCGATGTCGTGTTCACTCAGGGCTGCAAACATCCCTTCCCCCCGTGTTCTTCCCTATCCTTCGCCTCCGGACTCTTCTCGGGGCGGGTCTTCCTCAGCTCCGAGGTCAGCAGTTCGAATACGGCGGCCACGGTCGCCCGCCGGATCTCCGTACGGTCGCCCGACAGCCTGAGCGCGGCGCCCACCGCACCGCCGGGACCCGCGACGGCCACGAACACCGTGCCCACCGGCTGCCCGTCCTGCGGGTCCGGTCCCGCCACCCCGGTCGTCGCGGCGCCCCAGTCGGCGCCGAGCCGGTCCCGTACGCCCTCGGCCATCTCGCGGGCCACCTGGGCGTCCACGGCGCCGCGCGCGGCCAGCAGGGCCGCGTCCACGCCGAGCAGCTCGTGCTTGAGGGCGGTCGCGTACGCCGTCACCGAGCCGCGGAAGGTCCGGGAGGCGCCGGGCACCCCGGTCAGCTCCGCGGCCACCAGACCGCCGGTCAGGGACTCCGCGACGGCCAGCGTCCGGCCGCGCTCGTCCAGCAGCCGCAGTACCTCCGCCGCGTCCGCCCGCCCAGCGGCGGTCATACGCCCTGCGGTCGCTCGGCCCCGGCCTCGGCCTCCAGCTCGACGCCGGCCACGGAATCCGCCGCGGTCGCGCCCGCCGGAGCGCCCGCCGGAGCTTGGGCCGGAGCGGCGGCCGCTTCCGCGACCGCCTCGGAGGCCGCCGCGACCGCGGCGCGCTCCGCCGCCAGTCCCGCGCGGCGCAGGACGACCGCCTGCCGTACGTAGTCGAAGCCGGTGGCGACGGTCAGGACGACCGCGGCGCCCATCATCCAGGCCCGCACGGTGGCCAGCGGGCCGGTCAGGATCAGGACGTACATGCCGACGGCGATGCCCTGTGTGAGCGTCTTGAGCTTGCCGCCCCGGCTGGCGGGGATCACGCCGTGCCTGATCACCCAGAACCGCATGGCGGTGATGCCCAGCTCGCGGAAGAGGATGACGACGGTGACCCACCAGGGCAGGTCGCCGAGGGCGGACAGGCCGACGAGCGCCGCGCCCATGATCGCCTTGTCGGCGATGGGGTCGGCGATCTTGCCGAAGTCGGTGACCAGGCCGTAGCGGCGGGCCAGCTCACCGTCGAAGAGGTCGGTGATCATCGCGACGGCGAAGGCGGCCCAGGCGAAGGAGCGCCAGGCCGGGTCGTGCCCGTCGCCGTGCACGAGCAGCAGCACGAAGCCGGGGACCAGGACCAGCCGGGCCATCGTGAGCATGTTCGCGATGTTCCACAGGTCGGCCTTGGGCAGCACCGGGTCCCCGAGGTGGTCGGGGGTCGAGGAGGCCGGGGCGGCGGGCGCGGGGGCTCCGGTCATCTGCCCACCTCCTGCAGGCCGCGCGGGGCGTCGGTCACGCCCCCCGCGGCACTCGCGGTCCCGGTCGTATCCTCAGGAATCTCAGGAATCTCAGGAATCTCAGGAATCTCAGGAATCTCAGGAACCGCCGGAATCCCAGGAACCGCACGGCTCGCCGGAACCGCCGGGACGTCCAGCGGCTCCGCGATCAGGTCCACGCCCTCGGTCGCCGTCACCTTCGCCATGACGAAGGTCCCCGGCAGCGGGGCGGGAGCGCCGTCGGGCACCGCCAGCACGACCTGCCCGTCGGTCTCCGGCGCCTGGTGGTCGGCCCGGCCGGTCACCTCGCCGGTCTCCTCGTCCACCGCCTCGACCAGCACCCGTACCGTCGCGCCCAGCCGCTCCTCCGCGCGCTGCGCGGTCAGTTCCTCGGCCAGCCGCGAGACCCGCGCGAGCCTGGCGGCGACCACGTCCTCGTCGAGCTTGTCGCCGAATGTCGCCGCCTCCGTACCGTCCTCGTCCGAGTAGCCGAACACGCCGATGGCGTCCAGCCGCGCGGAGCCCAGGAACCGTTCCAGCTCGGCCAGATCGGCTTCCGTCTCGCCGGGGAAGCCGACGATGAAGTTCGAGCGGACACCCGCCTCCGGGGCCTTGGCCCGGATGGTGTCCAGCAGTTCGAGGAAGCGGTCGGTGTCGCCGAAGCGGCGCATGGCGCGCAGCACGGCGGGCGCGGAGTGCTGGAAGGACAGGTCGAAGTACGGGACGACGCCCGGAGTTCCGGTGAGCGCGTCGATCAGGCCGGGGCGCATCTCGGCGGGCTGGAGGTAGCTCACCCGGACCCGCTCGATGCCGTCGACCGCCGCCAGCTCCGGCAGCAGCGTCTCCAGCAGGCGGATGTCGCCGAGGTCCTTGCCGTACGAGGTGTTGTTCTCGCTGACCAGCATCACCTCCTTGACGCCCTCTCCGGCCAGCCAGCGGGTCTCGCCGAGGACGTCGGAGGGGCGGCGGGAGATGAAGGAGCCGCGGAAGGACGGGATCGCGCAGAAGGTGCAGCGGCGGTCGCAGCCGGAGGCGAGCTTCACGGAGGCGACGGGTCCCGAGTCCAGGCGGCGGCGCAGCGGCGCGCGCGGGCCGGAGGCGGGCGCGACGCCCTCGGGCAGATCGGCGGGCGCCCGGGCCGAGAAGTCCTCGGAAGCCTCAAGAGCGCTCACGGCGGCCTCGACCGGCTCCTCGCCCGACGTCCCGTGCCCCTGCGCGTGCCCCGGCAGCGCCACACTCGCCGCCTGCCGCTCGGCCGGGCTGATCGGCAGCAGCTTGCGCCGGTCGCGCGGGGTGTGCGACGCGTGGACGCCGCCGGCCAGGATCGTCCGCAGCCGGTCGGAGATGTCCGCGTAGTCGTCGAAGCCGAGTACGCCGTCCGCCTCGGGCAGCGCCTCGGCCAGTTCCTTGCCGTACCGCTCGGCCATGCAGCCGACCGCGACGACGGCCTGGGTGCGCGCCTGCCCCTTGAGGTCGTTGGCCTCCAGCAGCGCGTCCACCGAGTCCTTCTTGGCCGCCTCGACGAAGCCGCAGGTGTTCACGACCGCCACATCGGCCTCGGAGGCGTCGTCGACCAACTGCCATCCGTCCGCCGCCAGCCGGCCGGCGAGTTCCTCGGAGTCCACCTCATTGCGGGCGCAGCCGAGCGTGACAAGAGCGACGGTACGGGGTTCGGGCATACGCTCAGCGTACCCGGCCATGTCGCCGCCGCCCCCGCGCCACCGGTGCTCGCGGTGGTGCCGGGACGGCGGGAAAGCACAATTCAGCCCTGCGTGGGGTCACCCGGCGTGTAGGTGAGACGCACCACCTGACCGTCGGTGCCCGCGGCGCCGAGGTCCTTGCCGTTGACGAAGAGCTTGACGGCGCCCGCGTTGCCGACGACGAGCTTGATCTTCTTGTCGTCGGTGAAGGTCTGGGACTCGCCCTTCTTCAGCGACTTCTGGAAGAGCTGCTTGCCGTTGCCGTCACTGGCCTGGACCCAGCTCGTGCCGCTCTCGGCGCTGATCTTGACGGTGACCTTGCCGGGCGGGGCCGCGGCGATGGCGCTGTCGGTCGGGTCCGTCTTCGGATCGGCGCCGTTGCTCTGCGGCGACTGGGTGACGGCGGGCGCGCTGGTGGTCGCGGACGGGCTCGGGGAGTTCGCCGCGGTCTTGTCGCCGCCGCTGCCGCCGGTGAAGACCGTGAAGCCGACGAAGCCCACCACGGCGACGATCGCCGCGACCATGGCCGCCGTCCAGTTCGCCCGGCGCGGCTCCGAACGGATCTTCTGCGCCTCGTAGAGCGGCGCGACGGGAGCGGGCGCCTCCTCGCCGATGTGCTCGGCGACGTACTGGTCGACCAGCGGTTCGGGGTCGACGCCGACGGCGCGCGCCAGGGTCCGGATATGCCCGCGGGCGTAGACGTCGCCGCCGCACCGCGAGAAGTCGTCCTGTTCGATCGACTGCACGATCGGGACGCGCACCCGCGTGCTGGTGCTGACCTCGTCGATGGAGAGCCCCGCCGCGATACGGGCCTGGGCGAGGGCGTGACCGACCGAAGGCCGGTCTTCGGAGGGCGAGTTGCCGACGGACACGAGGGCGCCTTTCGAGGGTGCAGCCACCTGCTGGAAGTTCAGTCTAGGGGGGGTACGAAACGCGGCGGCAACCGGACGATCACTTTTTGTCCGCCATCAGGATTGCCATCGGGATCGCGGTCGGGGTTGCCATCGGGATCGCGGTCAGGATCGTCGTCGGAAGCCGACAGGTTCACCCGTGTGCATCGATACGAGCCCCCCTGTATCAACTTGACGTACGAACAGGAGAAACGGTTGCCCCAACACATTCCCCGAGTCCCGTGACTTACGCATTTCCGTGGGCCGTCCGGGCCCCCGGTACGTACAGGACCGGCCGTTCCCGCGCGCTCGACCTGCCGACGCCCGGCTCCGGACCGGCCGCTCCTACGCTCCCCCGCCGCGGATCTCGGCGAGGACGTCGTCCAGCTCGTCGGCCTTCACCATCACGTCGCGCGCCTTGGAGCCCTCGCTGGGGCCGACGATGCCGCGCGACTCCATCAGGTCCATCAGCCTGCCCGCCTTGGCGAAACCGACCCGCAGCTTGCGCTGGAGCATCGACGTGGAGCCGAACTGGGTGGAAACCACCAGCTCAGCGGCCTGGCACAGCAGGTCCAGGTCGTCGCCGATCTCCTCGTCGATCTCCTTCTTCGGGCCGCTGCCGACCGTGACGTCGGAGCGGTAGCTGGGCGTGAGCTGCGCCTTGCAGTGGTCGACGACCTTGGCGACCTCGTCCTCGGTGACGAAGGCGCCCTGCATACGAATCGGCTTGTTCGCGCCCATCGGCAGGAAGAGCCCGTCGCCCTTGCCGATCAGCTTCTCGGCGCCGGGCTGGTCCAGGATGACGCGGCTGTCGGCGAGCGAGGACGTCGCGAAGGCGAGCCGGGAGGGCACATTGGCCTTGATCAGACCGGTCACGACATCGACGCTGGGCCGCTGGGTGGCCAGCACCAGGTGGATGCCCGCGGCCCGCGCGAGCTGCGTGATGCGGACGATGGAGTCCTCCACGTCACGCGGCGCGACCATCATGAGGTCGGCCAGCTCGTCCACGATCACCAGCAGATACGGATACGGCGTCAGCTCGCGCTCGCTGCCCTCGGGCGTCTTGGCCTTGCCCGAGCGCACGGCGGCGTTGAAGTCGTCGATGTGCCGGAAGCCGTACGCGGCGAGGTCGTCGTAGCGCAGGTCCATCTCGCGCACCACCCACTGGAGGGCTTCCGCGGCCCGCTTGGGGTTGGTGATGATCGGGGTGATCAGGTGCGGGATGCCCTCGTACGCGGTCAGCTCGACGCGCTTGGGGTCGACCAGCACCATCCGGACCTCGTCGGGGGTGGCGCGGGCCATCACCGAGGTGATCAGGCAGTTGATGCAGGAGGACTTGCCGGAGCCGGTGGCGCCCGCGACCAGGACGTGCGGCATCTTGGCGAGGTTGGCCATCACGTAGCCGCCCTCGACGTCCTTGCCGAGCGCGACGGTCATCGGGTGGTCCTCGCCCGCGGCCTCCGCGGAGCGCAGCACGTCGCCGAGGTTGACCATCTCGCGGTCGCTGTTGGGGATCTCGATGCCGACCGCGGACTTGCCGGGGATCGGGCTGATGATCCGGATGTCGGGGCTGGCGACCGAGTAGGCGATGTTCTTGGCGAGCGCGGTGATCCGCTCGACCTTGACCGCGGGGCCCAGCTCCACCTCGTAGCGGGTGACCGTCGGGCCGCGGGTGAAGCCGGTGACGACCGCGTCGACCTTGAACTCCTTGAACACCTGGCCGAGCGCCGCGACCACCGCGTCGTTGGCGGCGCTGCGAGTACGGCCGGGGCCGCCGCGCTCCAGCAGGTCCAGGGAGGGCAGCGCGTAGGTGATGTCGCCGGAGAGCTGGAGCTGTTCCGCGCGGGGCGGCAGCGGCGGTCCCGTGGTCTCGGGCGACTTCTTGGTGAGGTCGGGGACGCCGCCGGACTCCGCGGGGACCCCGCCGGACTCCTCCGGGGTGTCCTCGGCGCGCGCGGCCGGCACCGGCTTCCTGATCCGGCTGGTGAGGTCGGCGACCAGCGGGGAGGGCTGCACACCGTGCAGCACCGCGCCGTCCAGCGCGGCGGCGGCAGCGGCGGCCACGTCCACCGCGTCCCTGCCGTCCTCGTCCCGGTCGCCGGGCAGCGCCTCGGAGCGGCGCCTGGGGCGGCGGCGCGGCTTGGGCTCGTCGGCGCCCGGGTCGCCCCCGGCCGCGGACGCGACGGCGGAGCGCTCGTCGGGGTCGGTGTCGCTGTCGACGTCGTAGGGCTCCGCGGCCGATTTGCCGAAGCGGATCGGCAGCCGCCGTACGGGCGACTCGTCGGTGGTGGCGGCGGTGCGGGGGTCGTCCTCGTCCTCGAAGAAGTCCTCCAGCGGGACCGCCTCGGGGTCCGCGGGCGCCTCGTACACGCCGAGGCGGGTGGCGGCCTGGCGCAGCCGCTGCGGGATCGCGTTCACCGGGGTGGCGGTGACCACGAGCAGGCCGAAGCCGGTGAAGAGCAGGAGCAACGGGACGGCGAGCACCGAGCCGACGGTGTAGACGAGCGGGGAGGCGGCGGCCCAGCCGAGCAGGCCGCCCGCGTCGCGCATCGCGGTCGCGCCCTCGCCGCGGTCGGGGGCGCCGCAGGCCAGGTGGACCAGGCCGAGCGCGCCGATGACGAGGGCGGACAGGCCGATCACGATCCGGCCGTTGGCCTCCGGCTGTTCCGGATGGCGCATCAGGCGTACGGCGACCGCGCCGAGCAGGAACGGCACGAGCAGGTCTAGGCGGCCGAAGGCGCCGGTGATCAGGATCTCGACGAGGTTGCCGACCGGGCCCTGGAGGTTGGACCAGGTGCCCGCGGCGACCACCAGGGTCAGGCCGAGCAGGAGCAGCGCCAGGCCGTCCTTGCGGTGCGCGGGGTCCAGGCCGCGCGCGCCGCGCCCTATGCCGCGGAAGACGGCGCCCACGGTGTGCGCCAGGCCGAGCCACACGGCGCGCGCCATGCGGAAGAGCCCGCTGGTCGGCGACGGTGCGGGCCGGGGCGCGGGTCTGGCCGCCGCAGCCTTCTTGGCGGGCGGTCTCCCCGCGGCGCTCTTCGCGGCGGCGGGCTTCTTCGCCGCGGTCTTCTTGGCCGCAGGCTTCGCCGGGGCTTTTTTGGCGGTGCCGGACGTACGTGAGGCCATGGTGCCGAGGTTACCGCCCTTGTGATCGGGTGACACGCGTGCCTGAGAGTACGCCCGTTCGTGTCGTCCGGCCGGGGCCGGGGACTGACGCGACGTCAAAACGGCGCGCGGCCTTCCCCGTACGGCTCACTCCTGATTCGGCAGCTTGACGACGCCGTTGCCGGTGCCCGGTTCGAGCGCGTCCAAGGCGCGGCGCAGGCCGGTCAGCTTGCGCTCCAGGTGGGCGGCGGTGGCGACGGCCGCGGCGTCCGCGGACTCGTCGAGCTGCTTGGTGAGCGCCTCGGCCTGCTCCTCGACGGCGGCCAGCCGCGCGGACAGTTCGGCGAGCAGCCCCGCGGGTTCGCCCGCGCCGCGTCCCCTGCCGTTGGTGCCCGCGGCGGACGGCACGCCCTGTTCCAACTGGAGCCGCAGCAGCGCCGCCTGCTCCCGGAGCTGGCAGTTCTTGGTGTAGAGGTCGACGAAGACCGACACCTTGGCGCGCAGCACCCACGGGTCGAACGGCTTGGAGATGTAGTCGACCGCGCCCGCCGCGTACCCCCGGAAGGTGTGGTGCGGGCCGTGGTTGATGGCGGTGAGGAAGATGATCGGGATGTCCCGGGTCCGCTCCCGCCGTTTGATGTGCGCCGCGGTCTCGAACCCGTCCATGCCCGGCATCTGGACATCGAGCAGGATCACCGCGAAATCATCGGTGAGCAGCGCTTTCAGCGCTTCCTCCCCGGACGATGCCCGTACCAGCGTCTGATCGAGCGCAGAGAGGATCGCCTCAAGCGCCAGCAGATTCTCCGGCCGGTCATCGACCAGGAGGATCTTGGCCTTCTGCACCATGGCCCGCCCTCCTCGCCCCGGCACTACACCGGTCGCCGCCCCCGGGGACGACTCCGTCGTGCCGCCCGTCCTTGTGCCGGTCATGGTAGCCGCACCCCGCCGTTCGCCACACCCTGTCACCGCCAGGTCACTCAACACGTACCGCAAACGTAGGCGGAGACCAGAAGGTTCCCCTTAATCGGCACCCTCACACCTCATCGGGCGCACGATCCCGGGCGCGGGCCCATGGCGTCGCCGGGCCCGCGCCCGGCCGTCACCGGGCGTGCATCCACTCCTCCATCAAGGTGAGCAGATGGTCGGTGTCGACCGGCTTGGTCACGTAGTCCGACGCCCCGGACTCGATGCTCTTCTCCCGGTCGCCCTTCATCGCCTTCGCGGTGAGCGCGATGATCGGCAGCCCGGCGAACTGCGGCATCTTGCGGATCGCCGTGGTCGTCGCGTAGCCGTCCATCTCCGGCATCATGATGTCCATCAGCACCACGGCGATGTCGTCGTGCTGCTCCAGGACCTCGATGCCCTCGCGGCCGTTCTCGGCGTACAGCACGGTCAGGCCGTGCTGTTCGAGGACGCTGGTGAGGGCGAAGACATTGCGGATGTCGTCGTCCACGATCAGCACCTTCTCGCCGCTGAAGCCGCCGGAGAAGCCGGTGTACGCGTCGGGGTGCCCCTCGTCGGACCAGGTGTCCTCGGTGCCCGCTCCGCCCGGACCCCGCGACTGCGCGGAGCCGTTGGCCGAGCCGTTCGCGGACCCGCCGCGCGGACCCGACCCGTTCGAGGGCGCAGAGCCGTTGGACTGGCCGCCGCCCTCGGGCAGTTGCGGGGGCTGCGCGGAACGGCGGCGCAGCCGGGCCAGGCTGCTGCCGGGGCGCGCCCGGTCGCCGGCCGAGCCCTGCTCGAAGTCGCCGCCGTGGCCGCCCGCGGGCAGTTGCGGCAGCGCCTGCGGGAAGTCGCCCAGGGACAGCGGCAGATACAGCGTGAAGGTCGAGCCGCGTCCCGGCTGGCTGTCGGCGTGGATCTCGCCGCCGAGCAGCCGGGCGATCTCGCGGCTGATCGACAGACCGAGGCCCGTACCGCCGTACTTCCGGCTGGTGGTGCCGTCGGCCTGCTTGAACGCCTCGAAGATCACCCGCATCTTGCTGGCCGCGATGCCGATGCCCGTATCGGTCACGGAGAAGGCGATCAGCGGCTGGTCGGGCTCGCGCATCGTGCCCGCTTCCAGCAACTGCTCCTTGATCGACTGCGGCACCTCGGTGCCCGCGGGCCTGATCACCAGCTCCACCGAGCCGCTGTCGGTGAACTTCACCGCGTTCGACAGCAGATTGCGCAGCACCTGGAGCAGCCGCTGCTCGTCGGTGTGCAGGGTGACCGGCAGTTCGGGCGAGACCCGGACGGAGAAGTCCAGGCCCTTCTCCGCGGTCAGCGGCCGGAAGGTGGCCTCCACGTAGTCCACGAGCTGCACCAGGGCGATACGGGTCGGCGAGACGTCCATCTTGCCGGCCTCGACCTTGGACAGGTCCAGGATGTCGTTGATGAGCTGGAGCAGGTCGGAACCGGCGCCGTGGATGGTCTCGGCGAACTCGACCTGCTTGGGCGAGAGGTTGCCGTCCGCGTTGTCGGCGAGCAGCTTCGCCAGGATGAGCAGCGAGTTGAGCGGGGTGCGCAGCTCGTGCGACATGTTGGCGAGGAATTCCGACTTGTAGCGCATCGAGACCGCGAGCTGTTCCGCGCGCTCCTCCAGCACCTGGCGGGCCTCTTCGATCTCGGTGTTCTTCACCTCGATGTCGCGGTTCTGCCGGGCCAGCAGTTCGGCCTTCTCCTCCAGCTCGCCGTTGGACATCTCCAGGGCGGCCTGCCGGTTCTCCAGCTCCGCCGAGCGCTCCTGGAGCTGTTCGGTCAGCTCCTGGGACTGCTTGAGCAGTCCCTCGGTCTTGGTGTTGACCGAGATGGTGTTGACGCTGATCGCGATGATGTCGGTGATCTGGTTGAGGAAGTCCTTCTGGATCTGGGTGAACGGCTGGAAGGCGGCCAGTTCGATCACGCCGAGCACCCGGCCCTCGAAGAGCACCGGCAACACGATGACGTGCGACGGAGGTGCCTCGCCGAGCCCCGAGGTGATCTTCAGATAACCCGGCGGCACGTTCTCGATCAGGATCGAACGCTTCTCCACCGCGGCCTGGCCGATCAGCCCCTCCCCCGGCAGGAAGACCGACGACATCGTCCGCTTGGAGAAGCCGTACGCGCCGATCAGCCGCAGCTCGTACTCCTCGCCGACCTCCTGGGTGTCCTCGGCGAGGAAGAAGGCGCCGTGCTGCGCGGAGACGACCGGGGTCAGCTCGCTCATGATCAGCGCGGCCACGTCGCCGAGGTCGCGGCGGCCCTGCATCAGGCCGGAGATCCGGGCCAGGTTGCCCTTGAGCCAGTCCTGCTCCTTGTTGGCGAGCGTGGTCTCGCGCAGACGGACGATCATCGTGTTGATGTAGTCCTGGAGTTCCAGGATCTCGCCCGCCGCGTCCACGTCGATCCGCAGATTGAGATCGCCGCGGGTCACCGCGGTCGCGACCTGCGCGATGTTGCGGACCTGGCTGGTCAGGTTGTTGGCCATCAGGTTCACGGACTCGGTGAGGTCCTTCCAGATGCCCGAGACGTCGGGCACCCGCGCCTGACCGCCCAGGCGTCCCTCCGTACCCACCTCGCGGGCGACACGGGTCACCTCGTCACCGAAGGCGGAGAGCTGCCCGACCATCGTGTTGATGGTCGTCTTCAGCTCCAGGATCTCGCCGCGCGCGTCCACGTCGATCTTCTTGGACAGGTCACCGCGGGCGACCGCCGTGGTCACCTGCGCGATCTGCCGCACCTGACCGGTCAGATTGGACGCCATGCCGTTCACCGACTCGGTGAGGTCCTTCCAGGTGCCCGCCACGCCCGGCACCCGCGCCTGGCCGCCGAGGATGCCCTCGGTGCCCACCTCGCGGGCCACGCGCGTGACCTCGTCACCGAAGGCCGACAGCGTGTCCACCATCGTGTTGATGGTCTCGGCGAGCTGCGCGACCTCGCCGCGCGCCTCGACGGTGATCTTCTTCGTCAGGTCGCCGTTGGCCACGGCCGTGGCGACCGACGAGATCGAACGCACCTGGCTGGTCAGGTTGTTGGCCATCAGGTTGACGTTGTCGGTGAGGTCCTTCCAGATGCCCGACGCGTCACGGACCCGCGCCTGGCCGCCGAGCTGGCCCTCCGTACCGACCTCGCGGGCCACGCGCGTGACCTCGTCACCGAACGCGGACAGCGTGTCCACCATCTGGTTCACCGTCGTCACCAGCGCCAGGATCTCGCCCTTGGCGTCGACGGTGATCTTCCGGGACAGGTCGCCCTGCGCCACCGCGTTGGTGACATCGGCGATGTTGCGGACCTGACTGGTCAGGTTGTTCGCCATGAAGTTGACGGACTGCGTCAGGTCCTTCCAGGTGCCGCTGACGCCCTGCACCTCGGCCTGCCCGCCCAGGATGCCCTCGGTGCCCACCTCGCGGGCCACCCGGGTCACCTCCGCGCCGAACGCGGAGAGCTGGTCGACCATCGTGTTCAGGGTGTTCTTCAGCTCCAGGATCTCGCCCCGGGCGTCCACGTCGATCTTCTGCGACAGGTCACCGCGCGCCACAGCGGTGGCGACCTCGGCGATGTTGCGGACCTGGGCCGTCAGATTCCCCGCCATGCCGTTCACGGAGTCGGTCAGGTCACGCCACACACCGGCGACGCCGGGCACCTGCGCCTGGCCGCCGAGCCGCCCCTCCGTGCCCACGTCACGGGCCACGCGGGTCACCTGCTCGGCGAACGACGAGAGCTGGTCGACCATCGTGTTGATGGTGTTCTTCAGCTCCAGGATCTCCCCGCGCGCGTCCACGTCGATCTTCTGCGACAGGTCACCGCGCGCCACAGCCGTCGTGACCTGCGCGATCTGCCGCACCTGGGACGTCAGATTGCCGGCCATGAAGTTGACGGAGTCCGTCAGGTCCTTCCAGGTGCCGGCCACTCCGTCCACCCGCGCCTGACCGCCCAGCCGCCCCTCCGTACCCACGTCACGCGCCATCCGCGTCACCTGGGCGGCGAAGGAACCGAGCTGGTCGACCATCCGGTTCACGGTGTTCTTGAGCTCCAGCATCTCGCCGGAGACGTCCACCGTGACCTTCTGCGTCAGATCGCCGTTGGCGACCGCCGTCGTGACCTGCGCGATGTTACGGACCTGGCCCGTCAGGTTGCGGAAGGCCGTGTTCACGGAGTCCGTGAGGTCCTTCCACGTACCCGCTGCGCCCGGCACCTGCGCCTGACCGCCCAGCACACCTTCGACGCCGACCTCGCGGGCCACCCGCGTCACCTCCGCGCCGAACGCGGAGAGCTGGTCGACCATCGTATTGACGGTGTTCTTCAGCTCCAGCATCTCGCCGGAGACGTCCACCGTGACCTTCTGGGACAGGTCGCCGTTGGCGACCGCCGTGGTCACCTGGGCGATGTCGCGCACCTGGCCGGTCAGGTTGCGGAAGGCGGTGTTCACCGAGTCAGTGAGGTCCTTCCACGTACCCGCCGCGCCCGGCACCTGCGCCTGACCGCCCAGCAGACCCTCGGCGCCGACCTCACCGGCGACCCGCGTCACCTCGTCGGCGAACGTCCGCAGCGTCTCGGTCATCGCGTTGATCGTCTCGGCGAGCTGCGCGACCTCGCCGCGCGCGCCGATGGTGATCTTCTGCGACAGGTCGCCGTTGGCGACCGCCGTCGTCACCTGCGCGATGTCCCGCACCTGGGCCGTCAGATTCCCGGCCATCAGGTTCACGGAGTCCGTGAGGTCCTTCCACACACCGGCCATGCCCGGCACCTGGGCCTGGCCGCCCAGCTCGCCCTCGGTGCCCACCTCGCGGGCCACCCGGGTCACCTCGGAGGAGAACGAGGAGAGCTGGTCCACCATCGTGTTGACGGTGTTCTTCAGCTCCAGCATCTCGCCGGCCACGTGCACGGTGACCTTGCGGGACAGATCGCCCTTCAGGACCGCCTGCGTCACCAGCGCGATGTCCCGCACCTGGGCGGTCAGCCGGTACGCCATGGTGTTGACCGAGTCCGTGAGGTCCTTCCAGGACCCCGCCATGCCCCGGACCTTCGCCTGGCCGCCCAGCTTGCCCTCGGTACCGACCTCGCTGGCCACCCGCGTCACCTCGTCGGTGAACGCGGAGAGCTGGTCCACCAGCCCGTTGACCGTCCGGCCGACCTTGAGGAATTCACCGCGCAGCGGGTGCGCCGACCCGTCCGCGTTCTGCGACCGCAGGTCCATCCGCTGTTCCAGGTCGCCCTCGGCCACCGCCGACAGCACCCGCCCGACCTCCGACACCGGCCGTACGAGATCGTCCACCAGCGCGTTGGACGCCTCGATCGCGGCGGCCCAGGCACCCTCGCAGGCACCGGTCTCCAGCCGCTCTGTGAGTTTTCCCTCCCGGCCGACGACCCGCCGGACCCGGGCCAGCTCACCGGTAAGGTGCTGGTTACGGTCCGCGACCTCGTTGAAGACGGCGGAGATCTCCGCCATCACGCCGTCACCCGACACCGTCAGCCGCTTGCGGAAGTTCCCGTCCCGCATCGCGGCCAGCGCTCCGAGGAGCTTGACCAGCGCGGCCGAATCGACCTCTACGGTCCCACTGGCGCGGGATCGCCCGTTCTTCGTGCGCGTGCTCGTGCCCCGCGCCGATGCGCCAGACTCCACCGTGTCCCTCCTGGAGGGTCGACCGACCTGCAAAAGTGCAAGATTGCTGCCTTGAGAGCATGCCCAGTGTTTCACCATGGCCCCACCCGGCCATAACAGTTCGGCGGCAACGCTTATAACCCGTGGCACGTTCGGGGTGGAAACACCCGCAACCGGCGCACGCGGTGTCCGCGTGGGTAAGTAACCTGGCTCTTGTGTTGGCGGCGCCGCACCTTGCCAGGCGTACACCTCAGGGGGCCGCCGACGAGGACCGGGCAGGACGGCGGCGGCACGGGCGGCGGGACCGGTCAGCGGACCCGCCCACGGACGAGCAACGAGGAGACCGGTGATCACGGCGCGCGCTGCGGCCAGCTTCGAACCGGTGGGGCGGTCGGTCGCCGTCGCGCGTGCCTTCGTACGCGACACCCTGCACGGCTGGGGCTTCGCCGACGTCGTGGACGACGCGGTGGTGCTCACCAGCGAACTGGTGACCAACGCCGTCGTGCACGCGGGCACCGCCGCCGACGTGCAGTGTCTCCGGTACGAGACGGCCGTACGCGTCGAGGTCGCCGACCACTACCCCGACCGCGAGATCCCCATCCAGGGCAGAGGCCGCCAGTTCCGCGACCCCGACAACGAGGGCGGGCGCGGCCTGCTGCTGTGCGCCGCCCTGGCCAGCCGCTGGGGCGTGGAGTACACCGGCGCGGGCAAGCACGTCTGGTTCCAGCTCGACCTGCCCGAGCGCCCCGCCGGCACCCGCTCCGCCGGACCCGTCCTGCCCGCCGCCGACCTCCCGCTCACCGACGAGAGCGTGCGCGTCGCCGTCGTCCAGGTCGACCGCATGGGCTCGATCACGCGCTGGAACGACGACGCGGCCGAGCTCTTCGGCCACCCCGCCGCCGACGTCGTCGGCAAACCGCTCGCCGACCTCACCGCCTGGCCGCAGACCCCCGGCACCGGCATCGGCCTCGCCGAGGCCCTGCTGCACTCCCGCTGGGAAGGCACCTACGGCCTGCGCGACGCCGACGGCCGCGTCCTGCCCGTCTACGGCTCCCACCTGCGGGTCCGCGACAGCGAGGGCGAGCCCTCCACCGTCATCCTGCTGGTGCGCGCCGAGGAGCGCGCCGTGCTCCAGACGCCGTCCCGCGGCTCCGGCAGCGCGGAATCCGGCCTCGGCCAGCGCGGCAAGACCACGGACGCCTTCGAGGTCTTCATCGGCTCCCCCGCCCCCGACGACCTCGACAGCCTCCTCCAGCGCACCGTCGAACGCGCCCGCGACATGCTCGACGGCGACGCCGCCTACCTGCTGCTCGCCACCGACGACGAGACCGAGCTGGAAGTACGCGCCTCCACCGGCCTGCCGTCCGCCCGCCAGCGCTTCGCCCGCGTCCCCGTCGAAGCGGGCACCGGACGCTACGGCAGCGCCCGTATGCCGGCCGTCCACGAGGACCTCACCGCGGTCCCCGGCGCCGTACCGCTGCTGTCCGGCACCGGCATGCGCTCGGTGGTCACCGTGCCGCTCAAGGTCGAGGGCCGCCTGACCGGCTCGCTCGGCGTCGCCGCCGAGGCCCCCGGCCGCTACAACAACCAGGAAGCGCTGCGGCTCCAATTCGCCGCCGACCGGATCGCGCTCGCCGTGGAGAGCGCCCGGCTCACCGAGCTGGAACGGCTGCGCCGCGGCTCGCTGTCCTTCCTCGTCGAGGCGTCCGACCTGCTCGCGGGCACGCTGGAACGCGACCAGACGCTGGCCCTCATGGCCCAGATGACGGTTCCGACGCTGGCGAGCTGGTGCGCGGTCTACACGATCGCCGAGCAGTCGGAGCCGGAGCTGGCCTTCGTCCTGCACGAGGACGAGGACCGCATCGACGGCATCAAGGCGCTGCTGTCCCAGGTACGGCCTCCGGAGCCCGACCCGACACCCGGCGCCCGCATGTGGACCGCGCCCTCCGACGCGGCCCACTCCAGCGCCCTGCGGGCCTCTCTGCGCAGCCTCGGGGTCGGCGCGCGCTCCGCGCCCTCCTCGTCCGCGCCGAACGCCGCCACGCCCACCTCGGGCAAGGGCGGGCGCGCGCCGAGCGCCCCCGGTGTCGCGCTCGCCACCGCGGCGGCCGTCGGCGGCGAAACGGTCGTCCTGCCGCTGGTCGCCCGCAACCGGGTCATCGGCATGCTCACCCTCGGCAAGCCCGCCGACGAACGCTTCCGCCAGGAGATCCTCGAACTCGCCGAAGACCTCTCCCGCCGAGCGGCCCTCGCCCTGGACAACGCCCGCCTCTACAGCGAGCGCACCGCGATCAGCCAGGCCCTCCAGCGCAGCCTCCTGCCGCCGGAGCTGCCGCACATCCCCGGCGTCGAGGTCGAGGTCGTCTACCGCGCCGCGGGCGAGGGCAACGAGGTCGGCGGCGACTTCTACGACCTCTTCCCGATCCGCGACGGCTGCTGGGGCTTCGCCATCGGCGACGTCTGCGGTACGGGTCCGGAGGCCGCCGCCGTCACCGGCCTCGCCCGGCACGCGCTGCGCCTGCTGGCCCGCGAGGGCTTCGGCGGCCCCGCCGTCCTCGAACGCCTCAACGCCGCCATCCTCGACGAGGGCGCCCGCAGCCGCTTCCTCACGCTCCTGTACGGCGAGTTGTGGCCCCAGCACGACGGCAGCGCCGTCCTGCGCATGGTCTGCGCCGGCCACCCGCTCCCGCTGCGCCTGCGCCCCGACGGCACCGTCGAACCCGCCGCCGAACCTCAGCCGCTGCTCGGTGTGATGGACGACCTCGAACTGTACGAGCAGACCGTCTCCCTCGACCCCGGCGATGTCCTGCTCTGCGTCACCGACGGCGTCACCGAGCGCCGCGAGGGCACCCGCATGCTCGGCGACGACGGCCTCGCCGACGTCCTGTCCACCTGTACGGGCCTGACCGCGGGCGCC
Organism: Streptomyces sp. NPDC093221; assembly: GCF_044753885.1. NCBI lineage: Bacteria > Bacillati > Actinomycetota > Actinomycetes > Kitasatosporales > Streptomycetaceae > Streptomyces > Streptomyces sp. NPDC093221. The sequence goes on along the minus strand of NZ_JBIVOA010000013.1, from coordinate 1,330 downwards.
GTGGCCGCCCGTATCCAACGGGCCGTTGAGCGCTTCGCTTCTGACGCGCCGTCCGACGACATGGCGATCCTGTCGATGCGGGTCCCGAAGAAGTCCGAGTAGCGCGGGTTCTTCGCACGGGGATTCTTCGCGCGGGGATTCTTCGCGCGGTCCTCGGCGCGAGGTTCTTGGCGCGGGTCCTGGTGCGCGACGGCATGAAGAAGGCCCCCACCTGACGGTGAGGGCCTTCTGTGCCGAGCCCCAATACGGAATCGAACCGTAGACCTTCTCCTTACCATGGAGACGCTCTACCGACTGAGCTATTGGGGCGCGTCGATGGGAAGATCCTATCCCATGAACGCGGGTGCTCGAAGCACGCTCAGGGGTCGTTCAGCGGCGGTTCACAGCAGCCCGCCGAGCGCGTTGCAGGCGTCCGCGATGTGCGTCAACTCCCGCTGGGTGATGCCGGGGTGGACCGGCAGCGACAGGCTGTCCGCGGCCACCAGTTCGGTCTGCGGCAACACGGCCCCCGACCGGTGCGCGGGCATCCGGTGCACCGGTACGGGCACGCTCACGGTCGCCCGCACGCCCCGTGCCGCCAGGGCCGCGGCGAAGGCGTCCCGGTCCGGCCGGCCGTTGCCGGGAATCCGTACCGCGTACTGCCGGTAGAGGTGGTGCGCCCCCGGCTCGGTGTACGGCACGACCACGCCCTTGAGCGCCGAGTCCAGGAACCGCGCGTGCGCCCGCCGCCGGGCGACCACTCCCGCGTCCTCCTCGACACCGCCCTCGGTGCCCTGCTCCACGAGCGCCAGACCACGGCGCGACGCCAGGTCGTCGAGCCGCGCCATCGGCGCGGGGTGCCCGAATACGTGGACGGGTACGATCGCGGCCGTCCGCGCCGTGACGCCCGCGGCGACGGCCTCGGGGGCCAGGCAGAACGTCCGGGGGTCGATGTCCGCGAACACCGGTGTGGCGCCCGCGAGTCGGACGGCGTCGGCCGGCGCGCCCGGACCGAACGACGGGACGATGACCTCGTCCCCTGTCCCGATACCCAGCTCTTCGAGCGACGTGCGCAGCGCGGCGGCCGTCGCGTCCGAAGCGATCCTGTGCCGTCGTCCGGCAGTCGTCATCTGCTGCACGTCTCCACACCTCCGCCTATCGGGAGGCCCAGAGTCTCGGAGCGACGTGAACAGAGGGTAACGGAAAACAAAAATGCCTTGGCCCCCGAGTCGAAGCTCGGGGGCCAAGGCATTGATAAAGATTGTTCGGCGGTGTCCTACTCTCCCACAGGGTCCCCCCTGCAGTACCATCGGCGCTGAAAGGCTTAGCTTCCGGGTTCGGAATGTAACCG
>NZ_JBIVOA010000012.1:0-196182 GCF_044753885.1 Streptomyces sp. NPDC093221 | reverse complement strand
CGACTCTATCAGACGCTTTCCAGTGCCTGACCCCCAGTCAGCGGGGCTTGTCTTTCCGGCTGTTCGGCCGTTCCGACGAGTGAGACATTAGCTGAACTTCGGCGGTCGAACCAAATCGGCCGCTTTCCGTTCCCGCCCCATTCCGAATGCGCACAAGTGAACGCCACGGCATGCCGTAGTCGCTCGTTTGTTTGCTGCGGAATGGCTGTCCGGGGACCGACCGGAGTCGGCGCTCACGCTCGGACAACCCGGAGAACGTTACGCACGGGTCCGGAGAGTGTCAACTCGGTGCCCTGGCGGTGGCCGGAGGGCTACTGTGGGTCGTATGACATCGCATGCGTGCACCTCTCAGTGGTGGGCCGCCTAGGGCGGCCAGGAGTCACGTATGCATCCAACGGCCGCCGCCTCGGCGGCCGTTTTCTGTTGTCCCGGCCGCGGTGGGCGGTGGTCCCGCGAACCCGACCAGGACCAGGAGACAGCAGTCATGACGCGGATTTTCAGTGGGGTCAAGCCGACCGGGCACCTCACCTTGGGGAACTACCTCGGCGCGATCCGACGGTGGGCGGAAGAGGACCAGCACCGGGCGGAGTCGCTGTTCTGCGTGGTCGACCTGCACGCGCTCACCGTCGACCACGATCCGGCGCGGGTGCGACGGCTCACCCGGCAGGCGGCGAGCCTGCTGCTGGCGGCCGGGCTCGATCCGCAGGTGTGCACGGTGTTCGTGCAGAGCCACGTCGACGAGCACGCGCGGCTGTCGTACGTCATGGAGTGCGTGGCCACCGACGGTGAGATGCGGCGCATGATCCAGTACAAGGAGAAGTCCGCGCGGGCGCAGGCGGCCGGGCAGAGCGTACGGCTGTCGCTGCTCACGTACCCGGCGCTGATGGCGGCGGACATCCTGGCGTACGGCGCCGACGAGGTGCCGGTCGGCGAGGACCAGACGCAGCATGTGGAGCTGACGCGGGTGCTGGCGGAGCGGTTCAACCAGCGGTACGGGCGGACGTTCGTCGTACCCCGCGCCGTACGGCCGGCCGTGGCCGCGCGGGTCATGGACCTCCAGGACCCCACCGGCAAGATGGGCAAGTCGCACGACGCCACCGCCGGGATCATCTACCTGCTCGACGAGCCCGAGGCGATCACCAAGAAGGTGATGCGGGCGGTGACGGACAGCGGGGCCGGCGAGGTGGAGTACGACCGCGAGGCGCGGCCGGGCGTCGCGAATCTGCTGGACATCCTGGCGGCTTGTACGGGCAAGGAGCCGGAGACGCTGGCCGGGGAGTACACGGCGTACGGGTCCCTGAAGCGGGACACGGCGGAGGCGGTGGTGGAGCTGCTGCGGCCGTTGCGGGCGCGGCACGCCGAGTTCAGCGCCGATCCGTCGTACGTGGACGGGGTGCTGCGGGACGGCGCGGCGGCGGCGCGGGCGCTGGCCCGGCCGACCGTTGACGCGGCCTACCGGGCGGTGGGGCTGCTGCCGCTCACGTAGCCGCGGCCGTAACCGTCCTGCTCCCGTGCCGCCTCGCTACCCGCGGCCGTACCCGTCGAGCCGGGTCATCCGTTGCCGGAGGCCAGCTCGCGGCTGCGGTCGCGGGCGGCTTCGAGGGCGGCGAGGAGGGCGGCGCGTACGCCGTGGTTCTCCAGTTCGCGGATGGCGTTGATGGTGGTGCCCGCCGGGGAGGTGACGGCTTCGCGGAGCTTGACCGGGTGCTCGCCGCTGTCGCGGAGCATCACGGCGGCGCCGATCGCGGACTGGACGATGAGGTCGTGGGCCTGGGCGCGCGGGAGGCCGAGCAGGATGCCCGCGTCGGTCATGGCCTCGACCAGGTAGTAGAAGTACGCGGGTCCGGAACCGGACAGGGCGGTCGCGGCGTCCTGCTGCTTCTCCGGGACGCGGAGGGTCTTGCCGACCGGCTTGAAGATGGCCTCGGTACGGGCGAGGTGGGCCTCGGTGGCGTGGCGGCCCGCCGAGATCACGGACATGCCCTCGTCCACGAGCACGGGGGTGTTCGGCATGACGCGTACGACCGCGATGCCGTCCGCGAGCCGCTCCTCGAAGAAGGCGGTCGGGATGCCGGCGGCGGCGCTGATGACGAGGCGGTCGGCCGGTACGTGCGCGGCCAGCTCGTCCAGCAGGGCGCCCATGTCCTGGGGCTTGGCCGCCAGGATGAGGGTGTCGGCGGCCTTGGCGGCCTCGGCGTTCGTGACGGCCTCGACGCCGTAACGGGCGCGCAGTTCCTCGGCGCGTTCGGGGCGGCGGGCGGTGACCAGCAGGTCCTCCGGGGCCCATCCGGCGCGGATCATGCCGGAGAGGAGGGCTTCGCCGATTTTGCCGGTGCCGAGAACGGCGACTTTCTGCTTCTGGGCGGTCATGGGGTCATCTTCGCAGGGGCGGACGGGGCAAGCGGGCCGCGTCCGCCCTTCGGTCGTACGTCCGGGCAACCCGGGGTGGCTCTGCTCGGGTGGCTCTGCTCGGGTGGCTCTGCTCGGGTGGCTCTGCTCAGGTGGTGCGGCTCAGGTGGTGCGGCGGCGCAGGGTGGCCGAGCCCAGGCCGAGGGCCAGGAGGGCGCAGCAGGCGACGATGATCAGATCGCGTACGAAGTCGCCGGTGACACCCGTGTGGTGGACGATCTGGGTGGTGGCGTCGGCGGCGTACGACATGGGGAGCACGTTCGACAGGCCGCTGAGGACCGGCTGCATGTCGCCGCGCGGGACGAACAGGCCGCAGAGCAGGATCTGCGGGAGCAGCACGGCGGGCAGGAACTGCACGGCCTGGAACTCGCTGGACGCGAAGGCGCTGACGAACAGGCCGAGCGCGGTGCCGAGGAAGGCGTCGGCGAGCGCGGCGACCAGCAGCAGCCACGCCGAGCCGGTGACGTCGAGGCCGAGCGCGAGGACGGACAGGCCGGTGGCGAGCGCGGCCTGGACGACGGCGACGGCGCCGAACGCGAGCGCGTACCCGGCGAGCAGGTCGGCCTTGCCCAGCGGCATGGACAGCAGCCGCTCCAGGGTGCCCGAGGTGCGTTCGCGCAGCGTGGCGATCGACGTGACCAGGAACATCGTGATCAGCGGGAAGATGCCGAGGAGCGAGGCGCCGGCCGAGTTGTACGTCTGCGGGCTGGCGTCGAAGACGTACTTCAGCAGTGTCAGCAGCACGCACGGGACGACGAGCATCAGGGCGATCGTGCGCGGGTCGTGGCTGAGCTGGCGCAGGACGCGGCGGGCCGTGGCGAAGGTGCGGTCGAGGTTCATCGCGCGGTCGATTCTGTGGGGGTGGACTCGGCGGATTCGTTGGCACTGGCACTGGCTTGTGCGGGGGGCTTCTGCTGAGAGGCGTCGCTCGCGCCCTCGGCCTGGCCGCCCTTGGCGTCGCCGCTCTTGGCGTCGCTCGCGCCGCTGGCTTCGTCGTTGGCCGCGTCGACCAGGCGCAGGAACGCCTCTTCGACGGTGTCGGAGCCGGTGCGCTCGCGCAGTGCGTCGGGGGTGTCGTCGGCGAGGATGCGGCCCTCGCGCATCAGCAGCAGGCGGTGGCAGCGTTCCGCCTCGTCCATGACGTGCGACGAGATGAGTACGGTCGCGCCGCGCTCGTCGGCCAGCCGGTGGAACAGTTCCCACAGGTCCCTGCGGAGCACCGGGTCGAGGCCGACCGTCGGCTCGTCCAGCACGAGCAGTTCCGGCTCGCCGAGGAGGGCCACCGCGAGGGAGACCCGGCCGCGCTGGCCGCCGGAGAGGTTGGCGGCGAGGCTGTCGGCGTGCGACATCAGGTTGACATCCGTCAGGGCGCGTTCGACCTGGGCGGCGCGGTCGCGGTGCGCGATGCCGAGGACGGCGGCGTAGTAGTCGAGATTCTGCCGGGCGGTGAGGTCGGAGTAGACCGACGGCGCCTGCGTCACGTATCCGAGGCGCGGGCGCAGGCTGCGGTGGCCCGCCGGGTGGTCCAGCACGTTGAGGGTGCCGGTGACGTGGGCCTGCGAGCCGACGATCGCTCGCATCAGCGTGGATTTTCCGCAGCCGCTCGGTCCGAGGAGGCCGGTGATTCGGCCGGGCGGGAGGGTAAAGGAGAGGTTGTCGAGCACGGTGCGGCCACCGCGTACGACGCGGAGGCCGGCGGCCTCGATGGCGGGTCCGGGGGCTTTATTCATCATGTGATGAATAAACACCCGTGACGGGGTGCGCGTCAAGCCGTGCTCCTCCGGAGGGGGTGGGTTTTCGGGGGGCCTGGCGGCGGCTCGGTGGGGGGCCGGGGTTCCTGGGCCGGGGGGCCTGGTCGGGGGGCGGTGTTCCTGGGCCGGGGGGTCGGTGTCCTCATCCGGATGGCCGGGGTTCCTGGGCCCGGATGGCCGGGGTTCCTGGGCCCGGGGGTCGGTGTCCTGGTCGGGGGTCCGGGGTCGGTCAGGGTCATCCCCTATGGCGTACGCGGTGGGGGCGAAGGATCGTTGCGGTATGAGGCGTTCATCCCGAGAAGTTGCTGCATCGCGCGTTGAGAAGCGGCAGTTGGCCGTGGCCTCGGCGACGCTTGGACCTTGGCGGCCGGCCGCTGCCGTCGGTGCGATCGGGGGTGGGGTGTCACTTGCCCTGCACCTCGTGCACGGGCACTTCGGGCTCGGCATTCTGGCCGGGGCGCTGTCCGTGGGCGCCCTGCTCTTCTACTGCGTGGGCGGGGCGGGGGCGGTGCTCGGGTACTCCGGGGGCGCGCGGGGGCGGGATCACCGGATACGGAGGTGGGCGCGGGAGCATCCGTGGCGGGTGGCGGCTGTGCCCGGGGCGCTCATGCTTGTCAGCGACTTCGTTATTCGGGAGGTCCTGACAAGTCAGGGGTTCTTCGGGTCGCTCTGGACCGGGGTCTGGCACGGGGCTGTCGTGGCGGCTGTCGTGGGAGCCGTCGGGACCGTTTCGGCTGCGCGGCGTGCCTGAGGCTTTGACGTCTTGAGCGCTTCAGGTCTTTTGAGCGCTTGACGTTTCTTGAGCGCCTGACGTCACCCGTGTCGCATTGTCGGCGCACCTCGGTGCCTGGGGGGTCTTTCCCCCCGGGCGCCTTTCCTTTGCCCACCGCCCTGTCCCTGGTGTCGGTCCCGGGCCGGGGCACCTCCTCGAGCTGCGTGCTGCCTGCTCCTTGCCCATTCGTCCCCGCCCTGTCGGCACGCAAATCTGCGGGGGCACCCCGCCCCGTCCCCTCCGGCCCGTCGCCGCCTGACGGTCCCCCATGGGTGGGGGGAGGGGGTGGGAGGTCCGCCGTCCGGTGGGCGGAGGGGTTGGGTACCCGCCCCCTCCGGCACGGCTGCGGATGACGGTCCGCCGTCTTGGGCGTCAGGGTCAGCCCACACTCGAAGTCCTCGCCCGCCAAGCGGCGCGAGCTCATCGGCCTCGGAGCGGTAGTTGAAGCCGACCGAGGTGAGCCGACCGCGCAGGATCCGCTCGTCCTCCGCGGCGTCGATCTCGGCGATCCGCTCGTTCAGCTCGGCGAGCGAGGCGACATCGGGAACGGGGACCAAGTGGGTGCGGCGGAACCGGCCGCCCTCCTGTTCCACCCCGCCCTTCTCGTGGGCGCCTTCCTGACCGGGGATGCAGTAGAACGCATCGAAGCCGTAGCGGGAGCGGAAGGCCACCCAGCGTTCGGATTCCACTCGGCTGCGGCCGGTGCAGACCTGGTTTGACCGCCGGCTTGAGGTTGTCGTACCGGATGTGCCTGGTCGGCACCCCTCCCAGCACGCGGAAAGCTTCGACGTGGCCTTCCAGGAAGGCTTCCTGCGCTTCGAAGGCGAAGACCCGGCGGACGGCCTTGCCCGAGTACGAAGGCCGCAGCGTGAGCAGGTGGCACTTGACCGTGGTGCCGGCCAGCCGGACCCACACGTCCGCGAAGTCCACCTCGGCTTCCTCGCCCGGCAGGTGGATCTGCGGGACCATCCCGTCCTGGTGGACCCGGCCTTCGCGGGCCTCCGCTTCGATTTGCGGTGTCCCGACGAATGCTTGCGAACAGCTCGACCCGGGACAGCGCCAACCTCGGCCTCCCGACACAACCATGACCGCAGCCACGGCCCCCGACAGGCCGTGATCACTGGATCACACCCAGGCGCGGCTGCCGAACGGAGTACCTGGATTCACTCGAAAGCGGGCGAGGCGCAGGGCCGAGCGGCCGGCCAGTGGCTGCCAGGAATCCTCTGCCGAGGCGGAGCTGCACGACTCAGTCGAGCCAGACCAGCATGGCCTCGCCTGCTTGGGCGGCGGCGCCGAAGAACGGAACCAGCGGGTCGAACCACCCACGCACCCATTCCAGGGCGTCGGCCTCATCCCACAGGAGCGGGTAGATCTGCGCGGCCGTCATCTGCTCGGGATCCACGTCCCGGATCAAGTCCTGGAAGGACAAGCCGGCCAGGACTCCGGCGGCGAGCTTGACCTGGTCCGCGTCCAGGTACTTGGCCGGCCCATAGCCCCAGTCCTCGCTGGTGAACGTCTGCCCGCCATGAACGATGTCCACGGGGAAACTCGCGCGTTCGAGGAGGAATGCGATGGCGTCGAACGCCTTGTGAGTCGATAGCTGCCGTGCGTCTGAGGGAGCGACGTCATTGATGCCGTCTGTCTCCATGATCTCCATGACGTACTCGAACGCCCAGTCCGGGTCCTTGACTGCCCTGGCCAGCTCGGCCGGTGTTACACGCAAGTACTCACCATTCATGCTCACCCGCGCAGAGTACGAGGCACCACCGACACTGCGATGCCCAGGAGCACCGAGGGGCAGCTGGAGCCGGATCAACTTGCCACAACCTGGAGCCCGAACTACCTGCTGCAGTGGTCCCAGAAGAACCTGCCAGAGACATCGGGGGGTTGGGTGGGGCGGGGATAGGTTGGGGGGATGGGGGAGTTGGGGTGGGTGGAGGGGTGGCCGGGTGGGGGGATTCGGACGGGGCGGCTCTGGTTGAGGGAGCCGGAGGCGGGGGATCGGGGGGCGGTGATTGAGCTGTTCTGTTCGGCGGAGGTGGGGACCTATGTGGGAGGGCCCCGAGAGCGGGACGAGATGGAGCGGGCGGTGCCCGAGACGCCAAGACGGCGGCACGGGCTCTTCGTGGTCGACCTCGACGGGGCGATGATCGGCATCGTCACGATCGACCGGCACGGCGCCGGGAGCAAAGGGCACGTCCGTCCGGAGGGCGGGGAACCCGAACTCGGCTACATGTTCCTGCCCGAGGCGTGGGGCCACGGATACGCCACCGAAGCCTGCGCGGCAGCGCTCGACTGGGCCGCCGAAGCGCTCCCCGGCGAGCCGGTGGTGCTCTGCACGCAGACCGCCAATACGGCATCGCTGCGCGTCGCGGAAAAGCTTGGATTCACCGAGGTCGAACGCTTCGAGGAGTACGGCGCCGAGCAGTGGTTCGGCCTGTGGACGCGCCAAGGGTGACCCCGCGCAAGTAACCCCCTCCCCCCTCAGCCACAACGGACAGGCGGACGCCGACGGGCGAGGAGGGGACGGGCCGGGGTGCCCCCGCAGGGGGACGAACGGACAAGGCCAGAAGCAGGCGCAGGTGCCCGCATGTTCGTCGCCCGAGGAGGTGCCCCGGACCGGCACCGACCAGGCACAAGCGGCACCCGCACGGAGGAGTAGAGGGGTTCGAGTTTTTCACCGACCGCGCGAGGCGCGCCGTGGTGCTGTCCCAGGACGAGGCCATCGCCCTCGGACACGACTTCATCGGCACCGAACACATCCTGCTCGGCTTGCTGGCGGCGGGAGAAGGCCGCGGCCTCGAGGTACTGGCGGCCCTGGAAGTGGAACCCGCCGGCCTGCGCCAAGCGGTACTCACCCGGGTGGCCAGGGAGACGTCATAGCGACGACCGGGATATGCGCCCACCGCCCGGCCGGACAGGCCCTAGGACCGGCGGCGTGCCGAGGCGGTCGCGTGCTCGGCGCGGTGCAGCGCCTCCCCCGGCGCTTCGGTGAAGGCCCGAAGGAAATAGGCGAGGAGCACGCCGAGAAAGCCGATCGCCAGAAGCCCCTGCTCGGCCCCCGCCTCCCGCCGCCGCGAAAACCCCCGCCACGTCCGCTGGAAAGCGAGAGCGCTGCACACGGCGAACCCGGCCACCGCCAGAAACGTCACAAAGGGCCCGACGTCGGCGTCGGCCAGCCCCTGAAAGCCGAACCGCAGCACCGCCGCCCCCGCCGCGATGGCGACGAGGGACCCGACCGCGAGCCCGGCCCGCCGCCAGGCGTATCCGCCGTCGTGCGCGACCCACGTCGTCCCGAAGAAACGGATCGGCTCCGGCCGCGGCACCCCCTCAACCGCCCGGCCGCTTCCGCCACCGCCCCCGCCAACCCGCCGCTTCACTTCGCTCACCTCGTCCACACCATCGATTATGACCCAGAACGGGACGTTCCCTGACACACCCGTTCGGCCGACGGTCGACGAATCGCACGACGCGATGCGTTTTCCTGACGATATGTCAGACATCCGGTCAGACGTCCCCCCGGCCTCGCCCGGGCTCCGACGCCGTCCCCCCGCCCCCCACCTCCTCCTCGGCCTGGGCGCCGCCGCCCTCACCGCCGCCGCCTGCACCCTGGCCGCCGGGTCCGGCGCGGCGACGGCCGCGGGCCCCCGCGCGGCCGAGGCGGCGACCAGCTCCCTGGTCGACCTCACCCTCGCACCCGCCCCGGCGCTCGGCCTGAGCGCCTTCCACGGCCGGTACGGCCACGCCTCCTCCGCCCCGGACGGCGGCCCGGACGGCGGTGACTTCTCCGACCCGTCCGGCGTGCTGTCGCACCTGACGGTGATCGGCGCGGTCACGGCCCGTACGGACGCGGGTCCAGGCAAGACCTCCGCGCAGGCCCAGGCGGGCGGCTTCACGCTCGGCCTGAACTCCAAGGACTTCGTCAGCGTCGGGTCGCTGGACGCGTACGCGGAGTGCGTGCCGCCGCCGGTGGGCCCGTACGCGCTCGCGTACGCGCGGACGGACGGCGGGGTGATCGACGTACTCGGCCACACCGTCCCGGTCGGGACGACCACCTTCGACGTGACCGGCGCGGAGATCGGCGCCTCCGGCATCGGCGGCGGCACGCTCACCGTGACGTACGAGCCGTACCAGCACCCGCCCGGCGGCGCCCCGACCGCCGCCACCAGCGCGGACGCGGGCGTCGACATCACCGTCAGCGGCACGTTCACCGACACGAGCGGCGCCCCGGCGTACGCGGGACCGCTGGTCGACCTCCGCCTCGGCCACGTCGCCGTCACCTGCGAGACCACCACCCCGACCCCGACGAACTCGGTCGACTCGACGACGCCGGTGCCACCGACGACGACACCGCCGACCACCGCGACGACGACGCCCACGACGCCCACCCCGACCGGCCCGGAGACCGGCGGCACGACCCCACCGCCCACCACCTCGCCGACCACCCCGCCCACGACGCCACCGACCACCCCGCCCACCACCTCGCCCACGACATCACCGACCACCCCGTCCACCACCTCCCCGGACCCGTCCGGGACGGCCGGCACCACTCCCCCGCCGACGCCCACCGGGACCTGGACCACCCCCGGCGGCGACACCCTCCCGCACACCGGCGCCGAGGTCGGATGGGCGGCGGGACTCGCCGGCGGATCGCTGCTCGTCGGCGGCTTCCTCGTGTTCAGGACCACCCGGGCGAGGCGCGGCCGGCACCTCTGATTTGGCATATGCCAGCGTCATTCTCTGCCCAGGGGTCATACTTACTGTCCATGGAAGGAAAATTAACGGCGCACGCCGCTGAGAACCCCGCGCGGCAGGAGCGATTCCGCACGCTGGCGCGGTATCTGATGACGCACAGCCTCCGCCGTACGCTCCCCGCGCACCTGCGGGTGCGCAGGGACGTGGCGGTGGTCGTGGACGAGCGCACGGTGGCCGAACCGGACATCGTCGTGGTCGGCGCGGAGGCGGAGAACGTTGTCGTCCTCGCCGTGGAAGTCCTGCCCGCCGACGCCGACGAGAGCGAGCCTCACCCGTACGAGGAAGCGGGGGTCACGCACCTGTGGCGCGTGGAGGAGGACACCGAGACCGAGCGCCCGATGGTCTACGTGCACGAGTGGGATCCGGCCTCGCACTCGTACGCCCTCACCGGCGTGCACCGCGAGGAGCTGACCGTCCAGGTCCCGTACCGCATCAACGTCGACCTCACGGGCATCGACCACCTCTGACCGTCGACCCGTACGCGTGCGCGTAAACGTGCACGAACATGTGCCCGTCCCCGCACGGATACGCGTACGTCCAGGCACAGCGCGGCCGTACGCACGACGCCCCCGCACCGGGTCACGGTGCGGGGGCGTCGTGCGTGCGCTGCCGGTGTCAGCGCTCCAGCTTGGTGATGTCGCGGACGGCGCCGCGGTCGGCGCTGGTGGCCATGGCCGCGTAGGCGCGCAGGGCCGTGGAGACCTTGCGGGTGCGGTCGCGCGGGGCGTAGACGCCGCCGAGGGCTTCGCGGCGGGCGGCCAGCTCCTCCTCGGACACCAGGAGTTCCATGGAGCGGTTGGGGATGTCGATCCGGATGCGGTCGCCGTCCTCGACCAGGGCGATGGTGCCGCCCGAGGCCGCCTCGGGTGAGGCGTGGCCGATGGACAGGCCCGACGTGCCGCCGGAGAAGCGGCCGTCGGTGACCAGGGCGCAGACCTTGCCGAGGCCGCGGCCCTTGAGGAAGGACGTGGGGTAGAGCATCTCCTGCATGCCGGGGCCGCCGCGCGGGCCCTCGTAGCGGATCACGACGACATCGCCGGGGTTGACCTGCTTGGCGAGGATCTTGTCGACGGCCTCTTCCTGCGACTCGCAGACGACGGCCGGCCCCTCGAAGGTCCAGATCGACTCGTCCACGCCCGCGGTCTTCACGACCGCGCCGTCCAGGGCGAGGTTGCCGCGCAGCACGGCCAGGCCGCCGTCGGCGGAGTAGGCGTGCGCGACGTCGCGGATGCAGCCGCCCGCGGCGTCGGTGTCCAGGGTGTCCCACCGCTCGGACTGCGAGAACGCCTCGGCGGAGCGCTTGCAGCCGGGCGCCGCGTGCCACAGCTCGACGGCCTCGTCGGAGGCGGAGCCGCCGCGCACGTCCCAGGCGTCGAGCCACTCCTTGATGGAGGGCGAGTGGACGGTGTGCACGTCCTCGTTGAGCAGCCCGCCGCGGTACAGCTCGCCGAGGATGGCGGGGATGCCGCCGGCCCGGTGGATGTCCTCCATGTAGTACGTGCCGCCGGGCGCCACGTTCGGCGCGACCTTGGCCAGGCAGGGGACGCGGCGCGAGACGGCGTTGATGTCGTCCAGGCCGTAGTCGAGCTCGGCTTCCTGGGCGGCGGCCAGCAGGTGCAGGATCGTGTTGGTGGAGCCGCCCATGGCGATGTCGAGCGCCATGGCGTTGTCGAAGGCGGCGCGGGTGGCGATGGCGCGCGGCAGCACGGACGCGTCGTCCTGCTCGTAGTGCCGCTTGGTCAGCTCCACGACGGTGCGGCCGGCGTTCTCGTACAGCGCCTTGCGGGCGGTGTGCGTGGCCAGGACCGAGCCGTTGCCGGGCAGGGCCAGGCCCATGGCCTCGGTGAGGCAGTTCATCGAGTTGGCGGTGAACATGCCGGAACAGGAGCCGCAGGTCGGGCAGGCGTTCTCCTCGATACGGAGGATGTCCTCGTCCGAGATGTTCTCGTTGACGGCGTCCGCGATGGCGTTGATCAGGTCCAGCTTGCGGACGGTGCCGTCGACCAGCGTCGCCTTGCCGGCCTCCATGGGGCCGCCGGAGACGAAGACGGTCGGGATGTTGAGGCGCAGCGCGGCCATCAGCATGCCCGGGGTGATCTTGTCGCAGTTGGAGATGCAGATCAGCGCGTCCGCGCAGTGCGCCTCGACCATGTACTCGACGGAGTCGGCGATCAGGTCGCGGGACGGCAGGCTGTAGAGCATGCCGCCGTGGCCCATCGCGATGCCGTCGTCCACGGCGATCGTGTTGAACTCGCGCGGCACCGCGCCCGCCGCGAGGATCGCCTCGGAGACGATCCGGCCGACGGGCTGAAGGTGCGTGTGACCCGGTACGAACTCGGTGAAACTGTTGGCGACCGCGATGATCGGCTTCCCGATGTCGCTGTTGGCGACGCCGGAGGCGCGCATCAGCGCGCGGGCGCCCGCCATGTTGCGGCCGTGGGTGACCGTACGTGACCTCAGCTCGGGCACGGTGTCCACTCCCTTGGGTTCACTTGGCTCGTACTGCTCCGTACTAGAGCATCGAGGGTACGCCCGTCGCCCAGGATCCGGACGTTCGGTCCGGTATGCGGGACGTGCGGTCCCATGGGGCTGTACGGGGGCGGGGTCCTACGGGTGGACGTCGGCGGCGGTGAGGTAGCGCTGGAGGACCGGGCCGACCATGGCGACGATGTCCTCGGGGTCGGCGGAGGCCATCGGCTCCACCCGCACGATGTACCGCAGCATGATGATCCCGACGAGCTGGGCGGCGGCGAGCTGCACGCGGAACTCGGCGTCGGGCACGTCGAGGCCGCCCGCGAGGCGGGCCAGGACGCGGCGGCTGACCAGGCCGCGGAAGACCGCGGCGGCCGTCTCGTTGGTGACCGCGGACCGGACGATGGCCAGCAGCGGCTCGCGCGAGACCGGGTTCTCCCAGATCCGCAGCATCAGCCGGGCCACCCGCTCGCCCATGCCGTCGACGCCGCCCGCCACGACGAGGTCGGGGATGTTCATGGCGGGCGCGAAGGACAGCTCGATGGCGGCGCCGAAGATCTGTTCCTTCGTGCCGAAGTAGTGGTGGACGAGGGCGGAGTCGACGCCCGCCGCCTTGCCGATCGAGCGGACGGAGGTCTTGTCGTAGCCGCGGGCGGAGAACTCCTCGCGGGCGGCGGCGAGGATACGGTCACGGGTCTCGGCGGTCCCGGCCTTGGTGCCCGCGGGACGGCCGCGGCGGCGGCCGGCCGGCTTGCCGGACTCCTGGAGGCCCTCGGATTCCTGGGGCCCGTCGGGTTCCGGGGAGCCGGGGGACGCCTTCGCCGTACTCACGCCGGACCACCGCCGACCGGCGCCGGAGTCGCGTAGTGCAGCCGGGTGAAGGCCAGCGCCTCCGCCAGGTCCGCCTCGCGCTCGGCCCTCGACATCGCCCGCCGGGTGGTCACCTCGACCACCACATGGCCGTCGTAGTCGCTCGCCGCCAGCGCCGCCAGCAGCTCCGCGCACGGCAGATTCCCGCGCCCCGGCACCAGGTGCTCGTCCTTGGCGGAGCCCGTGCTGTCGCCGAGATGGACGTGCACCATCCGCTCGGCCATCCTCGCCATCAGCGCGAACGGCTCGGTACGGGAGGTCGCCGCGTGCGAGAAGTCCACGGTCAGGTGGCGGTAGTCGTCGTTGGTGACGTCCCAGTCGGGCGCGTACGCCTGCATCTCGCGGTCCCGGTAGCGCCACGGGTACATGTTCTCGACCGCGAACCGTACGTCCGTCTCGTCCGCCATCCGCCAGATCCCGGCGACGAAGTCCCTGGCGTAGCCGCGCTGCCAGCGGAACGGCGGGTGCACCACGACGGTCGAGGCGCCCAGCGTCTCGGCCGCCGCGCGGGCCCGCTGGAGCTTGACCCACGGGTCGGCGGACCAGACGCGCTGCGCGATCAGCAGGCACGGCGCGTGGACGGCCAGGATCGGCATCCGGTGGAAGTCCGACAGGCGGCGCAGCGCGTCCACGTCCTGGCTGATCGGGTCGGTCCACACCATCACCTCGACGCCGTCGTAGCCGAGGCGGGCGGCGATCTCGAAGGCGGTGGCGGTGGAGGCCGGGTAGACGGAGGCGGTGGACAGGACGATCTTCGACGTGCCGCCGCGGGGCCCCGCGGCGGACACCGCGGTCGGGGCGAGACGTTCCCGCGCGTGCTGCGCGCGCTGCCCCGTACGCCAATCGCGTCTCAGGGCGGCGTCCGTCGTCCGGCCGTCCGTCTTCCGACCCGCTGGTTCAGCCACGGGAAACAGCGTACGGCGGCGGCCGGGGCGGAAGGGGCAGGTGCCGGGGGGTGCGGGGGGACTGTCGCCGATCTCACGGCGGGGCGCGGCGGGGGCGGCGGACCGGCTCAGTCGCCCCAGCGGGCCAGGGCCGCCCCCGGTCCGGCGTCGTTCACCATCAGGTCGAGCTTGCGCAGGATGACGCCCTCGCGCAGGGCCCAGGGGCAGATCTCCAGCTCCTCGACGCCGAAGAGGTCCATCGCGGCGTCCGCGACCAGGGCGCCCGCCAGGAGCTGCCCGGCCCGGCCGACCGAGACGCCCGGCAGGGTGCTGCGCTGGGCCGCCGTCATCTCCGCGAGCCGCGGCACCCACTCCTCCAGCGCGCCGCGCCGCAGCCGGCGCTGGGCGTACAGGCCGTCGGCGGAGCGGGCCGCGCCCGCGAGCCTGGCGAGCTGCTTGAACGTCTTGGACGTGCCCACCGCGTGGTCGGGCCGGCCGAAGCGGGCGAAGTCCGGGACCGTACGGGCGATCTCGGCGCGTACGTGCCTGCGCAGCGACCGTACGTCGTGGGCGGTCGGCGGGTCGCCCGGCAGCCACGAACCGGTCAGGCGTCCCGCGCCGAGCGGCAGGGACACGGCCGCGTCCGGGTACTCGTCCATGCCGTAGCCGACCTCAAGCGACCCGCCGCCGATGTCCAGCACCAGCAGCCGCCCGGCCGACCAGCCGAACCAGCGGCGTACGGCGAGGAACGTCAGCCGCGACTCGTCCTCGCCGGACAGGACGGTGAGGCGTACGCCCGTCTCCGCGTCCACCCGGGCCAGGACGGCCTCGCCGTTCGCCGCCTCCCGCACCGCGGAGGTCGCGAAGGACAGCACGTCCTCGGCGCCCTTGTCCTCCGCCACGCGCAGCGCGTCCGCGATCGTGGCGACCAGGCGGTCGACGCCGGCGTCGCTGATCGCGCCGTGCTCGTCGAGGAGTTCGGCCAGGCGCAGCTCCGCCTTGTGCGAGTACGCGGGGAGCGGGCGCGCGCCCGGGTGCGCGTCCACCACCAACAGGTGGACGGTGTTGGAACCCACGTCGAGCACTCCGAGTCGCATGGGCAAGACGCTAGCGCGCCGACGTGGGTGTCCGTTCCGCGGGCCGCGCGGGGCCACCGGGCGGTGGCGCGCGGGCGATCCGCGACCCGTTGGCGACCATTCGGCGCATTCCGGTCTTACTCTTGGGCGCGTGGCGAAGGTGAAGGCCCTCAAGGCCAAGAAGAAGAGTGCAGGCACGGTCCGCGACGAGGTGGGGCTGGACTTCGCCCGCGCCTGGGTCGAATTCGCCGATCCGGCCGACGAGGAGCAGGTCTTCCGCTGCGACCTCACGTGGCTCACCTCGCGCTGGACGTGCGTCTTCGGCAGCGGCTGCCAAGGGATCGTGGCGGGGCGCGCGGACGACGGGTGCTGTTCGCTGGGCGCGCACTTCTCGGACGACGACGACGAGAAGCGGGTGGCCGGGCATGTGGCCAGGCTCACGCCGGAGACGTGGCAGTTCCACGCCGAGGGCGCCGACGGCGCGTGGGCGATGGAGAACGAGGAGGGCGAGCGGCAGACGCGTGTCGTGGACGGGGCGTGTGTCTTCTCCAACCGGGCCGGGTTCGCGGGCGGCCAGGGGTGCGCGCTGCACGCGCTGGCCCTGCGGGAGGGGCGCGAGCCGCTGGAGACGAAGCCGGACGTGTGCTGGCAGTTGCCGATCCGGCGGACTTTCGACTGGGTGGACCGGCCGGACGATTCGCGGGTGCTGGTCGTGTCGATCGGGGAGTACGACCGGCGGGGGTGGGGGCCGGGGGGCCACGACCTGCACTGGTGGTGCACGTCGGCGACGTCCGCGCACGGTGCCGGTGACCCGGTCTACGTGTCGTACCGCCCGGAGCTGACGGAACTCATGGGTCCCGACGCCTACGCCATGCTCGCTGCGCTGTGCGAGTCCCGCCTGTCCACCCCCCACCTTCCTCTTCTGGCCCCCCACCCCGCCGACCCCGCTTCCCCGGCTTCCTAGGGCCCTCTTGTGCGTGGGGGCCGGCGGTGGGGTTCGGTCCCGGCACCGTCCGGGCGCCCTCTTGTGCGTGGGGTCGGTCCCGGTACGGGGTACCTCCTCGAGCTGCGTGCTGCCTGCTCCCGCGCATCCGTCAACGCCCTGTCGGCACGCAAATCTGCGGGGGCACCCCGCACCGTCCCCTCCGGTACGTCGGCGCCCGACGGTCCGCGGGGGTGGAGGAGGAGGGGGTGGATGGGGCCGGGGACGGTGGTGACGTGACGGTGAACGCGGTCGGCGGCTGCGGGGGGGTTGAGGCCCCACACGGTGGTCAAAGGGGGCGTGTTCGATGTTCGGGGGGGGAGGCGCTTTGCGGGGTGTCGTCAGCCGAGGTGGCGGAGGGTGTCGGAGATGGTGGACCGGAAGGTCTGGAGGGCGTGCAGGCCAGCGGTGTAGCGGTCCTGGTGGGCGGCGATGTCGGCGGTCTGCTGCTGGGCGCGTACGGCGTGCAGGAGTTGGGCGGTGTGGTGGCGGCGCTGGCAGGTGACGTCGGCGACGGCGGTGCGCCGCTCGGTCGGGGTGTGCGTGGTGTTGCCGTCGCTGCCGCGATGCCACGCCTTGTCCCCGAAGACCGCGAGCGGGTCGGAGTAGCGGGCGAACCCCTGGCCGGCCACGCAGCGGGACCACGCGTCCCAGGCCGCGAGCAAGCGGGGATCGCGTTTGACGGCCTTGTCGATCTCGACCGAGCGCGTGCTCGCGTAGAGCCAGTCCCGCTTGACGTCGATCCCGCGCATCAGCCGCCGGTTCGCCTCCACGTTGCAGGCCGGAAAGTCCGCGTACTCGGCCTGGGTCATACGACGGCCCTGCGGCCGCGTGGGAGTGGACTTCGCCGGGTCCCATCCGTAGCCCCAGCGGCTCGCGTTGGTCATGTCGAGTGCGCCGTAGCCAGTGCTGACCGCGGTGAGCATGGTGGGGTCGACGGGGTAGCGCGGATCGAGCGGAAAGTCCGCGTGCCCGCGTTTCGCCATGCACTGCCGGACCAGCAACGCCGTTGCCCGCTTCTCCCGTTGATAGTCCTCGGGCGTGTAGTTATAACGATCCGCCGGAAGCGGCCCAAGCCCCACCGTCGCACGGACCGCCTCCGCCCGCTCCGGCCCCGAGGCACCCACCCCCGCCAGCACCGCCACCCCCACCACGGCCCCAAGCCGCCACCCCCGCGTCCCCATGCCCCCGGATGCTAGCCCCCGCCCCACCCAAGCCCACCCACCCCCCTTCCGCCGACTGCCACCGGACAGGCGGACGCCGCCCCACCCGAGCCCACCCACCCCCTCCCCCCCTCAGCCACAGCGGACAGGCGGACGCCGACGTACCCAAGCCCACCCACCCCCACCGGACAGGCGGACGCCGACGTACCGGGAGGGGACGGGCCGGGGTGCCCCCGCAGGGGGACGAACGGAAAGGGGCTGGACGTTTTCGAAGTGGGTGCACGTTCGTCGCCCGAGGAGGTGCCCCGGACCGGCACCGACCCAGGCACAAGCGGCACCCGCAGACGAAAAAGCACCCGCACGGGTGGGCGGGCGGGAAAAATAAGCAAGATGAGGACACACGCGGTGATCGCCTCGCCCGTAGGCGACCTGACAGTGGTCCGCGAGGGCCCCGCCCTCGTAGGGCTCTACTTCGAGGGCCACAAACGACGGCCCAACGAAACCACCTTCGGCGAACGCGCCGACGAATCCTTCGACGACGTACGCCACCAGCTCAAGGAATACTTCGCCGGAACCCGGCACACCTTCGACCTCGAACTGACCCCGGAGGGCAACGAGTTCCAGCGCCGCGTCTGGACCCTGCTGACCCGCATCCCGTACGGAGAAACCCGCTCCTACGGCGACCTCGCCCGCCAGCTCGGCGACATCTCCCTCTCCCAGGCCGTCGGCGCCGCGAACGGCCTGAACCCGTTGTCGGTGATCGTCCCGTGCCACCGCGTGGTGGCGGCCGACGGAAACCTGCGCGGCTACGCGGGCGGCCTCGCCCGCAAGCGGTACCTGCTGGAACTGGAGGAGCCCGACGCCGCCTCGGCGGACCGCCTCTTCTGAAGCGGACCGCAGTTCCGCGGCGAACCGCAGTTCCGAAGCGGACCGCAGGTCCAAACGCCCCCCGCGAAAGCCACCTCACGTTTTGGCGCCCCCACGCGTTTACCCCATGTGAGCAAGCCACTGTTCGAACAGATCGTGACCGACCACGGGCCGATGGTGCTCCGGGTGGTCCGGGCCGTCGTGGGCCCGCACGACGCGCAGGACGCGTGGTCGGAGACCTTCCTGGCCGCGCTGCGGGCGTACCCGGAGCTGCCCGCGGACGCGAACGTCGAGGCGTGGCTGGTGACCATCGCGCACCGCAAGGCCGTCGACATCACGCGGGGCAACGCGCGCCGCGCGACACCGCTGGCGGAGCTGCCCGAGCGGGCGAGCCGCACCGGGCGGCCCGAGGACTGGGACCCGGATCTGTGGACGGCGCTGAAGGCGCTGCCGGAGCGGCAGCGGCAGACGGTCGCGTACCACTACCTGGCGGGCCTGCCGTACAAGGACATCGCCGCCGTGACGGGCGGCAGCCCGGACGCGGCGCGCAGGGCCGCCGCCGACGGGGTGAAGGCCCTGCGCCGCAGCTATCCGCGGGACACCGCGGGAGGAGGAGACCCCTCATGAAGGACACGAACGACACGCAGGACGTGCGGGACGTGCAGGACGTGCAGGACGTGCAGGACACGAACGACTCGACCGCCCAGCTCCTGGAAGCCCTCACCGCGCAGGACGACGCGACGATGGACCGGCTCCACGAGCGCCTGGCGGCGGAAGCCGGGCAAGCCGGGCTGCTGGACGTCGCGTACCGGACGCTGGACAGCCCGGTGGGCCCGCTGCTGCTGGCGGCGACCGAGAAGGGCCTGGTGCGCGTGGCGTTCGCCGTGCAGGACCACGCGGCGGTGCTCCAGCAGCTCGCGGACACCATCAGCCCGCGGGTGCTGCGCGCCCCGCGGCGGCTGGACGCGGTGAGCCGCCAGCTCGACGAGTACTTCACCGGGCAGCGCCGCGGCTTCGAAGTCCCCCTGGACTGGCGGCTGTCGAAGGGCTTCAGGCGCGAGGTGCTGACGCACCTGCCCGACATCGCGTACGGCAGGACGGCGAGTTACGCGCAGGTGGCGGCGGCGGCGGGCAGTCCGCGGGCGGTCCGCGCGGTGGGTACGGCGTGCGCGCTCAACCCGCTGCCGCTGGTGGTGCCGTGCCACCGGGTGGTGCGCTCGGACGGTTCAGCCGGGCAGTACGCGGGCGGCGCCGACGCCAAGCACCTGCTGCTGGAGCTGGAGACGGCCGCCTGAGGCGGGCGTGACGTCCCGCGCCAACGGCCTTACCCACCAAGGCCGTTACGGCAGCACCCCGTCCTCCGTCCGCAGCAGCCGCAGAAACGCCTTCAGACCGGCGATGATCTCGGTGTTGTCGGTCAGCCGGTTCACCGTCGCCTCGAACTCCCGCGCCAGCGCGGCGATCCGGCGGTCGGTCCCGTCGGCCCGCGCGTAGACCGACAGGCCCAACGCGTCGACCGCGGACCGGAGTTCGCCGAGCGCGTGGTACTGCTCCTCGGCCTTGCCCTCCAGGACCTTGGCGCCGCTCTCGACGCGGGTGACGGTGGCGCGCAGGGCGAGGACGTCGTCGCGCGGGTAGGTGACGTCCTTCAAGAGGGTGCCGAGGCGGCGCCGCAGCGCCGCGAACCAGGCGCCCGCGGGCCGGAAGACGGTGCTCAGCAGGAAGAATCCGGCGAGCCAGTAGCCTGCGGCGCGGCCGGTCGCCGCGGCGACGGCGACCGCGAGGGCGGCCGTGACGAGGTGTCCCGCGAGGGCGACGCGCAGCATCAGGCGGGCGATCCGCCCGGCCTCGGTGTCGCGTTCCGGGGAGACGGTCAGGCCCTTTTCGCGGCTGGTCCGGATCTCGGCGAGGACGGCGTGGGCGCGGAAGTAGAGGTTCCACGGCACGGTCAGCAGAAGGAGCAGCCAGAGCAGGCCGAGCAGGCCCGCGGCGGTGCCGAGGACGGTGGACAGCGGTGCGCCGACGGCGTGGACGACGGCGAGTGTTCCGACGGTGACGAGGGTGACCACGACCGTGCCGGTGAATTTCCCCATGCCGCTCATCGTCCCGCCGCGCGGGCGGCCCGGCATGAGTACGGCTACTCAGGAGTAACACCCTTTCGCCGTACGGCTATCCGGCCGGGCTCGGCGACTCCGGCGCGGTGCTGGGGGCGTCGGTCGTGGGCGGCGCGGTCGTCGGCGGAGGTGTCGTCGGGGGCGGGGTGGTGGGCGGCGGGGTCGTCGGCGGAGGTGTCGTCGGCGGGGGCGTCGTCGGGGAGGACGAGGACGGCGGCGGGGTGGTCGGGGAGTCGGAGGCGGGCGGTGGCACATTGCGGGTGGAGGAGCCGCGCAGGATCACGGTCGCGTGCGCCGGGGAGAAGGCGATGCGGGCGGTCCAGGAGCCGGAGGGCTCCAGGGCGTGGTCGACGCTCAGGGTGAGAGTGACCGATTCTCCGGGCCGCAGGTCGCCCGACGTCGCGGAGAGCCGGATCCAGAACGCGGCGGTGTCGGCCGTCCAGTGCACGGGGGCCGCGCCGCGCGCGGTCAGGGTGACGGTGGTGCCGCTGGCGGTGACGGTGAGCGTACTGCCGCCGGGGGACGCCGAGCCGGCGGCCGTGGGGTCGGTCGAGACGGTCGTGGTGAGGACCGGCGCCGGGGTGTCCGTACCGCCGGAGCGCTGGGGGTCGGGGGCCTGCCGGGAACTGCCCGCCTCCTGGTACGGGTCGCCGTTGAGACCGTCGGGCTCGCTGGCGGCGCGGTCCGTGCCGGGCGCGTCGGCGCCGAGCGGCGCCGCGTGATAGGCGGCCCACAGGGCGAGTACGGGCGCGGCGACGACGGCCGCGACGACCGTACTGGTGACGGCCCGGTGCCTGAGCTGTGCGCGGCGGGCGGCGCGGTCCTTGAGGTCCATGGGGAAGCCGCGCCGGTCGAAGCGCGGGGTGGCGTCGCGGGAGCGCCCGGCCCCGGCGTCCATGGCGTGCAGCAGGGCGGCGTACGCGGCCGAGCGCGGCGCCTCGATGAGGGCGAGCACGGCGGTGGACCCGGCCCCCGGAGCGCCCGGTACGCCCGAGGCCCCCGGCCAGGGCCCCGCGGCGACGACGCGTTCCGCCGTACGCCTGCACACCGGGCAGTCGTCGACGTGCCTGACGAGTTCGGTGCGCAGCGCCGTACCGAGCAACACCTTGGTCTCGCCCGCGATCTGGGCGAGGGCGGCGCAGTTGCCGGTGTCCACGACGGACAGCGCGGTGCGGGTCCGCTCCACCTCGCAGGCGGCGCGGGCGAGCAGGCCGCGCGCGGTGTCGGCGTCGATGCCGAGGACGGCGGCGACTTCGTGCGGCGGGAGTTGGTGGCGGACCGCCAACTCCAGGGCCTCGCGCTGCTCGGGCGTGGTGCCCGCGGCCTCGGGCCAGGCGAGCGCGGCGAGTTGGGCGTGCCGCTGCTCGGCGACGGCGACCGACGTGCTCGGCGGCTCCGGCGGCCCGGCGGCGAGCCGGCGCAGGCAGGTCCAGCGGGCGAGCGCGTACAGCCAGGGGCGGAGCAGCTTCGGGTCGCGCAAGTGGCCGCGCTGCCGTTCGGCGAGCGCCAGCACCTCGCCGAGCGCCCCGGCCGCCGCGTCGTGCTCGCACAGGATCGACAGGCAGTACGTGAACAGGCCGTCCAGATACGGCTCGTAGTGCGCGGGCGGCTGCATGGGGAGCGTGCCGTGCGGGCGTTGACGGTCGTGCGCCTTGTGCGTCGCTTCCCGGCGGACGTCCTTGCGGGCGTCTTTACGGGCGTCCTTGCGGGCGTCCTTGCGGGCGTCCTTGCGCGACGGCTCCTTGCGGGCGGCCTTGCGCGCGTCGCCGCGGGCCTCCTTGCGGGACACGCGCGCTCCCTCCACGCGCGGTCCCTCCGGACGCGGCGCCTCGGTGCGCGGCGCCTCGCCGCCCGGCGTGTCCTTGCGGGCGGCCCGGCCGGCCGGCGCGCGGTGCTTGCGGTGTGCGCCGGTCGTCTGGTTCTGGGTGGGGGTCTCCTGCCTGCTCATCACCGGGCGACGGTAGGCCCGGTACGGCCCCCGGTTCAGCTCTCCTGGCGTGCATTAATCCTTATGGGTAGTGATGCTGCCCAAAAGGGGACAGCTCCGTCATTCTTACGAGTGAACGCACGTGCGCGCGCTCGATGTCCGCGCCGCACGCCCCCTTGAGCGCCCCCGGCAGCCGCAGGAGCCGGTCCGGCCGCCTTGTCGGACCCTCCCGCTACGGTGGGCGGCATGGCTGCCCGTAAGACCGTCTCGAAGGACCGTCCCTCCTACCGCTGCACCGAGTGCGGGTGGACGGCGCTGAAGTGGCTGGGCCGCTGCGGCGAGTGCCAGGCGTGGGGGACGGTGGAGGAGTTCGGCGCCGCGCCCGCCGTACGAACCACCGCGCCCGGCCGGGTGACGACGGCGGCGCGGCCGATCGGCCAGGTCGACGGGCGGCAGGCGACCGCGCGCTCCACGGGCGTGCCGGAGCTGGACCGCGTGCTCGGCGGCGGCCTGGTGCCCGGCGCCGTCGTCCTGCTCGCGGGCGAGCCCGGCGTCGGCAAGTCCACGCTGCTGCTCGACGTGGCGGCGAAGGCGTCCAGCGCGCAGGGCGCGACGCTGTACGTGACCGGTGAGGAGTCCGCCTCGCAGGTACGGCTGCGCGCGGACCGGATCGGCGCGCTCGCCGACCATCTGTATCTGGCCGCGGAGACGGATCTTTCGGCCGTTCTCGGTCACCTGGACGACGTGAAGCCGGCGCTGCTGGTGCTGGACTCCGTGCAGACCGTCGCGTCGGCCGAACTGGACGGCGCGCCCGGCGGCACCGCGCAGATCCGCGAGGTCGCGGGCGCGCTGATCCGGGCGTCGAAGGACCGCGGGATGTCGACCATCCTGGTCGGACACGTCACCAAGGACGGCTCGATCGCGGGCCCGCGGCTGCTGGAGCACCTGGTCGACGTGGTGCTCAGCTTCGAGGGCGACCGGCACGCGCGGCTGCGGCTGATCCGCGGCATCAAGAACCGTTACGGCGCCACGGACGAGGTCGGCTGCTTCGAACTGCACGACGAGGGCATCACCGGCCTGGCCGATCCGTCCGGCCTCTTCCTCACCCGGCGCGACGAGCCGGTGCCCGGCACCTGCCTGACCGTGACGCTGGAGGGCCGCCGCCCGCTGGTCGCCGAGGTGCAGGCGCTGACCGTCGACACCCAGATCCCCTCGCCGCGCCGCACCACCTCGGGTCTGGAGAACTCGCGCGTGTCGATGATGCTCGCGGTGCTCGAACAGCGCGGCCGGATCAAGGCCATCGGCAAGCAGGACATCTACACCGCGACCGTGGGCGGCGTGAAGCTCACCGAGCCCGCCGCCGACCTCGCGGTGGCGCTCGCGCTGGCCAGCGCCGCCATCGACACCCCGCTGCCGAAGAACCTGGTGGCGATCGGCGAGGTGGGCCTGGCCGGTGAGGTCAGGCGCGTCACCGGCGTGCAGCGCCGCCTGTCGGAGGCGGCCCGGCTCGGCTTCACCCACGCCCTCGTACCGCCGGACCCCGGCAAGATCCCGGCGGGCATGAAGGTGGTGGAGGTCGCGGACATAGGGGACGCGCTGCGGGCCCTGCCGAAGCGGACCGCACGGTCGTAGCGCCACGGCGTACGCCGGTACGGCCGCGGACGCCGGTGCCCGTACGGCCGTGCAGACGTCCGCGTTCGTACAGCCGTACAGCCGCGCGCGCCCGGCTCGCGGGCACGGGGGAACACCCCGCACCCCTTCCCGGAGAACGCCCGGCTCGCGGTTCCGGGGAACACCCGGCACCCGTTCGGGTTGCGCGCGGCGTACAGTCACGGAAGGCCCGGCACACGGTCGTGCGGGGCCTCGCGCGCGCTCCCGGGAGAGCCCGCGCGCCGTCGCGGGACCCCCGTAGGACCGTCGCGGGACCCCGGTAGGAGCCGTCCGGCCCGCGCCGCGCCCCCCTGAAGCCGTAAACTTTGCCCTGGTCTCGCCCATTGGGCATCCGTAGCGACCGGAGGATTGCAGAGTGGCAGCCAATGACCGGGCAGGGGGCCCTCCCCCGGCCCGAAGGGCATCGGGCGACTCCCCCGGCAGGTCCGGCGGGGTTTTCGGCGCCGACGCCGGGCTGATGCGCGCCTCTTTGAGCGCCGTCGCACCCGGCACCTCGCTCCGTGACGGCCTGGAGCGCATCCTGCGCGGCAACACCGGCGGCCTCATCGTGCTGGGCATGGACAAGACCGTGGAGTCACTGTGCTCCGGCGGCTTCGTGATGGACGTGGAGTTCACCGCGACCCGGCTGCGCGAGCTGTGCAAGCTGGACGGCGCGCTGGTCCTCGACAAGGACATGACGAAGATCCTGCGCGCGGGCGTGCAGCTCGTCCCCGATCCGACCATCCCCACCGAGGAGACCGGCACCCGGCACCGCACCGCCGACCGGGTCAGCAAGCAGGTCGGCTTCCCGGTCGTCTCGGTCAGCCAGTCGATGCGGCTGATCGCGCTCTACGTGGACGGGCAGCGCCGCGTCCTGGAGGACTCCGCCGCGATCCTCTCCCGCGCCAACCAGGCGCTGGCCACCCTCGAACGGTACAAGCTGCGCCTCGACGAGGTCGCGGGCACGCTGTCCGCGCTGGAGATCGAGGACCTGGTGACGGTGCGCGATGTCACCGCCGTCGCCCAGCGCCTGGAGATGGTCCGCCGGATCGCCACCGAAATCGCCGAGTACGTCATCGAGTTGGGCACCGACGGACGGCTTCTCGCCCTGCAACTGGACGAGTTGATCGCGGGCGTCGAGCCCGAGCGCGAACTGGTCGCCCGCGACTACGTGCCGGAGCCGACCGCCAAGCGCAGCCGTACGGTCAACGAGGCGATGGCCGAACTCGACTCGCTGCCGCAGAGCGAACTCATCGAACTCACCACCGTGGCACGGGCCCTGGGCTACACCGGCTCCCCCGAATCCCTCGACTCCGCCGTCTCGCCGCGCGGTTACCGGCTCCTCGCCAAGGTGCCCCGGCTGCCCAACACCGTCATCGAGCGCCTGGTCGAGCACTTCGGCGGCCTCCAGAAGCTGCTCGCCGCGAGCGTCGACGACCTCCAGACGGTCGACGGCGTCGGCGAGGCCCGCGCCCGCTCCGTCCGCGAGGGCCTCTCCCGCCTCGCCGAGTCGTCCATCCTGGAGCGGTACGTCTAGACGTACCGCTGGAGGCGGCTGCCTCGGGGACCGGAAGCGCCCCGACCTCGTCCGCCGCCCACACGAAGCGGCGGGCCGGGGACGGCCGGGGGGCCGGGCCCCCCGGGGCTAGTCCTGAGAGAGGACGAAGGAGACCTGCTTGGCGCCGTAGCCGGAGAGCCGGGCCTGGATCAGGTAGGTGCCGGGCGCGGCAGCGCTCCCCTTGGGGGTCGCGCACTTCGGGGAGCTGGTCTTGGCGTTCCACCGGAGCGTGTACGTCGTGGAGCCGTGGGCGGGCACCTGGAGGAGGTAGGAGCCGCTGCCCGCGGTGGGGCAGTCGTCGGAGGCCCAGGTGTGGGCGTTGCCCGCGGTCGAGGTGATCGTGAAGACGGCCTTGGCGGGGCCGAAGTCGACCTTGCAGGAGACGGATCCGGAATTCGCGGCGCGCAGCTCGAAGACGGGGGTCTCGTCCGGCGAGTAGGAGTTCTGGACGCTGCGCAGCGAGAGCTGGACGCTGCCGGGCGAGCAGTCGGGGAGCGTGGAGCCGGCGGGCAGTTGACCGCCCGAGCCGCCGTTGCCCGAGCCGCCGCTGGTGGCGACACCGCCGGAGGCCGCGCCGCCGGACGACGAGGTGCCCGCCGTACCCGACGTACCGCCGTCGTTGCCGCCCGAGGAACCGGCACCGGCCGAACTTCCGTCCGTGGCACCGCCGTTGGATCCGCCATTGGAGCCGCCGTCGGAGCCGGAGGAGCCCGCGGAGGAACCGGAGGAGCCGCCGCTGTCGCCGCCCGAGGTGTCGCGGCCACCGGGGCGCCCGGTGATGTGCGTACCGGTCGGCTCGGGGCCCGGCGTGATCGTGCCGACCGGCGTGTGGGTGCCCGAGGAGCCGTTGTTGCCGCTACCGCCGCCCCCGCCGGTCGAGTTGACCAGCCAGAAGATCAGCAGGGCGACGAGCGCGAGCACACACAGCGCAACGGCCCGCCGCCGCCAGTAGATGGTCGACGGCAGAGGTCCGACGGGATTGCGCATTGAGCCCACACCCGAACTCTAGGGGAGATCACCCGCGCCTCGCCGCAACACCCGCCGCTCGGCGGCCGGTCTTTGCCGATCATCACGTTTAAGGGGACGGCCGGTCGCTGTCAGTGGCCTGTGCGAGGATCGGGAGGACATGAGCACCGACATCCGCGACGCTTCCGTCAGCACCTCAGCCCGCACGTCCCCGGCCGCCCCCGCGGGTTCGGCGGCTCCCCCGGCCGCCGTCACCGAACTGCACGACCTGGTGATCGACTGGTTCGGCGAGCACGCCCGCGATCTGCCCTGGCGGCGGCCGGACGCGGGCGCGTGGTCGGTGATGGTCAGTGAGTTCATGCTCCAGCAGACGCCGGTCGTCCGGGTGCTGCCGGTGCATCAGGAGTGGCTGGCCCGCTGGCCCCGCCCGGCCGACCTCGCGGCGGAGTCGCCCGGCGAGGCGGTACGCGCCTGGGGGCGGCTCGGCTATCCGCGCCGTGCGCTGCGGCTGCACGCGGCGGCCACCGCCATAGCGGCCCAGCACAACGGCGAAGTCCCCGAGGACCACGGCCAGTTGCTGGCCCTGCCCGGTGTCGGGGAGTACACGGCGGCGGCCGTGGCGTCTTTCGCGTACGGGCGGCGGCACATCGTGCTCGACACCAATGTGCGGCGGGTCTTCGCCCGCGCGGTGACCGGCACCGCGTATCCGCCGAACGCGACGACGGCCGCCGAGCGGCGGACCGCCCAGACGCTCCTCCCGGCCGAGGAGCCGGTCGCGGCGCGGTGGGCGGCGGCCACCATGGAGCTGGGCGCGCTGGTGTGCACCGCCCGCTCCCCCGAGTGCGGGCGCTGCCCGATCGCGGCGCGCTGCGTCTGGCGGCTGGCCGGTTCGCCCGCGCACGACGGGCCGGCGCGCCGGGGCCAGACGTACGCCGGGACCGACCGGCAGGTACGCGGCCGGCTGCTGGCCGTCCTGCGCGCCTCCACCGCTCCCGTACCGCAGGCCGCGCTCGACGCCGTGTGGCACGAGCCGGTGCAGCGGGCCCGGGCGCTGGACGGCCTGGTCGAGGACGGCCTGGTCGAGCCGCTGGCGGACGGCGTGTACCGGCTGCCGGTCTAGGGCGTACCCGCCACCGCCGTATCCGCCGCAGCGCCGTATCCGCCACCGCGCGGTATCCGCCACCGCGCCGCATCCGCTTCAGGGCCGCATCCGTCACAGCGCCGTAACCGTCACAGCTCTCCGCCGGGCACGGTCTCCGGATGATCCGGGCCCGGCGGTGCCGCGCGCCCTCCCCCGGCGGTGCCGCGTGCCCGCCCCCGTCCCCACTCCCACCTCGGCTTTCGCGGGCCGCGCCCCCTGTAACGCCTGACTTCTCGAGTCCGTAAATGCCCGTTTCATCATGGAATACGCCTATTCATAACCATTCACGGCTTGCATTCCACCCGTTACAGAACCGATGGGTTGCTGTGAGGCCGCTGTGCGCTCGCGGTGGCGAAAGCCCAACATCCGCTCCGTAGCGTCCTCGATGTCGGCAGGGAACGACGACAGCGGCAGGCAGGCACGGGACGGAGTCACACCATGGCGGGGAACGGCGAGGTACTGGAGTTCGAGGAGTACGTGCGGACTCGGCAGGACGCCCTGCTGCGCAGCGCCCGCCGCCTGGTGCCCAATCCGGTCGACGCGCAGGACCTCGTACAGACCGCGCTGGTGCGGACGTATCCGCGCTGGGAGGGCATCGCCGACAAGACGCTGGCCGACGCGTACATGCGCCGGGTCATGATCAACACCCGTACCGAGTGGTGGCGGAACCGGAAGCTGGAAGAGGTGCCCACGGGCGAGCTGCCGGACGCGAGCGTGGACGACGGCTCGGAGCAGCGCGCGGACCGCGAGATGCTGCTCGACGTGATGACGGTGCTGGCGCCCAAGCAGCGGCAGGTCGTGATGCTGCGGCACTACGGCCAGCTCTCCACCCAGGAGACGGCCCGCGCGCTGGGCATGTCGACCGGTACGGTGAAGAGCACCCTGCACCGGGCGCTGGCCCGGCTGCGGTACGAACTGGAGCACGGCCGCTACGGCTACTCCCGGCTGGACGCGGTGGACCGGGACTCTGCCGGGCGTGACGCGTCCCAACCGGAATCGGCATACTCGACGCACCCGGCTCATTCGACGGACGCGACCGGACCGCTCGGCGCGGCCGCTCCGCTCGGCACGGCCGGCTCGACCGGGTCGGCCGGATCGACCGACCCGCTGGACCCGGCCGCGCTCGGCCGGGAACCGATGGAACGCATGGAGGGCGTGTGGGCCGCGTAGCCTCGACTCTCGCGACGGGCGCGCTGGCGTGCGCGTGCGTCGTGGTCGCAGGCTGCGGTACGGCCGCCACCGGCGCCCGCCGCGAGGGCCCGGCGCCGGCCGCCACCCGGGTGAAGACGCCGTCCACCGTCGCCCCGGCGATCGTCGCCGACCAGGTGGCGCTGGCCACGATGGTGCGCAAGGACAACAGCGTCAGCGCGGACGTACGCGAGGATCTGACGCCGTGCGTGGGGGCCGGTTACCCGATGGACACCGACTCGGGCGACCTCACGGCGGGCGACGGCCCCGACCTGGTGATCAACGTGACGACGTGCGGCGACGGCCTCGGCATCGCCGCGTACGTGTACCGGATGGTCAACGGCAAGTACCAGAACGTGTTCGCGGACGAGCAGCCGCCGGTCTACGGCAGCGTCGAGGACGGGCGGCTCCAGATCATCCACGAGGTGTACAGGACCGACGACCCGGCGACGTATCCGACCGGGCAGGAGTCGATCACGTACGCCTGGCGCGGGCAGCGCTTCGTCGAGGTCGCGCGGGACTTCTCGGACTTCGGCGCGCGGACCCCGACCGTCTCGCCCGAGCCGACCTCGACCGACCCGGCGCCGCTGCCCAAGTCGGACCCGGTCGACCCCGGCGTGCCGGCGGCGGAGACCACGACCCCGGCGCCGGCCAAATCCCCCTCCTCCGGCGTGTCCGGCAGGCCGAGCAGTCCCGCCGCTGCCGGTTCGACGGCCCCGCAGATGTCGGCCGACGGCGACGCCGTCCAGCACGGCCAGGGACAATAGCCCGGTGGCCGCCACTCATGTCCTGTTCGTCGAGGACGACGACGTCATCCGCGAGGCGACGACTCTCGCGCTGGAACGCGACGGCTTCGAGGTCACGGCCGCGCCCGACGGGCTCGAAGGGCTCACGGCCTTCCGCGCCCGCAGGCCGGACCTCGCGCTGCTCGACGTGATGGTGCCGGGCCTGGACGGCGTGTCGCTGTGCCGCCGGATCAGGGACGAGTCGACGGTGCCGGTGATCATGGTGTCGGCGCGGGCCGACGCCATCGACATCGTGCTCGGCCTGGAGGCCGGGGCCGACGACTACGTGACCAAGCCGTTCGACGGCGCGGTGCTGGTGGCGCGCATCCGCGCCGTACTGCGCCGCTTCCGGGCGGCGGGCGGTGACGACGGGCTGGACGACGCGCCGCAGCTCTCCTTCGGGGACATCGAGATCGACCCCGAGGGCATGGTGGTCACGCGGGCCGGGGAGCGGCTGGCGCTGACCCCGACCGAGATGCGGCTGCTGCTTGAGTTCGCGGGCGCGCCCGGCACCGTGCTCTCCCGCGACCGGCTGCTCCAGCGGGTCTGGGACTACGAGTGGGGCGGCGACACGCGGGTCGTGGACGTCCATGTGCAGCGGCTGCGCGCCAAGATCGGCCAGGACCGGCTGGAGACCGTCCGCGGTTTCGGCTACAAGCTGCGGGCCTGAGGTCGCGTGCCGTCCCGTCCGGCGGACTCGCCGTCCGCCTCCTCGTACCCCGGAGCCCCGCGCCGCTCGCGTACCGGCCCGCGCCGCTTGCGTACCGGCCCGCGCCGCTTCGGTACCGGCCCGCGCTGGTTCCGTGCCGGTCTGCGCTGGAAGATCGCCGCGGCCATCGCCGTGGTGTCGGCGCTGGTCGCGCTCGCGCTGAGCCTGGTCGTGCACAACGCCGCGCGGGTCAGCATGATCAACAGCACCCGTGACGTCCAGGACGAGCGCGTCCAGTCGGCGCTGCGGATCTACGAGACGACCGGGCGGCTGGTCTTCTACGCCAAGATCGACGACCCGGAGCTGCCGCGCGAGCTGAAGGAGTTCGCGGCCAAGGGGCAGCGCGCCACGTATGTGCAGGACACCGGCGGTCACCCGATGGTGTGGGCGGAGACGCCCGCCGCGGACGGCCGGGTGCTGTCGCTGAAGACCGGTTTCACCGACCGCTACTCCGTGCTGGACGACCTCGACCAGGCGCTGGTGGCCGGGTCGCTCGCGGTCGTCGTCGGCGGTACGGCGATCGGCGTGCTGATCGGCGGCCGGATGTCGCGGCGGCTGCGGAAGGCGGCGGTCGCGGCCCGCAAGGTCGCGGACGGCGACACCGAGGTACGGGTGCGCGAGGCGATCGGCGGCCGGCGCGTACGGGACGAGACGGACGAGCTGGCGCGGGCCGTGGACGCGATGGCCGACGCGCTGCAACTGCGGCTGGAGGCCGAGCGGCGGGTGACGGCCGATATCGCGCACGAGCTGCGGACGCCGGTCACCGGTCTGGTCACCGCCGCCGAGCTGCTGCCGCCCGGCCGCCCCTCGGAGCTGGTGCGCGACCGCGTGCACGCGCTGCGGACGCTGGTCGAGGACGTCCTGGAGGTGGCGCGGCTGGACGGCGCCGCGGAACAGGCCGACCTCCAGGAGCTGGCGCTCGGCGAGTTCGTCCGCCGCCGCGTCGTGGCACTGGCGCCGGACGCCTCGGTCACGGTGGCCGAGGAGGCCGTCGTGCCCACCGACCCGCGCCGCCTGGAGCGCATCCTCGGCAATCTGCTCGCCAACGCCGCCCGGCACGGCGGCGCCCCCGTCGAGGTGGTGGTCGACGGCCCCTATCTGCGCGTCCGCGACCACGGGCCCGGCTTCCCCCCGGACCTCCTGCGCGACGGCCCCAACCGCTTCCGTACGGGCTCCGCCGCCCGCTCGGGCGGCGGCCACGGCCTGGGCCTGACGATCGCCACCGGCCAGGCCCGCGTCCTCGGCGCCCGCCTCACCTTCCGCAACGTCCCCGCCGAGGACGGCGGCGGCGCGGTCGCGCAACTGATGCTGCCCCGCGAGTAGCCGTGGGTCCGGCACTTCGCGGGGCTTGCACAATCCAGTGACCTCCCGCCACGCGAATGTCGGTCGCAGTCGGATGGCACGCGTCTACATCTCCCGCGGGTGGGCGGTGGACGCCGCGGGGACAGCCGTTGGCTGCCAGGGGTCGGTGAGTTCGTAGCAGTGGCCGCCGGGATGGTCCGCGTACTGGCAGCACCCCTCGTCCAGCGGTTCGGGCGCGCGTACCCGGCAGTCGGGCAGCACCGTGAGGGCGAGTGGCCCCTCGCTTCGGTCCCACCGGGCCCAGACCGAACCGGTGTCGCGGCCGTCGATGTGCATCACGTACGCGTGGTGGTCACCTGCGGCGTGGGCCTGGAGCACGCATCGCAGGTCGCGGTCCACGTGCTCGGGCTCCGTGGTGTCGGGCGGGGCGAACGCCCGCGCCGCGGGCACGAGTTGGTCGGGTAAGAGGCGGCGGGCACCGCACACGGGTAAGGGTGCGGGCACGAAGTCGTTCACGGCGGACCCTCCATGGTTGTTCTCGAAGTCGCGTCGCCCGGAATCGAACCGGGGCCTGCCCGACCGGGGGGCCGGGTCTCTTCCACGGAAATACGGGGGGGGTGACGGTCACGCGGGCTCGCGCACCAAAGCGGCTACGACGGCCCACGTCGTCTTCGTGCCGTTCTCGTGCGGTGTCCAGCCCCAGTCCCGCGAGAGCGCGGCCACCAACGGCAGCCCGCGACCGGTCTCGCCGTAGCGATCGGGGCCGCGGTCGATGACCGGCGGACGGCGCGAGCCGTCGCGTACTTCGATCAGCACGTGACCGTCGGCTGCGGTCACGGTCAACGCGATGCTCGGGCACGGCGCGTGCTGTAACGCGTTGCCGACCAGTTCGCTGAGCACGATCAGCGCCACGTCCGCTGCCTCGCTCAGTCGCCACTCGGCCAGGCGGTCACGCAACTCGTGGCGCGCACGGCCCACCTCGGCGAGTTCGGGCCTCAGCCCGAGTGCGATGCGATGCCGCGCAATCATGCGGGGCCGGCCGCGAGGTGCCACGGTTTTGGTCGGCATGGGCGATCTCCGTTCCAGAATGAGCAGCGTCTCCGGTAGTTGCTCGTAGTTGCTCATCGAGGAAAACCGATAGCGTCCGGCGATCGCGTGGCCACCGGCGTGTAAGAAGCATGCAATTCGCACATCGGAGTCGCCCCGACCGGGCATCCAGCCTCCAACGTGCCGCTTCAGAAGCTACGTTCTGACCGTCAACGTGCTGAAGTGCCGGAGCCGAGATGACCGCAGACGCCAAGCCCAACAACGTCATCCGCGATGTGCGGGAAGCTCAGTTCCGCATGAGCCGGACCGAGTTCGCCCGACACGTCAACGCCACGGCGTCAACTCTGGGCGAGAACACCGGCTGCACTCCGCGCCTCATCGCGGCGTGGGAGCGCGGAGAGGTCGCCAGCCCCCGGCCTGTCTACGAGCGCGTGCTGCACAAACTCACCGGTCGCTCCCTGACCGACCTGGGATTCAGCCCACGGCGGGCCACGATCAGCACAGTCGCGGTGACCGTCCGGCGGGCGACGTACGGACGGACCAGGACCAGGACCGCGACCGGACACGGCGGGCCAATCCATATCGACAACGCGTTCGTTCAGGAGCCCGACTCAGGCACTCTTGAGGACATGATCCGTCGTGAGTTCCTACGACTCGTCAGCGTCACGGGGGCGATAGTCGCACTCCCGCAGCCCGTGGCGCCGCCCGAGACCGGTGCGGCTCCCACCGAGGACATGCGTGAGCGCAGCACGCTCAATGCCGATCTATGGAGCGTCTACGGTCTGACATCGACCAAGCAGTCGGTGTATCCGCTGGTGCGGGAACAACTCGCCTCTCTCACCTCTGCCCTGAGGGGAGGGCAGCGGGCCTCGGATCACCGCGAACTGTGCGGCATGGTCGGCGACATCGCCCAACTCGCCGGCGAGGTCTGGTTCGACGCGAACCGGTACACCGAAGCCGCTCAGTGCTACCTGCTGGCCGGTGACGCGAGCAAGGAAGCCGGGGACCGGGATCTGTGGGCCTGTGCGCTGGTCCGGCACTCGTTCGTCAGTCTCTACGCGCGCCAGTACGAGGAGGCGCTTCCGCTGCTTGAGGCAGCCGCGGCCCTCGCGCGGAACGGAGACGGTGAGCTGCCCACCCGCCACTGGGTCGCATCCGTGCGGGCGCAGGTCCTCGCCGGGCTGGGTGACGCGGACGGCTGCAACCGCGCGCTGGACGAGGCGGCCGGCGTGCAGGATCTGACCGGCCCCGCCCCCAGCGGCTGGCTGCGCTTCACCGGCGACCGACTGGCGGAGGAACGGGGGGCCGCCTATATCTCCCTGGGTCGGCTGGACCTGGCCGAGCAGGCTCTCACGAGAGCGCTTCGTGAACCACTCTCCCCGCGCCGCCAGGGCTCGGTGCTCACCGACCTCGCCGTGATCGGTGCCCGCCGCAAGGACATCGACCGGCTGGTGAGCCATGGGACGGGCGCGGTGGACGTGGCATACCGGACCAGGTCGGGTTACATGATCCAAAAACTGCACGGCTTGAGGAGTCATCTCACGCCGTACGTGTCCGACAGGCGGGTCCGGGAGTTGTCGGACCGCATGACAGCGTTGGGAGTCCGAACGTGACACAAGAACCTGGACGCCTGTTTCGTGAGGCGTGGATCACCGGAGTGCACCGGCACTTCCCGGGGGAGCCGAAGGCCGGGTACGTAACGCCGTGGGAGGCGACGCCGGAGTGGGAGCGGGCGTCGGCAGCGGCCGTGGAGGGGCAGGTGCGGGAGTTCCTGGCGGTGAGCGGCGGGCACGCGGGCAGGCTCGGCCGGGAGCAGAAGGGGCGGTTCGTGGCGACGTGCTGGATCGCGCAGATCTACCGGCACTTCGAGGACCCGAAGCCCGGGTATGTCGCGGACTGGGCTGAGCTGCCGCCCTGGCAGCGGGAAACGGACGCGGACATCTTCGAGGCGGTCGAGGCCGCGTCGTAGCCGCGGCGCGACCGAGCCCCGCGTCTGCCGGGGCGGGCGCGGGGCTCGTACGGGGTAACGGTCAGATGATCAGATGGCGTCGGCCAGGACCGGGGGCTGTTCGTCCTCGGAGCTGGCGGCCTTGGGGGCCGCGGCGCGCAGCGGGGTCTCGGTGATGAACCAGGCCGCGACGAAGCCGACGACGCTGATGACGGCGCCCCACAGGAAGACGGTGTGGGTGCCGTCGGCGACCGCGTGGAAGTACGCGTCCTTCACGGCCGGCGGGAACTTGGCGATGGTGGCCCGGTCGAGCTGGGCACCGGCTCCAGCGGCCCCGGAACCGGCTCCGGCGGCGCTGGAGGCCATGCCGTGGGAGACGGTGTGCGTGAAGAGGGCGCCGAAGAGCGAGACGCCGAAGGAGCCGCCGATCGTGCGGAAGAGGGTGGAGGACGAGGAGCCGACGCCGATGTCCTTCATCTCGACGCTGTTCTGCGCGATCAGCATCGTGATCTGCATGACGAAGCCCATGCCGACGCCGAGTACGGCCATGTAGAGGCCGGAGGTGAACCGGCTGGTGTTGACGTCCATGGTGGAGAGCAGGAACAGGCCGAAGGTCATGAAGGCGCCGCCGACCAGCGGGAAGATCTTGTACTTGCCGGTGGAGGTGGTGATGCGTCCGGCGACCATGGAGACGACGAGCATGGCGCTGAGCAGCGGCAGCAGCAGGAGTCCCGAGTTGGTCGCGGAGGCGCCCTGGACGGTCTGCTGGTACAGCGGCAGGAAGGTCATCGCGCCGAACATCGTGAAGCCGACGATGAAGCCGACCAGCGAGATCAGCGAGAAGTTGCTGTTGCGGAAGATCCGCAGCGGCAGCACCGGCTCGGCGGCGCGGGTCTCGGCGTAGAGGAAGGCCGCGAGCGAGACGAGGCCGAGCACGAGCAGGCCGATGATCTGCGCGGAGCCCCAGGCGTACTGCGTGCCGCCCCAGGTGGTGAGCAGGACCAGCGAGGTGATCGCGACGGTGAGCAGCGACGCGCCCCAGTAGTCGATACGGCCCGAGCGCCGCTTCTTCGGCAGGTGCAGCACGATGGTGACCATCGCGAGGGCGACGACGCCGATCGGCAGGTTGATGTAGAAGCTCCAGCGCCAGCCCCAGTTGTCGGTGATGCTGCCGCCGACGAGCGGGCCGCCGATCATGGCGATGGCCATGACACCGGCGATCATGCCCTGGTACTTGCCGCGCTCGCGGGGCGGGATCATCTCGCCGATGATCGCCATCACGCCGACCATCAGACCGCCGGCGCCCAGGCCCTGGACGGCGCGGAAGCTGATGAGCTGGTCCATGGTCTGCGACATGCCGGAGAGCGCGGAGCCGAGCAGGAACAGCACGATGGACGTGAGGAAGATGCCCTTGCGGCCGTACATGTCGCCGAGCTTGCCCCAGATGGGGGTGGAGGCGGCGGTGGCCAGCGTGTAGGCGGTGACGACCCACGACAGGTGGTTGAGCCCGCCGAGTTCGCCGACGATCGTCGGCATCGCGGTACCGATGATCATGTTGTCGAGCATCGCGAGCATCATCGCGATCAGCAGGCCCGCCATGACGACGCGCACACTGCGCTGTCGCGGCTCCGCCTTGACGGCGGCGGCGGTGTCGGTCTGGGACATGGCGGTGGGTCCTCCCCCGGTGAGGGCGGTTCTCCGGGTCCGGCGACACTCACTTCGCCGTCCGCTTACTTGCCGCCCGGCTAGCTAGGTACGGAATGAAGGTACGGGCGTAACTAGCCGGGCGTCAAGTAAGTGCGTAGGGTTTGACCAAGGCCGTACCGTCATGCCCCGTACAGCCCGTCGAGCCGGTCGGGCTCCGTCTGCCCGACGCGAGCGCAGCAGGAGTGCACAGCCATGGTCACAGCGCAGACCCGCCGCGGCGACACCCGCCGCCGCATCCAGGACGTCGCCCTCGAACTCTTCGCGGAGCAGGGCTACGAGAAGACCTCACTGCGCGAGATCGCCGAGCATCTGGACGTCACCAAAGCGGCGCTCTACTACCACTTCAAAACCAAGGAAGACATCCTCATCAGCATCGCGCAGGACCTGTCGAAACCGGTCGACGCGCTGATCGCCTGGGGCAACGAGCAGCCGCGCACGCTGGCCACCAAGCAGGAGGTGCTGCGCCGCTACAGCGAGGCGCTGTGGGGCGCGGAGGCGCTGTTCCGGTTCTTCCAGGAGAACCAGGCCACGGTGCGCGAGCTGAGCATCGGCGAGTCCTTCAAGGGCAAGATCGGCTCGCTGAGCGGGCTGCTGAGGGAGCCGGAGTGGCCGATGCCCGCGCAGGTGCGCTGCATGACCGCGCTCTTCGCCATGCACGCCGGGATGTTCGCGATGCGCGACATCGAGGGCGATCCGGCCGCCAAGCGCGCCGCCATTCTCGACGTCGCGCTCGACCTGGTCGCCCAGGCGGAGGCCGAGGCGGGGGTCTGAGGGGGCTGAGCTTACGAGGGGCTGAGCTTGCGAGGGGCTGAGGGGCTCTTCCGAGGGTCCTCGCACGGGTAGAGACGGCGGCCGGATGTTGACGGCCGCCGTCTCTCTTGTACGACTGGTGGGATCAGACGTACGTCAGACGTGCACGCCGTGCGTGCGCAGGAAGTGCAGCGGCTCGACGGAGGAGCCGTAGTACGGGGTCTTGCGGATCTCGAAGTGCAGGTGCGGACCGGTCGAGTTGCCGGTGGAGCCGGACTTGCCGATCTCCTGGCCGGTGTCCACCTTCTGGCCGACGTGCACGCCGATGTGCGACAGGTGGCCGTACTGCGAGTACGTGTTGTCCGCGTGCTTGATCACGATGTTGTTGCCGTACGCGCCGCCCCAGCCCGCCGTCACGACGGTGCCGGTGTGCGCGGCCCGCACGCTCGTGCCGCTCGGCACGACGAAGTCCTGGCCGGAGTGGGTGTGCGCCCAGTGCGGACCGGCCTGCGCGTACCCCGCGCCGATCACGTAACCGCTGGTCGGGGTCACCCAGGACGCGCTGCGGGCCTTGCGGTCGGCGGCGGCCTTGGCGTCCGCGCGCTTCTTGGCGTCGGCCGCGGCCTTGGCCTTGGCCTCGTTGGCGGCCTTGGTCTTCGCGGCGTCGGCCTTCACCTTGGCCGCGGTGGCCTGCTGGCCGCTGGCCTGCTTCTGCACCACGTCGGAGATGCTGCTCGCCGTCCCGGCGGCGAGGAATCCCTCGTGCTGCGTGTCGGCGGCGATCGCCGCCGTCGAGCCCAGGGCGAGCGCCGCGACCAGTCCGCCCGTCACTACCGCGACACGGCCACGGGTGACGGACTTCGGGGCACGGTTCATCGTCGAGTTCTTGCGCATGAAGAAACAACCTCACTGAAAGGGGGGAGCAACAGGTCCGGAGATCCGAAACATCCGACTGCGGCTCGTTGCCCATCCTTGGTAACGCGGCATTCCGCCGGACCACAAGGACCCCTATTACTAAGCGCGGTCGTAGTGCCGACCTCTCGGATTCCGCCCTTCCCTTCACCCTTTTTACGTCGAATGCCCGGTACGCCCCCGCGCTCAAGTCGCACCAAAACGGGCATCAAGGGCCCCGCCCCTTCACTTCCCTGTCCCCCGCCTGTGCGTGATCCACAGGCTCCGCACACCCCGCGAACCCGCCACTATTTCGCTTAGTAAGTGGCCTGGCTCACATGGGGCACATCACCTCGCCACGCGATCCGGCGAATTCCACCGGGACCAAAGACCTGTGACCGCCGCCACTTCCCCGCCCCTTCCCCGCCCCTTAGAACCCGCCCCCTTCCGCGAATTCGTGGCGCGGGTCACATTCACGCCCCTATCGTGAGGCCCGGACACAAGGGGGGCCGGCCACGGCGGGATCAAGGCCGTGGTCGTCGAAGCGGGCGCCGACACCGCCCGCACCACGGGCCGCACCCACACGGTCTCCTTCACGCTCCGCCCGAAGGACGCGGCGACGGGCCGGCCGGTGGAGATCGCCGCCCCGGACGAGGGCACCCTGCCGGGTGACGCGCCCCGGCCGCCCCGGTGAGCGGGCCCTTACGGGAGCGGCTGACGGTCGTCCGCAGCCGAGGCGTCCAGGGCAGCGGCTACCTGCTGACGCCCACGCTGGTCCTGACGGCCGCGCACCTCGTGGCGGGCACGGACGAGGCCAGGGTCACCGTGCTCGGCGGCGCGGGCGAGGTCGGCTGCCGCGTCGCGGGCCGCTGGTACGAGGACACGTCGGGCACCGACGTGGCCGTCCTCGTCGCGCCCCGGCCGCTGGCCGACGAGAGCGCCTTCGCCCGCGGTCGCCCCAACCTGTGGGCCATGCTGTCCTCCCTCGCCCCCGTCCCCGACTGCCAGGCGATCGGCTTCCCCTACGCCCAGCGCGACGCGACCGGCGGCCTCGACACCGAACAGCTCACCGGTACGTACAAGCCCGGCTCGGGCCTGCTCGGCGGCCGGGACGTACTCACCGTCGACGGCACCCCGCCCGCGCCGCGCCCCGACGGCCTCTCCCCCTGGGCGGGCATGTCCGGCGCCGCCGTCTTCGCGGGTGACGTCCTGATCGGCGTCGTGACCACCGACCCGACCGGCTGGCAGCGACATCCTGGCCGAACGGCGCGGGCTGGTCCTCATCGACGGCCTGGACGAGATCGACGAACGGTCCCGTGAGCGCGTCGGCGACTGGCTGCGCGGCCTGCTCGCCGCGTATCCCGGCAACCGCTGGCTGGTCACGTCCCGCCCGACGGCCGTCTCCGACTCCTGGCTCGCCGACGAGGGCTTCACCGACCTGACCCTCTCCCCCATGAGCCGGGGCGACATCCGCGCCTTCACCGAGCGCTGGCACGACGCCGCCCGCGCCACCGTCCCCGACGAGGAGCCCGAGGAGCGGGCGCGCCTCGACACGTACCAGCGCACCCTCCTCGACGCCCTCCACACCAAGCAGGACCTGGCCCGGCTCGCCACGAACCCGCTCATGTGCGGCCTCATCTGCGCCCTGCACCGCGACCGCAGCGGCTACCTCCCCACCGGCCGCAAGGAGCTGTACGACGCCGCCCTCGGCATGCTGCTGATCCGCCGTGACCGCGAACGCGGTCTGGCGACCCCGCTCACCGAGGAACCGCAGATCCAGCTCCTCCAGAAGCTGGCGTACTGGCTGGTGAAGAACGGCCAGGCCGAGATGGACATCTCCGACGCCATGCGCCTGATCTCAGCCGCCCTGCCCGCGATGCCGTCCGCCGCCGCGCTCGGCGACAGCGCCTCCGTCTACTGCCACCTGCGCGACCGCAGCGGGCTGCTGCGCGAGCCCACGCCGGACACGGTCGACTTCATCCACCGCACCTTCCAGGACTTCCTGGCCGCCCGCGCAGCCGTCGAAGACCTCGACTTCGACCTGCTGGCCGCCAACGCCCACCACGACCAGTGGGCCGACGTCATCCGCATGGCCGTCGCCCACGGCCGCCCGGCCGAGCGGGCCAGGCTGCTGCGGAAGCTGATCGAGCGCGGCGACGCGGAGCCGGACCACTCAGCCCGGCTGCACCTGCTGGCGACGGCGTGCCTGGAACACGCCACAGAGCTGGACCCGCGGGTCCGCGCGGAGGTGGTGCATCGTGCGGAGAGGCTCATCCCGCCACGGACGGCCGAGGACGTCCAAGGACTGGTGAGCGTCGGCCCGCTGGTCCTGGAACTGCTTCCGGGCCCGGAAAGGCTGAGCCGCGACGAGGCCTCGGCCGTCGTCCAGGTGGCGTGGTCCATCGGTGGAGACGCCGCGGTCGTTCTGCTGGCTCGGTTCGCAGCTCACGACCGCCATCATGGAAGCGCGTTGCCCCAGGGACCCCGGCCCGGTCGACCTGGCGCCGCTCGCGGCCCTTCCCGCTCTGACCAAGGTCACGGTCACCGGCCCCGGCCCCGTCCTCAACGCCGACCGCATCCCGCGCGCGAAGGTCACCGTCCACGCCCCGAGGTGACAAAAGGGGCGGGCCCCGGACCGTTACCGCTGGTCCGGGGCCCGCCCCTCACTGCGCCGCTGTCGCGGCGGACGCTACCGCGCCGGAGGCGCTACGCGTCCTTGGTCAGATTCGGCCCGCTCGCCGTCTCCACCGGCGGGGCGTCCGCGACCGTGACCTTTTCCTCGCCACGGAACGTGAACTTGGCCGTCTCGCCCTCGCCCTCGACGTCGACCACGACGATGTGACCGGGGCGCAGCTCGCCGAAGAGGATCTTCTCGGAGAGCGAGTCCTCGATCTCGCGCTGGATGGTCCGGCGCAGCGGCCGGGCGCCCAGGACGGGGTCGTAGCCGCGCTTGGAGAGCAGCACCTTGGCGTCGGGGCTGAGCTCGATGCCCATGTCGCGGTCGCGCAGCCGCTCGTCGACCCGGCTGATCATGAGGTCGACGATCTGGAGGATGTCCTCCTCGGTGAGCTGCGGGAAGACGATGACATCGTCGACGCGGTTCAGGAACTCCGGGCGGAAGTGCTGCTTCAGCTCGTCGCTGACCTTGTTCTTCATCCGCTCGTAGTTGGACTTCGTGTCGCCCTGGGCGGCGAAGCCCAGATTGAAGCCCTTGGAGATGTCCCGGGTGCCGAGGTTGGTGGTCATGATGATCACCGTGTTCTTGAAGTCCACGACCCGGCCCTGGGAGTCGGTCAGGCGACCGTCCTCCAGGATCTGCAACAGCGAGTTGAAGATGTCGGGGTGGGCCTTCTCGACCTCGTCGAAGAGGACGACGGAGAACGGCTTGCGGCGCACCTTCTCGGTGAGCTGGCCGCCCTCCTCGTACCCGACGTAGCCGGGAGGCGAGCCGAAGAGCCGCGAGACGGTGTGCTTCTCGCTGAACTCCGACATGTCGAGCGCGATCAGCGCGTCCTCGTCGCCGAAGAGGAACTCGGCGAGCGCCTTGGACAGCTCGGTCTTACCGACGCCGGACGGGCCGGCGAAGATGAACGAGCCGCCGGGACGCTTGGGGTCCTTCAGACCGGCACGCGTGCGTCGGATGGCCTTGGAGAGCGCCTTGACGGCGTCCCGCTGGCCGATGACGCGCTTGTGCAGCTCGTCCTCCATGCGCAGCAGGCGGGAGGACTCCTCCTCGGTCAGCTTGAAGACCGGGATGCCGGTGGCGGTCGCCAGGACCTCGGCGATCAGGTCGTCGTCGACCTCGGCGACGACGTCCATGTCGCCGGCCTTCCACTCCTTCTCGCGCTTGGTCTTCGCGGCGAGGAGCTGCTTCTCGTTGTCCCGGAGCGAGGCCGCCTTCTCGAAGTCCTGCGAGTCGATCGCGGACTCCTTCTCGCGGCGCACGTCGGCGATCTTCTCGTCGAACTCGCGCAGGTCCGGCGGCGCGGTCATCCGGCGGATACGCATCCGGGAACCGGCCTCGTCGATCAGGTCGATCGCCTTGTCCGGCAGGAAGCGGTCCGAGATGTACCGGTCGGCCAGGGTCGCGGCGGCCACCAGGGCGGAGTCCGTGATGGACACCCGGTGGTGCGCCTCGTACCGGTCGCGCAGGCCCTTGAGGATCTCGATGGTGTGCTGGAGCGACGGCTCCGCGACCTGGATGGGCTGGAAGCGGCGCTCGAGGGCCGCGTCCTTCTCCAGGTACTTGCGGTACTCGTCCAGCGTGGTGGCGCCGATGGTCTGGAGCTCACCGCGGGCCAGCATGGGCTTGAGGATGGAGGCGGCATCGATCGCGCCCTCGGCGGCACCGGCGCCGACCAGGGTGTGCAGCTCGTCGATGAACAGGATGATGTCGCCGCGGGTGCGGATCTCCTTGAGGACCTTCTTCAGGCGCTCCTCGAAGTCACCGCGGTAGCGGGAGCCGGCGACCAGGGCGCCGAGGTCAAGCGTGTAGAGCTGCTTGTCCTTCAGCGTCTCGGGCACCTCGCCCTTGACGATCGCCTGGGCCAGGCCCTCGACGACGGCGGTCTTGCCGACGCCGGGCTCGCC
The DNA here is from genome assembly GCF_044753885.1 of Streptomyces sp. NPDC093221. Taxonomy (NCBI): domain Bacteria; kingdom Bacillati; phylum Actinomycetota; class Actinomycetes; order Kitasatosporales; family Streptomycetaceae; genus Streptomyces; species Streptomyces sp. NPDC093221. The sequence continues at coordinate 153,908 of NZ_JBIVOA010000012.1, read as the reverse complement.
GATGAGCACGGGGTTGTTCTTGGTGCGGCGGGACAGCACCTGCATGACCCGCTCGATCTCCTTCTCGCGCCCGATCACCGGGTCGAGCTTGGTCTCACGAGCGGCCTGGGTCAGGTTGCGGCCGAACTGGTCGAGGACGAGCGAGGTCGAGGGGGTGCCCTCGGCCGGGCCGCCTGCCGTGGCCGACTCCTTCCCGCCGGAGTAGCCGGACAGGAGCTGGATGACCTGCTGCCTGACCCGGTTGAGATCGGCGCCCAGCTTCACCAGGACCTGGGCTGCGACGCCCTCGCCCTCGCGGATCAGGCCGAGCAGGATGTGCTCGGTGCCGATGTAGTTGTGGCCGAGCTGGAGGGCCTCGCGGAGCGACAGCTCCAGGACCTTCTTCGCCCGGGGGGTGAAGGGGATGTGGCCGGACGGGGCCTGCTGGCCCTGGCCGATGATCTCCTCCACCTGCTGGCGGACCGCCTCGAGCGAAATCCCGAGGCTCTCCAGGGCCTTAGCGGCGACACCCTCACCCTCGTGGATCAGGCCCAGGAGGATGTGCTCGGTGCCGATGTAGTTGTGGTTGAGCATCCGGGCTTCTTCCTGAGCCAGGACGACAACCCGCCGCGCGCGGTCGGTGAACCTCTCGAACATCGTTAATCGCTCCTCAGAGCGGTCGGGCAGTGAGGGGTCGGTCCCCTCCCTGTCCTTCCGCATGCTAGTCCCGCACAGCGGCGCCGCTCACGTATCCACCCCCGCTCGCGCGAGGAAAGCTGCGCTACCGGCTGACGTCACTCACACAACCTCGATGGTGCGAGACGATGTTCCCGCAGGCCAGGCGAATACCCCTTTATCAAGTACGCCCGTGGCGAACGCACGCCCTCGCCTGCTCGAACACCAGCCCTTCCCACTAGGTACTTCTTACCCTCTGCCCAGGACACTCCATGCCGAAAGCGGCTGGGGAGTGCGCTAAGGGCGAACAACCTTGCGCCGTTACGGACACTTCCGGCCGACACCGAACGTGTTCACCCATCGACGGTACGTGGTCACCGCCGTAACCCCTGCCCCGGCGGGCAGTTGCACACGGCATGGGCTGGTACGAGCACGAACTGGGGTGGCCGACCACCGGGGCGCTGCCGCCGGGTCTGGTCACCGGGGTGCGGTTCGACGCGGTGGACGTGCCCGCGGAGGCGGGTCTGGCGATGCTGAACCGTTTCCCGCGGCCGGGCCAGCTCGGCCCGGTGGCGCTGGACGGCCACCGGATCCGGCTGCTGGTGGCCGCCGGATCCGCCGAGGAGCTGCCGGGGCTGCTGGAGTGGCTGGAGTGGGGCGGTATCCGGCTGGATCTGACGGCGCTGGGGTCCGGCGCTCCGATGCGAGCGCCCGCGCACCCCGAGTGGGGCCGCCGGGAGGCCGCGTACGACCGGTCCGCGCCGGTGTGGCTGCGGCCTCCCCGACCGGGGTGCGAAGTCGAGTCCACGGTGCCCGCGCTGCGTGTCACGGATGGAGCCGATGGAACGGGGGTACCCATCGGGCTCACGGCACTGGTGGCCGCCCTTGCGACGGCCTGCCACCGGATCACGCTGCGGACGCGTAGCCAGGATCAGCCGTGGGCCTTCTCGTACGCCTCACGAATGGTGGCCGGAACACGACCGCGGTCGTTGACCTCGTAACCCTTCTCCTTGGCCCACGCACGGATCTTCGCGGTGTCGGGACCGGAAGCGCCGCCTCCGCGGACCGCCTTGGTACGGCCACGACCGGCCCGTCCGCCGGTACGACGGCCACTGTCCGTGTACGGGTTGAGCAGCCCGCGGAGCTTGTCAGCATTCGCGGTGGTGAGGTCGATCTCGTAGGTCACACCGTCGAGAGCGAACGTGACGGTCTCGTCCGCCTCGCCGCCGTCGAGGTCGTCAACAAGAAGAACCTGGACCTTCTGAGCCACCGGCTTCCCTTTCATCGAAAACGGATTAACGGTAAAAGCAAAGCGCCTTTGCGGGAAAAACACAAACCCCTTGCACGAACGGGCGCCCGCGAGGTAGCGCGATCCGGACAAACCGGAACGGTCAGAGTTGCAGCAGCATGCGGCTGTTGCCCAAGGTGTTCGGTTTCACTCGCTCCAGGTCCAGGAACTCCGCGACACCCTCGTCATTGGAACGGAGGAGCTCGCCGAAGACATCGCCGTCGACCGGCGTCTCCCCGATCTCCACGAAGCCGTGCTTCGCGAAGAAGTCCACTTCGAAGGTGAGGCAGAAAATTCGGCGGACTCCCAGCCAGCGTGCGGTGTGCAGCAACTTTGCCAGCAACTGGTGGCCGACACCCTTGCCGCGCTGCGTCGGGTCCACCGCCAGCGTCCTGACCTCGGCCAGGTCCTCCCACATCACGTGCAGGGCGCCGCACGCGACCACGTTCGCGTCCTCGTCCCGTTCCGCGACCCAGAACTCCTGGATGTCCTCATAAAGGGTCACTGTCGGCTTGTCGAGCAGGATGCCGTCACGCACATAGGAGTCGAGCAGCGTCCGTACCGCGGCGACATCGCCGGTGCGCGCCCGGCGGATGGTGACGTCATTCGACATGAGGGGCATGTGCGGACGCTATCGCCCTTCGGGATCCGCAGGACCGGAGGGGTCGACGGACTGGATGATGCGCAATGCGTCACGGACCGCTTCACGCTGTTCCGGAGACATCATGCCGAAGAAGTGGACGAGCGCGGCGGCCGGGTTGTCGCTCGCGGACCACGCTTCGTTCATCAGTGCGGCAGAGTATGCGGCACGCGTCGAAACGGCCTCATAACGATAAGCGCGGCCTTCCTCCTCGCGGCGGAGCCAGCCCTTCTGGCGCAGGTTGTCCATTACGGTCATGACAGTTGTGTACGCGATGGATCGATCCCGTGAGAGATCCTCCAGGACCTCACGAACCGTGACCGGTCGGTTCCACTCCCACACTCGCGTCATGACGGCGTCTTCGAGGTCTCCCAATGGCCGGGGCACATTCCGGATACTAGCCGCAGACGTTCCGCTTATCGGGACCAAACGGGTCGGACCGGCGCACGGCGCCTTGTCGGGCGCCGCGCACCGGTCCGTGGATCGGGCATGGATCTTCGGCCAAGTATCAGATGATATTGATTTCCTTGGCCGTCAAATGCCGCGGCGGGCGTCAGCGGTCCTCGGCGGAGGGCTGGCGCGCGGCCTCGGCGCGGGCGAAGGCGGCGTCCACCGCCGCGTCCTCCTTGGCCTTGTTGGCCCCGCCCTGATTCTTGATGATCGTCACGATGACGGCGATGAAGAGGATCGCCATCACCAGCGGCGGCACGATCGCGGATACGTAGTCCATACCGACCAGCGTAGCCACGCCTCCCGCGCCGCCGACGGCGGGTGGGTGCGGCGGGCCCGTCAGGCCGAGCGGGCCTCGTCGTCCCGCTTGGGCGCGGCGGGCTTGCGGCCGGGCGGCCAGATCTCGGCGGGCGTCGGCGGGCGCTTGGGCGCGCCCTCGCCGGGCCCCGGCGAGGGGGACGGCGCCGGGGACTTCGGGCGGGGCGAAGGAGCCGGGGACGGCTTCTTCTCCGCCGGGTCCGCGGCGGTGGCGGAACGGGCGCCCGGAAGGGCGAGCAGGCGGCGCGACGTGGTCATATGGGCCTCCAGACGGAGTCGTACGTCGTTCTCTGCGAGGGTTTCGCAGCGGCGCAGCAGTGCGGTGCGCCGCCGGTACTCCAGGGTTCCGCTCGGTGCGGCCCGCAGGCGGCGCAGTGCGGCGAGGTCGTCCGCGCCGGGTACGTAGCCGCCGGCGAGCGCGGCGGTGAGCCGTTCCAGATACCCGCCCGCGCTTCCGGGCAGCGCCTGCCGGTACCGGCTCAGCTCGTCCAGCAGGAACGACCGCAGCCGTCCCGCCTCGGCCACCGCGTCGTCCACGGCGTGCACGAGCCGGAGGTATTCCTGTACGTGCTCGGCGGGCCGCGCCGGTACGCGCGCCTGTGCGGCGGGGCGTACGGGTCCGCGGAGCTGTTCCGCCGGGCGTACGTGCTCGGCCGGGCGCGGCGCGAGCACGGCGTCGGCGGCGGCGGTGTCGGTCCGGCCCGCGTAAGGGGACAGGACTTCCGCCAGGGCTCGGCGCAGCACGCGCAGTTCGTCCGCGCTGAACGCCATCCCGCCTCGGTTTCCGTGTGGCGTGGGCATAGCGAAAGATTAGTCTTTAACCGGACAAATCACACGCATCCTCGCGCACTCGGGTGCGTCGCCCGCCCCGTACCGCCGCAAGCCCCCCGTACGGCCCGGAGCCGCCCCGTACCGCCGGGCGACACGGCGAGACACGCCGGGCGACACGGCGTACACCCCGGGCGCTACGACGTCTGGACGTTCCGCTCGTACACCAGCCGCAGTCCGATCAGCGTCAGCCAGGGCTCGTGCTCGTCGATGATCGACGCCTCGCCCAGGACCAGCGGCGCCAAGCCGCCCGTCGCGATCACGGTCACGTCGTCCGGGTCGTCGGCCAGCTCGCGCGCCATCCGCTCGGCGATGCCGTCGGCCTGCCCGGCGAAACCGTAGAGGATGCCGGACTGCATGGCCTCGATCGTGTTCTTGCCGATGACGCTGCGCGGCCTGGCCAGCTCGATCTTGCGCAGCTGCGCGCCGCGCATGCCGAGCGCGTCCACCGAGATCTCGATGCCGGGCGCGATGGCGCCGCCCACGTACTCCCCGCGCGCCGACACCGCGTCGAAGGTGGTCGCCGTGCCGAAGTCCACGACGATGCACGGGCCGCCGTAGAGGTGCACGGCGGCCAGCGAGTTGATGATCCGGTCGGAGCCGACCTCCTTGGGGTGGTCGACCAGGATCGGCACACCGGTCTTGACGCCCGGCTCGACCAGGATCGACGGGACGTCGCCGTAGTAGCGGCGGGTCACCTCGCGCAGCTCGTGCAGCACCGACGGCACCGTCGAGCAGATCGCGATGCCGTCGATGCCGTCGCCGAGGTCGCCGAGCAGCGGGTGCATCCCCATCAGGCCCTGGAGCAGTACGGCCAGTTCGTCGGCGGTACGGCGCGGGTCGGTGGAGATCCGCCAGTGCTCGACGATCTCCTCCCCGTCGAACAGCCCGAGGACGGTGTGGGTGTTGCCGACGTCGATGGTGAGCAGCATGCGCCCCTACGCTTCCGCTCGCCGGCCCGCGGCGTCCGCGCGCAGGTCGAGGCCGATGTCCAGGATCGGGGAGGAGTGGGTGAGGGCGCCGACCGCCAGGTAGTCCACGCCGGTCTCGGCGTAGGCGCGGGCGGTGTCCAGGGTGAGGCGGCCCGAGGACTCCAGCACCGCGCGGCCCGCGACCAGCGCGACGGCCTCCGCGGTCTCGGCCGGGGTGAAGTTGTCCAGCAGGATCAGGTCGGCGCCCGCGTCCAGCACCTCGCGCACCTGGTGCATCGTGTCGACCTCGACCTCGACCGCCAGATCGGGGAACTCCTCGCGGACCAGCTTGAACGCCTGCGCCACGCCGCCCGCCGCGACCACGTGGTTGTCCTTGACCAGCGCCGCGTCCGACAGCGACATCCGGTGGTTGACGCCGCCGCCGCAGCGGACCGCGTACTTCTCCAGCGCCCGCAGGCCCGGTGTCGTCTTGCGGGTGTCGCGGACCTTCGCGGAGGTGCCCTCCAGCACGTCGGCCCACTCGCGGGTGGCGGTGGCGATACCGGAGAGCCTGCACAGCAGATTGAGCGCGCTGCGCTCGGCGGTCAGCAGGTCGCGGGTGCGGGTGCGCACGGTGAGCAGCTTCTGCCCGGCCGCGACCCGGTCGCCGTCCTCCACGTGCCGCTCGACCTCGAACTCGTCGGTGCACACCACCGACAGCACCGCCTCGGTGACCCGCAGGCCCGCCACGGTGCCCGCCTCGCGGGCGGTGAAGTCGCCGGTGGAGAAGGCGTCCTCGGGGACGGTCGCCACGGTCGTGACGTCCACGCCCTGGTCCAGGTCCTCCTCGATCGCCATGTGCGCGATGTCCTCGACCTGCACCGGGTCAAGGCCCGCGTCCATCAGGAGCTGCGCCAGGTCGGGGTCGAGGCCGCACTCCAGCGGGTCGAGGCCGTACGCGTCGTCGTACGCCTCGCCCGCGCCGCAGCCGCAGCCGTCACCGCAGCCGCCGCCGGTCACCTCGCTCGGCGGGCCGATCTGCGGCAGCGGGAGGGCGACGGGCCGGGGACGGTCGGGGGTGGTCACGAGGGCTCCTTCGGATTCCGAGCGGCGTGCGGCGGACGGTTCGCGGTACTGGGCGCGGCGTCCGGCGCGGTGCCGTTGGGGGCGGCCCCATCATCCACGATCGGAGCGGTCCCGGGGGCGCCGCCCCGGGTGTCCCCCGTGCCGCCGCCGGTCGGCGGGAAGTCCGTGCCTTCGGTGGTGTGCACCGCGAGCGTGCGGTGCGGGGTGAGGCGTACGACGAGATGCCGGCGCCACGCCCGGTCGTCGCGGTCGGGGCGGTCCTCGCGCCAGTGGCAGCCGCGGGTCTCCTCGCGGCGGCGGGCGGCGGCGACCAGCACCCGGGCGACCAGGCCCAGATTGGTCGCCTCCCAGGTCTCGACGCACGGCTCGGCGGTCTTGCCGTCCCTGTCGTACTCCTCGACGGCCGCGGTGTGCAGCCGTTCCAGCGCGCCCGCCGCGGTGGCCAGGCTGTCGGCGCTGCGCAGGACGCCCGCGCCCGCCGACATGATCCGCTGCACCTCGTAGCGCGCCTCGGAGGCCAGCAGCGGGGTGTGCGCGGGCTCCGGGATGACGGGCTCGCCCGGCACCGTCGGGTCGGCGACGATGTCGGCGGCGATCCGCTCGGCGAAGACCAGCCCTTCGAGGAGCGAGTTCGACGCGAGCCGGTTCGCGCCGTGCACGCCCGTACAGGCGACCTCGCCGCACGCGTACAGGCCGGGGACGGTCGTACGGCCGAGGAGGTCGGTACGGACGCCGCCGGACGCGTGGTGCGCGGCGGGCGCGACCGGGATCGGCTCGGTGACGGGGTCGATGCCGTGGGCGCGGCAGGCGGCCAGGATGGTGGGGAAACGCTCCTCCCACATGGTGGCGCCGAAGTGCCGGGCGTCGAGGTACATGTGCTCGGCGCCGGTCTCCTGCATCCGCCGCGTGATGCCCTTGGCGACGATGTCGCGCGGGGCCAGTTCGGCCAGTTCGTGCTGGCCGACCATGAAGCGGACCCCGTCGGCGTCCACCAGGTGCGCGCCCTCGCCGCGTACCGCCTCCGAGACCAGCGGCTGCTGGCCCTCGGCGTCCGGGCCCAGCCACAGCACGGTCGGGTGGAACTGGACGAATTCCAGGTCGCTGACCTCGGCCCCCGCGCGCAGCGCCAGCGCCACGCCGTCGCCCGTCGACACCGCCGGGTTGGTGGTCGCCGAGAACACCTGGCCCATGCCGCCGGTGGCCAGGACGACGGCACGGGCGCGTACGGCTCCGACGCCGTCGCGCTGCCCGGCGCCCATCACGTGCAGGGTGACGCCCGCGGTGCGGCCCTCGGCGTCGGTGAGCAGGTCGAGGACCAGCGCGTTCTCGACGAAGTCGATATTGGCTTCGCGGACCGCCTCGATCAGCGCGCGGGAGACCTCGGCCCCGGTCGCGTCGCCGCCCGCGTGGACGATCCGGCGGCGGTGGTGGCCGCCCTCGCGGGTCAGCAGGATCTCGCCGCTGGTCTTGTCGGTGTCGAAGTGCGCGCCGGTCGCGATGAGGCGGCGCACCGCGGCGGGGCCCTCGGTGACCAGGGTGGCGACGGCCGTCTCGTCGCAGACACCCGCGCCCGCGACGAGGGTGTCGGCCAGGTGCTGCTCGGGGGTGTCGCCCTCGCCGAGGGCCGCGGCTATGCCGCCCTGCGCCCAGCGGGTCGAGCCGTCGTCCAGGTGCGCCTTGGTCACGACGGTGACCTTCGCTCCCGCGGCGGCGCAGCGCAGGGCGACGGTGAGGCCCGCGACGCCCGAGCCGACCACGACCACGTCGGAGGTCAGCGTCCAGCCGGGCTCGGCGGCGTACAGGCGGATGCCGGTACTCGCGCTTGTGGCTCTGGTTCCGTTCATTCGGCGGCTCCGAACTCCAGCGGGAGGTTGTCGATCAGGCGGGTGGTGCCGGCCTTGGCGGCGACGGCGAGGACGGCGGGGCCCGCGTGGTCCGGCGCGGCTTCGGTGAAGTCGGCGGGGTCGATGAGGGCCAGGTAGTCGACGGCGAGGCCGTCGGCCGTGGCCAGGACGTGTCCTGCCGCCCGTCGTACGGCGTCCGGGCCGCCCCCGGCCGCGTCCCGGCCCGCGAACAGGGCGCGGGACAGGGCCAGGGCGTGCTCGCGGTCCCACTCCGACAGGTAGCGGTTGCGGCTGGACAGCGCCAGGCCGTCCGGCTCGCGCACGGTCGGTACGGCGACGATCTCGACGGGGAAGTTCAGGTCGGTGACCATGCGGCGGATCAGGGCGAGCTGCTGGGCGTCCTTCTGCCCGAAGAAGGCCGCGGCGGGCCGCGTGAGGTGCAGCAGCTTGGCGACGACGGTCAGCATGCCGTCGAAGTGGCCGGGCCGGGACGCGCCCTCGTACCGCTCGCCCATGGGTCCCGCGGTGATACGGACCTGCGGTCGGCCGCCGGGGTAGACCTCGTCGGTGGCGGGCGCGAAGACGTGGTCGGCGCCGGCCTTCTGCGCCAGCACGACGTCGGCTTCGAGGGTGCGGGGGTAGCGGTCGAGGTCCTCGTTCGGCCCGAACTGGAGGGGGTTGACGAAGACGGTGACGGTGACGAGGCCGTCGCCCGCGTAGGCGCGGGCCGCGCGGATCAGGGCGGCGTGGCCCTCGTGCAGCGCGCCCATCGTCATGACGACGGCGGCGGCCGGGGGCAGTTCCGCCGCGGTGTGCACCAGCTCGGTCACGGGGTCCCTCCATTGGCGAGGGCGCCGAGCAGCGCCTCCGCGAACTCCGGTTTCAGCATTCCGTTGGCCAGAGCGCGGTCCGCGGTGGCGCGGGCCATTCCCACGTACGAGGCCACCGTCTCGGGGGCGTGCGCGCGCAGTTCGTCCAGGTGCGCGGTGACGGTGCCGGCGTCGCCGCGGGCGACCGGCCCGGTCAGGGCGGCGTCACCGGAGCGCAGGGCGTTGTCGAGCGCGGCGCCCAGCAGCGGGCCGAGCATGCGGCCGGGTTCGGCGACGCCCGACGCCTTGAGCAGGTCCATCGACTGGGCCACGAGGGTGACGAGGTGGTTCGCGCCGATGGCCAGTGCCGCGTGGTAGAGCGGGCGGGCGGCCTCCTCGATCCACTCGGGCTCGCCGCCCATCTCGATGACGAGCGCCTCGGCGGCCAGCCGCAGCTCGCCGGGGGCGGTCACGCCGAAGGAGCAGCCCGCCAAGCGCTGCACGTCCACCGGGGTGCCGGAGAAGGTCATCACCGGGTGCAGCGCGAGCGGCAGCGCGCCCGCGCGCAGCGCCGGGTCGAGCACGGACGTGCCGTACCGGCCCGAGGTGTGCACCAGCAGTTGGCCGGGCCGCACCGCGCCGGTCTCCGCGAGGCCCTTGACCAGGTCGGGCAGGGCGTCGTCGGGGACGGTCAGCAGTACGAGGTCGGCGCGTTCGAACACCGCGGCCGGTTCCACCAGGGGGACGCCGGGGAGCAGCGCCGCGGCGCGGCGCTTGGACGCCTCGGACACGCCGGACGCCGCCACGGGGCGGTGCCCCGCCATGCGCAGCGCCGCCGCCAGTGCGGGGCCCACTCGGCCTGCTCCCACGACCCCGACGGCCAGTCGCGCCGGCCGCCCCTCCGCCTTGCCCATCTCGTCCACGCGCGCTCCGAGCCTTCCGTTCCAGTCCTCACCGGGGTACCGGACGCCTTCTCGTCAATCCTACGCGAATCCCCTCCGGGGCGGTCAGCCCGTGCGGGGTGCCCCCTGCGAGAGCTTCAGCACACCGCTGCGTCTCTTTGTCTTGTTTCTTTCCCGCCCGCCCACCCGTGCGGGTGCTTTGTCGTCTGCGGGTGCCGCCTGTGCCTGGTCGGTGCCGGTCCGGGGCACCTCCTCGAAATCCGTATCACCTGGCCTTTGCGAATCCGGTACCCGGCCGTCAACGTATTTCTGCGGGGGCACCCCGGCCCGTCCCCTCCTCGCTCGTCGGCGTCCGACGGTCCGCTGTGGTGGCGGAGGGAGGGGGGTTCTTTTCGGCGAGCCGCCCCGCGTCACCCGACGTCCAGCCGGGGGGCGAAAGGTCTGTCGGAAGGGCGCACCGGCGCAGGGCGGTTCGCCGGGAGGACCCCCCTCCGCCACCCCCACCGGACAGGCGGACGCCGACGTACCGGGAGGGGACGGGCCGGGGTGCCCCCGCAGGGGGACGAACGGAAAGGGGCTGGACGTCTTCGAAGTGGGTGCACGTTCGTCGCCCGAGGAGGTGCCCCGGACCGGCACCGACCCAGGCACAGGCGGCACCCGCAGACGAAGAAAGCACCCGCACGGGTGGGCGGGCGGGCGGGGAAAGGAGGGAGGGCAGGCACCCGCACGGGGGGCGATAAGGCGTGGCGGGGGACCGCCCTGGAAGGGAGTATCGGGGGATGGGCGATGACGGCGAGATGCGGGAGAAGGTCGCGGCGGCAGTCGCGAAGTGCGACGGAAGGGTCCTGATGTCCGGCCCCAAGGCGACCCTTGGGGAACGGCTGGCGCGGCTCGCCGAAGAGGCGGCGACGGCGTACGACGTGACGGAACCGGTGGACATCTACGGCGACGGCGTCGTGGCCGCCCTGGAGCGCCGCGTGGCGGAAATCCTCGGCACGCAGGACGCGGCCTTCTTCCCGACGGGCACGATGGCCCAGCAAGTGGCCCTGCGGGCATGGGCGGGCCGCACGGGCAACGCGACGGTGGCGCTGCACCCGATGGCGCACCCGGAGGTGCACGAACGCGGCGCGCTGCACGCGGTGAGCGGCCTGCGCACCGTCCACCCGACGACGGAACCCCGCCTGCCGACCGCGGAAGAGATCCGCGACTTCGAGGAGCCGTTCGGCACCCTGATGCTCGAACTGCCGCTGCGGGACGCCGGTTTCGTGCTGCCGTCGTGGGACGAGCTGACGGCGACGGTGGCCGCCGCCCGCGACCGGGACGCGGTCGTGCACTTCGACGGCGCCCGCCTGTGGGAGTGCACACCCCACTTCGGCCGCCCGCTGCCGGAGATCGCGGCCCTCGCGGACAGCGTGTACGTGAGCTTCTACAAGTCGCTGGACGGCATCTCGGGCGCGGCCCTGGCCGCCTCCGCGGACGTCGTCGCGGAGGCGAAGGCGTGGCGGCACCGGTACGGCGGCATGCTGTTCCAGCAGTTCCCCGCCGCGCTGGCGGCGCTGGCCGGTCTCGACACCGTACTGCCGCGGCTCCCGTCGTTCGTGGCGCACGCCAAGCCGGTCGCGCGGGCCCTGCGCGAGGGCCTGACGGAGGGCGGCGTGCCGTGGCTGCGGGTGCACCCGGAAGAGCCGCAGACCCACCAGTTCCAGCTCTGGCTGCCGTATCCGGCCGACGTCCTGGGTGAGGCGTCACTGCGTCAGGCGGAGGAGACCAGGATCTCCCTCTTCGGCCGCGCCGTCTTCGCGGAGCCGGGCGTGCCGGGCCTGTCCATGACGGAGGTGACGGTCGCGGCCCCGGCGCTCGAATGGACCGAGCAGGACGTCAGGGAGGCGGCGGCGGCCTTCGCGCGCCGCCTCCCCCGGCCGTAGGACCGAGGCCGCCCGCTCAGCCGCCCACCCGCAGGAGCAGCTTCCCCGTGCTCCTGCGCGACTCCAGCAGCCGGTGCGCCTCCGCCGCCCGCTCCAGCGGGAATTCGGCGCTCACCGGCAGCTCCACATCGCCGTCGGTGACGGTACGGAAGGCGGCGTCGGCGATCCGCCGCAGCCGCTGCGGCTCCTGCGCGGCCATGCCGAGGACGGAGAAGCCCGAGACGGACAGCCCCAGCGGATACGTGTCGGCGGGCCCGATCCGCCAGGGCTCCTCCGAACCGGCGTTGCCGAAGGAGACGAGGCGGCCGAAGCGGCCGAGCGTGCCGAGGGTGCGGCGGAAGGTCTCGCCGCCGACCGGGTCGAGGGCGATGTCGACGCCCCGCCCGCCGGTCGCCGCCCGGACGTCGGTGTCGAAGGTCGCGGCCGTGAAGACCTCGTCGTAACCGGACTTGAGCGCGTGGTCGGCCTTGTCGAGGCTGGAGACGACGCCGTAGACGGCCGCCGCGCCGCCCAGCCGGGCGAGCTGTCCCGCGACCGTGCCGACGCCGCCCGCCGCGCCCTGGACGAGCACGGTGTCGCCCTCGCGCAGCCGCCCGACCTCGTGCAGCAGCGCGTACGCGGTGGGCAGCACGCTGGGGAGGGTGGCGCCGGTGCGCAGGTCGAGTCCCGCGGGCAGGGCGAAGACGGTGGCGGCGGGCGCGAGCGCGGTCTCGGCGTAGCCGCCGCCGTCGAGGAAGGCGGCGACCTCCTGGCCGGGCGTGAAGTCGGTGACGTCCGGGCCGACCTCGCGGATCAGCCCCGAGACCTCGAGGCCCGGCCGGAAGGGCAGCGCCTCCACCCGGTAGCCCTCGGCCCTGGCCTTGACGTCGGCGAAGTTGACGCCCGCCCAGGCGACGTCGACGGTGACCTCGCCGGGGCCCGGCGAGGGCCGCGGCACGTCCGCGAGGCGCAGGACCTCGGGACCTCCGTACTGCTCGAAAACGATGGCGCGCATGTCGTACTCCCCCGTGCTGTGATCCCTACCGGTCGGTACGGACCTTCCCTGATCGGCCCGGCGTGAACCCGTATCCGCGAACCGCCGGTAACCGCTTCAGGGGTCCGGCCGCCTCAGCCGCCGGCCCGCACCAGGCCCGTCTCGTAGGCCAGGACGACGGCCTGGACGCGGTCGCGCAGGCCCAGTTTGGTGAGGATGCGGCCGACGTGCGTCTTGACCGTGGCCTCCGACAGGACCAGCTTGCGGGCGATCTCGCCGTTGGACAGGCCCTGGGCGACCAGCAGCAGCACCTCGCGCTCGCGCTCGGTCAGCTTGTCGACCTCCTTGTGCTCCTCGGCCGCCGCGGACGGCAGCATCGGGGTGAAGCGGTCGAGCAGCCGCCGGGTGGTGCTGGGCGCCACCACGGCGTCGCCGCTGTGCACGGCCCGGATCGCGCCGAGCAGTTCGTCCGGCGGCACGTCCTTGAGCATGAAGCCGCTGGCGCCCGCCTTGAGCGCGGCGAAGGCGTACTCGTCCAGGTCGAAGGTGGTCAGGATGAGGACCCGCGGGCCCTCGCCCTCCCGGCGGACCGCCTCGCCGCGGTCGCCCCCGCAGATGTGCCGGGTCGCCTCGACCCCGTCCATCCGCGGCATGCGGACGTCCATCAGCACGACGTCGACCCGCGTGTGCCGCAGCACCTCCAGCGCTTCGGCGCCGTCGCCCGCCTCGGCCACGACCTCCATGTCCGGCTGGGCGGCGAGCACCATCCGGAACCCGGTGCGCAGCAGCACCTGGTCGTCGACGAGCATGACGCGGATCGCCATGTGTCCTGCCTCTCGGTTGTTCTCCGTGGTCACGGCCGCCGGTCCTCGCCGGTCCCGGCCGTGGTGGTCGTCCGGCTAACCGGTTCTCAGCGGCAGCACCGCGCTGATCCGGAAGCCCCCGCCGGGGCGCGGACCCGCGTCCAGCGTGCCGCCGACCATGCCTATCCGCTCCCGCATGCCGATCAGGCCCTGGCCCAGGCCGTCCCGGCCGCCCTGCTGGTACAGCTCGTGCCGGGCGCCGCGCCCGTCGTCCTCGATCAGCAGGTCGAGCGCCGCGTCGCCGAAGCCCAGCATGACGCTGGCGCTGGCGCCGTCCCCGCCGTGCTTGCGGACGTTCGTCAGCGCCTCCTGCACGATGCGGTACGCGGTCAGCTCGACGCCGCTGGACAGCGGTCTGGCGTCGCCCGCGACCTCGAATCTGACCGGCAGGCCCGCGCCGCGCACCTGGTCGATCAGATCGGCGAGCTGGTCGACGCCGGGCTGCGGCACGTACTCGCCGCCCGCGTCGTCGCCCGCGCGCAGCAGCCCGAGCAGCCGCCGCATCTCGGCGAGGGCCTGTCTGCCGGTGGTGGAGATGGTCGACAGCGCCTGCTTGGCCTGGTCGGGCGCGGCGTCCAGCACATACGCGGCGCCGTCCGCCTGGACGACCATCACCGAGACGTTGTGCGCCACGACGTCGTGCAGCTCGCGGGCGATACGGGCCCGCTCGGCCGCCACCGCCGCCTTGGACTGCGCCTCGCGCTCCCGGTGCAGCCGGGCCGCCCGCTCCTCCAGCTCCGCGTAGTACGCGCGGCGGGTACGGAGGCGGTCGCCGACCACCCACGACAGGGCGAAGATCACCGTCAGGAAGAAGGTCTGGAGCAGCGTCGTCCAGACCGTCGAGTACTCGTCGTGCGGCGGCCAGCGCAGCATCGACAGCGGCGCCGCCGCGAGGCCCGCCAGCAGGGCCAGCCGGGACGACCAGCGCTCGCCGTTGGACGCGCACGTGTAGATGATCGCCAGCATCGCCGCGTCGCCGGGATTGGTCTGCACGCCCAGCGCCAACTGGGTCAGGCCGACCCCGATGGCCAGCAGCAGCATCTTCTCCGGCGCACGGCGGCGCAGCGCCACCACGACCGCCAGCGCGCCGGACAGCGGCACCGCCAGCAGCCGCTCGGGGAACCTCAGGTCGGGGACTTCCAGCACCCACACAGCGCAGACCACGAGCAGGACGAGGGCCCAGAAGCCGTCGACCCACGTCGGGTGTCTGCGGAGAAAGTCGTAGATGCGCTGCACATAACCCAGCGTAGGCAACGGAACCCGTGCCGGGGTCAGCCGCTGGAGCGATCTCCCCTACTCCCCAAGGTGGACCCTCCGGGCCGGGTTCCCCCGCTCACCTCTACGTCCCGCCGCCCCGCACCCCGCCTCTCCGCGGGAGGGCCCGCCCCGTCCGGGGCGCGGGGAGAGCGCGCCGCCGGCCCCCGCCGGCCGGTGGTCCGCAGACCACCGGACTGCCCCGCCGGGGCCGGTGGTGACCTGCGGGAGCACCGTGGCTGAGCGCGCGGTTCCTCCCCCGGCGCAACGGAACCGCCCGGGGCCGGGCCGCGAAGAGCCACGACCCGCGCGGGGAGGGGTCAGCCGGCGCGGCGGTGGCCCGTGCGGGAGCGCGAGCGTTTCTCGACGTACATGCGCTGGTCGGCCGAGTGGAGGACTTCCTCGGCGGTCATCCCGCACCCGGCCCAGCCGATGCCGAAGCTGGCGCCGACGCGGACGGCGCGCCCGTCGACGCGGATGGGCGGGATGATGGCGTTGCGGAGGCGGACGGAGAGGTCGGCGGCGTCGGCGGGCGCCAGCCCGTCGGCGAGGACGACGAACTCGTCGCCGCCGAGGCGGGCGACGGTGTCGCCGTCGCGGACGGCGCCGGTGAGGCGGCGGGCGACCTCGATGAGGACGGCGTCACCGGTGTGGTGCCCGAAGCGGTCGTTGATGGACTTGAAGCCGTCGAGGTCGCAGAAGAGGACGGCGAGGCCCTTGCCCGCGTTCTCGGGGTCGCTCTCGTCGGGCGCGGTGACGTGGGTGTGCGAGTCGTAGCCGAGGGCGCCGAGGGGCGCGGCGAGCTCCTCGGGCCCGTAGCCGTAGCTGAAGGCGAACTCGTCGGGCCCCTCGCCGGGGACGCCGAGGGCGTCGGAGAGGTCGTGGGCGTCGCGGTCCTGGGGCCGCGAACAGAGCCGGGCGGAGAGCCGGGCGCGCAGTTCGGCGCTGTTGGGCAGGCCGGTGAGCGAGTCGTGGCTGGCGCGGTGGGCGAGTTGCAGCTCGCGGCCCTTGCGCTCCTCGATGTCCTCGACGTGGGTGAGCAGGAAGCGCGGCCCGTCGGCGGTGTCGGCGACGACCGAATTGCGCAGCGAGGCCCAGACGTAGCTGCCGTCGCGCCGCGCGAGCCGCAGTTCGGCCCGGCCGCCCTCGGCGGAGGTGCGCAGCAGCAGGCCGACGTCCTCGGGGTGGACGAGGTCGGAGAAGGAGTAGCGGCGCATGGTGGAGGCGGAGCGGCCCAGCAGGCGGCACAGGGCGTCGTTGGCGCGCAGCAGCTTGCCGTGCTGGTCGCCGCCCATCTCGGCGATGGCCATGCCGCTGGGGGCGTACTCGAAGGCCTGCCGGAAGCTCTCCTCGCTGGCGCGCAGTGCCTGCTGGTCGCGTTCGAGCCGGACGAGGGCGCGCTGCATGTTGGCGCGCAGCCGGGCGTTGCTGATGGCTATGCCGGCCTGGAACGCGTACATCTGGAGGGCTTCGCAGCCCCAGGGGCCGGGGTGCCTGCCGCTGGTGGGCTTGTCGACGGATATGACGCCGATCAGCTCGCTGCCGACGGTCTGCGAGGAGTACATGGGGGCGTAGAGGCGGTCGCCGGGGTGCCATTCGTCGGCGAAGCGGGGCAGCGGGCCCTCGGTGTGCCACTGGGGCACGTCGTCGTCGATGAGGACCCAGCCCTCGGTGTGCGGGATGAAGCGCAGGGTGCCCCAGCGCTCGCCCATGGTGAGGCGGCGCTCCCAGGAGGTGCGCGAGCCGATGCGTCCGGCCATGAGGGCCTCGGCCGCGGCGCTGCCCGCGAAGGCGGCCACGATGAGATCGCCGTCGGGGCGTACCAGATTGACGGCGGCCAGCTCGTAGTTCAACCCTTTGACCACGCCTTCCGCGACGGCCTGAAGGGTGTCCGCGAGACTCCGCGCCGTGTTGAGGTCCGCGACGACCTGGTGCAGCTGACGCAGGGTCGCGAGACGGACATACGGCTCCGACTCGGTGTCCATGCCTCTCTCCGCGCCCTCGACAGCAACTCCTGATAATTTCAAATCAACGGATTACACGGGCCACTGAATCACAGCGAGCTGTGCCCCAGGTACACAGGGTCAACAATTCCTCGCCCTTGTGACTCAAGTCACATCATCATGTAAGCGGTTGAACACACAACGTAGAGCCCTGGTCCTAGGACCGGCCACGGCCCGCCTCCGACCGGAGCCCGATGCGCGCGATTCCTACCGCCCCGTAACGTGATGGATGTGCTTGAACCTTCACCCGGACGGCATCCTGGGACCACCATGGGCCTATCCGAGACCGTCGACCTCGACGACTTCCGCGCCGCGATGTCCCGCCTGGCGGCGGGCGTCGTCCTCATCACCGCACACGACTCGGAGGACGAGCCGCGCGGCGAGGACGTCGGCATGACCGCCACCGCCTTCCTCTCCGTCTCGCTCGAACCGCCGCTGGTGATGGTGAGTGTCCGCGAGGGCTCGCGGATGGACGACCTGCTGGAGCGGCAGCCGCGCTGGGCCGCCTCGGTCCTCAGCGAGAGCCAGCGGCACATCGCGGGCCGCTTCGCGATGCGCGGCCGGATCAGCGACCGGCTGCTCTTCGAGGACATCTCGTACTACCGGGGCGAACACTCCGGCGCTCCCGTGCTCGGCGGCGCGCTCGCGATACTCGAGTGCGAGACGCAGCAGCGGGTGCCCGCCGGTGACCACACCCTGGTGGTGGGGCGGGTGCTGACGGCCAGGACGCCGAGCGCCGACGGCGGGCCGCTGACGTACTTCCGCGGCCGGTACCGCTACCTGCGCTGAGCCGTGGGCTCCCGCCCGCGCCGAGCCGTGCGCCGTATACCCGGGGATACGGGTCCCCGAGTACCCGAGGCGGTCCGCTCAGTCCCAGCCGCCGCCGCTGCGGCCCCGCTTGGTCTGACTGCGCTGCTTCTTCACGCGCAGCCGCCGCTCGTTGATCCCGCGCGGGATCTTCGTGGCGCGGCGCGCCTTGGGCGGCGGCGCCGTGGCCTGCGCCAGCAGCGCGGCGAGGCGGGTGAGCGCCGTCTCCCTGTTGCGCCACTGCGAGCGGTGCTCGGACGCCTTGACCGTCAGTACGCCGCCGGTCAGCCGTCCCGCGAGCCGTTCCAGCGCGCGTTCCTTCCACACCGGCGGCAGCGACTCCGTACGCGCGAGGTCGAAGCGCAACTCGACTTGCGAGTCGGAGGTGTTCACATGCTGACCGCCCGGCCCCGAGGAACGCGAGAAACGCCACAGAAGCTCGGCCTCCGGCACGGAGACCGAACCGCGAATGAGAAGTGGCCCGGACATGTGTCCCATGATCCCGCGTCCGGGGCCCGCGCGTCACGGGGTTTTCGACAGCGGCGCAACAGTTTCGGCGGCGGCGCAACAGCACAGTTGCAGGATTACTGAACCGTACGATCCTGTGACCGCGTTCTGGGGAATGACGGTAGTTTCGTCGGAGTACCTATGACAGACCACAAAAGGGGACTCCTCATGGCTGTAAGCCTGTCCAAGGGCGGCAACGTCTCACTGACCAAAGAGGCGCCCGGCCTGACGGCCGTGACTGTCGGCCTCGGCTGGGACGTGCGGACGACCACCGGCACCGACTTCGACCTCGACGCCAGCGCCATCGCCGTGAAGGTGGACGGCAAGGTCTACTCCGACGGCCACTTCGTCTTCTTCAACAACAAGCAGACCCCGGACCAGACCATCGTCCACACCGGCGACAACCGGACCGGTGAGGGCGACGGCGACGACGAGGCGATCAACGTCAACCTCGCGGGCCTGCCCGCCGACATCGACAAGATCGTCTTCCCCGTCTCGATCTACGACGCCGAGGCCCGCAGCCAGAACTTCGGCCAGGTCCGCAACGCGTACATCCGCATCGTCAACCAGGCCGGCGGCGCCGAGATCGCCCGCTACGACCTGAGCGAGGACGCGGCCACCGAGACCGCCATGGTCTTCGGCGAGCTGTACCGCAACGGCGCCGAGTGGAAGTTCCGCGCCGTCGGCCAGGGTTACGCCTCCGGCCTCGTCGGCATCGCGACCGACTTCGGTGTGACCCTCTAACACACGGGTCACCGTCAGAGCCGCCCACCGCACGGCCCCCGCCCCGGACGCTTCCGGGGACCGGGGGCCGTTCGCGTGTCCGGGCGCAGGTTCTCCCGTGTCCGCCTGTCCGCCTGTCCGCCTGTCCGGGTGTACGGGCCCGCACGCGCGGGTGACACCATCGGTGGGTGATCGACCTCGGATACGCCCTTTCGCGCCGCTTTCCCGACCCGCCGCAGATGGATTACCGGACGGCGGATGTGCGGACCCTGCGGCACGATCTGTTCTGCGGGGATGTGTATGTGGCCGAGGGCGAGCGGGAGTTGTCCACAGGCTGGGGATGGGTGCCGGTGCTGGACTTCGCCTGGGCGTTGTGCGACATCGTGGAGGAACTGGACCGGGACCCGGCGGGGAGCAGGGCGGCGCGGCCGCAATATGCGGAGTTCGACTTCACGGAGTCGGCGGACCGGCTGAGGTTCGTACGGCGTTTCGGCTATGTGGACGTGACGGCCGACTGGGTCGAGGACGAGCCGCCGTTGTCCTTGCACCACGCGGAACTACGGCGGGAGGCGCGGGATTTCCTGCACGATGTGGTGGCCGACCTCACGGATATGCACGAGGGCCTGGACGGAAATCCGGTGATCTGGGATCTGCTGAGCCGTTTCCCGCGAGTGTGAGGCGGGTGTAAGGCGGGTGCGGGACGGGCGTGAAGCGGATGGTGTGAGGCGGTCACGGAAGCGAGGGCGCCGCTTGACTTCAAGTCCGCTTGAGGTTGTTGGCTGGGGTCCGCACGCGCCGCGCCCGTACCCCGACAGGAGACCCGCCATGCACGCCGTACGACTGCACGCCTTCGGCCCTCCGGAGAATCTGCGGTACGAGGAGGCGCCGGACCCCGTGCCGGGCGCGGGACAGGTGCGGATCGCGGTCGAGGCGGCCGGAGTGCACCTGGTGGACACCACACTGCGGGCCGGGAAGTACGAGGGCGGCCCGATGCCCGCGCCCGAACTGCCGACGATTCCGGGCCGGGAGGTGGCGGGCACCGTGGACGCGCTCGGGGACGGCACCGACCCGGCGTGGCTCGGCCGCCGCGTCGTCGCGCACCTGGGCATGGTGCCCGGCGGGTACGCGGGGGCCGCGGTCACCGACGCCGCCCGGCTGCACGCGCTCCCCGACGGCCTGGACGCCGCCGCGGCCGTCGCGATGATCGGCACGGGCCGTACGACGGTGGGCATCCTGCGGCTGGCGGAACTGCGGGCGGCCGACACCGTGGTGGTGCTGGCCGCCGCGGGCGGCATCGGGACGCTGGTGGTGCAGTACGCGCGGCAGCTCGGCGCGATTGTCGTCGGCGCGGCGGGCGGCGCGGAGAAGACCGAACGGGTCCGCTCGCTGGGCGCGGGCCTCGCCGTCGACTACGGGCGGCCGGAATGGACGCGGGAGGTGCGGGACTTCCTCGGGGGCGCGGGCGCGACCGTCGTCCTCGACTCCGTGGGCGGCGGCCTCGCGCGCGCCGCGGTCGGCCTGCTGGCGCCCGGCGGCCGGCACCTCGTCTACGGCTGGTCCTCGGGCGAACCGCTGCGTTTCGCCGACAGCGAACTCGCCGAGCGCGGCATCACCTCGCGGGTCGTCGTGGGCCCGGCCCTCCAGAAGTTCACCGGCACCCCGGAAGGGATGCGCGCGCTGGAGACCGAGGCGTTGGCGGCCGCCGCCGACGGCCGGCTGCGGCCCGCCGTACAGCGTTTCCCGCTCGCGGACGCCGCCGGGGCGCACCGGGCGCTGGAGTCGCGGGCGACGATGGGCAAGGTCGTCCTGATCCCGTAGCCGGGACTTCGGGCGGGGACGGCGTACGGCCCGCACACGCGCTCGCCGGATGCCGTCTTTCCGTCTTGGGAACTCCTTTACGCTCCCCGAGAGTTCTCAGATCGCGTACGGACCACGTACCGAACCCCGCCCGAGGAGAGACCCGCTCATGGCCCTGTGGGACCGCTTGAAAGACTCCACCAAGACGATGCAGACCCAGCTCAACGCGAAGAAGAACGACCTGAAGAGCGGGGCCTTCCGCGATGCCAGCATGGCGATGTGCGCGCTCGTGGCCGCCGCCGACGGCTCCGTCGACCCGTCCGAGCGGCAGCGCGTCGCGTCGCTGATCGCGAGCAACGACGTGTTGCAGAATTTCCCGGCGCCCGACCTCCAGCGCCGTTTCGAGGACTACCTGACCAAGCTCACCGCCGACTTCGCCCTCGGCAAG
Source organism: Streptomyces sp. NPDC093221 (assembly GCF_044753885.1). Taxonomy (NCBI): domain Bacteria; kingdom Bacillati; phylum Actinomycetota; class Actinomycetes; order Kitasatosporales; family Streptomycetaceae; genus Streptomyces; species Streptomyces sp. NPDC093221. The sequence goes on along the minus strand of NZ_JBIVOA010000012.1, from coordinate 132,878 downwards.
GTGGCGATCCTCCAGGAGATCGCCAAGGTGCAGAAGAAGCCGACGGAGGCGCGTGCCGTCATCCAGATCGGCATCGTCATCGGCGGCGCCGACGGCGACTTCGACAAGACCGAGCAGGCCGTCGTGCGCGAGGCGTGCTTCGCGGTGGGCCTCAACCCGGCGGAGTTCGACCTCTGACCGGCCCCGCGTGACCGGGGGTCTCCGTCACCGGGGGCTTCCGCGACCGGGGTTCGTGGTCCGGTCGGGTTCGTGATCCGGTCGGGTTCGTGATCCGGTCGGGTTCGTGATCCGGCGCCCCTGCCTCCGGCGGTGCGCGGCATGGTGACGGCCGCGCCGCCGGGGCGGGCGCGGGCGCCGTGCGGCGCGTCGGTACGTCGGTACGTCGGTACGTCGGTACGTCGAGAGGCGCGTCGCTACGTCGAGTGGCGCGTCGGTACGTCGTCAGGCGCGTTCTTACGCCGTAAGGCACGTCCGCGCTGTGCGTCGCGCGTCGGGCGCGATGCGTCGTCCGCCGAGCGTCCCATTCCGCACGGCACATGCCGCGTGCCCATTTTTGGCCATATTGGGCTGTTCGAATGACATGACCCTCCGCGTCCCCATATCTTCATGCTGATACCAGCGGAAACCGGTACAGCACTGCGCGCCACCGGGCGACTCCTGGGGAAGCGAGGTGCTGACCGTGCCGGTGGGGGGCTCCGCGTGCCGCGCGGCGGCCGTGGCGGTACGAGCCGTCACACCGGTCGCCGTCGCCGTCTTCGCCGTCGCTGTCCTAGCAGGCGTCGTGGCCGGGGCGGGCCGGGCGTCGGCCGCGACGGAAACCGGCAGCGGCGGGGAAGCCGGGAGCGGCGGGCACCAGCCGGTGACCGTGGCGGTGTGCGTCGACGGCAGGATCATCAGCCGACTGCTGCATCTGGATGTCTCCTTACGGCTCCCGGTGGGCCGCCTCACCGTGAAGGTCGGTGAACCCTGCGGCCCGAGGCCGCCGTCCGGCGGGGGCTCGCCGACACCCACGCCGACGTCGTCCCCGACCCCCACCTCCTCCCCCTCCCCCACGTGCACCCCCACCGCGGCCCCGACACCCTCGGGCCCCGTAGCCGTACCGCCGCCCGTGACGCCGCCCACGAATGGCGCGGGCCGCCCGACACCGTCCCCCGCGGGCTCCGCGCCCGTTCCTCCCCCGTCCGCAGCGCCCGCCGACGCCGCGTCCGCCCGGCACCGTACGGCCGCCGCGTCCGGCGTACGCCCGGCCGCGCCCTTGTCACCGACGCCGTCGTCGGCCGGGGACGACGACGCGAAGCCGCGCGGCACGGGCGCCGAACCGCCCTTCGACGCGCAGCCGCCGCCGTCGCCCGGCCCCGACGAGAGCGTGTCGCGCTGGTGGCTGCTGTCGATGCTGGCCGTCCTGTTGCCCGCCGCCCTCGCGGCCCTGCCGCGCTTCGTCGCACGTCGCCGCTGACCTCGGTTCGTCCGTAGCGGTCGCATCGTCAGAGGTCACGTCGCCCAGAAGTCACCTCGTCCAGAGGTCACCTCGCCCAGAGGTCACCTCGTCCAGAGCAGGCGCGCACCCGCGCGCACCGAACCACCTGAGACCTGAGCACCGCCGTACCGAAGCCCCAGGAGTCGTATGTCCATGTACGTCGTCTCGCTGCTGTCCGTCCTCGGCGGTGTCGCCTTCGCCGTGCTGCTGGGCCACTTCCTCGGCCAGGAACAGCGGCTGGCGAGCGTCGAGTTCAACGGTCAGGCGCTGTCGCTCATCGGCGGTGTCCTGCTCAGTTCCTTCATCCTGCTGACCGGTTTCCAGGTCGCCGGCAGCTGGTCCGCGCTGAGCACCGCGCGGTCCCGTACGTACGACGAGGCCAGGGCGCTGGGTGACACGTACTGGGCGGCGGGCGGTCTCGCGAGCCCCGACCGCGTCAAGGTGCGGGCGCTGCTGCGGCAGTACACCTCCGACGTCAGGACCGTGGAGTTCCCCGAACTCGCCCACGGGCACACCAGCCCTGAGGCGTGGCATGCCCTCGACCAGGTGCGCGCGGCCGTCGGCGCCGCCGCGCCCGGCCACCAGACGGCGAAGTCCGCCGCCACGACGGCGCTGGCCACGGTCTACGAAACGCGCACCGACCGCGCCGCCGAGGTCAAAGCGGGCATGCCCCGGATCACCTGGCTCGCCATGCTGGTCGCCGGCGGCTTCCTCATCGCCTTCCCCCCGGTCCTCGGCCTCACCGCCACCGCCCGCCATCTCGTGGCCCTCTGCTTCGTGGGCGCCGCCATCGCCTTCGCCATCTGCCTCACCGCCCAGCTCAACCACGCCTTCCAGCACCCCTTCGGCGTCCGCGACACGGCCTTCACCTTCGCCGAGTCCCGCTTCCACCAAATGGACGGCTGACGTCCTGCGGACGGCTCGCCGCCGTGAGCGCGCCTCAGCCGTAACGAACGGCAGCCCGTTGCCGCGCGGGTGGACGGCAGGGGCGCTTCAGGGGGCGGGGGTCACCACTGCACGTCCGCCACCAGGGGGCGGTGGTCGGAGAGGGGGGTCAGGGGGGCGGTCGCCGAGGTCAGGGCGGGGCGGACCGAGGAGGGCGGGACGCCGTGGGCCAGGATGTGGTCGAACTGGACGAGGGGGCGGTGGGCGGGGTAGGTGGGGGTGCGGGCGAGGTCGTGCCAGCGCTCGCGGCCGGTGGCGGCGAGGACGGTCCTCGGTACGGCGCCGGTCAGGTTGAAGTCGCCCAGGAGCAGGTAGGGGCGGGGCAGGTCGGCGATCCAGCGGCGTACGGCGGCGAGTTGGCGGGCGTTCCAGCCGGGCACGAAGGACAGGTGCAGGGCGACGGCCGTGAACGGTCCGGCGTTGCCCTCCAGTACGGCGGCCAGCACGGCCCGCGGCTGGTCCCGTACCCATACGAGCCCCGGCCGTCCGGCCACCCGCAGCGGCAGTGCGAAGGGCGCGGGTGCGAGCCGCCGGGCCCGCCAGTGCCGTACCGGCAGCCGGGTGAGCAGGGCGACCCCGTGCGCGGGCGCATCGCCGTACGCCTCCACCCCGCCAGCCGCGCCCGCGTCCGTATCCGTATCCGTACCCGTACCCGTACCCGTATCCGTATCCGCACCCGCACCCGCACCCGCACCCGCACCCGCACCCGGTGGACCGTAGACCCGGAGGTCCGGCGCTTTCGGGTCCAGGACCCATCCCTCGCCCGGGACGGACCGGCCGTGGACGGCGGAGGCGAAGCGCCAGTGCGCGGCGCCCATCGCGTCGGCCGCGACCCGCGCCTGGTCGATCCGCCCGGACCGTTCCTGGGCGCGGTCGACCTCCTGGAGTGCCACGACGTCGGCGTCCAGCGCCGCCACGGCCGCGCCCAACGGCTCCCCTGCCGCCTCCCCCACCCCGAACGCCACCGGCCGCCCCCCGGTCATCGCCTGCCCATGCAGCACGTTAAACGTCACAAAGCGCACACTCCGACGATAGCCACACCCCCGGTGACCAGCAGCGCCCGACCGGGGCGGGCCGTATCCGCGAGTCGGGTGCCGCGAACCGCCCGGCGCGGACCGAGCCGTCGGTGAACCGGCGGACCGAGCCGTCGGTGAACCCCTTGCCGGTCGGTCGCCCCCCGGTGCGCGGACTCCCGCGAGATCACCGACCGCCGGAAGCCAACAGCCCGCCCGTCCAAGGCCGTTGGGGCCCGGCCCGGCGCCGGGCCGCCCCGCGGGCAGCGTTCCGGCCACCGCGGGCGGCCTCGGTCCCCCGCCCCCGGGCGGCAGCCCAGAGAGCGCTCTCACCACATCTTGACGGCAGCGCATGTACACGGGTTCAATCAACTTCGCTCAGTTGTCTACACCACCGGACGCCCCGCCTCCGCGCCGCGACCGGTCCACCGCCGCGCCCGTTGCACCCCCGCTGCATCCGCCGCACCCGTCACACCCCGCCGTACCACCGCATCCGCCGCCGTATCCGCGGCACCGCTCCCCCCTCCGCGTGTTCCCTGGCAACTCTTCCCGTCCGCCGATTGACGGACCGTCAGGAGCTCTCCGTGACCCACCGCTCATCCCCCCACAGCAGATCCCCGCGGTCGGCCTCGCGCACCCGCGCCTTCTCCGGACCCGCCGCATTCCGCGCCTTCCGCGCCTTCCGCGCATGGCGCGCATGGCGTCAACTCGCCCTCGCCACAGCGCTCGGCGCGCTCGCCGTGTTCGCCGTCGGCACCCCGTCCGCGGACGCGGTCACCGTGCCGGGCGCGCCGTCCGGCTGGACCACCGTCTTCAGCGACGACTTCGCCGGCGCGGCGGGCAGCGCGCCGAACGGGTCGAAGTGGACGTACGACACCGGCCCCGGTGCGAACTTCGGGACCGGCGAGATCGAGACGATGACCAACTCGACCAGCAACGTCCACCTGGACGGCAACGGTCACCTCAACATCACCGCGCTCGGCAGCGGCACCAACTGGACGTCGGGCCGCATCCACACGCCCACCGCGGTCGCGGGCGCCCCGGCGGGCGGCAAGTTGCAGGTCACGGCGTCGATCCAGCAGCCCAGCCCGGCCAACGGCCTCGGCTACTGGCCCGCGTTCTGGATGCTCGGCCCCGGCCAGTGGCCCGAGAACGGCGAGATCGACATCATGGAGGACGTCAACGCCCTCTCCCAGGTGGCGGGCACGATCCACTGCGGCACGTACCCCGGCGGTGTCTGCAACGAGGGCAACGGCATCGGCAGCGGCCTGCGCGCGTGTTCCGGCTGCCAGAGCGGCTTCCACACGTACTCGATGATCCTCGACCGGACGAACACGTCCAACGAGTCGATCACCTTCTACCTCGACGGCGCCTCGTACTTCAGCGTCACCGAGGGCCAGGTCGGCGCGGCCACCTGGCAGGCGGCGTACGACCACAACCTGAACATCATCTTCGACCTCGCGATGGGCGGCGGCTTCCCCAACGGCGTCTGCGGCTGCACCTCGCCGAGTTCGGCGACGACGTCCGGCGGGACGATGAGCGTCGGATACGTGGCCGCGTACACGACGACCGGCGGCGGTACGACCCCGCCGCCGTCCGGCGGCAAGGCCATCACCGGCTACGGCGGCCTGTGCCTGGACGACCGCGCGTCGAGTACCGCCAACTACAACCCCGTTCAGGTCTACACGTGCAACGGCACGGCCGCGCAGCAGTGGACCGTCGTGGAGGCGGGCAGCACCCTGCACGTCCTGGGCAAGTGCCTCGACGTCAACGGCGGCGGCACGGCCAACGGGACGCTGGTCGATCTCTACGACTGCAACAACACCGGTTCGCAGGTGTGGATACCGCAGTCCAACGGGTCGTTGTACAACCCGCAGTCCAACAGGTGCCTGGACGACACCGGTTGGTCGACCACCGCGGGCACCCAGGTGGAGATCTGGGACTGCACGGGCGGGGCCAACCAGGTCTGGCACCTGCCGTCCTGACGGTATTTCAGCTCTTGACGACCTGAGGCCCCGACGGCCTACGGCACTCCAGGCCCCAGGTCCTGACGTTCTTCCAGGCAGTCCCCCCACGCGAGCCGCCGCCCCGACGCACCGACGGCGACGGCCCGCCTGCCACCTCCAAGGAGGAGTACGTGGTCTCCAGACGATCCTTCGTCACCGCGGTCGGCGCGGGCGCCGCCGCCGCGAGTTCCCCGCTGTGGGCACGCGGCCTGACGTCGCGGGCCGCGGCGGCCGGTCCGTCACTGCCCGTCTCGCTGAAGAACAACTCGGGCAACGGCACGGTCTACGCCTACATCAGCGGCTCCGACAGCTCCGGCTGGCCCGGCTTCGTCACCTCGTCCGGGCGCTTCCAGCGGCTGCCCAGCCCCTCGTCCGTCCTGACCCCGATCGCCGACTTCTCCCTCCAGTTGGGAGCCTCGGGCTCGGCCGCCACCACCTTCACGCTCCAGGACTACGTGATCGGCGGCCGGGTCTGGTTCTCGGTCGGCAAGAAGATCCAGTTCTACGTCAACCCGCCCGGCGGCAACGGCGGCGTACCCGGTCTCGTACAGCCCGGTTTCACCAGTAGCGACCCCAACTGGCTGACCAACTGGACCTTCTGCGAGTTCACGTACAACAGCGCCAACCTGTACGCGAACATCAGCTACGTCGACATGGTGGCGCTGCCCGTCTCCATGGCGACGACCGGCAGCGGCGGTTCGCAGTCGGTCAGCCCGCTGCCCTCGGGCGCGCTGGCCTCCATCGCCTCCGGGCTCCAGGCGCAGCACGCCGCCGACGGGGCGCCGTGGGACAAGCTGGTCGCCACCGACTCCTCGGGCGCCGCGCTGCGCATCCTGGCGCCCTCGCACTCGCCGACCGACTTCGGCGGGTACTGGAACAACTACCTGAACAGCGTGTGGAGTTACTATCAGTCGCACACGCTGACCATCAACGGGCAGGGCGGCATCGGCTCGTACTCGGGCACCGTCTCCGGCAACACCCTGGTCTTCTCGGGTCTGAACACCAACGGCGTGCCGTTCACCAAGCCCAGCGCCGTCGACATCTTCGGCTGCGCCAGCGGCCCGCTCTACAACTCCGGCGGCGACGCCCGCGGCGCGGTCGCCGCCCGGCTGGCCGCCGCCCTCAACCGCAGCTCGCTGCTGGTCGGCGGCGGCAACAACCAGCCCGACGGCGTCGCGCCCTCCGCGTACTACACGGACGCGACGACCAACCACTACGCGCGGCTCGTCCACAAGTACGCCAACGTCGGATACGCCTTCCCGTACGACGACGTCGGTCCCACCGGCGCCGCTCCCGTCGACGGTCACATCCAGGACGGCGCGCCGACCTCCTGGACGGTCTCGCTCGGTCCCGGCGCGGGCTCCGGCACCACCCCGCCGCCCGGCGGTGGCGGCACGGGCGCCTACTCGACCGTCCAGGCGGAGTCCTACAGCGCCCAGAGCGGCACCCAGACCGAGGCGTGCACCGACTCCGGCGGCGGCCAGGACGTCGGCTACATCTCCAACGGCGACTGGCTCAAGTACGCGGCCCTCGACTTCGGTTCGTCCTCGCCCCTGCAGTTCACCGCCCGCCTCGCCTCCGGCGCCGACCCCGGCGTCAGCGGCGCCCTCCAGGTCCGCCTCGGCAGCACCACCGGGACCAAGATCGCCGAGATCGACTTCGGCAACAACGGCGGCTGGCAGAACTGGCAGACCGTCCCCGCCAACGTCACCGCCTCCGTCACCGGCACCCACGACGTCTGTCTCGTCTTCTCGTCCGGCTCCTCCGCCGACTTCCTCAACATCAACTGGTTCACCTTCACCCACTGATCCGGGTCCGTCCCTCAGTCTCCGCCGGGTCCGGGCCGCGCGATGTGCGGCCCGGCCCCAGCGGGTGGGGAACGTCAGATCAGGACGTCCTTGTAGTAGACGCTCGCGTAGCGGGTGGAGCTCGTCATGGAGGGGCGGGAGGCGAAGCCGAAGCACAGGCGCGGGTTGTCGTTGACGGTCCGGTAGACCATCATCCCCTCGGGCTCGCGGTAGAAGAGGGTCTTGCCTGCCGCGGTGAAGGAGCGCTGGACGACCTTGCCGGTGTTCATGTCGGTGGCCGTCACGTAGGAGTTGATGTCGGCGGGGTCCTCGTGCCCTGTGCCGTCCAGCGTGTAGAGGTAGTTGTCGAGGAACGTGTAGCCCTGGAAGGTCACGGAGCCGTTGCCGAGGGTGGGTTGGGCGAAGTGCGCCAGCGGGCTGGAGAACTGGCCCGCGGCGGCGTCGGCGAGCGAGAACAGGCTGTAGTGCATGCCGCCGCTCTCGCTGCGGCGGACCAACAGCCGTTTGTTGACCGGGTCGGTGGCGCAGGAGATCGTCTTGCTGCCGGTGAGGAACTTCTTCACCGACGACGGGGTGCCGCCGTTGACGAATTTGAAGCGGGCGAGCGCCGTGCCGCGACCGGCGTCACTGTGCTGGTCGGAGTCGCACTCCATCCAGATGTAGGACGCGGTGCCGACCGGCTCCACCCCGATCGACACACCGTGCCCCGCGTTGCTGACGTGCATGTGGCCGGTCAGGCCGCCGCTGATGCTCAACTGGTTGACGCACAGGTCGTCGCCGTCGCTGCCGTTCTGGATCTGCGCGATGTACAGGCGCCGGTTGACGTTGTCGTAGGCCATGCCCTGCATCGCGTGGTGCGTCTCGTGCAGCGACACCCCGCGGAACCGCTCGTACGACGGTTGCGACAGGTCGAACCGTTGGGAGGCCGGGACGTCGGCCGCTGCCAGTGACTCGCTCAGCGCGACGCCCGCGCCGACTCCGAGCAGGCCGGTACCGGCCACTTTTAACGCCGTGCGGCGCGAGAGGGATCGCGACAGTGATTTCGACATTGCGCCACCCTGGCACCACCCTTCACACCCCGCAATGCCCAGGGCGGAGGCGGGGCGGTCGGTCAGACGGCGGCGGGCGGCTGCACGGGGCGGGCGCTGAGTTCCTTGGCCGCCTCCGTGAGGTCCTTGGCGGTGTCGATGGCCCGCCAGTAGGCCCCCTGGGGGATCGGGAAACCGGCCAGCCTCCGCTCGCGGGCCAGCCGCGGGAAGGTGGTGCGCTCGTGGTCGCCCCGGTCCGGGAGCTGGGCGGTGAAGCCGGGCGCGAAGACGTACACGCCCGCGTTGATGAGGAAGGGCGAGGGCGGGGCCTCGATGAAGTCCAGCACCTGGCCGAACTCGTTGGTCTCGACGGCGCCCCACGGGATACGGGGGCGGGCCAGCGCGAGGGTCGCGATCGCGTCGCGCTCACGGTGGAAGGCGGCCATCTCGCGGAGCGAGAAGCGGGTCCAGATGTCGCCGTTGGTGGCGTACCAGGCTTCGTCGGGCCGGGGCAGCGAGGCTGCCGCGTACTTCAACCCGCCGCCGCGGCCCAGCGGTTCGCGCTCGACGACCGTGGTCACGTTCAGCGGCTGCGGGGTGCCGTCCAGCCACTCCTGGAGCACCTCGGCGAGGTGGCCGCAGGACACGACGGCGTCGGTGACGCCCTCGGCGGCGAGCCACGCGAGCTGGTGCCCGATGATCGGCGTCCCGGTGCCGGGGATCTCCACCATCGGCTTGGGGCGGTCGTCGGTGTACGGCCGCAGCCGCGAGCCCTGGCCGCCGGCCAGGAGCACGGCCTGGGTGACCGGCGCGGCGTCGTGGCGCGAGGCGTCATCCGGCGCGGCGGCGTGGCGCGAGGCGTCATCCGGCGCGGCGGCGTGGTGCGTGGCCTCGGCGCGCGAGGCGTCGTGGGCGGTCGAGGGGGAACGGTCGTCGGCGCGCGTCATGCAGCGCACCCTATGCGAAGGCGGCGTACGTCCCGCACCGGGCGGGCCGTACGCCGCAAGGGGTTCCTCGCGCGTGCCGGTGGTGGGAGGCGGCCGGAGAGGCCGCCGTCAACAGCGATGTCAGCCGACCGAGGCGACGCCCGTCGCGAAGGCGGTGTCGCACACCGGGCGCGACCACGCCTGGGCGCGCTGCGTGGCGCCGTCGTACTTGGCGACGGCGGCGCGCCCCAGCGACCGGGCGATCGACGCGCAGTACCGTGCGAGCGACGGCTGACGCGCCATCTCGACCTGCAACTGGGTCAGAGCGGCGCCGGGGTCCTTCTCCTGGAGTTCGTCCAACAGACGGCGGCGCAGCACCTCCTGCGGTGCCTTGGAGGCATCCTGCGCGGCAACCTGCTCCTTCGTCTTCGCGGATGCGGTGAGCACCTGCGAGTCGGAGGAGGAGTCCGCCCACGGGACGCGGGTGACGGCGAGCGTTCCCGACAGCACGAGAACGACCGGAAGAACGAGCGCGAATGTCTTGCCGAGACGGCGAGCTACCTGGTTCACGCATCGGATCGTAGCGACTGGTGATGATTTGGCGACATTTAGTCACCCTGACGAGGGAGTGAAAATCTCGGAGAGGGTGTTCGGGTGTTGACGAACACACCCGAAAGGCCGGATATGCGTATGTATTTGTCGACAACGTGTACGGATGGCGGGGGTGGGGGCGGGGGCGGGGGTGGGGGCGAGGCGGCGACGCGGCTCAGGTAGCGGCGGGGCACGTACCGGCGGGACACGTACCGGTGGGGCACGTACTGGCGGGACACGTACCGGTGGCACACGGCGACGGCCCGCCGGTACGTGAGGAGTCACGTACCGGCGGGCCGTCGGCGTGGAGGAACCGGTGGATCAGCGGTTGTCGGTCAGGCGCTCGCCGGAGGAGGTGGCGAAGACGTGCGTCTCACCGGCGCGCGGCACGACGTGCAGCACGGAGCCCTTCTCGGGGATCGCGCGGCCGCCGACGCGGATGACGACATCCTTGTCCTCGTCGCCGACCTTGGCCGAGCCGTACACGTAACCGTCGGCGCCCAGCTCCTCGACGACGTTGACGGTGACGGCGAGACCCGCCGGGCCCTCCTTCGTCAGCGCCTTGGAGCTGTCGTTCTCGGAGACGATGTCGAAGTGCTCGGGACGGACGCCGACGGTGACCGTACGGTCGCCCTTGTCCGACGCGGCCTGCACCGCTTCGCGCTCGACGTTCACGACCGCGTTGCCGAACTTCACGCCGCCGTCGGTGATCGGCACCTCGATGAGGTTCATCGCCGGGGAGCCGATGAAGCCGGCCACGAAGAGGTTCGCGGGGCGGTCGTACATGTTCCGCGGGCTGTCGACCTGCTGGAGGATGCCGTCCTTGAGGACCGCCACGCGGTCGCCCATGGTCATGGCCTCGACCTGGTCGTGCGTCACGTACACGGTCGTGACGCCCAGACGGCGCTGGAGGCTCGCGATCTGCGTACGGGTCTGGACGCGGAGCTTGGCGTCGAGGTTCGACAGCGGCTCGTCCATGAGGAACACCTGCGGCTCACGGACGATCGCGCGGCCCATCGCGACACGCTGGCGCTGACCGCCGGAGAGCGCCTTCGGCTTGCGCGCCAGGTACTCGGTGAGGTCCAGGATCTTCGCGGCTTCCTCGACCCGCTTGCGGATCTCGGCCTTGTTGACGCCCGCGATCTTCAGGGCGAAGCCCATGTTGTCCGCGACGGTCATGTGCGGGTACAGCGCGTAGTTCTGGAACACCATCGCGATGTCCCGGTCCTTCGGCGGCAGGTGCGTGACGTCCCGCTCACCGATCCGGATCGCACCCGCGTTGACGTCCTCGAGACCCGCGAGCATGCGCAGGGAGGTCGACTTGCCGCAACCCGAGGGCCCGACGAGAACCAGGAACTCGCCGTCCCCGACCTCGATCTCCAGGCCGTCCACCGCGGGCTTGTCGCCACCGGGGTAGATGCGGGTCGCCTTGTCGAACGTGACAGTTGCCATGACTGATTACAGTCCCTTCACCGGCAGGAACGTGCCGGACGATCCGAGTAAAGGAAGGATTGGTCCAGTCCACACTGTGTGAACCTTCCCGTGACGCTACCTTGCCCCCCGCCCCTTGTCACCAGCCCCCCGCCCCCCACTTTCCCTCCCACCCCCCGATCCGTGCCCGCTACACTTCTCCTGCGCCTCCTTAGCTCAGCTGGCCAGAGCACCGCTCTTGTAAAGCGAAGGTCGTCGGTTCGAATCCGACAGGGGGCTCTCTGTGGACCCCGGCCCAGACAGGATCTGGGCCGGGGTTCTGCGTTGGCGGATGCGGTCGGCCGGGCGGGTGTGGAAAGTCCCGGTCGGCGTCCGTGAACGGTGCGGGCTCTGGGGCGTCAGGTCGGGCTAGGCTGGGAGACCGGTCGGCCCGTTCATGGGAGGCACAGCGGCATGGACCCGCAGCGCTTCGCACTCCTTGATGAGGCCCGCAGGAGTCTGCCGGACGGGTTCAAGACCGAGATCTCCGGCGACACGATCGTGATGATGGTCGGCCCCCCTGGCATCCACCAGCGCAATCTCCTGGTGGTAAGGCGCCAGTTCGACGCACACTGCCCTGGCGACCTGCTGCCGAGCGAGAACACCGACCTCGTCTCTCCCGGTGTGGGCAAGAGCCGCAACCCCGATCTGACGTACCTGCCCGCTGACGTGCTGGAGACCACCGACAATCAGGTCCCCGCGGAGAGCGCGGCCATCGCCGTCGAGCTGGTCTCGCCGTCGAACCCTGAGAACGACTGGGTGGGCAAGGTACGGGACTACCCGATGATGGGAATCCCGCTGTACCTCGTGGTCGACGCGAGGCTGAAGACGGTCACGCTCTTCAGCCGTCCCGACGGCGGGAAGTATCACCGTCGCGAGGACGCCGACTTCGGTGAAAGCCTTCGCGTCCCGCAACCGTTCGGCTTCAACCTGGACACTGGGACGCTGCTGCCGTACTCGTGAGGTCCTTTCCCGCGCAGAGGTCCGCGCGTGGCGGTCGACAGGACGCAGAAGCCGGCGGGCGACCGCGCGAAGTCGGCGATGTGCTCATCGGGCCTGCCGGGGGCACCGCCGCGTTGCAGATCCGACCGGCGGGCAGGCTCGGGCCCCGGGGGGATGATCGGCGCGGCGTGAGGACCGCGCCCTCTGGGGCGGGGGCGCGGTCCTGGGGGTGGGGAAGGGTCAGGAGGTGCGGGTGGGGGACGGGGAGGAGGGGTCTCCGAGGACGTGGAGGCCGAGGAGGCCGCCGATGGCGCCCTGGGTGGGCTTGGGGGCCGGGGCGGACGGGGCGGGAGCCTCCGGCTGGGAGGGCGGGGCGGGCGGCGGGGCCTGCGAAGTCCCGCCGGAGGTACCGCCGCTGGAGGAGGACGTCGAGCCGCTGGTCGGGCGGGAGCCCGCGGAGTGGCCGCCGCCGGTCGACGAGGAGGACGTGGACGACGAGGACGTCGGCGCCTTGGACGTCGGCTGCCCCTTGGCCTTCTTCTTGTCCTCGCCCTTCTTCTTGGACTTCGGCGACGCCGACGGCTTCGGCGACGCGCCCTGCGGCCCGCTGCCGCCCGAGACCTCGGGCAGCGGGGAGCCGGGCAGATCGTTGGTCGGAATGACCGTCGGCCGCTGCGGCCTGTCGTCGTGCGTGCTGGACGCGCGGACGGCGGCGCCGAGCACCGAGCCGATCAGCAGCGTCAGACCGGCGATCACGGTGGCGAGCACCGTGCCGCGCCGCAGCACCCGGCGGCGCAGGTCCCACACCGTGACGCGCGGGCCGAGCCGCCGCCAGGCGTCCCCTGCGAGGTGACCGTCGATGGAGTACACCGGCGCGCCCGCGATGATCAGCGGGCTCCACGCGGCGAGGTAGATGAAGTCCGGGGCGTCGTACACCGGGACCGTCCGCCAGCTCACCGTCACCAGCAGCGCGATCGACAGCCCCGCGCCGAAGAAGGCCGCGACACGCTGCCACAGACCGCAGACGGTCAGGACGCCGACGACCACCTGGAGGAAGGCGATGCTCAGGCCCGCGCCCACCGGGTGGTTGAGCGCGGCGTCGCGCAGCGGCTCCGCGAGGGCCCACGGGTGCAGGGAGTTGAGCCAGGTGACCATCGAGCCGCGCTTGCCGCCGTCGAAGTAGACGGGGTCGCAGAGCTTGCCCATGCCCGCGTAGATCGACACGAAGCCGAGGAAGATCCGCAGCGGGAGCAGCACGATGCCGAGGTTCATCCGGCGGTCGGGGTACCAGGCGTGCTTGGCCGGTTCGCCGTTGCGGGTACGCGGCCTGCGCTCGGCGCCGTCGACGGACGAGGAGTCGCCGACGTAGCCCACCCGCTGCTCGTCGGAACCGCCGTCCGCGCCCTCGTCGTACGCGCCGGTCGCCGGGCGTACGCCGCTGAGCAGGCCGGTCGGGGACTGCGCGCCGCGCTGGCCCACGACGGTCGGCACGGGGGGCGCCGCCGTGGTGTCGTCGATCCGCGGCAGCACCTGGGTGGCCGCGCCGGAGGAGTTCGCGCCGCCGGCCACGCCCGCGCGGCGGACCGCCTGGAGCAGTTCCCCGGCCGCCGGATCGCCCGGCGTGGAGCGGCCCGACCACACCACCGGCGACAGCTTCCGCCGCCCGGCCGCGCCGGGCCGCGCTTGCGTCACGACGGGGATCTGCGCGGTGTCGTCGAGGCTGAGGGCACGGCCCGGGGTCGCGCCGAGCTGCACCCGGAAGCTCGCGTGATTGACGATGACCTGGGCGGGATCGCTCGGCACCCTGGCCATGCTCAACGGAGCGGGCTCGTCGAAGCCGGGCAACCCTCCCCCCGTAGGAGTGCGGGGTGTTCTGGTGTCCACACTCATCTAACCGAGTGACGGACGTTTAGGACACTGCCTCCGCGCCCCCACGATGTCCGAGACCCGTCAACGCCCGGTCAGCGCCCCGGCGATGACGATTCGAAGACGCGTCCGAGAACGCCTCAGGAAGTGTCACAGGGCGGCTCAGAGCCTGCGCCGCGCAAGCTTTTCAGCCCCGGCGCCACGACCCCGGCGCCACAACCACCGCTCAGGCCCTGCGCCGCGACGCCTCGTACAGCACAACACCCGCCGCCACACCGGCGTTCAGCGACTCCGCCGCGCCGCCCGGCATCGGAATCCGCACCAGCAGGTCGCACGTCTCGCTGACGAGCCGCGACAGCCCCTTGCCCTCGCTGCCCGCGACGATGACGACGGGCCCCGACAGGGCGTCCAGCTCGTGCAGTTCGAGGTCGCCGTCCGCGGCCAGGCCGACGACGGTGAGCCCGGCCTTCTGGTACGACTCCAGGGTGCGGGTGAGGTTGGTGGCGCGCGCCACCGACACCCGCGCCGCCGTCCCCGCGGACGTCTTCCACGCACCGGCCGTCATCCCGGCCGCGCGCCGCTCGGGCACGACGACGCCGTGCCCGCCGAAGGCCGCCACCGAGCGGACGACGGCGCCGAGGTTACGGGGGTCGGTGACACCGTCGAGCGCGACGATCAGCGGGTCCTCGCCCGCGTCGTGCGCGGCGGCGGCCAGATCGTCCGGGTGCGCGTACTCGTACGGCGGGATCTGGAGCACCAGGCCCTGGTGGTTCAGGCCCGCAGTGAGCCGGTCGAGCTCGGGGCGCGGGGCTTCGAGCAGCGGTACCCCGCGGTCGGTGGCCAGCCGCAGCGCCTCCCGTACCCGGTCGTCGTTCTCGATGAACTGCTGGACGTACACAGCTGTGGCCGGGATGTCGGCGCGCAGCGCCTCCACCACCGGATTGCGGCCGACGACCAGCTCGGAGGTCGACTTGGAGCCGCGGCCCGACGGGCGCCGGGACTGCGAGGAGACGGCCCGCTTGGCCGCCGCGTTGGCGACGCGGTTCTTCTTGTGGCCCTTGCGCGCCTCCGCGGGCGGCGTCGGGCCCTTGCCCTCAAGGCCCCTGCGCCGCTGCCCGCCGCTGCCGACCGTGGCGCCCTTTTTGTTGGATGTACGGCGGTTCCTGCGCTGGCTGTTCCCGGCCATGGGGCACTCTCACTTCGCTTCGGTCATGCTCGCCGGACGTGGGTCCGGCGTACGGATATACGGGTCGGGTCGGGTCGACGGGTCGGGCCCGTCGGCCGGGGCCGCGGAGGCGATCCGCCAGGAGGCGGTCCGCCACGGAGGCAGTCGGCCGCTGAGGCGGTCGGCCGCGGGATCGGTCAGCCGCGCAGCGTCCAGCGCGAACCCGTCGGTGTGTCCTCGATCTCCAGACCCGCCTGTACGAGCTGGTCGCGGATCGCGTCGGCGGTCGCGTAGTCCTTGCGGGCGCGGGCCGACTGCCGCTGTTCGAGGACCAGCCGGACCAGGGAGTCCACGACGCCGTGCAGGTCGTCGCCGCGGTCGGCGCCCGTCCAGTGCGCGTCGAGCGGGTCGAGGCCCAGCACTCCGAGCATCGCACGGACCTCGGCCAGACGCGCGACCGCGGTCTCCTTGTCGTCCGCCGTCAGCGCGCTGTTGCCCTGCCGGACGGTGGTGTGGATCACGGCGAGCGCCTGCGGCACTCCCAGGTCGTCGTCCATCGCCTCGGCGAAGGCGGGCGGCACCTCGGCGGCGGGCTCGACCGGCCCGGCTTTCTCGATGACCCGCTGCACGAAGCCCTCGATCCGCGCGAAGGCGGACTCCGCCTCGCGCAGCGCCTCCTCGCTGTACTCGATCATCGACCGGTAGTGCGGGGTGCCCAGGTAGTAGCGCAGCACGATCGGCCGCCAGCGCTGCACCATCTCGGAGACCAGCACCGAGTTGCCGAGCGACTTGCTCATCTTCTCGCCGCTCATGGTGACCCAGGCGTTGTGCACCCAGTAGCGGGCGAACTCGTCGCCGTACGCCTTGGCCTGCGCGATCTCGTTGTCGTGGTGCGGGAAGATCAGGTCGATCCCGCCGCCGTGGATGTCGAAGACGCTGCCCAGGTACTTGTGGGCCATCGCCGAGCACTCCAGGTGCCAGCCGGGACGGCCGCGGCCCCACGGCGTCTCCCACGACGGCTCGCCGGGCTTGGTCGACTTCCACATCGCGAAGTCCCGCTGGTCCCGCTTGCCGGTCTCGCCCTCGCCCTCGGGCTGGCGCAGATTGTCCAGCTCCTGGTTGGACAGCTCCAGGTACTCGGGGAACGAGCGCACGTCGAAGTACACGTTCCCGTCGGCCTCGTACGCGTGCCCGCGCTCGATGAGGCCGCGCATCATCTCGATCATCTCCGGTACGTGGCCGGTGGCGCGCGGCTCGTACGTGGGCGGCTGGCAGCCCAGCGCGTCGTAGCCCGCGGTGAAGGCGCGCTCGTTCTCGTACCCGATCGCCCACCACGGGCGGCCCTGGTCGGCCTCCTTGGCGAGGATCTTGTCGTCGATGTCCGTCACATTGCGGATGAACGTGACGTCGTAGCCGCGGTAGCGGAACCAGCGCTGGATGATGTCGAAGTTGAGCCCGGACCTGATGTGCCCGATGTGCGGGGCCGCCTGCACGGTGGCGCCACACAGGTAGATCGAGACGCAGCCCGGCGTGAGCGGGACGAAGTCACGGACCTGGCGCGCGTTGGTGTCGTACAGGCGAATAGTCACTCCACAAGGGTAGTGGCCCGGAGCGGGTGCCTTGTGCGGTCTGACACAGGGCACACACAACGGTGACAATCGGCTGTACGGCGACCCCCGCGCCCCGGCCCCGCCCGGCTGGACGGCAGCCCGGCTGTACGGACGGCGGCCCGGCTGTACGGACGGCGGCCCCGCGCGGCTCAGCCGTGCTCGACGATGCGGTCCGCGCTCACCCGTACGACGACACGCACGTCCCCGGGCTCGTCGTTGCCGTACTCCTCACCGGTGTACTTCCGGCTCAGCGCGTTGATCAGGTCGTCGCCGCCCTCACGGGTGAGGGTCGCCGTGCCCCGGATCTCCAGGTACTTGTACGGGTTGTCGACCGGGGTCACCAGCACGGTGGTGCGGGGGTCCTTGAGCAGATTGAGGTGCTTGCGACGGCCTTCCTTGGTGGAGACGAGCACGTCGTCACCGTCACGCGTCACCCACACGACGGACAACTGGGCCTGGCCGTCGGGCTGGAGGGTGGCGATGGTCGCGAAATTCTTGCCGTCGATCAGGGCGCGGGCGGAGTCCGGGAGGGCGGCCATGAGCGGGTCCTTTCACATGCCGGGGCGGTGATCTTCCGGCTACGCAACGTGCCGGACGGGCGGAGAATTCCCTCACCCGCCCGTGGGTTTTCCTCGCTCACTCGTGCGGGTGAGCGCGGACCACCAGTGCCGTCGCGACGGCCGCGAGGCCGTCGCCGCGGCCGGGGAAGCCCAGGCCGTCGCTGGTGGCGGCGCTGACCGAGACGGGGGCGCCGACCGCCGAGGTCAGGACCTTCTGGGCCTCGTCGCGGCGGCGGCCGATCTTGGGGCGTTTGCCGACGACCTGGACCGCCACGTTGCCGATGACGAAGCCCGCGTCGCGCACGATCCGGGCGGCCTCGGTGAGCAGGGCGGTCCCGGAGGCGCCCGCCCACTCGGGCCGGTCGGTGCCGAAGTGGGCGCCGAGGTCACCGAGCCCGGCGGCGGAGAACAGGGCGTTGCAGGCCGCGTGGGCGACGACGTCGGCGTCGGAGTGCCCGGCGAGCCCGGGCCCCTCCCCCTCCCAGAGGAGTCCGGCGCACCACAGCTCGCGCCCTTCCTCGAAGGCGTGGATGTCGGTGCCGATGCCGACCTGGGGAAGCACGTAGCCGGGCGGCAGGCCGGAGCCGGGCAGACCGGACGCGGACAGGCCGCCGCCGGGCAGACCGGACCCGGACGGATCGCCGCCGGGCAGATCGGACCCGGACACCCCGTGCCCGAGCGGGCCGTCAGTAGCCATCGGTGGCCCTCCTGCGGGCGAGTACGGCCTCGGCGAGTACGAGGTCCAGCGGGCGGGTGACCTTGAACGCCTCTTCGTGGCCCGGCACGACCAGCACCGGTACGCCGAGCTGTTCGACCATGCTCGCGTCGTCGGTGACATCGCGGGTGACGGTGGCGTGCGCCTTGGCGAGCGTGCCGCGGTCGAAGCCTTGCGGGGTCTGGACGGCGCGCAGCAGGGCGCGCTCCGGGGTGCCGGTGACCAGATGGGTGACCGCGTCGACGCTCTTGACGGTGTCGGCCAGCGGCAGCGCGGGGACGACGGCGGGGGCGCCGCCGCGTACCGCCTCGACCACGCCGTCCACGGTCTCCACCGGCACCAGCGGGCGGGCCGCGTCGTGCACGAGGACGACGTCCACGTCGTCGGGGAGCGCGGCGAGGCCGAGCCGTACCGACTCCTGCCGTACGTCACCGCCGGGGACGACCCGTATGTCGGTGGACTCGGGCAGGCCGTGGGCGTCGAGCAGCGCCCTGACCTCGGGGACGCCCTCGGGCGGGGCGACGACCACGATCACGTCGACGGCGCGGGCGCGGGCCATCGCGCGGACGGCGTGCACCAGGATGGGCACCCCGCCGAGGGTGCGCAGGGCCTTGGGCGCGCCGGGGCCGAGCCGAAGTCCACGGCCGGCGGCGGGAATGACTGCTGCGGTACGCAGGTTTGTGTCCTTGTATGAGGTGGGTATCGCCTGGGAGTACCCCCAGCCGAGGTTGGGGACAGTGCCGGGCAAGCGCTCACCGCGGACCCCTTCCGTGAAGTCCGCGGGGATGTGCCACGCCCGGTACCGCCTGGTGAGCGGTGCCGTATGTCTCCGGCCGTATGTCTCCGTACGCGGGCACAAGCATGCCGCAGCACCCGGTCGTCATGCCCGACCGGGTGCCGCGGTAATTCCCTCGGGTGGTGTTTCCGGGGGCAGTGCGTCGCCGTACGTCACGGTCGGCGTGGCCACGCCGATTGAGACGAGAAACGAGAACCTCGATGGCACGTGGTGGGCGCGCGCGAGGATCTTAGGACGCGAGAACCTCGTCGAGCAGCGCCTCGGCCTTGTCCTCGTTGGTGTTCTCCGCCAGAGCGAGTTCGCTGACCAGGATCTGCCGGGCCTTGGCGAGCATGCGCTTCTCGCCGGCCGACAGGCCGCGCTCGCGCTCACGACGCCACAGGTCGCGGACCACTTCTGCGACCTTGATGACATCGCCGGAAGCGAGCTTCTCCAGATTTGCCTTGTATCGCCGGGACCAGTTGGTGGGCTCCTCGGTGTACGGCGCGCGCAGCACCTCGAAGACCCGGTCCAGACCCTCCTGACCGACCACGTCGCGTACGCCGACGAACTCCGCATTGTCCGCGGGCACACGTACCGTCAAGTCGCCCTGGGCGACCTTGAGCACCAAGTAGGTCTTGTCCACGCCTTTGATCTGGCGAATTTCGATTGCCTCGATCAGCGCGGCCCCGTGATGGGGATAGACCACGGTGTCGCCAACCTTGAACGTCATGTGACAGGTACCCCTTCCGTGGCTATCCAGGGTAACACGGGAACGCCCTCATCTGAATGGCGTTTTCGCAGGTCAGAGCATATCTCAGGGCTTGACAACGGCCCCCGGGACGTGCTGGAGCATGCCTCCCGCGCGAGGTATCCGCAGGTGGGAGCAGGTATACGGGGAGGCTGAAACGCCGCCGTTACAGGCTCTACCGCCGCCGAACAAGGGGCAGTACGTCCCTATTTGTCGCTCCCGGACGAGTGGATCATCGCTACTCCGTTCGGGAACCTGCCCGCAGATGATCCAATTTTGCACAGTCGTGGAACAACGGCGGAACACTCGCGGAAAACCGGCCGCGCCGATCATGAACGACGTCGGGTAATCACGTCGGGGGAATGCGGAATGCAATGGGTACGCGCACCCGGCCCGCCACCGGGCGGGTGAACCGCGCGGGTGAGCCGGGCTCCCAGGGGCCACCCGGTGCGCGGGCGCGTCAACGGCTCGGTAATCTAAGGCCGCTGGAAGATCTTCCGAACCTGATCTAGGAGATGCCGCCGCCGTGGTCCGCAGCTTCCGTCGCGGCGCCCTCGCCGCCGTTTTCGCGCTCTCGCTCGCCCCGCTCGCCGCCTGCGCGGCCGGGAACGACGCGCAGACCCTGAAGGTCCAACCGGACAGCGACTCCGTGACCCACGGCGTGATCAAGGTACAGAACGCCGTGGTGCTCACCCAGAGCGCCGGCAACGGACCCGCGACGGTCTCCGCGCGCCTGTTCAACAACGGCGACGACGCCCAGACCCTCCAGTCCGTCCAGCTCGGCTCGACCAGGGTCACGCTCGCGGACAAGGACGGCGGCCAGACCGTCAGCGTCCCCGGCCACGGCACCGTGCTCCTCGGCGGCAAGGGCAACCCGTCCGCCGTCGTGGACAGCGGCACCGAGGCGCTGCGGGACGGCGACGTGCAGAACGCCGTGTTCGAGTTCAGCTCCTCCGGGCCCGTCGCGATCCAGCTCAACGTGATCCCGGCCACCGGCGACTACCAGCAGTTCGGTCCCAGCTCGCTGCCGACCACCCAGGCGCCGACGCCGAGCACCACGCCGACCGGCTCGGCCACGCCCACCGGCTCGGCCACGCCGACGGACACCGCGACCCCGACGGGCACCGCCACCCCGACCTCCTGAGGTCGGTTTTCGGACAACCTCAAACGGCCCGGTGGCACACTCGCCACCGGGCCTTTCCCGTATACGAATCCGGGACGCGCGCTGCCGTCCGCGCGCTGTGTCAGGGCCCGGGTCCAACGCCCGGACCCGGGGTTACGGCTCGAACTTGTAGCCCAGGCCGCGGACCGTCACGAGATAACGCGGCGCGCCCGGGTCGGGCTCGATCTTGGCGCGCAGCCGCTTGACGTGCACGTCGAGGGTCTTGGTGTCACCGACGTAGTCGGCACCCCAGACCCGGTCGATGAGCTGCATACGGGTCAGGACGCGGCCCGCGTTGCGCAGCAGCATCTCCAGCAGGTCGAACTCCTTGAGCGGGAGGTCGACCTTGCCGCCGGAGACGGTGACCACGTGCCGGTCGACGTCCATCCGGACCGGACCGGCCTCCAGGGCGGCCGGGGAGATCTCCTCGGGCTCGCCGCGGCGGCGGAGCACCGCGCGGATGCGGGCGACCAGCTCCCGCGAGGAGAACGGCTTGGTCACATAGTCGTCCGCGCCTATCTCCAGGCCGACGACCTTGTCGATCTCACTGTCCTTGGCGGTCACCATGATGACCGGGACATTGGACTTCAGCCGGAGCTGGCGGCAGACCTCGGTGCCGGGCAGGCCCGGCAGCATGAGGTCGAGCAGCACCAGGTCGGCGCCATTGCGCTCGAACTCGTCCAGCGCGTCGGGCCCGGTCGCGGATATGGCGACCTCGAAGCCCTCCTTGCGGAGCATGTACGACAGCGCGTCGCTGAAGGACTCTTCGTCCTCGACGACGAGTACGCGTGTCACGGAAGGACCTCCGGGGCGGGGATGTGTTCGGGGAGAGAGCGGAAGAGCTGTTCGTCCGACGGCTCGTCCAGCGACTCCTGGTCGGAATCGAGATCGGAGTCGCGGTCGGAGTCGGGATCGGAGTCGGGGTCCGCGTCCGCCTCGGCCACGGGATCGGTGCCGGGCGGCAGTGCGCGGTCGCGGGCGATCCCGGCTTCGGGAAGCCGCAGTGTGAAGGTGGAGCCCTGACCCTCGGCGCTCCACACGGTGACCTCCCCGCCGTGCGAGGCGGCCACGTGTTTGACGATGGACAGCCCGAGCCCGGTGCCGCCGGTGGCCCGCGAGCGCGCCGGGTCGACCCGGTAGAAACGCTCGAAGACCCGGTCGCGGTCCTTCTCGGAGAGGCCGATGCCCTGGTCGGTGACGGAGATCTCAATGAGATCCCCGCCGGGTGCGTTGATCCTGCGCCCCGCGATGCCGACCCGCGTACGGGCCGGACTGTAGTTGACAGCGTTCTCGACGAGATTGCCGAGGGCGGCGGCGAGCTGGCCCCGGTTTCCCCATATGTGCAGGTCAGGGGTGGTTCCGGTAGCCATGGTGATCTGTTTGGTGTTGGCCTGGTGACGGCAGCGGTCGACGGCCTCGGCGACGAGGTCGTCCACGGCCACCGGCTCGGCGTCGTCGAGCAGGTCGTCGTCCTGGACCCGGGAGAGGTCGATGATCTCCTGGACCAGGCTGGTCAGCCGGGTGGCCTCGATCTGCATCCGGCCCGCGAAGCGGATGACCGCCTCGGGGTCGTCGGAGGCGTCCATGACGGCCTCCGACAGCAGGGAGAGCGCCCCCACGGGGGTCTTCAGTTCGTGGCTGACATTCGCCACGAAGTCACGGCGGACCGCCTCGATCCGCCGGGCCTCGGTGAGGTCCTCGACCAGCAGCAGCACCAGCCGGGAGCCCAGCGGGGCGACCCGCGCCGAGACCGCGAGACCCTCGCCGCGGCTCACACCGCGGCGCGGCAGGTCCAGTTCCACCTGCCGTATCTCGCCGTCCCGCCGGGTCTCGCGGGCCATCTGCAGCATCTGGTCGACGGCCAGCCGGCCGCCGCGTACCAGCCCGAGGGCGTACGCCGCCGAGCTGGCCTTGACCACCGTGTCGCCCTCGTCCAGGACGACGGCGGAGGACCGCAGGACCGAAAGTACGGTGTCCACGCCCGGCGGCAGCGCGCCGGTCATGTTGTCGGGCCGCATGGCCGTACGGGTGGGGCGGGCCTGTTCCCGCTCGCTCCAGCGGAACGCGAGCACGGCGATCACACCGGTCAGCAGACCGGCTATCGCACTGGCTGCGGCGACTGCCGCGTTCACGTCCATAGCCCCAGGTTAGGTGGGTCGCGCAAGCGATCCACAACCCCGGAAGCTACCTCTCGGATGCTCGTTGCCAAGAGTTCACCTTCACGTGGGGAGTGGTTCACTCAGGGTGTGCGGTCGGTACGCGTACGCCCATCAGCGTGGCAGCGTGGAGGAGAAACCTCTGTTCGGACGGAAGGAAAGCGATGCGGGACGCATATCACGAGGAGCTGGACTCGATCGGTGACGGTCTGGTCGAGATGGCCCGGCTCGTCGGCTCCGCGATCGGCCGCGCCACCACCGCGCTGCTCGACGCGGACCTGAAGGTCGCGGAGAGCGTCATCGCCGCCGACGAGAAGGTCGACGAGATCCAGCGGGAGCTGGAGAACCGGGCGATCACCCTGCTGGCCCGGCAGCAGCCGGTCGCCACCGACCTGCGGATCGTGGTCACGTCGCTGCGGATGAGCGCGGACCTGGAGCGGTCCGGCGACCTCGCCCGCCACGTGGCCAAGCTGGCCCGCCTGCGCTTCCCCGAGTCGGCCGTGCCGCGCGACCTGCACAGCACCATCCTGGAGATGGGCCAGCTCGCGCAGCGCCTGGTCGCCAAGGCCGGCGAGGTCATCGTCAGCAAGGACGTGGACGACGCGCTCCAGCTCGAAGCGGACGACGACCGCATGGACGAGCTGCACCGCACGCTCTTCCAGCACCTGCTGGACGACCGCTGGAAGCACGGCATCGAGACGGCCGTGGACGTGACGCTGGTCGGCCGGTACTACGAGCGCTTCGCCGACCACGCCGTGTCGGTCGCCAAGCGCGTCGTCTACCTGGTCACCGGTGAGCACGCGGACGAGATGACGCCGCAGACGCCGTCGGCGGTGGAGGGCGCGTAGCGCCGTCCGGCGGGGGCGGGGGCTTTCGCGGCGCGTCGCGGGTCGGTGGCGGCGCGGAGGTCTTTCGCGGGGGCGGGGGGCTTTCGCGGGGGCGGGGGTCTTTCGCGGCGCGCGGGCCGGTGGCGGCACGGAGGGCTTTCGCGGCGCGCGGGTCGGTCGCCGCGCGTAGGGCGCGTAAGGCATTCGGGGGAGGCCGGAGTGCGCTCGTGCGCCGGGGGTGCGCTATTGAAGGGCGCGGCCGGCGCGGAGTTCACTGGTGGGTAGGCAAGCCTGAGGAGGGTGTACTGATGCAGGAATCCCCCGTCACGCCAACTCCCGTACGCGACCAGCCGTCTTCCGACCACGCCCCGCGGCCGCTCCGGACCCCGCTGCCGCTGGTCGCCGCGTGCGGCTGCGGCTCGGGGTGCGGCTGTGGCTGTCAGTCCGGCGGCGCCTGCCAGTGCGGAGGCTGCACCGGCTGACGCCCCGTCCGTCCCGACTCGTCTGATCCGTACCGTCCCGTCGCACCAACCGTTCACACGGACGACGGCCCGCGCTTCCTGACGGACGCGGGCCGTCGTCTGCCCGGCCAACGACGACGGCCGCGCCCTCGGACCGCCCTTGTGAAGACTCGGAAGGCTCCGTCGAGGTCCTGCCGGCCGACGGGCTGCTCGGCCGCCGACCCGCCGTCGACCCGTGAACGACAACGCCCCCCGTCTGCGGGAAAACCCGCGGACAGAGGGCGTGGCGGTGCGAGAGGACTACTTCTTGCCCTGGTTCTTGACCGCCTCGATGGCGGCTGCCGCGGCGTCGGGGTCGAGGTAGGTGCCGCCCGGGTTGAGGGGGCGGAAGGAGGCGTCGAGCTGGTAGGAGAGGGGGATGCCGGTGGGGATGTTGAGGCCCGCGATGTCGGCGTCGGAGACGCCGTCGAGGTGCTTGACCAGGGCGCGCAGGGAGTTGCCGTGCGCGGCGACCAGGACGGTGCGGCCCGCGAGCAGGTCGGGGACGATGCCGTCGTACCAGTACGGGAGCATGCGCAGGACGACGTCCTTGAGGCACTCGGTGCGCGGACGCAGCTCCGGCGGGATGCTCGCGTACCGCGCGTCGTCGCTCTGCGAGAACTCGGCGCCGTCCTCCAGCGGCGGCGGCGGGGTGTCGTACGAGCGGCGCCACAGCATGAACTGCTCCTCGCCGAATTCGGCGAGGGTCTGCGCCTTGTCCTTGCCCTGGAGCGCGCCGTAGTGCCGCTCGTTGAGCCGCCAGGAGCGGTGGACGGGCACCCAGTGGCGGTCGGCGGCCTCCAGGGAGAGCTGCGCGGTGCGGATCGCGCGCTTCTGGAGGGAGGTGTGCACCACGTCGGGGAGGAGACCGGCGTCCTTGAGCAGCTCGCCGCCCCGGACCGCCTCCTTCTCACCCTTGTCGTTGAGATTGACGTCCACCCAGCCGGTGAACAGATTCTTCGCGTTCCACTCGCTCTCGCCGTGGCGGAGCAGGATCAGTTGGTACGGAGCAGCAGCCATGGGCCCGAGCCTAATAGAAATCCCCTGGCGCCACCCGACCGCCCTCTGTAATATTCTCCAGCCGGTAGAGGTCATTACACAAAGGGGTCGCGGTGACGGCGTTCAGTCGGGCGGTACGGGAGACGGTGAGCGGTCTTCCCCGCCAGTTCTGGTGGCTGTGGACCAGCACCCTGGTGAACCGCCTCGGCGGCTTCGTCGTGACGTTCCTCGCCCTCTATCTCACCGTGCAGCGCGGCTACTCCGCCTCGTACGCGGGCCTGGTCGCGGCCCTGTTCGGGCTCGGCGGCGCCGCGGGCGCGGTGCTCGGCGGGGTCCTCGCCGACCGGATCGGCCGCCGCCCCACACTGCTCGCCACCCAGCTCGGCGCCGCCGCCACCACCGCGGTGCTCGGCTTCGTGACCAACCCGCTGGCCATCGCCGCCGTCGCCACCCTCGTCGGCCTGACCAGCAGCGCCTCCCGGCCCGCGCTCTCCGCGATGATCGCCGACCTCGTACCCCCGAAGGACCGGGTGCGCGCCTTCTCCCTCAACTACTGGGCGATCAACATCGGCTTCGGCGTCTCGGCCGCCGCCGCGGGCTTCATCGCCTCGGAGGGGTACGTGTGGCTGTTCGTCGGCGACGCGCTGACGACCGTGCTGTGCGCGGTGGTCGTGTACGTCAAGGCGCAGGAGACGCTGCCGGTGACGGCGAAGGTGACGTACGTGGACGGGAGGACGGTGAGCGGGAAGGCGGTGAGGGGGAAGGCTGGGTGCGAGAAGGCTGGCAGTGGGACGACGGCGAGCGGGACGACGGCGAAATCCCGTCCCCGTAAGGCGACTTCGCGGCGCGCTGCGGACTCCACCGACATCCGGCTCTCCGACGTCCTCCGCGACCAGCGCTTCATGGCCCTGGTCGGCCTGACTTTCCTGCTCGGCTCGGTGATGAACCAGGCCAACTCCACACTCGCCGTCGACATGGGCGCGCACGGCCTGTCCGCCCGCCAGTTCGGTGTCGTCATCGCCATCAACGGCCTGGTGATCGTGCTGCTCCAGATCCCCGTCACCCGGCTGGTGCGGCGGTACGGCAACGCGGCGCTGCTGGGCGTCGGTTCACTGCTGATGGCGTGGGGCTTCGGCCTGACCGTCCTCGCGGGCTCGGTCGCCCTCTACTCGCTGACCGTCGTCGTATGGACGCTCGGCGAGATCGTGCACGCCCCAGCCTCGATGTCGGTGGTCGCCGACCTCGCCCCGGCCACCGCCCGTGGCCGCTACCAGGGCATGTACACCCTGTCCTGGTCCGGCGCGGCCTTCGCCGGTCCCCTGGTCGGCGGCGTCACCCTCGACCAGCTCGGCCGCACCACCGTCTGGCTGGGCTGCGCCGTCCTCGGCACGCTCGCGGGCGCCGGTTACTACCTGCTGCTGCGCGGCCGTCCGGCCGCCCCGGTCCTCCCCACCGCCCCTGTGGCGGCCGGAGTCGAGGCCCAGGCCCCGGCTCCCCGCGACGCCCCGGAACAGGTCGGCGGCTGAGGCGCTGCGGACCGTTCGCCGACAGGGGCCACCGACAGGGGCCACAGACCGGGCCACGAAGGCGCTCGACCGGAAGCCCCGGTCAGCGGCGGAGCCGCAGAGCGCGCTGCGCCTCGTAGAGGTTCGGCGGGTCGATCCCCGGAGTGCCGTAGGACTCCAGGCGCGAGTGCAGCGGGCCCGCGAAGTCGGGGACGTCGATCTGGCCGAAGGGGGTCACCGTGGAGATGCCGACGGTCGCGCTGTAGGGCGCGATGTCGTCGATCTTGACGCAGCCCGCGCGGCCGTTGGTGACGGTGACGTTCCAGTGGGTGAAGCGGGCGCCGTACAGCGGTCCGGCGGAGGCGTCGCCGCCGTGCTGACCGTCGTTGGAGACGGTGATGTCGGTACGGACGCAGGCGAACGGCAGGCCGCGGTGGGTGTCGAAGGTGCCCATCTCCATCCGGCCGCGCGACCAGACGTTGTACGACGACAGGCCCTCGGCGTTGATGCCGTGGAGCTGCGTACCGGACGGGGCGGGCACGGTGCGCCGGTCGATCGCGAAGTCCTCGACGAGGTTGTCGTGCGAGCCCTCGCGGCAGGCGTACGGGTGGTGGCTGCCGCGCCCCGAGACGCGGGTACGGCGGAAGGTGGTGGCCTTCGCCGCGACCATCAGGAAGCCGTTGTCGACGTCGACGGCGTGCACGTCGTCCACCCAGCAGTCCCAAGTGCACTGCGCGACCAGCCCGTTGTACCCCTTGTCGAGCAGGTGCGGCGACTGCGGTGTGGGCGTCATTTGGATGGTCAGGCCCTCCACACCGGAGTTGACCAGCGGCTCGACCATCGTGGTGATCCTCGGCCGCCACAGCAGCCGGGTGTCCAGCGGCAGCGGCCGGTCGAAGGTGACGCGTCGTCCCCGGACTTCGGTGATCAGGGCCGGCCATTCGTAGGGGACGTACGAGAGCAGCTTGCTCTTGTCGGACCAGTCGTACGTGGCCGCGCCGTCGACGTCGCCCGCCATGTGGTCGAGCAGGCCGTGCGCGGGGTCGTCGGCGTATTGGAGCAACACCCGTGCGCCGGGCTGCAGTTGGCGGGCGCTGTCGACGGCGACGCTCCAACTGCCCTGCGCGGCCTCCTCGGTGACGGTCGCGAGCGTCCGCCACTGGTCGCGCTTGTTGCCGGTCCAGCCCTCGAACGGCCAGTCCTTGGCGCGGATCGCGCCGGTCAGGGAGGCGTAGCGGTCGGCCGGGCACATCCAGACCAGGCCGCCCGCCCAGGACCACGACGACTTGTCACCGCCGTACCGGCTGCCGTACGGGCCGATGAGGTCGGTCAGCGACCTGGTCGCGTACAGCACGGTGCGTCCGCTGCCCGCGCCGCGCAGGGTGGTGTTGCTCCAGCCGAGCCGGATGACGTCGTCGATGCGGTACGTGCCCGGCGGGAGGTGGACGGTGCCGCCGCCCGCCCGGCCGACCTCGCGCAGGGCGCGGTTGATGGCGGGGGCCGCGTCGGCCGAGCCGTCCGCCTTGGCGCCGTAGCGCAGGACGTTCGCACGGACGGGGTGGCGGCGGAAGCGGCGGGAGCCGCCGTCGTAACCGGTGCGGGCGACGTACGGGATCTGCGGGTGGGTGTACGGGGTCGCGGTGAACTCCCGCCAGAGGGCGAGGGGTTGGCGGCCCCCCTGCCCGGACGGGTCGACGGCCGCGTCGGCGGCCTTCGCCGTACCGCCGAACGCCGTACCGCCGAACGCCGTGCCGCCGAACGGCGTGCCGCCGAGCGCCGTCGCGGCTGCCGCCGCCGAGGTGACCTGGACGCTCGCGGTCAGCAGCTTCCTGCGGCTCATCGCCATGCTTCCACCCTTCACACGTAGGCCGCTATCACGTATCTGAACGTGGTTCAGATCTACGACTGACGTGAGGGTGTCATGTGGTACGGACCAAGGGGAAGGGGTCGTGCGGTGATTCTTAGGACTGACCTTCGGTCAGGTGAGTGAACGCGTCCAGATTCCTGGTGGACTCGCCGCGCGACACCCGCCACGCGTACTCCTTGCGGATGGAGGTGGCGAACCCCAGCTCCAGCAGCGTGTTGAAGGAGCCGTCCGCGTTCTCCACGACCGCGCCGAGCAGCCGGTCGACCTCTTCCGGCGTGACGGCGGCCAGCGGGAGGCGGCCGTTGAGGTAGACGTCACCGAGCCGGTCGATGGCGTAACTCACCCCGTACAGACGGAGATTGCGCTCCAACAGCCAGCGGTAGAAGGCTTCCTGGTTCTCGTCGGGGTGGCGGACGACGAAGGCGTTCAGCGACAGGGTGTGGGCGCCGACCAGGAAGGAGCAGGTGGTGGAGAGCTTGCGGGTGCCCGGCAGTTGGGTGACGTACGTGTCCGGGCGCGGCGACTCCCACGGCAAGTCGGCTTCGCGCAGGGCCTGTTCGAGCGCGCGGACGGCTCGCGCCCGGAGGTCGCCGCGCGGGGCGCCGGGGGTCGCGCCGCCATGGGCACCGTCATGGGCTCCGTCGTCGGTGTCACCGTTGACGTCCACCGGGGTCTCCTCAGCCATGCGCCGATCGTAGGTGACGGCGGTGTTCGGCCTGCGCAGCCGCGTACACCTCGGTGGTGTCGGCCGCGGCCTTCCCCCAGCCGAACTCCCGCGCGTGCCGGGCCGCCGCCGCGCCCAGCGAGTCGCCGAGCGCCGGGTTGTCGATGAAACGGCGCAGCACCCGCGCGTAGTCCCGGGGGTCGTGCCCCGGTACGAGGAAGCCGGTGCGGTCGTCCGCCACCGCGACCGGCAGCCCGCCGACCGCCGCCGCGACCACCGGCGTACCGCACGCCTGCGCCTCTATCGCGACCAGCCCGAAGGACTCGTTGTACGACGGCATGACCAGGACGGTCGCCGCCCGGTACCAGTCCGCGAGCCGCTCCTGGTCCACCGGCGGCTGGAACCGTACGACGTCGGACACGCCGAGCCGCGCGGCCAGCTTGTGCAGCGCCTCCGGCTTGGCCAGGCCGCTGCCGCTGGGGCCGCCGACGATCGGCACGAGGAGGCGGTCGCGCAGCGTCGGGTCCTCGTCCAGCAGCACCGCGACGGCGCGGATCAGCACGTCGGGGGCCTTCAGGGGCTGTATCCGGCCCGCGAAGAGCGGGATCACCGCGTCCTGCGGCAGCCCGAGGCGCCGACGGGCCGCCGCGCGGCCCGGCTCCGGGCGGAAGCGGTCCAGATTCACGCCGGGGTGCACGACCGCGACCTTCGAGGCGGTCGCCTCGTAGTACCGCACCAACTCGTCTGCTTCCTCGGCGGTGTTGGCGATCAGGCGGTCGGCCGCCGCCACGACCTGCGTCTCGCCGATCACCCGCGCGGCGGGCTCGGGACAGTCGTCCTCGGCCAGCGCCGCGTTCTTGACCTTGGCCATGGTGTGCATGGCGTGCACCAGCGGCACGCCCCAGCGCTGCGCCGCCAGCCAGCCGACGTGGCCCGAGAGCCAGTAGTGCGAGTGCACCAGGTCGTAGTAACCCGGGCGGTGGCCCGCCCACGCCTGCATCACCCCGTGCGTGAACGCGCAGAGCTGCGCGGGCAGCTCTTCCTTGGCCAGGCCCTCGTACGGACCCGCGTCCACGTGCCGCACCAGCACACCGGGGGCCAGCTCGACCGCCGGGGGCAGCGCCCCCGTGGTGGCCCGCGTGAAGATCTCGACCTCCACGTTCAAGTCGGCGAGGCGCTTGGCCAGCTCCACGATGTAGACGTTCATGCCGCCAGCGTCGCCGGTGCCCGGCTGGTGCAGCGGTGACGTGTGCACGCTCAGCATCGCGACTCGGCGTACGCGGCGGCCTCCGGTGCGGCGACCCCTCATCCCCAGCGCGTGCTTGTGCTTCTGCGCACCGCGCAGCGCGGCGAGCCGGGACGACGTCTGCTGGGTCACCATGCGTTCCTTCCGAAGGCCGTACCCCCGCGTTCAACCATGGGGAACGCCGGAACTGGCGGTTCCATTTCCTTGTTGCCGAAGCGTGACCTTGGGGGGTGGGTGGTGTCTTGGTCTTTTTGTCTTTTTTTCCCGCCCGCCCACCCGTGCGGGTGCTTTCTTCGTCTGCGGGTGCCGCTTGTGCCTGGTCGGTCCCGGCCCGGGGCACCTCCTCGGGCGACGAACCTGCGGCCACCTGCGCCTGCTTCTGCCCCTGCCCGTTCGTCCCCCTGCGGGGGCACCCCGCACCGTCCCCTCCGGTCCATCGGCGCCCGCCTGTCCACTGTGGCTGAGGAGGGAGGGGGTGGGAGGGGGTGCGGCCCCCACGCGACCGACCGTCAGCCGGGCGGGAGGAGGGGGTGGGTGGGGTTCAGCCCGGCGCAGGCTGAGGAGGGAGGCGGGCGCCCGCGCGCGAGGCTGGGGAGGAGGGCGGGCGCAGGTAAGCCTGGCGGGGGGCCCATCCGTGGGGGCCGGGGAAGGGGTCGAGGCTCTCGGAGGTCGCTCGCCCATGGGGGCCTGGGAAGAAGGGGTAAGCCCTTCGGTGGTGGCCCATCCGTGGGCGCCGGGTGGGTGACGCAGGGCGGCTCGCCGAAAGACCCCCCTCCCCCGGCAACCCCCACCGGATAGGCGGACGCCGACGAGCGAGGAGGGGACGGGCCGGGGTGCCCCCGCAGAAATGCGGTGACAAGAAGGGCACCGGATACAGGAGACCAGGTAGCCGCATTTCGAGGAGGTACCCCGGACCGGCACCGACCAGGCACAAGCGGCACCCGCAGACGAAGAAAACACCCGCACGGGTGGGCGGGCGGGAAAGACTAGAGTCGAGGAATGCGCGGCATGGTGGGGGTGGTGACCAGAGGAACCACCGGGCCCAACCGGCTGCGCCGGATGGACCGGTGGATTGCCACCGCGCTGGAAGCGGAACTGCGGCGAGCCGACCACCCCGTCGTCGTAGACCTCGGATACGGCGCCGCCCCCTGGACAGCGGTGGAACTCCTGAGCCGCCTCCAAGCGGTAAGAGAAGACGTCCAGGTCGTCGGCGTCGAGATCGACCCGGCCCGCGTCGCGGCAGCGAAACCGTACGAGCGCGACAACCTGAGCTTCATACACGGCGGCTTCGAAGTCCCCCTCCCCCACGGAAGCCGCCCCGTCCTGATCAGGGCGGCGAACGTCCTGCGCCAGTACGACGAAAGCGAGGTCGCCGCCGTATGGACCCGGCTGCGCGGCCGGCTCGCACCTGGCGGCCTCCTCGTGGAAGGCACCTGCGACGAGATCGGCCGCCGCCACGTCTGGGTGGCGCTCGGCCCCGAAGGCCCCCGAAGCGTCACCTTCGCCACCCGCCTCGCCTCCCTCGACCGCCCCTCCGACCTGGCCGAACGCCTCCCGAAAGCGCTGATCCACCGGAATGTGCCCGGCGAACCCGTGCACGCCTTCCTCACCGCCTTCGACCGGGCCTGGGCCTCGGCCGCTCCCCTGTCCGCCCTGGGCGCGCGCCAGCGCTGGATCCGCGCCGTCACCTCGCTGCGCGCGGACGGCTGGCCGGTCGTGGACGGCCCCGCCCGGTGGCGCCAGGGCGAGGTCACGGTCGCCTGGCCCGCCCTCGCCCCGCACGCGTAACGCCCTCTCGCCCTTCCCCTTTACGGCTCGCCGTGCCACCATCCGCCAAGATGTGACGGCCCGTCAGATAAGCCCTGCGTTCAGCGGCGCGAGGAGCCGCGCGAACAGCCACCGCGCCCGTGACGTGAGGGAGGCTCCGATGACCCGCGGAATCCGAAGCGGTGCCTGCGCGGCGGCGCTCACGGCGCTCACCGCCACGGTCGCGCTGACCACCGCCACGGCCACGGCCCCGGCGCAGGCCGCACCCCCGCGCACCGTGGCGCAGGTCAGGGCCGAGGTGGACGCGCTGTACCGGCAGGCGGAGGCGGCGACGGACGCGTACAACGCGGCCGGGGAACGCGTACGGGCCCAGCAGCACGACCTAGTGGCGCTGGCGGTGGCCATCGACCGTACGCAGACACGCCTGCGCACACTCACCGCGCAGGCGGGGGCGCTGGCCCGCGCGCAGTACCGGGCCGGCGGGGTGCCGGACACGCTGCGGCTGGCGATGTCGGGGGACCCCGACACCTTCCTGTCGGACGCGGGACTCGCCGCCCGCGGCGCCCGCGCGGCGAGCGCCACGATCGACGCGCTGGCCGACACGCGCGGGAAGCTGGACGGCTACGCGCACGCCGCCACCGAGCGGTGGCAGCAACTGGTCGACGCGCAGCGGACGGCGGCCGGGGCGCGGCAGCGCGTACGGGCCAGGCTCGCCGAGGCCACCGCGCTGCTGGCCACGCTCAAGGAACAGGAGCGCGTCCGGCTCGCGCGGCTCGAGGACGAGGCGGCGTACCGCGCGCAGAGCGACTGGCTGGCGACCGGTGACGCGAAACGCCTGGTCACCGCCGCGTCCACGGCGTCCTCCGCCGCGGGCCGCCGCGCCGTGGCCTTCGCGACCCGGCAGATCGGGAAGCCGTACGTGTGGGGCGCGGCGGGCCCGTCCTCGTACGACTGCTCCGGGCTCACCTCCCAGGCGTGGGCGGCGGCGGGCCGTCCCATCCCGCGCACCTCGCAGGAGCAGTGGGCGCGCCTCCCCCATGTGCCCGTGGACCGGATGCGCCCCGGCGACCTCGTCATCTACTTCTCCGACGCCAGCCACGTCGGCATCTACGTCGGCGGCGGCGCGATCGTCCACGCGCCGCGCCCGGGGCGGGACGTGGTGGTGGCGGGGGCCGGTTCGATGCCGATCCTGGGGGTCGTACGACCGGGTTGATGACGGTTCGCGTACGTCTGGACGGAGGGAGACGTGGGGCGCGGAGGGATACGTGGGCGGGTACGCGTACGGGCGGCGGTCCGGATGCGGGCGGCGGTCCGGATGCGGGTCGCGGCGGGGGCGGGGTTGTGGCCGCCCCGCGTGACCTTGGTCATGTGCGGATCAACACATCCACCGCGAAATCCCCTGCTGACCGCCGCATATGACGCTGACGGTTCACTCTCTGCCCTCCCGTCACCTTGCCTCCAGCCACTAGGGTCTCCGGAGATCCTCGGGGGAGGGAAGGAGTCGCTTGATGTCCGCAGCCCAACGCGGCACCGATCGGCCCTCAGCCACCGACGAGACGCGCGGGGCCGAGGGCCCCGCTGCCGTACCCGGATCGGGGACGGCTTCCACGGTCGGGCCCTCGCCCATCTCCGTACCGCCGTCCGTACCGACATCGGTCGCCGTGCCGGGGTCCGTTCCCGTACCGCCGTCCGTTCACGTACCGGCGTCCACCGCCGTACCGGCGTCCGTCCCCGTACCGGCGTCCACCGCGCCGTACACGGAGTCCGGCGCCCTCTCGCTGCCCCGGCAGCGGCAGGATCCGGGCAGCGGTCCCGCGATCTTCACGCTGCTGGTGATCGGCGAGGACGCGACGGACGCCTTCACCGCGCCGTGGTTCCAGGAGGGCGGCGGGCCGCGAATCCGTATCCTGCGGGCACGTAATCTCACCGCGGCCGGCCGTCTGCTCACCGACGATGTGCACTGCATCCTCCTCGACCTGCCCGACGTGCTGGACGGCCTGCGGCAGGTGCTGCGGCTCGCGCCCGGCACCGCCGTACTCGTCCTGACCGACGGCGCGGACGACGGGCGGGCCGCGGAGGCCGTACGGGTCGGCGCCCAGGACCACCTCGCGCGGCACGAGGTCGACGCCGGGACCGTCACGCGCGCCGTCCGCTACGCCGTCGAGCGCAAGCGCGCCGACCTCGCGCACCGGCAGCTCACCGAGACGAAGCTGCTCGCGCAGGAGAACTCCCGGCTGGAGCGCGGCCTGCTGCCGACCCCGCTGCTGGACGGCGCGAGCCTGCGTTTCGCGGCGCGTTACCGCCCGGGGCGCAGCCGCGCCCTGCTCGGCGGCGACTTCTACGACACCGTCCGCGCCCCCGACGGCACCGTCCACGCGATGATCGGCGACGTCTGCGGCCACGGCCCGGACGCCGCCGCCCTCGGGGTCCAACTCCGCATCGCCTGGCGCGCGTTGACCTTCGCCGGGCTCGGCGGCGACGCGCTGCTGCGTACGCTCCAGCAGGTGCTCGAACACGAGCGGTCGGACGACGAGATCTTCGCGACGCTCTGCACCGTCGACATCGCGCCGGACGCGCGCAGCGCCGATCTGCATCTGGCCGGACACCCGGCGCCGCTGCTCTCGACCCCCGGCGCTCCCGGCAGCGTGCCGGAACTGCTGCCGTACACGGAGGGCGGCCCGGCGCTCGGCCTGCTCCCGGACGCCCGCTGGCAGCGGATACCGGTACGGCTGCGCGGCGAGTGGAGCCTGATGCTCTACACCGACGGCCTGATCGAGGGCCGGATCGGCCAGGGCACGCAGCGGCTCGGGCAGGACGGGATGGTACGGATGACCGCCCGGCTGCTGGCCGAGGGCCTACGCGGCGAGGAACTGCTCGACGCGACGCTCACGGAGGCGCGGGAGCTGAACGGCGGGGAGCTGACGGACGACGTGGCGGTCGTGCTGCTGGAGCGGCCGAAGCGGATCTGAGGCCGGTCCGCTGGGGGGCCGGTCCGCTGGGGGGCCGCCCGCCCGGTGGATACGGCCCGGTGGGTATGTGCCCCGGTGGATACGCCCGGCGGGTACGCGTCAGCCGTTGTACGGGCCGTACGGGCCGTCGCTGCTGCTGCCACCGCCGCGGCGCCGCCGCAGGCCCCCGCCACGGCGGGGTCCGGTGATCTGCCGTACGGCGGGGCGTACGTCCACCATGTACACGATCACGGCGACCAGGCCGATGACCGGCAGGAACGACAGCACCGAGAACAGCTTCATCACCACGGCCGCGATGCCGAGGATGATCAGCCAGAACGCCTTGGTGTTCTTGTCCGCCGCCCGGTACGCGTCCTCACGGCGGATCGCCGCGTCGACGAAGGCGAAGGCCGCGAAGAGGAAGAGCGCCCACGACACCAGGCCGAGCACCCCGAAGAACCCCGTGATCAGCACGCCGTCCACCGCCCTTGTCGCTGTCGGCCGGCACCGTGCCGACCGTCCGCTTGTCGCCCGCCCAACCGTACCGGCTCCTGTACGAACAACGGGCCGGGCTCGCAAAGCGTGCCCGGCCCTCGCCTCACTCCGCGGACTTGTCGGTCGCCTTCTTCGCGCCACTCGGCTTGCGGGGCGTGGTCTTGCGGGCGGCCGGCTTGTCGCCGGACGTGTCGGCGGGCTTCGCGGCCAGCCGGTCGCCGATCGACTCGGTCAGCGGCTCGTCGGCCGGGATGTCCGCGAGCTTCACGGCCGGCGGGACCTCCATGATTTCGTCGGCCGCGCCGCCGCGCCACTGAGCGACCGCGCCCTTGCCGCGCTCGGCCAGCTCGTCGTACGTCTCGCGCGCCTTGACGGCGTACTCGGCGGCCCGGCCCACGCCCTGGAGCGCCAGGTCCTGCACGGACCCGCCGATCTTCTTCAGGTCCAAGTCGATGCCGCTGATCGTCTCGTTCAGCCGCGTCTGCGCCTTGGTCGACGCGTCCTTGGCCTGCGCGGTGACCCGCTGCTGCACGTCCTTGGGGTCGGTGCCGCGGATCTTCTCGATCCGCTCGGGCGCCTGGTCCTTCAGCTTCTCCAGCAGCGCGGGCACCTCGCGGAGCTTCGCCGCGGCGAGGTCCGCCGTGCCCGCGACCGCGTACAGCGGGGTCGGGTTGCGCAGGCTCTTGACGATGTCGTCGGTGATGGTCATTTCTCGGATTCCTCCCGTACGAGTGTCGGAGACGAATCCGCCTCCACGTTCTTCCGCTCTTCTTCGGCGTTCTTCTGTTCTTCTTCGGCCTGTCGTGCGGCTTCCTCGGCCTTGGCGGCCGATTCCGCGGCGGCGTTCTCTTTCCTGAAGGACTCGTAGATCTGGATGAGCACCTGCTTCTGCCGCTCGTCGATCGACGGGTCCGACATGATCACCGCCGGCACCTCCAGCTCGTCCCGCTCCCGCGCGTCGAGCATCCCCGCCTGCACGTAGAGCGTCTCCGCCGAGATCCGCAACGCCTTCGCCAACTGCTGCAGGATCTCCGCACTAGGCTTCCGCAGCCCGCGCTCGATCTGGCTCAGATACGGATTCGACACACCGGCCGCCTCCGCCAACTGCCGCAGGCTGAGCCGCGCCCCCCGACGCTGCTCCCGCAGGTACTCCCCGACGTTGCCCACCTTCAGCGAAGCCATGCCTCCACCTTCCCCCACCCCGCTAACTTTTGCAAGCACACCGCTTGCAACAGTGACCCTCCCAGCCTCACCGGCTGCTCCCCCTGCCCCCGATGCCCCCCTGCGGCCGGTACGTCCGGGGCCGGTGCTGTCAGGGCCGGGAGATAGCGTTTTCGGCGACACCCGGACCCTGGAGGCCACTTTGAACTGGGACCTTCTCCTTCTGCCGCTTCCTGCGGACATCCCGTCGGTCGGCGAGCTCCCCGAGGGCTACCGCGACCGGGTTGCCGGTGACTCGCGGGGCGGTCGCTGACGGCCGACCGGAGAGAGCGGCGGCCGGATGCGCGATGGGAAAAATGGGCGCCTCGGGGGCGACGGAGAGGGGGGTTGAGGGGGCTCAGACGGGGTTTGGCCGCGCTTCCGGCGAGGGTGGGGAGTCGCGGGCCGGGAGGGGGCCGGGGGGCGGGCAGCGGGGCGGGCACGGGTTCGTTGCATGGCGTCTGACCTGGTGTTTTACGCGGATTCGCCTAGGCTGGGGGGCTCGGGTGGACGCGGTCGGAGGGGGATCTCGTGAGTCGGGGCGGCGCGGAGGACGGCAGGGAGAAGGCCGGCGCGGAGGAGGTCCGCTGGCGGTACGAGGCCAGCGACATCACGGTGCTGGACGCGAGGGAGACCATTCGGCGGCGGCCTGGCATGTATGTCGGGACGACCGGCCGACGCGGGTTGCATCAGATGGTGTTCCAGGTCATGGGCCGGGCGGTGGACGAAGTGCTGGCCGGGCGGGCCGGGACCGTGGACGTCGTCCTGGGACCCGGCGGCGAGGTCAGCGTCGCCGACGACGGGCCGGGGGTCCCGGTGGAGGTCGCGGAGGACGGCGACGGCCTCGAAACGCTGCTGACCCGCACGGCCGCCAGGCCGAAACCCCCCGGTCGGCACTGCGCGGTCCTGGAGCGGGCGGGCTTCGGGCCCTTCGTCGCCAATGTCCTGTCGAGCAGCCTGACGGCCGAGGTACGGCGCGACGGGGTCCGGTGGGTGCAGGAGTACGAGCGCGGCGGCGCGATCGCGCCGCCGACCGTCGTGGGACCGGCGGCCGGCACCGGGACCACCCTCAGCTTCCGGCCCGACCCGGAGATCTTCCCGACCACGGAGTGCTCGTTCGCCGCGCTCGCGGACAGCTTCAGGGAGCTGGCGTTCCTGAACAGGGACCTGGAGATCTCGCTGACCGACGCGCGGTCACCGGGCGAGCAGCAGTCGGTACGGTTCCGGTTCCCGTACGGGTTACGGGACTTCGTCGTCTTCCTCGACAGCCCCCACGGTCACGACGACCCCGACGCCCCGGCCCGGACACCCCTGCACCCCGACGTCATCGCCTTCGCCCGGGAGGACCCGCGGATTGAGGGGACGGCCGAGGTGGCCCTGCGGTGGTGCTCCTCCCCCGACGAGCGCATCCGGAGCTTCGCCAACAGCGCGCCCACCCGGAACGGCGGCGCGCACCTGGCGGGCTTCCGCGACGGACTCGCGCTCGCGGTCAACGCCTTCGCCCGCGAGCGGAGGCTGCTGTCGGCGGCCGATCCCGATCTCGGCGGCGACCGGATCGGCCAAGGACTGACCGCGGTCGTGTCGGTGAAGGTGGACCATCCCTGTTTCGAGGACCCGGTCCACGGCACGCTGGGCAACGCCGAGGTGCGCGCCTGCGTGAGGGAAGCGGTCAGGGAGCACGTCGGCAGGTGGGCGGAGGAGCACGCGGACCGGGCCGCGGCCGTCGTCGGGCGGATCGTAGGGGTCAGCGGGCGGGCGGGGTGAAACGGTCGTGGAGACCTCCGGACCCGACCGCCGCCGACGCGCCCGCCTCACCGGTCTGAGCGACGAGTCCGGCTCGGGAGGAGGAGGTAGGCGAGGAGGAGGGTCATGACGGCTACGCCGGCCCACATGGCTTGTTGCCAGCCGTCGACGAAGGACTGCTGGGCGGCGCGGACGAGGGCGGGGGCGGTGGGGCCGCCGGTGGCATGGGCGGCTTCGACGGCGTTGGCGATGCCTTCGCGGGCGGTGGCGGCGGTGGCCGGGGGCACGCCGTCGAGGCGGGGGCCGATGGCGCCGCGGTAGCCGGAGGAGAGGAGGGCGCCGAGGAGGGCGACACCGAGGGCGGTGCCGAATTCGCGGGTGACGTCGTTGAGCGCGGAGGCGACCCCTTGGCGTTCGCTGGGCAGCGAGCTGGTGATGGCCTCGGTGGCGGGGGTCATGGTGAGGCCCATGCCGATGCCCATGGCGAGCATGCCGGGCAGGACGGAGAGGTAGCCGCCGTCCACGGAGACGAGGGTGGCCATCAGGGCCAGGCCCGCGCCGCCGAGGAGGATGCCGAGGGCCATGGTGCGACGGCTGCCGACCCGTTCGGCGAGACGCGGCGCGAGGCCCGAGGTGGCCATCATCAGGACGGCCATCGGCATGAGGGCCAGCGTGGACAGCAGACCCGACCAGCCCAACACGGCCTGGAGGAACGGGAAGAGGACGACGAAGATCCCGGCCTGGACGCCGAAGACGGCCAGCAGCGCGACGGAACCACCGGCCAGGCCGCGCTCGCGGAAGAGGCGTACGTCCAGCAGCGGGCCGTGCCGCCGCAGCTCCCAGACCACGAAGCCGGCGGCGGCCAGGACGCCGACCAGCAGGCTGAGCAGGGTCACGGGCGCGGCCCAGCCCCGCTCGGGCCCTTCCTGGAGTACGAAGATCAGCCCGACCACCGCGACCACCGAGGTCAGCGCCCCGACCGTGTCGAAGGAGTGCGTCGCCGCGTCGCGCGAGTCGGGCACGGACCGCAGCGTCATCACGGCGGCCACGAGCACGAGCGCCACGGGCAGGACGAAGAGATAACGCCAGCTCGCCACGTCGACCAGCGCGGCCGACAGGAACATGCCCAGGATGCCGCCGCCGCCCGCGACGCCGGTCCACACCCCGATCGCCCGCCCGCGCTCCTCGGCCGGGAAGGTGGAGGTGATGACGGCGAGCGTCACCGGCATGATCATCGCCGCGCCCACACCGCTCAGCACCCGCGCCGCGATCATGACCTCGGCCGACGTCGCCAGACCGGCGACGACGCTGGCGCCGCCGAAGACGGCAAGTCCCGTGAGCAGTACGGGCTTTCGGCCCCATCGGTCGCCGACCGCGCCGAGCGGCAGCAGCAGCGCCGCCAGGCTCAACGTATAGATGTTGATGATCCACAGGATCGTGCTCTGCGAGGCGTCGAACGCGACGGCCAGGTCCGGCTGCGCGACGTTGAGGCCGGACACCGAGGCGATGACGGCCATCAGCGCGACGCAGACGGAGATCAGGATCGCGCGGCGCCGACGCGGGTCGTCAACACCCGCCGCGTCAGGGGCTGTTACGTCGACCGGTACGTCAACGCCCGTGCCCACGGCTGCGGCTTCGGCACTGCCCCGCGCGGGCCGGTTCGGACTCTCCGTACTCATCTGGACGGACCTTTCACCAGGGACGGTCAACAGGGGAAACGCGGGAGCGATCGTCACCACGACCGGCCCCGATGTGCAAAATTGTTTGCCGATCGGCAAACTGGGCTCCATGGATCACACGGACGGCGCGGCTGGCACGGGCGGCACGGCTGGCATGGCTGGCGCGGCTGGCGCGGGCGGCACCGACGACGAAGTGGGCCGCACCCTCGACGCCGTCGGCCCCCGCCTGAAGAATCTGCGGCTCGGCCGGGACCTGACGCTGACGCATCTGGCGGCGGCGACCGGCGTCTCGGTCAGTACGCTGTCGCGGCTCGAAGCGGGCCTGCGCCGCCCCACGCTGGAGCAACTGCTGCCGCTGGCAAGGGTGTACGGCGTCACCATCGACGAGTTGGTCGACGCGCCCCGCACCGGCAACCCGCGCCTCAACCTGCGCCCGATCGCCTGCAAGGACGGCTCGACCGTGCTGCCGCTGACCCGCAGGCCCGGCGGCATCCAGGCGTACAAATTCGTCCTGCCCGCCCCGCCGCGCGGCCCCGTGGAGCCCGTCCTGCGCACCCATGAGGGCTACGACTGGATCTACGTGCTCAACGGCACGCTCCGGCTGGTACTCGGCGAGCACGACCTCGTGCTGAAGCCGGGCGAGGCGGCCGAGTTCGACACCCGTACGCCGCACTGGTTCGGCTCCACCGGCTCGGGGCCCGTCGAATTCCTCAGCCTCGTCGGCAAGCAGGGCGAGCGCGCGCACGTACGGGCGGCGCCCGACCCCGCCGCGTCAGAGCGCTCTTAGGGCGTGTCCGCCGCGGCGAGAGCCGCCTCGGTGTCGGCGGCGGCCAGGTCGGCGTTGATGTGCGCACCGGCCAGGGCGCCCGCGGCGGCGGAGGCGCCGACCTGGGCCGTCAGGTCGGTGGCGTTGCCCGCGACCCACACGCCCGGCACCGACGTGGTGCCCGCGGGGCCGGTGGCGGCGAAGCGGCGGCCCATCCCGCCCGGCAGCTCCTCCATCGGCAGACCGAGCCCGGCCAGTCCGTCGGTACGGGCCAGCATGCGGGTCGCGACGGCCAGGACGCGGCGCGGTACGAACCGGCCGTCGGTCAGCCGTACGCCCGCGATGTGCCCGCCCGCGGCGGACCCGGAGCCGTCCGTGGACCCAAGGCTCTCGGCGGACCCGGAGCCCCGTGTGGACCCGGAGCCCTCCGTGGACCCGGTCGACTCGACCGCCGCCACCGGGGTGTCCTCGACCCGGATCGCGCGGGCGGCGAAGCGCGTACGGGTCTCGTCGTCCAGGTCGGTGCCGCGCGTGAAGTAGACCAGGTCGTCGGTCAACTGCCGGAAGAGCAGGGCGTGGTGGACGGAGGCGGGACCGACGGCGAGTACGCCAATGGGCTCGTCACGCACCTCCCAGCCGTGGCAGTACGGGCAGTGCACGAGGTCGTGCCCCCAGTGCCGGGCGAGGCCGGGGATGTCGGGGAGTACGTCGCGCAGGCCGGTGGCGACCAGGAGGCGGCGGGCGCGGAGGGTGGCGCCGTCGGCGAGGGTGACCGTGAAACGCGGGTCGGCGCCGGGGACGGCCTCGGCGGCGGTCACCTCGCCGACCAGCACCTTGCCGCCGTACCGCCGTACCTCCTCCCGGCCCCGGCGCAGCAGCTCCGCCGGGGGGATGCCTTCGAGGCCGAGGAGGCCGTGGACACCGTCGGCGGGCGCGTTGCGCGGGGTCCCGCTGTCGACCACGGCGACGGAGCGGCGGGAGCGGGCGAGCATGAGGGCGCCGTTGAGCCCGGCGGCGCCACCGCCGATCACCACGGCGTCGAGGGTCGGGGCGAAGGCGTCGGCCCCATCGGCGGGATCGGTCACACCGGCGGGATCGGTCGCACCGGCCGGATCGGCCGGATCGTTCACGTGCGCGGGAAGCGTCGCGGGCATGGGCGTACCTCTCTATACGTGTCGGCTCTCTACGCGTCGGCTTGCGCCCTTGCGCTGAGCGGGAGCCCCGTCCGGGGCCCGGTACGACCACGCTAAGCGGACTTTGCGCGCGAGGCATAACATGTTGCCTATGACGCAAGACGATGAAGATCTCGACAGCCTGGTGCGCAAGCGGATTCGCGCGCTGCGGGTGGCGCAGGGCTGGTCGCTGGACGAACTGGCCGGCCGCGCCCGGCTCAGCCCCTCCACGCTCAGCCGGATCGAGAACGGTCAGCGCCGCCTCGCGCTGGACCAGCTCGTGACCCTCGCGCGCGCCATGGACACCACGCTCGACCAGCTCGTCGAGACGGCCACGGAGGACGTCATCTCCAGTCCGATGATCGACTCCGCGCACCAGACGATGCGCTGGGCCGTGAAGGCCGACCCGGGTATGACGGTCGTACGGCAGCGCCTGACGAATCCGCCGCCGGACAGCCCCTCCCGGCTGCGTGCCCACCCCGGCCGCGAATGGCTCGTCGTCCTGTCGGGCACGGCCGTGCTGCTCCTGGGCAACCGGCGCTTCCGCGTGGAGACCAACCAGTCGGCCGAATTCCCGACGATGCTGCCCCACGCCATCGGCGCGGAGGGCGGGCCCTGCGAACTGCTGGGCATCTTCGACCGTGACGCGCGGCGCGGGCACCAGCGCGGCGACGAGAAGAGCGGCGGCGAGGGGGACGGGGTCTGAGCCCGTTCGGCAAATCGGGTACGCCGGGGCCCGCGAATCCGGTACGTCGAGGCCCGCGCAGGCCGGAGCCGGCGAATCGAGCAGGCCGGGGCCCGAGCAGGTCGGAGCCCGCGACTCGCGCGGGCCAGGGCACGCGACTTGCGCCGTCGGCAGCCCGGACGCCCACCGTCTTGCCGTTCCCGAAAGCGACCGGGCGGCCCGCCCACGGCCCTCATACGGTGGGCGCCATGACTCACGCAGCCCCGCACGCGGCCCACGACGCCCATGGTCACGCCCATGGCCACGCCCCGCACGACCACGATCACGGCACCCCAAAGGCCACCGCCTCGCACCACGACGCCGAGGCCGACAGCCAGGCGGACATCCTCGACCTCGACGCCGAAGTCCTCGCCGAGCACACCGCCTCGATCACCGCGTGGCTGCCCGTCGAAGCCGCCCCCCGTCACATCGTGGACCTCGGCTGCGGCACCGGAGCCGGGACCCTCGCCCTGCTCCGGCGCTTCCCCGAGGCCGAGGTCATCGCGGTCGACACCTCGGCCGACCACCTGCACCGCCTGCGCCGCAACGCGGAGGCGGCCGGGGTCGCCGGGCGCGTCCGTACGGTCCGGGCGGACCTCGACACCCGGTGGCCCGACCTCGGCTCGCCCGACCTGGTCTGGGCGTCGGCCTCCCTGCACCACATGGCGGACCCGGAGCGCACGCTGCGCCAGGTCCGCGACACGCTCGCGCCCGGCGGG
The DNA here is from genome assembly GCF_044753885.1 of Streptomyces sp. NPDC093221. Taxonomy (NCBI): domain Bacteria; kingdom Bacillati; phylum Actinomycetota; class Actinomycetes; order Kitasatosporales; family Streptomycetaceae; genus Streptomyces; species Streptomyces sp. NPDC093221. The sequence goes on along the minus strand of NZ_JBIVOA010000012.1, from coordinate 89,091 downwards.
CTCTTCGCCGTCGTCGAGTTGGCGGGCTTCCCGCGTTTCCTGCCCGAGGACGCGCCCGCGGAGCGCCCGGGGCTCGAAGAGCGCTGCCACGCCGCGCTCGACCACCACCACGCCGAGCACGTGCCGCACCGCGGCGCCGACTGGGGGCCCATGCTGAGCGCCGCGGGCCTGACCGTCGTGGGCGAGCGCGTCGTGACCGTGAACATCGGCCCGCCGCACGCCGAGGCCGTCGGCCGGTACGCGCTCACCAGCCTGACCCGTATGCGCGGCGGCATCGCCGAGACCCTGGCACCGGAAGACCTCGCCGCGCTCGACCGGCTCCTCGACGCCGAGGGACCGGACAGCATCGCGCGCCGCGACGACCTGACCGTGCGGACCGAGCGGACGGTGTGGGCGGCGCGGCGCGCGTGAGTACGACCGTGGCCAGCGCCTGATCCGGGACGTTCGTCCGTACGACCATCCGCCGGTACGCCCCGCCGTGGACCGGCACCGCACGGCCGCGGTGCGGGCCGTGCGGCGCGGGGGCAGCGGGCGGTGCGGGTGACCGGGCGGACAGTCGAGGCGCCAACGCCCTTGCCCGTCAAGGCCCTTGCCAGTCAAGGCCCTTGCCCTCGACTGCCCTTCGGCCAGAGTTCACCCGCCACCGGTGGGCTTGTCCGCCGCCCCGCTGCTCCAATGGATGCCGCCGATGGCCAACTGGCCTTGTCAGCGGTCGACATGGAGGTTCGGGCTGATGAAGATCTGGCGAGCGGGAAGCACGGTGGCCGTCGCGGCCACCCTGGCGCTGCTGCCGCAGGCGGCGTACGCGACGACCTGGCAGCGCCTCCCCGCGTACTCCACCTGGACGGGCATCACCGCCCTGGAGCGCGGGCAGGGCATCGCCACCGACGGCACGTACTTCTACTACTCGGGCACGTACAGCCTCGACAAGGCGACGGTCGAGGGGAACCACGAGACGGCCTCCAACGCCCTTGCCATTCCTGGTGCGTTGAGCGGCGCCTACGGTTCCGACCACATCGGGGACATCGACGTGTACGGGGGCTACGTCGTCGCCCCGATCGAGGACGGCAACGGCTACCGGAACCCGCTGCTCGCCCTGTACTCCGCCAACGACCTGAGCTGGACGGGCCGTTACGTACGCCTGCCCCTCGCGCTGCTGCCCGGCGGCGTCCCGTGGGTGGCCGTCGACCCGGCCACCGGCCTCGTCTGGACCGCCCCCTGGAACCAGGACAGCGCCCAGGGCACCGACGAACTCGTCGGCTACCGCCTCAGCGACCTCCTCTCGCTCCCCGCCGGAGCCGAACTCCCCGTCGCCACCACCGTCCGCCTCTCCCGCCCCCTCAGCCGCATCCAGGGCGCCACCATGCTCGACGGCTCCCTCTACGCCTCCGTGGACGGCGACGGCGACAAGGCCGTCTACGCCATCGACCCCGCCACCGGCACCGTCACCCGCGCCTTCACCCAGGACGTCCAGCCCGACGACGAGGTCGAGGGCATCACCGCCCTCGACCTCGGGCCCTCCGGCGGCCGGCTCCACGTCCTCAACGTCGGCAGCGGCTGGAAGTCGATCTTCCTCTACCTCCAGCACTACCAGCCGGTGGGCTGACGCACCGGCGCCGTTCCGACCCGCCTCAGCGGGCGAGGCGGGTCGGGACGGGGCCGAGGCGGGTGAGTTTCTCGGCGTTGGCCACCGCGTGGCGGCCGGGGCCGGCGAGGAGGGCCGCGACGCGGGCGTCCCCGTGCACGGGGACGCGGGAGGCGGGGGCGGGGCCGTCGGCAACGGCGACGAAGGCGACGTCGGGGGCCGTCAGCAGCGGCTCCGGCAGCCACTCGCCGACGTACTCCTCGCGGCGGCGCGCCAGCGTGCACAGCCGGTTGAGCGACTGCCGCGTGACGACCCGTACGAGGTACGCCCGCGGGTCGCCGACCCGCGACCGCGGACCAGATCTCCCCCCGTGTACGGGGACCTGCACACCCACCGCGACCAGGCCGAACGGATCTTCACCGTCTGACCGTCGCCGGAGCCGGAAACCGGCGGCACCGCACCCCCGACGGGCACGGGTCCCGTCGGGCCGCCACGGCCCGCCACGCGTCCCCGACCGCGTCGTGTTCCGGCGGGCGGGCCTCCGGATCAGCGGGCGAGGAGGTCGCGGAGGGCCGTGACGACCGTCGCCGGGGACTCCTCCGCCATGAAGTGGCCGGTGTCGACCGTGGTGTGCCGGAGGTCGGGGGCCCACGCGGACCACAGCGCGGCGGCGTCGAATCCGAGCGCCGCGCCCCAGTCCTGCTGGAGGACGGCGACGGGCATACGCAGCCGGTTGCCCGCGGCGCGGTCGGCCGCGTCGTGGGTGACGTCGATACCGGCCGAGGCCCGGTAGTCCGCGACGATCGAGGGGATCGCGGCCCGGCAGGCGGCCAGGTAGACGGCGCGCACGTCGGCCGGGACGGCTTCGGGAGCCCGGACCCACAGGTCCAGGAAGTGGCCGAAGAAGAGGTCGGGGTCGGCGGCGATCATCCGCTCGGGCAGACCGGGCGGCTGCGCCATCAGGTAGAGGTGGAAGCCGACGGCGGCCGTGGTGCCGTGCATGGCGTCCCACATGTCGAGGGTGGGCAGGACGTCGAGGCAGGCGAGGTGCGTGACCGCTCCCGGGTGGTCGAGGGCGGCGCGGAAGGCGACCAGGGCGCCGCGGTCGTGGCCCGCGAGCGCGAAGCGGTCGTGGCCGAGGGCTGCGGCCACGGCCACGATGTCGGCGGCCATGGTGCGCTTCGCGTAGACGGCTGGTGCCGTCCCGGCGGGGCCGGCCGTGTCGTCGGCCTCGGCCGGCTTGTCGCTCGCGCCGTAACCCCGCAGGTCGGGGCAGATCACGGTGTGGTCGGCGGCGAGGTCGACGGCCACGTGCCGCCACATCAGGTGGGTCTGCGGAAAGCCGTGCAGCAGGACGACGGGCGGCCCGGAGCCGCCGACGGCGGCGGTGAGGGTGACGCCGTCGGCCGCGGGGACGCGGCGGAGGTCGAAGCCGGGGATGGCGGGTGGCATGGGGGCCCCTTTCGGTGGGTGGACGTACGCGGGCCGTGCCCCGTACGCGGCGATGCCGGTCGGTCGTACGCGAGCCGTGCACGTACGCGGCGGTGCCGGTCGTACGCGAGCCGGGCGCGTACGCGGTCCGGGCGTATACGCGGTCTGTGCGCGTACGCGGTCCGGGTCGTACGCGGGCCCGGCGCGTCAACGGGCTCGTGCTTCCAGCGTGTGGGCGACGGATGAGCAGCCGATGAGCGCGCTACCGTGACCTGGGGGAACTCCCGGAGAGGCGGTACGCGGTGCGGGTGGCGTTCGGCGTGCTGGGGCCGGTGGCGGCCTGGGCCGAGAGCGGGGACGGCCCGGACGAGGCGGTACGCGGTGCGGCCCTCGCGCTGAGGGGGCCACGGCACCGGGCCGTACTGGCCCGCCTGGTCATCGGCCGCCGCCGCGTCGTACCGGTCGCCCGGCTGGTCGAGGACCTGTGGCCGGAGCGGCCGGGGAACGACGGCGCGGGTCCCGGCCGCTCCCCCGCACCGCCCGCCGACCCCGTCGGCACCCTCCGTACCTTCGTCGCGGCCCTGCGCCGCACCCTCGAACCCGACCGGCCACCGCGCGCGCCCGCCCGGCTGCTGGTCACCGAGGGCCCCGGGTACGCGCTGCGCGCCGCGCCCGACACGGTGGACGCGTGGCGCTTCGAGCAGGCCGTGACCGAGGCCGCCGGGCTGCCGCCGAAGGACGTACTCGCCCTGCTCCAGCGCGCGTTGGGGTGGTGGCGCGGGCCCGCGTACGCCGAGTTCGCCGACCAGCCGTGGGCCCGCGCCGAACGCTCGCGCCTGGCCGAACTGCGGCTGCACGCCGTGGAACGCCGGGCCGAGGCCCGCCTCTCCCTCGGCCTGGCCGCCGAGGCCGCCGCCGACCTCGACGCCCACGCGGCGGAGCACCCCTGGCGCGAGGACGCCTGGCGCCTGCTGGCCCTCGCCCTCTACCGTTCGGGCCGCCAGGGCGACGCCCTGGCCGTGCTGCGCCGCGCCCGCGCCCTCCTGGTCGAACAGCTCGGCGTCGACCCCGGGCCCGGCCTGCGCGCCCTCGAAGCCGACATCCTCCGGCAGGACGACGACCGCCTCGACCCCGGCGCGGGCGGCGCCGAACGCGTCTGGGCCGAGGCCACCGCCGCCTACGACCGCACCGTCCCCACCGGCGCCCGCGCCCGCCTGGAATCCACCGTCACCCTCCTGCGCGGCCTCGCCGTCACCGGTGGCGACGGGCTCCGGTCCGCCCGCCGCCACCGCCTCGCCGCCGTCTCCGCCGCCGAAGAACTCGGCGACCCCCACCTCTGCGCCCGCGTCATCGGCGCCTACGACGTCCCCGCCGTCTGGACCCGCCTCGACGACCCCGCCCAAGCCGCCCAAGTGGTGGCCGCCGCCGAACGCACCCTGACGGCCCTGCCGCCGGGCCCCGCCGAAGAGGCCCTGCGCGCACGGCTGTTGGCGACGATCGCGCTGGAGACGCGGGGCGCGGACGTCGGCGGCGCGAACGTCGGCGGCGGGCGCGGTGGCGGCGGGCGCGGTGGCGGCGGGCGCGGGGCGCAGGCGGCGCGGTTGGCGCAGGAGGCGGCGCGGCGGCTGGACGATCCGGTGCTGCTGGCGTTCGCGCTCAACGCGACCTTCATGCAGACGTTTCAGCGGGCGGGTCTGGCGCCGGAACGCGATGCGATCGGTGCGGAGCTGGTCGAACTCTCCTCGCGGCACGGCCTGTTCACGTCCGAGGTGCTCGGCCGGCTCATCCGGCTCCAAGCGGCCTGCGCACGGGGCGACTTCGGGGCGGCGGACGAGCACGCCGCCGCCGCCGACCGGCTGGCGGAGCGTCATGAGCTGCCGCTCGTAGGGGTGTTCACCCGGTGGTACGGGGCGCTGCGGCTCGCGGAGACCGGGACCTTCGAGGCGGCCGAGGCCGCGTACGGGGATGCCGCCGCCGAGCTGACGGGGGCCGGGATGCCGGGGCTGGAGCGCGGGCTCCTCCCCCTCGCCCTTCTGTGCCTGCGGCTCCGGCACGGCCGCGACCTGCTCGTCCTCGCGCGGACCGACGCCGACTGGGGCCCGTACGCCCCGTGGGTCCGCCCCCTCCTCCTGCTCGCCGAGGACCGCCGCCTCGAGGCCGCCGCCGCCCTCCGGGGTGCCCCCGCGCCCCCGCACGACCTCCTCTACGAGGCCATGTGGACTCTCACCGCCCGCGCCGCCCTCGCACTCGACTCCCCGCCAGCCAAGCGGCGTGCCCACGCCGAACTGCTGCCCGCCGCAGGTGAGCTGGCCGGCGCCGCCAGCGGACTCCTGAGCCTCGGCCCCGTCGACAGCCACCTGCGCGACCTGGCCGCCGCCCTGCGGACCCCCTGACCGAATTCGACGTGCCCCGACCCGCCTTCCCCCGCCATCATCAGCGCATGGTCCACATCGAGGTCGTCCAGGGCGACATCACCAAACAGGCCGTCGACGCCATCGTCAACGCCGCCAACGAGTCCCTCCAGGGCGGCGGCGGAGTCGACGGCGCCATCCACTGGGCCGCCGGCCCCCGTCTCGCCGAGGCCGGCGCCGCCGTGGCGCCCTGCGCGCGGGGGGACGCCGTCGCCACCCCCGGGTTCGACCTCGACCCCCCGATCCGGCACGTCATCCACACCGTCGGTCCCGTATGGAAGGGCGGCGCCTCCGGCGAGGCCGACGTCCTCGCCTCCTGCTATCGCCGCTGCCTCGAAGTGGCCGACACCCTCGGCGTCTCCACCCTCGCCTTCCCCGCCATCTCGACCGGCATCTTCGGCTTCCCCGCCGACCAGGCGGCCCGCATCGCCGTCGCCGTCCTCACCCACGCGTCGACTCGCGTCGAACACGTACGCCTCATGGCCTTCGACCGCCCCTCCCACGCCGTCCTCACCACCGCCCTCGCCGAAGCCTGACCCCTCCCCGGGACCCGTGGCGACACTCAGCCCCGTCGTGCCTCGTCACGCCCACGCGGCACCAGCCGCCAATAACACACAGCCCCGCGCCCCTAAAAACCTCGACCCACCCACCCCGCACGAGGCCGAGCCCCGCAGCGGCGCGGGGAACGGCGCGGACAGCCACGGCGGTGGCGCGCCGTTCGCACGGCGGGTCGTGCCCCGAAGGGGCGCGGGGAACGGCGCGGGCAACCCCCACCGGACCGGCGGCCGGGAAACCACCGACACCACCCCGGCCGACGAGGCCCAGCGGGCCACCGCAGGGGCGCGGGGAACGGCGCGGGGAAGCCCTGCCGGACCCGGGGGCGGGAAAGCGGGGGCCGGGCCGGGAGGGGGCGGGACCCCCGTCAGGGGGGCTGGTCGCGGTGGAGGGTGAGGCGGGTGAGGTCGATGACCAGGCGGAGCAGAAAGGCGAGGAAGACGAGGTCGATGAGGACCTGGACGCTGACGAGGATGCGGGCGAAATCGCTGGTGGGGGCGATGTCGCCGTAGCCGACGGTGCCGAGGGTGACGATGGCGAAGTAGAGCCCGGCGGTGCGGTCGACCGGCTCGGTGAAGCTGCCGGGTGAGAGGTGGGAGAGGGAGACGTAGGCGCTGGCGAAGAGCGCGAGGAAGAAGGCGAAGGTGACGACGAGTGTCTCCACGGCGCGGAGCTGAGGAAGATCGGCGTGGAGGATGCGGCGGAGTTCGAGGAGCATGACCGCGACGAAGACGACGGCGCCGATGCCGAGCCGGATCAGGGCGGCGGCGTCGGGACGGCCGCCGTTGAGCGGCAGGAAGTAGTACAGGACCAGGATCGCCGCCGTGGACAGCACGCAGCGGACCACACTCGCGGCCATCGCCCGGCGCCGCTCGGGGCGGTCGAGGTCGGCCAGCCGCCGCGCGCTCATCGCATCACTCCCTCGCCGGACGGACCGCCGGTCTCGATCGTCCGACGCCCGCACCCCGGCGGCAATCCGGCCGGGTCCGAACGGGAACGGACGGGAACGAACGGGTCCGAACGGGAACGCACCGCGTTCCCTATTTCCCCTCCTCCCCCTCCCACCCCTTCCATAGTTCGCGTCACGAACCACCACCCGATCGCCCCTATCCCGTAGGCTGGCGGTATGGGGAAGGACGCGGGCGAGCACATGGGAGTCGTCACCGCATTGGTGCGCTCCTCCTTCCTGGTGAACGCCGTGTACGCGGAGGCGGGCCGGGGGTACGGACTGACGCCGCAGCAGGGGCAGTTGCTGTGCGTGCTGATGGGACAGCCCCTGGGGATGGGCGAGTTGGGCAGCATCCTGGGGCTGGCGAAGTCGAGCCTGACCGGTCTTGTGGACCGCTGCGCGCAGCGCGGGCTGGTACGGCGGGAGGCCGATCCGAGCGACGGCCGCGCGGTACGGGTCGCGCTCACCGCCGAAGGGCGGTCGCTGGTCGACGCGTTCTACGCCGACACCTGCCGCCGCGTCGAGGAGTTGCCGTCCGGCCTGACCGAGGCGGAACGGGTCACGCTCGCGGGTCTGCTCAGCCGCGTGGTCCGCGACAACAAGGTGCCCGCCGTCTTCCTCGAACTGGACGAGGGCCCCGTCGCGCACTGAGCGCGCGCCACGTCCCGTACCCGAGGGCTCAGCCCGTGCCGAAGAGCGCCGCGAATCGCCCCACGAGCAGATCCCGCCCCTTGTACGCGGCCACCCGCTCGGCCGGCAGGAGCACGGGTACGGGGGTCGGCCGGTCGTCGGACAGGGTCTGGCCGACACCCCCGCCGGGCCCGAGCGGCAGCAGCACGGACGGTACGGGCGAGGGCCGGTAGACGGCCGAGGGCCGTTCGCCGCGCACCTGGGCGAGGATGTTCTCGGCGACGACGGCGGCGTGCTTCATGGCGTACCCCGCCATCTTGGCCTCGGCGAGGTCGGTGAGGTCGCCGAGCGCGTAGACGCGGTCGTGGACGTGGTCGTAGACGCGGTCGTGGACGCGGTCGTACGTCCCGCCGTTGCCATGGACGTTGAGCGTGTCGGTCACGCGGACCTGCCCCTTGGCCGTACGGGCGGTGAGGCGGCCGTCGGCGAGGTAGTGGCTGTTGACGCGTACGCCGTAGCAGCGGAACCAGATGTCGGCGGTGACCTGGTCACCGGAGGACGTGGCGACCGTGAACGTCTTCGCCTGCCCCGGCTCGGTCGGCGGCTGCGCGGCCAGGGTCGTACCGAGCCGCAATTCGACGTCCAGTGCGTCCAGTTGGCGCAGCAGGTCGTCCCGAAGCTCCGGCATGAAACCGGACAGCAACCGCTCGGCCGGGTCGAGGACGACGATGTGCTTGTCCGGCCACACGGCCCTGATCTCACCGGCGAGTTCGAGCCCGACGGGGCCCGCGCCGACAATCAACACCCGCTCGGACAGCGCCAGTTCGTCGTGACCGACGCGCAGCCTGCGCAGCGCCTCGGCCGTGGAGTCGGTCTCGGTCTTCGCCGGGAAGGCGTAGTCGGAGCCGGTGGCCAGGACGAGGAAGTCGGCGTCGACGCGGGCGCCGGAGGCCAGCGTGACGCCGCCGGGGTCCACCGAGGCCGCGCGCTCGCGGACCACCCGGCCGCGCGCCAGCAGCCGGTCGTACGGGAAGAACATGTTCGCCGCCCAGTCGGGCCTGACCAGGGCGCGCAGCGCGCCCGCCGCGTGCACGAAGGCGTCCTTCGGCTCGATCAGGACGACGTCCGTGTCCTGGTCCAGCGCCTTGGCGACGGCGGCGCCCCCGTACCCCCCGCCGACGACCGCGACCGTCCGCACCGCACGCGCCGCACGCGCCGCGCCCTCCGTACCCGCACCAGCACCACCACCGACGCCTGAATCCGCACCCGCACCCGCCATGTTCACCACTCCCCGCACGCCTCGACATCTCGTTCGCTCTACGAACCATATTAGTTCGTAGAGCGAACCGTAAAGCCGCGCAGGTGAGGGCGCGGACGGCGGGAGAGGCGGAAGGCCGCGGACCTGCTTGACTCTCACGTCGGGGAAGACCCCAGCATCGGACGCGCGCCGGACGGAGGCCCGGCGCGAGGAGGGACGGAGGAGCGCGGGCATGGAGCGGGACACGGGACCCGGCCTGATGGGCATCGGGGCCTTCTCGAAGGCGGCCAGGCTGTCGCAGCGGGCGCTGCGGCTCTACGACGAGCTGGGCCTGCTCTCCCCCGCCCGCGTGGACCCGGCGACCGGCTACCGCTGGTACGCACCGGAGCAACTGGAGAAGGCCCGCCTGGTGGCGTGGCTGCGCCGCCTCGGGATGCCGCTGGCCGGAATCCAGGAGGTCTGCGCCCAGGAGGGCCGGGACGCGGCCCTGTCGGTCCGCGCGTACTGGACCCGCGTCGAGGCCGACACCGCCGCCCGGCGGGACCTGGCCGCCTTCCTCATCGACTACCTGTCCTGGAAGGACCCCGCCATGTCAGCCGCCACCGCACCGCTCGGCATCCGTTACGCCGCCCTGTCCGACACCGGGCTCGTCCGCGAGAGCAACCAGGACACCGCCTACGCGGGCTCCCGCCTGCTCGCCGTCGCCGACGGCTTCGGGACCGGCGGCGCCCCCGCGGGCGCCGCGGCCGTCGACGTACTGAAACGCCTCGACGCGGGCGCGAACACCGTCCCCGCCGGTGAGCTGCTGAATGCCCTGGAGGACGCCGTCGAGCAGGCCGGGCGGGCCGTCCGCGGCGTCGCCGCCGCCGAGCGCGAGCCGGGACACGTCGGCACCACCCTCACCGCGATGTTCTGGACCGGCTCCCAGCTCGCCCTCGTCCACATCGGCGACTCCCGCGCGTATCTGCTGCGCGACGGCGGCTTCTTCCAGATCACCCACGACCACACGATGGTCCAGTCGATGGTGGACGAGGGCCGCCTCAGCCCGGCCGAGGCCGAGTCCCACCCCCAACGATCCCTGCTGGCACGGGCGTTGTCCGGTACGGGCCCGGCCACCGACGGGAGCGCGGGCGCCGACATCCGGCTCCAGGACGCCCGCCCCGGCGACCGCTATCTCCTCTGCTCCGACGGGCTGTCCGCCGTCGTCCCGGCCGATGACGTACACGCCACGCTCGCGACGACCCCGGACCCCGACGACGCGGTCCGCGCGCTCGTGGCCCTCGCCAACCGCAACGGCGGTCCGGACAACGTCAGTTGCGTGGTCGCGGATGTCGTGGAGCTGCCCGCCTGACGCCCATGGCCCGCTGATCCGCCGGACGGGCCCTAGGACTTGGGCCCTAGGACTTGGGCTCCAGCACGTCCACGCGCGGCAGGTCCCGGTGCCGGTGGTGCGCGTCGGCGACGGCGGCCAACGCGGGCCGGTCCAGGGCACGGTAGGCCGCGGCCAGCAGCTCATGGGCGTGACCCTCGCGGGTCGCGTCGCCGACCGAGGCCCAGTGCAGGTCGCGGCCGAGGACCAGCGCCTCCGTCGGATCACCGGCCGCGAGGCGCCGCCGCGCCTCGGCGACGGCCGCCGCCAGCTCGCCGGGGTCCGCGAAGACCGCGGCCATGTGCGTGCCGAAGGCGTGCTCGTCCGCGCCGTTGTGCGGCGGGCGGCCGAGTGCGGTCTCGCCCGCCGCGAGAGCGCCGCCGCCGTCGAGCGTGGTGATCCGGCCGGGCTCGACCGGCGGGCGCCGGTAGCCGTACGTGTGGGCGCGTACGTAGTCCGCGCCGGTCGCGGTACGGTCGCCGGTCTCGAACTCGCCGATTTTCGACCGGAGTCGGGCCATCCCCGGCGCGCGCTCCGCGACCTCCTCCGGCTCCCGGCCGGTGTCCTCGTGCAGGTCGTACCAGTGGCGTTCGAGCGTGACGCGGACCGCCTCCAGCGGGGTGCGGCAGGTGCGGTCGATGCCGCCGCCGCCGTCGTTGTTGTAGTACGAGCCGACGCCCGCGCAGGTGCGGCCGTCGTCGTACCAGAGGCCGTAGTGCAGGCCGTCGGTGCCGCCGTGCAGGAAGGTCAGGAACTCGGGCGGGTCGCGGTAGTAACGGCCGTGCGCGCGGATGTCGACGCCGTCGCGGGCTCGCGCGCCGGGGGCGTCGAAGAGGTCCATCACGCCGTACGGCCACAGCTCCAGGTCCGCGAAGGCCGACGCCTCGACGGGGTCGAGCGACCCGATGAAGTCGTGGAACCGGAACAGCGAGTCCGGCAGCTCGAACCCCCAGTCCGCCAGCACGCGCGCCTCGACCGCCGCCCGCAGCCGCTCCCGGTCCCGTTCCCGCTCCCGGTTCCGGTCCCGCTCCCGCTCTCGGTCCCGCTCCTGCTCGCTCATCCGTCCGCCCCGTTCCACGACGCCCCGCGCCCGGCTCTGTCCCTGACCCGCGCAGGCTAGCGAAGGCCGCGCGGCCGGGGCGGTGGCGGGGCCGGGCGCGGGGCGGGGCCGGGCGCGGCACTTGGGCGGGCGGCAGGCGATGATCGGACCATGAGCGAAATCGTGCTGATGTCGGACCCGCGCATCGCGGCCATCCCCGTCGAGGACTGCGACGAGCCGCTGCTCGACGTGCGGAGCGACGTGCGGGGCAACGTGCGGGGCGGCGGACGAGGCCGCGTACGAGGCGGTGGCGGACGAGGCGGTGGCGGACGAGGCGGGGCGGGAAACAGCGGCCCCGGTACGGACGGACCGCTCGGCGCCGTCGACCCGCGCCGCCAGGACGACGACGGCAGCTTCGCCCACCTGCGCGAGGGCGTCCTGACCCGGCTCGCGCACGCGCGCACGCTGCTGCCCGACGGCGTCGGCCTGCTGTTCGTGGAGGGCTACCGGCCGCCGTCCCTCCAACGCGCCTATTTCGAGGGGTACTCGGCGCAGCTGCGCGCCGCACGGCCGGAGTGGACGCCCGCGCGGATCAGGGAGGCCGCCAGCCGTTACGTGTCCCCGCCGGAGATCGCGCCGCACAGCGCGGGCGCGGCCGTCGACCTCACCCTCGTCGCGGACGGCCGCGAACTGGACATGGGCACCCGCGTGAACGCCAACCCCGAGGAGAGCGCGGGCGCCTGCTACACCGACGCGCCGGGGCTGTCGGCCGAGGCCCGCGCCAACCGCCGTACGCTGTCCGCCGCGCTCACCGCCGCGGGCCTGGTCAACTACCCCACCGAGTGGTGGCACTGGTCCTACGGCGACCGCTACTGGGCGCTGGCCACGGGTGCGCCGCACGCCCGCTACGGCCCCCGCGAGCGGCCCGGTTCCTGACCCCGCCGACACTCCCGTACCGAGGCGTACGGCCCCCCGTACGCGACGTCCGATACCCGCCAGCGACCGGCGGCCCCGCGCACAACACTGGCCGTATGACCTCAGAGATCACCGCGGCGACCGCACCCGCCGTCCACTCACGCATCGAGCCCGGAATCCTCTACTTCGGCACGCCCGTCGTGCTGCTCTCCACCGTGAACGAGGACGGGTCGGCGAATCTCGCGCCGATGTCGTCGGTGTTCTGGCTGGGGTGGCGGGCGATGCTGGGGCTCGGGGCGCGGTCGCAGACGGCGCGCAATCTGCTGCGCGACGGCGCGTGCGTACTGAATCTGCCCGAGGACTCGATGGCGGCGGCCGTGGACCGGCTGGCGCTGACCACCGGGCGCGATCCGGTGCCCGAGGGGAAGGCGCGGCGCGGATACCGTTACGAGGGCGGCAAGTTCGAGCTGGCCGGGCTGACCCCGGTGGCGTCGGAGACGGTCGCGGCGCCGCGCGTCGCCGAGTGCCCTGTGGCGCTGGAGGCGGTGGTCGAGGCCACCCACCCGCTGGCCGAGGACGACCCTCAACAGCGCGGCGGGATCGTGGTGTTCGAGGTACGGATCACGCGCGTGCTGGTGCACGACAAAATACGGGCGGCGGGCACGCGGGACCGGATCGATCCGGACATGTGGCGGCCCCTGGTGATGAGTTTCCAGCACTTCTACGGGCTCGGCCCGCGACTGCGGGATTCGGCGCTGGCCACCATCCCCGAACGCCTCTACCGGGGGCCCGACATCGGGCGGTCGCGCGCCGACTCGGGTGCCACGGGGCGCTCTTGACACCCGGGGGCGGCCCGCACAGCCTTGGGTGGCGCGCCCACGGCACCCGAACTCCGCTACTCCGCCGGTGGCGCGCGATGTGCGATACGCGGCGCGCCGGTTCGGAGCGCGGTGGGGGTGGGCACGGCGAGTGGACGCCGCCGTGGTCGTGGATATGGGACGAGGAGGAGCCGTCATGCGCGGGCCAGACGCGTATCCGACCGTGTCAGGTGTCGCGGCGGCGGCCCGCGTACTGACCCGGCGGCATCCCGACCTGTGCCGGATGCGGCTGGCCGGGGAGTCGCGGGCCGGGCGGCCCCTGTGGCTGCTGTCGGTGGGACACGGCAGCCGGCACGTGCTGGTGGTGGCCGGAGCGCACCCGGACGAGCAGACGGGCGGGGCGAGCGCGCTGTGGCTGGCCGAGCACGCGGTCGCCGACCGGCAGCGGCAGGCCGACGCGGATCTGACCTGGGACTTCCTCCTCTGTCTCGACCCCGACGGCACCGTGCTCAACGAGACGGGTCCGGCCGGGCCCCGGCCGCCCGCCGTCCACTACCGGCACACCTACCGCCCGGCGTCGGCCGATCAGCCCGAGCGGGCCGGGGCCTTCCGCGCGCCGGGTGACGAACTCCCCGAGACGATGGCCCTGTTGGCGGCGATCGACGAGCTGAAGCCGTTCCTCCAGTGCACGCTGCACGGCACCGACGTCGGCGGCGGTTGGGTGCGGCTGACCGCCGATGTGCCGGGCCTGGCCGAGCCGTTCGGCAAATACGCGGCCGAACTGGAGATCCCGGTGCAGACCGGCGCCTACGACGCGCTGCACTGGACCGGGTCGGGGCCCGGCGTCTTCGTGCGGCCCCCCGCGGGCACGCCCGGGCGGTTCACCGACGAGCCGGAGAACGCGGCGGGCTCCACCTGGGCCCGCCCGCACCGGCACGGCGGGCTGACCGCCGTGGTCGAGGTCCCGATGTGGGCCACCCGGCGCGTGGCCGACCAGGACGCGCACCCCGGCCCCGCCCAGGCCGTCGCCTCGCTCGCCGCCCGGCTGCGCAAGGACGGCGCCGCCACCGCGTCGGCGCTGGACCGCGCCTGGCGCCTGCTCTCCCCGCAGGCCGCGCACAGCCCGCTGCTGCGCGGTGTCGAGCAGGCCGTCGGCGCCTTCTCCGGCCTCGCCGACGACTACGAGACGCTCGCCGACGCCTCCCCCGTCCCCCTGACCATGGCCCACGTCGCCGCCCTCGACATCGCCGCCCGCCGTATGCCGCTGCGCGCCTCCGGGATGCTGCTGCGGCTGCTCGACGAGGAGCGCTGCGGCGAGGGCGACCCCGGCGGCGACCACGGCCGTCTGCGCGGCCGGCTGGAGCGCCGGATCGACTCCGGCGCCCGTGACCTGCTGGCCGCGACCGACGCCCACTGGGTGCCGGTCGGCGACCAGGCCGAACTCCAGGCCAGGACCGTCCTGGCAACCGTCGACCTCACGTCAACGCGGTGACCCGCCCCCTCAAGGACCCCGCCCGCACCCCGGAGAGATCGGCGCACCGTGCCGGGGGCACGTCCCGGCCGAAGGCCGAGGAACCGCGCGCCCGACCGCCACGCTCCCCGTACGTCACCACCCGCCCCCGAGGGGAAGCCCGGTGGTGTCCGGGCCACCCGCCGGTGGGGGGTTGCTCGCACCCCTGACGGGGCGCACCCCCTTTCGTCCGGGCGGCGAGCCGGTCAGTTGGGCGGGCCCGGGCACGACGCTTCCGCAGGTCACCACCCGCCGCTGGGGCCTTGGGCCCTTACGTGGGGTGGTCGAGCGGGCCGCAGGCCGGGCAGTCGGGGCGGCGCGGGTGGCGTTGGAGTACGGGGTCGCCGAGCGCCATGAGGTTGATGCCGTAGCGGAAGCCGGGGCGCATCCGCGGGACGCCGGTGAGCAGGGCGATGGCGGCGTGGGCGACGAGCGTGCCGGACAGACCGGCGGTGACGGCGCTCGCCGGATTCCACGGCATGCGGGGCGAGGCGGCGTCCTCGCTCTGGCCGGGGCGCAGCCGCAGATCGCGCCGTGCGTCCTCGCCCGCGCGCTGGCACTCCCAGCAGGGCCCGTCGCCGGGTACGTGGACGCCCGCGGTGACCAGCGGGCCGCGGTAACCGCCTTCCACCCAGGGCAGGTTGAGGGCGATGCAGACGCGGTTGGCCCAACGGCGGATCTCCGGCGGCCGGTCGGCGCCGAGGACCAGCAGGTCGTACGGTGACCGGCCGCCGCCGTCCGGGGCGAGGAGCGCGGCGAGGGCGTCGGGGCCGCGGATCTCCCGCCGTTCACCGGTGACGGTGACATCGGAGTTGAGGGCGCGCAGCGCGGCCACCGCCGCGTCGGCTTTCGGCCGCCCGATGTCGGCCTCGCGGTAGAGCGTCTGCCGGTTGAGGTTGGACAGTTCCACGACGTCGGGGTCGACGGTGTGGACGTGACCGACGCCGGAGGCGACCAGCGCCTGCGCCGCCATGCCGCCCGTACCGCCGACGCCGAGGACCAGCACGCGGGCCCCCGCCAGGCGCAGTTGGGCGTTCCACGGGCTGGCCCGTGAGCTGAGGTCCATCCAGCGCAGCAGCGCGACACCGCGGGCGTGCCGTACGCGGTCGCGGTCGACGAGCCCCGCGGGCAGCGGTGCCGCCGCGTCGTCCACGAAACCCGCCTCCCGTAAGTCCGCCATCGCGGAGCCGATCGTGGCGGCGGGCAGAAGTAAGCGGGGGTGCGCGGCGGCGACTTCGGCGGCGATCTGCGCCGCGGTGCGTGTGCCGTCCATCGCCTCGGTAAGGGTCCAGATCCAGCCGTCAGGGTCCTCGATCTCGGCGCCGATCCCGTAGATCACACTGCCGATCCTGACGTTGCCGTCGGCGGTGCGATAGGGCTGGTGTTCGGGTTTGATCCGCGGCCTGAGCAGCGCCTCGGAGTCATCGGTGTGCGGTTCGGTGTGCGGTGGTGCCGTCATCAGCCGACCCCCTCGTGCTCCGCCCGTACGCATGAGTACGTACGGACCTTGACACTGTCGCCGGGCCGCCGGAGCCTTGGCAAGGTGCGGGGGAATCAGTGGGGGATCCAGGGGCCAAACCGTTCAACTCCTCAGCGCTGCACCCTGCTTGGACAGAGAGGAGTCACCGTGGCGAACACCACTCTCGTCATCCGACGGCTGGACAAGGAAGAGACCACCGGCGACAGCAACTCCAACGGCACGTGACGTCGGACGCCGACGCCTATCCCAGCGTCGCGGAGGTCGCAGCGGCGGCCTCCGCGTTCGCGTACTCGCGGCCCGTGCTGAGCACCCTGCGGGTGGTCGGCCGGTCCCGGCAGGGGCGTCCGCTGCATCTGCTGACCGTCGGGCGCGGCCGTCGGCACATCCTGGTCGTCGCGGGCCCGCACTCCGACGAGCGCGTCGGGCCCGCGACCGCGCTGCGGCTGGCGCACCGGGTCGCCGCCGACAGCCGCCTGCACTCCGGGGCGGGCGCCTCCTGGCACTTCCTGCTCTGTCTCGACCCGGACGGGACCGTACGCAGCGAGGCCGGGCCGCCGGTGCGGCGCACGCCCGCCGAGCACTTCCGGCACGCCTACCGTCCGCCCGCCGACGAACAGCCGGAGTGGGCGCCGTCGATCCGGCCGCCGGACGACCAACTCCCCGAGTCCCAGGCGCTGGTGAGCCTCATCGACGAGCTGCGGCCGGAGTTGCAGTGCTCGCTGCACGGCAACGACCTCGGCGGCAGCTGGGTCCAACTCACGCGTGACATACCGGGGTTGGCGGAACCTCTCGGCAAGCTCTCCGCCGAGCGCGACGTGCCCGTGCAGACCGGCACGTACGACGCCCTGTACTGGACGGTGTCGGGGCCCGGCGTCTATCTGATGCCCGCGCCGGGCCAGCGCGCCCAGTTCGAGAACCTGCCCGAGGACGTCAACCGTTCGACCTGGATCCGCCCGCACCGCTACGGCGGGATGACCGCGCTCTTCGAGGTCCCGATGTGGGCCAGCCGCGATGTCGCCGACACCACGGCGCACCCGGACCCGGCCCGCGCCCTCGCGGCTCTCGCCGCGCTTCTGCGCCGCCACGCCGACCGTACCCACGCCCTGCTCGACGCCGTACGGCCGCTGGTCCCCGACCCCGGCTCCCCGGCCACCCGCCCGCTCCTGCGCATCACGGGCGGCATGCCCGCCATCATGCGCAGCGTCGCCGACGACTGGGACGGGCTCCACCCCTCCCCCGTCCCCCTCACCCTCGCGCACCTCAACGCCCTCGACATCGCCGCCCGCCGCATCTCCCTGCGCGCCACCGGGATCATGCTCCGCCTCCTCGACGGCCGCGGCGGCTCCGCCGCGCGCACCCTCCACGGCGTCTGTTCCGCCCAGCACGCCCGCTGGGCGGCCGAGTTGGCCGCCGGTCATGAGTTGACGTGGGTGCCGGTCCCCGACCAGGTTGACCTTCAGTCGGAAACAGTTCTCGCCGCCTTTCGCCTCCTCAACGAGACCTGACCCCCCTCCGAGGCGCGCCCCCACCCCACCGCCCTCGCGCAGGGCGGTGCTTTCAGGGCGCTGGGGGCGTACGCCCGAGGGGGGCTAGAGCGCCGCGGTAGCGGCAAGCTCGGCGGCGACGAGCTCGGCCACCTGAACGGCGTTCAAAGCGGCCCCCTTGCGAAGGTTGTCGTTCGAGACGAAAAGCGCGAGCCCGTTCTCGACGGTCTCGTCGAGGCGGATGCGGCCGACGTACGACGGATCGCGCCCGGCGGCCTGAAGCGGCGTGGGAATGTCGGAGAGCTCGACGCCGGGTGCGGACCGCAGAAGGTCATAGGCACGGGCGACGCCGAGCGGCCGGGAGAAGCGGGCGTTGAGCTGGAGGGAGTGGCCGGAGAAGACGGGGACGCGTACGCAGGTGCCGGAGACCTTGAGCTCGGGGATCTCGAGGATCTTGCGCGACTCGTTGCGCAGCTTCTGCTCCTCGTCGGTCTCGAAGCTGCCGTCGTCGACGAGGTTGCCCGCGAGGGGGACGACGTTGAAGGCGATGGGCCGGGCGTAGACGGCGGGCTCGGGGAAGGCGACGGCGTCGCCGTCGAAGGTGAGCTGGTCGGCGGATTCGACGACCTTGGTCGCCTGGCCGTGCAGCTCGGCGACGCCGGACAGGCCGGAGCCGGAGACGGCCTGGTAGGTGGTGGCGACCAGGGCGGTCAGCCCCGCCTCGGCGTGCAGCGGGCGCAGCACCGGCATCGCGGCCATGGTGGTGCAGTTCGGGTTGGCGATGATGCCCTTGGGGCGGTGGGCGATGGCGTGCGGGTTGACCTCGGAGACGACCAGGGGGACGTCGGGGTCGCGCCGCCAGGCGGAGGAGTTGTCGATGACGACCGCGCCCTGGGCGGCGACCTTCTCGGCGAGGGCGCGGGAGGTGGCACCGCCCGCGGAGAACAGCACGATGTCCAGGCCGCTGTAGTCGGCGGTGGACGCGTCCTCGACGGTGATCTCGCCGTCGGCCCACGGCAGAGTGCTCCCGGCGGACCGGGCGGAGGCGAACAGCCGCAGCTCCGTCACCGGGAACGCGCGCTCGGCCAGCACCTTGCGCATGACCGAGCCGACCTGTCCGGTCGCTCCGACGATTCCGATCCTCATCCGGCTCTCTCCGATCGATGTGTGCCGTTCCGTACGGCTGCGTGCCGTTCCGTACGACTGCGTGCCCGCCCGGTCGAGTATCCCCCGAGGCGGGAGCGGGGCGGCGGGGCATTTCAGGGGACGAGACGCAGCCTGGTCAGGGCGTCGTCCACGACGGCGGGCGGCGGGGGCAGCAGCGGCAGCCGTACGTCGGGGGTCGGGATGCGGCCCTCCGCGTGCAGCACGGCCTTGATGACGGTCGGGTTCGGCGCGCGGAAGAGGGCGGCGGCCAGGGCGGCGAGGCGGTGGCCGAGGGCCGTGTCCCCCTTGGCGTCCCCCGTGGCCGCGGCCTTCGCCAGCCCGGCCCAGCGGGCGGTGGCCAGGTGCGCGGAGGCGAGGATGCCGCCGGGGGCGCCGAGGGCGAACAGGGCGGGCGCGAAGATGTCGTCGCCCGCGAGGATCTCGAAGCCGTCCGGGTGATCGCCGAGCAGGTCGACGGTCTCGGCGTCGATGCCGCCGGTGGCGTACTTCACACCGGCCACGCCCGGCAGCGCGGCCAGCTCGCGCAGCGTGCGGGCGGTCAGCGGCTGCCCGGTGCGGTACGGCACGTGGTAGACGATCAGCGGTACGGGCCCGGCGGCGGCCAGCGCCGCGAAGTGGGCGAGGACCCCGGCCTCGCCCGGCCGGGAGAAGGACGGCACCGTGGCCAGTACGGCGTCAGGCACCACCGGCGCCCCGGCGAGCGCCCCCAGCTCCCGTACGGCCGCCGCCGTGGCGCCGCCGGCCGCGCCGAGCACGAAACGCGCGCCGTGCTCGCGGCAGACCCGGCCGACGACCGCCGTCACCTCGGCGCGTTCGCCGGGGTCGAGGGCGGCGGCCTCCGCGGTCGTGCCGAGCGCCACGAGCCCGGCCGCGCCGTCCCGCAGCACCTCGTGCGCGAGCCCTTCGAGGGCGCCCACGGCGACCCGGCCCTGTGTGTCGAACGGCGTGACCAGCGGTACGAGGATCATGTCCGCGAGTCTGACCCGAGCCCATGGCGAAGGTCCAGTTAATTGTCGTGCACGGAACCGTTAAGCAGCGCTACTCTCCCGCGCATGTACGAGATCTCCGCGGACCCGGCCCGCCTCGACGTCCCCCGTATCCACGACTGGCTCTCCACCGACGCCTACTGGGCCCTGGGCCGCACCCTCGCCACCCAGCAGGCCGCCATCGACGGCTCCCTCAACTTCGGCGCCTACCACCCCGCCACCGGCGCCCAGCACGCCTACGCCCGCGTCGTCACCGACCTCGCGACCTTCGCCTACCTCTGCGACGTCTACGTCGACCCCGCCACCCGCGGCCAGGGCCTCGGCACCACCCTCGTCACCGCCATCCGCGACCACCTCACCCCCTACGGCCTGCGCCGCGTCGTCCTCGCCACCGCCGACGCCCACGCCGTCTACGCCAAAGTCGGCTTCACCCCCCTCACCGACCCCGACAACTGGATGACCCTGGGCCTCCAGAACCCTTCGGTGCGGGAGCCGCGGAACCGCTGACGCGGCCTCAGCGACGCAGGCGGCCCGCACGGCCTACGGGGATACGCGGCTCACGGGGCCTGCGGGCATACGCGGCCTACGCGGCCTCGGCGATGTCACCGCGCAGCGGCGGGACGCGCACGCCGTCGCGCTGCCGCTTGCGCACCCAGTCCACCAGCGCCCGCTCGACCTCCGTACGCGTGGCCACCCGGCGCAGCCGCAGCGGCACCGCGGCCAGGTGCAGCGCCGCCCGCACCCGGCTCACCCCGGCCCCGACCATGCCAGGACCCGGATGCGCGTCGAGCGCGAGCGCCACGCGCATGGTGTCGGCGAACAGCGACTGGGCCCGTTCGTAGGCGGTGTACACCGGCAGGTCCCGTTCGAGCCCGGCGGCGGCCTCCGGGTGTACGCGGAGCACCGCACGCCGCCAGCGCTCGATGACCTCGGGCCGCTGGTCGGCCGGGTACCGCATCCGCACCAGGTGGATGGCCAGGTCGTGCAACGGGTCGCCCCACATGGCGAGTTCCCAGTCCACGACGGTGAGGCCGCCGTCGGCGCGGACGATGAGATTGTGCCGGTGCAGATCGCCGTGGAGCAGCGCGAAGGGCCGTCGGCGCAGCGGCGGCATCCGGTCGCGGAACCAGCGCAACGCGTTCGCCGGGACTTCCAGCGCGGCGAAGAGCGGTGCGAAGTCGGCCCAGTTGGCGGCGCGCACATCGTGCTCGGCGAAGTCCGCGCGGGCTCTGAGGAAGGCGTTGGAGTCGCCGTCCGCGGCCCAACCGGCGGGCAGCGGGGGCAGATCGGCCGCCGACACCCGGGTGAACCCCGCCATCTGACCGACGATGGCGTCCACGACGAAGGGATCCACCGGCTTGCCCGGCGCGCAGACCTCCGCCAGCGCCTGCCCTGGCACGTACTCGTGGACGGAGAATCCGCCGAGTCCCACGTAGTGCCGGGGGGTGTTCTCCACAACCGCCGTGCGCTGCAAGGCGTTCAGGATCTCGCCCTCGTCGGGCCAGACGCGCTCCACGACCTTCAGCGAACCGTCCAGCGGCACCCGCACCTTGACCGGGGTGTGCGCCTCGAAGCGCAGACGCTCCGCCATGCCGGGCGCCAGATCGATGACGTAGTTGCTGTTGTGATGACCTGTCAGCCGCTCACCGAAGCGCGTGGCATCCTGCCGGACCGTGTCCCAAGCGGCAGCAAGGCTCTGCTCCCGGCCGGTCGTCAGGACGCCCAAAGCATCGCTCCCACGCGCTCGCGCACTCACGAGACCGCCGAAGGGCGGCCAGTGTTTGGCACGAACATTAGTGGGTAACGGCAGCCCCCGCCATCGGAGAGCCGTTAAGACCCGGTTACGGACCGCGACGCCTCACCCGTTCGGGCGACGACTCAACGCGCTCGCGGCGACGACGAGGTCACCCATCCCGACGACCACCGGATGGGGCTCGATCTCCTGGAGCCGCGCCACCCGGCTCCTGGACCGCGCGTAACCGAGGAAACGTACCCGCGCCGCCCGCGCCGCCTCCGCGTCCCGCGGCGAGTCACCGATCATCAGGCACTGCTCCGGCCGTACCTTCAGCGCCGTCATGGCCCGCAGCAGGCAGTCGGGGTCCGGCTTCATCCTGGCCGGGTCGTACTGGTCACGGCCGTAGATCCGCGACCCGAAGACGCTCTCCAGCGAATGGCTCTTCAGATACGTCTCGACGGCCTGGGGCGAGTTGTTGGTGGTGATGGCGAGCAGTCGGCCACTGAGCGCCACGGCCCGTACGAATTCGTCGGCGCCCTCTGTCTCGCGCGCGGACGGTACGGCCGACTCCTCGCCGTGCGCGAGTATCCGCTCGAGCTCGGCGGCCACTCCGGGCGGCCAGGGCTCGCCGAGCATGGCGTGCGGGTCCTTGCTGCGCGCCGTCGCCGGATTCGGGGGACGTATCCCGTGCCGGTCGAGGTACCGGCGCATCTCTTCCGCTATCAGGCTGGCCGGATGCCTCGCGAACAGTTCGCAGACCGGTCCGTCGAAGTCGAGCAACAGGCATTCTGCCGCGTCGAGCAGGGCGAACGGGCTGCTCTCAGGTGATTCGAAGTACGTAGGAGTCACTCAAGGAGTGTCAGCGGCTCGGCGATCGTTGACCAGAGTGAGTCAAACCACTCCTGGGACTCGGTGACGAACTGCGAGTCCCGCTCCTTGGGCTTCTCGGTGTTCAGGCCGAACGAGAAGAGCGTCGCGGTGATGCCGAGGACGTCGTAGATGTTGCCCTTGCCCCGCTGGCCGAACTCGACCTCGCGGTCGATCACTTGATAGTGGCCGAACAGCGCGGTCCGCCCGTTGATGAGGTAGAGCTTGTGCATCGGGGTGATCGGTACGGTCCGCACCTCGACCGACTGCTCGACGTCGGGCTGGAATTCGGCCAGGGCCGCGAAAGCGGCGCGCACCGTGAGGACATGGGCGCGGACGAGTTGTCGTAGCCGCCACAGCGGGCGCTCGTCGGAGGCGTCGGCGACCAGCCGGGGAATCGCCAACTGCGCGGACAGGCTGGGCATCATGAGGCGGAGGCGGATCGACTCGGGCTTGAGGTCGCCGTCCTGAACCCGCGTCAGAGGTACGACCAGCGCGCGGCTGAGGGTTTCCGTGGTCAGCGAGTAGGCGTCGATGGTGACGTGCTGGTGCGTGAACGCCTCGTCGATGTGCGGCCGGAGGGCCTTGGAAGCACGTCCCGGCTCCTGGAGCCGAGTCTGCGAATCCGGGCGGTCTTCCTCCCAGCGCAGCACCTCGGACGGGCGTCCGCGCTGATTGTCGATGTAGCCGTCGTCGCGGAGTACGCCCAGCGCACGCTGGATCGTGGGACGGGAGACGTTGAAGCGCTCTTCCAACTCCGCCTGAGACGGTATGCGTCCGCCGACCGGGTAGCGACCGTCGACGATCTCACCGCGGAGTACGTCCGCGATGTAGCGGTATGGGGGTCGGGAACCGTTGGTTCCGGCGTCTTCCTCGTCCACAAGACGACGTTACAACTTCCGGCGGGACAACGGTGCTTACCTGACCCGAGTTTATCGATCTCGGCCAACTGGGCACACCCTTGATAGAGGCAGCCTCTCTCAACTTCTCATTCGGGTAGGGAAGTTGAATGATCCAGCCTCATCGGGGGTCGCCAACTTCCCGTCCGATGGCGTGCGGGACATCGCAGCCACCCGCCTTCTGCAAAAGCGCGGAGTCGCGAAGGAGGGATCGGTCATGCTCGCTCTCAGTTTGTGCGCATATGCCTTCGAAGAGATCATCCAGTGGCGGTACGGCGCGGCAGGGGCCATCGCCGTCGGGCTGGTGGGACTCGGTCACAAGATGCGGAACACCACGTTCACCTGCATAGGGATCACCGCGATAGCGCTGCTGCTGGCGCAGTGACGGGCCGCGGAAAAGCGGGCAACCGGGTAAGCGGCTAACGGGTAACGAGTAACGGCTAACGCGGGGATCAGAAGACGTCGGGGCACCAGGGCCGGCGTGGGGTGCGGAACAGGGCGTCGGCTGTCCTGGCCGCACCCGTTCGGTGTTCGGAGACACGGCCGAGGGCGGCGAGGCGGACCGGGGACTCGTCGCCGAGGTAGAGGCAGCCGAGGTCGGCGACGGACAGGGAGAGGTCGGCGGAGGCCGAGGTGGGGGTGCAGGAGGCGGCGCCCGAGGGCGAGGTCTCCAGGAGGAAACGGCCGCCGGCCAGGCCCGCGGGGTCGTGGACGTCGAGGACGAGGGCGGCGGGGCCGCCCGCGTAGGTGCGGGCGGACAGGGCGGCGGGCACGTCGAGCATCCGCAGCCACATGAAGTCGGCGTAGGTCTCGGTGCGGGCGGCGCGCGGGTCGCCGAGGAGCAGCGGCAGGAGGTCGTCGGGCGCGCGGTGGCCGGACTTCAGCAGCGTCACCCAGTCCAGCGCGAGCAGGAAGCGCCACAGCGCGGTCTCGGCGGCCGGGGAGGCGGCGATCAGCCCGTGCACGCTCAGCTCGACCTTGGGGAACTTGCCCGGCCAGTGCTCTTCCTTGGCGGCGTACGCGGCCAGGCCGTCGACCCGGCCGCCGGCGTCGCGGTAGACCACGAAGAAGGGCTCGGTCCACGGCTGGGAGTCCAACGGCCGCTGTCCGGTGTTGACTTCCCACCAGTAGGGGGTGCGGTTGATCGCGCCGGGCGTCACCGCGCGGACCCGCTCGTGCAGCGCGGGGCCGACCTTGCGTACGTCCTCGACGGTCACGAGGTCCACCCGGCCGCCGTCCGTCGGACCCGCCCAGCGCCGGTCGAGGCCCGCGCGCGGCACGTCGATCTCCCAGTCCGCCACCCAGGTCGCCGCGCCGAAGCCGTACCGTCCGTAGATCGGATATTCGGCCGCGACCAGGATCGACACCGGCTCGCCGCGCTCCTTGGCGGCGGCCAGGTCGGCCGCCATCATCCGGCTGGCCAGGCCGCGGCGGCGGTGTGTGCCGGTCACGGACACGTTCGTGACGGCGGAGGCCGCGACGGCCGCGCCGCCGGGCACGGTGAGCTGGCGCGGCATGCTGCGGAAGGTCGCCACGCAGCGGCCCTGGTCGAAAGCGCCCTGCGTCCGGCTCAGGTCGAACGCGGCCCTGCGGGCCTCGACCTCCGCCGCGCTCACCGAGGGCGCGAGATGGAAGCCGGCGAGCTTGGCCCGCACCCAGTCGGCGACGTCGGATTCGGCCAGCGTGCGGATCTCAGGGCTCGAGGTCATACGCGCACGCTACGGACGCTCCCGGCCGTCCGCACCCGAATTTCGGCCGGGGAGCCGCCGGGCGCGCCGCCCCGCCGCCACCCCGCGCCCACCCACCGCCACCGCGCACCGAACCGCCCTCACCCGTCCGACGGCACCGCCCTCACCCGTCCGACAGCAGGTCGTCCACCTTCGCCTCGCCCTCCCGGTACCGCCGGGTGATCTCCGCGCTGCACCCGTCCACCGTCTGCTGGAGGGCCTGACGGCGGCGTGAGACCTGCTGCTCGTTGCGGACCAGGCGGCCCATCGCCGCGTCCAGCTCCGGGTCGGTGCGGGCGTCGAGGTCGGACAGCTCCACCTCGGCGAGCATGTCCTCGGCGAGCTGCCGCACCCGCTCGGTCAGCGGGGTGCCGAGCGTGACGTGGCGGGCGGAGGAACGGACCCGCGAAGGCCCGTCGGTCAGGATCTCCGAGAGCCGGTCGAGCACGGGCGACGTACTCGGCGCGTCGGGGCCCTGCCCCGCGGCCGTACCGCGCGCGTCCCGCCCGCTGCGCCTGGCCTGCTCGGCCTGGAGGATGTCGATCCTGCCGTGCAGCATCCGCCGCAGATACGACAGGTCGGCCTCCTCCTGCTGCGCGTCCCTGCGCAGGGCGCGCAGCGCGCCCAGGTCGAGCGCGCCGAGGTCGGGCGCGGGCAGGTCGGCGAGCGGGTTGCGCGGCGCGGGCGTGCGCAGCGGACCCCGTGAACCCAGCGGACCAGATCCGTCGGCCTTCAGCATGCGGTGGCCCTTCGTGGTGGGCGCCGTCGGTACGGCAGTGCCGGAAGTCTCTCCAGCGCCGGAAGTGGTCATGCCTGTTGTCCCCTCCGTGGCGGCGCCTGCGCCGCCACCCTTCCGATGCTGCCACCTGCCCCTGTCACCCCGCAGCGACTCTGCACCCGAACGGCCGTCGCAACTGTTGTGCGAAGCCGCCGACCGGGCGTACGTTCCCCTCCCCGCGCTCCCCCTCACCCGTGTGGGTGGCGTGGGGGCGCGGCAGGCCACAATGGGCGCATGCGAGCGGTGGCCCAGCGGGTGAGCGAAGCGGAAGTCGTGGTCGACGGGGAGAGCGTCGGTGCCATTACGGGGCCCGGCCTGTGCGTCCTGGTCGGCGTGACGCACGACGACACGAAGGAGAAGGCCGCGGCGCTGGCCCGCAAGTTGTGGACGCTGCGGATCCTGCCCGACGAGCGGTCCTGTTCCGACATCGGCGGCCCGCTGCTCGTCATCAGCCAGTTCACGCTTTACGGTGACGCCCGGAAGGGTCGCCGCCCCACCTGGAACGCCGCGGCGCCCGGCGACCTCGCCGAGCCTCTGGTCGACGAGGTCGTCGCCCAGCTCAGGGCGCTCGGCGCGACCGTCGAGACGGGCCGGTTCGGCGCGGACATGAAGGTCTCGCTGACGAACGACGGCCCGTTCACGGTGGTCATCGACATGTGAGGCGGCACCCGCGCCCCGAAAAGCCATACGCGCCAACGGACCTACGGCGCCACGACCGTCTCCTGCGACGCCGCCGTCTGCTCCGCCATCAGCACCGCGTCCTCCGGCGTGTTCCGCTTCACCAGGGCCAGTGCGATCGGCCCCAGCTCCCAGTGCCGGGCCGAGGACGTGACGAAGCCGATCGCGCGGCCGTCCTCGCCGTCCGAGGCGAGCCGGACCGGGGCGCCGTGGCCCGGCAGCCGCACCTCGCTGCCGTCCAGGTGCAGAAAGACCAGACGGCGCGGCGGGCGGCCGAGGTTCTGGACGCGGGCGACCGTCTCCTGTCCGCGGTAGCAGCCCTTCTGGAGGTGCACCGCGGTCTCCAGCCAGCCCAGCTCGTGCGGGATCGTACGATGATCGGTCTCCAGGCCCAGCCGCGGCCGGTGCGCCTCGATGCGCAGCGCCTCCAGGGCCAGCGCGCCGATCGGCGGCGCGGCCTTCGCGGCGAAGGACTCCAGCTCGGCGCGCGGCACGAAGACGTCCCGGCCGTACGCGGTCTCCCGCACGGCCCACTCCGACGGCACCGCCGTGATCGAACCGGCGGGCAGGTACACCACCGCGTAAGCGTCCGTGGCGTCCGCGGTCTCGACGCGGTAGAAGAACTTCATGCTCTCCAGGTAGGCGAGCAGCGCGCCCTGCGTGCCGGGCTCGACGTGCATCCAGGTCGTGGTGCCGTCGTCCACCAGGTAGAGGGCGTGCTCGATGTGGCCGTTCGCCGACAGGACCAGCGCCTCGGTCGCCTGCCGGGGGGGAAGTTTCTCGACGTGCTGGGTGAGCAGCAGGTGCAGCCAGGACAGCCGGTCGTCGCCGGACACCGTCACCACACCGCGGTGCGACTGGTCCACGAAGCCGGTGCCGTCCGCGAGGGCGCGCTGCTCGCGGAAGAGGTCGCCGTAGTGCGCGGCCACTCCCTCGTCGGGGCCCTCGGCGAGGACAGCGCCGGGCAGCGACAGCAAAGGACTCTTCTTCACGCCGGTGGTCGCGCCGTCCGTCATGTTCACGCCGTCAGTCATGCCGTCAAGACTACGACTCCGCGCCGGTGCTACGACTCCGCGTCCGAACGCCTGTCCGCGCAGTCCCGGCAGCGGCCGAATATGGCGAAGTGCTTCATGTCCGTCTCGAAGCCCAGCTCCGCGCGCAGCCCGTCCTTCAGCGGCTCGGCCAGCGCGACCGGCACCTCCGTGACGGAGTCGCAGTCGCGGCAGACCAGGTGCATGTGGTCGTGCCGGTCGGCGAGGTGGTACGTGGGGGCGCCGTGGCCGAGGTGGGCGTGGCTGACCAGGTCCAGCTCTTCCAGCAGCTCAAGGGTCCGGTAGACGGTGGAGATGTTGATCCCCGAGGCGGTCTTGCGGACCTCGCACAGGATGTCGTCGGGCGTCGCGTGCTCCAGTACGTCCACGGCCTCCAGCACGAGCTGGCGCTGGGGCGTGAGCCGGTAGCCGCGCTGCCGCAGATCGGTCTTCCAGTCGATGGTCACCACACGGCCAGTGTAGGACCGTCCCGGAAAGCCGACCGTCCCGGAAAGGCGCCCTGGCTTCCCCGGCGTACGCGGGGCGCGGACCCGGGCGTACGCGCGACGCCGGGGCGTACGGCCGGCTCCGCCTCCGTGAAGCCCGGCCTACTTGAAGAAGGCGATGCCGTCGTCCGGCAGGTCCTTCAGGTCGGCGGCCCACTCCCGCGGGTCCACGACCTTCTTCAGGTGCGCCGACATGTACGCGCGCAGCGGCACCGCGGGGGTGGCCTTCTCGCCGACCCACATCAGGTCGCTGTTCACGTACCCGTACAGCCGCTTGCCGCCGCTGTAGTCGGGCGCGCCCGCGAGCCGTGCCACGGCATCCGTGACCAGGTCGATCTGCGGCTTGCCGTCGGCCAGCTCGCCGGTCCAGATCTCCACGACGCCCTCGTCACGCGTGGTGGTGACGTCGACCTTGCGGTCCTTGTCGATCCGCCAGAAGCCGCTCTCGCTCTCCAGCGGCCTGACCTTCTTGCCCGCCTCGTCCAGCACCCACGAGTGCGAGGTGTACTCCAGGAACGGGCGGCCGTCGTGCGTGAAGACGACCTCCTGCCCGAAGTTGCACTTCTCGGAGCCCGGGAAGTCGTGGACGCCCGCGCCCTCCCACCGGCCGAGCAGGAACACCAGCGGTACGAGGTCGGGGTGCAGGTCGGACGGGATCTCGATCATGTCAGCGCTGGCCCTGGTAGAGCTTCTTCACCGCGTAGAACGCGAAGAGCGCGACGCCCAGGCAGACGAGCACGAGCAGGGCGTCGTAGACATACTCAATTTGCACGGGACGTGCTCCTCGGACGGATCATGCGGACGGGCCGCGCACGAGTCTAGTGCGCCGCCCGTCCGAAGGCGCGGCCAGGCCGCGTGACGTGCGCCCCAGCGCCCCGCCCCGCCGCCCGCGGCTTCAGGCGCTCAGCCGAGCAGTTGCGCCTGAAGCCGTACGGTCTGGCGGAACGGCACCGCGGGTGTGCCCCGCTTGACGCCCGCCTGCCGGCCCGTCGACTGCACGACCAGCGCCAGCGTGTCCCCGGCGTGGACGAAGGCGTACCGCGTCGCCGTGTCGTCGTACGGCGGGGTCTGGGCGTACGCGGAGACGGTGACGGGGACGGGCAGGGAGTCCGACTCCACGGAGTTGTCGCCCTCCTTGCTGTCGACGTCGGTCAGCGTCGTGTACTCGGCGCTGGTGGCGTAGTCACCGGCGTAGGCGGTGCTGATGAACTGCACGAGGTAGATCTGCGTACGGGTGCCGTCCGGCATGGACCAGGCGCGGCCCGCGATGTGCCGCAGGCCCTGTGCCGTGAGCGTGGTCCCGGCGGCGGCGCGGTCGCCGACGTCGAACCGCCCGACGTAGTCCTCGGCGGCCACCCAGCCCTTGACGCCGGGCAGCGTGGCGTCCTCGACCGCGCCTTCGGGCAGCGGCAGCAGCAAAGACCTGAGGTCGGCGTAGTGGCGGCCCGAGGGGTTGACGCCCGTGTCCAGCGCGCCCGGCTTGCCCGCGGGCAGCTTCGGCAGCGCCAGCGGCGGAAACGTCCACCGTCCGTCGTCCGGCGTCTTGAGCCCCGGCACCTTCGTCCGCTCCGGCTGCGTCACCGCGTACGCCGTCGCCCCGCCGAACGCCGCGAAGACCAGAACGGCGGCCGTCCACCGCGCCAGCGCCCGCAGCCGCCGCCTCGGGCGGCGGGCCACGGGAAGGAGGTGCGGCTCGACGGCCGGCGCGTCGCCGGGCCCCTGGGACTCCGGCCGGGACTCGGAAAGCCGCTCCGGCTGAGACGGCGGCTGCGGCGCGAGGGGGGTGGCGGGCTCAGCCGCAGGCGAATTGTCGGGCATCAGACGGCCTCTCCCGGGTCCTTGATGCGGTCGAGTTGCTGGGCGAGGAGTTTGGCGGCCTCGTTCTTCTGGAGCGGGACGACACCGGAGGCGGTGACCGTGACCATGAGGTCGCCCTCGGTGGCCTGGCAGAGCATCTCGTCGAGTTTTTCGCCGGGCTCGGTCGGCGGCAGCACGCACGTCGCGCCGGGGTGGCCGTCGATCGTGGGCCCGTCGCGGAAGACGCCCAGCGCCTTGGTGAACTCGGTGAAGTAGTCGGTCTGGGCGTGCGCCGCCGTTTTGTTCTTCATCTGGACGATCTCGATCTCGACGATCAGATTCTCGATCGACCGGTACGTCCGCATGCCCGCGCCCTCGATGTGCAGCTGCGCGAGAGCCTTCTCCGTCTTCGCGCGCTGCTTCTTCGTCAGCCCGCCGAGGTCGCCCTTGACCAGGTCGGCGGCCTTCGCCGCGTTCAGTTCCACGTCGTTGCCGAAGCCCTCGACGTCCGGCCCCGGCCCGTAACCGGCGGGCATCGGCAGCAGCAGCTCGCTCAGGCTGCCGTAGTGGCTGCCGCCGGACTTCGCGCCGAAGTCCTCGGTGGCGGTCGGCGCGGGCGGCGTCCAGGGCGTGGCCACGGCGGGCTTGGCCGACGTGCCGTCGTCGCGCTGCTTCAGCACCGCGTAGCCGATCCCCCCGCCCGCCGCGACGGCCACCAGCGCGCCGACGGCGATCAGCGCGGGCCCGCGCCGCGACCGTACGGGAGCGGGCACGGGTGCCGGAGCGGGAGCGGGAGCGGGAGCGGGCGGGGGAGCGGGAGCGGGAGCGGGCGGGGGTACTGCCGGGGGCCCGAAGGGGGCGGCGGGGACGGACGGCGGTACGTTCTCGGGCTCGTCGGTCACAGCCGCTCCAGTTGCCGCTTGATGAGGGACAGGACGGCCTTGACCTTGACCGGGTGCTCCGAGTCCAGGACGACCTCGACGAAGAGGTTGCCGACGCGGGCGAATCCGATGCCCCGGTACTGGGGCAGATAGCCGTCGCTCTCGTACGGCCTGCCCGAGCCCCACGCCTGGCCGTCGGCGGTGCCGGGCACGGGCGCGTTGTGGGCGAAGTGCGGGTTGGTGCCCGCGGCTCCCACCTGCTCGGTGAGGTGCCTGCCGGTGTACAGGGTCGCCTCGTCACGGAACTGCACGACTTCCACATGGGAGAAGTCGAGGCGGGCGTCCGTCCAGCCGGCGCCCGCCACCCGGCGGAAGTCGTTCTGGGCCAGCCGGGTGAAGGCGATATCGGGGCGGCCGTAGCCGTCGGCGTATTCGACCAGCGACTGCCAGCCGCGTTCCAGCTCCTTCGTACCCTTCGTCTTCGGTGTCGGCACGAGCAGTTTCAGCAGGTCGCCGTCGTAGACCGCGTTCCGGTCCTGGGCGACGGGGAGGGCCGGGACGTCCGGGCCCGTCCCCTTCGGCTGGGCCAGCGCGGGGCCGGTCAGCGGGGGCAGCGGCGTCGGCTCACGGTCGTGCTGGATCTTGTAGCCCACGCCTCCCCCGGCCAGCACGCCGAGCACCAGCGCGGCGGTGATCAGCAGCGTCGTGCGCCCGCGCGGGCGCGGCGGGTGCGGCGGCGTGGGCGGGAGGTCCTGCGTGGGCGGCGTGGCCGGGAGGCCCGGCGCGGGCGGCGTGGGCGGGAAGTCCGGCGCGGGCGGCGCCTCGGGCTCCGGCTCGGGGCCCCGCTCCTGGGCAGGGGTGTCTTCGGACAGGGACAAGGGGATCTCCACGAGATGGTTCGGAAGGAGAAGGTCGCGCGGCCGGACCCGAGGTCAGTGACCGGTCTTCAGCCGCTGGAACTGGGCGTCGAGCAGGCGCTGGACCAGCGCGGCGGACGGTGCCTTGCCGCCGGTCAGGGTGATCGTGATGTGGACGTCGCCCTGGTGGGCGACGGCGACCACGGCGCTGGTGCTCTCGGCCGAGGAGGACTGGAGGTTGTAGGCGCGGGCCGGATAGGCGGTGGTCAGCGGAATCCGGGCACCCTGGTACGAGTGCTGCGCGTCGTACGCGGCGGTCTGTTCCGCGCTGCCGAAGCGGATCAGCCGGGCGCTGACCTCGAAGGCCCCGTCCCCGGTGAGGTACGTGCGGTAGGCGCCGGTCCGGAAGCCGTACGTCTTCAGGGCCGCTCGGGCGTCGGACGGGTCGGAGGCGCTGCCCGCGATGTCGTCGGCGGTGTACGGCGAGCCGTCCGGGTCGCCGTAGACGTCGGCGTCCGAGGGCGCGGGGAGCAGGAAGAAGCGCAGGTCACCGGTGTGGACGCCGTGCGAGACCCGGCCCGGGACGCGCGCGGCGGCCGTGGGGGATGCCGTAGAGGGCGTGGCCGCGCCGGTGGTCGGGGCCGCTGCCGCGGCGGAGGGCCTGGCGGGCGGGGCGACGGACGCGTCGGCGTGGCCGGAGGAGGAGCCGAGGGCGACGACCGCCCCCGCTGTCACGGCCGCCACGGCGACCAGTCCGGCCACGGCGCCGAACAGCGCGCCACGGCCGCGGCGGCGTACGCCACCGTCGTTCAGTTCCACAGAAGCCCCCCCGGGCGTACACGCGTGCGATGCACGCGGACTCGCATTATGTCGAGACGACACAGCGGCTTCACAACGAAATTTGCCGACGCCTGCGTGACGTACGACACAGCCGGAGGGCAGAGGTGCCACCGGTACGGGTGCCGTGCGGCTCCGGGACGGCTGTGCGGCTCCGGGACGGCTGCGCCTACGCTGGCCGGATGGCGAAGAAGCTCGTGATCAAGGTGACGGCGGGCGCCGACGCGCCCGAGCGGTGCTCGCAGGCGTTCACGGTGGCGGCGGTCGCGGTGGCCAGCGGCGTGGAGGTCTCGCTCTGGCTGACCGGTGAGTCCGCGTGGTTCGCGCTGCCCGGCCGCGCGGCGGAGTTCGAGCTGCCGCACGCGGCGCCGCTGCCGGATCTGATCGACGCGGTGCTCGCCGCCGGGCAGGTCACCTTGTGCTCGCAGTGCGCGGCCCGCCGTGACATCAAGGAACAGGACGTCATCGCGGGCGTACGGATCGCGGGTGCGCAGCTCTTCGTCAGCGAGATCATGCCGGACGGCGTGCAGGCGCTGGTCTACTGACGGCGCGGGCGCTACGGCGGACCGCCGCGGTCCAGCTCGTCCCACCACCGGTCGGACTCCGGGTCGCCGGACGAACCGTAGCTCTGGCGCTCGGACCGCGCCGGGGTCATCCTCCGGTGCTCCTCCATCGAGGTCGCGCCCGGCGGGGGCGGGTCATCGCGCTCTCTCCCGGTCGGCTTGCGCTCCTCGGGCCGCAGCGGCTCCTCGTCCCACCACCGGTCCTCAGGGCCCTTCCGGTTCGCCACGATCGCCGCGACCGGCGGGATCACCATCGCCACCAGGCACATCGCGATGGCCGCCGGCACCGACCAGATGCGGACAACCGACCACGCCATGACGAACAGCACCACGCAGGTGCCCATCATGGCGAAATACCAGTGACGGCGACGCGCGTTCACCCTTCAACGGTACGTCCGCCACGCCGGATCAGCACCCGCCGCGCACCCCCCGCCGGACGGAGTCCGGCACAGCAGAGCGGCGGCTTTGGGCGGGAACAGCGAAGGGCCGCGCCCCCTTGCGCGGGGTGCGGCCCTTCACGGCGGGGTCAGACCGCGATGGCGACCTCGGACGGGGCGCCCTGCTGGGCGACGACGGTGCGGTCGACGGTGGCGCCGGGGACGAGGGCGCGGAGCGTCCAGGTACCGGGGGCCGCGAAGAAACGGAACTGCCCGGTCGCGGAGACCGGCACCTCGGCGGTGAACTCGCCGCCGCCGTCGAGCAGCCGGACGTAACCGGTGACCGGCTCGCCGTCGCGGGTCACCGACCCCTGGATGATCGTCTCTTTCGCCACGTCAACTCCTGCCAGATCGGGCCCACCGGCCTTGGCTCCACACATAACGTTCAGTCCTCCGGGGTCAGTTGGAGCCGAGCTCGATCGGAACGCCGACCAGCGAGCCGTATTCGGTCCACGAGCCGTCGTAGTTCTTGACGTTGGCCTGGCCGAGCAGCTCGTGCAGCACGAACCAGGTGAGCGCGGAGCGCTCGCCGATGCGGCAGTACGCGATGGTGTCCTTGGCCAGGTCGACCTGCTCCTCGGCGTACAGCGCCGTCAGCTCGTCGTCCGACTTGAAGGTGCCGTCGTCGTTGGCGTTCTTCGACCACGGGATGTTGCGGGCGCTCGGCACGTGGCCCGGGCGCTGCGACTGCTCCTGCGGGAGGTGCGCCGGGGCGAGCAGCTTGCCGGAGAACTCGTCGGGCGAGCGGACGTCGACCAGGTTCAGCGAACCGATCGCGGCCACGACGTCGTCGCGGTAGGCGCGGATCGAGGTGTCCTGCTCCTTGGCCTTGTACGTGGTCGCGGGGCGCTCGGGCACGTCCACGGCCAGGTCGCGGGAGTCCAGCTCCCACTTCTTGCGGCCGCCGTCGAGCAGCTTCACGGAGTCGTGGCCGTACAGCTTGAAGTACCAGTAGGCGTAGGAGGCGAACCAGTTGTTGTTGCCGCCGTAGAGCACCACGGTGTCGTCGTTGGCGATGCCCTTGGCGGACAGCAGCGCCTCGAAGCCGGCCTGGTCCACGAAGTCGCGGCGGACCGGGTCCTGGAGGTCGGTCTTCCAGTCGATGCGGACGGCGTTCTTGATGTGGTTCTTGTCGTAGGCCGAGGTGTCCTCGTCGACCTCGACAATGACCACCTTGGGGTCGTCGATGTGGGCCTCGACCCAGTCGGCGTCCACCAGGACGTCACTGCGGCTCATCTTGTTTCTCCTCCGGGGCAGTACGGATGTGCGGTGCGCGACGGGCGCGCGGGGCTTGCGAGGGATACGCGATGCGCGTGATGCGCGGGGATTCGCCTGGCAGGCAGGGGAGGCAGGCTGCGCCGGGGGCCGTTACGGCCGGCATCGGCACGGAGGAACCGCCACCCCTAGGGCATGCGACAGAGCATGGCGGCGACGCGGCACAGGTCGACTGCCCGCCGCTTCGTGAGATCCGCCTGTCGCTTCATGGTCCCGATCGTAGGGATATCAACCCGTAGGTGTCACCGTCGTGTCATATACCGAGACAAGATTGTCCGCATGGCGGAATCACCATGCCACGCAACCCGTGTCTCGGCCCGTCCGGCGGCCTGCCGACGGCGTACGAGCGGCTTAATACCCCATGCCGGACCGTTCCGAACCACCCGATCGGGCGATACGGTCACCCCGCCCACCTGCGGAGGACTGCGGTACGGACACCGCCGTCTCAGTTGGCGAGAACGACGTTCTTGCCGCCCGCCGCCACCGACAGCCCGTCCGGCGTGCTGGTCACGGACGTCAGCGCGATCCCGGAGGGCAGGTGGGTGAGCTGCCGGGTGAAGTCGATCTGCTGCCGCACCTGGTCCTCCAGGCCCAGCTCGGTGAACGCCTTCGGCAGCTCGGCCGCCTGGAGGCCGATCTCGTCGGCGCCGCGCACCGTCACCTCGCTGAGCACGCTCAGCCTCGCGCCCATGAACTCGCCGGTGATCTTGACCAGCGCGCCGCCGTCCTTGCTCTTGGCGTCGCCCGCCGACGAGACCGTGATCCCGGTGGGCGCGGCCTTCGTCAGGTCCTCGTAGGTGAGGAAGGCGATGCCGTCGGCGGTGTCCGCGACCGCCCGCCGGTAGCTGTCGGAGAGCCGTACGCCGTGCAGGTCGGCGTGGAAGGAGTCGATCCGCAGCGTCTGCTCGCCGTTGCCCGCCGCGATGTCCTTCGCGGAGATCTTGACCTCGTCCAGCTTGCCGCCGACGGCCTGGGTGAGGAACGGGAAGCCCTCGATGGACACCTTGGGCTTGGTGGTCAGGCCCTCGGTGAGCGCGGCGCGGTCGGCGGCCTTGTTCTGCGCCACCGACACCGTGATCCGGTCGGCCGCGACGAAGAGGCCGCCGAGGATCACCAGGACGATCAGAACTGTCCGCGCCACTCGCATGTGCTGTCGCTCCCCGCTCGTTCCCCGCTGATCTCCCCTCAGCCCTGACGGCGGGGCAGACCCGACGGTTCCCCGCGCGGCCAACCGTTACCGCGGCTCAATCCGCCCTTCACACGGTGCGCACGTGACCTGTGCGCCGCCTGTG
Source organism: Streptomyces sp. NPDC093221 (assembly GCF_044753885.1). NCBI lineage: Bacteria > Bacillati > Actinomycetota > Actinomycetes > Kitasatosporales > Streptomycetaceae > Streptomyces > Streptomyces sp. NPDC093221. The sequence goes on along the minus strand of NZ_JBIVOA010000012.1, from coordinate 53,344 downwards.
CGAACAATTCACCGCCCACGGGGACGGACCACCGCCCAGGCAGACGGATCACCGCCCGCGCGGACGGATCACCGCGCGGGCGGATCGAGCCGGTGGTCGCCGTCAGCCCGTGAGGACGCGGCCGAGGATGTAGACGGCGGGGGCCGCGGCGGTCAGCGGCAGCGCCACACCCGCGGTGAAGTGCACGAAACGGGACGGGAAGTCGTAGCTGGCGACCCGCAGGCCGATCAGCGCGCAGACACCGCAGGCCGCGGCGAGCAGGACGGCGTCCCCGCCGCTCATCCCGGTGGCCGGTCCGGTGGCGAAGCCGGTGGCCGCGGCGGCCAGCAGCGCCACGACGACGGAGGCGGCGCCCGGCAGTGGCAGGGCGCGGACGAGGGCCGCCAGGGCCACCGCGACGGCGCCGACCACGACCGGATCGGACCCGGCGTCGGAGGCCGCGGTGGCGAGGTAGCCCGCCGCGACGACCGTGAGCAGCGTGGACGCGGAGGTCGCCGTCAGCGAGGACATGCGTTCGTCGGCCGAGCCGTGGTGCCGCAGTTGCAGGACGAGCACGAGGAGCAGCCATACGCCGAGGGTGCCGATCAGCACCGCGGGGCCGTGGTCGTCACCGGCGATCAGCAGGCCGATGTCGGCGGTCACGCCGGACAGGAACGCCAGCGCGATGCCCTGCCGGGCGGGCCACATGCCGTTGAGCCGGAACCATCCGGCCGCCGTCACCGCCTGGAGCACCACCAGCAGCACCGCGAGGCCCGGCTTGCCGAGCGCCGCGCCACCCGCCATCAGCAGGCCGAGCGCCGCCGTCAGCGCCGCGGGCTCCAGCCCGGGGGCGATGATCGGTGAGCCGGTCCTGACCGGTGCCTGCGGCTGCCCCTGGGCCGGGGACTGGCCCTGGCCCTGGCCCTGGTCGCCGTGCCTGCCCGGCGTCTGCTGCGGCAGGCTCTCGACCACCGGCAGCACGGCGGTCTGCTCGACCCCGCCCGCCTGCGGGTGCGGGTGCGCCGCCCCCTGGGCCCAGTCCGCGCCTCCCGCGTGCCCGCCCCACGCGTCCCCGGGCGTCGGCGGCGCGTACGGCGCCCCCGGCTCCGAGTACGGCGGCATGGGCCCGGCCAGCGGCTCCGGCACGTACGTCCGGCCCCCGTCCGGGTGGTCCCCGTACTCGCGCGCGCCATAGCCCTCGTCGTGGCCGCCGACCGGATAGACCCCGGCCCCCTGACCGGCGTGCCGGCCGCCGCCGTCCTGACCGTCACCGGCGTACGCGCCGCCGGGCGCCGCGTATCCCTGGCCCGCGTATCCCTGACCCGCGTATCCCTGCCCCGCGGGCCCGCCGGGTGCCTGGCCGCCGTACGAACCGCCGCCGGTCCCGCCGTACCCGGCGTCCTGGCCCGCGCCGTGGCCGCCGCCCGGATACGCGGTCCCGCCGTTGTCCCCGGGCGCTCCGTACCCCGCGGCCGGGTAGCCCTCGGGCGCCTGGCCGCCGTACGGGCCCCCGTGGCTGCCGTACCCGGAGTCGTGTCCCTCGGGTGCGTAGGAGCCAGGGACGTAGGTGCCGCCGTGGCCCTCGGCCGGGTACGTGCCGGGGAGCTGACCGCCGTAGCCGGGGTCGTAGCCACCGCCGGTTGGCGCGTCACCCGGGGCTCGGTGCCTGGCGTGGCTCGGGTCGGACGGGGAGCGGCCGTCGTGGTCGCCCTGGGCGGTGTCCGGGTCCGCGGGCCGCCGGCCGGATTCGTCGCCGGGCTGGAAGCCGTGCCATTCGTTGGTCATGTCATCCTCCCGCGAACGGTGGGAGGACCTCCACCGTGCCGCCGTCGGCCAGTGCGACCGAAGTGTGGTCCCGGGTGCCGACGGGGTTGCCGTCGACGAGGTAGGAGCTGCGCAGCAGGACGCGGGCGAACTCCGGGCGCTGGGCGTGCCGTTCGCGTGCGGCGGCCAGGGCGTCGGCGAGGGTCGCCGCGCGGTACGGCTCCTCCGCCGTGCCCGCGGCGGCCTTGGCGGCGGCCCAGTAGCGGATCGTGCCCGCCGCCGGGCGCGCGGCCGTGTCGGGTGCGGCCATCGCGGCTCCGTCCTTCGTTCTGTCCTGTGCTCGCCGTGCGTGTCACTCGCCGTACGTGTCACTCGCCGTGCGTGTCTGACGTGTGGTGCGGCGTCCATCATGGCCCGTCCACGTCACCTCGCGGGAACGCGGCCCGTCAGCCAGTCGCCGATCCGGCGCAGCAGCGCGTCGTCCGCGGCGTTCTCCGCGTGGCCGAAACCGGGTTCGATCCACAGCTCCGCCCGGTCCCGCCCGGCCGCGTCGGCCAGCGAGAGCGGGTGGTCCAGCGGGAAGTAGCCGTCCCGGTCGCCGTGCACGATGAGCAGCGGGATGTCCGGGTCGATCAGCGGGACGGCCTCGACCGGGGAGAGCGGCACCGGGTCCCAGTCCGCCGCGCGGATGCGGGTCTTCAGGCCGAGCCGCGAGACCAGGCGGCCCGCCGGGCGGGTGATCGCCCAGTGCACGCGGCGCATGGGCGCGGTGCCGCGGTAGTACCAGCGGGCGGGCGAGCTGACGGAGACGACCGCGTCCACACGCGCCGGTGAATGCGCCGTCGTGCGCCCTTCACGCGCCGGGCGCACGACCCCCCGCCCGTTCCGTCGTACGTCGCCACGTACGCCGTCCCCGCCTGCGTCGTTGCCGCGTACGTCCTGGGGCCCCGCCGCCGAGCACACCGCCGCGTGCACCGTCTGTCCCGCCGCGTGCCGCAGGACCACGGAGCCGCCCATGGAGAAGCCGACGGTGGCCACCCGCCGGTAGCCGAGGCGGCGGGCCCAGGAGACGGCCGCGTCGAGGTCGAGCACTTCGAGATCGCCGACCGTGGACAGGCCGCCGGACCGCCCGTGGCCGCGGAAGGAGAAGGTCACGACACCGGCCGAACCGCCGAGGACACGGGCCGCCCTGCGCACCGCGGGCCGCTCCAGCGCACCGGTGAATCCATGGGCCACGACGATCGCCAATTCGCGCTCTTCGGCCATCGATTCGCGCACTTCGGCCGCCGATTCACCCCTCGAATCGGCGGCCGATTCACGGGTCGTTTCGACGCGCCGGACATCACCTGTCCGGTCCGCCGTATCGACCGCCGATTCCGTGTCCGCGGGCCGGTGTTCCGCCTCGATCCGTACGCCGTCGGCCGTCAGGAGCGTTCTCCGCCCAGCGGCATTACCGTCGCCGGAAGTGATCGGTGCTACACGGAAACGCTGGTCATCGGTCTCGGCAGGGCTGTCCATGTGGGCTATTCTTCCGTGCAAGAGGACCTGGGCAATGTCGCCCCCGGGTCCTTTCGTGCTTTCCGGCACGAGGTACGTCCTCGCAGGGACCGAGGAGGGTTCGGAAATGAGCAAGCGCACCGCGTGCGGAAACCGCGCACAGCCACGAGCACACCGACGAAACGTCCGGACGACCGACGGGAGCTGCCGGTGAGTTCTCTCCTGCTTCTGACCAATGCCCTCCAGCCCTCCACCGAAGTGCTGCCCGCGCTCGGGCTGCTGCTGCACAGCGTCCGCGTGGCGCCCGCCGAGGGCCCGGCCCTGGTGGACACCCCGGGCGCCGACGTGATCCTGATCGACGGCCGCCGCGATCTGCCGCAGGTGCGCAGCCTGTGTCAGCTCCTGCGCTCGACCGGGCCCGGCTGCCCGCTGATGCTGGTCGTCACCGAGGGCGGACTCGCCGCGGTGACCGCGGACTGGGGGATCGACGACGTGCTGCTGGACACCGCGGGTCCCGCCGAGGTGGAGGCCCGGCTGCGGCTGGCCATGGGCCGCCAGCAGATCACCACGGACGACAGCCCGATGGAGATCCGCAACGGCGACCTGTCGGTCGACGAGGCCACGTACAGCGCGAAGCTCAAGGGCCGGGTTCTGGACCTGACCTTCAAGGAGTTCGAGCTGCTGAAGTACCTGGCGCAGCACCCGGGCCGGGTCTTCACCCGCGCCCAGCTCCTCCAGGAGGTGTGGGGCTACGACTACTTCGGCGGCACCCGCACGGTGGACGTGCACGTACGGCGGCTGCGCGCCAAGCTCGGCGTGGAGCACGAGTCGCTGATCGGCACCGTCCGCAATGTCGGCTACCGCTTCGTGACCCCGGAGAAGGTCGAGCGGGCCGCCGAGGAGGCCGCCAGGAGCGAGGCCGCGCAGGGCCGCGGGCCGCAGCGTTCCGACGAGCCCGCGGACGTCCCCGTCGAGCGGCTGAAATCCGCCGAACAGACCGTATGACGAGCCATGTGACGACTGGATAGACACGCGTAGACTGCGCGACGTGCCCAAGGTGACGCGTGACGACGTGGCAAGGCTGGCGGGGACGTCCACCGCGGTCGTCAGCTACGTCATCAACAACGGACCCCGGCCGGTAGCCCCGGCCACCCGCGAGCGCGTGCTCGCGGCCATCAAGCAGCTCGGCTACCGCCCGGACCGTGTGGCCCAGGCGATGGCGAGCCGCCGTACCGACCTCATCGGCCTGATCGTGCCCGACGCGCGCCAGCCGTTCTTCGCGGAGATGGCGCACGCGGTGGAACAGGCCGCGTCGGACCGCGGGAAGATGGTGCTGGTCGGGAACTCCGACTACCTCGACGAACGCGAGGTGCACTACCTGCGGGCCTTCCTCGGCATGCGGGTCTCCGGGCTGATCCTGATCAGCCAGGGCCCCAGCGAGAACGCGGCGACCGAGATCGACGCCTGGGACGCGCGTGTGGTGCTGCTGCACGAGCGGCCCGAGGCGATCGACGACATCGCCGTGGTCACCGACGACATCGGCGGCGCGCAGCTCGCCACCCGCCACCTGCTGGAGCACGGGCACGCGTACGTGGCCTGCCTCGGCGGCATGGAGAAGACGCCGGTGATCGGCGACCCCGTCACCGACCACGTGGTCGGCTGGCAGCGGGCCATGCAGGAGGCGGGGCGGTCCACGGAGGGCCGCCTTTTCCAGGCCCCGTACAACCGGTACGACGCCTACGAGGTCGCGCTGGGCCTGCTGGCCGGGCCCGACCGGCCGCCGGCCATCTTCTGCGCCACCGACGACCAGGCGATCGGCGTGCTGCGCGCCGCGCGTGAGCTGCGGATCGACGTGCCGGAACAGCTCGCGGTCGCCGGGTTCGACGACGTGAAGGAGGCCGCGCTCGCCGATCCGCCGCTGACCACGGTCGCCTCCGACCGGCAGGCGATGGCCAGGGCGGCGGTGGACGCGGTGCTCGACGACTCGCTGCGGGTGCCGGGCGCCCGGCGCGAGCGGCTGCGGCAGTTCCCCTCCCGGCTCGTGGTGCGGGGGTCGTGCGGCTGCCACGGGTAGCCGCGGGAGCCGGGGCGCACGGCCGCCGCGCGTAGCCGTACGGGCGGGGGTGCGCGGGCGGCGGTGTACGGGCGGTCGCGGGCGGGCCGCGGTGCACGGGCGGTCGCGGGCGGTCGGGACCGGGGGTTCCCGATCTTGTTTATATGGGGCATACCCACTTCTGCCGGGCTTCTCAGCGAGTGCTCAGGAAGCTCTCATCTTCCGGGCACAGAGTCATTGTCATGACCGAGAGCAGCCGCACCGGCGGCGAACACCAGAACCCGGACGAACCGCAGCTTCCGCTCTACTTCGGCAATGAGGCCCCCCAGGTCTCCGAGCCGGAGGCCCCGCAGTACCGCCAGGCCCCCGACTACGACGCCCCCTCCGCGACCGGCTTCCCGCCGCCGCCCCCGTACGACCCCGCCACGCCCGCCGTCGCCGGGGCGTCGCCCGCTCCCCGCCGCAAGGCCCGCAAGCCCGTCGCGCTGTTCGCCGCCGTCGCGCTCGCGGCCGGTGTGATCGGCGGCGGCGCGGGAGCCCTGATCGGCAACGCGACGCACGACAACGGCACGACGACGACGGCCAGTTCGGCGGTCAACGCGAGCGTCGTGAACGGCAGCGTCAGCAGCGTGGCCAAGGCGGTCAGCCCCAGCGTCGTCGAGATCAACGCGACGTCCGGCGCGGGCAAGTCCACCGGCGCCGGTGTCATCATCACCAGCGGCGGCGAGATCATCACCAACAACCACGTGGTCGCCGGATCGACCTCGGTGTCCGTGACGTACAGCAACGGCAAGACGGCCACCGCGACGGTGGTCGGCACCGACTCCGCCAAGGACCTCGCGCTGATCAAGGTGCAGGGTGCCAGCGGACTGCCCGCGGCCACGCTCGGCGACTCCTCGAACATCGCCGTCGGCGACTCGGTGGTGGCCATCGGCTCCCCCGAGGGCCTGACCGGCACCGTCACCAGCGGCATCGTGTCCTCGCTCAACCGCGACGTGACCGTCTCCACCGACGAGAACCAGGGCCAAGGCCAGGGCGGCCAGGGCAACGGCCAGTGGCCGTTCTCCTTCGGCGGCAACCAGTACAACGGCGACACCGGCAACTCCACCACCACGTACAAGGCGATCCAGACCGACGCCTCGCTCAACCCCGGCAACTCCGGCGGCGCCCTGATCAACATGAGCGGCCAGATCATCGGCATCAACTCCGCGATGTACTCGGACGCGTCCTCCTCGGGCAGCAGCTCCGGCAGCGTCGGCCTCGGCTTCGCGATCCCGATCAACACCGTGAAGTCCGACCTCGCGAGCCTGCGCGCGGGCGGCACCAGCGGCAGCGGCAGCGGCACGACCGACAACAACGGCAGCAGCAGCGGCAACGGCAACGGAAGCAGCACCGGCGGTAACAGCGGCGGCGGCTTCGGCGGCTTCTGAGCCGACGGGACCGCGGGACGCGGAACCGCTGAGGGGCCGCCCTCGCCTCTCGGCCTCACCCGACCCTCCGCATCACCGACTCTCCGCCTCACCAACCGTCCGTCCCCCCGCCCCTCCGGAAAGAACGGCACCACCCCGAACCACCCTGGGAGAACGCCATGAGCAGCAGCACCCTCACCGTCAGCGCCAACCGGCTGCGCCGCGCCCTCAGTGCCGCCGTCTCCTGGAGTCCGCACAGCGCGGCCGTCGCCACCGGGCCCGCCGATCTCGACCTGCCGCTCGCCCACATCGCCGCCGGCGCGGCCCGCGACGCGGCGGCGGACCGGGCCGTCCGGCGGGAGTCGGCCCCGCGCCCCGCCGAGGTCTCCGCCTCCGCGAAACCCGTGAGCCGCGCGCACCGCGGGACCGCACGACGCGGGACGCGCGCCGTGCGACGCTGAGAGAGTTCCGGCACCATTCCGATGTCCATCAGTGAGGTACCCGACACCATGAGCCCCGGCGACAGCGGCGAGGCCCCCGCCCGCATCCTGATCGTGGACGACGAGCCCGCCGTACGGGAGGCCCTGCGCCGCAGCCTCGCCTTCGAGGGGTACGACACCGCCCTGGCCGCGGACGGGCTCGCCGCCCTCGACCAGGCGGAGGCGTACCGCCCCGACGCGATCGTGCTCGACGTCCTCATGCCGCGCATGGACGGCCTCACCACGGCGCGGCGGCTGCGCGCCACCGGAGTGACCACCCCGATCCTCATGCTCACCGCGCGGGACACCGTCGGCGACCGCGTCACCGGCCTCGACGCGGGCGCCGACGACTACCTCGTCAAGCCCTTCGAGCTGGACGAGCTGCTGGCCCGGCTCAGAGCCCTGCTGCGGCGCAGTTCCTACGCCACCGTCGGCCACGAAGGCGACGGTGGCGGCCACGCGCTCACCTTCGCCGATCTGCGGATGGACACCACCACCCGCGAGGTCACCAGGGACGGGCGCCCGGTCGAGCTGACCCGGACCGAGTACACCCTGCTGGAGCTCTTCCTCACCCACCCGCGCCAGGTCCTCACCCGCGAGCAGATCCTCAAGTCCGTCTGGGGCTTCGACTTCGAGCCCTCGTCCAACTCCCTCGACGTCTACGTCATGTACCTGCGGCGCAAGACCGAGGCGGGCGGCATGCGACGGCTCGTCCACACGGTACGAGGAGTGGGGTACGTCCTGCGCGCCCCGGACGGCGGCCACGCGTGAAGCGGCTCCCCCTGAGGTCCCGGCTCACCATCCTCACCGCGGCGGCGGTGGCCGTGGCGGTGGCGGTGGTGTCGCTGGTCTGCTGGCTGCTGGTGCGCGACCAGCTCATGAGCGAGCTGGACAAGTCGCTGCGCCAGCCGGACATCGTGCCGGTACAGCAGATCTCGCGCACGCTCAACACCCAGGGCTGCCAGTCGAGCGTTCCGGCGATGAACAGCACGCAGGGCGCCAACGGCGGCTCCGTCGGCTTCATCACCACCAACACCCTGGCCCAGGTGGTGCTCTCCGACGGCACGCCCTGCTGGGTGCAGGGCCGTACGACCATCCCCGTCGGCCCCGCCGACCACGCGGTCGCGGACGGCCAGCGACGCGACGCCCTCCACACGGTGACCGCGCCCAACGGCCAGAAGCTGCGCGTCTACACCTCACAGGCACGGATCAATCTCCAGCCGGCGGCGATTTCCGTGGCCCGGCCGCTGAGCGATGTCGACCGCCCGCTGACCACCCTGGCCTGGGTCCTGCTGGCCGTCGCCGGGATCGGCGTGGTCGGCGCGGCGAGCGCGGGGCTGTGGATCGCGCGGACGGGGCTGCGGCCGGTGGACCGGCTGACCGAGACCGTCGAGCACATCGCCCGCACCGAGGATCTGAACGTCAACATCCCGGTGGAGGGCGAGGACGAGATCGCCCGGCTCAGCGCGTCGTTCAACGCGATGACGGCCGCGCTGGCGTCGTCGCGCGACCGGCAGCAGCAGCTCATCGCGGACGCGGGGCACGAACTGCGCACGCCGCTCACGTCGTTGCGGACCAACATCGAGCTGTTGGAGCGCAGTGAGGCCACCGGCCGGGCGATCCCGCCGGAGGACCGGAAGGCGCTGATGGCGTCGGTGAAAGCGCAGATGACCGAACTGGCCTCGCTGATCGGCGACTTGCAGGAGCTGTCCCGGCCGGACGCCGTACCGACCCTTGAGGTGGTGGCGCTGCACGAGAGCGCGGAGACGGCGCTGGAGCGTGCGCGGCTGCGCGGGCCCGACCTGAAGATCAGCGCGGAGCTGGCGCCCTGGTATGTGCGGGCGGAGCCCGCCGCGTTGGAGCGGGCGATCGTCAATCTGCTGGACAACGCGGTGAAGTTCAGCCCGCCCGGCGGCGGGATCGAGGTGCGGCTGGCCGACGGGCAGCTCACCGTACGCGATCACGGGCCGGGCATCCCGGAGGACGAACTGCCGCATGTCTTCGAGCGGTTCTGGCGGTCGCCGTCGGCGCGGTCGCTGCCGGGCAGCGGGCTCGGGCTGTCGATCGTGGCGCGCACGGTGCAGCAGTCGGGCGGCGAGGTCGCGCTGACCCGGGCGCCGGGGGGCGGCACGCTCGCCGCCCTCCGGCTGCCGGGAGCGCCGACCGCGCCGCCCGAGGGGCCCGCCGTGTCGTCCGGCGGCTCGACCGTATTCGCCGGTTTCGACGAATGACCGTGCTCTGAGCCCTACTTGATGACGGTGACCCGGTCGGCGGCGGGCGGGGCGAGGGGCGCCGCGGCCGTGGAGTGGGCGGTCAGGTAGGTGGCGAAGGCGGCCAGGTCGTCGCCGCCGATCAGCAGGGACGTGCCCTGGGCGAGGACGGGGAAGCCGTCGCCGCCGCCGGTCAGGAAGTTGTTCATCGCGACGCGGTAGTTGGCGGCGGGGTCGATCGGGGCGCCGTTGAGCTTGACGGAGTCCGCGACGACGCGCGCCGCGCCGGACTTGGTCAGGTCGAGCGTGTAGGTGAGCCCGGCCGAAATCTGGAGGATCTTCGTCGCCGCCTCGTTCGGCCCGCTGACCTGCTGCTGGAGCGCGGTCACGAGCTGCGCGCCGGTCAGCGTCTCCAGGTTCACGGTGTTGCTGAACGGCTGTACGGCGAAGCCCTCGGCGTAGGTGACGACGCCGTCGCCCTCGTTGCCGGAGGCCGCGTAGACCAGGTCGGTGCGGATGCCGCCGGGGTTCATGAACGCGATCTGCGTGGTCGGGTCGAGGGTCTTGGCGTATTCGAGCTGCGCGTCGGCGATGAGGTCGCCCAGCGGCGTCTCGTTGGTGCCGGTGCGGGCGATGTCGCCGCTGATCCAGCCGACGGTGCGGTTGGCGATCGGGGCGGCCAGCGCGTTCCAGCGGGTGATTAGCGAGGTCATGTCGGCGGCCTTGGGCTGGACGCGGTCCACGACGTGGTTGCTGCCCTTGACCGAGGTGCGCACGATGTCGCCGGTGCGCTTGTCGACCTTCATGTCCAGCTCGGTGTAGAGCCGCCCGAAGGACGAGGCGCTGGTGACCAGCCGGGGCTTGCCCGCCGGGTCGGGGATGGTGCAGACGTACGCGTTGTGGGTGTGGCCGGTGACCAGCGCGTCGACGTCCGGCGAGATCTTCTTCGCGATGTCCACGATCGGACCGGAGATGCCGGTGCCGGGACCGCCGCTGTCGCAGTCGTAGTTGTAGTTGCCGGAGACCGGGAAGCCGCCCTCGTGGATCAGCGCGACGACCGACTTGACGCCCCGCTTGCGCAGTTCGGCCGTGTACTTGTTGACCGTCTCGGCCTCGTCGAGGAACTTCAGGCCCTTCACACCGGACGCGGTGACGATGTTCGGGGTGCCCTTGAGCGTGACGCCGATGAAGCCGACGCGGACGCCCTTGACGTTCTTGATCGTGTACGGGGCGAGCAGCGGGCGGCCGGTCTTCTCGTTGACGACGTTCGCCGACAGGATCGGGTAGTCGGCGCCCTTGAACTTCTTGCCCTTCTCGTAACAGCCCTCGACCGGGTGGCAGCCGCCGTTCTGGAGACGGAGCAGTTCGTCCTTGCCCTCGTCGAACTCGTGGTTGCCGACGCCGGTGACGTCGAGGCCGATCTTGTTCATCGCCTCGACGGTGGGCTCGTCGTGGAAGAGGCCGGACAGCAGCGGGCTCGCGCCGACCAGGTCGCCCGCGGCGACGGTCAGCGAACGGTCGTGGCCCTTGCGGGCGTTGCGCAGGCTGGTCGCCAGGTACTCGACGCCACCGGCGTCGATGGTCTTGACGGTGCCGTCGGCCTGCTGCTCGGTGACGCGGCCGGAGGAGCCGGCCGGGGGCTCCAGATTGCCGTGGAAGTCGTTGATCGTCAGCAACTGGAGGTCGACCGTGTTGCCGGACTGCCCGTGGCCCGGCTTTCCGGGGTGGCCGGGCCGGTCGTGGCCGCCACCGTGCTGGGCGGGCCCGGCCGCGACAAGCGCGCCGACGGCCACGAGCCCGACGGCCGCGACGGAGATTCTGCGCGTCAGAGACATGGATCCCCTCGGATCAAGGACTGGCGTCGGCTGGGGTCAGCCGCCGTCAGATGAAGTCAACAACTGGTCAAATACGGGTCACGCGGAGGGCAGCATAGAGTCAACGCGCGTAGCGCGGCAGGGGGGCGGGGGTTAAGACCCGGTTACCGCCCGGTGGGCCGGGATCGTCCGGGTGAGGCCCGGTGGCGCGATGTCGCCGTACCGAGTCTCACGATGCGAAACGAACTGTCTCAAACTGCGGAGCAGCCGCCATAGTTGGATGCACCACCCACTCACCGAGGAGGTGCTTCCGACGTGCGTCGTTGGATCATGCTGGCGCTGGGAACGGCCGCGCAGACCGCGGCCTGCGCCTTCGTGTACGGGGTCCCGTATCTGGCCGACGAGCTGCGCGGACAGCAGGGGCTGAGCCTCACGCGGGTCGGTTTCCTGGTGGCGTGCCCGACCGCGGGGCTGGTGCTCGCGCTCTATCTGTGGGGCGCGGCGGCCGACCGGTGGGGCGAGCGGGTGGTGATCGCGCTCGGCCTCGGCATCGCGGCCGGCGCCCTCGGCGGGGCCGCCTGGGCCGCGCACGGCATGGTCGCGCTCGGCGCGCTGCTGGTGCTGGCGGGCGCGTCCGGCGCCTCGGTCTACTCGGCCAGCGGACGCCTGGTGATGGGCTGGTTCTCCGCCGAGGAGCGCGGGCTGGCCATGGGCATCCGGCAGACCTCCACCCCGCTCGGCATGGGCGTGGCCGCCCTCGCCATGCCGCCGCTGGCCGCCGCGCACGGGCTGCGCGGCGCCTTCGGCTTCCTCGCCGCGATCTGCGCCGTCATCGCCGTGCTGATCGCGGTCTTCGCCGCCGACCCGGCGCGCGCCGAGGCCGCCGCGGCGGGCCCCGCGCCGAACCCGTACCGCGGCTCGCGGCTGCTGCCCCGCATCCACGGGTCGGCCGCGCTGCTGGTGATCCCGCAGTTCACCGCGGGGGCCTTCGCGCTGGTGCTGCTGGTCGACGTACGCGGCTGGTCGCCGGTGCACGCCGGGCAGCTCATCGCCGTCGCCCAAGGTCTGGGCGCGGTGTCCCGCATCCTGGTCGGCCGCTGGTCGGACCGGGTCGGCGACCGGCTGCGGCCGATGCGGCAGCTCGCCGTCCTGACCGCCGCCGTGGTGGCCGCCACCGCCGTGAGCACCGCCTTCCCCTCCCCGCTGACCCCCGTGCTGCTGGTCGCCGCCATCGCGATCACCTCAAGCACCAACGGCCTGTCCTTCACTTCCACCGCCGAGCACGCGGGCCCCGCCTGGTCGGGTCGCGCCCTCGGGGTCCACAACACCGGCCAGAATCTGACCGCCGCCGTCGTCCCGCCGGTCATGGCCGCCGTCATCTCGGCCACCGCCTACTGGCCCGGCTTCGCCCTCGCCGCCGCCACGACCTGCGTCTCCGCCGTCCTCATCCCGATCCCCCGCCGCGCCGCCCCCGCCGACGCCGAGGCCGCCCGCCGTACGGTCTCGGCCTGACCGACGCTTTCGGCTCCGCGGGCACCCGCCGCCGCCGATGCCGGGGGCACCCGCCGTACGATCTCCGCATGACCGACGCGCGGATCGAGGCCCTGACAGAACTGCCCGCTGACACCGCCGAAGCGGTGCTCGGCCTGATCGGGGCGGCGACCGCCGCGGACGGGCAGCCCGCCGTCTCCGAGAGCGGACGGCTCCATGTGCGCGGCGGCGCGCGCGAGGGCGTCCGTCACCTGCTGCTGTGGACGCCTGGACAGGACGGGGCCGAGGGGGGCGACGGCGCCGGGGCCGACCTCACCGGATACGCGCAGATCGACGGCTCGGACCCGGTCGAGGCGCCCTCCGCCGAACTCGTCGTCCACCCCGCGCGGCGCTCCCGTGGCCACGGCCGCACCCTGGCCGCGGCCCTTCTGGACGCCACCGGCAGGCGCGTACGCGTCTGGGCCCACGGCGGGCACCCCGCCGCCCGGCACCTCGCCGTCCAGCTCGGCCTCAAGCTCTTCCGCGAGCTGCGGCAGATGCGGCGGCCCCTGACCCCGGACGCCGCCGACCTGCCCGAGCCGCGGCTGCCCGACGGCATCACCGTCCGCACCTTCGTCCCCGGGCGCGACGACGCCGCGTGGCTCGCCGTCAACGCCGCCGCCTTCGCCCACCACCCCGAGCAGGGCTCCCTCACCCAGCGCGACCTCTCCGACCGCCTCGCCGAGCCCTGGTTCGACCCCGCCGGCTTCTTCCTCGCCTTCCGCGGCGAGGACCTCGTCGGCTTCCACTGGACCAAAGTCCACCCCGAAGGGCTCGGCGAGGTCTACGTCGTCGGCGTCCTCCCCGCCGAGCAGGGTTCCGGCCTCGGCCGCGCCCTCACCGCCGTCGGGCTCCGCCACCTCGCCCGTGACCGCCGCCTTCCCGCCGCCCTGCTCTACGTCGACGCCGACAACCCCGCCGCCCTCTCCGTCTACGAACGCCTCGGCTTCACCACCCACGAGGTCGACCTCATGTACCGCACCGAAACCTAAGCCGCCCCCGCAGGGCCTGCCCTTCCGGGGGGCGCGCCCCCCTTGGGTCCACCCCCCGCACGGCCTGCCCTTCTGGGGGCGCGCCCCCAGTGCCTCCACCCCGCGCACGGCCTGTTTTTTTAGGGGCGCGGGGAACTGCGCGACCAGCCCCCACCGGGCTGTCAGCCCGAAAACAACCGCATCTGCCCCGCTGGGGCCGGTTCATCACCCGCGCCACCGCGCGGGCTGAGCGCGCAGTTCCCCGCGCCCCTAACTACACGGCGTGCCGCCCCGGCAGAAGAACCGCCCCGGGGCCGCGCCCCTAAAAGATCGGCCCACCCCCCGGCAGAAGCCCCCCCGGGCCGCGCCCCAAAAAACACGGGGCCGGCGCCCGGCAGAAGAACCGCCCCAGGGCGCGCCCCTGAAAAGATCGGCCCCCGGCAGAAGAACCGTCCAGGGGCGGCCCCTGGAAAGAGCGGCCCACCCCCCGGCAGGGGACCCGCGGGGCCGCGCCCAGGGGAAGGGGCTCACCTGCGCGAGGTGGAGGTGGAGGTGGAGGGGGCGGACCGGAGGGTTCGGACGGGGCGCGAGCCGTGCTTCGAGGGCACCCCCGCTGGAAGCGTCCCGCTTGCCTGACGGCAACGCTCTCGTTACCGGCGATTCAACCTCGCTTGCGAGCATCGCAGGATGCAGCCCGCTGCCCCCGCACCCCCTCCCCCGCCCGACCTGCCGAAACCCTCGGGTACACGGGACAATGGACCGACGGCCCACGGTCGCCCCGAGCCGGCCGCAGGCCGCCCCGTGCCGGACCAGGAGGAGGGCTCGCATCCCATGGCCCAGACGAATCACCCCAGTTTTCCCGCCCAGCCCCAGCAGTCGTTGGCGTCCGGGACGTTCCGCCCCCGCGTCGTACCGAATCCGGACCCGGGATCGTCGAGCCTGGGCGAGGCGAGCGAGGAATTCGGTGAGGAATTGCCGCAGGGCCGCTTCCTGGACCGCGAACGCAGCTGGCTGGCGTTCAACGAGCGGGTGCTCGAGCTGGCCGAGGACCCGGCGACCCCGCTCCTCGAACGGGCTAACTTCCTGGCGATATTCGCCAGCAACCTGGACGAGTTCTTCATGGTCAGGGTCGCGGGCCTGAAGCGGCGTATCGCGACCGGTGTCGCGACCCGCTCGGCGTCCGGCGCCCAGCCGCGCGAAGTGCTGGACCTGATCCTGACCAGGTCGCGGGAGCTGATGGCCAGGCACGCGGCCTGCTTCCAGAACGACGTGGCGCCGCAGCTCGCGGACGAGGGCATCCACGTCATCCGCTGGCACGAGCTGACCGAGAAGGAGCAGGCGCGGCTGTTCACGCTGTTCCGGCAGCAGATCTTCCCGGTGCTGACCCCGCTGGCCGTCGACCCGGCGCACCCGTTCCCGTACATCTCGGGTCTGTCGCTGAATCTGGCGGTGGTGGTACGGAATCCGGTCTCGGGCAACGAGCACTTCGCGCGGGTGAAGGTGCCGCCGATCCTGTCGCGCTTCCTGGAGGCGGGCCCGCAGCGGTACGTGCCGCTGGAGGACGTGATCGCCGCGCACCTGGAGGAGCTGTTCCCCGGCATGGAGGTGCTCGACCACCACATGTTCCGGGTCACGCGCAACGAGGACCTGGAAGTGGAGGAGGACGACGGCGAGAACCTGCTCCAGGCGCTGGAGAAGGAACTCATGCGCCGCCGCTTCGGCCCGCCGGTCCGCCTGGAGGTCGAGGAGTCCATCGCCCCGCGCGTGCTCGACCTGCTGGTGCACGAGCTGAAGATGAAGCACAACGAGGTGTATCCGCTGCCGGGTCCGCTGGACCTGACCGGGCTGTTCGCCATCGCGGGCCTGGACCGCCCCGAGCTGAAGTACCAGAAGTTCGTGGCGGGCACCCACCGCGACCTGGCGGAGGTCGAGTCCGCGTCGGCGCCCGACATCTTCGCGGCGCTGCGCCGCCGGGACGTGCTGCTGCACCACCCGTACGACTCCTTCTCCACCTCCGTGCAGGCGTTCCTCGACCAGGCCGCCGCCGACCCCGACGTCCTGGCGATCAAGCAGACGCTGTACCGGACGTCGGGCGACTCGCCGATCGTCGACGCGCTGATCGACGCGGCCGAGGCGGGCAAGCAGGTGCTGGTGCTGGTCGAGCTGAAGGCGCGCTTCGACGAGCAGGCCAACATCAAGTGGGCGCGCAAGCTGGAGGAGGCGGGCTGCCATGTCGTGTACGGCCTGGTCGGCCTCAAGACGCACTGCAAGCTGTCGCTGGTGGTCCGCCAGGAGGACGACACCCTGCGCCGCTACAGCCACGTCGGCACCGGCAACTACCACCCGAAGACGGCCCGGCTGTACGAGGACCTCGGTCTGCTGACGGCCGACCCACAGGTGGGCGCGGATCTGTCGCACCTGTTCAACCGGCTGTCCGGCTACTCGCGCCGCGAGGTCTACAACCGGCTGCTGGTCGCGCCGCGCAGTCTGCGCGACGGCCTGATCTCCCGGATCATGGAGGAGATCGCGCACCAGCGCGCCGGGCGTCCGGCGTATGTCCGGCTGAAGGTGAACTCGATCGTCGACGAGCAGATCATCGACGCGCTCTACCGCGCCTCGCAGGCCGGGGTCCCGGTGGACATCTGGGTGCGCGGGATCTGCGCGGTACGGCCGGGCGTCGCCGGTCTGTCCGAGAACATCAAGGTCCGCAGCGTGCTCGGACGCTTCCTCGAACACTCGCGGGTGTTCGCGTTCGGCAACGGCGGCGAGACCGAAGTCTGGTTCGGCAGCGCCGACATGATGCACCGTAACCTCGACCGCCGCATCGAGGCGCTGGTCAGGGTCGCCGACCCGACCCACCGCGCCACCCTCAACCGCCTGCTGGAGGACGGGATGTCGGACACGACCTCCTCCTGGCACCTGGCGGCGGACGGTAATTGGACCCGGCACAGCACCGACCCGGACGGGAAGCCGCTGCGCAATGTCCAGGAGATGCTCATCGACGCCCGGAGGCGCCGGCGTGGCCCAGCAGCAGCTACCTGACAGCCCCCCGCTGACCCCCGCGGGGAGCGGCGACCCGGGCCCACCGGCCGCCGCCCCCGCACCGGGCGGCACGACGGGGACACGTACGGCGCAAGCGCGTACACAGCAGTCGCGGACGGCCGCGGCGCCCACGGCCGACGCGGGCCCGGCGCCCGCGGGCCCGCCCGGCGGTACGGCGGGCGGCACCCTCGCGCGCTATCTGCACGACCAGGCCACCGCCTTCCTGCGGGCCCTGAGCCTGCGGGGCGAGCACGAGGGCGACGCCGACGAACTGCTGCGGGCCAGCGCCCGGCGGATCGGCGGGGTCCTGCACATCTACGCGCCGCTGACCGACCCGGTGTGGGCCGAGTCGCTCCGCGCCGAACTGGGCTGGCTGGCCACCACCTTGGCCCGCGAGCCGCAGTACACCGCCCGGCTGGCGCGGCTGCTGGAGGCGCTGCGGCGGCTGTCGGCCGCCGCGGACCCGGACGCCGGCGGCAAGGCCCCCGCGGACACCGGCGACGTCCCGGGGCCGCCCGCGCCCGCGGTCCCGCCGCCCCCGGCCGGGAGCGGTCCGCTGGCGCTGGGCGCCGCGCGCGCCGGGGCGCTCCTGGAGCGGCAGCTCACCCTGGCCCGTACCCGGGCGCACTCGGCGACGCTCCAGGCGATGGGCTCCTCGCGTTTCCACGCGCTCGCGGACAACATCGCCGTCCTGGCCTCCGAGGTGCCGCTGACCGCGGCGGCCGAGGGACCGGCCGCGACCGTACTGCCGCCGCTCGCCGCCCAGGCCGACCGGCGGCTGGCCGACGCGGCGGGCGCGCTGCCGCTGCTGCGCGCGGCGCACCCGTACAACGCGGAGGCCGTCCAGGCGGCGCTCGGCACCGAGCTGACGGCCGACCTCCAGGACTCCCCCTGGCACCAGGTGCGGGTGCTGCTGCGGCTGAGCCGTTACGCGGCCGAGGTCTGCCGGGGCATCGACCCGGACGGCGAGGCGGCGGCGCAGCGGCTGGCCGAGGCGGCCGTGCTGCTGGCCAGGCACCGCGAGGCGGCCGAGTGCGCGGCGGCCGTCGCGGCGGCGGCCCGCACCCCGCGCATAGCTCCGGCGACCGCGTACGCGCTGGGCGTGCTCCACGCCGACCAGCGGCACGAGGTGGAAGCCGCGCGTTTCGCCTTCTCGCGGCTGTGGCAGCCGGGCTCTGGCGCCTCTCGGCCCGGTCCGCCCGGTCCCGCAGCGAGTGCCGCGCCGGGGTCCGCACCGGGACCCGTACCGGGCCCTGGGCCGAATTCCGTACCGGGGGCGCGCACGGAATGAAACGCGCGGGCGACAAGAGCGGAACGACCGTACGGGCGGCGGGCGTCGTGCTGTGGCGCGTCTCGCCGTACCACGGCGGGATCGAACTGGCGCTGGTGCACCGGCCGCGTTACGACGACTGGAGCCTGCCGAAGGGCAAGCTGAAGCGCGGCGAGGAGTTCCCTGCCGCCGCGCTGCGCGAGACCCGTGAGGAGACCGGCCTGGGCTGCTCACTCGGCGCCCCGCTGCCGACGTCGCGCTATCTGGTGGACGGCCGCCCCAAGGAGGTCCGCTACTGGGCGGCCGAGGCGTGGGAGGGCTCCTTCGTCCCCAACGACGAGGTGGACCGGATGATCTGGCTGCCGCCCTCCGCTGCCCGCCGCAGGCTCACCCACGACCGCGACCGGCCCCTCGTGGACGCCCTGCTGCACGCGCTGGCGGGCTGACGGCGGTCGGCGGAGCGGTCCCACAGCGGGCTCATCGGGCCGCCCGCACCGGCTCGCGGGGCCCGAGCGGGGGCACGAGCGGGCACCCGAGCGGGTGGACGGCCGGTGAACCGGCGTACCACCGCGTGCCGATCGGCCCGCCCGGCGGCCGTAACCGGCCCGTGTCACCCCCGTGACCTGCCCGTGTTCCTTTGTGACACAACGACAGCCCCGGATACCACTTCGTCACCACGGCGCGCGTAACGCGCGTAGCGGCACCACCCTGATAGACGAGGTTCACCTGGCGTTCACTCCCTTCCGTCGGTCGCTTCACTTCATCTGCCTAATTTCGGGCTTACCGGTGAGCATCACGCGACGCCGGGTGGATGCAGAACCCATAACCCTCTGCTTCGCCGTCCACCGGCGGGCTTTTGGAAGGAACACACGAAGGTGAAGCTTCAGCGTAAGAACGGGCTGCGGGCCCTGACCGTCGGCGCGGTCGCGATTACCGGCGCGCTGGTCCTGAGCGCCTGTGGTTCGGACAACAACAACGACTCCACGTCCACGCCCAGCGGCAGCGCCTCGGCCAGCTCGTCCGACAGCAGCGCCAACGCGAGCGGCATCGCCTGTGAGAAGGGCCAGATCCTGGCCTCCGGCTCCAGTGCCCAGCAGAACGCGATCGAGTCGTGGGTCAAGGACTACCAGCAGGCCTGCTCGGGCGCGACGATCAACTACAAGACCTCGTCCTCCGGTGAGGGCATCGTCGACTTCAACCAGGGCACGGACGCCTTCGCGGGCTCCGACTCCCCGCTGAAGCCCGAAGAGGTCACCGCCTCGAAGAAGGTCTGCACCAACGGCCAGGGCATCAGCATCCCGATGGTCGGCGGCCCGATCGCCGTCGGTTACAACCTCTCCGGTGTGAGCAACCTGGTTCTGGACGCGCCCACCCTGGCGAAGATCTTCAACTCGAAGATCACCAACTGGAACGACGAAGCGATCAAGAAGCTCAACCCGGGTGTCACCCTGCCGAGCTCCAAGATCCAGACCGTGCACCGCCAGGACGAGTCCGGCACCACGGACAACCTGACCAAGTACCTGAAGGGCGCCGCTCCGGCCGACTGGCCGTACGAGCACGCGAAGGCGTGGATGGGCAAGGGCGGCCAGGCCGCCGCGAAGTCCGCCGGTGTCGCCGCGCTGGTCAAGCAGACCGAGGGCTCCATCGGTTACTTCGAGCTGTCCTACGCGACCGCCAGCACCATCCCGACGGTGAAGATCAACACCGGTGCCTCCGCGCCGGTCGAGGCCACCTCGCAGAACGCGTCGGCCGGTATCGCCTCCGCCAAGGTCGTCGGCACCGGTTCCGACCTGTCCCTGGACCTGGGCGCCGCGTACACCACCAAGGCGGACAACGCCTACCCGATCGTCCTGGTGACGTACGAGATCGCCTGCGACAAGGGCAACAAGGCCGACACCCTGCCGCTCACCAAGTCCTTCCTGACCTACATCGCCAGCGACGCCGGTCAGGCGAAGCTCTCGGCGGCCGGCTACGCCCCGCTGCCGACCGAGATCGCCACGAAGGTCCGCTCCACCATCACCGCCCTGTCCTAGTCGAGTCGGCGGGCCCCGCGGTCCTGGCGACCGCGGGGCCCGCCGTACATCCGGTGCACCGCCGCCGGGGGACCGAACGTCCCCCACCCAGACCGGAGAAATTCCTATGACCACCACCGCCCCTCCCCCTACCGCGCCACCGGTGGAGACGAAGACCGTCACCCGGCCCGGCGACCGGATCTTCGCGGGACTCTCCCGCGGGTCCGGCATCTTCCTCCTCGTCGTGATGGCGGCCATCGCCGTCTTCCTGACGGTCCGCTCGGTGAGCGCGATCTCCAAGGACCACGGCAACTTCCTGACCACCTTCGAGTGGAACGCCAGCCTCAACCCGCCGGTGTTCGGCATCGCCGTACTGGCCTACGGCACGGTCGTCAGCTCGGTCATCGCGATGGTCATCGCGGTCCCGATCGCCGTCGGCATCGCCCTGTTCGTCACGCACTACGCACCGCGCCGCCTGGGCGGTCCGATCGCCTACGTGATCGACCTGCTCGCCGCGGTGCCCAGCATCATCTACGGCCTGTGGGGCGCGCTCTTCCTGGTGCCGCACCTCAAGGGCCTCAACCTCTGGCTGGACAAGTACTTCGGCTGGACCGTCATCTTCGAGAAGCAGGACCCGAACTCGGCCGCCCGGTCGCTGTTCACCGTCGGCATCCTGCTGGCGATCATGATCCTGCCGATCATCACCAACGTCAGCCGCGAGGTGATCCGCCAGGTGCCCAAGATGCACGAGGAGGCGGCGCTCGCGCTCGGCGCGACCCGCTGGGAAGTCATCCGCCTGTCGGTGCTGCCCTTCGCGCGCTCCGGCATCATCAGCGCCTCGATGCTGGGCCTGGGCCGCGCGCTCGGCGAGACCATGGCGGTGGCCACCGTGCTGTCCGCCTCGCCGCAACTGTCCGCGCACATCCTGGACCCGCTCGGCGGCACCTTCTCGCAGAACATCGTCGCCAAGTTCGGTGAGGCCGACGAGTTCGGCCGCGACGCGCTGATCGCCTCCGGCCTGGTGCTCTTCTTCATCACCCTGCTGGTCAACGGCGCGGCCCGACTGATCATCGCCCGCCGCAAGGAGTACTCGGGGGCCAACGCATGAGCGACCTGATCGTGGACGACAAGCCGCCGGCCCCGGCGGAGGCTCCCGCCACGCCGCCGCTGGCCTCCCGTCAGCTCCCCAAGTGGGCTCCGCTGGCCATCGCGGCCGGAGCCGTCGTCGTCGCCGGAGCGATCGGCGCGGGCTTCGGGCTCGACAGCAAGATCCAGTGGGGCCTGATCGCGCTGCTCCTCTTCGTCGCCGGTTCGTACGTCATCACCGCGCAGGTCGAGGGGCGCCGCCAGGCCAAGGACCGGGTGGCCACCAGCCTCGTCTGGTCCAGCTTCATCCTGGCCGTCATCCCGCTCTACTCGCTGGTCGAGACGACGATCAGCAAGGGCGTCAAGGTCCTCGACGTCAACTTCCTGACGCACTCGATGAACAACGTGCTGACCATCCAGCCCGGCGGCGGCGTCTACCACGCCATCATCGGCACCCTGGAGCAGGTCGGCATCGCCGCGGTCATCGCCGCGCCGCTGGGCATACTCACCGCGATCTACCTGGTCGAGTACGGCAAGGGCGCGCTCGCGAAGTGGGTCACCTTCTTCGTCGACGTCATGACCGGCATCCCGTCGATCGTGGCCGGTCTGTTCATCCTCTCGATGTGGTTCGTGCTGATCGGCAAGGCCCCCGCGACCGGTTTCGCCGGCTCGCTGGCCCTGGCCATCCTGATGATGCCGATCGTCGTCCGCTCCACCGAGGAAATGCTCAAGCTCATCCCGAACGAGCTGCGCGAGGCCTCCCTCGCCCTGGGCGTCCCGAAGTGGCGCACCATCGTCAAGGTCGTCATCCCCACCGCGATCGGCGGCATCACCACCGGCGTCATGCTCGCCATCGCCCGCATCGCGGGCGAGAGCGCGCCGATCGCCCTGCTGGTGTTCGGCAGCAACCTGATCAACACGGACCCCTTCAAGGACCCGCAGTCGTCGCTGCCGTTCTTCATCTACCAGCAGTACGGCAACGGCAACGAGCCGAGCTACGACCGCGCGTGGGCCGCGGCTCTGGTGCTCATCGCCTTCGTGATGATCCTCAACCTGGTGGCCCGCGGCATCGCCCGCTGGAAGGCCCCGAAGCATCGATGAGCGGCTCCGCCGCGTGGCAGGTCGCTGACGCGGCCGACATCAGACGACCTTGAGAAGAGAAGTGATCCCCATGGCCAAGCGAATCGACGTCAGCGGCCTCACCGCGTACTACAGCGCCTTCAAGGCCATCGAGGACATCTCGATGACCGTGGAGCCCCGCACCGTGACCGCCTTCATCGGCCCGTCCGGCTGCGGCAAGTCCACCTTCCTGCGCACCCTGAACCGCATGCACGAGGTCACCCCCGGCGGCCGCGTCGAGGGCAAGGTGCTGCTGGACGACGAGAACCTGTACGGGACGGGCGTCGACCCGGTGACCGTACGCCGCACGGTCGGCATGGTCTTCCAGCGGCCGAACCCGTTCCCCACCATGTCGATCTACGACAACGTGGCGGCCGGCCTCAAGCTCAACGGTGTCCGCAAGAAGGGCGAGCTGGACACCATCGTCGAGAAGTCCCTCAAGGGCGCCAACCTCTGGAACGAGGTCAAGGACCGGCTCAACAAGCCCGGTTCCGGCCTGTCCGGCGGCCAGCAGCAGCGGCTGTGCATCGCCCGCGCCATCGCGGTCGAGCCGCAGGTGCTGCTGATGGACGAGCCGTGCTCGGCGCTCGACCCGATCTCCACCCTGGCCATCGAGGACCTGATCGGTGAGCTGAAGACCCGCTTCACGATCGTGATCGTCACGCACAACATGCAGCAGGCCGCCCGTGTCTCCGACCGCACCGCGTTCTTCAACCTGGCCGCGGTCGGCCAGCCCGGCAAGCTCATAGAGATCGACGACACCGAGCGCATCTTCTCCAACCCGTCGGTCCAGGCCACCGAGGACTACATCTCGGGCCGCTTCGGGTGACAGGACCGCCGCGCGGTGCTGCATGGCGGTGCCACCGCAAGGCGCAGGCCCCGCTTCCCGGTGACGGGAAGCGGGGCCGAACCCATGTCAGGGGGCGTCGCCTTGATGCGCGCGACGGGTCAGCCGGAGACCAGCCGGGGTCGCGCGACGGGTGAGCCGGAGAGCAGCCGGGGTCGCGCGACGGGTCAGCCGAAGATCAGCCGCACCAGGTAGAAGCCGATGGCGGCCACGAGACCGGCGGCGGGCATCGTGATGAACCATCCGGCCACGATGTTCTTGGCCACCCCCCAGCGCACCGCCTTGACCCGCTTGGTCGCACCGACGCCCATGATCGCGGAGGTGATGACGTGGGTCGTGGAGACCGGCGCCTGGAAGATGTACGAGGTCGCGTAGAGGATGCCCGCGGACGTCGTCTCGGCGGCGAAGCCCTGCGGCGGGTCGAGGTCGATGATGCGACGCCCCAGCGTCCGCATGATCCGCCAGCCGCCCGCGTACGTACCGAGCGACATCATCGCGGCGCACACGAACTTGACCCAGATCGGGATGCCGTACCCGTTGCTCGGGTCGTGGATGACCAGGGCGAGGACGACCACGCCCATCGTCTTCTGCGCGTCCTGGAGACCGTGGCCGAGCGCCATCGCCGCCGCGGAGACGGTCTGCGCGATACGGAAGCCGCGCTTGGCCTTGTGCGGATTGGCGCGGCGGAAGAACCAGAGGATCGCCAGCATCACGAGATAGCCGACGACCAGGCCGACCACGGGCGAGACGAACATCGGGACGATGACCTTGTCGACCACGCCCGACCAGTGCACGGTGACGCCGCCGGCCAGCGCGGCGCCGACCAGACCGCCGAACAGCGCGTGGCTGGAACTCGACGGCAGACCGAAGTACCAGGTGACCAGATTCCAGATGATCGCACCGGCGAGCGCGGCGAAGAGGATGCCCATGCCGTTGCGGCCGGTGGGGGTCTCGATCAGCCCCTTGCTGACGGTCTTGGCGACGCCGCTGCCCAGGAACGCGCCCGCGAGGTTCATCACGGCGGCCATGGCCAGCGCGGCCTTGGGGGTCAGCGCGCGGGTCGACACCGAGGTGGCGATGGCGTTCGCCGAGTCGTGGAACCCGTTGGTGTACGTGAAGAAGAGCGCGACCCCGATGGTCGCGACCAGAGCGAAGGTGTCCACGTAGGTCAGGACTCCTTGACCGCGATGGTCTCCACCGTGTTCGCCACGTGCTCGAAAGCGTCCGCGGCCTCTTCCAGTACGTCCACGATCTGCTTGAGCTTGAGCACCTCTATGGCGTCGTACTTGCCGTTGAACAGGTGCGCGAGCAGCTTGCGGTGGATCTGGTCGGCCTGGTTCTCCAGCCGGTTGACCTCGATCCAGTACTCGGTGAGGTTGGACATGGTGCGCAGGTTCGGCATGGCTCCCGCGGTCAGCTCGGCCGCCCGTGCCAGCACCTCGACCTGCTGCTCGACGCCCTTCGGCAGCTCCTCGACCTTGTAGAGGACGACCAGGTCAACGGCCTCCTCCATGTAGTCCATGATGTCGTCGAGCGACCCGGCGAGGGTGTAGATGTCCTCGCGGTCGAAGGGGGTGATGAAGGAGGAGTTGAGCTGGTGGAAGATCGCGTGGGTCGCGTCGTCCCCCGCGTGCTCCGCCGCCCGCATTCTCTCGGCGATCTCGGTCCGGGTAGCCGAATCGGCCCCGAGCAGTTCCATGAGGAGCTTCGAACCGGTGACGATGTTGTCCGCGGACGCGGCGAACATGTCGTAGAAGCTCGTCTCCCTGGGGGTCAGACGAAAGCGCACGTGAGGTCCTCGGTGTGCATCGGATTCGGTCTCGTTGATGCTAGGCGCATCATCCGGCCACGGCTAATGGGCGTCACCCAGTGTCGCCCATCCAGAAGTGTCCCCCTCACCGGGGATGCGTCGCACAAGGTGTCGATTCGGTACGATATACCCGGCAGGGGTATAACGGGACAGGAAGGGCGGGGTTGACGATGACGACGGAGGCCAGGGAACCGGCCGGGGTTGAGGCGGAGATCACGCCGGAACAGTCACCTCGGGACGCGGGGGCGGACACGGGTTCCGGCCCATCTTCGCGCCCCCAGGGGCCGCATGGATACAGCCATGACAAGGAGTCCCACCTCAAGCGGCTGCGCCGGATCGAGGGGCAGATCCGCGGCTTGCAGCGGATGGTCGAGGAGGACGTCTACTGCATCGACATCCTCACCCAGGTGTCGGCGAGCACGAAGGGCCTCCAGTCCTTCGCCCTCCAGCTCCTGGAGGAGCACCTGCGGCACTGCGTGGCCGCGGCGGCGGTCGGCGGCGGGCCGGAGATCGACGAGAAGGTGGCGGAGGCGACGGCGGCCATAGCGCGGCTGCTGCGGACGTAGGCGGGGGCGGCTCTTCCGGGGGGTTCGGGGGTTCCAGGGGGTTCCAGGGGTTCCGGGAGCGGCTTTCCCGGTCGTTCCGGGGGGCGTACGGGCGGCGCGCCCCGGTGTCAGCCGGTTGCGCGGTCGGAGAGCGGGGCGCGCACCAGGAGCGCGGGCATCGACTCTCGGTCGCACGCGACCCCCAGCACCTCGTCGATCCGGGCGAAGCTCAGCCGCTCCTCGTCGGCGGTGGACGCGGCGATCATCAGCTCACCGCAGAGTTCGATCTCCGCGAGGGCCACCGGATCGTCCTGGACGACCAGCATTCCGGGCGACGGCGCCATACGCGCACCACCTCCTCGTCCACGAGTGCCTGGCTCTTGGCTGTCTGCCACTGCCTCAAGCCAGGGTAGGGACCGGCACCCGGTCCGCGCATGGCACGGATGGACCATTTCGACAACGCCCTTTCCGGTGAGGGCCGTTACCGCGAAGACCCCTTACCCCTGCTGGGAAGAAACGATCTTGCCCGTCCAGATGTCGGCAGCTCGGGGCATGGTGACGGGGACGGCGCGGCCGAAATCGTCGAAGCGAGTGGTAGAGACCACGGTGACGTCGGGCGCGGCGGCGGTCGTCGTACGGCCGCTAACACCGGTCGTCGTACGGGGGGTGTCGGGGCCGCCCTTGGCGTTCTCGCCGGTCTGCTTGTCGTTCTGGCCGGCCTGCTTGTCGTCCTTCTTGTCGATCTTCTTGTCCTTCTGGTCGTCCGAGCTGAAGGTGAACCGCTGGCTCACCTGGCGCAGCCGCCCCGCCTCGTCCAGCCACGCGTCGAAGGGCACCCGGGTGACCGTGAATCCCTTGGCCGCCGCCTGCAAGGGCCCGCGTACGCCGGGCGCGGCGGCCTTCGCCGCGCGCCCGATGTCGGCGGTCCCCCGGTAGTGCCACACCTTCGTACCGCGCAGGGTCTCGACGCCGACCAGCTCGACGTCCTGGGCGCCGCGCAGCAGTTCGGCGGCGGCCAGCGGCTCGGTGGCGCCGCCGGTCACCAGATTGCCGTCCGGCAGCCGGTCGGTGTCGACGCGTACCCACTTCCCCTCGGGCACGCCCTCGCCGCGGTCCTTCATATAGAGGGCGCCCGGCGTGAGCAGTTCGATGATCGGCTTGTGCTCCTCGGCGCCCGCCGCGTCCCTGGGCAGCAGCAGCCGCAGTTCGCCCTGCCGCTTCACGTAGTCGAATCCGCCGGTGCCGGTGATGGTCAGCCAGGTGCCGCCACTGGCCATCCGCATCGAGGTGTCCACGTGCGAGCTGCCCGCCCGTACGAGGACGTCCGCGGCGCCGCGCACCGCCTGCGCCGGGTCGTGCCCCTTGGCGTCTTTGCCGCTCTCGGCCGCCGCGCCCTGCCCGACGCAGCCGGTGAGCAGGGCGGCCCCGCAGGCGCAGCCGAGCGCCGCGGCCATGGCGGCCTTCGTACGTCCTCGGCGCCGCCGTACTGCCGTCGCGCGCCGTACCGTCGCTACCCCCGGGGCCATCGCCGCCACCATCCCTGAGCCATTCCTGGAGCATTCCTGGACCGGCCTCGACCGGCCGGGGCCTTATGGCGTCTAACGACTGTCGGAAGTGCGCCGTCACGCCCGCTACGGTGGTCTCGTGCTCAACTTGCGTGCCGAGCAGGATTCCGCCAGGGCCTCCGTCACAGCTTCAGCCGGAACTCCGTCGGGAACTCCGGCCGACGCTCCGGACGGTGGCCACCGGACGTCGATCGTCGAGCGCGGCTCCTTCGCCGTCGCCCGCTGCTCGTGTGGCTGGAAGGGTCCGGCCCGGCGGGCCAGGGACCGCGCGAGACGCGATGCGGAGGAGCACATCTCCGGCTGACGCGCGCCGCGTTCCCGCTCTTCGCGCCGGTCGCGCCGGTCGCGCCCGGCTGTACTGCGCTCACCCGGCCGTACTGCGCTCACCCCGCCGTACTGTTCCCGCCCCGCTGTAGTCTTCTCGCCCCGCGCCTCGCGCTCCGCAACCGGGCTCATGATTCGCACGTCTACGGATAGGCGAAGGCGGTGGGGCAAGTGAGTCGTGTGGAGCCTGCGGTCCTGACGGACCCGGAGGACCGAAGTGACCGGGGTGACCGTATGGACAAGGGCGACCGGGTCGAGCGCAGGACCGCGCTCAAGGCGGGCGGGGCCGTACTGGCCGCCGCCTGGCTGACCGGCTGCGGACCCGACAGCGGCGACGACGCCAAGGGCGGTACGTCCGCGCCCTCGTCGTCCTCCGACGGTTCCGCCACGCCGACCGCGGCCACCACCGCGCCCCCCGTCAAGCCCGACTGGCCGGCCCTCGCCACGTCCCTGGACGGCGGCCTCGTACGCCCGGACGACAGCGCGTACGCCGCCGACCGGATCCTGTACAACACCCGCTTCGACGGCCTGCGTCCGGCGGGCATCGCGTATGTCACCGGCACCTCCGACATCCGCGCCTGCCTGGACTTCGCCCGCCGCACCGCCACCCCGCTGGCCATCCGCAGCGGCGGCCACTCCTACGCGGGCTGGTCGAGCGGCGACGGCCGCCTGGTCATCGACGTCTCCCGGCTCAACTCGATCCGCCTCGACGGCACCACCGCCACGGTCGGCGCGGGCGCCAAGCTCATCGACGTCTACTCCGCCCTCGGCAAGCGGGGCCGGACGATCCCGGCCGGGTCCTGCCCGACCGTCGGCGTCTCAGGACTCGCGCTCGGCGGCGGCCACGGCGTCATGAGCCGCTCCATGGGCCTGACCTGCGACAGCCTCGTCGGCGCCACCATCGTGACCGCCGACGGCCGCGTCCTCGACTGCTCCGCCGACTCCCAGCCCGAGCTGTTCTGGGCGCTGCGCGGCGCGGGCAACGGCCAGTTCGGCGTCGTCACGTCACTGCGCTTCGCCACCCACCCGATGCCCGACGGCGTCGTCACCGGCTACCTCACCTGGCCGTGGAGCCGGGCCGCCGCCGTGATCCGCGCCTGGCAGCGCTGGGGCCCCGACCAGCCGGACCACATCTGGTCCGCCCTGCACCTCGACTGCGACGCCGGCGGCTCCCCCACCGTGGCCGTCCCGATGCTCTCCACCGGCTCCCGCGACGACCTCGCCGCCGCCACCGACCGGCTCGCCGCCGGCATCGGCGCCGACGCCAGCACCGTCTCGCTGCGCCCGCACAGCTACCTCGACGCGACCTTCTCGTACGCGGGCTGCGCCGGTCTGTCCGCCGCCCAGTGCCGTCTGACCCCCGCCGGGCACCTGCACCGCGAGACCTACACCGCGCGCTCCGACTTCTACGACAAGGACCTGCCGGACGCGGGCATCTCCACGCTGCTCTCGGCCGTCGAGCGGCTCTCCGCCCAGTCCGGCGACGGCGCCGGCAGCATCGCCCTCACCGCCCTCGGCGGCGCGGTCAACCGCCCGTCCCCCACGGACACCGCCTTCTGCCACCGCACCTCACGCGTCCTCACCCAATACCTGGCCTCGGACGCCCTCTCCACCACCGGCTGGCTCGACACCACCCACAAGGCCATGTCCCCCTACGCCTCGGGCGCCGCGTACCAGAACTACGCCGACCCCACCCTCCCCACCTGGCGCACCGCCTACTACGGCCCCAACGCCCCCCGCCTCACCGCCCTCAAATCCCACCTCGACCCCCACCGCCTCTTCACCTTCCCCCAGGCCCTCTAGCCCCCCCGGGGGAAACCCGAGCAAAGGTGAAGCGACCCACCGCGATTCAGCGGTTGACAGCCTGAATCTCCTGCACGGTGACGTCCTGCTCGGACGTCGTATAGCCGTCGTCCATCGGCCCGGCCACCGGACCGTTCTGATCCGCAGTCGCCGTCCAGTGCACCTTCCAAGTGATCTGAGCTCGCAGGGTGTAGGCCCCGCCAGCCGCTGTCGCCTTGCGGTAGGTGATATTGCAGCCGGAGCCCTCGGTGTCGATGTTGTACTGATTCCCGACGCGCTTGAACACGTAGTCACACGACTGCGGACTCGCGTATGACGTTCCCGCCTCTACGTGCAACGCGTAGGGCTGGGCAACCACGGTCGCCGCCACAGGCGGATGGGGCACCTGTGCGGTTACATACACCTGCGGAAGGGCATCAGCGAATTTCACGTACGTAGCCAGATTGACCTTCTGGTTGTTTGCACCGGGGCTCAGTGTCACCTTTCGTGCGGGCAACTTCGTCGCCGCGTAGGCCACTTGTGAAAGTTGCTCCGCTGTGATCGCGCCAGGGGGAGGTGGATTCCCAGCGTCCACCCATTTCCATCCGTCGCTGAGAGTGCACGATCCTGCGGTGTTCTCCGGAAGGTCGCGGTTGTATACGAGCAACCACCAACTGCCGTCGTCGCCCCTGTGGTACTTGATGGCCGTCATATCCGACCGGACACCGTACAAGTAGTTGTAGACCGAGCCTGCATTCCTGTTGCCCGCCGCGTAATAGCGCTCATCGAGTACAGCTTCGAACTCGTCCGGGGTGAACGCCTCATACCAGCAGTCGGGCGGGGACCAGTTGGCGTTCGATGACGTGATCGGCTGCGTTCCATTGCCCCCGGTGTAACCTGTACCTCCCAGACTCACTCGTGAAGAGAGCACGCCGTCATTGCTTTTCGGCGTGACGACGGGTGCCGGACCATTCGCATGCTCTCGGTCCGCCTGCGCCTGGGGCGATGTCAGAAATACCATCACGAGACTCAGCGCCGACACCGAAAGTGCATTGGTGCGTCGCGTCAGGAACCTGCGCACTTCGACACCCCCTTCTGCTGCGAGTAGTCGGCCACCCGCCAGTCCCCGGCCTCGTTCTTGACCAGGCCCATGCGCCAAAGACTGTAGTCCTTCACCGAAGGCGTGGACCGCTGCACTTCGCCAGTCGAGATGAGCTTGTCGTACGCGTGGCTCTGATCCTCGCAATACGTGACTTGAGCCCGATCACTGGCGTCAAACTTCACTGTCGGTCGGTAGTCCTTCACCGTTCCGGTGATCGTGTATCCCGACTTTCTATAGGCGATCGCCATGTCCGAAAGCGTCGCCGCCTGAATCGGCATAAAGTACCGCTTGATGTTGGGAGTGTTCCCCTTGCCCAGCGCCTCGGCTTCCTGAATGGTCAAGATCGCGTTCTTCACGTCCCGCAGAACGTCCTTCTTGGCACCGTCGGAGGCGTCGAACCCGGTGAACTCCGCCTTGGCGTCCGACGGAAGGTCGAACGTCGGCGCGTTCGCCGCCTGCGTAGGCGAAGCCGTCGTCGCCGTAGGCGCCGCCGTCGTCACCGTCCCCGACGGCTGAATCTTGTCCGAGCTGTCCGACCCACCCCCACCGCAAGCGGTCAGCAGCAGGCCCGCCGACGCTGCGAGGGCGACGGCGATGGGCAGGGATGAGCGGGTCACGATGAGATCCCCCGTGAGTCGTCCAGTTACCGAGTCAGTTGCGCGTAGCCCTTGACATTACCGGCGCGCGTCGTGGGGCTGTAGGGCCCTCCCGTGATCGGTACCGGTTCGCAGCACACTTCACACACCCTTCACTCCCGGAATCGCGCCCACCCCAGGGGCCCCACTTGTCACGTCGATCACCGTACGTATAGCGTCGATCACTCGAACACCAGAGCTTCGGGCGGGGCGGGGAGGGTGGGTTCGATGGGGGACGCGCGGGCGGGGAAGTTCCCGCTGCTCGGGTTCGACCCGACGCCGGGGGACGTGGACAGGACGCGCGCCCTGGCGCGCCAACTGGGCGACCTGCACGGAGAGTTGACGGCGACCGTCACCGAGCTGGACCGGCTCGACTGCGGCTACTGGAAGGGCGAGGCCGCCACGGCCTTCGTCTCCCACATCGACAGCGACGTCGCGCCCCTGATCAAGAAGGCGCACGATTCGTTCGGCCGTGCCTCCAGCGCCCTGTCCCGCTGGGCCGACCAACTCCACGGTTTCCAGGCCGAGGCCGACGCCCTCGAAAAGGAAGCCGCTACCAAACAGGGCTCCCTCGACCACGCGAAGTCCGCCGCCGACCCGCCCCACCCCCCAGGCGACCGGCCCGCCTTCGTCACCCCCGCCCAACTCGGCAAGGACGCCAAAGCCCAACAAGCCGTCACCGACGCCACCAACGCCCTCGACGGCGTACGCCACCGCGCCGAAGAACTCCACAATCGCTTCACCAACGCCGCCACATCCATCAGCCACGACCTCGACAAGGCCGGCGACATCGCCCCAGACAAACCGGGCCTGTTCAGCCGCCTGGCCCACGGCGTCGAGGACGCCTGGAACGACACCGTCCAGTGGGTCAAGGACCACGCCGATCTCATCAAACTCATCGGCGACCTGCTCAGCGACCTCAGCGGCATCCTCGGAATGCTGGCGATCCTGACGCTGCCCTTCGAGCCCATCGGCGCGATCTTCGCCGGGCTGGCGGTGGCCACGAGCGCCTTGGCGCTGGCCACACACTTGATCGCCAAATTGGCGGGCGCGGACGTGAGTTGGCTGAGTGTCGGCTTCGACGCGCTCGGCTCCGTTCCGGGACTCACCGCGTTCACCAAGGGCGCGTCGACGGCCGTGAAGGGGGTGACAGCCGCGGAACGGGCAGTTCAGCTCGGCAGGGCCTACAAGGTGGGTTCGGCGATCACGAAGGGCGCCACGGAGGGGATCAACTGGGTGGGGAAGGCGGACGAAGTCGTCTCCGGGGGCGTCAAGTTCAAGAACATCGCCCTGTGGGGGAAGAAGAGCGTGGAGGGGATCAGCGCGACCGGGATGAAGGGGCGCCTGGCCATGGTGGCGGAGAACAACATCGCCAAGGGCCAGCTCATCGGTACCAAGGGATGGAACCTCATCGCCAAGGAGAGCCGACTCGCCGTCGATCCGTTGACGGGCCTCGGCCGCAACATCGACGCCGGGCTCAAGCTCGCGCCGAAGGTGTGGTCCATACCGCAGCACATCGGCGAGGCTGTACACCTGGGGGACCGCTTTCATCAGTCCGCGAGCGATCACTGAGGTTGGGCACAGGGAATGACATGGCAGCCGGCGCCCGGTGAGGTGCTCCAGATCCGATGGCCGATCGAATTCGCGACGGGTGTGTCCCGCCTCGTGGAGGGGCGACGGTCGTTTCGCGGCACGGACAGGCGCGACATCGAAGCGGAGTTGCAGGCCGACGAGGCCTGGCCGGCGCGGCCGGAGTTCGCGGTGCTCGACGCCTCGGAGCAGCGCGAGCAGCGCGCGGTGAACGGAATGCTGCGGTGGGTTCCCGCGGTGGTCGGAGCGATCGTCAATCTGGGCGGGCCGTCAGGGGTGGGCGGTGGGCGCGAGCCGCGGGGGCCGCGCGAATCGCAGGACCCGGAGAACGAGGTCGAGGACTTCCCCGTCATGTGGGCCGAGCGTGGCGCGCTCGCACGGAACGTGCCATGGGAGCTGGACCCCGGCCGGGTGCCGCGCCGCGCGGGCGTGGCCCTCCTCGCCACGGACCTCGCGGTCACCGACCGGAGCGTGTACGTCGTCGGTTACGGGCCGAAGAGCCCGGACGAGGCCGAAGTCCTCTGGTCGACGCCGCGTTCCACGATCACGCACGCCGAGGTCATGTCGTACTCGGGCGCCCATCCCGATCTGCGTCTCACGTTCACCGACGGTTCGTGGATACGGCTGAACGCGAAGGCCACGAGCCAGGCCAAGCTCCTGGTGAACGCCGTCAACGGCGCCTCGCGTGTCATCACCGAGGCCGATCTCACCGACGGCCAGCGCGCACAGGTGACCGAGACGGCCAAGCGCTTCAAGGTCGACGCCGGTCTTCCCCGGGTCTTCACCCGGCTGCCGAGCGGTCTCGTCCAGGCGGAGCTGTGGCGTTCTTCACACCGGACGGGGCAGTCCGTCTCGGTGTGCATGACCGACGACGGCTCCCCGGCCGCTCCTCACCCCGACGACATGTGACGACGTGCCATAGCCGCGTGAGGGAGCGTCAGGCGGCGAGGTCCTTGTCGTGGGCGCTTTGGTGGGGGTAGTGCTGGCCGCGGCGCGGGGGTGCGGGGGTGGTGGCGAGGCGGTGGCGGGAATGGATGAGGGAGGCCGCGCGGGAGTGGGAGACCGCGGTGGTGAGTGAGGTGAGGAGGGCCAGGGCGAGGGGAGCGAGGAGGAGGGCCGTGGCGGCGCCGAGGGCGAAGCCGCCGATGACGTCCGTGGGGTAATGGACACCCATGTAGACGCGGCAGAAGCCCTCGCCGAGGGCGAGCAGTATGGCGACGGTGCCGACCTTGCGGCTGACCATGAAGAGGGCGACGGCCATGGCGGCGGTCAGCGTGGCGTGGTCGCTCACGAAGGAGTAGTCGGTCTTGCCGTGGACCAGGACGTCGATGCCGTCGTGGTCCACGAAGGGTCTTGGCCGCTGGACCAGGGCGCGGATCGGGATGTTGAGCAGCAGGGCGATGCCGGCGGCGAGGCCGGACCACAGCACACCGGCGACGGCGGCCGGGGCGTCCGGGACCGGGGCGCGGCGGGCGACGCGCCACCAGCACAGGGCGGCCAGGAGTACGGTGAGGCCGATCAGCCCGTACTCGCCGATGAACTCCACGGCCCGGTCGACACCGCGCGGGGCGTGCTTGGCCAGGTCGTTGATGTCGCGGAGCAGGCTGATGTCGGGGTTCACGCTGTCATTGGCGACCGCTGCCATGGGTGGTGCCCCTTACCTAGCAACTCACTGACTGTGCCTGTACGGCTCGGCTCGTCTGCAACCCCCGTCGCTTGCGTCCCGCGCCATTCTCCCCCGTACAACGACCGACACGCTACGTAGCGTTCCGGTCTTCGCCAGAAGATCACCATGCCGTTATCCAAGGGTGACCGGAGAGGACGATCTGGCCCATTTGCGGCCCGGCGCACAGGCCAGAGCCTTACGCAGAGCTGACACGAAAGCCGCGTCGGGCGGCGGGGACTTACAGAGCCGTCGGCAGCGCCGCCGCACCGTCGCGCGTGACGCGGGTCGCCCCGATGTAGTCCGCCGAGCCGATCGGGTCGAAGCGGATCTTGGCCCCGGTGTGCGGCGCGTCGATCATGTAGCCGCCGCCGACGTAGATCCCGACGTGGTGGATGGTGCGCGGGTCGGTCAGGTCGGTGGCGAAGAAGACGAGGTCGCCGGGGAGGAGTTCGGCCCGCGACGGGTGTGCCCCGGCGTTCCACTGGTCGTTGGCCACGCGCGGCAGTTCGATCCCCACCGAGTGGTACGCGGCCTGCGTCAGCCCGGAGCAGTCGAACCGCCCGCCCTGCGCCGCCGTACCCTCACCGCCCCACAGATAGTCGGTACCGAGCCGCTGCTGCGCGTAGTAGATCGCCCCGGCCGCCTGCTGCGACGGCGCGACCCGGCCGACCGGCGCGGCGAAGC
Organism: Streptomyces sp. NPDC093221; assembly: GCF_044753885.1. Taxonomy (NCBI): domain Bacteria; kingdom Bacillati; phylum Actinomycetota; class Actinomycetes; order Kitasatosporales; family Streptomycetaceae; genus Streptomyces; species Streptomyces sp. NPDC093221. Next base: position 18,559 of record NZ_JBIVOA010000012.1, on the reverse strand, counting down.
TCTTCGACAGGCTGGTGATGATCTTCACGTAGTTCTGGGTCTCCGCGTACGGCGGGACACCGCCCGCCGTTATCACCGCGTACGCGCCCGCGTTGTACGACGCCAGCATGTTCGCCGTCCGGTCGCCCGGCACGTTCTTCACGTACGACGCCAACTCGCAGTCGTACGAGGCGGCCGACGGGATCGCGTCCTCCGGGTCCCAGACGTCCGCCTTGCCGTCACCGTTGGCGTCGATGCCGTGGGTGGCCCAGGTGCCCGGAATGAACTGCGCGATGCCCTGCGCGGCGGCCGGACTCTGCGCCCGCGGGTTCCATCCGCTCTCCTGGTAGAGCTGCGCGGCCAGCAGCGCCGGGTTGAGCGCGGGGCAGAGATTGCCCCACTTCTGGACGAGCGACTGATATATGGCCGGAACCGATCCCTTGGCGAGCGTCACCGTCCCGCCGCCGCCACCGCCCGCGAGCCCGGCCGCGGCCGAGTACGTGCCCACCACGAGCAGCGCGAGGAACGAAAAGCACAGGCCACAGCCGATAATGACGGGGAGCCAGATCTTCCGCGCCACAGGGCGACCCTTCCTCTCGGTTCCCGAACACGCACTCGTACGGTCTCGTACGTTCCTATCGTTGCCCTACGGTGACGCTCGTGATACACAGAGTAGTCGTCTACGTCCTATCGAACACCGGTCCGCGCACTATTTTGACGGCTACGGGCCGGATCACACGGACGATCCGCCGAGAAAGTCGTTGAGTCGACATGCAACAGCGTCATCCTCGGCCAAGATAGACCCTGGACCCTTGCGCCCCGGCGAGGGAGCCAACTGATCGAGCGGGGTGGTGAGTTACATGTTCGTGGCAGCCGCTAAGGGCGACATCAACACCATCATCGGTGGCATCGCACCGGACTGGGGACCCTTCGGGTCCCTCGGCAATGAAGCACGCGTGATGATCGAAGTGGTCATGGCGGTGGCGATCCTGCTGTGCCTGGCCATCGCGATCTGGGGCGCGGCGAAACAGAGGATCGGCGCGACCGCGCTGCGCGACACCTTCAGCGCGGAGCAGGGCAAGGGATTGATCATCGCCGGGCTGACCGGCGTGTTCATCATCGGATCACTCGGCACGCTGTTCACCATCGTGTACGGGATGGCCGTCTAGACCCGAGACCCGAGACCCGCTGGAAACAGCCGCCCGTCCCACTTCGTATCCGCTTCTCCGTCGACGTCCCTGGAGCCCGTCCCAGGCTCCACCTTCCCACCTGAGGCTGCGTGCTGATGCCCACTCAACCAAGCAGCGGTGCCGTCCGTGCCACACGCCGCTCCGGCGTGCCCGCGGCGCGGGCGCCCCAGGGGGCGAAGGCACGATGAGCCTCGGCCAGGACGGACCCCCGACCAGGACCCGGATGCCGGAGGGCCACGGCGGCCACGGAGGCGGTGCCCGCCGCCCCCAGCCCCGGCGCGCCCTGGTCACCGTCGTCAGCATCGTCGCCCTCCTCGTCGCGGCCCTGGCCTTCGCCAACCGCGGCTCCCACCCGTCCTCCTCCGGCTCCGCCGACAACGGCACGGCGGCCGGTTCCGGCGCCACCGCCGGCTCCAGCGGCGGTGGCGGTGGCGGTGGCAAGACCGGCACGGACGCCCCTACCGCCCCCTCCGGCCAGAAGCCGGTCACCGGCAAGAGCGGCGGCATCCCCTCCGGCTTCGCGCACAGCGGGGAGGGGGCGCAGTCGGCGGCGGCGAACTACGCCGTCTTCCTCGGAGGCGACGGCATGTACTCCGCCGCCCGCCGCCACGAGATCGTCGACACCGTGTACGCGGCCGACGCCGCCGCGAAGGTGCAGAGCGATCTCGACAAGGTTTACTCCGACGCGGCCTTCCTCCAGCGGATAGGGCTCAAGCCCGACGGCACGGCACCGGCCGGGATGACGTTCATCTCCCGGGTTAACCCGGTCGGCGCCAAGGCGGAGAAGATCAGCGGGGACACGGCCACCGTGAGCGTCTGGTTCTCGTCGCTGTTCGGTCTGGCAGGCGAGGGGTCCACCAACCCGGTTGCCGAGAGCTGGTACACGAATACGTTCGAGATGAAGTGGGTCGGCAACGACTGGAAGATCGTCTCCTTCCAGCAGAAGGACGGCCCCACTCCGGTAGGACGTGACCAGGCCGCCTCGTCGGCCCAGGACATGACCAACGCAGTGAACGGGTTCGGAGGCTTCACCTATGCCCGGTAGTCGTCGTGTCCTGACCCTGGCCGCCGTTCTGGGCAGTGTTCAGGTCTCCGCGGTGCTGCTCGCCACGCGCACGCTGGCCGATCCCTCGCCCAGGGCCACGGCCCCGGGCTCGGGTACGGCGACCAAAGACCCCTGCGCGCTCATCCGCGGCCCGGCCAAGTCGTACTGCGAGAACGGCGCGCCCTCCACCTCCACCAAGGGCGGGACCGACTCCAGCACCACGCTCGACCCGCTCACGTCCCTAGGGCGGGGCTGCGCCGACGCCGCCGCGTGGACGATCGACAAGCTGTCCCAGGCGGTGACGAAGACGACACAGGTCGACTTCACGAACACGGCGTTTCTGCGGCAGTACGCGGTGGTGTTCGCGGCGTCGACGATTCTGACGCTGGTGCTGTGGCTGCTGGCGGTGGCCAAGCGGGCGGTGCGCGGGGTGCCGTTGACGGAGGCGCTGACGGAGGCCGTCGGGTTTCTGTGGCTGACGGTCCTGGCGTCGGCGTTCACACCGCTGGTGTTGTACACGGTGGTGACGGCGACGGACGCGGTCACGGAGGTGATCTCGTCGGGGACGTCGTCGAACACGGATGTGTTCTTCGGGTCGTTCTCGGGGGCGCTGACGAAGGGCAAGGACATCGGCGGCGGCCCGATCATGCTGATCGTGGTGTCGATGGTGTCGATCCTGGCCGCCGGTGTGCTCTGGCTCGAACTGGTGATCAGGGCGGCCCTGCTGTACGTGGGGGCGCTGCTGGGCACCGCGGTCTACGCGGGTCTGGTGGACAAGAACATGTGGGGCCACGTGCGCCGCTGGGCCGGGATCATGATCGCGGTGATCCTGGTGAAGCCGGTGATCGTGATCGTGCTGGGTCTGGCCGGGGCGCTGTCGTCGTCCAAGGACGGGCCTGACGCGTTCTCAGCGGTGGTGTCCGGCCTGTCGATCATCCTGCTGGCGATCTTCGCGAGCGCGATGATCTACCGCTTCGTGCCCGGCTTCGGCGACGACGTGGTGAATCTGCGGAACAACCGCAAGGCCAGTGGCCAGAGCCAGGCCGCCGCGGTGATCTCGTCGCCCGCGGCGCTGGTGCGGCAGGGCATCAACACGCACAGCGCGCGCGGCGGCCCGCAGGAGCAGGCGCAGGGCGGCGGCTCGCAGCCGTCGAACCCGGTGGCGGGCGGGGTGGCCGCGCACAGCAGCCGTACCGGCAATCCGGGACCGTCCGGCGGGAGCGGCGGCTCCGGCGGTGGCTCACGTACCGGTGGCAACGGCTTCGGGGGCGGAAACTTCGGCTCGAACTTCGGCAGAGGCTCGGGCTCAGGATCGAACAACGGCAATTCGCAGGGAGGTGATCGCCGGTGACGACCCAGCCCTTCACCCAGCCGCGCCGTACGTATCTGATCGGCAAGGCCCGGCCCAACGCGATCGTGGGCAAGAACCGGGAGACCGGCGAGATCGCGCTGATCGTGGCCGGAGCGGGCCTCGGCATGCTGTGCGGCCTGCTGGTCCCGGTGCTGCTTCTGCGCATCGTCGGCCTGGTCGGCTGGCCGATGCTGGCCCTGGCCGCGGTGTACATGCCGTACCGGCGGCGCACGTTCTACCGCTGGTTCGAGATCAACCGCACCTTCCGCCGTACGCTGCGGGTCTCTCCCACCTACCGGTCGGGGATCGAGGAGGCCGGGATCGGGCTCGACGGGCGCGAGGTCGAGGTCGGGCCGCCGCCGGGGATCGGGCGGATCAGTTGGCTGGCGGCGCCATTCGGGCCCGACGAGATCGCGGTGCTGCTGCACGTCGACCGGCGTACGGTGACGGCCGCCATCGAGATCGAGGGACCCGGCGTCGGGCTGCGCGACAGCGAGGACCAGGAAGCCCTGGTCGAGCGGTTCGGCACCCTGCTGAAGCATGTGGCCAACGGCGACGGCTTCGTGACCCGGCTTCAGATGCTCGCCCGCACCCTGCCCGCCGACCCTGACGCCCACGCCAAGGACGTCGCCCAGCGCGGCGACCCGGCGGCAGAGAACTGGCTCAAGGACTCCTACGACCAGCTCCAGTCCATGGTGTCGACCTCCTCCGAGCAGCACCGCGCGTATCTGGTGGCGTGCATGCACTTCACGCGCGAACTGGCCGCCGAGGGCAACGCGATGGCACGCGCCACCTCGGGCCGCGGCGTGAAGGTCGACAAGGACGCGGGACTCGCCGCGGTGATGGCCCGTGAGCTCAACGACATCTGCGCCCGTCTCGCCGAGGCCGACATCCGTGTCAGGCAGCCGCTGGGCCAGGCCAGGCTGTCGTCGCTGGTGCACTCGATGTACGACCCGGACCACCCCATCGACCACATCCAGGCGATGACCCGCCGCAACGCCTGGCCGGCCGAGCTGGACGCGACCGAGCCGACGTACTTGCAGGCCAAGACCCGTGAGTCATCGACCCGCGCGCCCTGGAACCACTCCACCGCGTGGGTCAAGGAGTGGCCCATGACGCCGGTCGGCGTGAACTTCCTGGCGCCGCTGCTGGTGCACACCCCCGATGTGATCCGTACGGTCGCGGTCACCATGGACCTCGAACCCACCGATGTGGCCATCGAGCGGATGCTGACCGAGAAGACCAACGACGACGCCGACGCCAGCCGCGCCGCGAAGATGAACCGGGTCGTGGACCCGCGCGACGTCGCGCACCACGGGCGGATCGACCAGCGCGGCGAGGACCTGGCGAGCGGCGCCGCCGGCGTCAACCTCGTCGGCTACATCACGGTGTCCTCGCGCTCCCCGGAAGCGCTGGCGCGCGACAAGCGCACCATTCGCGCTTCCGCCGGTAAGTCGTATTTGAAGCTTGAGTGGTGCGATCGTGAGCACCACCGGGCATTCGTTAATACGTTGCCGTTCGCGACCGGCATCCGCCGCTAGTCCGCCCGTACGAGGAGGCCACCGCCATGCCCATGCTGGACCCTCTTGCGGCGCTCACGGACGCCTTCACGAGCTTCCTGTTCGGCCGGGTCGAGTCGACGCGGCTGCCGGTGCGCACCTCCACCGGCCAGGCCCAGGCGGTGTACCTGCCCACCGCCGCCCCCGGCCTCGGCGACTCCGGCGTCATCATCGGCCGCGAGGTCTACTCGGGCAAGGGCTACATCTACGACCCCTTCCAGCTCTACGGCCAGCAACTGCCCGCCCCGCACTGGCTGGTCCTCGGCGAGTCCGGCAACGGCAAGTCGGCGCTGGAGAAGACCTACGTGCTGCGCCAGCTCCGCTTCCGCGACCGGCAGGTCGTGGTGCTCGACGCGCAGGGCGAGGACGGCGTCGGCGAGTGGAACCTCATCGCGAAGTCGCTGGGATTAACTCCCATCCGGCTGGACCCGATGGCCGCGCTGGACGGCGGCATCAAGCTCAACCCCCTGGACCCGGCGATCACCCTCACCGGTCAGCTCGCGCTGCTCCGGACGATCATCGAGGTCGCGATGGGCCGCGGTCTCGACGAGCGGTCCGGCTTCGCGCTGAAGGTCGCGCACGCCTATGTGATCGAGACGATCACCGACCGGCAGCCGATCCTCACCGACATCGTGGAACGGCTGCGGCACCCGCTGGAGGAGTCGGCGGAGGCCATGAACGTCGACCTGGACGACGTCCGCGCCTGGGGCCTGGACGTGGCCCTGGTGCTCGACCGGCTGGTCGACGGTGACCTGCGGGGCATGTTCGACGGGCCCACGACCGTCGGCATCGACCTGGACGCGCCGCTGATCGTCTTCGACCTCTCCCACATCGACCGCAACTCGATCGCGATGCCGATCCTGATGGCGATCGTCGGTGTGTGGCTGGAGCACACCTGGATCAGGCCCGACCGGAAGAAACGCATCTTCCTGGTCGAGGAGGCCTGGCACATCATCAACTCGCCCTTCGTGGCCCAGCTCTTCCAGCGGCTGCTGAAGTTCGGCCGCCGCCTGGGCCTGTCCTTCGTCGCCGTCGTCCACCACCTCTCGGACGTCGTTGACGGGGCCGCGGCGAAGGAAGCCGCCGCCATCTTGAAGATGGCCTCCACCCGCACCATCTACGCCCAGAAGGCCGACGAGGCGCGCGCCACCGGGCGGGTGCTCGGCCTGCCACGCTGGGCGGTGGAGATCATCCCGACGCTCACCCCCGGCATCGCCGTCTGGGACGTCAACGGCAACGTGCAGGTCGTCAAGCACCTGATCACCGAGGCGGAACGGCCCCTGGTCTTCACCGACCGCGCGATGACCGAGACCTCCCTGGAGCACGAAGCGGAGGTCGAGGCCGAAGCGGCGTCGGAGGCGGAGGCCGAGGCCCGTGCCGAGGCACACGCCGCCGCCGAGGTGGCGCTGGCCAAGCAGTTGGCCGACGACGCGGTGGCATGAGAGGTGGGGTGACATGGCCGGGAGGAAACGCGAGTCCTCTGGGGGCCTGCCGGACGGCCTGATCGTCGGCGTCCTCGGCTTCCTGCTGGGCGTGACGCTGCTGGTGTGGACGGCCACCGGCATCGCGGGGGTCCTCTCGCACGGCGGCTGGCCCGCCGAGGTGCACTTCACCCGCACCCCCCAGGCCATGCGGCACCTGATCGCGGAACCGCACGACGTCGCCGCGGCCTGGCCCGACTCGCCTCCCGGCCAACTGCCCGGCTCCGGGCTGTTCTGGGGCATCTTCATCAGCCAGTTCATGGTGCTGTTCGTCCTGACCGTCTTCGTGCTGAACGCGGTGGCCCGTACCCGCGCCCGCCTCAGGGCACCCCGCCAGGCCCCGCCCGCCCCGGCCCCTGAGGCGGCGCCCGCGCCGGTGGAGCGCGCCCCGCTGCCCTCGCCGCGCCGCCGCCGCGGCCAGCCGGTCGGGTCCAAGGCCGCGGGCGACGACGGCCTGGACGCCTGGTTCCGCTCCGTGCCGGGCGCGGCAGGCCCGCGCGAGGACGCGCCGACCACGGCCTTCGAGCCGATCCCCGCCACGGCCACCGAAGCGACCGGGCACACCGCCGCCGGAGCCACCGGCACCGCGGCCGCGGCCCCGATCCCGCACCCCGTCGCCGACCCACTGCCCGGCGGTGAAGTCACCCGCACCTATGCCCTGTTCGCCAGCCCGCGCGGCGACAAGTCCAAGCGCATCGTGCAGCCCGCCGTCCTGGCCGCCGCGGGACCCGCCGTGGTCACCACTGCGGACCCGGACACCTATCAGCAGACCGTCGGCAACCGCAGCAAGCTCGGTCCCGTCCACGTCTACGATCCGGCGCACCTCCTCGATGTGCCCGGGCGGCTGCGGTGGGCGCCGCACGGCGGCTGCGAGCGACCGGAGACCGCCGGGATACGCGCGGGCGCACTGCTGGCGCCACTGCGGCCCGCACGCGCCAACGAGGCCATCGTCCACGACACCGCCGTGACGCTGCTGCGCTGCTGGCTGCACGCGGCGGCCCTGGACGGCGGGCCATTCCGCCAGGTGCAACGCTGGGCGGCGAGCGGTTCAGCGGCCGGTGAGGCGGTGCGGATCCTGCGTACCGACACCGAGGCCGCCTCCGGCTGGAGCGGCGAACTGGAATCGGTGCTGCACGCCCACCCCGAACGCCGGGACGCGGCGCAGGCGTTGATCCGCCAGACCCTCGAACCGCTGAACGCGGTACACATCCGCGACGCCTGCAATCCACCGCGCTCAGGTGGCCTCGACGTGGAGTCATTCGTCGCGGAAAGGGGCACACTTTACGTAGTGGGTGAGCGCATCGAGGATCCGCGGACCCACTTGGGTGCGATGCCCCTGCTCACCGCACTCGTCTCCAGCGTGGTCGAGCACGGCCGGCGCATGGCCGCAACGTCATCCGCCGGTCGGCTCGACCCACCACTGACCTTCATCCTGGACGACGTCGCCGCGCTGGCCCCGCTCCCGGGCCTGTCGGACCTGCTGAGCACCGGTCACCACTCCGGTCTGCCCACCCTCGCCGTCCTGCGCTCCCCCGAACAGGCGCTCGCGCGCTGGCACGCGCCGCTGTGGCAGCACGCCGACATGCGCCTGGCCCTGGGCGATGAGACGGCCGACACGCTCCCGCCGTCGATCCCGGACGCGGTCCGCATCCGCTGATTCCGCGCGCGGGCGCCCGGCCGCACGCCCGCGCCCACGCGCCCGCCCGCATGTGCGCACACGCGGGCGAGAACGCACGGGAGAGAGGCCCCCGGCGGGAACGCGGGCGCGGCGCCCGCCCGGCCGGTTCGCGCCCCTGCTTCCTCTGCTCCCTGTTGAGTTGTCAATGTCCGCTTGTCACTGATCATCAGTATCCGCTCCACACCGTCCTCGTGGGGCAACTGATTTCCAGTCTGTGGATAACTCATTCGCCGAAAGTCGCCCTGTGGAAAACTCCGCGAGCGAATCCGCCGACCCTGTTACCGTTCGAGAGTCGACCGCGGGACTCCGTCGCGACTTCCGGAACCTGCCTCTGAAGCAATGATTCGCAGCTCGCGCCCTCATTCCCCGGTCGACGCCGAACACCTCGAACACACCAGCACTCGACGCCCCAACACACCTACGCGAGAACAGGAGTCACGTCATGCAGCCAGAAGGACTGATCGCCGCCGAGGACGTCCTCCTGTTCGCCAATGCCGCGACCACATCCACCGCCCAACGCGAATTCCACTCCGACGCCGACACCCAGCACCTCTCGCTCGACTTCCTGCACGCGTACATGCTGGGCAACTACCGCGATCTGTACGCCGCCGCGCTCGCCCTCGACATCAACGACCACAACGCCGCCCTGATCATCCGCCGACTGCTGGAGAGCGCCACCGAAGCGACCCCCGAACAGCGCCGCACCGAGGGCCGGTTGATTGCCCGACGGCTGACCGCACTGCCCCCGCAGCGGGTCTACGCCCTCTTCGCCGCGCTGCGCCGGGCCAAGGTCAACAACCGCCGCACCCGCGCCATCATGCGGGACTGGCTGGCCACCCGCCCCGACCCGGCGTTCGACGCCGTCAAGTACCGGACCGGGGTGAAGACGGCGCTGCGGCACGCCCACCTGCCCGCACGAGAAGCCGAGTTGGGTGACTTCCTGTTCGCCCCGCGCCGCCGCACGCGCTACGGGACGCCGCTGCTGGAGACCTGGCGCCGCGCGCACTACGAGCAGGCGGCGGTCTACGAGCTGCCGTTCACCGTCGCGGAGGGCTTCGCGGCCCGGCACGGCATCGCGCGCGCGGCTTTCCTGGAGCGGATCGCGCCCCGGATGACCCGGCTCGAGCGGCTCCGTTTCCAGGACTCGGCGCGCCGCCACGGCGCGACCGCCGTCCGGACCGACCTGACGCGGATGCCGCTGACCCGGCTTGCCTCGTACGTCCTCGGGCTGTCCCTGGACGAACGAGCCGGTCGACGGGCGGAGTTGACAGCGGCACTGCGGGCCGCCGCGCGCCGGGCCGCGCGCGGCGAGCGCGGCTGGGGCCGGGTCGCGGCAGTCCTGGACGACAGCTTCTCCTCCTACGGCTCCGGCCAGAAGCGGCGCCGCCCGCTCGCGGTGGCGCTCGCAGCCCACCACCTTCTGGAGGCACTCGCCGACTCGTACACACCCCTGTGGACATCGGGACGGAGCGATTCGCTGCTGGCGTTCCCGCACGGGGCGACCCCGCTCGGCGAGCGGATTCTGGACGCACTGGAGACCGGCCCGGACCGGCTGCTGATCATCTCCGACGGCTGGGACAACGCACCGCCGGGGCTGGCCGCCGAGGTGCTGCGCGTATGGCGGACCCGGCTCGACCCGGACGGGCGGGTCACCGTCGTACACCTCAACCCCGTGTACGACGCGGACGACTTCGACGTGCGCCGCCTGGCCCCGACCGTACCCACCGCTGGCATCCGCGACGCCGAGGATCTGCCGTCGCTGGTCGGCCTGGCGCGGTTCGCCACCGGCCGCACCGGCCTGCCCGAGCTGCGCGCCCACCTGGACAGCCGTATCACCGCGTTCATGACCGCACCCGAGGAGGCCCGATGACCGCCACCGGCACCCTCCGCCTCGACCTGGCCGGACTCACCACGCGCCCCTCGCAGGTCTGGGGCGGCATCCGCCTCGTCCCGCTGGTCCGCGCCGAACCGCTGCCGGGCCTGCGGCTGCACGCCGAGCTGTACGGGGACGGCATCGGTGTGGTGACGGTCGCGCCGCGCACCACCTACACGTCGTACATCCCGCACGGCTTCGTCGCCGACTGGGGCGCGGACAGCGGTCATGCGGGCGCCGCGGCGGCGTACGGGACACAGTTGCGCGGCGACCGGGACGCCGAGCCCGTGACCGCGATGCCGCTGCGCATCCACCGCCGGATGGCACGCCGAGAGGCCAAGCACCGACTGCGGTTCCTGCCGCTGCACCTCGCGCTCGACGGTTATCTGGCGCTGCACTTCGGCGGCCCGACCATCGCGTGGGAGGAGTGGTCGCAGCGGGCGCTGCGGCAGGGCCTGTCGCCTCGGGTGGAGGAGGCGTACGTCGGCGTGACCGTGCGCGGGCTCGGTGACGCGCTGAAGGTGTTCGAGATACACCCGGGCCAGTGCGGGGTGCTGCTCTACGCGGCCGACGCCCTCGCCGCGGCCTTCGTCGTACCGCACCCGGAGGACTACCGGGCGCTGCACGCCACGCTCGTCCAGGACCTGTACGGGGAACTCATCTACCAATACGCCCTGTTGAGCGCGGCCGTGCCGGACTTCGTGCCGAGGATCGACGAGACGCGGGTGCGGACGACGGCGGATCTGCGAGCGGCGGTGGCCGCGGAACAGCGGGCGTGGGCGGAATTCCACGACGGGACGATGGCGGCGGGGCTGCTGAATACCGAGTACGCGACGCGGAAGGTGTACCGGGCGGGCGGGTTCACGCTGTCGCGATTCATACCGGCCTTTCGGCCCCGCGAGGAGAACCACATAGGTGAGGTCATCACCGCGGCGGACGGTCGGCTCGCGTATCTGAAGACCTTTCGTCTGTCCGAGACGCAGATTCGGCGCGGACACCTGTTGGAACGGCTGGCAGCGCACGACTGGCACCTGGGCCGGACGGCGGAAGAATTCGGGCTGGACGAGAGGGAATTCGCTTCGCGCCTGCGGGCGGCGGGATTCGGTTCACTGCTCCGCCAGGGATGAGGACGCCTCCGCGGAGGGCCGCACCCGAGAAGAACTCGGGGACCGCCGACCGCGGGAGCGAATGCGAAGGACCGCGCTCCTAAAGCGCTGACTCCTCCGCCGTGAGCCGTCGCACGGACTCCCGCAGGACGATGTGCGTGCCCAGGAGATGGCGGGTCTGGGCGGTGCCGCGGGCGGAGCCGGGGAGGCCGGCGTCCTCTTCGGCGAGGGCCAGGCGGACGGCGGCGCGGCCGAGCTCGTAGGAAGGAATGTTGACGGTGGTCAGGGGAGGGTTGAGGTCTTGGGAAACATCGTCGTTGTTGTAGCCGACCACCGAGATGTCCTCGGGGGTGCGGAGCCCGCGCTCGCGCATGGCGGCCATCGCGCCCGCGGCGACCAGGTCGTCACCGGCGAAGACCGCGGTGAAGTCGGGGTTGCCGTCGCACCGCACGAGCAGATCCCGCATGGAGTTGTAGCCATTGGTGCGACCGAGGCCGATACCCGCGATCCGCTGGTGCTCCGGCCCGAGCCCGTGGTCGGCCAGCGCACGCTGGTAACCGCGCACGCGCGGCTCGGCCGTGCTGTGCCCCGGCATCGTGCCCAGGTAGAGGATCCGCCGGTGCCCGGCGGACAGCAGGTGGCTGACGGCGGCGTACGCACCGGCCTCGTTGTCGTACTCCACCGCGATGACCGGGGTGTCGGGGCTCGGCGCGGGGCGCCCGCACAGCACGAGCCGGGAGCCCGCGGCGGCGAGCCCGTGCGCGTACTCGGTCAGCCGCACGCGGTACGCCTCGTCCTCGACCGCGCCGCCGACCAGGATCACGATCTCGGCGCGCTGCTCACGCATCATCTGCACCAGCGCCAGCTCGCGCGCCTCGTCACCGCCGTGGCTGCACACCATGCACAGCCGGCCGCGCGCGGCGGCCTCCTGCTCGACGCCCTGGGCGACGGCGGCGAAGAAGTAGCTGTCGACCGACATCATGATCACCGCGACCGTCTTGGGCCCCGTCCCGGCCAGCGCCCGCGCCCGGCCGTCGATCACGTAGTCGAGGTCCTTGACCGCCCGCAGCACCTTGGCGCGCGCGGCGGCCGACGTCGGGTAGTTCCCGGCCAGCGCCCGCGAGACGGTGGCGACCGAGACACCCGCCCGGACGGCGACATCGCGGATGGTGACACGCCGACTCCCGCCGCCCGCACCCGCCGCGGTCCCCGCACCCATGGGGCTTCCCGCGCCCGGCCCGTTACCCGGCCCCGGCTCTGGTGCAGTCTCCGCCATCCCCGCCATCCGATTCCTCAGCGGCCCGCGGCTCCGGATCCGCGACGGCCAACACGCGACGCAAGGACCGACCCACGGCCCGGCGCCTGGCTCAGCGCAGGGCCTGGTCCCACGCCCGACGCTTCGTTCGACACATCGTTCGACGCGGCGCCCGGCGCCCCCCGCGCTGCCGCCCAGCGTAGTAGTGCGGGGCCGGGCGGCAGGCACAGGGCGTCAGTGGTTGGCCGCGTAATCCGCCGCGTACTCGTCGGCGATCTTGTTCAGGCCGTCGCCGCGCATCTTCTTCACCGCCTCGTCCCACGCGCTCAGCGGCTTGCGCCCGGCCACGATCGCGCCGATCGTGTCGAGCCGGTACTGCCCGATGGTGGCTCCCGACCGGGTGAAAGTCTCCGACTGGAGGCCGAACCGCGGATTGCGTACGAGCATCGGCGCGATCTTCACCTGCCAGGCGTGGCTACGCTTGACGTCGTCCGGCCGCCCCGGCAGGTAGAGCACCTGCGGCGCGTCGGACAGGTACTTGATCGGAAGATTGACGGTGCTCTCCACCAGACCGAGGTCCGTCGGTATCGGCGAGCCCTCCGCGTCCCGCGTGAAGTGCGTGCCCTCGATGCCGAAGTGCGTCAGCTCGTACTCCTTGGTGCCGAACGGCGCCGCCAAGTAGTCGAGCACCCGCAGGATCAGCTTGATCCGCTCGGGCGCGGCCTTCTTCAGCACCGTGTAGCCGAAGATCCCGCGCGCCCGCTCCATGCCGGGCTTGCCGCCGCCCGACGGCGTGTACGGCACCGCGCCGTCCAGGACGAAGGCGTCCTTGATGCTCGGGATGCTCGTGGTCAGTGCCCCGAAGCCGTCACCCATCGACGCGACCGTGCCGTTGTAGAAGAGCGTCTTGCAGTCGACGGTGGAGGTGCTGAGCGCGTTCGGCAGGTACGTTCCCGCCTGCCGCAGCTTCAGCATGAACTCCAGGCCCGCCTTGTACTCGTCCGTGCCGTACGCGTCGACGAAGTGCCCGCCGTCGAGCTTCCACTCCTGCGGCGCGCCGAACGCCATCGTGTGCACCGCGAAGCCGAAGCCGGTCTGCTGCGCCGCGCCCAGCGCGTACTTCTTGCCGTGCGTCGCCTCCTTGGCGACGGCCATGAAGTCGTCCGACGTCCAGCCGTCCTTCATGCCGGCCGCGCTGAAGATGTCGTTGTTGATCCACAGCGTGGTGCCGGGCGCGGACCGCTGCACCGGGATGCCGAGGATCCGCCCGCTGATCCGGCCCATGTCCTCCCACGCGTAGGTGGGGATGTTCGCCAGATTCGGGTAGTCCTTGACCGCGTCGCCCGCCAGGTACTCGCTCAGGTCCGCGCACTTGGCCTGCACGAATTGCGCCTCGCGGGGCAGTACGTGACCGCCGCCGAGGTTGATGACGTCCGGCAGGTCGTTGCCCGCCATCAAGGTGGCCATCTTGTTGTCGTAGTCGGAGTCCGGCACGACCGTGAACTCGATGTTCACCCCCAGCGCCTTGTTGACCGCCGCCCAGAACTTGTTCTCCGACGCGGGCTTCGGCGGCGTCCCGTACGAGATCGTCATCACCTTGATCGTCTCGCCGTTGCCCGGCTTGTCGGCGACCGCGCTGACCAGGTTCTTGGGATACGTCAGATAACCCGGCTGCACCCCGTCCGCCGTCCCCGGCAGATCGGGCGCGGGCCCGCTGACCGGCTTGTACGTCGGCCAGGGTGCGAGCTTCTTGCCCGCGTTGCTCACATCGTGGCCGCCGGAGGAGGAGGACGAGCAGGCGGCGAGAACGGATGGGGCGGCCAGAGCGGCGCCACTTGCGGCGATCGAGCGCAGCAGCGTACGCCGCGAGAACGACGAGGTGCTCACGGTCAGTCCTTTCAGGGGTACGGGTGCGATGCGGGTGCGGTGATACGGGTACGGCGGCACGGTCCGCGGCCACGCGGCCACGCGGCCACGCGGCCGCTCGGCCCGCGTACGGCTCAGCTCTTGATGGCGCCGGTCAGCACGCCCTTGGTGAAGTACTTCTGGAGGAAGGGGTAGACGACGAGGATCGGCACGGTCGCCACCACCAGCACCGCCATCTGGATCGTCTGGGGCGACGAGACCATCCCCGCCTCGCTGGCCCCGGAGTCCGCGAGCTGCGCGCCCCCGATGACATACGTGCGCAGCACCTGTTGGAGCGGCCAGTGGTCGGAGTTGAGGTAGATCGACGCGTAGAACCAGGCGTTCCAGTACGAGACCGCGTAGAAGAGCCCGACGACCGCGAGGGCCGCCTTGGACAGCGGGAGGACGATCCTGCGCAGGATCAGCCACTCGCCCGCGCCGTCCAGCCGGGCCGCCTCGTACAGCTCCTCGGGGATCGACTGGAAGAAGCCGCGCAGTACGACGAGGTTGAACACATTGATCAGGACGGGCGCGATCAACGACTCGTAGCTGTCGAGCATGTTCAGGCCCTTGACCAGCAGGAAGCCGGGGATCATGCCGGGCGGGAAGAGGAAGGTGAACAGGATCAGCAGCAGGATCGGCTTGCCGCCGAAGACCTGGGGACGGCTGAGCGCGTACGCCAGGCCGATCGTGCAGGCGAGGCTGAGGGCCGTGCCGATGATCGTCACACCGGCGCTCACCCACAGGGCGTGGGTGACGATGCTGCCGTCGAAGATCTCCCGGTAGGCGCGCAGGGTGGGGTGTTCCGGCCACAGCACCCAGCCGCCGTTGGCGACCACGTCCTTGTTGGACGCGAAGCTGGTCGACACGATGATCAGGAACGGGACGGTGACCAGCAGGACGACGGCGACCAGGGCCACCGCCTTGGCCGCCTGGGTGACGGGCTTCGGCTTCTCCATCCACGAAGGACGGACGGGACGGACCGGGCGACTCGAACGACGCGGGCGGACCGAACGGAGCGGGCCGGTACGAGGCGTGCGACCGGCGGACTGAACGGCGCTCATCGGTAGACCCCCTGCTCGCCCAGCCGGTGCGCGACCTTGTTGGCGGTGAAGACGAGTACGGCGCCCACGACGCCCTTGAAGAGACCGGCCGCGGCGGCATAGCCGAAGTCGCCGCCGATGATGCCCTTGTAGTAGACGAAGGTGTCGATGATCTCGGCCGCCTCCGGCCCGACCGCGGGCCGTTGGAGCAGCATCTGCTCGAAGCCGACCGACAGGATGTCGCCGAGCCTCATGATCAGCAGAAGAACGATGATCGGCCGCAGCGACGGCAGGGTGACGTGCCAGAACCGCCGCCACGGACCCGCACCGTCGATCGCCGCGGCCTCGTACTGCTGCTCGTCGACCTGCGACAGCGCGGCGAGGAAGATGATCGTGCCCCAGCCGCAGTCCTTCCAGATCACCTGGGCCACGACCAGCGGCTTGAACGCGTCGGGGTTGCCGATGATGTTCACGGTGTGCAGGTGGGCGTCGCCGAGCACGCTGTTGAGCAGCCCGGTCTCGCCGAGCACCTGCTGGAAGAGGGCCACCACGATGACCCACGACAGGAAGTGCGGCAGATACGCCACGCTCTGCACGAACCGCCGCACGCTGTCGCGGGTCAGGCTGTGCAGCAGCATCGCCAGCGCGATCGGCACGGGGAAGAAGAAGACGAGCTGGAGCAGCGCTATCCACAGGGTGTTGACGACCGCGGCCCAGAAGTCCGGGTCGCCAAACATCCGCTGGAAGTTCGCGAAGCCCACCCACTGGCTGGCCCAGAGCCCGTCGAAGGGCACGTAGTCCTTGAACGCGATGACGTTCCCGACCATCGCGCCGTAGTGGAAAAGCAGGAAGTACGCCACGCCGGGCGCCATCAGCAGGACGAGGGCGGCATCCCGGCGCAGCCGCTTGCGGCGCGAGCCGGGCTCGGGCTTCACACGGTTCGCCCCGCCCCTACGGGCCAGGCGTTTCGCGCGTCTCACGCGTCGTTCGGACGCGCCCACCGCATCGGCGCGGCTGGTGGCGTCCTGTTCGGCAATCGCCATCGCGTCCTCCTCGACGCTTAAGGTGGGACGGAACCTAAACCGGTTACTACGACAGGTCAACCCCTCGCGCAGCCCAAGACGTTGACCTCTGATGGCGTCGGCCCTAATCTCATAGCCAGAGAAAGAAACCGATTACACCGTGGTGCGCGGACAGCGGCCCGCACGCACGGCGCCGCACACGCACGACGACGAACATGAACACGAGCAGGACCACGAACACGAGCACGTCACCGTGCACAGACCCACGCAGACCTGCGGACACGTGAGGGGCAGACATGGCGGAGCGTCCGAATCTGGTGCTGGCGATGCGTCCGGACATCCTCGACCTGGTACTTCCGGCCCCCCTGCGCACCCGGCTCGACGCCCTCGCGGCCGTCCACCCCGCCCTCGTCACCGACACCACGACGCCCGCCGCGCGGGCCGCGCTCGCCGACGCCGACGTACTGCTCACCGGCTGGGGCGCGCCCGCCGTCGACTCCGCCGTCCTGGCCCTCGCGCCCCGGCTCGGCGCCGTCATCCACGCCGCCGGCACCGTCAAAGGCCACGTCGGGCCCGAGGTCTGGCAGCGCGGCATCGCCGTCTCGTCGGCGGCCGACGCCAACGCCGCTCCCGTCGTGGACTTCACCATGGCCACGGTCGTCCTCGCCGCCCGCCGCGCGCTCGGCACCGCCGCCGAGTACACCGACGGCCAACTCCTCGGCTACCGCGACCGGCGCGGCGCGGACGGCGCCGTCGTCGGCGTCATCGGCGCCTCCCGCATCGGCCGCGGCGTGATCGCCCGGCTCCTCGCCGCCCCCTCCGACTTCCGCGTCCTGCTCGCCGACCCGTACGTCTCCGCCGCCCAGGCCACCACTCTCGGCGCGGAACTCGTGGACCTCGACGAGCTGTGCGCGACCTCCGACATCGTGACCGTGCACGCACCCGATCTGCCCGAGACCCACCACCTGCTCGACGCCCGCCGCCTGGCCCTGATGCGCGACGGCGCCTCCGTCATCAACACCGCGCGCGGCCGGCTGGTCGACACCGCGGCGCTCACCCGCGAATGCGCCGCGGGCCGCCTCGACGCCTACCTCGACGTCACCGACCCCGAACCACTCCCCCGCGGCCACCGGCTGCACAGCCTCCGCAACGTCCTGCTCACCCCGCACATCGCGGGCTGCCAGGGCACGGAGGTCCAACGGCTCGGTGCCTACGCCGTCGACGAGGTCGAGCGCTGGACACGCGGCGAGGCCCTCCTGGGAGCCGTGCTGGCGGACGACTTGGCGCGCATCGCGTAAGGCGGCGCGCATCGCGTACGGCGGCGTGCAGCGGTACGGCGGTACGGTGCCGGATTCGTCGTCGTCCGGCGGCGCGGTCTAGCGGTCCCTGAAGAGCACCATCTCGTACTCCGTCTCGGACGGGTTCAGCGGATACTTCATCGTCTCGCCGGTGCGGATGAAGCCGAAGCGCTGGTAGAAGGACTCGGCACGGCCGTTGTCCTGGTGGACCCACAGGTACACGCGGTCGGTACGGTCCCAGGCCCAGGCGATGGCGGCGGCGAACAGGCGCTCGGCCAGACCGGTTCCGCGGGTCTCGGGGATCAGATAGACGGCGTTGACGGAGAAGTAGTCGGGGCGCTCCACGACGACGGTGAGCATGCCGACCCAGGCACCGCCCTGGTGTCCGTCGGTCTCGTCGGGTTTGCGGACCGCGTCACGGTCGATGGCGACGAACTGCTGGGATCCGGCACCGGACGCCCGTCGCTGCCAGACCGTGTCGCTCAGCGCGGCCTCCTCCTCGAAGGTCCGCGCGAAGGCCATGCTGCTGACCGGGTCCTGAAGCGCTGCCAACCGCAGTGCCCGGATCCGCTGCCACTCCGCCGGTGCCACCGGCCGTATCTCGTACCGCATCATCCGACGGTACAACGCAAAAAAGCTCGGGTCCTCCGAATTAAATTCGGAGGACCCGAGCTGAAAGATTGTTCGGCGGTGTCCTACTCTCCCACAGGGTCCCCCCTGCAGTACCATCGGCGCTGAAAGGCTTAGCTTCCGGGTTCGGAATGTAACCGGGCG
>NZ_JBIVOA010000011.1:150980-303002 GCF_044753885.1 Streptomyces sp. NPDC093221 | reverse complement strand
GGGGACCCTGTGGGAGAGTAGGACACCGCCGAACAATTTTTATGGAAGAGGCCCGGCCTCGGATCTTAGGATCCGACGCCGGGCCTCTTTTGCGTCTGCGGTAGAGTCTGGCCGGAAACGTCAGGACATACATACAGGAGGGGCCCCGGTGGAGGTCCAGGAGACAAGGGTGCAAACGGATCGGATCTTCACGATCCCCAACATCCTGAGTATGGCCCGCCTGGTGGGCGTACCCGTGTTCCTGTGGCTGATTCTGTGGCCCGAGTTCGGCGGACCGAAGGCTGACGGCTGGGCGCTGCTCGTACTCGCCCTGAGCGGCATCAGTGACTATCTGGACGGCAAGCTGGCCCGGCGGTGGAATCAGGTCAGCAGTCTCGGCCGGGTTCTCGATCCCGCGGCCGACCGGCTGTTTGTACTGTCCACGCTGGTAGGACTCACATGGCGCGACATCCTCCCACTGTGGGTAACGGTCCTGCTGCTCGCCCGTGAGGCCGTGATGGCGGTGATGCTGCTGATTCTGCGGAGGCACGGGTACGGACCTCCCCAGGTGAACTTCATCGGGAAAGCGGCTACCTTCAACCTCATGTACGCCTTTCCGCTGCTCCTCCTGAGCGACGGAAGCGGATGGCTTGCGACACTGGCGTCTATTTTCGGCTGGGCGTTCGCAGGTTGGGGTACAACCCTGTACTGGTGGGCAGGGATCCTCTATGTGGTGCAGGTCCGCCGACTTGTGCGGGCGGACACCACGGCTGACTGAGTCACGAGGAGGACGTTCCGACATGAAGGCGGTTGTCATGGCCGGCGGTGAAGGCACTCGCCTTCGCCCAATGACCTCGAGCATGCCCAAACCTCTGCTGCCAGTGGTGAATCGCCCGATCATGCAGCATGTTCTGACACTGCTCAAGCGGCATGGACTCACTGAGACGGTGGTGACTGTCCAGTTCCTCGCCTCCCTGGTGAAGAATTATTTCGGGGACGGCGAAGAATTTGGAATGGAGCTCACCTACGCCAACGAGGAGAAGCCGCTGGGGACGGCCGGAAGCGTCAAGAACGCCGAAGAGGCGTTGAAGGACGACTCCTTCCTCGTGATCTCCGGTGATGCCCTGACGGACTTCGATCTCACCGAGCTGATCGAATTCCACAAGGAGAAGGGAGCCATGGTCACGGTCTGCCTGACCCGGGTCCCCAATCCCCTCGAATTCGGTATCACCATCGTCGATGACGAAGGCAAGGTGGAACGCTTCCTGGAGAAGCCCACCTGGGGCCAGGTGTTCTCCGACACGGTGAACACCGGCATTTACGTGATGGAGCCCGAGGTCTTCGACTACGTCCAGGCCGACGTGTCCGTCGACTGGTCGGGCGACGTCTTCCCGCAGCTCATGAAGGAGGGCAAGCCCGTCTACGGCTTCATCGCCGAGGGCTACTGGGAGGACGTCGGCACCCACGAGAGCTACGTGAAGGCCCAGGCCGACGTACTCGAGGGCAAAGTCGACGTCGACATCGACGGCTTCGAGATCTCCCCCGGCGTGTGGGTCGCGGAAGGCGCCGAGGTGCACCACGACGCCATCCTGCGCGGCCCGCTCTTCATCGGCGACTACGCCAAGGTCGAGGCGGGCGCCGAGATTCGCGAGCACAGCGTCATCGGCTCCAATGTGGTCGTGAAAACAGGCGCTTTCCTGCACAAGGCCGTCATCCACGACAATGTCTACATCGGCCAGCAGACCAATCTGCGCGGCTGTGTCATCGGCAAGAACACCGATGTCATGCGGGCCGCGCGGATCGACGACGGCGCGGTCATCGGCGACGAGTGCCTGATCGGCGAGGAATCGAACATCGCCGGCAACGTACGCGTCTATCCGTTCAAGACGATCGAGGCCGGCGCCTTCGTCAACACCTCGGTCATCTGGGAGTCGCGCGGGCAGGCGCATCTGTTCGGCGCCCGCGGGGTGTCCGGCATTCTGAACGTCGAGATCACGCCCGAGCTGGCCGTACGGCTGGCGGGCGCGTACGCGACGACGTTGAAGAAGGGCGCGACGGTCACCACCGCGCGTGACCACTCACGTGGTGCGCGTGCGCTCAAGCGGGCGGTGATCTCCGCGCTCCAGACCAGCGCGATCGACGTGCGCGACCTGGAGAACGTGCCGATGCCCGTGGCACGGCAGCAGACCGCGCGCGGCAGCGCGGGCGGCATCATGATCCGGACCTCACCGGGGCGGCCGGACTCGCTGGACATCATGTTCTTCGACGAGCGGGGCGCGGACCTGTCCGCGGCCGGACAGCGGAAGCTGGACCGGGTCTTCGCCCGTCAGGAGTACCGCAGGGCGTTCCCCGGCGAGATCGGAGACCTGCGGTTCCCCGCCACGGTCTTCGACTCCTACACCGGCGCGCTGCTGCGGGCCGTGGACATCTCCGGGATCGCCGACGCCGGTCTGAAGGTCGTGGTCGACGCGGCCAACGGCAGTGCCGGGCTCGTGCTGCCCAGCCTCCTCGGACGGCTCGGCGTGGACGCGCTCACCGTCAACCCCGGTCTGGACGAGGCCCGTCCGACCGAGACCACCGAGAGCCGGCGGGCCGGACTCGTACGCCTCGGTGAGATCGTCGCCTCGGCGCGGGCCGCCTTCGGCGTGCGCTTCGACCCCGTGGGCGAGCGGCTGTCCCTGGTGGACGAGCGGGGCCGGATCATCGAGGACGACCGGGCGCTGCTGGTCATGCTCGACCTCGTCGCGGCCGAGCGCCGCAGCGGCAGGGTGGCGCTGCCCGTGACCACGACCCGGATCGGCGAGCAGGTCGCCGCGTACCACGGCACCCAGGTCGAGTGGACGACGACGTCGCCCGACGACCTGACCAGGGTCGGCAGGGCCGAGGGCACCATCTTCGGCGGCGACGGGCGCGGCGGCTTCATCATTCCGGAGTTCAGCAGCGTCTTCGACGGGTCGGCCGCCTTCGTGCGGCTGATCGGACTGGTGGCGCGTACGCAGCTCACGCTCAGCCAGATCGACGCCCGTATCCCGCGCGCTCATGTCATCAAGCGGGACGTGCCGACACCGTGGGCCGTCAAGGGTTCCGTGATGCGGCGCGTGGTGGAGTCGGCGGGCGACCGCTCGGTGGACACCACCGACGGCGTGCGCGTGGTCGAGGCGGACGGACGCTGGGTGATGGTGCTGCCCGACCCGGCGGAGGCCGTCACGCATCTGTGGGCGGAAGGGCCCGACGACACCTCCGCGGAGGCACTGCTCGACGAGTGGGCGGAGGTCGTGGAGAGCGCCGGGCGCTGATCCTTCGGCCGAACGGCGCGCCGTGAGGGGGCCATTCGAGTGTGGCGGCCCCGACGTGCGACGATGTGCGGCATGCCGCAGCAGCAACCCGATCGGAGCAGCCCCGTCCCCGGGGCTGCCCGGCGGCGTCCTGACGCCTCGATGTCGTTGCTCACCAACGTCATGGAGCACAGTCTCGACGACGGGTACGCGGAGGCCGCCGCGCGCCGCGGCGAGGTCGGCACCTCCAGGCTGCCGAAGCGGCTGAGCGGAAAGCTGGGCCTGGCCGCGGGTCTCGTACTCGCCGCCATCGTCGTCACGGTGGGCGCGGCCCAGACGCGGGTGGCCGCGCCCACCGAGGCCAAGGAGCGCCAGAAGCTCATCGACCAGGTGAAGACCGAGACCGACAGCGCCGACAAGCTCCAGAGCAGTGTGGACGGCCTGCGCGACACCGTGGCCGCCGAGCAGCGGGCCGCGTTGGAGGACCACGGCGGCGACAGCAGCGCCTTGGTCGAGTTGCTGTCGGGCGCGACCCCGGTGGACGGTCCCGGCGTCAAGCTGGTCGTGGACGACGCCAAGGAGGCGTCAGAAGGCGGCACAGGCGGCCCGCGGGAGAGCAGCGGCTTCTCCGACACCGGCAGGGTCCGCGACCGCGACATGCAGCGCGTGGTGAACGGGCTGTGGTCCTCGGGAGCCGAGGCGATCACCGTCAACGGCCAACGGCTCACCGCACTGTCCGCCATCCGGGCCGCCGGTGACGCCATACTGGTCGACAACAAGCCGCTGGCGCCGCCGTACACGGTGCTGGCGATCGGGGACGGGGAGCGGTTGAGCGCGGCATTCCAGGACAGTGCGGACGGTCAGTACCTGCACGTCCTGGAGCAGAACTACGGCATCCGCGCGAGCATCTCCGTCCAGGGCACGCTGCACCTGGCCGCCGCGCCCAGCCTGATCGTGCGGTATGCCAAGCCGGTCCCCGGCCAGCAGAAGGCGGACTCCGCCACAACAGGGAAGGGTTCGAAGTGATCGCCGTACTGGGCCTCGTCGTGGGAGTCGTGGTCGGGCTCGTGGTCCGTCCCGTGGTGCCGACCGGGGTCGAGCCGTATCTGCCGATCGCCGTCGTCGCCGCTCTCGACGCGGTCTTCGGCGGCCTGCGGGCGATGCTGGACGGGATCTTCGACGACAAGGTCTTCGTGGTCTCCTTCCTGTCCAACGTGGTGGTGGCGGCGCTGATCGTCTTCCTCGGCGACAAGCTCGGGGTGGGCGCGCAGCTCTCCACCGGCGTCGTGGTCGTCCTCGGCATCCGGATCTTCTCCAACGCGGCGGCCATCCGCCGCCACGTCTTCCGGGCGTGACGACGGTATGAGCGACGAGCACCACGAGTCCGCGGACGACGGGCGGGACCGCCAGCAGCACGGCCCGGCCCACGCCGCGCACGATCACGAGCCCGCCCACGCCGCGCACGCCCATGAGCCGGAGCACGCCGCGCCGCCGGTCACCGGGCGGCAGCGCCTGGTCGCCGGGCTGTGGCCGCCGCGGCTGTCACGCGCCCAGCTCACCGTGGCCGTCCTGCTGTTCGTCCTCGGCCTCGGGCTGGCGATCCAGGTCAGCTCCACGAGCGACAGCGGCGGCGCGCTGCGCGGCGCGCGCAAGGAGGACCTGGTCCGCATCCTGACCGAGCTGGACAACCGCACCCAGCGGCTCGAGGACGAGAAGCGGGGTCTGGAGAGCCAGCGGTCGGAGCTGGAGACCAGTTCCAACCAGGCCGCGGAGGCGCTCAAGCAGACCCAGGCCAAGGCGCAGCAGCTCGGCATCCTGGCGGGCACGGTGGCCGCCCAGGGGCCGGGTATCACGCTGACGATCACCGACCCCAAGGGCGGTGTCCAGGCCGACTCGCTCCTGGACACCCTTCAGGAACTCCGGGCGGCCGGTGCGGAGGCGATCCAGATCAACGATGTACGGGTCGTCGCCGACACGTACTTCACGGAGGGTACGGACGGTGTGCTCATCGACGGCCACAAAGTGTCCCAGCCGTACGAGTTCAAGGTGATCGGAAATCCGCAGGATCTGGAGCCCGCCCTCAACATCCCGGGCGGGGTCGTGCAGACGCTGGAGAAGGAGCAGGCCACGGCCGATGTCGTCAGGTCGCAGAAGATCGTTGTGTCCGCCTTGCGGCCGTCGAAGCAGCCTGACTACGCTCGGTCGTCATCCCAGTGAGGCGGGGGGTCGGGGCATCTGTGGGGTGCTGTGTGGTGGAAACTGTGTGTAGCGAGGGTTCGTCCTGCCCCACGGGCGGGTCTGTTTCTTTCAAGGGGAATCGCCCGTGAAGTTGTTTGGGAAGTTTTTCGGCAAGAGCGCGCGGCAGTCGGGTGACCCGGCGACGGCGCGCCACCGTGCTCCGCGGAACACCGGGGAGGAGAGCCAGTCCGGCGACCGCCCGCTGTTCCGGCACGAGGACCAGCAAGGCGGCGGTGACTTTTCCGGTGGCCCCGGCGTGGCGCCTGTTGACCCTGCCTCGTCCCCCCGCATAGGTTTCGGGGAACCATCAACCTCAACCCCGGGTGGAGGGTTCGGCTTGCCGGTTTGTACGAGGTGCGGGCACACGAACGCGGAGGCGAGCCGCTTCTGCAACAACTGCGGCGCGCCGCTGCGCGGTTCAGGGGCCGGGCAGGAACGCGCGTCCGAGACCACCTCCACGATCTCCATCTCGGGCCTCGAGGCGTACGAGGCGGAGGTCACCGGCCAGCATGTGACGCCGTCGCTCTCCTCCGAGGCGCAGTCGGCCGTGGACGCGTTGCCGATGGGCTCCGCGCTGCTGATCGTGCGACGGGGGCCGAACTCGGGCAGCCGCTTCCTGCTGGACGGTGAGCTGACCACGGCCGGCCGCCACCCGCAGAGCGACATCTTCCTGGACGACGTCACGGTCTCCCGTCGCCATGTGGAGTTCCGCCGCGGCCCGGACGGCGGCTTCACCGTCTCCGACGTCGGCAGCCTCAACGGCACGTACGTCAACCGGGAGCGGATCGACGCGGTGCCGCTGTCCAACGGTGACGAGGTCCAGATCGGCAAGTACAGGTTGGTCTTCTACGCGAGCCAGCGGGGGATCTAGCTCTTTATCCCCCGGACCCGGTCCGGGGGACCCCAGGGAAGGTGTTCATGCCGAGAACGCAGGGCGGTGCCGGAGACGGCACCGCCACCGCCGACAGCGCGCTGTTGAGCATCGGCGCCGTCCTGGGGCAGCTCCAGGACGAGTTCCCCGAGGTCACCATCTCCAAGATCCGTTTCCTGGAGGCCGAGGGTCTGGTCGAGCCGCAGCGCACCCCGTCCGGATACCGCAAGTTCGCGGCCCGTGACGTCGAGCGGCTCGCCTACATCCTGCGCGTGCAGCGCGACCACTACCTGCCGCTGCGGGTGATCAGGGAGCACCTGGACGCGCTCGACCGCGGCGAGCACGTGGCGCTGCCGGGTCCCGCGGAGTCCAGGGAGGCCCAGGAGGCCGCCATCGAGCCCCAGGCGCCCGCGGAGCTGCGGATCGGCCGTACGGAGCTGCTGGCGGCCACCGGGGCCGACGGCGAGGAACTGGACCAGTGGGAGTCCTACGGCCTGGTCGAGGCCGGCCGGGACGGCGGATACGACGCCGACACGGTGAACATCGGACGGCTCATCGTCGACCTCGGCCGTTTCGGGCTCGAACCGCGCCATTTGCGGGCGGTGAAGGCCGCTGCCGACCGGGAGGCGGGTCTGGTGGAGCAGGTCGTGGCGCCGCTGCGGCGGCACCGCAATCCGCAGACGCGCACCCACGCCGAGGTCACCGCGCGCGAGCTGGCCGCGCTCTCCGTTCGGCTGCACGCGGCGATGGTGCAGTCCGCGCTGCGGGTCAAGCTCCTCTGAGCGGTTTTTCGGTTTTTCCCACGCCCTGTAAAGGCGCCGGTACCGGGCGGGTACGGGCTTTTCAGCGGTCTCCCGCGGGGCTCGTGCCGACTTTGTGCCGGGCTTCACGAAGCCGCCGAAGTCCGGCCCAGGGGGTGCCCGACTACCCAAACCCGGCAGGCACGTCCTAGGGTTGCTGTGTGAACGAGCTCGACGTTGTGGGTGTCCGGGTCGAAATGCCCTCCAATCAACCGATCGTGCTCCTGCGTGAAGTGGGAGGCGACCGGTACCTGCCCATCTGGATCGGGCCGGGAGAGGCGACGGCCATCGCTTTCGCGCAGCAGGGCATGACGCCTGCGCGACCGCTCACGCATGACCTCTTCAAGGACGTACTCGAAGCGGTCGGACAGACGCTGACCGAGGTCCGTATCACCGACCTGCGCGAAGGCGTCTTCTACGCCGAGCTGGTGTTCGCCAGCGGCGTGGAGGTCAGCGCCCGTCCGTCCGACGCCATAGCCCTCGCGTTGCGCACCGGTACGCCGATCTACGGCAGTGACGGGGTGCTCGACGACGCCGGGATCGCGATCCCGGACGAGCAGGAGGACGAGGTGGAGAAGTTCCGCGAGTTCCTCGACCAGATCTCGCCCGAGGACTTCGGCACGAGCAACCAGTGAGCCGTTCCCGATACCGGGACACGCCAAACCACTCGTGGGGTGAATATCACTCGGCGTGCCGAGTGTGGCGATCGTTGACGCACCCCTGGCGACTGCCTACCTTCGGAGAGGAAAGTCCCGATGGCACGTGCACGCGGCCCCGGGACGCGAAGGGACGGAGGGCGGCGTGAGAAGCACCGGCGACGGTCTGGCGACCGGCGGCCCGTATCCGACCCAGGGGGCACTGGCGCGCGCCACCGCTGACGCGGGCGGCGGCGGGGCGGCACAGGACGTACCGCCCGAGCAGATCGGCTACCGCGGGCCCACCGCGTGCGCGGCGACCGGCATCACCTACCGCCAGCTCGACTACTGGGCCCGTACCGGCCTGGTCGAGCCCAGCGTCCGCCCCGCCTACGGCTCCGGCACGCAGCGGCTCTACAGCTTCCGGGACGTCGTCGTCCTGAAGATAGTGAAGCGGCTGCTGGACACCGGCGTCTCGCTCCAGAACATCCGGACGGCGGTACGGCACCTGCGCTCCGTCGGGCCGACGGAGCTGGCCAGGATGACGCTGATGAGCGACGGTGCCACGGTCTACGAGTGCACCTCGCCCGACGAGGTGGTGGATCTGCTCCAGGGGGGCCAGGGGGTCTTCGGCATCGCCGTGGGCGTGGTCTGGCGGGACGTGGAGAGTTCGCTGTCCCAGATGCACGGGGAGCGGGTGGACACCGGCGAGACCCTGGTCGGCGACAATCCGTCCGACGAGCTGGCGAAGCGGCGCAATCGGGCGGTCTGAACGGCTCACCGACGCCGTGCCGTACACGTGTACGGCGATTGTCGGTGTCGTGCGGCACGATCGGTACTTGTGAGAAGTGCGCCGACGATCCTGCATCTGGACATGGACGCGTTCTTCGCCGCGGTCGAACAGGCGTCGAAGCCGAGCCTGCGGGGCAAGCCGGTGGTGGTCGGCGGCCTCGGCCCCCGCGGCGTCGTATCGACCGCGTCCTATGAGGCGCGCGTCCACGGCGTCCACTCCGCGATGGCGATGGCCCACGCCCGCCGCCTCAGCCCCAACGCCGCCTATCTCGTACCGCGCTTCGGCATCTACCGGCAGATCAGCGAGGCCGTGATGGCGCTGCTGCACGAGGTGTCACCCCTGATAGAGCCGCTGAGCCTGGACGAGGCGTTCGTGGACCTGGAGGCGGGCGGGCACGGCGCGGACCCGCGGGCGGTCGCCCGGCGGCTGCGCGCCGAGATCCGGGCCAGCACCGGGCTCACCGCCTCGGTGGGGCTCGCCGGGTCGAAGCTGCTGGCGAAGATCGCCTCCGAGCAGGCCAAGCCGGACGGCCTGGTCGTCGTCGAGCCCGGCACCGAGCGCGCGCTGCTCGAACCGATGCCGGTACGCACCCTGCCCGGCGTCGGACCCGCCACCGCCGAGCATCTGCGGCGCGTGGGCATCACCACCGTCGGCGAGATCGTGCACGCGGGGGAGCCGGAGCTGGTCCGGCTGCTCGGCAAGGCGCACGGCACGGGCCTGCACTCGATGGCCGCCGGCCTCGACAACCGCCCCGTGGTCGCCGACCGCGACGTCAAGTCCATCTCCGTCGAGGACACCTTCGACGCCGACCTCACCGACCGCGCCCATGTGCGGTACGAGATCGACCGGCTCGCCGAGCGCTGCGTGCAGCGGCTGCGCGGCGCGGGCCGCTCCGGGCGGACGGTGGTCGTCAAGGTCCGCAGATACGACTTCTCGACCCTGACGCGCTCCGAGACGCTGCGGGCGCCGACCGACGACCCGGGACTCGTACGGGAGACCGCCAGGCGGCTGATGGAGGCCGTCGACACCACCGGCGGTGTGCGGCTGCTCGGGGTGGGCGTCGCCGGGCTCGCCGACTTCACGCAGGAGGATCTGTTCGCGCACGCGGCGGGGGAGGGCGAGGAGGACGAGAACGCGCCCGAGGAGCTGCCCTCGGCGCCGCCGCCCGCACCGGAGCGGGCCAGGCTCTGGTGGCCGGGCCAGGACGTGGAGCACGAGACGTACGGCTCCGGATGGGTGCAGGGAAGCGGGGTCGGGCGGGTCACCGTGCGCTTCGAGGTGCCCTCGGACACCGTGCCCGGCCGGGTGCGGACCTTCGCCGTGGACGACCCGGCGCTCGCGCACCGCGATCCGCTGCCGCTCGACCCGGGGGAAGCGGCGGGTGCGGGCCGGGGGAAGGAAGAGAGTCCGGACAAGGGGGAGGAGGACGCTCAGTCCTCGCCCGCGAGCCGCCCGAAGTCCCGGTCGGGGGGCGGCGGCGGCTCCGAGCCGGACGTCGGCACGTCCATCCCGTAGTGGTGGTAGAGCTGCAACTCCTGCTCCGGCGACAGGTGGCGCCCCACACCGAAGTCCGGCGCGTCCCTGATCAGCGATTTCTTGTACGGCACCCGCAATTCGTCGTCCACCACTTCGCTGGGCTCCAGCGGTACGAACGCGTCGCGCGTGAACAGCCCGGTCCTGACGGCCGCCCACTCCGGTATGCCGGTCGCGTCGTCGAGGTACACCTCGTCCACCGTGCCGATCTTCGTACCGTCATGGTCGAAGACGCGGCGGCCGATCAGGCTGCGCGGATCGATGTCGGTCTGCACGGTCCCTCCAACCAATGACGAGCGATGTCTGGGTACAGCCAAAGGCACATCCTGGCCGGTGTCGACTCGGGCAGTGATCACCGCCCCCCGCCCCCGCCGGGTCCCGCCGCCTCGCTGGTAGGCTGGTGATCGGCCGCAGACCCCGTGCGGGAGAGCCTCCGAGACAGTGTCGGAGGCGCCGAAGGAGCAAATCCTCCCCGGAATCTCTCAGGCATCCGTACCGCATGGACGAGGTCACTCTGGAAAGCAGGGCACGCACCGGGAGCGGTTTTCCGGCACGGGCCCTCACCGACGGTGAAAGCCGCTCCCACGGGGGCGGTGAAGCTCTCAGGTTCTGATGACAGAGGGGGAGGCCGTACGGGTGTCCGCGCGTCGCGGCACCCCCCGAAGGTCGTCGCAGACCAGGAGGCCTCCGCAGATGACTTCCCGTCGCATTCCCCTCGCCGAGCTGGAAGCGGGCGTGCCGTTCGCCAGGCGCCACATCGGACCCGACGCAGCGGCGCAGGCGAAGATGCTCGCCCAGGTCGGCTACGGCTCCCTGGACGAACTCACCGAAGCGGCCGTGCCCGACACCATCAGGAGCGCGCAGGCCCTGGCGCTGCCCGAGGCGCGCACCGAGGCCGAGGCGCTGGCCGAGCTGCGGGCGCTGGCGGACCGCAATCAGGTGCTGGCTCCGATGATCGGCCTGGGCTACTACGGCACCTTCACCCCGCCCGTCATCCTGCGCAATGTGATGGAGAACCCGTCCTGGTACACGGCCTACACGCCGTACCAGCCGGAGATCTCGCAGGGCCGCTTGGAGGCGCTGCTCAACTTCCAGACCGTCGTCGCCGACCTCACCGGGCTGCCCACCTCCGGCGCCTCGCTGCTCGACGAGAGCACCGCGGCGGCCGAGGCGATGGCGCTGTCCCGCCGGGTCGGCAAGGTCAAGCAGGGCGTCTTCCTGGTCGACGCCGACACCTTCCCGCAGACCGTCGCGGTGATCCGGACCCGCGCGGAGCCGACCGGCGTCGAGGTCGTCGTCGCCGACCTGTCCGAGGGCATCCCGGCGGAGATCGTCGAGCGTGGCGTCTTCGGCGTCCTGCTCCAGTACCCGGGCGCCTCGGGCGCCGTACGGGACCCGCGCCCGGTCATCGAGCGCGCGCACGAGCTGGGCGCGGTCGTCACCGTCGCCGCCGACCTGCTGGCGCTGACGCTGCTCACCTCGCCGGGCGAGCTGGGCGCGGACATCGCGGTGGGCACCACCCAGCGCTTCGGCGTCCCCATGGGCTTCGGCGGACCGCACGCCGGATACATGGCCGTACGCGACTCCTACGCCCGCAACCTGCCCGGCCGCCTCGTCGGCGTCTCCGTGGACGCCGACGGCAACCGCGCCTACCGGCTGGCCCTCCAGACCCGCGAGCAGCACATCCGCCGCGAGAAGGCCACCAGCAACATCTGTACGGCGCAGGTCCTGCTCGCCGTGATGGCCGCGATGTACGCGGTCTACCACGGCCCCGACGGGCTCGCGCAGATCGCCGGCCGCACCCACCGCTACGCCGCGGTGCTCGCCGCGGGTCTGCGCGCGGGCGGCGTCGAGATCGTGCACGACGGCTACTTCGACACGCTCACCGCGCGGGTGCCGGGACGCGCGGCCGAGGTCGTGGCCGCCGCCCGTCAGGCCGGGGTCAATCTGCGGCTGACCGACGCCGACCTGGTCGGTATCGCCTGCGACGAGACCACCGACCGGGCCCGCCTCGCGGCCGTCCTCGACGCCTTCGGCGTCCAGGGGAGCGCCGCCGACCTCGACGCGCTGGACGCGGCCACCGAGGACGCGCTGCCCGCCGGACTGCTGCGCACCGACGCGTATCTGACCCACCCCGTCTTCCACCAGCACCGCAGCGAGACCGCGATGCTGCGCTACCTGCGGCGGCTGGCCGACCGCGACTACGCGCTGGACCGCGGGATGATCCCGCTGGGCTCCTGCACGATGAAGCTCAACGCGACCACCGAGATGGAGCCGGTCACCTGGCCCGAATTCGGCGCGCTGCACCCCTTCGCGCCGGTCGAGCAGGCCGAGGGTTACCTGGCGCTGATCCACGGCCTGGAGGACCAGCTCGCCGAGGTCACCGGCTACGACAAGGTCAGCCTCCAGCCCAACGCGGGCTCCCAGGGCGAACTGGCCGGGCTGCTCGCGGTCCGCGCCTACCACCGCGCCAACGGCGACACCGGCCGTACCGTCTGCCTGATCCCGTCCTCCGCGCACGGCACCAACGCCGCGAGCGCCGTGATGGCGGGCATGAAGGTCGTCGTGGTCAAGACCGGCGAGAACGGCGACGTGGACGTCACCGACCTGCACGCCAAGATCGAGCAGCACCGCGACCAGCTCGCCGTGCTGATGGTCACCTACCCGTCCACGCACGGCGTGTTCGAGGACAACATCACCGACGTCTGCGCGGCCGTGCACGACGCGGGCGGCCAGGTGTACGTGGACGGCGCGAATCTCAACGCGCTGGTCGGTCTGGCCAGGCCCGGCCGGTTCGGGGCGGACGTCTCGCACCTGAACCTGCACAAGACCTTCTGCATCCCGCACGGCGGCGGCGGCCCCGGCGTCGGCCCGGTCGCGGTCCGCGCGCACCTGGCGCCGTACCTGCCGAACCACCCGCTCCAGCCCACCGCGGGACCTGCCACCGGCGTCGGCCCCGTCTCGGGCGCGCCGTGGGGCTCGGCGGGCATCCTGCCGATCTCCTGGACGTATGTACGGCTGATGGGCGCGGAAGGGCTCAAGCAGGCCACCCAGATGGCGGTATTGGGCGCGAATTACGTCGCCAAGCGGCTGGAGCCGCACTTCCCCGTGCTCTACACCGGCCCCGGCGGGCTGGTCGCGCACGAGTGCATCATCGACCTGCGGCCGCTGGCCAAGGAGACCGGCGTCAGCGTCGACGACATCGCCAAGCGGCTGATCGACTACGGCTTCCACGCGCCGACGATGTCCTTCCCGGTGGCGGGCACGCTGATGATCGAGCCGACCGAGAGCGAGGACCTGGCGGAGCTGGACCGTTTCTGCGACGCCATGATCGCGATCCGCGGCGAGATCGACCGGGTCGGCGCGGGCGACTGGCCGGCCGACGACAACCCGCTGCGCAACGCCCCGCACACCGCGGCGGCGCTCGGCGGCGACTGGGCGCACCCGTACAGCCGCGAGGAGGCGGTCTTCCCCGCCGGGGTCGTCGCGGCCGACAAGTACTGGCCGCCGGTACGGCGGATCGACGGCGCTTTCGGCGACCGCAATCTGGTCTGCTCCTGCCCGCCGCTGGACGCGTACGAGAGCTGAGCGCGTACGAGAGCTGAGCGCGTTGGGCCGACCGGGTCCGGTGGTACGGGCCCGGCGGTCTCGCGCGAGGCTGCCCGCACATGACGAAGCCGGTTCCGCTGTCAGCAGTGGAACCGGCTCTGTGTGTGGGGCGGTGCGCGGTGCGGCGCGGTCTCGTGTGCGGGCGGCCCCGTACCGGTCAGGCCGCGGCGGTGATCTGCTCGGTGCCCAGGGGGCGGTGCGGCGCGATGATCTGCCCGTCGGGCAGCAGTTCGCCGGTGTCCTCGAAGAGGAGCACGCCGTTGCACAGCAGGCTCCAGCCCTGCTCCGGGTGGTGGGCCAGGGTGTGCGCGGCCTCACGGTCGGGGCACTCTGCGGTGGGGCACTGGGGCTTGTGCTGGCACATGGATGGTGTCTTTCGCTGCGAGAGGTGGCTGGTGCGGATGATTGCGCTGCCTGACTGGTTCATATCCGTTCCCCCGTTGGTACGGCCGTTCCCAGTGTTGCTCTACTGACGTCGATCCGCAGGGATTTCACGCAGGCAATCCCTTGGAGGACAGGACGCGTCACTCCGCCGGACGGTTGCGAGGGCGGGACGCGACGGTGCCCCCGCGGCCCAGTGGCTCGCGGGGGCACCGTGGAGAGGCGGCGACAGGCCGTCAGGCGGGCGACCCCAGCAGCGGCGGCGGCGCCATCCGTACCGAGAGCAGCGGCATCAGCTCCGCCAGCCGGTGCAGGCGGTGCGGGGCGATGCCGGGCGGCGCGGGGGCCAGCGGCACCAGCACGTCCGCCGGGGTGGGCTGGGCCGTCGAGGCGTCGGCACGCGGGTCGCAGTGCAGCCACAGCGCCAGCATGTACAGGCTGGGCACGGAGAGCAGATGCGGTTGGTAAGTGGCGGGCAGCGTGTCCCCCTGGCGCAGCGCCCGCTCGGTGGAGGCCAGGAACGGCCCCTCGGAGAAGCGCGAGAAGACCCAGCCGTCAGCCGTCGCCACGGTCTCGCCCGCGGCGACGGTGCCTTGCGGCCAGCCCCCGGCGAGGATGTGGAACCGCCAGCCGGTCAATCGTGCGCGAGGCAGGCCGCCGGGGACGTCCGCCGGTTCGAACACATGGACAGGGAGCGGGTGTTCGGCGGTGAGGGGCCCTTGGGCGTTCCGCAGCGCGGGCGTCCGGGCCTCCTGGACCGCGGTGGGAGAGCTGAGCGCGGCCAGGATGCTCCGCAGAGCGGGAGCAGGTGCTGGGGGGACAAGCAGCGGCATGGTGTCGCCTCTCACTGGGAGACAAACAGTGGTGCGGGGGCAGGGGTGCGGACGGCGCATGAGGGCGGAAAGGGGATCGGCTCAGGCGCGTCCGGCGAGGGCGGATGCTTTGCCTTGTTCACGGAGTTTATACGACGTGTGTTCGCTCCGTGTTTCGTCTAGTCGCAGCCAGTATTACGCGCAAGGCGAGAAATCGCCTTCTTCTGCGATGGCCCACGAACCATTCGTGCAGGGTGCGCGGTGTGCGCCGCATATTTCTGCCCGCTGCGGACGGCTGGATCCCGCCGGTCGTATTCACGAAGTTTTTACGCCGCGCCGTGACCGTGGTATGTGCCACAGGAACCCACTGTGTTGCCGTTGTGCACAGCCTAGTGGCAGACGCGGGGCCGCCGTGGCGTTATCGATCATTTGGGTGGGCATCCTCCCGTGAGTATCCGTACGAGGAAGGACGCGTCGATGGGCGAGAAGGTCGTTGCCAACGGGTTCGACCTGGCCGACCGGAGGCTGTACCGGCGCAAGCTGCGGCAGTGTCTCGTGGGGCTGGAGCGGCTGTTGGACGAGAAGCGATTCGACCGGCCGCGCAATCTGATGGGTCTGGAGATCGAATTGAATCTCGCGGATTCCGACGGGCTGCCGCGCATGATGAACGAAGAGGTGCTCGAGCGCATCGCGAGCCGGGATTTCCAGACCGAGCTCGCGCAGTTCAATATTGAAGTAAACATCGCGCCGCACCGGCTTTCCGGCCGGGTCATGGACCGCCTCGCCGAGGAACTGCGGATCGGTCTCGGGTATGCCGACCGGATGGCCCGCGAGGTGGGCGCGCACATCGTGATGGTGGGAATTCTGCCCACCCTGGAGGCCCAGGACCTGGTCTCCGCCAACCTCTCCCGCGCCGACCGGTACACGCTGCTCAACGAGCGGATACTGGCGATGCGCGGTGAGGACATCACCCTCGACATCGAGGGCGCCGAACGCTTGCTCTACACCTCCGCGTCCATCGCGCCCGAGGCCGCCTGCACCTCCACGCAGATGCACCTCCAGGTCACCCCCGGCCGCTTCGCCGACGTGTGGAACGCGGCGCAGGTCGTGTCGGGACCGCAGGTGGCCGTCGGCGCCAACTCGCCGTTCCTCTTCGGCCGTGAGCTGTGGCGCGAGACCCGCGCGCCGCTGTTCCTCCAGGCCACCGACGTCCGCCCGGAGGAGCTGGTGGCCCAAGGGGTGCGGCCCATCACGTGGTTCGGCGAGCGCTGGATCGACTCCGCCGCCGACCTCTTCGCGGAGAACGTACGGTACTTCCCCTCGCTGCTGCCGATCTGCGACGAGGAGGACCCGCTGCGGGTGCTGGACGACGGGGGAGTGCCGCAGTTGCGCGAACTCACCCTGCACAACGGCACGATCTACCGCTGGAACCGTCCCGTCTACCAGGTGGTCGACGGCGTCCCGCACCTGCGCGTGGAGAACCGGGTGATGCCCGCCGGTCCCACGGTGGCCGACGTCGTCGCCAACACCGCCTTCTACTACGGTCTGGTCCGCGCCCTGGCCGAGGCGTCACGCCCGGTCTGGCACAAGCTGCCCTTCGCCGCCGCCGCGGCCAACTTCGAGGCGTCCTGCCGCGACGGCATCGGCGCGGTCCTCCAGTGGCCGCGCGGCCGCAACGGCGGCCTCGCGGAGATCCCCGCCACCGACCTGATCCTCGACGAACTGCTGCCGCTGGCCGCGGCGGGGCTCGACGCGTGGGGCATCGAGGCCGTCGACCGCGACCACTACCTCGGCATCATCGAACAGCGCTGCCGTCGCCGTACCAACGGCGCCGAATGGCAGTCGGCAGTCTTCCACCGGATGCTGGAACGCGGCCTCGACCGGCGGCCCGCGCTCGCCGCGATGACCCAGCGGTACCGAGAACTCATGCTGGACGGCGAGCCGGTGCACTCCTGGCCGGTGGCGTGAGCCGTGGCGCACGGGGGCCTCATGCGGCGCGGGCCCGTACAGCGGCCTCAGGGCGCCTTCGCGGCGGCGCTGGTGGCCGCCGCCACGACGGCCTTCAGCAGGACCGCCTGGATCTCCGAGGGGTCGTTGACCTGATACGCGGCCCCGCCGGTGGCCTTCGCGATGCGGTCGCAGGCCGCCTTGTCGGCGTTCGCGCCGACCGCGATGGCGATCAGCGGCACCGGCCGCGCCGGGTCGTCGAGCGTCTTCAGCCTGGACGTCAGGGCGTTGAGCGAGATGCTGCCCGGGTCCTCGTTGGCGCCGTCGGTCAGGATCACCACCGCGTTGAACTTGCCGGTCCCGTACGAGGAGACGGCGCTTCGGTAGACCGCGAGCGCCGTGTCGTACAGGCCGGTCGAGCCGCCCGGCACCGGCTGGAGGTCATGGAACGCGCTGTCGAGCTGCTGGCGGCGCGTGACGCCCTTGGCGACGGTGCCGCCGAGCGGGCCGGTGCGGACGATCTCCTGGTAGTCGCGCGAGCCGCTGAGCCGGGTGGAGAAGCGCCACAGCCCGATCTCGTCCTTCGGGGTGAACTGCGACAGCGCCTGCCGCAGCGACTCCTTGGTGATGTCGAGCCGCGACCTGCCGCCCGAACCGGGGACGACGTCGGCCATCGACCCGGACACGTCCACGACCGTGGTGATCCGCGCGCTCTGCACGGTGATCTGCCACATCAGCCGGAGCTTTTGGAGCTCGGGCGCGGAGGGTGAGGGCGCGGGCGTGGCCGACAGGGGCTGCGGCGACTGGCCGCCCGCGCGCCGCACGGTCTCCGTGTCCGGATCGCCGCCGGGCGTACGGAAACCCGCGTCCGCGATCGTCCGCACGCCCTCGTCGTTGCCCAGCAGGGTCAGGAAGCGGTTGGCGGCCCGGCCCTGATCGGTGCTCAGATGCAGGTCGTCGACCATCGTGTACGGGTAGTCCAGGGTCGCCGCGCCGTCCGAGGGGTAGAACAGCCGCAGCGGCGGCGCGGAACCGCCGTTGTGCGCGAACGCGGCCTGTTCGGACAGGATCAGCGCCTGGCTCCGCTCGGGGTCGGCCAGCTCCGCAGGCGTCGTGTCGCGCGGCAGCGTCGCGACCGCCTGCTCGTCGCTGGGCTCGGTGCGCTGCGCGAGGGCCTTCGCGGCAGCCGCCGACTCCGTGTCGGAGTCGGTGCCCTCGCTCCCGCCGGCCCGCGCGATCGACGCGTTGATCATCGCCAGCGCCAGCATGCCGGTGGAGTTGAGCGCCGGATCGGCCGTACCGAACCGCAGGTCCGGTCTGCTGCCCGCCACCCCGGCCAACTCCGCCCAGGTGTACGTCTTGGACGGCCAGCCCAGCGTCTTGGCCTGCGACTGGAGCGCGCCGACCACCACGGGGGACTCGGCGACCGACCGCAGCTTGGTCAGCGCCCTGGCGCTGCCGGTGGCGGACGTCTGGGCCACCCACAGACTGTCGTCCGGCACCCACACCGCGAAATCCGGCTTCTTGGTGTTGTCGACCAGTTCCGCGGCGACGTCGGCGGAGTTCCGCGCGGTCACCCGGACGTCCAGACAGCGGCCGTCGGTCGTGTCGTGCTCGCGGCGCGCCCGGTCGGCGACGGCGGTCAGCGCGGGCGCGATGTCGGGCGAGGCGACCGCGCCGATCCGTACCGTGCCGCCGCGGCACGCGCCGCTCAGCGGCAGCAGTCCGCCGCGCAGCACCGCGAAGGTGCCCGCGCCCGCCGTGATCACCAGCGCGGTGGCCGCCGCGGTGGCACGGCGCCGGGTCCTGGCGGGCGGCGCTCCACCCGTCGATTCCCGGCCATCGGATATGCGGTGACGACCCATCGCTCCGTGCCTCTCCTGGGGTGGCTACGAACAGTAGACCCCGGCCTTCGTATCTTTGCCGGAGACCATAGCCATGCGCGGACGGCGCTGAAGCGGGATGACGTAAATGGAGGTCCGCGTGCACGCAGAGTCATACGAGGTGGAGGCAGGGTTGCAGCGGCGGACGCTGCGCAGCGAGACCCTGATCGTCTTGGCGCTGTCGCTGGGAGCGAGCGGCGTTGCCGCGCTGATCGACTTCATCGGTTCCGTGACGAGGCCGGGCGCGCTCAAGGACCAGGCGGCCACCCTCGTCGGCTCCCAGGCGCCGGGCCGGCCGTGGCTGGATCTGGCCTGGCAGGTCTTCTCCATCGCCACCGCGCTCGCCCCGGTGGCGCTGGTCGCCCACCTGCTGGCCAGGGAGCGGGTCGGCATGCCCGTGATCGGCTTCGACCGCACCCGGCCGCGGCTCGACCTGGCCCGGGGCGCGGCCGTCGCGGCCGTCATCGGCGGCACCGGGCTCGCCTTCTACCTCGGGGTCAGGGCGGCCGGCTTCAACCTCACCGTCGTGCCCGAGTCGCTGCCCGACGTGTGGTGGAAGATCCCGGTCCTGATCGCCTCCGCCGTGCAGAACGCGGTGCTCGAAGAGGTGATCGTGGTCGGCTATCTGCTGCGCAGGCTCGGCCAGTTGGGCTGGAGCCCGGCCGCCGCGCTGGCCGCGAGCGCGCTGCTGCGCGGCTCGTACCACCTCTACCAGGGCGTCGGCGGCTTCGTCGGCAACATGGTGATGGGCGTCGTCTTCGTGCTGCTGTACCGGCGGTGGGGCCGGGTGGGGCCGCTGGTGGCGGCCCACTCCCTCATCGACACGGTGGCCTTCGTCGGCTACGCGCTGCTGGCCGGGAAGGTGGGGTGGCTGCCCACGGGGTGACGCGCGAGCGGAGCCCTTGCGACAGCGTTTACGGCGTTACGGCGCTTACGGCCTTACGGCCTTACGGCGCTTACGGCACCGCGCCGTGACGCACCGCGGCCTTACGGCACCGCGTGCAGCTCGCCGTCCACCACGGTGACCGCGGCGCCGGTCAGCAGCACCCGCTCGCCGCGCACCCGGGTACGGACCAGCCCGCCGCGCGGGGACGCCTGGAAGCCGGTGAGGGTCGTGCGGCCGAGCCGCTGCGACCAGAACGGCGCCAGCGCGGTGTGCGCGCTACCGGTCACCGGGTCCTCGTCGATGCCGACGGCGGGGAAGAAGCCGCGCGAGACGAAGTCGTATCCGCGCGAGTCGTCCTCGGCCGCCGCGGTGGCGATCACCCCGCGCCGCGAGTGCCGGGCGAGCGCCGCGAAGTCGGGCGCCAGTGCCCGTACGGTCTTCTCGTCGGTGACCTCGATCAGCAGGTCACCGCAGTCGGGGCCGGTGTCCAGCACGGTCAGCGGCTTGGCGCCGAGCGCCGCCGCTACACCCGTCGGCGCGGCCACCGGCGTGAGCGGGGCCGCCGGGAAGTCCAAGGTGATCGAGCCGTCCCCGGCCGCCTCCGCCGACAGCACACCCGCGCTGGTACGGAACCAGACCGTGCCCTTGTGCGCGCCGCTGGTGCGCAGCACATGGGCGGTGGCCAGCGTGGCGTGCCCGCACAGCCCCACCTCCGTGACCGGGGTGAACCAGCGCAGCGCCCAGTCCGCTTCCGGCGCGTCGGCCAGCCGGTGCGCGAACGCGGTCTCTGACAGATTCAGCTCCGCCGCGACCTGCTGAAGCCACCGGTCCGGCGGAAACTCCTCCGAGTCGAGCAGCAGCACCCCCGCCGGATTGCCGGTGAACGGGCGGTCGGTGAAGGCGTCGACTATTCGGATGCGCATGGCGAGAGCGTAGCGGCGCGCCCCACGCCCGGCGGGCGGTGTTCGGCGGATTCCGCTTCCGGTGACCGCGCCCGCTCGTGACCCGTGCCGCGCCCGCCCCGCGGCCCCCCTGTCGCCCTCCCGTCGCCGCCGTCGACCTGGGGCCTTGCCATCCGAACAGTTCCGATATATCGTTGAGCCATCGCGAACGATCAACGATGAAAGGAGCGTCATCATGCGTTCCCAAGGACACGAACATGGACACCGCGGCCCCGGACATCACGGTTGGGGCGAGCGGGACGAGCGACGGTCGGCCTTCGGGCCGTTCGGACCGCCCTTCGGCGGAGGCCCCTTCGGGCCCGGCGGCCGGGGGCGCGGCGGACCGCGCGGCAGGGCACGGCGGGGCGATGTACGCGCCTCGATCCTGGCGCTGCTGAAGGACCGCCCGATGCACGGCTACGAGATGATCCAGGAGATCGCCGAACGCAGTGGCGGCGCGTGGAAGCCGAGCCCCGGCTCGGTCTACCCGACGCTGCAACTGCTGGAGGACGAGGGCCTGATCAGCAGCGCGAGCGAGGGCGGCAAGAAGCTCTTCACGCTCACCGACAACGGCAGGACAGAAGCCGACGCGGGCC
The DNA here is from genome assembly GCF_044753885.1 of Streptomyces sp. NPDC093221. Lineage (NCBI taxonomy): Bacteria > Bacillati > Actinomycetota > Actinomycetes > Kitasatosporales > Streptomycetaceae > Streptomyces > Streptomyces sp. NPDC093221. The sequence goes on along the minus strand of NZ_JBIVOA010000011.1, from coordinate 281,823 downwards.
CCGAGGCCCCGTGGGAGGACGCCGGCCGCGGCGTCGACTGGGATGCCATGAACGAGATAAGGAAGGCGGGCGGCGGTCTCATCGAGGCCTTCCGCCAGGTGTGGGCCACCGGCACCCCTGAGCAGCGCGCGAAGGCGCTGACCGTGGTGAACGACGCCCGCAAGAAGCTCTACCTGATCCTGGCCGACGAGGACGTCACCGACCTCACCAAGGAGTGACGTCGGCGGTCACCGGGCGCCCGGTCCCGTACCGGCGCCGCCCGCGAATCATCGAGTCGGCCCGGGGCGTCACGCTCCGGGCCGACTCGATCCGCGTATCAGCAGGCGGGTCGGGATGATCCGCGGCTCCGCCGTGTCGACCGGCGCCGCGTCGATCAGCTCGCGCAGCGCCTCCACGGCCGCCTCACCGAGCCCGCGCTGGTCCTGCGCCACTGTGGACAGCGCCGGGCGCACCAGCGCGGCGGCGTCGATGTCGTCGAAGCCGACCACCGCCAGATCGCGGGGCACCGAGAGGCCGGCGTCGGCCGCCGCGTGCATCGCGCCGACCGCCATCTGGTCGCCCGCCGCGAAGATCGCCGTCGGCGGCTCGGCCACCGCGAGCAGCCTGCGGGCCGCCTCCTCGCCGCTGTCGAGGAAGAAGTCGCCCTCGGTCACGTACTGCGGCGGCACCGGGAGCCCCAGCCGGGCGCAGGCCCGCTCGTAGCCCGCCAGCCGCTCGGCGGCCGGGGGAAGGTGCAGCGGACCGGTGATGGTGGCGATCCTGCGGTGCCCCAGCGCGTACAGATGCTCCACCGCCGCTTCCGCGCCCGCCGCGTTGTCGGAGCTGACCCGTACCGTACGCGGCCCGGTGAACGCGGTGTCGATGCCCGCGCAGGGCACGGCGGACGCGGCCAGGACGCGCAGGCAGCGGTCGTCGGCGGGGGTGGTCAGCACGATGACGCCTTCGAGATTGTGCCGACGCACCGCTTGCAGATGCGCGGCGTCCGGGTCCTCGGGGCCCGGCGTCGTCAGCAGCATCAGGTGGTAGTCCGCCTCGGACAGCGCGGTGCGCACCGCGCTCAACAGGCCGAGCAGAAAAGGGTTGTGGAGTCCCTGTGCCTCCTGTCCGCTGTCCCAGATCAGACCGATGGTGTCCGAGCGGCGCCTGACCAGGGTGCGGGCCGGTTCATTGGGCGCGTAGCCCAACTCGATCGCCAGTTGCCGGATTCGCGCGCGGGTGGCCTCGCTCACCTCGGCGCGGTCGTTGAGAGCCCGGGACACGGTGGCGGTCGACACACCACTGCGGCGGGCGAGTTCACGAATGTTCACGGCGTACCTGATTCTGCGCGAGGGGAACAACGTGGAAACTTGGGACAGGTGAAAGGTGACTCCTGCGTACAGTCTTGACGATCAGTCAAGGCGAGGACAGACTTCCGGCCGATCGGAAACGTTTACGGCACTAGGTCCCGACAACCGGCCGGGACCCCGACAGGAACGGGACGCCTGCGATGCCTACGAACGCACGACGACGACCACGCCTCAGAGTCATTCTGACACTCGCCACCGCCGCGGCGTGTGTGGCCGCGGTCGCTTCCGTACCGGCGGAGGCCGGGGACAATCCGACGTACACCAACGCGAAAGCACCGGTCGACGTCCGGGTGAAGGATCTGCTGAAGCGGATGACACTGGCCGAGAAGATCGGTCAGATGGACCAGATCTCCGTGGTCAGAATGCAAGGCGACTGCGAGTGGAGCGGTGGCGAATTCACCGAATCCTGCATGAAGAGCGTGCTTCTCGACAACGCGGCCGGATCCGTACTGTCCGGCGGCGGCGCGGGACCTGCGGTCAACACGCCCGAGAACTGGGCGAAGATGGTCAACACGGTGCAGAAATACGCCGTCGAGAAATCCCGGCTGCACATCCCGATCATCTACGGCGTCGACGCCGTGCACGGCCACAACAACGTGCTGGGCGCCACGATCTTCCCGCAGGAGATCGGCCTCGGTTCCGCCTGGGACCCGACGCTGGCCAAGAACTCCGCCGCCTCCACCGCCAAGGCGGTCGCGGCCACCGGCATCGACTGGAACTTCGCGCCGGTCACCGACATCGCGCGCGACCAGCGCTGGGGCCGCTACTACGAGACGTTCGGCGAGGACCCGCTGCTCGCGGGCACACTCGCCGCCGCGGCGGTCGACGGCATCGAGGGCGCCAACGGCGCCAAGAACGTGGCCGCCACCGTCAAACACTTCCCCGGCTACGGCGAGCCCGGCAACGGCCACGACCGCGTGCCCGGCGACGTCTCGATGCGCTACCTCCAGGACACGCTGCTGCCGTCGTACAAGCAGGCCATCGACGCGGGCGCGCAGTCGGTGATGATCAACTCCGGTGCCGTCAACGGCATTCCGGCGACCGCCTCGCACTACCTGCTCACCGATGTGCTGCGCAAGCAGTGGGGCTTCGACGGCGTCGAGGTCAGCGACTGGGCGGACGTCGCCGCGTTGCAGACCGCGTACCACGTCGCCGCCGACTACCCCGAGGCCATCGCCAAGGCCGTCAACGCGGGCCTGGACATGGCGATGGAGCCGTACGACGCGCAGGGCTGGAGCACTGGCCTGAAGACCGCCGTGCAGCGCGGCCTGGTCACCGAGAAGCGCATCGACCAGTCCGTGTCCCGCATCCTGAAGATGAAGTTCGAACTCGGCCTGTTCGAACGCCCCTACGTGGACGCCTCGAAGGCCAACGGCCGGGTGCTCGGCGCCGACACCGCGCTGGCGCGGCAGGCGGCCGACGCGTCGCAGGTGCTGCTGCGCAACGACGGCAATGTGCTGCCGATCTCGTCCTCCGCCAAGAAGATCGTGGTCGCCGGTTCCTACGCCGACGACATCAACGACCAGGTCGGCGGCTGGACGGTGGGCTGGCAGGGCGTGCCCGACGGGGTGACGCTGCCCGGCACCACCGTGCTCCAGGGCATCAAGAAGGCGGCGCCCTCCGGTACGGAGGTCGTCCAGGCCAAGACCGCGGACGACGCGGTGGCGCAGGCCAAGAACGCCGATCTGACCGTGGTGGTCGTCGGCGAGAAGGCGGCGGCCGAGGGCGCGGCGGACAGCCCGCGGCCCGCACTGACCGCCGACCAGGTGGCGTTGGTGAAGTCCCTCAAGGCGACCGGCAAGCCGGTGGTCACCGTGGTCCTCGCCGGACGCCCGCTGGTGCTCGGCGAGGCGGACGGCACCCAGGGCCTGCTGATGTCCTGGCTGCCCGGCAGCGAGGGCGGCAACGCCGTCGCCGACGTGCTGTTCGGCAAGGTCAACCCGAGCGGCCGGCTCAACGCGACCTGGCCCAAGGACATCGGCAACGAGCCGATGTACTACCAGCAGTTGCCCGGCACCAACGGCGGCCCCGAGTCCTTCGTCGACGCCGCCTACCCCTTCGGGGCGGGCCTGTCGTACACCACCTACGGCTTCGACTCGGTCAAGGCCGACTCGTCCACCGTGCGGGCCCGGGACACCGTCCACCTGAAGGTGAAGGTCTCCAACTCCGGTGGCCGTGACGGCGATCTGGTGGTGCCGGTGTTCGTGTCGCAGCCGTCGAGCGACGTGCTCGCCCCGTCCCGGAAGCTGGTCGCCTTCACCAAGGTGCACCTGAAGGCCGGGCAGTCCCGTACCGTCGCGCTCGACGTGCCGCCGAGCCGTCTCGCCGTCACCCCCGGTGACGTCAACGGCGCGGGCAAGCAGGAAGTGGCACGCGGCGCCTACGTCTTCACGGCGGGGACGCAGACCGCCACGGTGACGGTCCGCTGATCCACGCACACCGCCGGGCCGCGTGAGGGACGACCCCCTCGCGCGGCCCGGCGCTTCGCGTACGGGCGGACCGTCACGCGCCCGGCGCGGGGGGCTCGGCCGGTTCGACGAGCCCGGCGATGGCGCGCAGCGAGTCGTTGAGCGCGGTCGTCGCCGAGTCCTTCAGCTTGCCCGCCATGAGGGAGACGGCGGCCCCGGTGAAGGTGCCGTCGATCCGTACCTCGGTGGCGTCGCCGTCGGGCGTGAGCGCGTACCGCATCCCGAGGCTCACCCCCATCGGCCCCTTGCCGCTGCTGCCCAGCACCCGCTCGGGCTCGAACTCGTCGACCGTCCAGGTCACGTCCGCGGGGAAGCCCATCATCCGCAGGCTCTCCTGGTACGTGGCCCCGGCCGTCAGCGGCCGCGGGCCGCCGTCGGGGAAGGCGGTGTGGGTGGCGTTCCACTCGCCGTAGGAGGAGAAGTCGGTCAGCAGGTCCCAGATCTTGCCTGCGGGGGCCGCGATACGCGCCTGTGCGGAGACTTCGGCCATGCGATCACTCCCTGAGTACCGGTCCACTCCCTGAGTACCGGTCGTGCCGCGCACCGTAACCGCGGGCGCCGCAACACTCAATACTGATGGACCGTCAGATACGGGGAGTGCGGCCTGCCGACACTGCGCGACAGCGTCGGGGGAGCGGCCAGCAGCCGGTTCACGTGCGCCCGCGGCAGACCGTGCGCCGGATTGACCGGCAGCAGCAGCCGGTCAGGACGGAACCTGGCCCTGCGGACCAGGCGGCGCGGGATCACGTCGTCGGTCCAGGCGAAGGGCCGCCCCGCCGCGTACCGCAGGATCGGCGCCCACTTGCGCGCCGAGTACCGCTCCGCCTCGCGCAGCGGCGGATCGCCGGGCCGCGGCCGGTAGCCGCTGAATTCCACCACCGGCAGCGGCGGCAGACCCAGGCGCGGGGCGATGTGCGTGTTCGCCTCGTGCTCCCAGGTGGTCGCCCAGACGAGGTCGTACATATCCGCCAGTTCGCGCAACCACACGCCGTGCCGGGCGGACAGCAGCACGGTGTGGGTCAGGATGTCGTGCACGGTGAAGTCCGGCGAGGGCAGCACCGGATTGAGCACACCGTCGACATCCAGGAAGAGCAGCGGTCGGACCATGGAACTCCTTCCCCGGTGGCGGGGCAGGTCGGTGTGTGTCGCCAGAGAGGGACGAGGCGACGGCCGGTACGGTTGCGGGTCGGACGGGAGGACATATGCGCGAAGACGACGGTCCGGCTACCCCCGACGGCGGAAGCGACGCGTCACCCGGGGGCGCGTCACCCGATGATGCGGCACCCGCCGGGGCGGCAGTCGGTAACGCGCCGCCGGACGAGGCGGCACCCGGCGGACCGGGACGCGGGCGAACGTCGCCCGGCGACCCCACGCCGGGCGACGCGGCACTGCTCGCCAGGCTGCGGGCCGCCCCCGTACTGGCCGGGCCGCTGCCGGAATTCGACCCGTCCGACGCACCCGACACCCCCGGCCCGCTCTTCGCGACCTGGCTGGAACTGGCGCTTTCCGACGCACTGCCGGAACCGCACGTCATGACGCTCGCCACGGTCGGCGCCGACGGCACGCCCAGCGCCCGCGTCCTGATGCTGCGCGGAGTCGACACCGCCGACTGCGCCGTCGACTTCGCGTCCGACGCGGTCAGCCGCAAGGGCCGCGACCTGGCCGCGCACCCCGTCGCCGCGCTGACCTGGTACTGGCCCGCGCACGGACGGCAGATCCGGATGACGGGACCGGTCGACGTACTGGACGAGGAGACCGCCCGGCGGGACTTCCTCGGCCGCTCCCCGGCCTCCCGCGCCGCCGGCTTCACCGGGCGGATGAGCGGCCCGCTGACCGGAGCGATGGAGTACGAGCGGGCGCGCGCCGCGGCGGACGCCCTGGTGGCCGCGGAACCGGAACGGATTCCCGAGGGCCACACCGTGTACCGGCTGCGTGCCCAGGAGGCGGAGTTCTTCCAGGCGGACCCCGGCCGCTTCCACGTACGGCTGCGCTACACCCGCTCCGGCCAGGCGGGGGAGGGCCGGGACGGGCGCGGCGACGGGGACACGGACGGCGGTTGGACCCGGACCCTGCTGTGGCCATGACTCATCCCTGGGGATGACGCGGGAACCGGCCAACCCCCTCCATGGGCGGAGGCACGGATGGCCCCCGGTGCGGATGCGCCACACCGGGGCCGCCTGATGAAGTGGATGGCGTGTACAGCAACCACGGGCCGCCGCTCGACCTGAGCCACCTGGCGGACGACCTCCGCCTCACGGTCGAACTGCGTTCCGTGGCGGCCAGCGCGCGCCGCCGGGCCACGCGCGACGGCGACCAGCAGATCGACACCGCCCACCTGCTGCACTCCCTATTGGAGATCGACCCCCTGGCGCGGGCCGCCTGCGACGCCGGGACCGGCCAGGTCGTCCGCGTGCTCGGCTACCTGGTGCAGCGCAGCATCGGCTACGGACTGCGCTGGCGCGGCACCGTCGAGGACTCCGGCGCGCTGCCCACCGTCCAGGCCGTCGCCGGCACCGGCTGGAGCCCTTCCGCCGCCGCCGCGATCCGCAACGCCGTCGCCCTCGCCCGCCGCCGTGGCCGCACCCAGGCCGACGGCATCGACCTGCTCGACGCGCTCGCCTCCGACCCCGAATGCCGCGCCGTGGACGTGCTGCGCGCCGCCGGACTCGACGTCAGCGGCTACCGGGATGACGGTCCTGTCGCGAGCTGACATCATGACCCGATGCACGTAACTCAGCGGCGAAACGGGGGCCTCGGGCTCGCTCTGGTGTCCGCCTTCGCCTTCGGCGGCTCGGGCGTGGCCGCCAAACCGCTGATCGAATCAGGGCTCGACCCGCTGCACGTGGTCTGGATGCGCGTCGCGGGCGCCGCGCTCATCCTGCTCCCCATCGCCCTGCGCCACCGCGAACTGCCCCGCCGCAGGCCGGGACTGATCCTCGGGTTCGGCCTCCTCGGCATCACCGGCTGCCAGGCCCTGTACTTCGTGGCCATCTCCCGCATCCCGGTCGGCGTCGCCATCCTCGTCGAATTCCTCGGCCCCGCCCTGCTGTTGGGCTGGGTCCGCTTCGTCCAGCGCCGCCCCGTCAGCCGGTCTGCGGCCCTGGGCGTCGTCCTCGCCATCGCCGGCATGGCCGCCGTCGTCGAGATCTGGTCCGGCCTGGCCTTCGACCCGCTCGGCCTGCTCCTCGCCTTCGGCGCCGCCTGCTGCCAGGTCGCCTACTTCGTCCTCGCCGACGACGGCGCGGAGAGCGCGGACGCGCCGGAACCCATCGCCGTCATCGCCTACGGCCTCCTCGTCGGCACCGCCGTCCTCTCGGTCGTCGCCCGCCCCTGGAACATCGACTGGGCGATCGTCTGGCAGCAGTCCGCGCTCGGTGAGCGCGAGGTCCCGGCCGTTCTCCTCGTCGCCTGGATCGTCCTCGTCTCCACCGTCGTCGCCTACCTCGCAGGCGTCCTCGCCGTCCGCCGCCTCACCCCTCAGATCGCCGGGGTCGTCGCCACCCTCGAAGCCATCGTCGGCACCGTCCTCGCCTGGGTCCTCCTCGACGAGCACCTGGGCGCCGCCCAGGTCGTCGGCGGCGCCCTCGTCCTGGCGGGCGCCTTCACGGCCCAAACGGCCAGCCGCGCCAAGCCGGCGGCGACGCCGGACCCCCTCCCAGAACCCGACTTGGCCGACGCCTAGCGCCAAACGCCTCCCCGCCGCGGTTCGCCGCACGGGTGCCCCTGCACAAGGGGCTGCGCCCTTGCGGCACCGCTGCGCGGTGGGGTTCGCCGGTAGCCAGCGAGCCGAAGGCGGCGCCGGTGTCGAAAGCGACGATGAGCAGGGAGCGAGGAACGAGCGACCGTCGAAGAGGAGCGTCGACACCGGATCTAAGCCGCCGGAGGCGAGAGGGCGGCAAAAAAAGGGAAGGACGGTGCGCCTGCGCAAGAGGGCTCCCACGCACGGTTCGCCGTACCGGTGACCTGACGCGAGCGGGCGACCCGCACCCCTGCCCCCCCGCAAGAGAGCCACCCGCACCCCCGCCCCCCCCCGCAAGAGCCCCCGCCCCCAACCCGCCTCTCTCCACCGCCCTGCCCTCACCCTCCCCCCCGAGCCCACCCCCCCGACCCCACCCCCCTCACGTAAGCTTCCCCCATGCATCTCACCGTTCTCCCGCCTCCTGCCGTCTGACGCGGGCGGCGACATTTCGGAAGACCTGGGGCCGGACCCGGCGCGGTGACTCGCGTTCGAGGTGAACGGCCGGGTCGCCGCTGTCCGCATATGGCGACCGGCGACCTCACCCCACCTCTTCCGCGGGAGAATTCTCGTGTCACTCACGCATGTCCACACCCCGGTCGACGCTGCCCTGTCGACGAACCGGGGCCTGATCTATGTCGTTTTCGCGGCCACCGCCTGGGGCACGGCGGGCGCCGCGGCGGCGCTGTTGTACGACGGGAGCGGGCTCGGCCCGCTGTCGCTGACCTTCTGGCGGGCGGCCGGCGGCTTTCTGCTGCTGTCGGCGGTGCGCGCGGTGCGTCCGGCCGCCGCGGTGCGGGTGGTGCGGGCGGAGCCGCGGCGGGGCAAGGCGGTGCGGATCCTGGTCACCGGCGCGGGCCTGACGCTCTTTCAGACCGCGTACTTCTGCGCGGTCAAGTCCACCGGGCTTGCGGTGGCCACGGTGGTGACGCTCGGGTCGGGCCCGGTGCTGATCGCGGTCGTGGCGCGGCTGGCGATGGGGGAGCGGCTCGGGCGCGGCGGTACGGCGGCCGTGGCGGGCGCGCTCGGCGGCCTCGCGGTGCTGGTGCTGGGCGACGGCGGTACGGGCGTACGGCCGCTCGGTGTGCTGCTCGCGGTGCTGTCCGCCACGGGGTACGCGGCGATCACGCTGCTCACCCGGTGGCTGGGGCGCACGGGCTCGGCGGGCGACCCGCTGGACACCTCGCTGTGGTCGTTCGGCATCTGCGCGGTGGCGCTGCTGCCCGCGGCCTGGGCCGAGGGGCTGTTGCCGCAGGCGGCGGGGCTCGGCCGTACGGTGCTGCTGCTCTGCTACCTGGCGTCGGTGCCGACGGCCGCCGCGTACGGGCTGTACTTCGCGGGCGCCGCGGTCCTGCGGGCCGCGACCGTCTCGGTGATCGCCCTGATCGAGCCGGTCTCGGCGGCCGTCATCGCCGTGGCACTGCTCGGTGAACATCTCACGGCCGCGACGGTGACGGGCACCGTGATCCTGCTGGCGGCCGTGACCGGTCTCGGTCTCGAGGAGGCCAGGTCCGCGTCGGCGCAGCGGAGGGCGGCGCCCGTGGGGTGAGCCCTCAGGCGCCGGTCCCGGCGTCGGCCGCCGCGGACAGGCGGCGGATCTGATGGGTACGGGCCGCCGCGTCGTGCGGCCCGTCCCGGTCCGCGAGCAGGTCCATGACGCGCCGCCGCATCTGCTCCGGCTTGTTGCCGCCGTACTTGAACTTCGCCCGTACGTCGGTGACGTCGAGGCGGACACCGCGGATGCCGGGCAGCATGCGGCCGAACGGCTCCTGGCCCGGTTCCACGGGCGCGGTGCCGCCTCCGGGCTGGAAGTGGCCGACCTGGCGCCGCAGGAGGTCGGCCTTGAGCTGCGGGTCGTCCACGATGTGGGCGGTGCAGTACAGCAGGACGGCGGCGTAGAAGCTGGTCGGTGTGCCGTGTTCCGTGGGGGCGCCCTCGGGCGTGTGCCAGGGGCCGGGGATGAACGTGTAGTCGTCCACGACGCTGAGCGTGACCCGCGGGCTCGCCTCCAGGGCTCGCCAGATCGGGTTCGGGCGGGCGAGGTGCGTGATGGCCTCGCCCAGCCCGGCCGGTCCGGGGCTGTCGGCGCCGGCCCGCGGGTCGTAGGCGAAGTGCAGCGGCTGGACGAACGGCGGCTCTCCGTCGAGGCCGTTGACGGTGAGCTGGCCGAAGTCGTGGAGGGCCAGCCACTCCTGCCACTCGCTGTCGGAGGTGGGCGCGTCCCAGGGGTGGATCAGCATGCCGCGGCCCTCACTTTCCCGGTCGGCCGGGCAGGTAGCCGGGCAGCGGTATCGACGGGTCGAGGTCGTCCGCCGGGATCGGGGCGCCGTAGGTCCTGGCGACCGGGACCACGCCGGTCCAGTAGGGGAGCGAGATGTCCTCCGGCTCGTCGTTGGGGCCGCCGGTGCGGAGCTTCGCCGAGACCTCCAGCAGGTCGAGCCGGATGACGGCGGTGGCGGCAAGCTCCTTCGCGTCCGCCCGGCGGGAGTCGGCGGCGCGTCCGGGCACGGCCTGCTCGACGATCGCGTCCAGCGCGAGCGACCGCTCGGCCGGGTCGGTCACCTGGTGGGCGATGCCGTGCACCACCACCGAGCGGTAGTTGATCGAGTGGTGGAAGGCGGAGCGGGCCAGCACCAGGCCGTCGACGTGGGTGACGGTGAGGCAGACCGCGAGCCCGTCGTCGGCCCGCGCCCCGCGCAGCGGCCGGGACCCGGTCGAACCGTGCACGTACAGCCGCTCGCCCGACCTGGCGTAGAGCGTCGGCAGCACGACCGGCGCGCCGTCGCGGATGAAGCCGAGGTGGCACACATAGCCCTCGTCCAGGATGCCGTGCACCACCTCCCGGTCGTACGCGGCGCGTTCGCGGCTGCGGGTCGGGACGGTGCGGTCGGTGGGCGGATATCCGACGGGAGGTGCGGAGGCCATGGCGAGATCCTTTGCACTAGTGCATAATAAGGTTTGTGCTAGGAGATTACCGGATCACAGGTCGGGGCGCATCGGATATCGCCGCCAGCGTCGAGAGCGCGGTCGGCACGGGCGCGCTGCGTCCCGGTGAGGCGCTGCCGCCGCTGCGGGAACTGGCCCAGGAGCTGGACGTCAACCCGAACACCGTGGCCGCCGCCTACCGGCTGCTGCGCGACCGCGGGGTGATCGAGACGGCGGGGCGGCGCGGCAGCCGGGTACGGTCACGGCCCGCCACCGCGCCCCGCGACGAGATCCGGATCGACGTCCCGGCGGGCGTCCGCGACATCGCCTCGGGCAACCCCGACCTCGCGCTGCTGCCGCCGCTCGACCGGGCGCTCGCCGCCGCCGCAGCCCGCCACGCGGAGGCACCCGCGCTCTACGGCGCCGTCCCGGTCGATCCCGAACTGGCGGCGGCGGCCCGCGCCGCGTTCGACGCCGACGGCGTTCCCGGCGGCCCGATCGGCATCACCTCCGGCTCGCTGGACGCCATCGAGCGCGTCCTGGCCGCCCATCTGCGGCCCGGCGACGCCGTGGCCGTCGAGGACCCCGGCTGGGGCAGCACCCTCGACCTCGTACCGGCGATGGGGCTGCGCGCCGTCCCCGTCGGCGTGGACGACGAGGGACCGCTCACCGAGGACGTGGCGCGGGCCGTCCGGGCGGGCGCCCGGGCGCTCGTCGTCACCGACCGGGGACAGAATCCGACCGGCGCGGCCGTCTCGGCCGCCCGCGCCCGCGAGTTGCGCGCCCTGCTCGCCGACCACCGGCAGGTGCTGGTCATCGACGACGACCACGTACACGGACTGGTCGACCTGCCGCTGCACTGCCTGTCCGGGGTCACCGACCACTGGGCGCTGGTCCGCTCCACCGCCAAGGCGTACGGCCCCGACCTGCGGCTCGCGCTCTACACCGGCGACGCCGTGACCGTCGACCGCGTGCGCGGGCGGCACCGCCTCGGCGCCGGATGGGTCAGCCACCTGCTGCAACGGGCCGTCGTCCACCTCTGGGAGTCCGGCGCCGTCGATCCGGTCCGCACCGCGCGGTCCTACGGGGAGCGGCGCGACGGTCTGGTGCGGGCGCTGGCCGAGCGCGGGATCACGGCGCACGGCCGCAGCGGCATGAACGTATGGGTGCCGGTCAGTGACGAGACCGGCGCGGTGGCCGGGCTGCTCCAGCGCGGCTGGGCGGTGGCGCCGGGCGCCCGCTTCCGGCTGGCCTCACCGCCGGGCATCCGGCTGACCGTCTCCGCGCTCGCCCCCGCCGACGTCGTCCCGCTGGCCGACGCCGTCGCCGCCGTACTGCGCCCCGCGGGGCCGGGCGCGGCGTCAGGCGCGGGCCGCTACGGCTGAGCCCTGACGGCCGAAGCGGTCGCGTTCGCCTCGGGCTCGGCCGCGGACCGGGGCTCCGCGGCGGGCAGCGCGTCCTCCGTCCGTATCAGCGTCTGGAGCCGGACGTCGGCCTCCACGGGCACGGCGGCCGGGTCCGGTTCCGGTGCGGGCGCGGCCTTGGGGCGGCGCTGGGTGAGGGCCGCGCCGATCAGGATGACGGCGGCGCCGACCGGCTCGTTCCAGCTCAGCGCCTCGCCGAGCAGCAGGACGCCGGCGGCGGTGGCCACGATCGGGATGAGGTAGGTGACCATCGAGCCGATCGTCGGCCCCTTCTCCGCGACCAGGCCGTACTGGATGAGGAAGGCGACCCCGGTGCCGAGCGCGCCCAGCGCCAGCACCGACAGCACCGACTTGAGCGGGTACGAGTCGGGCATCGAGGTGAAGAACGGCGTGACCAGCAGCAGTTGCGCGGTGCCGAGGCTCAACTGGCTCGCGGACATGGCCAGGTGGGAGCTGTCCGTGCCGGACAGGGTGCGGCGCACGTACGCCCAGCCGACCGCGTAGCTGAAGGCCGCGGTGAGCGCCATGATCGTGCCCTTGGGGTCCTGTCCCGAGAAGCCCTGCCAGGCGCCGAGCACGGTCAGCACGCCGATGAAGCCGAGGCCGACTCCCGCGAAGCGCTGCCGCGAGGGCCGGTCCTCCGACAGCGCGACCACGGACACCAGCATCGAGAACAGCGGTGTCGCCGCGTTGCATATCCCTGCCAGCATCGACGGGATGGTCTGCTCGGAGTAGGCGAAGAGCGAGAACGGCAGCGCGTTGAGCAGTACCGCGGCGACCGCCAGGTGCAGCCAGACGCGCGGTCCGCGCGGCAGCCGCTCCCGCTTGACCGCGACGGCCACGGCCAGCACCGCCGTGCCGAAGACCATCCGGCCGAGCGTGACCTGGAGGGGCGCGAACGCCTCGTTGCCCACCTTCATGAACAGGAAGCTGAAGCCCCAGACCAGGCCGAGCGCGGCGAAGCGGATCCGCCAGTCGACGGTCCTGCGCGGTATGCGGCGCGAGGTCCGGCCGGAGCGGGGCGAAGAGGAGGCGGGTGTCGGGGAGACGGGAGCGGAAGCGGCTGTCCTGGGCTCGGCGGGTGCGGTCATGCGACTACGATGGCGCGTTCGACCTCGTAGAACAAGCGAGAATTTGTACACGGACGACGTAGGATTACTAACATGTTGAGTCTGGAGCGCCTGCGCGTCCTGCACGCCATCGACACCTACGGCTCGGTGTCCGCCGCGGCGGACGTGCTGAGTGTGACGACCTCGGCCGTGTCGCAGCAGATGGCGAAGCTGGAGCGGGAGACCGGCCAGTCCCTGCTCACGAAGAACGGCCGCGGGGTACGGCTGACCGACGCGGGACGGCTGCTGTCCGGGCACGCCGACCGGATACTGTCCCTGGTCGAGCTGGCGCACGCCGACCTGGAGGCGCACCGGGGCGCCGCCGTCGGCGAACTGCGGGCCGGCGCCTTCCCCACCGCCGTCCGGGGCCTGTTCCCCGACGCCCTCAACGCGCTGCGGCGCGAGCACCCGCAGCTCAGGACCGTCGTGCACGAGCTGGAGCCGCAGGAGTCGCTGGCCCGGCTGGCACGCGGCGACATCGACCTCGCGGTCGTCCTCGACTGGTACAACAAGCCGCTGTCGCTGCCCGGCGGCCTCGCCAAGGCGCCCCTCGTCGACGACATCGCCGACATCGCGCTGCCCGTGGGGCACCGGCTGGAGGGCTGCGACCAGATCGAGCTGGACGAACTGATCGACGAGGACTGGATCGCCTGGCCCGACGGCGGCTTCTGCAACGAATGGCTGCTGTTCACCCTGCGCGGCAAGGGCATCGAACCGCGGATCGCGCACCACGCCGAGGAGCACGCCACCGTGCTCGCGCTCGTCGCCGCCGGTCTCGGCGTCGCCGTCATGCCCCGTCTCGGCCGCGACCCGATGCCGGGGGGCGTCCGCATCGCCCCCGTCCAGCACACCATGCGCCGCCATGTCTACGCCGTCTGGCGCGAGGACGCGGACCGCCGCCCCGCCATCCGCGTGGCGGTCGAGGCCCTGCGCCGCTCGGCGGGACGCGTGGGCGACTGACCCCCGGCGAAGCGGTACGGAGCCCGGCCCGCAGTGGCCTCCGGAATCCGGTCGGACGGTGAGGCTCGCGCCGGCCGGCGGATTCAGGGGCGCCCCGGCTCCGGCCCGGCCGCCGCGGCGGCCATCTTCGTGAAGTCCCACGAGACGACCCGCTCCGGTGTCAGCCGCAGCCACGCGTGCCGTCCGTCGTGCGGCATCGCGGGCAGGCCGAAATTCCGCTCGGAGAAAAGGCGTTCCGGTGTGTCGAGTTCGGGGTGCGGCACGCCGGTACGGGGGGCCTCGCCGACGAAGTCGACCGAGCCGGACAGCTCGACGCCGCGCAGCTCGCCGTAGTCCTCGCCGTCGTCCACGACCACGGCGATCCGCGGGTCGCGCCGCAGGTCGGCCCAACGGCGGCTGCGGACCAGGGAGTAGAGCCAGAGCGAGGTGCCGTCCCAGGCGAACCACAGGGCGCCCGCGTGCGGACGGCCGTCCGGCGAGACGGTCGCGACCCGGCAGGTGCGGTGTCCGGCGAGGAAGACGTCGATCTCCGCAGCGCTCATCATGATCCTGCGGCCCCGACGCTGGGTGGCGGTCATGGCACCTCCGTGCGCATCGCCCATGGCTGACGAGGAGCTGATCCCATGTCAGGTCCTCCGCCGGAATCATCCGGCACCGGACCGCGAGGGTCCAGCCCCTGATCCCTTCTGATCTGACGGACCGTCAATTATGGTGCGCGCCATGACCTCCGCCGACCGCCTCGCCGCACTGCTGCGGCCCGCGACCACCGCGCTGCTGACCGTCGAGTGCCAGCGCGGTGTGGTCGGGAGCGACAGCGCGCTGCCCGAACTGGCCGCCGCGGCACGCGACTCGGGCGTGCTGGACCGCGTCGGCCGCCTGGTCGCGGGCGCGCACGCCGCGGGCGCCGCCGTCCTGCACGCCGTCGCGATCCGCCGCCCGGACGGGCGCGGCGCCAACCGCAACGCCCGGCTGTTCCGCGCCGCCGACCGGCTGCCGGTCAAGCAGCTCGACGGCACCGACGCCGTACGGCTCACCGAGGAGATCCCGCTCGCCGACACCGACCTGACGGTCACCCGGCTGCACGGCCTCTCGCCGATCGCGGGCACCGACGTCGACGCGCTGCTGCGCAACCTCGGCTGCCGGACCCTGATCGTCACCGGGGTCTCGCTCAACATCGCGGTCCCCAACGCGGTCTTCGACGCCGTCAACCTCGGCTACGACGTCGTGCTGCCCGCCGACGCCGTCGCCGGAGTCCCCGCCGACTACGCGGCGGCCGTCGTCCGGCACAGCCTGTCGCTGGTCGCCACGGTGACGACGACCGACGACATCCTGGCCGCCTGGAAGCGGTGACGCGAGCGCCACAACACCGTTGCCCCGAAGCGCTGTTGGCCGCTGCGGATTCCGGTCGCCACCCGGCGCCGGACGCGGCACCCACCCGCCGCGCCCGGCACCGCAGCCGACGACGTAAGCCAGTAAGCCCGTAGACCCGTGAGCCCGTGAGCCGTACGTCCGGACCGATCAGCTACCGAGCATCACCTGGTCACCCGACACCGTCACGTTCTCCGAAGGCAGCGGCCTCGTCGCCGGGCCGCTGGCGACGCTGCCGTCGGCCACGTGGAACTTGCTGCCGTGGCAAGGGCAGTTGATCGTGCCGTCGGACACGCTGCCGACCTGGCAGCCCGAGTGGGTGCAGGTCGAGGAGAACGCCTTGTACTGCCCGGCGGTCGGCTGGGTGACGACCACCTTCTGGTCGGCGTAGATCTTCCCGCCGCCGACCGGGACGTCCGAGGTCTTGCCGAGCGCGGTGCCGCCGCCACCGGAGGCCGCGGACGAGGTGGGCGCCGTGCCCGCGTCCGACGTGGTGGGGTCCGCGTCGGCCGAGGTCGTCGGCGCCCCGGCGTCCGACGGCGACGCGGAGTCGGAGGCGGCGTTCGACGAGTCGTCCGAGCTGCCGCAGGCGGCCAAGGCCGCGGCGAGTCCCACGCCGCCCGCCGCCGCTACGAAGCCGCGACGCGTGGGAGGCACGGAGAATCGGGGGGTCTCTGCCATGAGGTGCGTCCTGTCCGTTCGTGGGGCCGGGCGGCGGAGGGACACCGCCCGGCAGCGTGGTGTCACGCGTGCTGTCTCATACGGGCGTCCGCTCCGGAACGTTCAACGCCGCACGCAAGAAGTTCACCTGGTGCCTCAGGAGTCCCTCCACCACCGTCTCGTCCGTCGGCGAGTGCGTGACGTTCGACAGCGGCAGCACCTGGTGCGGGCGGTGCGCCGCGAGCAGGGCCGCCGACATCCGCAGCGTGTGCGCCACCACCACGTTGTCGTCCGCCATGCCGTGCACCAGCAGCAGCGGGCGCCGCAGGTCCGCGGCCTCGCCGATCGGCGACGAGCGGTCGTACGCGGCGGGCTCCTCGTCCGGGTGGCCGAGGAAGCGCTCCCGCCAGTGCGTGTCGTACAGCCGCTGGTCGCTCGGCGCCGCGCCGCTGACCGCCGCGTGGAAGACCTCGGGCCGGCGGATCACCGCCGCGGTGGCGAGCGTGCCGCCGTACGACCAGCCGCGGATCCCGACGCGCCCGAGGTCGAGGTCGGGGCAGTGCTCGGCCGCCGCGCGCAGCGCCGTGACCTGGTCCTCGATCGGCGCGCTGAGCGAGTCACCGCGCACGGTCTTCTCCCAGGCCGGGCCGCGCGCCGGTGTGCCGCGCCCGTCCGCGACGACCACCGCGAAGCCCTCCTCGGCGAACCACTGCGCCTCGTACATCGACCAGCCCCCGCCGCGCGTCACCAGCCGCATCGCGGGCCCGCCGTAGGAGGCGACCAGCACCGGCAGCGGCCCGCCGCCCGGCTCGTACCAGGACGGCAGCAGCAGCGCCGTGCGGATCTCCCGCTCACCGGCCCGCAGCCAGGTCACGCGCGGGGTCAGGACGGGCTCCGCTGCCAGGCAGCCGACCGCGGTCTGCTGACCGCCGTCGCGCAGCAGCGTCGTGCGGTGGCCGCGCTCGGTGCGGGAGTCGAGCAGCAGCGTGCCGCCCGCGCGCAGGCCGGTGTGCACGCCGGGTCCGGAGCTGAGCCGTACGGGGCCGCGCTCGCGGTCGTACGACCACAGGTGCTCCTCGGTCGGCTCGTCGCAGGCGGTGAAGAGCACCGACTCGCCCGCCGCGCCGAGGACTTCGCGGACGTGCAGACCGTCCGGCGTCACCGGCTCGCCGCCGACCGTCAGCCGCCGGGACCCGCCGGTGTCCGCGGTGTGCACCAGCGCGCCGGACGCGGTCCTGGCGGGCGTGCCGGGGATCAGTTCCACCCACGCCGGGTCGCGCTGTTCGTGCAGCAGCCGTGTCCCGCCGCTGCCGGGGTCGGCGGCGAGCACCCGTACCGTCCGCTGGTCCCGGCTCTGGACCGCCAGCAGCGGGCCGTGCGCGTCCCAGTCCGCGCTCGTCAGATATTCGTACGCCGCGCGGTCCCAGCGGACCTCGGTGCGCGTCCCGTCCAGACCCAGCACGTGCAGCGAGACATCGGCGTTGGCCGTGCCCGCCGTCGGGTAGGGCACCGCGCGCGGCGGCTTGGCGGGATCGGCCGGGTCGGAGATCCACCAGCGTCGGACGCGGGCGGTGTCGACGCGGGCGGTGAGGACCGCGGCGCCGTCGGGCGACCACCAGTGGCCGCGGTACCGGTGCATCTCCTCCGCCGCCACGTGCTCGGCGAGCCCGTACGTCACGTCCGCGGTCTCCGGCGCGGCGAGCAGCAGATCGGCGCCGCCGTCGAGGTCGGCCACCCGCAGCGCGCCCTCCGTCACATACGCCACGCGCCGCCCGGTCGGGTCCGGCCGCGGGTCGACCGCGGGCCCGGCGGTGGCGACCGGGCGCGCCGCGCCGCCGTCGGTCCGCACCGTCCACAAGGCGCCGTCCAGCGCGAAGACGACGGTGTGCGCGGCGGCGTCGGTGGCGTACGCGACGATGCCGCCGCTGCGTTCCCTGGTCCGCTCGCGCCTGACCAGCTCCGCCTCCGGCACCTCGCCCGGCGCGGCGCCGAGCGCGTCCGGGTCGGCCAGCAGCCGCTCCTCGCCGTCCGTGAGCAGCCACAGACAGCTCGTACGGTCCTCGCCGCCGCGGGTGCGGAGGAAGAGCAGCCTCCCGCCGTCGGGGGAGAGGGTGAAGGAGCGGGGCACGCCGAGCGAGAAGCGCTGGGTGCGGGCGAGTTGGCGGGGCAGGCCGCCGGAAGGGGTACGGAGCGGGGGGCGCGCCGGGTCACGCGCGAGGTCAGGTGCCGGGTTATCGGTGTCCATGAGGGGACTCTGGCCCATTAGCCTGGAGCGATGTTGAGAGAAGTGACGGGCATCCGCTATGTGACGCCGCTGCGCGAGGGCGGCTCGGTGCCCGGTGTCGTCGAGGCCGACGATCTCGGTACGTACGTCGTGAAGTTCACCGGCGCGGCCCAGGGCCGCAAGGCGCTGATCGCCGAGGTGATCGCGGGCGAGCTGGCCAGGCGGCTGGGCCTGCGGGTGCCGGAGCTGGTGCGCTTCCACTTCGATCCGGCCATCGCGCCCGGCGAGCCCGACCAGGAGATCCAGGATCTGCTGAAGGCGAGCGGCGGGCTCAATCTCGGAATGGACTTCCTGCCCGGATCTCTCGGCTTCGATCCACTGGTCTTCCCCGTGGACACCGCGGAGGCGAGCCGCATCGTCTGGTTCGACGCGCTCATCGGCAACGTCGACAGATCGTGGCGGAATCCTAACATGCTGGTCTGGCACCGGGACTTGTGGCTCATCGACCACGGCGCCTCACTGATCTGGCACCACAACTGGCGTACGGCGCGAGCCGCTTCCGACAAGCCGTACAACGCCGCCGACCACGCGCTGTCCCGCTTCTCGCCCGATCCGGCCGCCGCGGCGGCCGAGTTGGGGCCACTCGTCACCGACGCGCTGCTCGCCGAGGTGACCGCGCTGGTCCCCGACGAGTGGCTGACCGGCGAGCCGGGGTTCGACTCGCCCGACGACGTACGCCGCGCCTACCGCGAGCTGCTGCTGGCCCGCGCCGGGGACGTACACCTGCGGACCACGCTCGCGCCCCGGCAGGAGGAGAAACAGCCGCCGCCGGAGTGGCTGCGGACCTGGGTCGAGGGGAAGAACGCCCAGTGACCGGCCGGGACGTCTTCGAGTACGCGCTGGTGCGCGTGGTGCCGCGGATCGAGCGCGGCGAGATGATCAACGCGGGCGTGCTGGTGTACTGCCGCGCGCAGGGCTTCGTCGGGGCCCGTGTGCACCTGGACGAGGCCAGGCTGCGCTGCCTGGACGCGGAGGTGGACGTGCTCGGCGTGCGGGTGGCGCTGCGCGGCTACGAGGACATCTGCGAGGGCGGCGAGCGGGCGGGACAGGCGGCGGGAGACGACCCCGGACGCCGTTTCCGCTGGCTCACCGCGCCGCGCAGCACCATCGTGCAGCCGGGCCCGATCCACACCGGTCTCACCGCGGACGCGGGCCGGGAGGCGGACCGGCTGCTGGAGCTGTTGGTGCGCTGAGCCATCTCGTCAAAGCCGTGCCCTGAGCCACATCGGCCGTGGTGGCGTTGACACAGGGTCACGGCGCTCCTACGGTTTCGGCAACGGGACCTACTAAGCGGTCGCTCATGTGCCAGGCGCGGGCCGGGCACGGACGGCGCCGCACCACAGGGCTGAGGAGATCAGATGTCCACCACCGAGCAGCGCGTCGCGATCGTCACCGGTGCCGCGCGCGGAATCGGCGCCGCCACCGCGGTGCGCCTGGCCGCCGAGGGCCGCGCCGTCGCCGTACTCGACCTCGACGAGAGCGCCTGCAAGGACACCGTCGAGACGATCACCGCGGCGGGCGGCAAGGCCATCGCGGTCGGCGCCGACGTGTCCGACGAGGCGCAGGTCGAGGCGGCCGTCGCCAAGGTGGTCCAGGAACTGGGCGCGCCGACGATCCTGGTGAACAACGCGGGTGTGCTCCGCGACAATCTGCTGTTCAAGATGAGCGCGTCCGACTGGGACACGGTCATGAACGTGCACCTGCGCGGCGCCTTCCTGATGACCCGCGCCGTCCAGAAGCACATGGTGGACGCCGCGTTCGGCCGCGTCGTCAACCTCTCCTCGTCCTCCGCGCTCGGCAACCGCGGCCAGGTCAACTACTCGGCCGCCAAGGCCGGTCTCCAGGGCTTCACCAAGACCCTCGCCTTCGAACTCGGCAAGTTCGGCGTCACCGCCAACGCCGTCGCGCCCGGCTTCATCGCCACCGACATGACCGCCGCCACCGCCGCGCGCGTCGGCATGGGCTTCGACGACTTCAAGGCCGCCGCCGCCACCCAGATCCCGGTCCAGCGGGTCGGCGTCCCCGACGACGTCGCGAACGCCATCGCCTTCTTCACCGGCGAGCAGGCCGGCTTCGTGTCCGGCCAGGTCCTGTACGTGGCCGGTGGCCCGCTCGACTGACGCGCGCCGCGCCGACCGAGTGACACCCCACAACCGACAGGCCGGAGGCCCCAGACCATGACCCAGCCCCCCGACAGCGGGCGTGTCGCCCTCGTCACCGGCGCCAGCCGGGGCATCGGCTACGGCATCGCCGAAGCCCTCGTCGCCCGCGGCGACCGGGTGTGCATCACCGGGCGCAACGAGGACGCGCTCAAGGAAGCCGTCGAGAGGCTCGGCGCCGACCGCGCCATCGGCGTCGCGGGCAAGGCCCACGACGAGGCGCACCAGGCCGTCGCCGTGGAACGCACCATGGAGGCGTTCGGCCGCGTCGACTACCTCGCCAACAACGCGGGCACCAACCCGGTCTACGGGCTGCTCGCCGACCTCGACCTCGGCGTCGCCCGCAAGGTGTACGAGACCAACGTCATCTCCGCGCTCGGCTTCGCCCAGCAGACGTGGAAGGCGTGGCAGAAGGAGAACGGCGGCGCGATCGTCAACGTCGCCTCCGTCGCGGGCCTCGCCCCCTCGCCGCTCATCGGCGCCTACGGCATCAGCAAGGCCGCGATGATCAACCTCACGGTGCAGCTCGCCGCGGAGATGGCGCCCGGCGTCCGGGTCAACTCCGTCGCGCCCGCCGTGGTGAAGACGAAATTCGCCGCCGCGCTGTACGAGGGCCGGGAGGCGGAGGCCGCGGCCGCGTACCCGCTCAAGCGGCTCGGTCTGCCCGAGGACATCGGCGGCGCCGCCGCCTTCCTGCTCTCCGACCAGGCGAGCTGGATCACCGGGCAGAATCTCGTCCTCGACGGCGGGCTCTTCCTCCAGGCGGGGGTCGCGTAGCGGCGGCCGTCCGAGGGGTCCGCGAGCCGGCCCGTACGGACGCGGCCCGGACGCGCGGGCTTGCCTTCGTCCGTACTCCAACGTGCACAGTCCTCGTGTGGGTGACCGCGACGGTCGCCCGCCGAGGACTTCCCACGTTACGGATTACGGAGACCGCACATGCGTTACCGCACACTCGCAGGAGGCGCGGGGCCCGAGGTCAGCGCCCTGTGCCTGGGCATCCTGCCGTTCGGCACGACCGTGGACGAAGCCACGTCCTTCGCCATCCTGGACCGCTTCGCCGAGGCGGGCGGCACCTACGTCGACACCGCCAACAACTACTCGGTCTGGGCCCCCGGCGGCACCGGCGACGAGAGCGAACTGCTGCTCGGCCGCTGGCTGCACAGCCGCGGCGCCAGGGACCGTACCGTCGTCGCCACCAAGGTCGGGGCCCGGCCGCCCGTCGGATCGACGGCCGTGTGGCCCGACGCCTGGGAAGGGCTGTCGGCCAAGGCGATCGAGGCCGGGATCGAGGGCAGCCTGCGGCGGCTGGGCACCGACCACGTCGACGTGTACTACGCGCACGTCGAGGACCGCGACGTGCCGATGGCCGAGACCGTCCAGGCATTCGCGGACGTCGTGCGCGGCGGCAGCACCCGCGTCCTGGGGTGCAGCAACCACGCCGCCTGGCGCGTCGGCGCGGCCCGGCAGTACGCCGCCGACCACGGGCTGCCCGGCTACACGTGCGTGCAGCAGCGCTACACCTACCTGTGGCCCGTGCCGGGCGGCGAGTGGGGCGCGCAGTGGTACGCCCGCGACGACATGCAGGACCTGGTCGCCTCGAACGACGACATGACGCTGATGGCGTACGGGCCGTTGATGAGCGGCGCGTACACCCGCACCGACAAGGAACTGCTCGCGCAGTACGACCACCCCTTGTCGCACCGCAGGCTCGAAGTGCTGCGGGAGGTCGCGGCCGAGGCGGGCGCGACGCCCAACCAGGTCGTCCTGGCCTGGCAGATGGGCGGCGCGCTGCCGGTGGTTCCCGTGGTCGGGGTGAGCAGCCTCGCGCAGCTCGAAGAGGCCCTGGGCGCCGTGGAGTTGGACCTGGACCCGGAGCTGCGGGCCCGGCTGGACGCCGTCTGAGCGCGGCGGGCGGGTGAGGCGGCCGACGCCGATCGGCGAGCTGATCGGCGGGCCGGCCGGTGAGTTGGCCGGGGGTGCGGGGATGTCAGTGGGTGGCGGTACGTTCTGGGGCAGTAGCAAACGGATCGATTGCCGGAGGTTCCTGACGTGCCCAGCATGCTGCCCGACTCCTGGGAGACCGTTCTCGGCGAGGAGTTGGACAAGCCGTACTTCCAGCAACTCACCGAATTCGTCGAGGCCGAGCGGGAGGAGCACCGGATCTTCCCGCCGCGCGACGAGGTCTTCGCGGCGCTGGAGGCGACGCCGTTTGACCGCGTCAAGGTGCTGATCCTCGGTCAGGACCCGTACCACGGCGCGGGACAGGGGCACGGGCTGTGCTTCTCGGTGCGGCCCGGCGTGAAGACGCCGCCCTCGCTGCGGAACATCTTCAAGGAGATGAAGGAGGAGCTGGGCCACCCCATTCCGGACAACGGCTATCTGATGCCGTGGGCCGATCAAGGTGTCCTGCTGCTCAACGCGGTGCTGACGGTCCGCGAGGGCGAGGCCAACTCGCACAAGGGCAAGGGCTGGGAGAAGTTCACCGACGCGGTCATCAAGGCCGTGGCGGCCCGCCCCGACCCGGCCGTCTTCGTCCTGTGGGGGAACTACGCGAAGAAGAAGCTGCCGCTGATCGACACCGAGCGGCACGCCGTCGTCCAGGGCGCGCACCCCTCGCCGCTGTCGGCGAAGCTCTTCATGGGCAGCCGCCCCTTCACCCAGATCGACAAGGCCGTCGCCGACCAGGGGCACACCCCGATCGACTGGCGCATCCCCGATCTCGGGGCGTCCGCGAGTTAGCTTCGTGGGTGAGGCGAGGAGGCTCGGGTGGAGCGACGGGACGAGCCGGGTGGACCGGACGCGATCATGACCAGGATCGGACAGGTCGTGATGCTGCTGCACGCCGGGGACCGGGAGGAGGCCAGAACCCGGTTCGGCGCGCTGTGGGACGAGATCGGGGAGCGGGGCGACCCCCTGCACCGCTGCACGCTGGCGCACTACATGGCCGACACGCAGGACGACCCCGAGGACGAACTGGCGTGGGACCTGCGGGCGTTGCGGGCCGCCGACGCCGTCACGGCGCGCGGCGGCACCGAGCCCCGCGGGGGCCCCGACAGCCCCGGCGGCCCCGACAGCCCCGGCCGCTCCACCGGCGCCGCGCAGATCCGCGGCTTCTACCCCTCGCTCCACCTCAATCTCGCCGCCTCCTACGCGAAGGTGGACGAGGACCGGCTGGCCCGCAGCCACCTCGGCCTGGCCCGCAAGGCGTGCGACGCGCTCGCCGACGACGCGTACGGGGACGGGGTGCGGGCCGCCGTGGCCCGGATGGAGTTGCGGCTGCTGGGCTCCGACCAGCTTCCGTAGCTGTGAGCCGTGAGCCGTGAGGGGTCAGCGGTCCCCCGTCACCCTTCGGCCGTCAGCCGACGCGAGCCGTGCCGCCCGTCCGGCCCGGCTCACCGGCCGTAGGACTGACGGCAGATCCGGGCCGCGTCCCCGTCCTTCGCCCAGCCGCCGTAGGTCTCGCCCAGCGCGCAGACGTCGGCGGCGCCGGGCAGCGCTGCTGCCGGTCCGCGCGGGAGGGACCTCGGCGGCGGCACCGAGCGGGAGCGCGGCACCGGCCGGTGCCGCGGCTCAGGGCCAGGCCGCGGCCCTTGACCCGCGGAGTACGGGGCCGCGCCCGGTCGGCCGCCCGACTCACCGGCACCGCGCTCCGGCTCGGGCGAGGGCGTCCGGGAAGGGGCCGGATCCGGCTCGGCCGTCTCCAGCAGCACATGGTCGGGCCGCGGCACCAGCGGCCCGCCGTCCGGCGCCGCCACCCGTGGCGCGGCCCTGCCGGGCACGGGAGCGGGGACGGGGACGGGGGCCGGGGGAGCGGAGACGGTGGTGCACCCGGCCGCGGCGGAGGCCGCCACCAGGAACACGACCACGGGTAGGCGGCGCATTCCGACAACTGTGCCGAAACATGGCGGAGCCGGGTATGCCCCGCAGGGGTGAGCGGCCGGGCGGGGCGTACCGCGCGCTCACCCGTCCGGGGCCGTTCCGTCGCGGGGCCGCGCCGTACTCCCGCTGCCCGAAGGCCCCGGAAGCGTTCCCGAACCGTCCCCGTATGCTGCGGGGACACCGCGAGAAGGAACGACAGGAGCAGCGCATGGCATCCGGCAGCGCCCCACGGAAGATCGGCGTGATCGGGCTCGGTGACATCGCGCAGAAGGCGTATCTGCCGGTCCTCGCCTCGCAGCCGGACCTCGAACTGCACCTCCAGACCCGCACCCCGGCGACCCTCGACCGGATCGGCGACGCCTACCGGCTGCCGCACCGCCACACCTCACTGGACACGCTGCTCGACCAAGGCCTCGACGCCGCCTTCGTGCACGCGCCCACCGACCTCCACGTCGAGATCGCCGGACGGCTGATCGAAGCGGGCGTCCCCGTCTACGTCGACAAGCCGCTCGCCCGCGATCTGGACGGCGCACGGCAACTGGTGGCCCTCGCCGAGGAGCGCGGCGTCCCGCTCATGGCGGGCTTCAACCGCCGTTACGCGCCCGCCTACGCGCAGTGTCTCGACCACCCGCGCGACCTGATCCTCATGCAGAAGAACCGCGTCGGCCTCCCCGAAGAGGCCCGCGGGATGATCTTCGACGACTTCATCCACGTCGTCGACACCTTGCGCTTCCTGGCCCCCGGCACCGTCCGGGACGTCCACGTCTCCGCCAAGGTCCGTGCCGGCCTCGTCCACCACATCGTGCTGCACCTGTCGGGTGACGGTTTCACCGCGATCGGCTCCATGAACCGGATGAGCGGGTCCACCGAGGAGAGCCTGGACGTCAGCGGTGACGACACCCGCCGTCAGGTGCTGAATCTCGCCGAGGTCATCGACCACAAGGGCCAGCCGACGGTACGCCGCCGGGGCGACTGGGTGCCGGTGGCCCGGCAGCGCGGCATCGAGCAGATCACCCTGGCCTTCCTCGACGCCGTCCGCGCGGGCAAGCACCTCGACGCCCAGGACGCGCTGCGCACCCACGAGCTGTGCGAGCGGGTCGTCACCGAGGTCCGGGAGCTGACCGCCTGACCAGCACCACGCGCCGGATCTCGTAGGCGGCGGCCAGCACGACCAGCAGCAGCGCCAGACGCGGCACCCAGTCGCCGAACCGGTCGTACGGGCTGCGGCCGGTGGCCAGCGGCACCGCGTAGACCCGCGCCGTGCTGCTGCTCTCGCTGATCCGCTGCCCGACCGGGTGGCCGTTCGCGTCGTAGACGGCGCTGATCCCGGTCAGGGTCGCGTGCACCATCGGCCGCCAGTTCTCCGCGGCCCGCAGTGCCGCGAGCGAGGCGTGCTGCGCGGGCGCCCACGACCCCTGGAACGACGACGTGGACGACTGCGCCACCAGCACCTGGGCGCCCTTGTCCGCGAGATTGCGGCTCATGTCGGCGAAGGCGGACTCGAAGCAGATCAGCGGCCCGATCCGTACCGTCCCGGTGTCCATCACGACCTGGTGGTCGCCGCGCTGCCGGTCCTCACCCGCGGCCTTGCCGACCGAGGTGGCCCAGCCGAGCAGCGACCGGAAGGGGATGTACTCGCCGAACGGCACCAGCCGCATCTTGTCGTACGTGGGCCCGGTGACGCCGTCCGGGCCGATCAGCACCGACGTCTTGGAGATGCCGGTGCCGTCCGCGCGCTCCGCGTCCACATTGACCAGGATGTCGGCGCCGACCTGCTGGGAGAGGGCCGCCAGCTCCTCCGCCAGCTGGGGCCGCGAGGTGAGGTCGAAGCCGACGCTGCTCTCACCCCAGACCACGAGATCCGGGTGGCTGCCCACCAGGCCGCGGGTGAGCGCCACCTGCCGGTCGATCCGGGCCTCGGGGCCCACGACGACGCCCGGCTGGACGACCGCGACCCGCACGGCGCCGGACTGCTGCGGGTGCGGTGCCCACAGCCACACCATGCCGGTCAGCACGGCGGCCGCTGCCAGCGCGGTCGCCGCGGGCCTGCGGACGGCGGGCACCGCGACGAGCGCGGTCAGCGCGGTGTTGACGAGCACCACCAGGAGGCTGACCAGCCACACCCCGCCGACGGAGGCCAGCCGCAGCGCGGGCCGCACCTGCCACTGGCTGGCGCCCAGCAGTCCCCAGGGGCCGCCGAGATACTGCCAGGAGCGCACCAGCTCCACCATCAGCCAGCCGCACGGCACCAGCACCATCGCCGCCGCGGCCCGCCGCGACCCGGTGCCCTCGCCGAGCAGCCTGCGCACCAGCCAGCCCCACGGCGCCCACAGCGCGCCCAGCAGCAGGGCGAGCACGACGATGAACACGTTCAGACTCGCGAAGAGCCAGTGGTGCACCGCCAGCATGAAGCCCGCGCCGCCCAGCCAGCCGTCCAGCGCCGCCCGCCGCGCACTGCCCGCGGAGCGCACCAGCAGCATCCACGGCACCAGCGCCACGTACGCCAGCCACCACAGCGACGGCGCGGGGAAGGCGAGCGCCGGGAGCGCCCCGGCGGCGGCGGCGCCCAGCCCGCGCGCCCACGGCGAGGACAGCCGTGACCGCTGCTCCTGCGCCGTCACCGTCATGCGTGCTCCCTCGCCGCCGTTCACCGTCGCCCTGTTCCGCCCTGTTCCGTCCCCATGCCGCCATCCGCGCCGAATCCGCTCAGGCGTTCCTGGCTCCGGCCTACCCTGCGCGGATGGCGGCATGCGGACGACGGCGTGTCGTCCGCATGCCGCCGTCCCCGTGCCGCCGTGTCCCTGCCGTCGCCCGCGCGTCGCCGCGCACCCGCCGGTGGCCGCCGCGCGTGCCGCTGCCCCGGTCGGTACGGCGTTCCCCGCACCGGTCCGTGGGCGGCTCAGCCGTCCTGGTCCTCCAGCACGGCGAGATCCTCGGGCGCGGGACCGTTGCCGACGGCGCGGCGGCGTACGACCGTGAAAGCGGCGGCTGCCGAGCCGGTGAAGGCGGCGGCCACCACCCACGGGCGGTTCAGGACATGGCCGGTCAGATGGTCCAGAGAGTAGCGGCCGGGTCCCGTGACACCCAAAGCGGCGGCGCAGAAGCCGAGGAAGGCGGGGTACTCGTAGCCGCCGGACGTGTTGAAGAAACCGGCGGGGGCGTGGACGGAGACCGCGCCCGCCATGGCGCCAGCCGCCGCCGCGCCCGCGGCCGGGGTGGCGATCCCCAGGGCCAGCAGCAGCCCGCCGCCCGCCTCGCCGAGCCCGGCCGCGACGGCGCTCGCCCGCTCCGGCTTGAAGCCCATCTGCTCCATGGCCGCCGAGGTGCCGTCGATCCCGCCGCCGCCGAACCAGCCGAAGAGCTTCTGCGCGCCGTGCGCGAAGAGCACCCCGCCGGTCCCCGCGCGCAACGCCAGCAGTCCGATG
Source organism: Streptomyces sp. NPDC093221 (assembly GCF_044753885.1). Taxonomy (NCBI): domain Bacteria; kingdom Bacillati; phylum Actinomycetota; class Actinomycetes; order Kitasatosporales; family Streptomycetaceae; genus Streptomyces; species Streptomyces sp. NPDC093221. The sequence goes on along the minus strand of NZ_JBIVOA010000011.1, from coordinate 254,080 downwards.
TCCTTGCGGTGCGCGAGTGCCATGACCGGGTCCTCTCCTGGTGCCGGGCCCCGGTCCCGGTCCGACTCCGGACCGCCGGGCTGCTCCCAGTCTTCGCGGACCCCACCGGATGCCGCCGCTCCTGGCGGTCCGTCCGGGCTACACGGCTGACACGGGCTACACGGCTGACACCGGCCTCGCGGCTCGTCCGGATACCACCGCTCGTCCGGACGCCATCGCTCGGACGGACACCGGCGCCCGTACAGAGACCACTGCTCGTCCGGAGGCCACCGCCGTCGCAGACGTCACCGCGCGCTCAGGGCAGCCGGTTCCACGCGGTCAGCACATGGCGGCCGTGTTCCAGGCCGAGTCGGCTGACGGTGCCGGTGGCGAGCTGGAACAAAGCGCCGTCGGCCGGGGGCAGCCCCAGTCTGCGGGCGGTCAGCACCCGAAGGAAGTGGGCGTGCGCGACCAGCACCACATCGCCGCCGTCGCTGTTGGTGAACGCCGCGTCGGCGAGGGCCAGCACCCGGTCGGCCCGCTCGCCGACCTGTTCCGCCGTTTCCCCCGGATGGCCCTCGGGGCCCTCGGGGACCCCGTCGGTCCACAGATCCCAGGTGGGACGGGTGCGGTGGATGTCACGGGTGGTGACGCCCTCGTAGCCGCCGTAGTCCCACTCGCACAGGTGGGCGTCGACCCGTGTGCGCTCGAGCCCGGCCAGCTTCGCGGTGTCCCGCGCGCGCCGCATCGGGCTGGTGATCACGGTGGAGATGTGCCTGCTGGCCAGCATCGGAGCCAGCGTTCTGGCCTGCTCCTCGCCGTTCGGGGTGAGGGGCAGATCGGTGTAGCTGGTGTGCTGGCCGGTCAGCGTCCACTCGGTCTCGCCGTGACGGATCAGTACCAGTTCGCCCATCGGTACACCTCCCGCGGCGCCCCTCGGCGCCCCGAAGTGATCATACGTCCGCCCGGTCCCGTCAGTAGGATGACGGCCTGGCCACCCCTCTCCGCGCGCGACCCGGATGTGTGAACACCGACATGTGAGTACAGATGTGTGTGCACAGACGTGTGCACACCACCGCGTGATTCAGACAGCAGCCCAGGAGCCGGTATGAACGACGCTGCCCGTACCTACGACGTGATCGTCATCGGAGCCGGACCGGTCGGTGAGAATCTCGCCGACCGCACGCAGGCCGCAGGGCTCAGCACGGTCGTTGTGGAGAGCGAGCTGGTCGGCGGCGAGTGCTCCTACTGGGCGTGCATGCCGAGCAAGGCACTGCTGCGCCCGGTGGTCGCCCGCGCCGACGCGAGCCGGCTGCCGGGGCTGGCCCGCGCGGTCGCGGGACCGCTGGACGCCGCTGACGTCCTCGCCCGCCGCGACGAGTTCACCTCGCACTGGAAGGACGACGGCCAGGTGGGCTGGCTGGAGTCGGTCGGCGTCGATCTCGTACGCGGCCAGGGCCGCCTGGACGGTCCCAAGCAGGTCGCGGTGCTGACGCCGGAGGGCGAGACCGTACGGCTGACCGCGCGGCACGCCGTCGCCGTCTGCACCGGCACCTCCGCCGCGCTGCCCAAGCTGCCGGGCATCGCCGACATCAACCCGTGGACCAGCCGTGAGGCGACCAGCGCCAAGGAGGTCCCCGGCCGCCTGGTCGTGGTCGGCGGCGGTGTGGTGGCCGTCGAGATGGCGACCGCCTGGCAGGCGCTCGGCTCGCGGGTGACCATGCTCGTGCGCGGCGACCGCCTGCTGGAGCGCATGGAGCCCTTCGTCGGCGAACTGGTCACCGACGGCCTGCGCGAGGCGGGCGTGGAGGTGCACTTCGGTACGAACGTGCCGATCGTCGAGCGCGACGGCGCGGACGGCGAGGTACGGGTCGGCCTGGAGGGCGGCCAGCGGGTCGTCGCCGACGAGATCCTCTTCGCCACCGGCCGCTCGCCGCGCACCGGCGACCTCGGGCTGGAGACGGTCGGCCTGCGCCCCGGGGACTGGCTTGGCGTGGACGTCACCTGCCGGGTCACCGGTGTGCCGGACGGCTGGCTCTACGCGGCGGGCGACGTCAACCACCGCGCGCTCCTCACCCACCAGGGCAAGTACCAGGCCAGGATCGCCGGGGCCGTGATCGCCGCCCGCGCCAAGGGCGAGCCGGTCGACGACGCGCCCTGGGGCCCGCACGCCGCCACCGCCGACGACGCCGCCGTGCCGCAGGTGGTCTTCACCGACCCCGAGGCGGCCTCCGTGGGCCTCACGGCGAGCGAGGCGGAGCGCGCCGGACACCGGACCAAGGTCGTGGACTACGACCTCGGCCAGGTCGCGGGCGCCTCCCTCTACGCCGACGGCTACCGCGGCAAGGCCCGCATGGTCGTGGACCTCGACCGGGGCATCCTGCTCGGCGTCACCTTCGTCGGCCCCGGCGTCGGCGAACTCCTGCACTCCGCGACGGTCGCCGTCGCGGGCGAGGTGCCCATCGAGCGGCTGTGGCACGCGGTCCCGGCGTACCCGACGATCAGTGAGGTGTGGCTGCGCCTGCTGGAGGAGTACCGGGGCTGACCGCGGTCATGGCCGCGGCGGATGTGCCCTGACGTTTGTCAGGAGCGGCGCGGACGGGGGCCTTCCTAATGGTGCGCCACCGTGACGGCCGTCGACCCCGGCTCGTATCTGGCCTCGCACTACGGGCCGAGCTACGGTTCCGGTCAGACCAGGCGGCGCTACTACAACGGCGAGGAGAGGGAACTCGCCTGCTGGACGACCGGTGACGGCGACGCCGACGGGCACGGCGGCCACTACTGGTTCATGCTCGACTTCGACGGCGACAGCGGCTACGTCAACGACTGGTATCTGACGACCGGTTCCGCCGCCCAGTGGCAGCCGCACGTCCCGCACTGCTGACTGACGCATCCTCAGAAGCGTTCAGCGTTCAGCGTTCAGCGTTCAGCGCGCGGCGAGTTCGGCGTAGAGAGCCGAAGGGTCTGCGGCGAGGCCGGCCTTGACCTGACGGCTGGTGTCGTCGGCCAGCACCTCGTACAGCCCGGCCTCGACGCCGTCGAGCGCGATGCGGGCGATCTTGGCGGGGTCCGACTTGGGGGCGTCGACGCCCGCGGCCATGTCGGTGTCCATGTAGCCGACGTGCAGGCCGGTGACGAGGGTGCCCTGGCCGTGCAGCGCCAGGCGGGTGGCGTTGGTCAGGGACCACTCGGCGGACTTGGCGGCCGAGTAGACGGCGCTGCCCGGCGTGGTGAACCAGGACAGGGCCGACAGCACGTTGAGCACCGCGCCGCCGCCGTTGCGGGCCAGGATCGGCGCGAAGGCGCGGCTGACGGCGAGCGTGCCGAAGACGTGGGTCTCGAACTCGTTCCGGACGACGTCCATCTCGCTGGTGAGCAGGTCCACCCCGTTCGACGCGCCCGCGTTGTTGATCAGCAGGGTGACGTCACCGGCCGCCTCGGCCGCCGCCCGTACCGACTCGGGATCGGTGATGTCCAGCGCGAGCGGTACGGCGCCCGGCACGGTGACCGAGGCCGGGTTGCGGGCGGCGGCGTAGACCTTGGCCGCGCCCCCGTCGAGCAGGGCCTGGACGAACTTCTCGCCGAGGCCGCGGTTGCCTCCGGTGACGAGGGCGACAGCGCCGTTGATCTGCATGGGAGTGCCTTTCGGGAGGAGAGCGGTCCGTGGCCGGTACGCGCGCGGCCCGGGGGTCGCGTGCGGTCCGCACGGATGCGGCCGACCATGGAAACCGATCGGTTTCCACCACCGTATACCGATCGGTTTCCGATGCCAAGCCGGAGCGGTAACCTCGGGGTATGACCACGACACAGAAGTCCGGCGCTACGGAGAAGTCCGGCACGCGCGACCGCCTGCTCGACGCCGCGGCCGGGCTCTTCTACCGGGAAGGCGTCGGCACCGGCATCGACGCGCTGTGCAAGGCCGCCGGGGTGTCCAAGCGCTCGATGTACCAGCTCTTCGCGAGCAAGGACGAGGTGCTGGCCGCCGCGCTCGACCGGCAGGGGCCGCCCGTCGAGGCCCGGCTGCTGCCGCCGCCCGGCGCGCCCGCGGCGCCGCGCGACCGCGTCCTGTACGTCTTCGAGCGGCTGGAGGAGACCGCCGCCTCGGCCGACTACCGCGGCTGCCCCTTCCTCGCCACGCAGGTCGAGCTGAAGGACCCGGAGCACCCGGCGAGTGTCGTGGCCCGCCGCAACAAGCAGGTGCTCACCGACTTCTTCCGCGCGGAGGCCGCGCGCGGCGGAGCCGCCGACCCCGCACTGCTGGCCCGCCAGCTCACCCTGGTCTTCGACGGCGCCAGCGCCCGCGCCGGGATCAAGGCGGAGGTCCTGGACGGCCTGGCGCTGAGCACGGCCGTCGCCGTCCTGGACGCGGCGGGTCTGACGGCTCCTCGGGTCTGACGGCTCCTCGGGCCTGACGGCTCCTCGGGCCTGACGGTGAGGAGGGCCTGACGGTGAGGAGGGTCTGACGGTGAGGAGGGTCTGACAGCGCGGCGGATCACGAACGGCCCCTTCGGCAGCTGGCACGCACCCCCGTCGCGTTGCCGGAATGCCCGAATAGCTCCGCTCTGCGGGCATCCCGGTGCGTTGCGCTCAGCGGGTCCCCCCGGACGGAGTCCGGGGGGAGCACCGGGCACCGCCGGGACCGCCCATGATCCGCCGGACAGGACCTAGTCGGGCAGTGCCACCTCCGCGAGCCTGCCGCTCGCCACGTCGAACACGAAGCCGCGCACCGCGTCGGTGTGCGGGATGAACGGGCTGTTCCTGATCCGGGCCGCGGACTGGCGGACGTCGGTCTCCAGATCGGTGAACGCCTCGGCCGCCCACGGCGGTTTGATGCCCGTCTCCTCGCGGATCGACTCGCGGAAGGCGTCGTCGCCGAAGGTGAGCATGCCGCAGTCGGTGTGGTGGATCAGCACGATCTCCCGTGTGCCCAGCAGCCGCTGACTGATCGCCAGCGAACGGATCGCGTCGTCGGTGGCCACCCCGCCCGCGTTGCGGATCACATGCGAGTCGCCCTCGGCGAGACCGAGCGCCCCGTACACATTGAGCCGGGCGTCCATGCACGCCAGAACCGCCGTGTGCCGGGCGGGCGGCAGCGGCAGCGGACCCTCGAAGGCCGCCGCGTACGCCGTGTTGTTCTCCAGATAGCCGTCGGTGGCGGTGGGGTGGTCGGTCATGGGAGCCTCCTGATCGCGCTGAGCGGTGACGTCATGCGTGACGTCATACGGGTGAGGTCATGCGGTCCGCCGCCAGGCGTCCGCCAGCAACTCGTGGGAACGGACCCGGTCCCGGTGGTCGTGGGTGATGGTGGTGACCAGCAACTCATCGGCGCCCGTGGCCTGTTGGAGCACCCGCAGCCGGTCCGCGACACTTTCGGGTGTGCCGGTGAACTGGGTGCGCACCCGGTCCTCGACCAGCGCCCGCTCGTCCGCCGTCCACGAGTGGACCGCGGCCTCCTCCGGACTCGGGAAGGGGATCGCGCCCTGACCCGAGCGGATGCTGTGCACCCACAGCGCGTACGGCGACGCCAAGTGCCGCGCGGTGGCGTCGTCCTCGGCGACCACGACATCGGCCGAGACCAGCACATGCGGCTCGTCGAGTGTGGCGGAGGGCACGAACGCCTTGCGGTACGCGTCCACCGCTTCGAGGACGGCGGCCGGACTCACGTGGTAATTCGCCGCGAAGGGCAGGCCGAGCGCGCCCGCCGCCTGCGCGCTCGCCCCGCCGCTGCTGCCCAGCACCCACACCTGGAGATCGGCGCCCTCGCCGGGCACCGCGTGCGCGTCGAGTCCTTCCGGGGTCCGGTAGTCCCCGCGCAGCAGCCCGAGGATCTGGTCGAGCTGGTCGCGGTACTCGGGCAGTTCGGCCCCCGGGTACTGCACGAGCTGCGTGTAGCGGGTCAGCAGCGGAGAGCCGATCAGCCGGCTGAAGTCGTACGGCGCGGGGATCAGCAGCCCCTCCGGTGTGTACCGGGCCTCGGTGCGGCGCGGCGCCGGGGGAGCGGCGGGCGCGCCGCCGGACGCGGACGGCTTACGGAATCCGGTACGGCCGAGGCCCAGGTCGATCCGGCCCGGGTACAGCGCGTCGAGCAGCCCGAACTCCTCGACCACCGACAGCGGTGTGCGGTGCCCGAGCTGCACCGCGCCCGCGCCCACCCGGATTCGTGCGGTCGCCGCCGCCACGAGCTGGATCACCAGCGCGGGCGACACCCCGGCGACCCCGGTCGTCAGATGGTGCTCGGCCAGCCAGTAGCGCGCGTATCCGGCGGCCTCCGCGCGCTGTGCCAGGTCCACGGTGTTGCGCAGCGCCTGCGCGGCGGTGGAGCCCGAACTGATCGGCGACAGGTCGAGAATCGACAGCGGCACCGACGCCGAGTTCGAGGAAGCCGAAGAGGCGGAAGGGTCCGGGGAACTCGAAGGGTCCGACGGACGTGAGGGGTTCGATGAGCCGGAAGCTGCGGGAACGCTCATGCGGCGTCGCCCTCCTTTGCGATGGTGCCTGCGCCGACGGTGTCCTTACGCGGAGAGGCCGTGTTCACCGGCCCCCAGTTCCACGGCGGATCGGGTATCTCCGCGCGGAGCACGGGCGCGACCTCGGACTGGAAACGCTCCAGCGACGTACGGTGCTCGGCCTCGCCGAGCCCGCTCGCGTCCGCGTGCAGATGCAGCACGGTGTGCCCGAACTCCTCGTGATAGCGGTGCACTTTCTCGATCACCTGCTGCGGGCTGCCGATCAGCGCCGAACTGCGCTCCACGAAGTCCTCCAGCGTCCCGAAGACCACCGGCAGGCCCACCTCCTTCTGGAACGCCAGATTGCTCTCGAAGATCGGCCGGTAGACCTCCAGCGCCTCCTGCGAGGTGCGGGCCACGTACAGCCCCGCGGAACCCGCGCCCACCGCGATGTCCGCCGGATCGTGGCCGTAGTGCTCCCAGCGCTCCCGGTAGTAGCGGATCAACTCGGCATACGGCTCGATGGGGTTGGTGACATTCGCCGAGAACAGCGGATCGCCGTAGCGGGCGGCGAGGTCCACGGACTCCTTGCTGGTCGCGCTGCCGTGCCAGACCCGGATCGGCCGCTGGTACGGCCGCGGCCAGACCTCCGCGTCCTTCAGCTCGGGGCGGAAGCGGGTCCGCGCGGTCACCTTGTCCTGCCGCCAGATCTGCCGGAACACCTCGTAGCTCTCGGCGTTGCGGTCCCACTGGTCCTCGGGTGTGACGTGGAACAGCTCGCGCTGCGCCGTGCCGTTGCCCTTGCCGATGATCAGGTCCAGGCGGCCTTCGGAGAGATGGTCGAGCGTCGCGTAGTCCTCGTACGCCCTGACCGGGTCCAGCAGGCTCAGCGTGGTGACCGCGGTGAAGAGCCGGATGCGCCGGGTGATCGCCGCGACATGGCTGAGCACCACCGTCGGCGAGGAGGAGATGAAAGGCCGCTCGTGCCGCTCTCCCACCCCGAACCCGTCGAAGCCCAACTCCTCGGCGAGCACCGCGTTGTCGAGGACTTCCCTGAAGCGCTCATGAGTGGACTTCAGGATGCCGGTGACCGGGTCGGGCCGGTGCACGATCAGCGTGATGGCGAGGAACTTCATGCCACCGACTCCCGTACGTCCGCGATGTCGCCCCCGGCGTCCGGGTGGGCCAGGCCGAGGTGGTCCCGCAGCGTGCCGCCCTCGTACTCGGTACGGAACACACCGCGTTCCTGGAGCAGCGGCACGACGGTGTCGGCGAAGACGTCGAGACCGCCGGGGGTGATGTGCGGGACGAGGATGAAACCGTCGCTCGCGTCGGCCTGCACAAAGGAGTTGATGGTCTCCGCGACCGTCGTGGGGGAGCCGACGAACGACTGGCGGTTGCCGGTCTCGATGACCAGGTCGCGGATGGACCACTTGTTGGCCGCCGCCAGCTCCCGCCACTCGCGGGCGGTCGCCAACGGGTCGCGGTACATCCGGACTTGAGCCCGGCCGCGGGCGATGGTGTGCTCGCCGAGATCCGGGTCGATCTCGGGCAGCGGGCCCTCCGGGTCGTACCCGGACAGGTCGCGGTTCCAGACGAATTCCAGGTGCTTGATCGCGGTGGCACCGCTGACCTGCGCGCGGCGCACCTCGCGGGACAGCTCCTCCGCCTCGGCGTCGGTGTCGCCGAGCACGAAGGTGGCGGCGGGCAGGATCAGCAACTGGTCCGCCCTGCGGCCGTGCCGGGCCAGGCGCCCCTTGACGTCCGTGTAGAACTCCCGCCCCTCCTTGAGAGTGCTGTACCGGCTGAAGATCGCGTCCGCGCTCGACGCGGCGAATTCGCGTCCCTCTTCCGAGTCCCCCGCCTGGAAGATCACCGGGCGGCCCTGCGGGCTGCGCGGGACGTTGAACTGCCCCTGGATGTCGAAGTGCTGGCCCTTGTGGACGAAGGCCCCGGCCCGCGCGTCCCGCAGGAACGTCCCGGTCTCCCGGTCGGCGACGATCTCGTCGCCGTGCCATGAGTCGAACAGCTCATTGGCGGTGGCCAGGAACTCCCGCGCCCTGGAGTACCGCTCGTCCTGCGGAAGGAAGCCGCCGCGCCGGAAGTTCTCGCCCGTGAAGGCGTCCCAGGAGGTGACGACGTTCCACGCGGCGCGGCCCGCGGACAGGTGGTCGAGGCTGGCGAACTGCCGGGCCACCTCGTACGGCTCGTTGAACGTCGAGTTGATCGTGCCGGTCAGGCCGATCCGCTCGGTCACCGCGGCCAGCGCGGCGAGCACGGTGAAGGTGTCCGGGCGGCCGACGACGTCCAAGTCGTAGATATGGCCGCCCTGTTCGCGCAGCCGCAGGCCCTCGGCGAGGAAGAGGAAGTCGAACTTGGCCCGCTCGGCGGTGCGCGCGAAGTGGGCGAAGGAGCTGAACTCGATGTGGCTGCCCGCGGCCGGGTCGCTCCACACGGTGGTGTTGTTGACGCCGGGGAAGTGGGCCGCGAGATGGATCGGCTTCAGGGGCTTGCTCATGACGGTCGGATCCTCCGGCTCAGGCGCTGGTGGTGGCGTAACGGTTCGCGGGGCGCGCGAGCCCCAGCAGGCCGCGGAGTGTGCCGGCCTCGTACGCGCGTCGGAAGGCGCCGCGCGCCTGCAACTCGGGCACCAGGCCGCGGGTGATCGCGGGCAGGTCGTGGCCGAGCGCCGCCGGCCGCAGCCGGTAACCGGTCAGCCCGGCGTCCTGCCACTCCAGCAGCAGGTCGGCCAGTTCGGCGGGCGTCCCGGCGAAGACGGTCGCGTCGCTGGTGTACGGCTGGTCGAGCAGCGCGTCCAGCCGGTCCCTGCGGGCCTCGGCCGCAGCGCGGTCGGTGTCGAGGAAGACCACCAGATCGCCGAAGACATGGACCGGTTCGGCCTCCCGGCCCGCGGCCCGCTGCTCGGCGCGGATCTCCGCGACGATCGCCGCCGCCTGCCCCGCGTCGTGCGGGGTCACATAGCCGATGTCCGCGGCGCGCCCCACCAGCCGGTACGGCACGGTCGCGTGCGCGAGCGCGGTCACCGGCGGCTGGCCCTGCGGGGGGCGCGGTGTGATCGAGGGGCCCTTGACGCCGAAGTGGCGGCCCTGGAAGTCGATGTAATGGAGCTTGTCGCGGTCCACGAAGCGGCCGGTGGCCACGTCCCGGATCTCCGCGTCGTCCTCCCAGCTATCCCACAGCCGCCGCAGCACCTCGACGTAGTCCGCGGCCTCGTCGAAGAGGTCGGTGACCAGGTCCTGGACGTGCGGCTGGTTGTACTCCTCGATGCGGAACGGCGGGAATTCGCGGCGGCCGAAGTGCGCGGCCTCGTGCTGTCGGGCGGAGATCTGGATGCGCAGCCCGGCCCGGCCGCCGCTCACGTAGTCCAGGGTGGCGATGGCCTTGGACAGGTGGAACGGCTCGGTGTGCGTGGCGATCAGGGTCGGCACCAGACCGATGTGGCTGGTCAGCGGGGCGACCCTGGCCGCGATGAGCACGGCGTCCAGCCGGCCGCGCACCTGGTCGGTGCGCTCGTCGGGGTCGCCGTACCCGGTCGACTGGAGCCCGAGGGAGTCCTCGATGGTGACGAAGTCCAGCAGGCCGCGCTCGGCCTCGGTCACGGCGTCCGCCCAGTAGGCGGCGTCGAACAGTTCGCCGGGTCGCGCGTCCGGCTCCCGCCACGCGGCCGGGTGCCAGCCCGCGCCGTCCAGGGCGACCGCGAGGTGCAGCGGCGGACGGGCGGCGGACGCCGACGGAACGGACGAAGGTGATGAAGCGGGCTCGGGGGAGGCGGAGGAGGACAGGGATGACGGGTGTGCGGACACGGCGAAGTGCCTTCCTGATCGACCGGAGGAGGACACGGCCGCCCCATGGCGGTCGCGTCGGCGGGGTCAGATCAGGCGCAACAGAGCGCGCCGGCGACGCGCTGGAGATCGATGTGCTGGCGCCCGTACAGATGCACGACGGGTCCGCGCGGGACGAGGGTGCGCACGTCGGCGCGGTCGAAGTCCGCTCGCACTGTCGTCACCCCCGTCCGGGCGGTACGGCCGGGGGCCGTACCGGAGTCGCGCTTGCGGGTCCGGTCGGGACCCGCCTGGTTGTCACCTGGAGCACCCCGCCGCGAGGGAGGGTTGCCGGTCAGCCAGCCAGGGCTTGTCGCTGACACTCATCACCTGAATTCGACGCTATCTCGCGGATACCGTCCCGCGCAATGGCGTCCGTCACCGGTGTCCGTCACCGGCGTTCATTCGCCCGCGCCGCCGGTGCCTTCCGCGTCGCCGTCGCCGCCCGGCACCCGTACGCCCCGGAAGTGCGTAGTGCGGCGCAGCGCGAAGCCGATCGACTCGTAGAGCCGGATGGCGTTGACGTTGCTGCCCGCCGCGTGCAGGAACGGGCGGTCGCCCCGGCCGCGGATCCCGGCCGCCGTGTGCCGCACCAGCCGGGACGCCAGGCCCTGGCCGCGGAACGCGTCGTCGGTGCACACGGCGCTGATCTCGGTCCAGCCGTCGAGCCGCAGCCGCTCACCGGCCATGGCCACGAGCTTTCCGTCGCGGCGGATGCCGTAGTAGGCGCCCAGTTCGATGGTGCGCTGCCTGAACGGACCCGGCTTGGTCCGCTCGACCAGGTCCAGCATCTCCGGTACGTCCGCAGGGCCGAGCGGGCGCGCCTCCGGATCGGCCTCGTCCAGCAGGGCGTCGGTCCCGACGAGCTGCACGCCCTCGGCTCCCCACTCGCTGCGCCACCCGTCGGGCGTGGCCGGGACGCCGGCCAGCGCGAAGGTCGCGCCGGGACCCATGAGGGCGGCGAGGTCCGCCCACGCGGCCGGATCGGCGGGGTCGGCGAGCGCCACGAAGGGCGAGACGTCCTCCGGGTAGCGCGCGGCGGAGCCGACGATCTGCGCGAGATGGCGGTGCGCCCCGGTCAGCGCGGCCCAGGCGGGGTTGTCCAGCGGGTGCGGCGACGCGGGAAAGACCTGGTCGCCGGTGGGTCCGGGGCTCTGGGGCTGCTGCTGCGGGTGCTGAAGGCTGGTCGACATGGTCGCCGTGACTCTCCGTTCTGCTGTCGTACGGCGTGTCGCCGTCACTGCGCTGTCGCCGGGCGGTACGGACGGCCGATCGCGAACCGTCCTGACCCCGGACGGCCGTCCACGAGGTCGGCGGCGATTTCGCCGACCACTGATGCGAACTTGAATCCGTGCCCGGAAAATCCCGCGAGGACGGTGAAAGGTCCCACACGGTCGATCACGAAGTCATGATCGGGGGTCGTGGTGTACAAGCAGGTCACCGGGGTGGGCCGGGTGTGATCGACACCGGGCAGCCACCGGGCGGCGTACTCCTGGAGCCTGCCGAGGACCACGGGATCGGGCGTGCGGTCCCGGTCGTCCGGGTCCACGACCGGGCCGATCCCGTGGAATCCGGCCTTCACCCCGTCGGCGCTGCCGAGGCCGTACACGCCCGCGGCCTCGTCGATACCGGCCCCGCCGTGGTGGATGAAGGCGGGCCAGTCCGGCGCGTCGGGGGCGGGGAAGTGCACCGGCTGCTCCTGGGTGACGCGCAGCGGCGGCGGGCCCTCGGTGACCTGGCCGAGCGTGCGGGCCGCCCAGCCGCCGACGGCCACGACCACGGCGTCCGCGGCGATCACCTCGTCCTGCGCGGTGACCACCTCGGCGCCCGAGCCGCGCCGCCGCAGCGCGCCGACCTTGACGCCGTGCCGTACGGTCGCGCCCTTGGCCCGCGCGGCCTGCTGGAAGGCGGCCACCGCGTCGTCGGCGTGCAGCCGCCCGGCCTCGGGGTGGAACAGCGCGGTGGTGTCCGCGACGAGCCCCGGCCAGCGCTCGGCGGCGGCCCGCGCGGTCAGCTCCTGGCTGGGCCGCCCGGCCCCGCGCAGCGCGTCCCGCAGCGCCGCGACGGCCCGCGCGGGCCCGTGGTCGACGGCCCCGGTCAGGGTCAGTACGGTGCTGCCCGTCTCGTCCTGGAGCCGCCGCCACAGCGGAAGCGCCCGTACGGCGAGGCCGACGTAGAACGGATCGGCGTACGCGAGCCGGAAGATCCGGGAGCTGCCGTGCGAGCTGCCCCGGTCGTGGCCGGGCGCGAACTGTTCGAGCAGCGTGACCTCGGCGCCGCGCGAGGCGAGGTGCCAGGCCGCGGACGAGCCCATGGCCCCGCCTCCGACGACGACGACTTTCCTGCGTGTCATGGCGGTCGACTTCCTTTCGGTCGGTGCGGGGCCGTGCCGCGGCCGGTACGGGGTCAGGAGTTGGTCAGCGGCAGCCCCGGCGGGTTGACCAGCGAGGCGGGCACCGCTTCGTTGGCCAGATTCCACGCGGCGAGCCACTGCGCGTACTGACCATTCTTGATCAGGTGGTTGATCGCGTCGGCGAGGGGCTTGGCCAGGCCGCTGTCCTTCTTCGCCGTGGCGCAGATCAGCCCTTGCAGGGACGCCCCGGCGCCGGAGAACTTGCCCGCGCTGCGGGTGGCGTTCGGCGAGCCCGCGGTCTGCGTGCCGTGGTAGGCGATGCTGGGGTTGGGCGCGAAGTAGGCGTCGATCCGGCCGGAGTTGAGCGCCAGATAGGTGCTGTTGGAGTCCTGGAAGTACTTGATCGTGAGCTTCTTGCCGTCGGCCTTCAGCTCGCTCTGCCACTTCAGCAGGATCTTCTCCTGGTTGGTGCCCGCGCCGACCGCGACGGTCTTGCCCGCCAGGCTGCGGTAGGTGCCGTCGAAGTTCCAGGTGTCGCTCTTCTTCACCTCGAAGCCGAGATTGTCCTGCCGGTAGCTGGCGAAGTCGTACTTCTCCTTGCGCTGCTCGGTGTCGGTGATGTTGGAGAAGCCGACATCGGTCTTGCCGCTGTCGATGCCGACGAAGAGGTTGTCCCAGGTGGCGTTGGACAGCACGGGCTTGAGGCCGAAGACGGCGGCGATCAGCCGGCCGAGGTCGGGCTCGGAGCCGGTGATGGTCTTCTGGTCCGCGCCGACGTAGCCGATCGGCGGCGAGCCGGCGGGCAGGAAGCCCAGGCCGATGACGAGTTGCTTGCTGTCGAGCACGGACTTGGGCAGCTCGGCGCGGATGGCGGCGACCTCAGGGACGGTGAGCGTGATCTCCTTGGCGGCGCCGTTGGACTGCGCGCCGACCACGACGGTGCCCTTGGCGTCCGCGGCGGCCGGTGCCGCGGCGTCCGAGCCGCTGTCGCTGCCGCAGGCGGCGAGGCCGAAGGTGAGGGCGGCGACGGCGATGCCCGCGGCGACGCGTCTGGTGGCGGTGGTACGGATGTCGGGCATGGTGAACCTCGCTGATGGTGAGCGGATGTGCGGGGGGTGACGTATCGGGCGCCCGCGGGCAGGCGGCCGTCGCTGTGGAAGGCGCCTGTGTCCGCGCCTTGGCCCGCGGCGTACGGGGGTTCGGAGGAGGGTTCAGAGGACCTTGCTGAGGAATTCGCGGGTCCTGGGGTGCCGGGGGTTGTCCAACACCTGGTCGGGCGGGCCCTGTTCGACGATCCGGCCGCCGTCCAGGAAGACGACGGTGTCGGCGACCTCGCGGGCGAAGCCGATCTCGTGCGTGACGACGATCAGCGTCGTACCGCTGGTGGCGAGATCCCGGATGACGGCCAGTACCTCGCCGACGAGTTCGGGGTCGAGCGCCGAGGTCGGCTCGTCGAAGAGGATGACGCCGGGTTCGAGGGCCAGCGCGCGGGCGATGGCCACCCGCTGCTGCTGGCCGCCGGAGAGCTGCCGGGGATAGGCGTCGACCTTGTCGGCGAGCCCGACCCGGCCGAGCAGCGCGCGGGCCAGTTCCTCCGCCTCGGCCCTGGTCTTCTGCCGGGCCGCGACCGGCGCTGCGGCCACGTTGTCCAGCACGCTGAGGTGCGGGAAGAGGTTGAAGCCCTGGAAGACGAAGCCGATCCGGCGGCGCTGGGCGAGGATCGCCCGCTCGCTGATCTCCTTGAGCCGGCCGCGGTGGTGCCGTACGCCGATCGGCTCGCCGTTGAGGCTGACGTAGCCGATGTCCAGCTTCTCCAGGTGGTTGATCGCCCGCAGCAGCGTCGACTTGCCGGAGCCCGACGGGCCGAGGATCACCGTCACCTGTCCGGGCTGCACGGTCAGATCGACACCGGAGAGCACCTGGTGCGTGCCGTACCACTTGTGCGCGTCGTGGACGGTCACGGCGGCGGGGCGCGCGGTCACCGCGGTGACCAACGTGTCGGCGGGGAAGCGGTCGGCGCTCATGCGATCGATCCGATCTCGGCGCGCGCCCGCAGATCGCGCACTGCCGTACGCAGGCGTTGCAACGGCGTCGGCGGTACGGTCCGCAGCGCGCCGCGTGAGAAGTACCGCTCGACGTAGAACTGGACCACCGAGACGACGCTGGTCAGGATCACGTACCAGACGGTCGCCACCAGCAGCAGCGGGACGACGTCACCCGGATACGTACTGCCCATGCTCTCCACCTTGCCGAAGAGGTCGAGCAGGGAGACGTAGAAGACCAGCGAGGTGCTCTTGATCAGCCCGATCAACTGGTTGACGTACGAGGGCACGATCGCCCGCAGCGCCTGCGGGAAGACGATCCGGGTGAACTGGTAGCCGCGCGGCAGGCCGAGCGCGGCGGCGGCCTCGTGCTGTCCCTGGTCCACCGAGAGCACTCCGGCGCGCACCACTTCGGCGGCGTAGGCGGCCTCGTTGAGGCTGATGCCGACCACGGCCACCACCATGTCGGTGGCCAGCCGCGACTCGTCGAAGTGCACGAAGCCGGGACCGAAGGGCACGCCCAGACTCAATGTGGCGTACAGCGAGGAGAAGTTGAACAGGAACAGGAGGATGACGATCAGCGGCACCGAGCGGAACAGCCATATGTAGATCCAGCTCACCGAGCGCAGCACCGGGCTCCTGGACAGTCGGCACAGGGCGAGCAGGATGCCGCCGAGCAGTCCGAACAGGGCGCTCCAGGCGGCGACTTGGAGCGTGACCAGCAGCCCGTCCAGGATCACCGGCCGCAGGAACCAGTAGCGGAAGCGGTCCCACTGGAAGAAGGGGTTGGTGACCAGGCCGTGCGTGATCTGCGCGACGAGCACCAGGGCGACGGCGGTCAGCGCCCAGCGCCAGGGGTGCCGCAGCGGGACGACGCGCTGCGCAGACCGGCCGACGCGTCTGTCGTCGGCGGGCGGGGTGCGCGGCGGCGGTGGAGCAGGGGTGGTGACGGTGTCGGTCGCGCCCGCGGGCACGGCGGGGCGGGGTGGCTCGCTCATCGGGGAACTCCAGCGCGAAGGGAGACGTCGGCAGCCGCCCCATGAGAAGGGGCGGTGGAGTGCGCGGGGGCCCGATGTGACAACGCGTCAGAAGCGTGCGGCGGGCCCGGGATTCAGCGTCGACACAGAGCGCTGCTGACACGCAGCAGGTCGATGTGCCGGTTGCGGTACGCGTCGTCCCGGAGATGACGGCGCCAGGCGGCGGCCGTCCTCGTAGCTGCGTACACCCTGGTCACCTCCCCTTGTGCCGGCCCGTAGGGGCCTCGCGTCGTGAGTCCGGGCCGGACAGCGGTCCGGCCTGGGCGTAAGTCAGCCAGGTGGCGCGTGCCACGTCAATGAACGCGTTGTGAATTCCGCCAGGTGGGACGCGCGGTCCGCCGACCGCCACGCACAAATCCCCGCGTCCCCCGGCGGTCGGCCGGGACGGGACACGGGGATCGGCGGGGAGGGGGTCTTCCGCGGGACCGGAGGGGGACGCGGTCTTCTACGCGATCAGCGGGGACGGGCCGGGGCTCGTGGGATCAGCGCGCGGGCGCGCCGGTCATTCGGCGGTCAGCCAGACGCAGGTGTCGGAGGGCAGCAGGCCGTCCTCCAGCGGGCCGCTGGCCAGCAGCACCCGGAGCCCGGCGGGGAGCGCGACCGGCTCGGCGGACAGGTTGACCAGGCACTGGAAGCCGCCGTCCCGGCGGAAGGCCACCGTGCCGGGACCCGCGTCCACCCACTCCAGCGTCTCCGGCAGCCACCGGAGGTACTCCCCGCGCAGCGCGAGACCGGCCCGGTACAGGGCGAGCACGGAGTGCGGATCGCCCTGCTGGGCCGCGACGGACCGCCCCGACCATTCGGCGGGCTGCGGCAGCCACGGTCCGGCGCTCGCGCCGTCCGGCGAGAAGCCCAGTGAGCCCGGCTCCGCCGACCACGGCAACGGCACCCGGCAGCCGTCCCGGCCCCGGTCGCGGCCCCCGGAGCGGGCATACGTCGGGTCCTGGATCAGGTGGTCGGGTATGTCCTCGACCTCGGCGAGGCCCAGCTCGTCGCCCTGGTAGACGTACACACCGCCCGGCAGGGCCAGCGTGAGCAGCGCCGCGGCGCGGGCCCTGCGGCGGCCGAGGACGGTGTCGCTCGGCGAGCCGAGCCGCTTGTCGCCCATGTCGAAGGACGTGTCCTCGCGGCCGTACCGCGTCACGTGCCGGATCGTGTCGTGGTTGGACAGCACCCAGGTGGGCGGCGCGCCCACCAGCCGGTGCGAGGCGAGCGTGGCGTCGACGACCTCGTGCAGCCCGGCCGCGTCCCAAGCGCAGCACAGGAACTCGAAGTTGAAGGCGGAGTGCAGCTCGTCGGGGCGCAGATAGCGGGCGAACTGCTCGGGCGTGGGCAGCCACACCTCGCCGACGAACACCCGCTCGCCGGGCGCCCCGCCGGGCCGGGGGCTGCGCGCGTAGCCGTCCGCGATCTTCCGCCAGTCGCGGTAGATCTCGTGCACCGCGTCGCAGTCCTGGTAGGGAAGGTCGGTGACGTCCGGGTCCCGGCCGACGTCGGGCAGCCCAGGCTTCTTGGCCAGGCCGTGCGCCACGTCGATCCGGAAGCCGTCCACGCCGCGCTCCAGCCAGAACCGCAGGATGCTCTCGAACTCCGCCCGCACCTGCGGGTGTTCCCAGTTCAGATCGGGCTGCTCGGGCGCGAACATGTGCAGGTACCAGGGGCCCGGCGTGCCGTCCGCCTCGGTGATCCGGGTCCAGGCGGCGCCGCCGAAGTACGACTGCCAGTCGTTGGGCGGGAGTTCGCCGTCCGCGCCCCGGCCCGGCAGGAACCAGAAGCGCTCCCGCTCGGCCGCGTCCGGACCCGCCGCCAACGCGGCCCGGAACCAGGGGTGCTGGTCGGACGCGTGGTTGGGCACCAGATCCACGATGACCCGCAGGTCCTGCTCGTGCGCCTCGACGATGAGCCGCTCCGCCTCGGCGAGCGTCCCGAACATCGGGTCGATGTCACGGTAGTCGGCGACGTCGTAGCCGCCGTCGGCCATCGGGGAGACGTACCAGGGGTTGAACCAGAGCGCGTCGACGCCGAGATCCCGCAGGTAGGGGAGGCGCTCGCGGACCCCGGCGAGGTCTCCCATGCCGTCACCGTTGCCGTCGGCGAAGCTGCGCAGATAGATCTGGTAGATCGCGGCGTGCCGCCACCAGGCGGGTGCGGTGGGGGAGGCGGACAGTGTCACGGGAGTCTCCTTGACGGTCGTGGAGAGCCAGGGCCCGGAGGGCCGCAGGGCATGCGCGGGGGCCGGTCCGCCCCGTCAGGGGTGCGGGGCGGACCGGGGTGTGCGGGGGCGTTACCAGCCGGTGTTGCCGGAGCCCCGGTTGATGGTGAAGGTCCCGGTGGTGCTGAGCCCGCCGGAGGCCGCGCCACTGACCGTGACGCCGCCGAAGCTGCCGGAGCCCTTCGAGTCGATCTCCAGGCCGTACGCGCCGGCCGTCTGGATCTTGACGTTGTTCAACGTCAGCCCGGTGACGGTCTTCTGATACGAGATCAGGACCGCGCTGTAGGTGCTGTCGGTGATGTCGAGGTCCTTGACCACGACGGGCGCCGTGATGTCGGAGCCGTCGGCGTAGATCCACAGCGCGCCGAGCTTGCTCTGCCAGTTCGGCTCGTAGCCGCCGGTGCGCAGCAGGGTGTTGCGCGCGACGGTGGTGGTGCCGCTGAACGGGACCGGCGCGGGATTGAAGTTGCGGGTGCTGACCGCGATGCCCGAGGCCCCGGTCACCGTGTCGGCGACGACGCTGTCCACGATCCGGTTGCCGTTGCCGCCGTAGATCGCGGCGGCGTTCGCCAGCAGCGGCATCTGCACGGTGTCGAAGCGGAAGGCGCAGTTGGTGACCGCGCTCGCCTCGGAGTACATCGCGAGACCGTCGTCCCCGGTGTTGCGAACGCTGGTGTTCCACACCTCGGTGTTCGCGGTGCCCTTGTGCAGATTGACGCCGTCGGCGGCGGTGTCGCGGATTCGCAGGCCGCCCACGTACAGGCCGTTGGTCGGCGCGTCGATCCACAGGCCGACCTTGGTGTGCTCGATCCACACGTCCTGGATGGTCGAGCCGTTGCCGAAGTCGCCCTCGATCGCGGCGTCGAAATTCGCGTCGTCGCGGTACGACACGTCACCGGAGATCGTCAGGTCCTGGACGGTGTTGGTGCCGCCCTGCCCGAAGAGCCCGCCCTTGCCGTTGAGGCCCTGGAGCACGGTGGCCCACTCGCCCGCGCCGCGCAGCGCGACTCCGGTCAGATTGACGTGCCCGGAGATGTTGTACGTGCCCGCGGGCAGCCACAGGCCCTTTCCCTGCGACTTGGCCGTCGCCACCGCGTTGTTGAGCGCCGAGGTGTCGTCGCTCCCGTCGTTCGGGGTGACGCCGAGCGTCGTCGCGGAGACGAAGCCGGTCGCGGGCATGGCCTGGTCCGCGGCGACCTGCTCGGTCTCCATCAGGTCCAGGGTGTACGAGGCGGCGGTGCTGCCCGCGTCCTTCTGGAGCTTGAGCACTGTCCCGGCCGGGAAGTCCCCGATCTTGAACCGCGACTCGTCGAAGAAGTGGTGCGCCGAGCCCTGCGAGGGGTCGTTGTTGTACGGGTAACCGCCGTACACCCAGGCGTACTTCGACGACAGGTCGAGATCGCGGACCTTGCTGCCGTTGGCGTAGAGGCTGAGCTGCGCCGAGGTGCCGGTGCCCGCCGCGTTGTCCGGGATCGAGTAGCGCAGTGTCATCGCGTTGGCGGGCTTGGTCAGGGTGAACTGCACATACTGGCCGGTGCTGTTGAGCACCACCGCCTTGCGTCCCGACGCCTCGGACGCCACCGTCAGATAGGTGCGGTCGGGGCCGATCGTGCTCGCGTTGGTGGTGCCGCTCTCCGCCTCGTAGGACGTGTACGGCACGGTGGCGCCGCGCGTGGCGTTGGCGACCGAGCCGGTCACCGCGACGCCGTCGATGTCGGGTGCGCCCGAGTCACCGGATTCGGTGCGCAGCGTCAGCGTGTTGAGCCCGGCCCGCAGCGGTGCGCTGACCGTGGCCGTCGACCACGCCCCGCCCGTACCCGGCAGCGCGACCTGCGCCACCTTCAGCCCGTTGGCCGTCAGCGTGATCGACGCGGCGGAACCGCTCCCGGTCCGGTACGCGACCGCCACCGGATAGCTCGCCGCGCCGGGCGCGCTGACGGCGAAGACCACCCGCGCGCCCGGCGCGCCGAAGCCCGTCAGATAACCGCTGCCGCTGAACCCCGAGGCGGTCGTGGCCACGCTCGGCCCGCCCGAGAAGTACGCGTCCTCCGCCTGGTGCGTGAGCGAACCGGCCGGGGGTGTGGTGGGCGGCGTCGTGGGAGGTGTGGTCGGCGGCGTCGTGCCCGTCGGCGTCGTCACCACGACGTTGTCCAGGTTCACGTTGCCGCTGTCGGCGGTGGTGAAGGTCAGGGCGATGGTGTTGGTGCCCGCCGTGTAGGTGACGGCCTGGTCGGTGGTGGTCCAGGTGTCCCAGTTGGCGGTGGCGGGGAGGCTGATCTGGCGGATCTTGGCGCCGTTGACGTAGAGGCTGAGCGTCATGGTGGCGCTGGTGCCGTTGGCGTAGCGGATGGTGACGCTTCCGGCGCCCGCGACGGCCGAGCTGACCGTGAAGCCGGTCGAGGCCGTGCCCTTGTTGGCGTCGGTGTAGCCGCCGACGAATCCGCTGCCCGTGTAGCCGGTGTGGTCACTGCTGACGACGGCCCCGCCGCCCAACGACGCGGACTCCGCCTCCAGTTGACCGGTCGCGGCGGGCGGTGTGGTGCTGCCGCTGGGCGTCGTCGCGGTGATGTTGTCGACGTTCACGTTGCCGCTGTCGGCGGTGGTGAAGGTGAGCGCGATGGTGTTGGTGCCCGCCGTGTAGGTGATGGCCTGGTCGGTGGTGGTCCAGGTGTCCCAGTTGGCGGTGGCGGGGAGGCTGATCTGGCGGATCTTGGCGCCGTTGACGTAGAGGCTGAGTGTCATGGTGGCGGTGGTGCCGTTGGCGTAACGGATGGTGACGCTTCCGGCGCCCGCCGAGGTGGCGGTGACCCGGAAGGCGGTGGACGCGGTGCCCTTGTTGGCGTCGGTGTAGCCGCCGACGAAGCCGTTGCCCGTATAGCCGGTGTGGTCGGTGGCGACGACCGCGCCGCCGGACAGCGTCGCGGACTCCGCCTCGACGACCGTGGTCGCGGCGTGCGCCGACGGCGACGCCTGCCAGACCAGCAGTGCGATCAGCACCGCGAGCACCGCGGGCAGCACCGCCGCGAGCGTTCTGGCGCGGTGGGTTGGGGCGCTTGGAGACATGGGTGATCCTTCCCTGAGCACCGCACGACGTCGTGCGGCGGGGGTTGCCATGCGTGGGGGGTGAGCGCGGGCCCGCGCCCGGTCAGCCCTTGAGGCTGCCCGCGGTGAGGCCGTTGATGATGCTGCGCTGGAAGATGAGGAAGAGGACGAGCAGCGGAATGCTCGCCATCACCATTCCGGCCAGCAACTGGTTGGCGGGCATGTCGTCCGCCAACCGGTTCAGGGCGACCGTGATCGGCTGCTTCGCGGGATCGGGCAGCACGAGCATCGGCCAGAGGAAGTCCTTCCAGACACCGACCACCGCGAAGATCGACACGACCGCGAGCACCGGCCGGGACAGCGGCAGCACCAGCGACACGAGGATCCGTACCGTGCCCGCGCCGTCGATCCGGGCGGAGTCCAGCAGTTCGGTGGGGATCTGGTCGAAGAACCGCTTGAGGATGAAGATGTTGAAGGCGTTGGCGCAGGCCGGCAGCCAGACGGCCATCGGCGTGTTGATGAGATTGACGTGGATCAACGGCACGTTCACGACGGTCAGATACGTCGGCACCAGCAGCGCCGACACCGGCAGCATCAGCGTGGCCAGCATCATGGCGAGCACCACATTGCCCAGCACCGGCCGCAGCTTGGACAGCGAGTACGCGGCGGCCACGTCGACCACGAGCTGACAGGCCCACGCCCCGGCCGCCAACAGCAGCGTGTTGAGGAAGTAGTGGCCGAGCCCGACCGACGACCAGGCTTCGGAGTACGCCTCCGGATGCCAGGAGTGCGGCACCATCGTCGGCCTCGGCTGGGCCAGTTCCGACGACGACTTGAGCGCGCCCGAGGCCATCCAGTACAGCGGGAAGAGAAAGGCGGCGGTGAAGCCGAGCAGCGTCGCGCCCAGCACGAACCGGTAGAGGAACCTCCCCGTGCGGCGGTTCATCTCGGTCGGCGCGATCAGCGTGCGGACAGCGGTCTGTGCGGCCATGGTCGTTCCCCTCTCAGCCCTTGCTGCGGGTCAGCCGCAGGTACACCCCGGCGAAGATCCCCAGCACCACGAAGAGCACCGTGCTCATCGCGCTGGCCAGGCCGAAGTCGTTGTAGACGAACGCGTAGCGGTACAACAGGAGCAGTACGGTCACGGTCGCGTCGTCGGGTCCGCCGCCGGTCAGCACGAACGGCTCGATGAACACCTGCATGGTGCCGATCACCTGGAGCAGCAGCGTGATCATCAGGATGAACCGCATCTGAGGGATCGTCACATGCCACAGCCGCTGCCGTACCGTCGCGCCGTCCAGCTCGGCGGCCTCGTACAGCTCGCCCGGCACACCGCCGAGCGCCGCGAGGTAGATCAGCGTGGTGGTGCCCATGTTGGCCCAGGTGGAGACCAGGACCAGCGAGATCATCGATAGATTCTGCGACTCCAGCCACGACTGCGCGGGCAGGTGCGCGATCCGCAGCACGTTGTTGAACAGGCCGGGCCCCGGATCGTAGAACCAGCGCCACAGCAGCATCGTGACGATCGGCGGCAGCATCACCGGCAGATAGACCGTCATCCGCAAGTACGCCTTGCCGTGCCGCAGTTCATTGAGCACGATCGCGGTCACGAACGGCGCCGCGAAGCCGAAGACCAGGGCCAGCAGGCTGAAGTACGCGGTGTTGCGCCACGCGGTGACGAACAGCGGGTCGGCGAACAGGCGGTGGAAGTTGTCCAGGCCCACCCACCGCGCCGGTTCCGCGTAGTTGACCTGCTGGAAGCTGAGCAGCACACCGCGGACGATCGGGTACCAGGAGAACACCGCGAAGGCGGCGACGCCCGCGACCAGGAAGAGATACGCCACCAGGTTGTCGACGACGGCCCGGCGCAGCCGGTCCCGCGAGGGGCGGGACCGGCCGGACCGCCCCGCCCCGGCAGGCGCCTTCGGCGTCCGCGCGGTGGCGGCGCGGGCCGACGTCAGCGGTTCGGCTGTCACTTGACCGTGGCCAGGATGGTGTTGACCTTCTTCTCGGCGTCGCTGAGAAGCTGGTCGATGTTCGCGTCCTTCTTGGTGAGCACCGCCTGCATGACACCGTCGAGCACGGTGTAGATCTGCTGGGCGTTCGGCGGCTCGACCTTCACCGCGACCTCGCCGCTGCGGTCCACGAAGGGCTGGTAGTTCTTCTGCGGCACGTTCGCGTACTTCTTGTGCGCCGCGTCGACCTTCGCCTGGCCGGCCCCGCTCCACAGGTTCGGCTGCGGCAGGCCGATCGGTATGTCGGTGCCCGCCGACTTCTTGGTGATCTCCTCCTCGCGGTCCGGGTCGAGGTACTTCCACTGGATCCAGGTGAGACCGGCCTTGATCTTCGCCGGGCTGTCCTTCGGGTTGAACATGAAGCCGTCACCGCCGCCGAGCGTCGCGGTGCCGGGCAGCGCGGCCAGCCCGTAGTCGTCGTACTTCCGCTCGAACTGCTTGACGATCGTGGGGATGTTGTCCGGGCCCGCCATGTACATCCCGAGCTTGCCCGCGCCCATCATCTTCTGCACGTCGGGGATCTCCAGGAGCTGCCTGGTGCCCATCGACCGGTCGGTCCAGCGCATGTCGTGCAGCGTCTGGAGCGCCTTGCGGCCCGCGTCGCTGTTGAACGCGGCCTTCCAGGCGCCGCCGTCCTTCACCGCGACGTCGCCGCCCTCGGAGTAGATCCACGAGGTGAGGTGCCAGCCGCCCTGGTTGTTCTTGCTGAACTCGGCGTAGCCGGTGGTGCCGTCGCCGAGCGCGCTGATCTTCTTGGCGTCGGCGCGGACCTCGTCCCACGTGGTCGGCGGCTTGTCCGGGTCGAGCCCGGCCTTGGTGAACAGCGCCCGGTTGTAGACCAGTCCGAGCGAGTAGTTGCCGGTGGGCAGGCCGTAGACCTTGCCGCCCGCGTCCTTGAAGACGCTCTGCAATTCCGGCCGCACGTCGTTCAGGGCGGGGAAGTCCTTGAGCTGCGCGGTGATGTCGGCGGCCTGGTGGCGCTGGATGAGCCCCGCGGGATCGGTGAAGTAGACGTAGTAGACGTCCTCCAACTGCCCGCCCGCGAGCTTCGCGGCGAAGGTCTTCGGGTCCATCAGACCCTCACGGGCGTCGATCCTGATCTTCGGGTGGCTCGCTTCGAAGGCTTTGATGTCGTCCTCGAAGTTCTTCCGGTCGACGGTCTGGGTGGCCGGAGGCAGCCCGTTCACGCTGATCGTGACCACGCCGTTCTTGTCCGCCCCGGAGGAGTGGGACGAGCCGCCGCCGCATGCGGTGACGCCGAGGACCAGCGAGATGGCGATGGCGGTGACGCCGAGGGCGGGGCGGGTTCTGGAGCCGTCCATGGGGATCGGACCTTCCTGGGAAACGGCAGCGGACGTACCCGTCCCGAGGGGCGAGTGCGCTTGCGTCCGCTTGCGTAACGGCGGGGTTACCAGGACGTCCGGCCGCCTGGCGTTGGCGCCGACAGTAGGATCGGGTCACGCAAGATGTCAATCAATCCGCGCAAGAAAGTAATCCGGAGGATTTGTGCCCGTAACGCAGTGTCATCGACACGCGGGCCGGCCGGGGTGTCCGGACGGGCGGCGGTACGCGTCCGCCCGTCGCCGGACGCGGGTCGGCGCGGGACCGGCAGAGGGCGCGAGCGCATACGCGGAGGGCGGGGCTCCGGGACCGTGAACCGGTCCTGGCGCCCCGCCCTCGCGCGGAGTCGGAAAGCCGTCGCCCTACGGACGACGGTGCAGGTCAGCCGCTTTTCACGACCTTGCGCATCCGGGTGGAGCCGCGCACGATCAGCTCCGGTTCGAAGAGCATCACCTCGTCGGTGACCGCGTGGCCGTCGATCTGTGTGACGAGCGACGCGATGGCCGCGGCGGCCATCGCCTGCACCGGCTGGCGCGAGGTGGTCAGCGGCGGGTCGGTCGCCACCATGTACAGCGAGTCGTCGAAACCGATCACCGACAGATCGTCCGGGACTTTCATCCCGTGCCGCCGGGCCGCCCGGATCGCGCCGAGCGCGAGCGCGTCACTCGCGCACACCACCGCGGTGACCCCCTCCGCGAACAGCCGGGGCATCGCCGTCGCCCCGCCCTCCATCGAGAACATCGCGTGCGCCACCAGGGGCCGCCAGTCCGCGGGCGACAGCCCCCGCTGCTCCCAGAAAGCCGCGTAACCTGCGAGTTTGCGGGCCGAGGGGACATGCCCCACCGGTCCGAGCACCAGGCCGATCCGCTCGTGGCCCAGCCCCGTCAGATGCGTCAGCGCCTGCTCGGAGGCCGCCGCGTCGTCCACCGAGACCTGGGATATCTGCCGGTTCTCGTCCGCCGCGTTGATCAGCACGATCGGCACCTGGCGCTCGCGCAGGTCCCGCCCGTGCTCCGGGCCTGCGTCCGCGTAGCTCGCGCCGACGAAGATGATCCCCTCGATGTTCTGCTCCAGCAGCATCTGGATGTAGTGCGCCTCCGAGACGCCGTCCGCGGTCCTGGTGCACAGCACCGGGATCAGCCCCCGCTTGTTCAGCGCCCCCGCCAGCGCCTCGGTGAACGCCGGGAAGATGGGATTTTGCAGGTCAGGGACGACAAGGCCGACCAGCGGCGCCCGCGCGCTGCGCATCCGCGCGGGCCGCTCGAACCCGAAGACGTCCAGTGCGGTGAGCACGGAGTCCCGCGTCGACTGCGCCACGTCAGGGCTGCCGTTCAGCACACGGCTGACCGTCGCCTCGCTGACACCCGCGAACCTGGCCACTTGGGAGAGTCGTTTCGTCACAGAGGCAATCTACAGGATGGTGCGCAAAAACAAAGATCAGTAACGCAAGAAAATGACGCGACTTGCGCAGAGGAAGATCATGCGGGCAGGGGAGCGAGGCCGTACGGAGGCGCGCGGGGCCGTCCGGAGGCGCGGGGCCGCGCGGGAGGCCGGGTCCGGGCGCGCCTCGCGGACGGAGGGCGGATCAGGGGCCGACCGGGGACGGGGTTCGCGCTCCGGCGGCGGATCAGCCCGCCTTCCGCCGGGAGGCGGCCGTCTTCTTCGCGGCGGCGGTCTTCTTCGTGGCCGCCGTCTTCCGCGCGCCCGCCTTCGAGGTGCCGCCCTTCGCGGCGGCCGTCTTCGACGCCGTCGACTTCGTCCCCGCCGACTTGGCGCTCGCGGACTTCGCCCCGGCCGACCGCGTACCGCTCGATCGCGTGCCGCCCGACCCCGTGCCGCCCGATCGCGTACCGCTCGACTTCGAGGCGGTCGCCTTCTTCCCGGCCGCCGTCTTCTTCGCGCCGGACCTGCGGGACGACTTCAGCTCGGTGACGCTGGCGTGCCCGGTGCGGTCGTCGCCGTCCGCCGCCTCGTCCGTAGCGGAAGCGCCGGAGGCGCCGGACGCACCGGAGGCACCCGAGGTGCCCGACCCCGCGCCCTCGCCGCGCCCGCCCTTCGCCTGTTCCACCGACGCGCGCAGCGCGGCCATCAGGTCGACCACCTTGCCCGGTCCGGCCTGTTCGGCCGCCGGAAGCTCGGAACCTTCCAGCTTCGCGGTGACCAGCGCCTCCACGGCCTGCGCGTACTCGTCGTGATAGCTCGTCAGATCCGCCTCGCCGAGGGCCGAGATGAGGGTGTCGGCGAGCTTCAGCTCCGAATCGCTGATGCTGACACTGCCCTTGGGGGCGGCCTCCGCGGGGGAGTTCAACTCGTCGGGCCAGCGCAGGGTCTGGAGCAGCAGGACGTCGTCGTGGGCGCGGATCAGCGCCAGATGCTCGGAGTTGCGCATGGCGAATTTGCCGACCGCGGCCTTGCCCGCGCGCGCCAGCGCCTCCCGCATCAGCACATACGGCTTGTTCGCGGCGGGGGAGGCGGGGGCCAGGAAGTACGGGGTGTCGAGCTGCATCGCGTCGACGGAGGCCGCGTCGAGGAAACCGCTCACCTCGATGGTCTTCGCGGTCGGCAGCGGCAGCGCCCTGAGATCGGCGTCGGTGATCTCGACCAGCTGCTCGTCCGGCGTCTCGTACGCGCGGCCGATGTCGGCGGCGGTCAGGACCTCCTCGTCCAGCTCACAGGTCTTCTGGTACCGCACCCGGCCCTGGTCGGTGAGGTGGACCTGCCGGAAGCTGATCTTGTGGCTGGACACGGCGGAACCGAGCTTCACGGGTATGGAAACCAGCCCGAAGGCCAGATTCCCCGACCAGACACTGCGCATAGCGAGTCCTTTTTGTCAGGCTATGGGACCTTTATGATATGCCGATCACGGAAGTCGAGGGTCGTCGGATCAAGGTCAGCCACCTCGAACGGGTGCTCTGGCCGGAGACCGGCACCACCAAGGGCGAGCTGCTGCACTACTACGCGAGCGTCGCCACCGGCCTGCTGCCGTACGTCAGCGGCCGTCCCGTCAGCTTCGTCCGCACCCCGGACGGTGTGGACGGCAAGCGTTTCTTCCAGAAACGGCCGCCCGCCGGTACGCCCGACTGGGTGACCGTCTCGCAGTCCGTCAGGCGCAGCGGCGAATTCATGGAGCAGGTCCAGGTCAACGACCTGCCGACGCTGATGTGGGCGGCCAATCTGGCCTGCGTCGAACTGCACACCCCGCAGTGGCGCGCCGACGAGCCCGGCGTCGCCGACCGGCTGGTCCTCGACCTCGACCCCGGCGACGGCTGCACGGTCGTGGACTGCTGCCGGGTGGCACTGCTGCTCAGGGAACGGCTGGCGGAGGACGGCATCGAGATCTGGGCCAAGACCAGCGGCTCCAAGGGCCTGCACCTGCTCGCCGCGCTGCGGGACGCGACCCCGGCGACGGCGACCGCCTACGCCAAACGGGTCGCGCAGGAACTGGAGGCCCGGCACCCGGACCGGGTGATCTCCCGGATGACGAAGGCCGCGCGCTCCTGCCGGGTCTTCATCGACTGGTCGCAGAATTCGGGGAACAAGACCACCGCGGCCCCGTACACCGTCCGCGCCCGCCCGACGCCGACCGTCTCCGCGCCGCTGTCCTGGCCGGAGATCGCCGCCGCGCACACCCCGGACGACCTCACCTTCACCCTGGCCGACCTGCCCGCGCGGCTCAGCGTCGAGGGCGACCTGCTCGCGCCGCTCCTCGACCCCGCCCGCGCGGCCCCGCTGCCGCCGCACTGAACGGAGGCGGGGCCGCGCGGGGCGGTGTCACTTCTGCTGGGCGCCCGCCAGGTGCTCCGACAGCTCCTCCTCGTCCTCGTCCGAGAGCGAGGTCTTGAGCAGCGTGCCGCCGTAGGCCTGCATGGCGTCGGCGAACTTGTCCTCGGTGATCTTCGAGGCCATGATCACGACCGCGGTCGTGCCCGGCGTGAGCAGCGCCTGCACCTGGCCGCGGAACTGGTCGTCGATCCCGGACTTGCCCAGCTTGCCGAGCAGCCCGCCCATCGCGGCGCCCATGAGCAGGCCCAGGCCGGGGACGAGGAAGAGGATGCCGAAGACCATGCCCCACAGCGCGCCCGACGCGGCGGACACGCCGACGATCTTGCTCGGGGTGTCGACGTGCGTCTTGCCCTCCTCGTCCACCGAGACGATGGCCAGACCGGTCAGATTGACCACGTAGTCGTTCTGGAGATTCTGCACGGCGGTGTAGGCGTCTTTGGCGACGGTCGGGTCCTCGTAACCGATCACGATGAGTTCGGACATCACGGGCCTCCTAGTGGCGTGGGGCGACAGGATGCACGATATGTCCGTTTCGGGGTTCGGGCAGGGGGAGAGGCGCCGCCGGGTACGGGGCGGCGGGTTACGGCCGGGGCGCGCCGTACCAGCGCCAGGACGTGACGCGCGGGTGGTCCGGGAGGTCGATCCGGCCGGTGGCCCACAGCAGGGTGGACCAGGGGTCCGCGGTCAGCGGGACGTGCGGGAACAGCCGGGCCAGCGCCCTCGCGCACACATCGGCGGGCGGATTCCAGGCGAGGTCGAGCCCGGCCGCCAGGTCGTAGGTGTGGACCAGGGTCTCCACGATGCCCATCGCGGCGAAGCCCTCGGGGTCGGAGACGCCGTAGCTGTGGTGGGCGCGGACCTCGGGCGACGCCGTACGCGCCATGGCCACCAGCAGCGCGCCGGTCGCCTCCAGCACCTGCAACAGGCCCTCCGGGCCCGCCTTCCGGTCCGCGTGGATGGCGTTGGGCGGGCCGCCCGGCCGGCGCGGCGACCAGGAGAAGGGCACGTCCGTGCTCAACGGGGGCTGCCTCGGGCCCAGTTGGGCCGCGTACGCGAACAGGTCGTCGGCCAGGTGCTCCACCGTCTCCCAGCAGTCCCACTCCAGCGACCCGGCCTTGCGGTCCTCCCACGCCGACGCGGGCGCCTCGCGCAGCGCGGCGACGGCGAGCTGGACGGAGCGGTCGAGGTCGTCGGCCGTGACGGGCCCGGTCGTGTGGTCAGCGGTTTCCGGCATGCCAGGCACCGTACCGCGCGGACCAGGCCGCCCCGCGAGGCATTTTCCGTGCGCCGGATACGTGTCGTGGGCGGCTCACGAGGCGCGGTCCCGCCCGGCGTCGTGGCGCTGGCGCACTGAGCACCGAGGCGCTCACGCGCAGGCGGCGTCCTTGTCCTTGCCCGCCGCGCCCCGCGCGAGCTCCAGGGAGAGCGCGAGCCCCGTACCGTCGGTGCGCGCGCCGGTCAGCCGTACGCCGTCGGGCAGTTCGGGGAGGGCCACGGTGCGCGGGCCCAGCCGCCCGGCCAGATCGCCGCCGCCGGGCAGCGACGCCAGATCGGCGACGGCGACGTCCCGGCCGAGCACGCGGACGGTGGTCGGGGTGACCGTGAGACCGTCCTTCCCGGTCGTGACCCGGGTGTGCACGGTGATGGGCAGGCGCAGACCGCCGATGCTGCCGGTGAGTACGAGCCCGCCGCCGTCGCCGCCCACGGCCAGCCCCGCGACCTTGCCGTCCCGCGCGGCCAGCCGCTTCTGCAACTCGGCGTAGGCGATGGTCGCGGTCGCCGTGCCGCCGCTGGTCGTGCCGTCGGTCGACACGTCGTGCAGGTCGACCGCCACATTCACCTCGGTGTCGCCCCTGCGCACACCGTCGGCGGCGATGTGCGCGCTGCCGAGATTCCCCGTGAGCACCCGGAGCCCGGCGAAGGCGCTGGTCAGCTCGGCGGTCACCGGCCCCGTGGGCTTCAGGCGGCAGGCCACCGCCTCGGCGATACGGCCGCGCGCGGTGTGCTCGACGGCCAGGTCGACGGCGGTCGCGGCGCCGGTGAGCAGCGCGGCCACGACGGCCGTGACGACGAGCCGCCTGCGGCGCGGCGCCGACCGCCGGCCGGCACCGGATTCCCCGCCGGGCTCCACGCCGGACGCGCTGGCCGCCGCCGTACGTCCGGGCGGACGTGCCGACGCGCGGTCGGGCGTGGCGGTACGACGTGCCGGGCGGGGCTTCACGATGCGCGGTGTCCGATCCGATGGTGCGGGTGCGGGTGCGGGTGCGGGTGCGGCGGGTGCGGGGCGGGCGGCGGCCGGGCCGGACCCGTGGCCGATCCATCGTGCCGCGCCTGCCGGTCGGCGGCTCCGCCGGTCTCAGCCTACGGGCCCGCCCGAATCGTCGGCGCCGCCTGCCGGGCCGTCCCGGACGCGCCCGCGGTCATGACCCGCCGCCGTACCCGTCCCGCGCCCCGCCGTACCCGTCCCGCGCCCCGCCGCGCCCGGGACACGCCTCATGCCTCCTCCCGGCCCGCGCTCACCCGGCGCCGCACCTGCAACAGGTAGTCCTTGCGGTTCAGCGGGTCGAGGTCGGACCGGGGCCGCTCCGGCACCGCGCCGACCACCGGCTCGTAGTGGTCGAAGGCCGACTCCAGGACGCCCTCGCCGTGCGTGAGCGTCGGCAGCGACTGCTCCAGTTCATGCACCCGCGCGGCCGGCACCACGCCTTCCAGGATGTACGAGTCGCCGTGCGGCTCGGGTGCGCGCGGTACGGCGCGGAGCCGGGACAGGACGGGCAGCAGCGCACCGAAGGTGTCGGCGGGGACGTCGAGCCGGAAGAGGTGCATCGGCTCGTGCACCCTGGTCCCGGCCCCGCGCAGCGCGTCCATCAGCACCAGCGGCGTCAGATTGCGGAAGTCGCCCGACGTACTGGACATGCTCTTGTCGAACACGGCGTGCGCGTGGCTCTGCCGGGGCGAGTAGCCGGAGTGCGTCATCGTCACGACGCAGTCGATCACCTCCCAGCCGTGGACGCCCTGGCGCAGCGTCTCGCGCACGGTCTCCTCGACGGCCTTGAAGAACGAGTAGGGCATGGAGCCGAGTTCGACCCCGAGGCGGAACGCCACCCCTGACCCCGGCGGCGCGGGCTCGACGCGCAGCCCGACCGTCGCGAGGAACGGATTGGCGTCCTTCTTGTTGAACTCGACGGCCTCCCCGGAACCCACCACGCGCTCGACGCAGATCGTCGTGGTCTCGCGGAAGGTGACATCGACCCCGAACTCGTCGGCCAGCGTGGCCTGGACGACCTCCTTCTGCACCTCGCCGTAGAGCGAGACCGAGATCTCCTGCCGCACTCCGTCCAGCCGCAGATTGATCAGCGGGTCCTGCTCGGCGAGTTGGGCGAGCGCCACATGCAGCGTCCCCCTGTCGCCCGCGCGGGTGGGAACGACCACCGTCTCCAGCGTCGGCGGCGAGAAGTGCCGGCCGTCCGGGGGAGCGGCGCCCGGATCGCCGACCGTGTCACCGATCCTGATGTCGGCCAGGCCCTTGAGCAGCGCGATCCGCCCGGCCGAGACGGACGCGGCGGGCACGGCGGCGCCCCGCTCGAAGACGCTGATGCCGGTGACCTTGGCCTCGCCGGCCGACGCGGCCCCGTCGGGACCGTCGGCACCGTTGTCCCTGTGCCCCTTCTCGCTGCCCACCGCGGAGTCCGGGCCGAACGGCAGCCGGTCCCGCGTGCGTACCGTCCCGCAGAACAGCCTTACGTACGCGGTCCGTTCACCGGTCGGTCCGCGCTCGATCTTGAACACCCGCCCCGAGACCGGGCCGTGGACGTCACCGGCCGCCGCGGGCAGCAGTTCGGTGAGACCGGCCGTCAGCGCGGCGACGCCCGCGCCGGTGATCGCGGAACCGAAGAAGACCGGATGCACCTGTCCGCGCGCGGTCTGCGCCGCCAACTCGGCGCGCACCCGGCCGTACGAGACCGCGGACTCGTCGGCCACGTAGTCGGCGAGGAACGCGTCGTCGTGCTCGGCGAGCAGGCCGGCCAGACCGGCGACGAAGTCCGGGTCGGCGGCGGTGAACGGCACGCTGCGCGCGCCCCGCGTGCCGGATTCCTCAACCCGGCCCATCGGGAAGGCCGTTGGCGCGAGCTTGCCCCGGACGCTCCGCAGCACCTCGTCGCAGCGGGCGCCGCGGCGGTCGGTCTTGTTGACGAAGATCAGGACGGGGATGCGCAGTCGTCGCAGCGTCCGCATCAGGACGCGGGTCTGCGCCTGCACGCCCTCGACCGCGGAGATCACCAGCACCGCGCCGTCGAGCACGCTCAGCACGCGCTCCACCTCGGCGATGAAGTCCGGGTGGCCGGGGGTGTCGATGAGATTGACGGTGACGTCGTCGACCTCGAAGGAGACGACGGCCGATTTGATGGTGATGCCGCGTCGGCGCTCCAGCGCCAGGGTGTCGGTCCGCGTGCTGCCGTCGTCGACGCTGCCGACCTCGTCGATGACTCCGGCGGCGAACAGCAGCCGCTCGGTCAGGCTGGTCTTACCAGCGTCGACGTGCGCCAGGATGCCGAGGTTCAACGTACGCAAGAAGCTTCAAGTCCTCTAGATCGGTGGGAGGTGCCGTCTGGGTGGGGACTGAAGTTCCGCGCATGATCATCTCCTGGGTACGGTCGGCCGGTCCGGTCGTACGGGGGCCGTTGGACTGTCGTCGGGAGTACAGCAGAGCCGGTACGCGACGGACAACCGGTTTTGTCCGCGTACGAGGGCGTCCGTGCCTCGTCCTCCGCCGTTTCTTCACGTACTGGTGGGGCTCAGGAGTCTCGATCACACCTCCGTTGTCAGTATCATCAGCGGGACGACTTTGGATGCAATTGCATCTGGAATTGCATCCGCAGTTGCGGTCGCGGGCATGCTTGTGACTGCGAGCGATCGAGTACAACTCACAGAGGAGTGGTGCCGGATGAAGCAGTTCGACAACGGAGTGCGGGCGGACGAGATCCCGGGTGTCGAGTGGGTCAAGAGCGGGCGGAGCAATCAGAGCGGCAACTGCGTCGAGGCCGCCAAACTGCCTGATGGCGGCGTTGCGTTCCGCAACTCCCGTGACCCGCACGGTCCCGCGCTCGTCTACACGCACGACGAGATGGTCGCCTTCATCGGTGGCGCCAAGGACGGGGACTTCGACTTCCTCACCGCGTGAGGCGGTTACGCTCAGGCGCGTCCGTCTGAGTGAATGACGACAAGAACAGTTGACGGCTGAGCGCGACGGCGTGAAGTCGGGAATTCGTGACTCCGGTAGGGGCGCGACAGCGCGCCTCGCAGTGCAATACTGGCGTGCGTCCAGTTTCTACCGGGAGCCCGCATGTCCGCTCAGCCGCAACTCGTATCACCGCTGCAACTGCTGGAGCGCCGCCCGGACATGGGCGCCAAGGCGTTGGCACGTGTGCTCGGCAACTATCTGCGTGCCCTGCGCGAGGCCGCCGGGGTCAGCCCGGCACAGGCCGGAGAGCGTATCCGTGGCCACGCCTCGAAGATCAGCCGCATGGAGACGGCGCACGTCTCCCTCAAGTTAAGGGACGTCGACGACCTCCTCGCGCTCTACGGCGTCGCGGAGCAGGAACGGGCGGAGATCGCCTTCCTGGTCCAGCGCTCGGCCAAGCCCGAATGGTGGCAGCCGTACGGCGAGGTCGTACCCGACTGGCTCCAGGGCCTGATCGGTCTGGAGCGCGACGCCCACGTGATCCGTACGTACGAGACGCAGTTCGTGCCCGGCCTGCTCCAGACGCCCTCGTACGCGCAGGCGGTCGTGCGCAGCGGCCACCGGCTCGCCTCGCCCGAAGAGGTCGAGCGGCGCGTGGAGTTGCGGCTGGAACGCCAGCGCAGGATGGCGGAGCCCGGCGCTCCCGTGCTGTGGGCGCTGATCGACGAGGGCGTGCTGCACCGCCCGGTCGGCGGTCCCGCGGTGATGCGCGAGCAGTTGGAGTATCTGCTGGTGGTGCTGCGCCAGCCCGGTGTGCGGCTCCAGATCGCCTCCTGGTCGGCGAGCGCGGCGGCGACGCCCGGCTCCGCGGTCACGTATCTGCGGTTCGCCCAGGGCTTCCTGCCCGACGTGGTCTATCTGGAGCACATGACGAGCGCGATGTACCTGGACCGGCTGGAAGAGCTGGACAAGTACCGTGCCGCGCTCGATGAGTTGAGCGCGCTGGCGGCGACGCCGGTGGAGAGCCGCGTGCTGCTGGAAGAGGCGCTGAAGCGCTACAAGTAGAGCGGCCCCCGAGAACGACGCCGGCCCGCATCCCCCTCGCCGGGGGTGCGGGCCGAAGCTCTGCCGGGGGCGTTGCTACACGCGGGCCACGCCGCCGTACTCGATCCATTCCTTGCTGGGCTGCTTGAGGCCGAGGTCGCTGTCGGGGCGCCAGGTGGAGACCTCCACCAGGCCCGGCTCGATGATCTCGTAGCCTTCGAGGAAACCGGCGAGGTCGCTGGGCTTGCGCACCTCACCCCAGTGGCCGCCGGTGGACTGGTCCATGAACTCGGTGACGAAGCGGCGGGTCTCGGGGTCGTCGCTGACGAGCTGACAGACCACCAGGAAGCTTCCCTTGGGCAGCTTTTCGGCGACGCGCCGGACGACGCCCGCGGGGTCGTCGGTGTCGCGGATGCAGTGCAGCACCGACACGAAGAGCGCGGCGACCGGCTCGTTGAGGTCTATCAGCCGCGTCAGTTCTTCGTGCTGCCAGATGCTCTCGGTGTCGCGGAAGTCCGCCTGGATCACCGAGGTGTTCTCGTTCTGCTGGAGCAGCGCGCGGCCGTGGGCGAGCACGATCGGGTCGTTGTCGACGTACACCACGCGGGCGTCGGGGTTGATGCGCTGCACGATCTCGTGCACGTTGTCCTGCGTCGGCAGACCGGAGCCGTGGTCCACGAACTGCTTGATGCCGTAGTCCTCCGCGAGCCTGCGCACCACCCGGCGCAGGAACTGACGGTTGTTCAGGGCCAGGATCTTCATGCTGGGGACCTGGAGGAGTAATTGCTCCGTGGCCTCGCGGTCGGCCGGGTAGTTGTCCTTCCCGTCCAGCAAGTAGTCGTACATGCGTGCCACAGCGGGCACCGTCACATCTATCTTGTCGGAAAGCGGTGCGTCCCGGTGCTCCATCGGGCCCCTCACGGTGGTTCGTTGATCGAAAGCTGCGGTGACGACTTCCATCCTAGGGAGACGTGATCGTCCGGTCGAGAGCGCAGACCAGGAGGTTGTGCCGGACGCGCGGCCCGGCTCCGGTCCGGCCGTCTTCGGGCCCGGCCCGGTTCCGGGGCCGCGCCGGTCCTAGCCCGCGGTCTCGGTGTCCTCGGCGTCCACGGTGTTCCCGGTGGGCAGCGGCGGCTCGGCCTCCATCCGCTCGACCTCCTCGTCCGTCATCAGCCGGGAGCGCAGGAGGAAGCGGACGCCCTCGGGGGCCTCAAGCGAGAAGCCGCTGCCGCGGCCGGGCACGACGTCCACGGTGAGGTGGGTGTGGCTCCAGTACGCGTACTGGCTCGCGCTCATCCAGAACGGGGTGTCCCCGGCGACCCGGCCGAGCAGGACGTCCGCGCCGCCCACCCGGAACTCACCGTGCGGGTAGCACATCGGTGAGCTGCCGTCGCAGCAGCCGCCGGACTGATGGAACATCAGGGGGCCGTGCCGTCGGGCCAGTTGGTCGACCATCGCTTCGGCGGCCGGGGTCATTTCGACGCGCCCCACGGGACGTCCGGGCGAGGCGGGGCCGGGCAAGGCCGTGTCGGACCGTGCGGTATCGGACCTGGTGGCGTCCATCACGGGGCTCCCATCCGCCGACCGCCGGATGCGTCGGCGTTCTCGTACCAGCCTCCCGCCCGCGACGGCTTTCGTCCAGGGACGGGACCGCGCCCGGCGCCGGGCGTCAGACGGGCTGGTGGTGGGCGAGGAGCGCGTGCGGGTCCCCGGCGCCGTGGACGTGGGCGTGGGCACCGGCCGGTGCGTGGTCGATGTGGACGGTCGCGGCCCGCAGCCGCGGCACGGCGTGCAGCAGCGCGTGCTCGGCCCGCACGGCGACGGCGTGCGCCGCGACGACGCTGATGCCGGGGTCGACCACGACCGCCGCCTCGGCCCGCAGCGCGTGCCCGATCCACCGCATCCTGACCGGCCCCACCCCCTCCACCCCCGGCACCGCGCCGAGCGCCCGCTCGGCCCGGTCGACCAGCTCGGGGTCGACGGCGTCCATCAGCCGCCGGAACACCCCGCGCGCCGCGTCCCGCAGCACCGCCAGGATCGCCACGGTGATCAGCAGCCCCACGACCGGGTCCGCGAGGCGCCACCCCAGGGCCGTACCGGCGGCGCCCAGGAGGACCGCGAGGGAGGCGAAGCCGTCGGTACGGGCGTGCAGGCCGTCGGCGACCAGGGCCGCGGAGCCGATGTCGCGCCCGACGCGGATCCGGTATCCGGCCACCCACTCGTTGCCCACGCATCCGGCCAGCGCCGCACCGGACACCGCCCACAGGTGGGTGACCGTACGCGGATCGAGCAGCCGGTCCACCGCCGTCCAGGCCGCGAAGGCGCTCGACGCGGCGATGGCCAGCAGGACGGCGACCCCGGCCAGATCCTCGGCCCGCCCGTAGCCGTACGTATAGCGGCGGTTGGCGGCCCGGCGCCCGAGGACGAAGGCGATGCCCAACGGCACCGCCGTCAGCGCGTCCGCCGCATTGTGCACGGTGTCGCCCAGCAGCGCCACCGACCCGGACACCGCGGCGATCAGCGCCTGGACGAGCGCGGTCGCGCCCAGCACCGCGAGCGACACCCACAGCGCCCGCATCCCGCGCGCCGACGACTCCAGCGCCGCGTCCACGCTGTCCGCCGCCTCGTGCGAATGGGGCCGCAGGAGATGTCCGAGCCGGTGCCGCAGCCGCGATCCGGGGTGCGTACGACCGCCCGTCGCGTGTGCGTGGCCGTGCGCCCGGTGATGGCCGTGGCCGTGGTCGTCGGCATGGTCGTGGTCGTGTGGGTGACCGGCGCCGTGCGCCTCGCCGTGGGTGTGCTCAGTCCCCGCCATGTCGAACACCGTGGCACACGGAACCCCTTGCGGCCACTCCCGAAATACCACCTGTGACCAGGTGCGATGCCCTCGCAACAGCCCCGGCTGGGCGACAGGGGCCGCTCACAGGCTCAGCCGGTACGGAATCGTGCACACCACGACGTCGGTACGGGCTCTGAGCGCGGAGGCCAGCAGCAGGCCCCGCTGATTCTGGAGGATC
Source organism: Streptomyces sp. NPDC093221 (assembly GCF_044753885.1). Classification (NCBI taxonomy): domain Bacteria; kingdom Bacillati; phylum Actinomycetota; class Actinomycetes; order Kitasatosporales; family Streptomycetaceae; genus Streptomyces; species Streptomyces sp. NPDC093221. Next base: position 216,745 of record NZ_JBIVOA010000011.1, on the reverse strand, counting down.
TGGTAGCGCCGGTGGCGCGGCACCACCTCGGGGATGAGAACGGAGACGTGCTGACCCTTGGCCACCTCGCGTTCGACGTAGGAGACGATCGGCTGCACCAGCGAACGGTGCGGGCTCTCCACGATGTCCAGCCGTACGCCCGGATTCCAGCGGTCCCAACTCTCCCGCAGGGCGCGGGCCTTGTCGGGGTCGCCCTGCACGGCGACGGCGACGACGGCGGTGCCGAGGTTGAGGGCCGCCGTGAGCGCCTGCTGGGTGAGCCTGCTGACCTCGCCGACCGGCACGATCACCAGGGACACGGTGCGCCGGACCGGCGGCGGGACCTCACCGAGCCCCAACTCCTTCCCGACCTCGGTGTAGTAGCGCTGGATACGGGCGAACAGCAGCATCAGCAGCGGCACGGTGACCACCACCACCCAGGCCCCGGCGAGGAATTTGTCGGCGAGCAGGACGACGGCGGCGATCGCCGTCAGCACCGCGCCGAAGCCGTTGAGCGTCGCGCGCTGGCGCCAGCCGCGGGGACGCTCCCCGCGCCAGTGCCGAACGAGGCCGATCTGGCTGATGGTGAAGCCAATGAACACGCCGATCGCGAACAGCGGCAGCATGCGGTGGGTGTCGGCGTCCACGGCGATCAGCAGCAGCGCGGCGAGCAGCGCGAGGGCGCCCACGCCCCAGCGGTACACCGGGCGCTCCGTGCGCAGACCGAACAGGTGGGGCAGCCGGTGGTCGCGGGCCAGCAGGCTCATCAGGACCGGCAGCCCGCCGAAGCTGGTGTTGGCGGCCAGCGCCAGTGCCAGGGTGACGACGAGATTCGTCGCGTCGTACGGCCAGCCGGTCCCGAAGGAGCCCGCGGTGAGCTGCGCCAGGACGGTCACGTCGCCGCGCGGCGCCACATGGTCGCGGCGGATCAGCACCGCGAGCCCGACCAGCATCAGGGCGAGCAGGCCGCCCAGCATCAGCTCGGTGCGCTGCGCCCGCCTGACCCGCGGGTCGCGGAATGCGGGCACCCCGTTGGCGATGGCCTCCACGCCGGTCAGCGAGGAGCAGCCGGCCGAGAACGCCTTCAGGAGCAGCAGCAGCCCCAACGACTCGGTGATGTGCACGGGTTGGGCAGTGCCGACGACGGCCACGGGGTGCGAGCGCACCAGGCCGAAGACGATGATCCCGAGCACGCTCGCGATGAACAGCGCCGTCGGCAGCATCAGCACCCGGGCGCTCTCGGCCACGCCCCGCAGATTCACGGCCGTGAGCACGGCGAGCCCGAGCAGACACACCGGCAGCAGATGCGGCGCGAGGGAGGGGTAGGAGGAGGCGAGGCTCGCGGCGCCCGCGGCGAGGCTGACGGCGACGGTGAGCACGTAGTCGACGACGAGGCTCGCGGCGGCGAGCAGACTGATGCCCTGCCCCAGGTCCTTCTTCGCCACCGCGTACGCGCCGCCGCCGTCCGGGTGCACGGCGATGACCTGCCCGTACGAGACCACCAGCACCGCGAGCAGCCCGGCGATCACCAGCGTCACCGGCAGTGTCGCGCTGAGCGCCCCGGAACCGGCGGCGATCAGGACCAGCACGATCGCCTCGGGGCCGTACGCGACCGAGCTGAGCGCGTCCAGCGACAGTGCCGCCAGCCCTTCGATGCTGGTCAGGTGCTGCTTGTCCCCCTCGCCCGGCCGCAGGGGGACTCTCGGCCGCAGTTCGCGGCGGGCCAGACCGAAGGTCATCGGTACCTCGGGGTGCAGGGGACGACACGCGGGGACGCGTCATGCCCAGTCTGACGGACCGTCACCGGAGGACGGCTGAGGCGCGGCCGTGGACCCCCGCGCGGCCGTCGCACCCCGGCCGGGTGTCGCCTCCCCGGCCGGGTGTCGCTCGCTCCCGTGCGGCCCGTCAGTCGTGCGGCGGCGGGGGTCAGCGCTCCATCATGCGCATCTGGGCCTCGTTGTGGGTGTCTCCCGCGGCCGGGGGGAGGCTGCTGAGCCTGTCGAGCTGTTCCGCGCTGAGCCGGACGGCGTCGGCGGCGGAATTCTCCTCGACGCGGGTGACGCGCCGGGTGCCGGGGATGGGCGCGATGTCGTCGCCCTGGGCCAGCAGCCAGGCCAGCGCGACCTGCGCCGGGGTGGCGTCGATCTCGGCGCCGACGGCGGCGACCTCGTCGGCCAGCCGCAGATTGTGCTGGAAGTTCTCCTTCGTGAATCGGGGGTTGTCAGCCCGGAAGTCGTCGGCGTCGAACTGGTCGGTGGAGCGGATCGCGCCGGTCAGGAAGCCGCGCCCGAGGGGTGAGAAGGGCACGAAGCCGATGTTCAGCTCGCGCAGCACCGGCAGCACGCGCGCCTCGGGGTCGCGGGTGAACAGGGAGTACTCCGACTGGACGGCCGTGACCGGGTGGACGGCGTGGGCGCGGCGGATGGTCTCCGGGCCGGCCTCGGACAGGCCGATGTGCCGGATCTTGCCCTCGGCGACCAGCTCGGCGAGCGCCCCGACGGTGTCCTCGATCGGGGTGCCGGGGTCGACCCGGTGCTGGTAGTACAGGTCGATGCGGTCGGTGCCCAGCCGGGTCAGCGAGCCCTCGACGGCGGCGCGGATGTTCGCGGGAGTGCTGTCCGCGCCCTGGCGGCCGGTGTGCGAGATCAGCCCGAACTTCGTGGCCAGCACGACCTCGTCGCGGCGGCCCCTCAGCGCGCGGCCGACGAGCGTTTCGTTGGTGTAGGGGCCGTAGACCTCGGCGGTGTCGATGAACGTGACGCCCAGTTCCAGGGCGCGGTGCAGCGTACGGACCGACTCCGTGTCGTCGGTTCCCGCGCCGGTGTAGGCGTGGGACATGCCCATCGCGCCCAGGCCGATCCGGGCAACGTCCAGGTCACGCAGGGTGATGTGCTTCATCGCTTCTTCTCTCCTGGCGGACGGCGGCGATCTTGTCCTGTCCGGCCAAGCCTGCCTCTTCCCGCCCGCCGACGACAGGCCGGGACAGGCGGAGGGCCGACAGCGGGGGTGTGACAGGGCCCCTGTCCGCCGTCCGGCCATCGCGGCGGCCGGGCGTCGGAGAGGGGCCGAGGTTCGGGTCAGGGCCGTTTGAAGGCTTCGGGGCCGCCCGCGCCGCAGGGGGCCAGACGGACGCCGCTGCCGTTGTCGACCTCGCTCAGGCACAGGGCCGCGTGAGCGGAGTAGACGGTGCTGCCGCGCAGCGAGAACTTCTGCGCGACGTTGCCGCTGCAATTCGCGACCTGGACGACCGTGCCGGGGGTGGTCCCGCCCCAGGCGGCGTCCATGCACAGGTCGTTGGCGCGGATGGTCCCGTCGGGGCTGATGTGCCACCGCTGGACGAGGCTGTCGTCGCACGCCGCGAGCGCCAGCGGGGTGCCGTCCGTACCCGCGCCCGCGGTGAGGCACTTGCCGGTCGCCGCGTTCTTCAGCGGAGCCCCCGGCGGCTTCGGCGCGTTGGCCGCCGACGCCGGTCCCGAGGCCGGCGCGGACGCGGGCGGTGCGGACGCGGGCGGTGCGGACGCGGGCGGCGCCGAGCCCGGCGCGGCACCGGACGGCGAGGCCGCCGACGGCGACGGACCGGCCGTGGTCGGCGCGGGCGCCGTCGTGGTGTCGGAGGCGTGCGCGACGGTGGTCGAGGGCGAGGAGGAGCCGTGCAGCGCGAGCCCGAGCCCGACCCCCGCGAGGCAGAGCACGGCGACCGACGCGACGACGACCCGGCCCCGGGTGACGACGGGTTTGGTCCGCGGGCCGGGCTCGGCGGGCCTCCCGGCCGTGCGGCCGACGGGAATGTCGTCGCCTTCCTGGGACGGGGGCAACTCCGCGTCCGGGTCGAGCCGGTGCGCGACCCGCTCGTCCAGCAGCCCGGTGTCCACGACGCCGGCCGAGTCGATGGTGAAGCGCCAGCGGGGCTGATCGGTGCGGCCGACGACGACGACCGTCCACCGGCCGTCCGGGTCGTCGGCCAGCCGCTGGAAGCGTTCGCGGTCCCGGCCGCCGGGCGAGCCGCCCAGCAGCAGCACCCCGCCCGCCTCGTCCTCCAGCGCCGCGTCGGTGTCGGCCGGCTCCTGCGGCTCGGCCGGCGCCCCCGCGCCGGGGACCGGTTTGAAGCCGACGCGGACCACGCGCACCTCGCGGGACCAGGGGCTGGCGGCCAGTTCGCGGGCCCAGTCGTGGGCCAGGGCCCGCGCCTGCCGGGCGTCGCCCTCCAGACCGATGAGCCCGCCGACCTCGCCGAGGTTGAGCAGCACGAAGCCCTTGCCGGTGTTGCCGAGCGGGACCAGCCGCGGATACGGCTCCGGCAGCGACTCCGCCACGCTCGCGCTCTGGAGCCAGCGCAACTGGGCGTGCCAGGTCCGCCCGTCCTGGTCTGCGGTCCACCCGGCCGGTGGCCGCTGATCGGGCGTCCTGAGGTGGAACCAGACGGTCTCGGGCCCGACGACCACCACATGGGCCACCGGAACGGCGCGGTTCTCGCGGTCGCAGGCGGTGGCCAGGACGCGGATGACCCGGTCCACGGTCCACAGACCGTGATCGGCACGCGGCGCCGAACCCGGTCGCTGCCCGGACCTTCGCGACCGGCGCAGCCGGGCGCTCCAGTCGGTGCGGCGAGGAAGGCGATCGGCGGATCGGGACGGGGGTGTCACCTGTGTCTCCTTCACTCACGTCTTCACTCGCGTCCGCCCACGCCGTCAGCACGTTCACTCACGTCGTCACAGGGACGGTCGCGCCGCGCCCGCGGTGTGCCGCGCACGCTGTGTCCTGTGAACGGTGGTAGCCCGCCACGGGGGTGTCAACGCCGGGCGCGGGGCGGCGGCGCCCCCTTGGGCCCAGGGGCCCAAGGTCGCCCGCGAGCCCTGGACCAGGCATCGGAGCCGTTCCTAGCATCGACCGCGTCCGGGCCCGGCGTGCCGCCGCGTACCGGCAAGCCCGGCAACGTCAGAAGGGACGCACGATGACGAATCTGAACATCACGTATCAGGAGATGTCGGACAGCGCGAGCAAGATGCGCAACAACAAGGCCGACATCGACCAGAAGCTCACCGAGTGCAAGAACATCGTCGACAACCTCACCGGCTCGGGGTTCGTCACCGACCAGGCGTCCGGCAGGTTCGACGAGGTGCACACCGAATTCGTCACGTCGGCCAACCAGGCCATGGAGACGCTGGACCAGTTGTCGCAGTGGCTCGACAAGGCCGTGGACGCGATGCAGGACATGGACACCCAGCTCGCCAGCTCGCTCAACCAGAAGTAGCGGGCCGCGGCCGGTCCACCGGCGCCGCCCGCACCCCGCGCCGGGCGTGCGGGCGTCCGATCCACGAGGGGGGAACCATGCCCATGATGATCACCATCGCCCGATCCCCCGACTGGTCGGCCGACGTCGCGGTGGACGCCGATCCCACCACCCCGCTCCGCGATGTCGTCAAGAATCTGCTGGACAGTCTCGACGGGTCGCGGCCCCCGACGCTCGGTGGCCCGGCGGAGGCGGCGGTCTACCTCGCCGACCAGCCGCTCGACCTCTCGCTGCCCCTGGCCGGCAGCGGCATCCACGACGGCACCGTGCTCTGGCTCGACCGGCCCGGACCCGCGGAGACCCCGCCCGTCGGCCTGGTGACCGTCCGGGCCGTCGCGGGCGCGGGCGCGGGACGGATCTGGTTCCTCGGCGCGGGCGAGTACCGCGTCGGATCGGGCGCCGACTGCCAGGTCGACGTGGGCGGCGGGCCGCCGGTGGCCGCCGTCGTCCGGATCTCCCTCGACGCCTCGGTACGGGTGCGCGCCGTCGGGCACTCCGCGCTGCTCGACCGCGTCGCCCTGCCCGACCACGACGTGGCCTGGCCCGAGACGGCCCAACTCCTGGTCGGCGAGACCTTCCTGGAGGCGCACCCCCTGCTGCGCCCCGACGCGGTCGTCGAGCCCTCGCCCGACGGCGAGTACCTCGACTACAACCGCCCTCCCCGGCTGCTTCCCCCCGTGCAGCACACCGTGTTCCGGTTGCCGTCCCAGCCCAGGCCGCCCTCCCTGAACGCGCTTCCGTGGCTGACCGCGGCCCTGCCCGCCGTCCTCGGCAGCCTCATCGCGGTGATGTTCCACAACCCGATGTTCCTGATGATGGCGGCGATGTCGCCGGTCATGATGCTCGGGAGCTGGTTCACCGGACGGCGGCAGGGCCGGATCAGCCACCGCCGCCAAGTGGCCGAGTACGGAGCCCAGTTGGAGGCGACCGAGGCCGAGATCGCGACGGCGCTCGAACAGGAGCGCCGCGACCGCCGCGCCGCGAGCCCCGACCCCGCCGAACTGCTCGTCATCGCCACCGGCCCGCGGTCCCGGCTCTGGGAACGCCGCCGCACCGACCCCGACCACCTGCTGGTCAGGGTCGGCATCGCCGACCTGCCCACGGCCATCGCCGTCGAACAGGGCGACGGCACGCGGCGCGGCCGGGACCTGCGCGCGGCCCCCGACGTACCGGCCGCCTTCTCCATCGCGGAGGCCGGAGTCGTCGGCGTCGTGGGACCCGAGGGCTGGCCGCGGCACATGGCGCGCTGGCTGACCGGACAGCTCGCCGTCCTCCAGAGCCCCCGCGACGTGCAGTTGTACATCCTGACCGACCCGGCGGGCGAGTCCCTGTGGGAGTGGGCCGCCTGGCTGCCGCACTCCCGGCCGCTGCTGGGCCAGCAGGCCCTGTCCCTGATGGGCGCCGACGCCGAGACCCTCGGCCGCCGGGTCGCGGAACTGAGCGAACTCATCCACGTACGCCAGCAGGCCCGGCTCAACGCCGGGGTCGGCGCCGCTTTCGCGGACCCCGACGTCGTCGTGCTGATGGACGGCGCCCGGCGGCTGCGGGCGCTGCCCGGAGTGGTGGCGATCCTCCAGGAAGGCCCCGCGGTCGGCGTCTACAGCATCTGCGTGGACGCCGACGAGCGGACACTGCCCGAGGAGTGCGCGACCGTCGTCATCGGCGGCGGCTCGCGGCCGGCCACCCTGCGCAGACAGCGCGCCGCGCAGGTCGACGGCATCGTCTCCGACGAGGTCCCGGAGAGCTGGTACGCCTCGGCCGGACGCAGACTGGCGCCGCTGCGCGACGTCAGCGAGAACCAGGGCGACGCCGCCCTGCCCGCCTCCGCGCGGCTGCTGGAGATCCTGGGCCTCGAAGAGCCGACCCCCGCGGCGATCGCCGCCCGCTGGCGTTCCTCCGGCCGTGGCACCAAGGCCGTCGTCGGCTACTCGCTCAACGGGCCGTTCGCCCTGGACCTGGTCAACCACGGCCCGCACGGACTCGTCGCGGGCACCACGGGCTCGGGCAAGTCCGAGTTCCTGCAGAGCCTGGTGGCCTCGCTGGCCGTCGCCAACCGCCCGGACGCCATGACCTTCGTCCTGGTCGACTACAAGGGCGGCGCCGCGTTCAAGGACTGCGTCGACCTGCCCCACACCGTCGGCCTGGTGACCGACCTCGACCCGCACCTCGTCGAGCGGGCCCTGACCTCGCTGAGCGCCGAACTCACCCACCGCGAGCACCAGTTGGCGGCGGCGGGCGCCAAGGACCTGGAGGACTACCTCGATTACGCGGGCCGCAGGCCGGAACTGCCCCCCATTCCCCGACTGGTCATCGTCATCGACGAGTTCGCCTCGATGGCGCGTGAACTGCCCGACTTCGTCACCGGCCTGGTCAACATCGCCCAGCGCGGGCGCTCCCTCGGCATCCACCTGATCCTGGCGACGCAGCGCCCGTCCGGCGTGGTGTCGGCGGAGATCCGCGCCAACACCAACCTGCGGGTCGCCCTGCGGGTGACCGACGCGGGGGAGAGCACCGACGTCATCGACGCCCGGGAGGCCGCGGCCATCACGACGGCCACGCCCGGACGGGCGTACGCGCGGCTCGGGCACAGCTCGCTGATCCCGTTCCAGACCGGCCGGGTCGGGGGCCGCCGTCCCATGGCCGACAGGACCGCCGCGACGGCCGCGCCCTTCCTGCGCCCGGTCTCCTGGCTCGACCTCGGCCTGCCCGCGCCCCAGCGTCCGCGCACCGTCGCCGAGACCGACGAGGTGACCGACCTGTCGGTCCTGGTGTCGGCCATCGGTCAGGCCAACGCCATGCTGGGCATCGCCGCGCAGCGCCGCCCGTGGCTGCCGCCGCTGCCGCTGTCCGCGGTGGTCGACCTGACGGCCGACCCGGTCCGCGGCTCCCGGCAGGACCCGTCCTTCTCGTGGGCCATCCAGGACCTGCCGATGCGGCAGCGCCAGGAGACGGTGACGGTGGACCTGGCCACCTTCGGCCACCTGCACATCGTCGGCGCGCCCCGCTCGGGCCGCTCCATGGCGCTGCGCACCTTCGCCGCCGCGGCGGCCAGCCAGTCCACCGTCGCCGACCTGCACCTGTACGGGCTCGACTGCGGCAACGGCGCCCTGCTGCCGCTCACCCGGCTGCCGCACTGCGGCGCGGTGGTGCAGCGCTCGGAGACCGACCGCGCCGCCCGGCTGCTCAGGCGGCTGCACGCCGAGGTGCAGAACCGTCAACGACTGCTCGGCGAGGGCGGGTTCGCCGATGTGACCGAGCAGCGCGCGGCCCGGCCCGAGGCCGAACGGCTGCCCCACATCGTGCTGCTGCTCGACCGCTGGGAGGGGTTCATGGGCACCCTCAGCGAGTACGACAGCGGGTCGCTGACCAATCTGATCCAGACACTGCACCGGGAAGGCGCGAGCGCCGGGGTGCACCTGGTCATCGCGGGCGACCACATGCTGCTGAGCGGCCGGATGAGTTCGCTGTGCGACGACAAGCTGGTGCTGCGGCTCTCCGACCGCAGCGACATGGGCCTGGCGGGGCTGAACTCGCGGAAGATCCCGGAGAATCTGCCGCCGGGCCGCGGCTACCGCGCGCCCAGCGCGATCGAGACCCAGGTCGGGCTCGTGGCGGACGACCCGGCGGGCCCCGCGCAGGCCGCCGCCGTGCACGCGCTGGCGGCCCGGCTCACCGAACGCGAGGCGGGAGTCCCCAAATCGGCCCGCCCCAACCGGATCGCGGTGCTGCCCACCCAACTCTCCTTCGTCCAGGCGTGGGAGATGGTGGAGGAGACGCCGAAGCCCATGTGGGCACTGGTGGGCGTCGCGGGCGACGACCTCGAACCCGTCGGCGCCGACCTGATGGGCGATCAGCCGACCTTCCTGGTCGCGGGACCGTCCAGGTCGGGGCGGAGCACCGCGCTGACCGTCATGACCGAGTCGCTGCTGCGCGGCGGCGTCGAGATCGTCATCGGCGCACCCATGAACTCACCGCTGCGGGCCTTCGAGGGCAGGACCGGGGTGCGCGGCGTCATCACCGCGGACGCCCCCACCGAGCAGCAGTTCTCCGATCTGCTGAACCCCGGTGACGGGCCCGTCGTCCTCGTGGTCGACGACGCCGAGACCTGGCGCGACCTGCCGTGCCGCGACTGGCTGAAGGCGTTCGTGAAGAAGGCGTCGGGAAGCAGGCGGGGCGTGGTCCTCGGCGGGGACGTCGCCTCGGTGGCGATGGGCTTCTCCGGCTGGCAGTCCGAGGTCAAGCGCAACCGGCGCGGCGTCCTGCTGTCGCCGCCCACCTTGAACGACGGCGACCTGGTGGGGGTGCGGCTGTCCCGCTCCCAGCTCGCCGCCAGGGTCGTACCGGGCGCCGCCCTGGTGCACCTGGGCAGCGGCAGCCTGCTGCCCGCCCAGATCCCGCTGCCGCCGGCCGCCGGTGAGCCCGCACGCGACAACTCCGCACACGACAACAGGGAGCAGTGATGGCGGACCTCGTGGTGAAGGACCTCCAGAGCCTCGCGAGCGACCTCAGCGAGCTGATCGGTCAGTTCGAGGGAGCGCTGGACTTCCAGAACGACGACAAGGGCCTGTGGGGTCAGCTCAACGCCAACCTGTCGATGGGCGACTTCGCCGACAACTGGACCGTGCACCGTGACGCGATGGTCAAGTCCATGAAGAGCCTGCGCGACAAGGTCAACAAGGTCGACGAGGCGTGGGCGCAGGCGGACCAGCAGTTGCTGGACTCGTTCGAGGACGGCTGAGCCGATGACTGGGTCCATGGCCGGGCCCACGGCTGGGTTTACGGCTGAGCGCCAGGACGGCTGACGAGCGTCACAAGGAGAACCGCATGTCCATCAGAAACCTCGACTGGTCGCCACTGGACCGGCACTCGGACCCGATCCACACCGACCTCGACGTGGTGAGCGGCGCGCAGACGCGCTACCAGCACATCGCCGACACCATCGACGACGCGATCACCAAGCTCCAGCGGATCGTCGACACCGACAGCGACAGCCTGGCGGGCCAGTACGTGGAGGGCCTGAGGTCCGAGGCGACCAGCGTCAAGGACAGCCTCACCAAGGCCGCGGTGCGCTACCACGACGTCGCCGCGGAGATCAAGAAGTACGAGCCCGACCTCGAACAGGGGCTGAACGAGACGGCCGCCGCGCGCACCGACGCCGAAGAGGCCAAGAACGACCAGACCAAGGCGCACGCCATGCCCGACCCGCAGAAGCAGTCGGACGGCACCACCACCCCCGAGGAGCAGCAGAAGGGCTCCGACAAGGACAAGGCGAACGCCGACGCGGACGGGAAGCTGGCGGCGGCCAAGACGCGGCTGACCAACGCGATGGACGCGCTGAACGTCGCGGGCAAGCGCTTCGGCGACGCGGTCAACTGCAAGAAGTACGACGACGGCCTGACCGACTCCTGGAAGGACAAGCTCGACGCCGTCATGGCCAAGATCAGCCAGATCTTCGCCATCATCGGCATGATCCTCGGAGTCCTCGCGATCCTCATCCCCGGTGTGAACGCGCTGATCATCGCCGGAGTGGTGGCAGGCGCGATCACCCTGGTCGCCAACATCGTGCTGTACGCGCACGGCAAGGGCAGCCTGGTCGACGTGATCCTCGGGGCCGTCGGTCTCGGCCTCGCGGGCATCGGCGCCATCGCCTCGCTGGCCGCCAAGGGCCTGGCCAACGCGGCCAAGACGCTCGGCCAGCTGGCCGGTCGGCCCCGCCCGGTGACGACCAACCCCCCGCAACTGCACTGGGGTCCGGGCGCGCCGATCGAGCTGACCCCGATGGGGCCCGCGGCGGGCGCGGGCACCCGCACCGGGCCGAGCGTGATCGGCGGGGTGAACACCGTGCCCGGCGACTTCGTCATGCCGATCAACCCGGCCACCGGCTGGACGAACATGTCGGACTGGTTCAACAACCCCGCCACCAACTGGCTGTTGGGCAAATTCGGGGCCATCACCCCCGAACTGGGCTTCTGGGAGTCGGCGGGACTTCAGTTCAAGGGCGCCGGCGCGATGTGGGGAAAGCTGTTCACCGATCCGCTGAACTTCGCCAAGGACTGGGCGGGTGTCATCGGCGGTCTGAGCGGCTTCCGCGACCTGTCGGCCGTCATGGCGGCCATCGGCGGCAAGATCTCCCCGCTCTGGTACGTCTGGGGCGGCCTCAACGGCGCCTTCGGCATGGGCGGTCTGATCTACACCGGCGGACGCCTGGTCGGCTGGATTCCCGCCGTCAACCCGCCCGGTGTGGCCGCCTCATGACCAGGGGAGACGACATGAGCGACGACCTGGCCGCGCCGGACGGACTGCCCTGGCACTGGGAATGGGTGCCCGACATCCGGCCGGACGACGAGGAGTACGCGGCCTGGACCGCGCACATCGTGGCGCTCTTCGCCGACTGGACGTCCGAGGGCCTGGACGCGGCGCGGCTGGCCTGGCCCGCCGAGGCGGGCGTCGAATTCCCCTTCACGTCCGACATGGTGGGGCAGGGCGCCGCCGCATGGCTGCTGCACCGGGCGGGCCAACTGCCCGCGTGGTCCCGGCTCGCCTGGGGCGCGGCGTTCGTTCAGGGCAGCGCGCGCTGGGCGCCGGTCCCGGTGGTGGTGGAATTCCGCCGCCCCCGGGAGGAGGACCCCAACTACCTGATGGAGGTCGTCGGCGCCCCCGGCCGCGACGGCGACGCCCGGCAGCCGACGATCGACTACGTGACGACCCCGATCGGTGACGGAGTGCAGGTCTTCGCCCTCGGACGGACCCCGGAGGGCGCGGCGTTCGGACGCGCCGAAGCCGCGATGCGCCTGGACGTGCCGCCGGTCGGCGGCGCCGCGAGCGTCAGCTCCGACGTCGTCCTGACCACGGTCGTCTTCGAGATGGGGCTGATGGCGCTGATCAGCGCGGGCGTCGAGCAGTTGATGCAGCAGATCGCCCACGACTGCGCGCCTCCGGCCGACGGGGGCCCGGCCAGGCTCGGGTTCGCCACCACCACCGAGGAGAGCCAGCGGTGATCGACTTCGAACTCGTCCTGCCCGACGGCTGGGTGCAGATTCCCACCACGCCCGACACGACCGCGCTGCGCCGCAGGACCGTCGACGCGGTGATCCGCCACCATGTGCCGGACTCGCTGCCGCGCGACTCGGCGGGCCCGTGGCGGCGGATGCTGCGCAAGGAGCTGACGGAGGCGACGGAGGAGGCCGCGCGGCAGAACGCCCGCTCGGTGCTGCTCCCGCTCCAGGAGTTCAGCGGCGTCCGGCTGCCCGGATCGATGCTGGTCACGGTCCTGGAGAGCCAGGACGAGACCGAGGACCCGGAGAAGCTGCTGGCCTCCCTCCTCGCCGACGCCGGGGCCGACGGCACCTATCTGGAGATCGGCGGAGCCCCGGCGGTACGGGTCGCCTCGGTGGTGGACAGCAGCCGGGTCGGCCGCAAGGCGCCGTCCTGGCGGGTCTCGTACTACGTCTCGAACCCCGACGCGCCCGGCACCTGGGGGCTGCTGACCTTCACCGTGCTGACCGACGGCGACATCGACGCGGAACCCGTACAGGCCGTCGTGCTGCTCTTCGACATGATCGTCACGACTCTGCGCTGGGCGAACCGCGTCGACGTCCCCACCCAGGACGAGGTGCTGGCCCAACTGGCCGAGATGGACCGGCCCGCACCGGATCAGCAGCCGACCGGCTCGTCGGCCTCCGCGCGGAGCGAGCCGTCGGCCGACGCCTCCGGCGCGTGAACCGAACGCGAAGAAAGTATGAAGCGGCCCCGGCCACGCTGGTCGTATGACAGTCGTCGCCACTTCCGCGCCGATCAGCCCGACCCGGGTGCGGATCGCCATCGTGAGCCCGGACATCCTCGCCCAGATCCGCCAGGTCTTCGCCCGTAAGAACCTCGACGTGGAATTCCTGCGGATGCCCTACGTCGAGGTCGCCGTCGCCCCCGCCGCCGCGCCCGCGGTCCCGCGGGCCGAACAGGACCCGCGCCGGCTGTGCGCGGAGTACCGGCTGAGCGCGGTCGCGGTGGAGAGCCTGCCGCCCGCGGGGCAACCGGCCCTGGAGGTACGGCCGCACGCGCCCGCGGCCCCCGAGGACACCGCCCCCGAGGACACGGCCCCGGCCCTGTCCCGCCGTCAGCACGAAGTGATGGCCCTGGTCTCCCGAGGCGCGCGCAACGCCGAGATCGCCGCGCGCCTGCACGTGAGCGAGAAGACCGTGAAGAACCACATCAACCGGATCTTCAGGTCGCTGGGTGCCGAGAGCCGGGTCGAGGCGGTGCTGATCTGGCAGCGGGGACAGCGCGGACCGTGGGACGGTACCGACCGGCGCGCGGTCCTGGCTGCTCGGCCGGAGCTTCCTGCGGTCCCGCGTCCAGAGCGCGCAGGAACTCCGTGACGTCGCCGACCTCCTCCGCGCCCAGCTCCCTCAGGCGCGACAGCGCCCGGTCCGCGAGGGCGCGGGCGGAGTCCGGTTCCGCCCTGGCCCGCTTCACCTTGGCGAGACCGAACAGCGTCAGCGCCTCGTGGTAGTGGTCGCCGCTCGACTCGCACAGCGTCAACGCCTCCTGGAAGTACCGCAGCGCCTTCTCGTCGTGGGCGAGCCCGTACTCGGCGCCGCCCAGATTGATCAGGATGTTGGCCTCCAGCAGGACGTTCCCGCAGCGCCGTGACACCGCGAGGCCGAAGGTGCCGTACCAGAGCGAGTCCTCGAACTCGCCCAGCTCGGCGTGGAGTTCGCACAGCACGTCCAGGCAGCCCGCCTCGTAGTACTCGTGGCCGCTGTGGCGCGCCAGGTCCAGGGCCTGGCTGGCGTAGGACAGCGCGGCCCGGTACTCCTTGGCCTCACGGAGCGTGGACGCCAGATTCCCCAGCAGGCTGGTGCGCAGGACGTCGTCGCCCAGATCCTCCAACAGCCGCAGACCGCGCCGCTGTTCGTGCACCGCGGCCTCGTTGTCCCCCAACCGGGAGTAGGCCACGCCCAGATGGTTGAGCAGCACCGCCTGGGCCCGCCGGTCCTCGACCATCTCGGTGCTGCGCACCCCGAGCCGCAGCACCTCGACCCAGTCCTTGGTCTGCCCGGCCGCGTAGAAGTAGTCGAAGAGCAGATAGGCCAACTGCCACGCCTCGTCGTGGCAGCCGATGCGCTGCGCGGTGCGCAGGAGCGGGGAGATGTTGTCCCACTCCTGCACGCACCAGGTCACCAACTCCTTCTGGTCCGCGAAGCGCAGCGGCGCGTGCGGGGCCACCGGGTCGAGGGTGAAGGGGAGTTTGACCGCGTTGGACTTGTAGTCCTGCGTGAGGGTCCGCACATACCAGTGCAGCACCCTGCGCAGCGCCCCCTTGCGGGCCTCGGCGCTCTCGCCGTCGCCGGAGACCTCCTCGGCGTAGATACGGGTCAGGTCGTGCATCCAGTAGCCGTTGCCGGTGGTCTCCATCAGGTGCTGCGCGGCGAGATTGCGCAGCGCGGCGGCGGCCACCGGCGCCGGGACGTCCAGCAGCGCGGTGGCCGCCTCCGCGCGGATGCTCACCCCGGGGAACAGCCCCAGTGTGCGGAAGGCGTGCGCCGCCCGCGCGTCCAGCCGGGCGTAGGACCAGGAGAGCACGCCGCGCACCGAGTACAGCTCGTCGTCCGGGATCTGGAGCGCGTCGAGCCGGTACCGCACGTCCTCCAACTCGGCCGCCAGGTCGGCGATCCGCACCTGGGACGACCCGGAGGTCACCTGCTCCGAGGCGATCCGCAGGGCCAGCGGCAGGCGGTCGCACAGCTCGGCCAGCCGCCGGGCCGCGGGCAGTTCGGCGCCGACCCGCGCGTCCCCGATCGAGGTGCGCAGCATGCTCAGCGACTCGTCGGCGGTGAGCGGGGAGAGCGTCTCGCGGTGCGCCGAGTACCGCACCGCGAGGCCGCTGAGCCGGTTTCGGCTGGTCACGACGACGAAGGAGGGGCCGTCGCCCGGCAGCAGGTCCTCGACCTGGTCGGCCGACTCGGCGTTGTCCAGCACGATGAGCATGCGCTTGTCCCGGACGATGCTGCGCCACAGCGCGACCCGCTCCTCCTGGTCGGTCGGGACCGTCCCCGCGTGCGAGGAGGCGAGCAGGTGGTGCAGGGCGTCGGCGGGGGAGCGGGCCGGGCGCTTGGGGTCGAAGCCGCGCAGGTTCACATACAACTGGCCGTCCGGGTACGCGTCGGCCAGCAGGTGGGCGCACCGCACCGCCAGCGCCGTCTTGCCCACGCCCCCGACCCCGACGACCATCACGATCCGCGGCGGCGCGGCCGCGCCCCCGCCGTCGGGCGCGGCGTCCCGCGCCGCGTCCAGCACCCGGCGCACCGCGTCCTCCCGGCCGATGAAGTCGGCGACCTCGCGCGGCAGTTGCGCGGGGCGCACCGGGGCCGCGGCGGGAGCGGGGGTGGCGGGCGCGGTGTCCGCACCGGCGCTGTCGGCCAGCAACGACGCGTACAGCGCCCGCAGTTCGGCCGACGGGTCGATGCCCAGATCCTCGGCGAGGAGCTTGCGCAGATCGTGATAGCGGGCGAGCGCGTCGGCGGTCCTGCCGCTGCGGCTCAGGGCCGTGATCAGCAGGGCGCGCAGCCGCTCGTCGTAGGGATGGTCGGCCACGTGGAGCGCCAAGCGGTCGGCCGCGGCGGCGGGTTGGGCCAGTTCCAGAAGCAGTTCGGCGTGCTCCACCACCAGCCGTAACCGAAGGTCGGCCGCCCAGGCGCGGTGCTCCGCGCCGAACGGTCCCGGCAGACCGCCGAGCGCCGTGCCCGAGCGCCACAGGGCCAGCGCCTCCTCGAAGACGGTGACCGCGGCGGCCGGTTCCCGCCCGGCGGCCAGGGACCTGGCCCGCGCCGCCAGCCGCTCGGCCACCGTGACGTCGAGGCCGTCGGGGTCGAGCAGCAGCGAGTAGCCCGCCGCCGAACTGGTCAGCGGCTCACCGAGACCGTCCAGCGCCCGGCGCAGACCGGACACGTAGGTGTGCAGGCTGCCGACGGCCGTGGTGGGGGGCGACTCGCCCCACACCCCGTCGATCAGACGGTCGCGCGAGACGACCGCGTTGCCGCTCAGCGCGAGGACGGCGAAGACCGCGCGCTGCTTCGGCGGGCCGAGAGCGAGTTCCCGTCCCGCCGCGTACGCGCGCAGCGGCCCGAGCGTCTCAACCCTCAGACGACCGTTGTCCATCACGGAACTCCCAGGAGGCGGTGCCCCGGCCCCGCACGGCACGCGCGCGGTTCCACGACTGCGATTCACGTCGTGGTTTCCTCCGCGTCGCATCGTCGCAACCGCACTATAGGCCGCGCCAACACCGTCCGACAGCCCGCACTCCGGCAGCACTGACGCCCCAGGCGTCCCACCGGGCGCGCCGGTGCGCGGGCCGCGGCGGACGCGCGCCCGGCGGTGGCCGAAACGTCATGGAAACCGGGGGTTGACGTGGTCGTGAGCCCGCTCTAACGTTCAGGCAGTTTATTTATCCAGTAAAGAAAGAGTGCGAATGAACGGGTCGTCGGGCGAGGATCTCACCAGCACCGCCGTGCTGGCACTGCTGGGCAGGGCAGGGCCGATGTCGCGGGCCGCGCTCGCGCGGGACCTCGGGATGAGTCCGGCGACGCTGACCCAGGTGACGCGGCGGCTGCTGACGCAAGGAGTGATCGAAGAGCTCGACCGGCAGGAGCCCTCCCGGGGCGGCCGTCGCGGTCGGCTGATCGGTCTGGTCGGCAGCGCGGGCCGGGCGCTGGGCGTCAAGGTGGCCGTCGACCACGTCGCGCTGGTCGACATGCGGCTGGACGGACGGGTCACGGAGACCATGACGGTCCCCTTCGACGCCACGGCGCTGGAGGCGGTGCCCGCGATCGCCGAACTCCTGCGTCCGTTCACCGAGTCCGCGCAGGGGGTGCCCCCGCTGCTGGGGATAGGAGTGGGCGTGCCGGGCACCGTCGACCGCCCGGACAGCGGGGTCGTGGACGCGGCGATGCTGAACTGGGAGAACGTGCCGCTCGGCACCATGCTCGGCGCCTCCTTGGGGCTCGCCGTCCTGGTGGAGAACGACGTCAACGCCCTGGGCAGCGGTGAGCGCCTGTACGGGCGGGGACGCAGTCTCAACGACTTCCTGGTGGTCACCATCGGCCGCGGCATCGGCCTGGCCGTCGTCGCGGGCGGGCATGTCTACCGGGGCGCCCACGGGGGCGCCGGAGACTTCGGCCACGTCCCGGTCGATCCGGACGGGCCGCCGTGCACCTGCGGGAATCGCGGCTGCCTGGAAGCCCTGATCAGCGACGACGTCCTGCTCCGTACGGCACGCTCGGCCGGCATCCTCGGCGAGGGCGCCACGCCCGCCGACCTCGCGGACCTCGCGAACGGCTCGGACGGCGCCAACGACTCGGGCGGCGCCAACGACTCGGGCGGCACCGATGACTCGGGCGGCACCGATGACTCGGGCGGCACCGATGACCGTACGGCGACGGCGCGTCGCATCCTGCGCGAGGCCGGACAGCTCCTGGGCCGCCAACTGGCGGGACTCGCCACGCTCCTGGACCCGCAGGAGATCGTGGTCATGGGGGAGGGGACCCGCTCCTGGCCCTGGTGGGAACCGGGCGTCCGGGAGGCGTTCGAACGCCACGCACCCCGCCGCGCCCGGGAACTGGCGATCACCGTCGAGCCGTACACGGACACCATCTGGGCGCAGGGCGCCGCCGCCCTGGTGCTCGCCGCGTCCCTGGACGGCGGCGTCGGCAGCGTCGATCCGCGCCGACGGATCCACGGGCTCGGCGGCGCGGCGGTCGAACGGAGCGCCAGATGACCATCGGCCCCCTTTCCGTACGCCCTGGCCGGGGACCGGTGTCCGCCCCGGCGTCCGTCCCGGCGGCCGCCGCCGCCCGACGGCGGAAGTGGCGCAACCGCGGCGCGGTGCTGTTCTTCCTGGCACCGAGCGCCGTCCCGCTGCTGCTGTTCACCTTCGCGCCGATGGTCTCCTCGCTGTGGATCAGCCTCCACTCCTGGGACCTGATCTCCCCGATGCGCTGGGTCGGATTCGCCAACTACCGCCACCTGCTGGGCGACGGCGACACCCGGGTCGCGTTCCTGCACACCGTGTACTTCATCGCCGGCTACCTCCCGCTGGTGTACGTGGGCGGCCTGGTCCTGGCGCTCGCCCTCAACCGCCGCATGCGGGGCCGCGGCGTCCTGCGGTCGGTCTACTTCCTGCCGGTCATCACCAGTTGGGTGATGGTCTCGCTGACCTGGAAGTGGATCCTCAGCCCCGACGGGGGACTGCTCAACCGGGTCCTGGGCGGCGTGGGCCTGCCCACCCCCGACTGGTGGGCCTCACCGACCTGGGCGCTGCCCTCGGTGATCCTCGCCTCGGCGTGGAAGGACCTCGGCTTCGTCATGGTCATCCTGCTGGCAGGGCTCCAGGCGATCCCGCGGGAGCTGTACGAAGCGGCCACCATCGACGGAGCGAACGCCTGGCAGCGGTTCCGGCGCATCACGCTTCCGCTGCTCTCGCCCTCCACCTACTTCGTCGTCCTCATCTCCCTGATCAACGGCTTCCAGGTGTTCGACCAGGTCTTCGTGATGACCGGCGGCGGCCCCGCCGGGTCCTCGCGCACCGTCGTCGAGGAGGTCTACGACCTGTCCTTCCGGTACGGGCAGGTCGGCGGCGGCTCGGCCCTGTCCTGGCTGCTCTTCGCCGTGATGATGGCCGTCACCGCGGTCATGACCCGAGTCCAGCGGCGGTGGGTGACCCATGCCTGAACTGACCACGACCCCCGCCCGACAACCCGCGCCCGCGGCGGACCTCCCTCGCGTCCCGCCGTCCCGTACCGCGGACCGGGGCCCGCGCACGAGCACCCGCCGACGGCTGCGGGCCGCCGGGGTCACCGCCCTGGTCGTCCTCGGGGCGGCCGGAATGCTCTTCCCGTTCCTGTGGGTGCTGATCACCTCGCTGCAACCGCACGGCAGCGGGATCTCCGCCCCCTCCCTGATACCCGACACCGTCAGCGCGGACGGCTACCGCAGCCTCTTCCGCGCGATGCCCTTCACCCGGGTCGCCGTCAACAGCCTCTGCCTGGCCCTGGTCTCGACGGTCGTGCAGCTGATCACCAGCTCCATGGCCGCGTACGCCTTCTCCCGGCTGCGCTTCCGCGGCAGGGGCCTGGTCTTCGCCCTCTACCTCGCCACCATGATGATCCCGCTCCAGGTCCTGATCGTCCCGCTCTTCGCGGAGATGAAGGCCCTGAATCTGGTCGACACCTACTTCGCCCTGCTCGCCCCGACCCTCGCCTCGGGCTTCGGAGTCTTCCTGCTGCGCCAGGCCATGGACGCCGTACCCCGCGAACTGGACGAGGCGGCCCGGCTGGACGGCGCGGGCCACCTGCGGATCTTCGGTTCTGTGGTGCTGCCGCTGGTACGCCCGTCGCTCGCGACCTTCTCCGTCTTCGCCTTCATGGCCAGCTGGAACAGCCTCCTGTGGCCGCTGGTCATCATCCGCTCGCCGGAGTTCAAGACCCTCCCGCTGGCACTGGCCGACCTCCAGGGCCAGTTCGGCACCCAGTGGAACGTGGTGATGGCCGGATCGGTCCTCAGCACCCTCCCGATCATGGCCATCTACCTCTTCGCCCAGAAGCACGTGGTCCAGAGCGTCGCCCAGTCGGGCCTGAAGTAGCCGGCCGCCCGAGCGGCCCCGCCCCCCGGCGCACCTCCCGAACACCCTCCCACTCGCCACCACCCCGAGGAATCCGCCATGCGCACCCGCCACATCACCCTCGCCACCGGTCTCGCGGCACTGGCCCTGACCAGTGCCTGCTCCCAGGGCTCCGCCACCAGAACGACCTCGGACAACGGTGTGACCACCGTCCGCTACATGACGTTCTCCTCCGCCCCCGACCACACCAAGGACCTCGACACGATCGTCGCCGCGTTCGAGAAGCAGTACCCCACCATCAAGATCCAGGTCCAGGCCGTCCCCTACGCCAACTACGCCACGACGCTCCAGACCTCGATCGCC
This sequence comes from Streptomyces sp. NPDC093221, assembly GCF_044753885.1. Lineage (NCBI taxonomy): Bacteria > Bacillati > Actinomycetota > Actinomycetes > Kitasatosporales > Streptomycetaceae > Streptomyces > Streptomyces sp. NPDC093221. The sequence goes on along the minus strand of NZ_JBIVOA010000011.1, from coordinate 196,499 downwards.
GGCGGCACCGCGCCCGACACCTTCGAACTCGACCAGCAGAGCCTGGTCACCTACGCCTCCTCCGGCGCCCTGCTCGACCTGACGGACCCCGCCGCCGAGGAACCGGCCTACAAGGCGTCGGCGTACGCCCCGGCCAACCTCGAAGCGGCACAGTACAAGGGCAAGCAGTACGCGCTGCCGGAGTCCTTCTCCACCGTGGTCCTCATCTACAACAAGGACCTCTTCGCCAAGGCCGGCGTCCCCGTCCCCACCGCGGACTGGACCTGGAAGGACGAGCAGGCCGCCGCGCTCAAGCTCACCGACCGCGCCAAGGGCGTATGGGGCGACTACCAGCCCATCAGCTTCAACGAGTTCACCAAGGCCCTCGACCAGGCGGGCGGCTCCTTCTTCTCCGCCGACGGCGCGAGAGCGACCTTCGACAGCCCACAGGGCGTCGCCGCCGCGAGATGGCTGATCGGCAAGAACAACCGGACGATGCCCGACGCCGCGAAGAGCGCGAGCACCCCCGACTTCGACACCAACCTCTTCAAGGCCGGCAAGCTCGCCATGTGGCACAACGGCAACTGGCAGTTCAGCGCCCTGAAGGACGTCCCCTTCGGCTGGGACGTGGCCGTCGAGCCCGGTGACACCCACAAGGCCAGCGCGGTCTTCCAGAACTCCGTCGCCGTCTCCAAGGCCACCGCGCACTCCGGCGCGGCCTTCAAGTGGCTGAACTACCTGACCACGTCCGACATCACCGCGAAGACCCGCGTCGACTCCTCCTGGGAGCTCCCGCCGCTGTCCGACACCGGCAAGGTCGCCGGATACCTCACCGCGGGCAAGCCGGCCAACCGCCAGGCCGTCTTCGACTCCCTGAAGAACCAGGCCGCCTCGCCCGTCATCGCCAAGCAGCAGCAGATGCAGGACATCATCAACAACGCCCTCACCAACGCCGCCGCCGGCCGGACCGACGTCGCCAAGGCGCTGTCGCAGGCGGCCGCGCAGGTCACCGCCCTGCTGAAGTGAGACTTCGGGCGCCCGCGGGAGACCTGACACTCACGCGGGCGCCCGAACCCCCCGCTCCCCGCACCCCTCCGCCACACCCGGCGACACCCGTATCGCCCGCTTAGGAGACACCAGCCTTGTCCACCTCCACGACGCAGTCACCCGGCCACGCGCGCCTCGCCCGCCGCAGCCTGGAGGTGATCACCGCCCATCAGGCGGCCTCCGGGGCGTACCCGGCCTGCCCCGGCTACGAGGTCTACCGCTACTCGTGGTTCCGCGACGGCTCGTTCGTCGCGGAGGCCGCATCGCGGTACGGCGCGACCGGTTCCGCCGACGCCTTCCACCGGTGGTGCGCCAAGGTGATCACGGACCGCGCCTCCCGTATCGAGCGGATCATCGCCGTACGGGCGGCGGGAGGACAGCCCGCCGAGGCCGATCTGCTGCCCACCCGGTACACCCTGGACGGCGCGGACACCGGGGACGTCGGCTGGTGGGACTTCCAGACCGACGGCTACGGCACCTGGCTGTGGGCGCTCACCGAGCACCTGCGCCGGCACGGCGGCGACCCCGCCCCCTACCGCGAGGCGATCCGCCTCACCGTCGGCTACCTCGCCGCGACCTGGGACCTGCCCTGCTACGACTGGTGGGAGGAGTCCAAGGAGCACCGGCACGGGGCCACGCTCGGCGCCATCCGCGGCGGCCTCGCGGCAGTCGGCGCGGCAGGGCTCGACACGGCGGGGCGCTGCGGACCCACGGTCACCCGGATCGACGCCCTCGTCCGCGAACAGGGCCTGTACGGCGGCGGCCTGGCGAAGTGGCTGGGCGGGGCGGCGGTGGACGCGAGCCTGCTGGCCTGCCTGACCCCGTTCGGCTCCGTGGACCCGGCGGGACCGGTCGCGCGCGCGACGCTCGCCGCGATCGAGCGCGACCTGGTGGAGCCCGAAGGCGGCGTGCACCGCTACCTCCAGGACGTCTTCTACGGCGGCGGCCAGTGGCCCGTGCTCGCCGGGCTGCTCGGGTGGCACTACGCACGCGTCGGCCGTACCGGCGACGCCCTGCGCGAGCTGGAGTGGATCGCCTCGCGGTCCACTGCCGACGGACTGCTGCCGGAACAGGCCCCGGGCGTACGCCTGCTGGCGCCGGAACACCTCGCGGAGTGGGAGGAGCGGTGGGGGCCGAACGCCACCCCGCTGCTCTGGTCCCACGCCATGTACCTCATCCTCGCCCATGAACTCGGAGTCTCCGTATGATCCGCCACCGTCCGCACGGCTCGGGCCACCCCTACGAGCCGACCGACGACCAGCGCGTGCCCGTGATCCCGTCGGCGGGTGAGCCGTTCGAGGTACGCGCCTCCACCGGAGCCGATGTCGAGGCCGTGGTGTGCGAGTGGGACGCCGGTGACGGCGTCACCGCGCTGACCGCCGCCGTCGAAGGCGGCACCGACCCGGCCGGTGACAACGGCGGAGACTCGGACAGTCACCTCGCGGCGGCCGCGAGCGGGCGCGGCGACCGTACCCGCTGGGTCGTCCACCCCGCCCCGCTCGCCGAGGGCACCGCCGCCCGCTACCGCTTCGTGGCCACGCACCGCGACGGCCGCACCCGTGCCACGTCCTGGCACACCGTCGCCCCCGCGGTGTGGCGCGAGGGGGCCGCGCTGCTGCGGGTCACCGCGGACACCGGCCGACTGGTCGAGGGGTCCGCCTCCAGGCTTGTGGCCGCCGACGGCACGGTGCTGCGGGTCCGCTTCGCGCTGCGGCTGGCGCCCGACGCGCATGTGGTCGGCTTCGGCGAGCGCTACAACGCCGTCGACCAACGCGGACACACGCTGGACGCCCAGGTCTTCGAGCAGTACAAGGGGCAGGGCTTCACCACCCGTACGTACCTGCCCATGCCGTTCGCGATGGTGCTCGGCGGGGACGGCGCGGACAACTGGGCCTTCCACGTCCGCACTTCGCGGCGCACCTGGTACGACATCGCGGCGAGCGACCCGGACCTGCTGTGGATCGAGGCGCAGGCCCCGCCGGACGGCGCGGTCGAGACGGTCTGCTTCGGCGGCGCGCCCCACGAGTTGCTGTCCGCCTTCCTCGACGAGGCCGGACGCCCCGAGGAACTGCCCGACTGGGTCTTCCGCCTGTGGGCCAGCGGCAACGAATGGAACACCCAGCAAAGGGTGATGGCCGAGATGGACCGCCACCGCGACGAGGACATCCCGGTCGGAGCGCTGGTCATCGAGGCGTGGAGCGACGAGGCGACCTTCACCGCCTTCCGGGACGCGCGGTACCCGGTCACGGAGGACGGCGCCCCGCACCGCCTGGCCGACTTCACCTTCCCGCCGGACGGCGCCTGGCCCGACCCCAAGGGCATGGTCGACGAGCTGCACAGCCGCGACATCAAGGTGCTGCTCTGGCAGATCCCGCTGATGAAGACGCGCCCGGCGCCGCGCGGCCAGGCCGCCGCCGACGCCCGCGCGATGATCGAGCACGGGTACACCGTCATGGAGGAGGGCGGCACGCGACCCTACCGCAACAGGGGCTGGTGGTTCCCCCAGGCGCTGATGCCGGACCTGACCCACCCCAAGGCACGCCAGTGGTGGCTCGCCAAGCGCCGCTATCTGGTGGAGGAGGTCGGCGTCGACGGCTTCAAGACCGACGGCGGCGAACACGCCTGGGGCGACGACCTGCGGTACGACGACGGCACGACGGGCGCGCTGACCAACAATCTGTTCACCGTCGAATACCCGCGCGCGTACGGCGAGTTGCTGCGGGAGTGCGGCAAGGCGCCGGTCACCTTCAGCCGTGCCGGGTTCACCGGCTCACAGAACGCGGGCGTCTTCTGGGCGGGCGACGAGGACTCCACCTGGGACGCCTACCGGCACTCCCTCACCGCCGGCATCACCGCCTCGGCCTGCGGCATCGTCTACTGGGGCTGGGACATCGCCGGGTTCTCCGGGGACGTCCCGGACGCCGAGCTGTACGTCAGGGCCCTCGCGGCGTCCTGCTTCATGCCGATCATGCAGTACCACTCGGAGTACAACCACCACCGGCTGCCGCTGCGCGACCGTACGCCGTGGAACATCGCGGACCGCTCCGGCGACCCGCGCGTGCTGGAGATCTCCCGGACGTACACCCACCTGCGCGAGCGGCTGGTGCCGTACCTGGCGCAGGAGACCCGCACCGGTCTGGCGCAGGGGAAGCCGCTGATGCGCGGGCTGTTCTTCGACGATTTCCGGGACCGGCGCATCTGGGACTTCCCCGACCAGTTCCGGCTCGGCTCCGCGCTCCTGGTCGCCCCGGTCACCGAGCCGGGCGCCACCGGCCGTGAGGTCTATCTGCCGCACGGCGACTGGGTCGACGTCTGGACCGGGCGGACCCACACCGGCGGCCGGGTCGTCGAACGGGCCGCGCCGCTGGACCTCATCCCCGTGTACGCGACCGCCGACCGATGGGCCGACCTGGAACCGGTCTTCACGACCGGCGGCTGACCGACGCCGCAGAACGGTGGCGCACCCGACGCCTGCCCCGACGCCGCCCCGGCTCCGGCTGAGCGGCGTCGGGGCAGGCGTCGGGGCGGCGCCCTCCGTCTCATCCGAGCGTCCGCGGCCGTCCCACGATCGCGCGCACCGTCTCCGTCGGCACCTTCGGCTCGCGCTCCGCCGTGAGCAGGCCGTTGGTCTCCTGGAGGGTGTCGGTCAACTGGGTGTAGCAGAAGCCGGCCAGGCCGGAGTCGACGGCGGCGGTCACCAGGGCGTCGAGGCGCGCGGTGAAGTCCTCCTCGGTGGCCACAGTGTCGTACCCGAACCAGTTCTCGCCGTCGGCCGGTTCGAAGGTGGCGCCGCCGAATTCGCTCAGCACCACCGGCTGGCCCTGGTGGCGTACGCCCTCCAGGGTGAGCCGCTTGCCCGCGGGCCACCGCTCGGTGAACGCGCCCTGGCGCAGGGCCGCGTGGCCGTAGCGGTCGGCCAGGACCGAGGCGTGCTGGGTGTAGTCGTGGACACCCCAGATGTCGGCCGCCGACAGCTCCCAGCCGTCGTTGGAGACGGCGGGCCGGGTCGGGTCGAGCGCCTTGGTCAGGTGGTACAGCGCGTCCATGAAGTGCCGCTGCTCCGGCACCAGCGCCGGATTCGGCACCGACCAGGACTCGTTGACCGGGACCCAGGCGACGATCGCGGGATGGCTGAGGTCCCGGCGGATCGCCTCGGTCCACTCGTGCGCCACCCGCTCCACGGTCGGCGCGCCGAACACGTAGGCCGACGGCATCTCCTCCCAGAGCAGCAGGCCGAGCCGGTCGGCCCAGTACAGGAACCGCGGGTCCTCGATCTTCTGGTGGATCCGCAGCCCGTTGAGCCCCAGTTCCTTGGCGAGTTCCACGTCCCGGCGCAGCGCCTCCCCGGGCGCGGCGAGGTGGGACTCGGGCCAGTAGCCCTGCTGGAGCGCCATGCGCAGGAAGTACGGCCGGTGGTTGAGCAAAAAGACGCCGTCGTCCCAGCCGAGGTCGCGCAGGCCCAGGTAGGAGGAGACCTGGTCGAGGCGGGCCCCGTCGGCGGGGTCGGTGACCGTCACGGCGGCGTCCACCAGGTGCGGCTTCTCCGGGCGCCACAGCAGGTCGTCGAGGTCCTGGCCGTGCCGCAGCGCGGGGACGGAGATGTCGAAGGCGGTCTCCTGGCCCTCGGTACGGATCCGCTGCTCGGCCAGCACCCGCTCGCCGACGGTGAGGCGGACCGTGAGGTCGCGCGGGCCGCGCGGCCAGCGGCTGAGGCGGACCCGGCAGCCGACCCGGGCGTGGGCGACGTCGGGCAGCCAGTGCAGGACGGTGACGTGCTCCTCGGGGACCTCTTCGAGCCACACCGGCTGCCAGATCCCGGTGGTGCGCTCGTACCAGATGACGTGCGGGTCGCGCCGCCAGTCCTGCTTGCCCCGTGGCTGCGCCGCGTCCAGCGGCTGGTCCTCCGCGCGGACCACGAGCACATGCTCGCCGTCGCCGTCGAGAACGTCCGTCAGGTCGCAGGTGAACCCGGTGTGCCCGCCCTCGTGCCGCCCTGCCGGCCGCCCGTCCAGCCACACCTCGGCGCGGTAGTCCACCGCGCCGAAGTGCAGCAGCAGGCGGCCGGAGGCGGGCCGGCGCAGATCGAGGGAGCGGCGGTACCAGACCACCGGGTGGTGGCCGGTGTCGTGGACGCCGGACGCCTTGGACTCGGGCGGGTACGGGACGGTGATCGTCGTGGTGAAGGGCTCGGTGACCGCCGGGTCCATCCAGCGCTCGGCGCGCCCGGTGTCGGCGTCGTCGTGGGCGAAGAGCCAGGGGCCGCACAGGTCGTGCCAGTCGGGGTCGCGGACCAGTTGCGGCCGGGGGTGACCGGCCGCGTCGAGGTGTGTGTGGGGCATGGGGGAGTGCTCCGGAGGTGAGTCTTGACGGATGGCAGGACGCGGGCGGCGGGCGGGTGCGCCGGTCAGCGGTCGTACGGGTCGGCGGGGCGCCGCACGTCCACGGCGGTCGCGGCGAACGCCAACGGGCCGGGCAGCAGCGGCAGGAGGACGGGCATGGCCCACAGCAGCAGCGCCGCCAGGACGACGGCTCCGGCCAGCAGGGCGGTGCCGCGCGGGTCGGCCAGGGAACGTGCCAGGGCTTCCCGGCCCGAGAGCCGGTGCGGTCCGTTCAGGGCGACCGCGCGCAGGCCGACGGCCGCCGCGCCGAGGGCGAGCAGCATCAGGACCGGCGCCATGAGGGCCGCGCCGGGCAGCCCGGAGCGCAGCAGTTCCTCGTCGAGCAGGAACAGCACGGCGAACGCGGGCGGCACCAGGCCCTTGAGCAGCGCGGGCAGCGTCAGCCGGGCTCGTGCCTCGGCCGCCAGGTCGCCGAGCCGGACCTGCACGCCGTTCGCCGCGGTCCGGCGGAACACGGCGCAGGCGGCGGAGAGCGCCGCCGGGGCGGTGACCACCGGCAGGCAGGCCACGGCGGTGACCACGCCCACCAGCAGCATGTCGGCGAAGAGGGTGAAGCCGGAGCCGAACACCTCGCCCGGCTCGCGGTGGGCCCGGCGGGAAACGACGGGTGGGTGACTCATCGGTCCTCCTCAGCTCTTCAGTCCCGAGGTGGCCATGCCCTGCACCAAATAGCGCTGGAACACGAGGAAGAACAGCACGATGGGCAGCACGGAGATCACCGACATGGCGAACATGGGCCCGTAGGCGGAGGTGCTCGACTGGTCGACGAAGCTCCGCAGCGCCAGCGTGATGGTGGCCTTCTCCGGCGAGAGCAGGTAGATCATCTGGGCGAAGAAGTCGTTCCAGGACCAGATGAACGAGAAGATCGCGGTGGTGATCAGCGCGGGCCGGCTCAGCGGCAGGACGATGTGGAAGAACGAGCGGAACGGGCCGCAGCCGTCGATCCTGGCCGCTTCCTCCAGGTCCCTGGGCAGATTGCGCATGAACTGCACGATGAGGAAGACGAAGAACGCGTCCACCGCGAGGAATTTGGGCAGGATGAGCGGCCAGTAGGTGTTCATCATGCCGAGCTTGTTGAAGATGATGTACTGCGGGATCAGCACCACGTGCTGCGGCAGCATCAGCGTGGCCACGGTGAAGGCGAACATCGGGCCGCGCATCCGGAACCGCAGCCGCGCGAAGGCGTACGCGGCCAGCGAGCAGGACGTCACCGTGCCGATCACCGAACCGAGGCCGATCAGCATGCTGTTGCCGAGCAGCCGGGTCACCGACACGCCCGAGACACCGTCGAGCGCGGTGGTGTAGTTGCTCCACTCGAAGTGCCGGGGCCACAGATCGACGCTGGTCACCACCTCGTCGGCGGGCTTGACGGACGTCACCAGCAGCCAGAGCAGCGGGTAGAGCAGGGCGAGCAGCGCGATCAGGGCGACCGTGTGGGGCAGCCGGCGGCGCAGGGTCAGATTCATCGTTCCGCCTCGTCCGCGTAGAACACCCAGGACCGGGAGGTCTTGAACAGCACCGCGGTGACGGCCGCGATGGCGAGCAGCATCAGCCAGGCCATGGCCGAGGCGTAGCCCATGTGCGAGGCGGTGAAGCCGCGCTCGTACAGATAGAGCGTGTAGAAGAGCGTCGAGTCGGCCGGTCCGCCGTTGCCGCCGCTGACGACGAAGGCGGGCGTGAAGACCTGGAAGGACTGGATCACTTCGAGCACCAGGTTGAAGAAGACCACCGGCGAGAGCATCGGCACCGTGACGGACACGAACTGCCGCCAGGCGCCCGCCCCGTCGAGCGCCGCCGCCTCGTACAGCTCCGGCGAGATCTGCTGGAGACCGGCCAGGAAGATGACCATGGGGGCGCCGAACTGCCAGACCGTCAGCAGCACCACGACGTAGGTCGCCAGATGCGGATTGCCGACCCAGCCGCCGATGTGGATGCCGAAGGTGCCGAGGACGTTGTCGATCGTGCCGCCGTCGTTGAACAGCGCCCGGAACACCAGCGCGATCGACATGCTCGCGCCGAGCAGGGACGGGGCGTAGAACGCCGACCGGTAGAAGCCCCGGCCCCGGCTGCTGAGCCGCTTGAGCAGCATCGCGGCGCCCAGCGCGAGGGCCAGCTTGAGCGGGACGGCGATCACCACGTACTTCAGGGTGGTCAGGACCGACCGCCAGAACCGCGGGTCGGCGGTCAGCATCTCCGAGTAGTTGCGCACGCCCACCCAGTGCGGGGTGGAGAGCATGTCGTAACTGGTGAAGGAGAGATAGAGGGAGACCGCCATCGGCACCAGGGTCACCGCGACCGCGCCGATCATCCACGGGGTGAGGAACACATACGCGGGCCAGCGCGCCTCCCGGCCGCGGCGGGTGCGCCGGTCCGGTCCCGGCGTGTCCTCGGGCCGCCCGGCGGCCTCGGCCGTCTCGATCCGCGCGACGCTCATGACTCCAACTCCTGCTTCGCCTGGACGACCAGCTCATGGGCCGCCTTCGCGGGCGACGCCAGGCCGAACTCCACCCGCTGGTACTCGCGGACGAAGGCGCTCTGGATCGCGACGTCACCTCTGGGAGGTGCGGACGGCGGCGGCCGCACGCCGTACTTCTGCATCACCTCGTCGAACTGCCAGACCTTCAACTCCGGTCCTGTCAGCTTGCTGTTCACCTCGGCGGCGATCTTCCGATTGGGCGGCTGGGAGCGGGTGACGCCCAGAATGTTCCCCGCCTGCGGGTCGTTGAGGAGGAAGTTCATCAACTGGGCCGCTTCCTGCGGGTGTTTCGAGTGGGCGCCGATGCCGATCAGCATCGTCGGCTTGAAGTACGACCCCGCCTTGCCGTCGATGGTGGGCACCGGCGCGAAGCGCATCGCGTGCCCGGTCGGGCTGGTGAAGCCGGTGAAGGTCGCGTCCCAGGAGTAGTCCATGGCGTCCAGACCGCGGCTGAAGGCGCTGATGCCCGTCGCGTCGGCCTGCGCGCTGTCCTTGGCCGAGACCACCGCCCCCGCCTTCTGGAGTTCGTGGAAGAAGGTCCAGAAGTCGGCGAGGTCCTTCTCGGTGTAGCCGAGCTCGATGGGGCTCGCGTAGAGCTGCTTGCCGTGGCTGCGCAACCAGTCCTCGAAGACGTCCTCGTTGCTCCCGCCGTCGTTGCCGCCCGCCACGGTCCGCCCGTCGGGGGACTTCAGCTTCAGCCCGGCGATCCTCGCACTGGCGTCGGCCCAGTCCTGCCAGGTCCACGAGGGCTGCGGCGCCGGGACACCGGCGGTGTCGAAGACGTCGGCGTCGTAGACGTAACCGGTGATCCCGCGGCCCATCGGCAGCGCGTACTGCTTTCCCGCCAGGTAGCCGGTGCGCACCAAGGACGTATCCATCTCGGCGGTGTCGAGGGTGCCGTCCTTGACGTACCGGTCCAGGGGAAGCAGCGCGCCGCCGGTGGAGAACTGGGAGATCTGGCGGTAGTCGAGCTGCGCCAGGTCCGGTATCCCGCCGCCCGCGGCCTGGGTGGACAGCCGCTGCTTGTAGGAGCCGAAGTCGGCGTTGGACATCTGGACGCTGATGTCCGGGTGCGCCTTCTCGAACAGGCGCACCGCCTTCTCGGTACGGGCCTGGCGTTCGTCGTTGCCCCACCAGGAGAAGGTGAGGGTGAGGTGACCGCCCGAGGCGCCGGAGGCGCCGCAGGAGGTGAGCGCGGCCAGCAGAACGGTGCTGCAACCGGCGGCGACCGCCGTGGCGACCGCTCGGCGGCGGAGGAACCGACGCCGGCCGCTTCGGGGCTCGGGCATGGTGGCCTTTCCGGGGTGGGTGGGTGGGTGGGTGGAGCGGTGGCACGAGGCGCCCGCCGCCGCACGGGGGCTGGGAACGGCGACGGGCCGTTCGGCTCACCCGTCGTGGGCGGACGCCGAGGGGCGGGGACGGGCCGTTCGGCTCACCCGTCGTGGTAGACGTCGAGACGGCCGCACATCCCGAACCGTCCGGTCGCGGCGGGTCCGCTCGCGTGGGTACGGGCGTCGGCCAGATGGCGCGCGTCGCCGTCACCGAGAGCGGCCAACTGGTCGTGCGTGGCGGTCACCGCCGCGTGGGCGCCCTCGCGCCAGCGCCGCTCCCAGTCGGCCAGGCGTGGCCGCACCAGCTCGGCCGCCGCGCGGTGGAAGGCGGCCAGCGGCTCCGGATCACCCGCGGCGAGCGCGTCGCGCAGATCGAGGAAACGGCGGGTGGCGAGGTCACGGCGGGCCCGCGCCGCGCCGACCAGCTCCCGCTCGCTCCCACTCGTCGGCAGCCGGACCGCCGCCGCGTACACCTCGGGGTCGGTCAGCCGGTCGGGGGGCAGGGTGAGGACGGCGTCGCCCGCCTCGGGGAGTCCGCCGTTCTGCATCACGACGGTGATCCGCAGCCCGCCCTCGTTGACCAGCCGGTGGATGGTGCCGGGGGTGAACCAGGCCACGGTGCCCGCGCGCAGCGGGGTCTCCTCGAACCCGGAGGCGGTCAGGGTCTGCACGGCGCCCTCGCCGTCGGTCACCACGTACCCCTCGCTGCACGTCAGATGGAGGTGCGGGGTGCCGCCGCCCGGCCTGCCGTCCACGGTCGGCCAGTCGTAGACGCTCAGCCGGGAGACCGCGACCGCCCCGGGGAACCCGTCGTAGCCCGCCGTCACCACGGGTGCCGCTCCAGATGGGCGGTGACCGCCGCACGGTCCCAGGCGCCGTCGGCGACATGGACGCGGTACGTACGGTCCAGGACCTCGCCGGGCGCCAGGACCAGCTCCTCGTGGAAGGCGAAGGACGGGGCGACCGCGGCGAACGGGTCGGTGCGCACGAACCAGTGCGCGGGGTGGGTGCCCTTCTCGCCCGCGTGGTCGTTGCCCGGCGCGTGCTCGAAGACGACGGTGGCGTGTCCGTCGCGTCCGTCGTGCTCGCCGCTGTAGGCGAGCCACGGCGCCTGCTCACCCATGAGGTCGCGCTCGGCGCTGTCGCCGTCCGCGGTGAAGGCGTGCCCGTCGCGGAAGGCGCGCGGCCCGCGCCAGAACAGCCCGGTGTAACCGGCGTCGGGCCGCCCGGCGGTGGTGGGGCTGCCGAACCGCAACGGCTCGGCGCGCCGGTTGGTGACGGCCGAGGACCAGGTCAGGGTCCAACTGCCCTCCTCGGCGGTGACCTCGATCCTGCGGTCCTCCTCGGCCCAGAGCGAGCCGTCGTACGGGTGCCAGGTCAGGCGCTCGGCGATCACCACGCCGTCGGGACCCGCCGACACCTCGTCGAAGCCGACGTGCGCCATCGAGCCGATCCGCTCGGGCAGCGCCACGTACCCCTCGCCGTGCACATACGTGTTGCCGCCCCACAGATTCTGACCCGACAGGTGCGAGGCGGTGAGCTGGAGGCCCTTGTGCCAACGGTGGTCGTTCGGGCGGTAGTCGGTGACCAGACCACCGCCGAGGGTGCGGATCGGGTGGAGGTACGGCTTCGGCGCCTCCCAGGCGGCCTCCGGGCGGTACACGTAGGCGAACAGCTCGGTACCGGTGGCCCGGTGGGTCACGGTGATCCGGTCGTCGTGGACGTGGGTCAGCGACAGCGTCATGCGGCCTGCTCCTCCTCGCGGGCGCCGACCGGCAGCCGGTCGGGTTCACCGCCGTGCATGGCGGCGTAGAACGGGTCGTCGGGGCCGATCTCGCCCGCCCGGACGGTGGCGTCGGTGAAGGCGGACTTGTAGAGCGCGGCGGTGAACTCCACGATCCCGCGGCCGCCTTCGCCGCCGGTCGGGTGCGGGGTTCCGGCCCGGATGTCGGCGACGAGGGCGCGTAGTTGGGCCAGGTGGGAGCTGGGTTCGTCGGGGCCGAAGTCGTTCCAGGCCCGTGCCGTCCGCGCCGGGACGCCGGGGGCCGGGGTGATCCGCCAGTCGGCGTTGCGGTAGCCGTAGAGATGGGTGAGCTCGACGGTCGCCAGCTCGCAGTCGATCCGTATCCGGCTGACCTCGTCGGGGCTGAGCACGCTGTTGACGACAGTGGCGACCGCGCCGCTCGCGAACCGGACCTGGGCGGTGGAGACGTCCTCGGTCTGCACGTCGTGCACCAGCCGGGCGGCCATCGCGCGGATCTCCCGCCACGGGCCCAGCAGGTCGAGCAGCAGGTCGTTCTGGTGGATGCCGTGCCCCATGGCGGGACCGCCGCCCTCGGTGTCCCAACGGCCGCGCCACGGCACGGCGTAGTAGTCCGCGCCCCGGTACCAGGTGGTCTGGCAGTGCGCGACCAGCGGCCGTCCGAAGGCCCCCTCGCGCAGCAGTTCGCGGACGTGGCGGGCGCCGGAGCCGAACCGGTGCTGGAAGACGAAGGCCGCGGTCGGGGCGCCGGGGCCCCGCTCGGCGGCGGCCGTCACCGCGTCGTAGTCGGAGAGCGAGGGGCACGGCGGCTTCTCGCACCACACATGGGCGCCGGTCCGCAGCGCGGCGACGGCCTGCTCCCGGTGGAGCGAGGGCGGCGTGCAGAGGACGACCAGGTCGGGGCGCACCTCGCCGAGCATGGTGTCGAGGTCGGTGAAGGCGCCCGGCACGGAGAACTCCTCGGCGGCGGCGCGGGCCGCCTCCTCGGCGACGTCGACCACGGCGACGATCTCCACCGAGCCCTCCGCCGCCACAGCGGCGAGCGCGGGCAGGTGACTTCCTCGGGCGATGGATCCGGTGCCCACCACGGCGGTGCGCAGCGGGAGATTCGGGCGGTGCGGGGACATGCGGGCCCTCTCGTGAGGCTGGCGTACGTCACGGGCGGTGGCGCGGAAACGGGCTGTCCGGCCGCCGCTCGACCGCCGGGGGCGCGACGGCGGTCCGCCACGCGCCCACGGCGTCCGGGCGCACGCAGACCCCGGCAGGGTCGGCCAGTGGTTCCTTCGCCCGGCTGTTCCAACGTTGTAACCAGTGTGTGTCCTGGCGGTCAACCCTTTGGGCGCGGACGACTGCCGCCTGCACGCGTCTGCGGGACGCTCTGCGTTGAACTGCCCTACAATGAGGCGTCTCCGAGAAGGGCGGGTACGTGACAGCAGTGCGGCTCAAGGACGTCGCCGATCGTGCGGGCGTCTCAGTCAAGACTGTTTCCAACGTTGTACGCGGAATGTCGAGAGTGGCCCCCGCCACCCGAGAGCGCGTCATGGTCGCGGTGAGCGAACTGGGGTACCGTCCGAACCCGTCGGCGGTACGGCTGCGCACCGGCCGCAGCGGGCTGATCGCTCTGGCGGTGCCGTTCCTGGCCACGCCCTACTTCGCCGAACTCGCCCACCACGTCAGGACCGAGGCGTCCCGGATCGGTCTCACCGTCCTGATCGAGGAGACGCTGGGCGACCCCCGCGAGGAGCTGCGGCTGGCCACCGGGCTCGGCGCGGCCCTGCTCGACGGCGTGATCCTCTCCCCGCTCCGGGTGCCCTTCGACCAACTCGCCGCCACCACGGCCGGTTTCCCGCTGGTGCTGCTGGGCGAGCGCGAGGACGGCCGGGAGCAACTCCACGCCGACCACGTCCTGATCGACAATGTGGCCGCCGCCCGTGAGGCCGCCGCCCACCTGGTCTCGCTCGGCCGGACCCGGCTCGCCGTCGTCGGCGTGGACCGGCAGGGCTCGGCGACCAGCAGGCAGCGCCTGGAGGGCTTCCAACTCGCCCTGCACGCGGCGGGTCTGTCCTTCGACCCCCGACTCGCGCCGCGGGTCGAGGAGTTCGACCGGCGCAGCGGGCTGCGGGCGGGCCGCGCGCTGGCCGCCCTGCCCGCCGGGAGCCGCCCGGACGCGGTGTTCTGCTTCAACGACATGCTGGCCGTCGGCGCGATCCGCGCCTTCCACGAGGCCGGTCTCGCCGTGCCCGGGGACGTCGCCGTCGCCGGCGTCGACGGCAGCGAGGAGGGCCGTTACGCCACTCCCTCGCTGACGACGGTGGTGCCCGACAAAGCGGCCATCGCCTCGCTGGCCGTCACGTCACTGGCCGGCCGGATCGGCGCGGCGACCCCGCCGGGGCACGCGGTGCACGTGGCCCCGTACCGGCTGGAGGTGGGGGAGTCCACGACGGGGGTGCGGCGTCCGGTGGCCGACTGACCGGCGGTGGCGCGCGGGCCGGTCGTGTCCGGGGGCGCCGTGCGGTTTTTCCGGGGCGCGGGCCGGCCTGCTCCGGGGCGCGGGCCCGTCTGCTCCGGGGCACGGGCCGGTTTTCTCCGGGGCGCGGCTCCTCAGACCGCGGACGCGAGCGCGACGACGGTGCCGGTCGTCCTGGCCTCCTCCGCGGCCCACACCACGCGGTGGCTGGCCAGACTCGCCGCCGCGTCGGACTTCAGGACGCCGCCGTCTCCGGTGGCGACCGCCTCCAGGAAAGCGTCCATCAGCGCCTCGTCACCCCCGCCGTGACCGTCCGCGGCCGAGGCGCCCGCGGTGGTGCTGGTGTCCACGACGCCCTCCTCGCCGGTACGGAAGTCGACCGTCCTGATGGTGACGCCGTCGCCGTCGAGATAGCCGTGGGTGCCCAGCAGCCGGGTCCTGCGGTGCTCCTGCGGGGTGAAGGCGCTCATCGTGAACGAGCAGGTGGCGCCGTCGTCGAACTCCATCGAGACCACCTGGTGGTCGACGACGTCGTTGTCGCACGCGTAGACGCAGCGCCCGTAGGGACCGGTGCGCAGCGCCTGAAGGACACCGGCCTCGGTGTGGTCCTCGGTGACCGCGGACAGCGGCCAGTAGCGCCGCTCGGGGTCCTCCAGACAGTCCAGGTACAGGCGCTTGGCCGAGTACGGACAGGTGCTCTCGATCGGGCAGTCGGTGCAGCGCGCGGCGGCGCCCGCGGGGGCGGCCTCGGCCCGGAAGTGGGTGAGACTGCCGAAGGAGCTGACCCGGCGCGGCGAGCGGCCGAAGAGGTACACCAGCCAGTCGATGTCGTGGCACGACTTGGTGAGCAGCATCGGCGCCGAGGTGTCCGAGCGGCGCCAGTTGCCCCGGACGAACGAGTGCGCCTGGTGCCACCAGCCGACCGGCTCCAGGTGCTGGACGCTGACCAGTCGGCCGATCGCGCCCTCGTCCAGCATCCGCTTGAGCGTCTGCGTGTACGGGGTGTACCGCAGGACATGGCAGACGGCGAGCATGATCTTGTTCCGCTCGGCCGCCTCGGCGATCTCCGCGGACTCGGCCTCGGTGGTGGCCATCGGCTTCTCCAGGAGCACGTGATAGCCGAGGTCCGCCAGCGCGACGGCCGGTTCGGTGTGCTGTCTGTCCTGGGTGGCCACGATCGCGGCGTCGGCGAGCCGTCCCGCCGCCGCCAGTTCCGACCAGTCGGCGTACACCCGGTCCTGCGGGACGGCGAACTCCTCGGCCGCGGCGGCGCGCCGCACCGGATCGGGTTCGGCCAGTGCCACCACCCGCCCTGTGCCGGTGACCTGCGCGTGGCGTGCGTAGGTCTGTCCGCGCAGCCCGGCGCCGACGAGAGCTAGAGTCACCCGAGACATAGGATCCTTTCCTATTTATCATGGACTCTCTCATTATTAAGCGCGCAGCAACCAAACTCAAGGGGACGTCGTGACCGAGACTCCGAGCGGCGGCGACCTCTCCCGGCTCCGGCAGCTCAACTCCCTCGCCGTGCTGGGGGAGCTGAGGTCCGCACCGGCGATGACCCTGACCGAGCTGTCCCGGCGGACCGGGCTGTCGCGCGCCTCCACGGAGGACGTGGTGCGCGAGTTGCTGGACAACGGCTGGCTGGCCGAGGTGCCCGCCGCGGCCGGGATGGTGGGCCGGCCCGCCCGGCGGTTCCGGTTCCGCGCCGACGCGGGCCGTGTGCTCGGCGTGGACATCGGCGGCCACAAGATCCTGGCGCTGGTGGCGGACCTGGACGGAACGGTGCTGCACAGCGCCCGGGTCGCGGTGGCGCCGGCCATGGGCCGCAAGGAGCGCCTGGCCGCGCTGGACGGCGCGGTGGCAGGAGCGCTCGCGGGCGGCGGCCTGACCACCGGCGACCTGTGGGCGACGGGCGTGGCCACCACCGGACTGGTGGACGGCGCGGGCAGGGTGATGCTCTCCGAGGCGCTGCCGGAGTGGACCGGCGTGGACGTCGGAGCGCATCTGCGCCGCCTGGTCGGCGGCCCGGCGCTGGTCGAGAACGACAGCAAGCTGGCCGCGCTGGCCGAGTCGTGGTGCGGGGCGGCGCGTTACGCCAAGGACGTGGTGGTGATCCTCGCCGGTCTGCGGACCGGCGCCGGGCTGATCATCGACGGCAAGCTGCACCGCGGCTTCGGCAACGCGGCCGGAGAGATCGGAGCACTGCCCGCCTCGGGCTGGATCAGGGCGCAGGAGCACCTGCGCGCGTGGCCGCCGCAGGCCGGTCCCGCGCGGGAGCGCACCGGGTCGTCGGGGCAGGGGCAGGGACAGGGGCGGGGCGCGGGAGCGCACGCGGACACAGCGGTTGACCAGGAGGCCGCGGCCGAGGCGGTGTTCGAGGCGGCGCGCGCGGGCGACCGCAAGGCGGCGGCGGTGGTGCGGCGCTATGTGCGGGACGTGGCCGTCGGGACGGCGGCGCTGGTGCTGACCCTGGACCCCGAACTGGTCGTGATCGGCGGCGGTTTCTCCCGGTCGGCCGACCTGATCGCGGAGCCGCTGCGGCGCGAGCTGGACCGCTGGTGCATCCGCACGCCCGAGGTGCGCATCTCCGAGTTCGGCGACGAGGGGGTGGCGCTGGGCGCGCTGCGGCTGGCCCTCGACCACGTGGACCGGCAACTGCGCGAACGGCACGAACTGGGCGGCGTGGAGCACTTCTCCCGCCGCGTCTGACCGGGCGCGGAGACCGCTGAGAGGAATTCTTCATCTCACGGGTCTTGACTTAATTTCCATGGACTCCATGATTAATGCCACTCGACGACTCCGGCTGACGGTCCACCGCCGGGGCGTGTGGATCCTGGGAGGGCCCGGTATGCGGAAGTCGGTGCGATGGTGTGCGGTGGCGCTCGGGGTGGTGCTGGCCGCCTCGGCCTGTTCGTCGGGCGGGAGCGGCTCGGACGCGGGCGGTTCGGGCGCGGGCGGTTCGGGCGGCAAGGTCACCTTGTCGTACGGGGTGTGGGACGCGACGCAGAAGACGGCCATGGAGCAGCTCGGCCGCGAGTTCACCCGCACCCACCCCGGCATCACGGTCAAGGTCCAGCTCACCCCGTGGGCCGACTACTGGACCAAGCTCAAGGCGGCTGCCACCGGCGGCGCCGCCCCTGACGTCTTCTGGATGAACGGCCCCAACTTCCAGCTCTACGCCTCCAACGGCGTGATCCGCCCGCTGGACGACGGCATCGCCAAGGACAGGACCGACCTGTCCGCCTACCCCAAGCAGTTGGTCGACCAGTACACGTATCAGGGCAAGCACTACGGACTGCCGAAGGACCTGGACACGGTCGGCGTCTGGTACAACAAGACGCTCTTCGACGCCGCCAAGGTCCCCTACCCGAAGGCCGGTTGGACCTGGGGCGACTTCCGGAAGGCGGCCGCGGAGCTGACGGACGCGAGCAAGGGCCAGTACGCCACCGGCGCGGAGCTGACCAGCTTCCAGGAGTACCAGTACAACACCATCGCCCAGGCCGGCGGCTATGTGATCTCACCGGACGGCAAGAAGTCCGGTTACGCCGATCCGAAGACGATCGAGGGCCTGCGCTTTTGGACCGACCTGATCCAGAAGAAGCAGTCGCCCGACCTGAAGACCATGACGGACACCGCGCCGCTCCAGCTCTTCGAGGCGGGCAAGCTCGCGATGTACTGGGGCGGCTCCTGGGACTCCCTGGAATTCGGCGGCAACGCCTACACCAAGGACCGGGTCGACGTCGCCCCGCTGCCCACGGGCGAGAAGCGGGCCACGATCATCCACGGCCTCGCCAACGTGGTCTCGGCGCGGACCAAACACGCCGACCAGGCATGGCAGTTCGTGAACTTCCTCGGCTCCGAGCCGGCCGCCGAGATCCTGGCCAAGTCCGGCGCGATGCCGGCGTACAACGGCACGCAGGGCGCCTGGATCGCCGCCTACCCGCAGTTCCACCTCCAGACCTTCCTCGACGAGGTGCCGTACGGCGTCCCGTACCCGGTCTCGAAGAACACCGCCGCCTGGAACGAGGCCGAGCTGACGTATCTCACCAAGGCGTGGAACGGCCAGGAGCCGGTGGACCAGGCGGCGCGCGGGCTGGCCGCAGCGATGGACGACCTGCTCGCCAAGGAGTGACATGACCCTCACGTCCACCCCCGGCGCCGCCGGGGACCTGCAGGCGGCCACCGGCGCCCGGCCGGGGACCGGGCGGCTGTCACGGCTGCCCGGCCGCTTCCGGCGACCGCGCCGCGACCGCGTCACCGAGGCGCTGTGGGGCTACGCCTTCATCGCGCCGACCGGCCTGGGCCTCGCGGTCTTCTACCTGTGGCCGGTCGTGCAGACCGCGTACTTCTCGTTCACCCGCTGGGGCGCCTTCGGCGGCCACACCTGGAGCGGGCTGGACAACTACCACCGGATGCTGCACGACGGCGAGTTCGGCCGGGCGCTGGTCAACACCCTCGCCTACACCGGGCTCGGACTGCTGTCGATCCCGCTGGCGATCGTCTTCGCGGCGCTGCTCAACCGTCGGGGGCTGCGCGGCCTCGGCGTCTACCGCACCTTGTTCTTCCTGCCGGTGGTCACCATGCCGGTGGCGATCGGCATGGTGTGGCGCTGGCTCTACAACGGCGACTACGGGCTGATCAACTACCTGCTGTCGCTGGTCGGCATCGACGGCCCGAACTGGGTGGCCGACCCTCGGGTGGCGCTGTACGCCCTGGTCGTGGTGGGCGTGTGGAGCAGCATCGGCTACAACCTGGTGATCTTCCTGGCCGGGATGCAGGCGATCCCGCGCGAGTACTACGAGGCCGCGGAGATCGACGGCGCGGGCCCGCTGCGGCAGTTCCGCTCGGTCACCCTGCCGCTGCTGTCGCCCACCGCGTTCTTCGTCTCGGTGATCTCGGTCATCGGCTCGCTCCAACTGTTCGACCTGGTCTACGTGATGGCCGGATCGGGCGCCGCGGCCCGCTCCAACCCGGCGTTCCCGCGCCTGGAGACGGTCGTGCAGCTCTTCTACGACCGCGCGTTCGTCACCAACGACCGCGGCTACGCGGCGGCGATCGTGATGGTCCTGCTGCTGATCATCGTCGCGCTGACGGCCCTTCAGTTCCGCATGCAGAAGAGGTGGGTGCACTATGGCTGAGGTCCACACGGCCGACCGGGCCGCGGACCGGCCCGCCCGCCGCTCCCGGCGCGGACGTCATCCGCTGGTGCACACCGTGCTGATCGCGGCGTCGCTGGCGATGGTCGCGCCGTTCCTCTGGCAGATCGTCACCTCCCTGAAGTCGCTGAGCGACGCGACCCATGTGCCGCCGTCGCCGCTGCCCGGCGGCCACTGGGACAACTACGGCAAGGTCTTCGACCTGCTGCCGTTCGGCCGGCAGTTTCTCAACACGCTGCTGATGTCGCTCGGGCGGACGCTCGGCCAGGTCGTGCTGTGCCCGATGGCCGCCTACGCGTTCGCGCGGCTGCGCTTCCCCGGCCGCGGGATGCTCTTCGGGCTGTTCCTGTCGGTGCTGATGGTGCCGCCGCAACTGTTCATCATCCCCCAGTACCAGATCATGTCCGACCTCGGCTGGCTCAACAGCCTCCAGGCGCTGATCCTGCCCGGCATGTTCAGCGCGTTCGGCGTCTTCCTGCTCCGGCAGTCGTTCCTGGCCCTGCCGAAGGAGCTGGAGGAGGCGGCGCGCATCGACGGCGCGGGGCCCTGGCGGATCTACTGGTCGGTGATGCTGCCGCTGGTCCGCCCCGGACTCGTCGCGCTGGCGGTCCTCGCGCTGCTGTGGTCCTGGAACGACCTGTTCTGGCCGCTGGTGGTCAACACCGACCCGGACAAGATGACCCTGTCCGCCGGACTGGCCTCGCTCCAGGGGCAGTTCCAGACCGACTACCCCGTGCTGATGGCCGGATCGCTGCTCGCCTCGCTCCCGGTCATCGCCGTCTTCGTGCTCCTGCAACGGCAGTTCGTGCAGGGAATCGCGCACACCGGGGTCAAGGGCTGACGCTTCCTGTCCCCCTGGTCCCACCCCCTGATCCCACCCCCTGTTCACGCAACCCCCCACCGTCGAAAGGGGATCACATGTCCCTCATCCGATCACTCGCACGCACCCGGTCGCGGCATCGCCTCACCGCCGCGCACCGGACCAGGGCCGCCGTGAGCGCGGCGGTCGCCGCCGCGCTCGCGCTGACCATGTCCGGCACGCTGTCCGGCCGGGCGAGCGCGGCAGCCGGAGCGCAGCATCTGGCCGTACCCGCGTACTTCAACCCCTCGGACGCCGCCGGCCGCGCCTTCTGGACCCAGATCGACCAGGCGGGGTCCCGCGTCGGCATCGCCGTCGCGAACCCCTCCAACGGGCCCGGCACCGCGGTCGACAGCGGCTACGCCTCGGCCGTGAGCGCGGCGGCCGGAGCCGGGGCGAAGGTGCTCGGCTACGTCGACACCGGCTACTTCGGCACCACAGGGCGTACCACCCGCGGCGGACAGACCAGCGTCGCCGCGTGGACCGCGCAGATCAACGCCGACGTGGCCAACTGGTACTCCTGGTACGGCTCGTCGGGCCTCGCGGGCATCTTCTTCGACGACGCCCTGGGCGACTGCGGCTCGGGCGACGCGCACGTGAACCTCTACAGCGGCATCAACTCCACCACCAAACAGGCCCACCCGGGCGCCCTCACCGTCGACAACCCCGGTTCGCCCGCCGAGTCCTGCTACGCGTCGGCGGCCGACGTCCTGGTGATGTTCGAGAACACCTACAGCGTCTACGCCTCCTGGACCGCGCCCGACTGGGAGCTGCACTACGCCAACCCCGACAAGTTCTGGCACCTGGTCTACGACACCCCGGCGCAGGCCGACATGGAGAACGCGGTCGCACTGAGCAAGCAGCGCAACGCCGGTTATCTGTACGTCACCCCGGACAACCTGCCCAATCCGTGGGACACCCTGCCCACCGGCGCGTACTGGTCCGACGAACTGGCGAAGGCCGCTGCCGCCGGATCGGGCGGGTCCGGGGGCACCGGCGGCTCCGGCGGGGGCACCGGGTGCACCACCACCGCGGGCTCCGGCGCCATCACCTCGTACTCGGCGTGCGCCTCGGCGGGCACGGCCGTATTCAAGGCGACCTTCAACAGCTCCGAGAGCTTCCATCACGTCTTCATCAACACCGACGGCAACACCGCGACCGGCTACCAGGCGCCCGCGCCGTCGTCCTCACCGCTCGGCGCGGACTACATGATCGAGAACGGCTCCCTCTACCGCAGCACCTCGACTGGCTGGGCGTGGGCCGCGGCCACACCGGCCCCGACCACCACGATCAGCGGCTCGACGTACACCTGGACGCTGCCGCTGACCGCCCTCGGCTCGCCCAGGGGCACCCAGCAGGTGGAGTTCAACGCCGGCACCGCCTACACGCCGGTGGTCTCCTTCAGCGCGGGCTAGAACCGCCCGCGCCAATGTCCGTGCCCGGCCCGCGACGAACCGCAGGGCGGGCACGGACGACCGGTCACCGGACGAGGCTGCCCGGCACGGAGGCCAGCAGTTCCCGTGTGTACGGGTGGGAGGGCGCGGCGAAGACCTCCTTCACCGTGCCGCTCTCGACGAGCCGTCCCGCCCGCATCACGCCGATCCGTGAGGCGATCTGGCGGACGACGGCCAGATCGTGCGAGATGAAGAGATAGCTGAGACCGAGCTGGTCCTGGAGACCGGCGAGCAGATCCAGGATCTGCGCCTGCGACGACACGTCGAGCGCGGAGACGGGCTCGTCGCAGACCACCAGATCCGGGTCCAGCGCCAGCGCGCGGGCGATCGCGACCCGCTGGCGCTGGCCGCCGGACAGCTCGGAGGCGCGGCGGCCCAGGAACGCGGCGGGCAGCCGGACCAGGTCCAGCAGATCCGCCGCCCGCCGGGCGCGCTCGGCGCGGGAGCCGATCCGGAAGGCCCGCAGCGGCTCGCAGACGATCTCCGCGACGGACATCCGCGGGGACAGCGAGGCGTACGGACTCTGCTGGACGATCTGCATACGGCGGCGCAGTCGGCGCAGCTCACCGCCGTCGAGGCCGGTGATGTCCCGCCCGTCGAAGGTGATCCGCCCGGAGGTCGGCTCGGTGAGCCGTACGAGCATCCGCGCCGTCGTCGACTTGCCCGAGCCCGACTCGCCGACGAGGGCGACGGTCTCGCCCCGGCCGACCCGCAGGCTGACGCCGTCGACGGCCCGTACGCCGAGGCGCCGGTCCGCTCGGCGGCCGGGGTACTCCTTGACCAGGTCCTCGGCCACGACCAGGTCCTCCGCCGCGCCCGGCTCCCCGGCCACGAGCGGCGCTTTCCCGGCGACCGGGCCGGCTCCGTACGCCCGCTCCCGAACGGACCGGAACGCGGCTCGTGACCGGGCCGGAGCCGGTACCGGCGACCGGGCCAGACTCGGGGCCGCCGCGAGCAGGCCGCGGGTGTAGGGGTGCTCCGGTTCTTCGAGCACCTGCCGTACGGGTCCGGTCTCGACGACCTCGCCGCGCGACATGACACTCACCCGGTGCGCCCGGTCCGCCGCGACCCCGAGGTCGTGGGTGATCAGCAAAACCGCGATGCCCCGGTCCCGGGTCAGCGTGTCGATGTGGTCGAGGATCGTCCGCTGGACGGTGACGTCCAGCGCGCTCGTCGGCTCGTCGGCGATGACCAGCCGGGGCCGCGCGGCCAGCGCGATGGCGATCAGCACCCGCTGGCGCATGCCGCCGGACAGCTCGTGCGGGTACTGGCGCGCGACCCGGACCGGGTCGGGCAGTCCCGCCTCGCCGAGCAGGTCGAGGGCCTGCCGGGCCGCCTCCGCCCGGTCGGCTAGCCGGTGGATGAGCAGCGCCTCGGCCACCTGGGACCCGACCCGCCGCACGGGATTGAGCGACAGCATCGGGTCCTGCGGGATCAGGCCGATCTCCCGGCCCCTGAGCCCGCGCAGCCCCGTCTCCCCGGCGCGCGCCACGTCGGCGCCGTCGAAGAGGACGGACCCCGCGTCGAGCGAGCCGCCGCGCGGCAGCAGCCCCGTCACCGCGAGCGCCGCCGTGCTCTTGCCCGAGCCCGACTCGCCGACCAGGGCGACCACTTCGCCCGGCTGGACGGTCAGGTCGACGCCGCGGACGGCGGGCACGGTTCCGGTGCGGGTGCGGTAGGAGATCCGCAGACCCCGGATGTCGAGCAACGGACCTGCGGACGGCGGGGATGCGCCGTCCGTCGGTGTCGTGTGCGTCATCGGTCCTCCGTGTCTTCGCCGTCGAGGGAGCGGGCGATGCGATTGGCGGCGAGCACGGTGGCCGCGATCACCAGCCCCGGCAAGGTGGTGAGCCACCAGGCCGTGGCGAGGTAATTGCGGCCGTCCGAGACCAGCGAACCCCACTCCGGCGCCGGGGGCTGCGCGCCGTAGCCGAGGAACGACAGCGAGGACACCTGGAGGATGACCGCGCCGAAGTCGATGGCCGCGTAGACCAGTACGGGACCGGCCGCGTTCGGCAGCACGTGCCGCCACAGCACCGCGGGCCATCGGGTGCCCGAGGCCCGCGCCGCCTCCACATAGCCGGACCCCGCGACCTTCAGTACCTCGGCGCGCATGATCCTGGTGAAGGTCGACACGCTGGTCACCCCCACGGCGAGGGCCACCTTGACGGTGCCGAATCCCAGCGCCGTCACCAGCGCGAGCGAGAGCAGCAGGCCGGGAATGGACAGCAGGACGTCGGTGAGCCGCATCAGCGTGTCGTCCACGACCCCGCCGAGGTAGCCGGCGAGCAGCCCCGCCAGCGACCCGACGACGAGTCCGACCAGTACGGCAAGCCCGCTCGCCTGGAGGGTGAGCAGGGCGCCGTGCACGACACGGGCGAAGACGTCGCGGCCCAACTGGTCGGTGCCGAAGAGGTGTTCCGCGCTCGGCGCCGCGAGCTTGTCCCGCGGCGCCGCGGCCAGCGGATCGCGGGAGGTGAGCAGCCGGGGGAAGAACGCGGTCGGCAGCAGCACCGCGATCAGCAGCGCCGACAGCAGCAGCCCCGGCCGCGTCAGCCAGAACCGCGCGTACCGGCGGGGCCGGGACCGCGGGTGCGGCGACCGCGCGGGCTCGGCGCGGGTCAGGTCCGCGCCCGGCCCCGCGGTGTCCGCGTCCGGGAGGCTCAGTTCGGTCATGTCCGCACCGTCGGCTTCGTCGTCGCGGTGATCCGCGGGTCCAGCAGGGGCAGGAGCAGGTCGACGGCGAGAGTCGTCAGGACGAACGTGACGGCGCCGAGGACGACGACGCCCTGGACGACCGGGATGTCCTGGGCCGTCACCGCCGCGGCCGTCTCACGCCCTATCCCGGCACGGGCGAAGACGGTCTCCACGACCACCGCCCCGGCCAGGAGATTGCCGATCATGATGCCGACCAGGGTCAGCGGGGCGATCGACGCGTTGCGCAGGGCATGTCCGAACAGCACCCGCCGCCGGTTCGCCCCCTTGGCCAGGGCCGTCTGGACGTACGGCTCCGCCAGTGCCGTGCGCAGACTCTTGGCGAGAACCTGCGCGATGAGCGCGGCACCGGGCAGCGCGAGCGTGACGGACGGCAGGACCAGGGAGTCGAAGCCCTCGTCGCCGAAGGCCGGGAAGACATGCCAGCGGAACGAGAACAACTGGACCAGCACCAGCCCCACCCAGAAGGTCGGCGCCGACACCCCCAACGCGGGTAAGGAGAGCAGGAGCTGGCGCAGCGGCCCGCTCCTCGTCCAACTGGCCAGCAGCGCCACGGCGCTGCCCAGCACCAGGGCCAGCAGCAGGGCGCTGGCGGCCAGTTGGACGGTGGTCGGGAGGTCGTGGGAGAGCAGCCGGGTCACCGGGACACCGTTCTGCACCGACCGCCCCAGATCGCCGTGCAGGGCATGGAGCAGCCTGGTGCCGTACTGCTCGGCCAACGGCTGGTCCAGGCCGTACTGGTGGCGCAGTGCCTCGGTCTGCGCCGGGGTGACCGTACTGGCGTCGCCGCCGCCCGCCGCCATGATCGTCGCCGGGTCGCTGGGCAGCAGGTACAGCACACCGAAGGACACCGTGTAGGCGGCCCACAGCACGAACACGGCCTGGAGCAGCCGCCGTAGGAGATAGGTCCTCATCGTCGCCTTCGTTCAGGAGAGCCAGGCGTCGTGGAACTGCGCCTGGGACGACGAGCCGAGGGTGATGTCGTGCACCTTGCCGCTGAGCGCGTACACGCTGGTCATCTCGAACACCGGTATCTGGTAAGCCTGTTCGAGCACGCGGCGCTGCGCCGAGGCGACGATGGCGGCGCGCTTGGCGGGGTCGGCCGCGGCGGCCTGGGTGTCGAGCAGCGTCTGCAACTCGGGGTCGTCGATGTGCGAGAGGTTGAGCAGCTTGCTGGAGAAGGCGGTGCGCAGGATGTCCGGGTCGGCCCTGGTGCCGTTGCCCCAGGACAGGTCGTAGTCGCCGCTCTTCTGGGCGACCTGGTAGTCGGCGATGCTCAGCACCTTGAGGGTGAGGCCGATGCCGGCCTTCTTCACCTGCTGCTGCACGAGTTCCAGGACGGACTGGTTGGGGCCGAAGTTGGGCGCGAGAATGACCTTGAGGTCGAGCTTCGCGCCGTTCTTCACGCGGATGCCGCCGGGCCCCGGCTTCCAGCCCGCCGCGTCCAGGATCCGCCCCGCGGCGGCCGGGTCGTGGGCGAGGAGCTTGGAGTTGTCCTGGTAGCCGTCAGTGGTGCTGGACAGCGAGCTGGTGGCCGGGTGGTAACTGCCGCTGAGGACGGTGTCGACGACCTCCTTGCGGTCGATGGCGACCTCCAGCGCCCGGCGTACCGCGATGTCGCCCGCCTGGGGCCGCGAGGTGTTGACGCTCAGCGCGACCGGAACGCCGGGGTTGGAACGGGACAGCAGCTTCGCGCCCTGGCCGGTGACGCCCGCCTCGTCCTGCGGCGCGACCCCGGCGATGGCGTCGACCTGCCCGGATTCCAGGCTGCCGGTGCGCACGCCCGACTCCGGTACGACCTTGAAGGTGATCTTGTCCAGGTAGGCGGGGCCGCTGTGCTTCCACAGGGCCGAGCCCCCGGTGTAGTCGGCGCGCCGGTTGAGTTCCACCGAGCGTCCCGGGGTGTAGCTCGCCAGGGTGAAGGGGCCCGAGCCGATCAGCGGCCCCGCGCACAGCTTCTCGGCGCTGCCCTTCAGGCTCGCGGGGGCCAGCAGGCCGAGCGTGGTGGTGGAAGTGGCCTGGAGGAACTGGGCGTTGGGGTGGTCGAAGGTGACCTTCGCGGTGTGCGCGTCGATGACCTCGGTGCTCCGGTAGCCGCTGAGGTAGCCGGATCCGAAGATCGACTTCGCCCCGAGCTTCACCACGGCGTCGAAGTTGGCCTTCACGGCGTTCGCGTCCACCGGGCTGCCGTCACTGAAGGTCGCGCCGTCGCGCAGATGGAAGGTGAACGCCGAGGCGTCCGGGCTCACGTCCCAGGAGGTGGCGAGCCAGGGGGCGATCTTCCCGGTCGCCGCGTCCTGGTCGGTGAGCGAGTCCACCAGCCCGCGCGCGGCGTAGACCGCGTCGTTGGTGGCCGCCTGGTGCGGGTCGACGCAGATCGGGTCCGAGCCCAGCGCGAAGGTCAGATGACCGCCCGCGTGGGGCTTGGCCGTCTTCCCGTCGGTCGACGGGGACGTGGAGTCCGACGACGAGCAGGCCGCCAGCGTCAGGGACAGGACGACGGCCGTGGCGAGCAGGTGGGCTTGGTGGCGTGAGCCGGGCATGAGGCAGGGCCTTCCGGGCGAGATGTACCGGACACAAGTTCCGGGGTGCGAGATACCGGAACGGGTGTTCCGGCGGTGAAGTGAGGTGGGGGCGGCGGGAGTCGTTCAGCCGTGTCCCATCCGGAACCCGATCCCGCGGAGCGTGACGACCCAGCTCGGGTCGCCCAACTTCTTCCGCAGCGCGCTGACATGGGTGTCGATGGTGCGGCTCGCCCGCGCGCTCAGCGGGCGGCCGTCGTGCTGATAGCCCCACACGTCGGCCATCAACTGCGTACGGGTGAAGACCGTCTGCGGCTGTGACGCGAGTTGGAGGAGAAGGCAGAACTCGATCCGGGTGAGCCTGATGAGCCGGCCGTTCACCCGGACCTCCCGGGTGTCCGGGTCGACGCACAGCGAGCCGATCATGATCGGCTGCGACCGGACGGCGGCCGAGAGTTGCGGTCCTGAACGCCGCAGGACGGCCTCGATACGCGCGTGGAGTTCGCGGTATCCGAAAGGCTTGGCCATGCAGTCGTCGCAACCGGCCTGTAAGCACAGGATCCGGTCGAGTTCGGTGTCGGGGTCGGTGAAGGCGATGATCGGTATGTCGCTTGCCGACCGGAGCAATCGGCACACTTCGAGACCGTCCATGTCGGGCAGCGCCAGGTCGATGAGGAAGAAATCGAACTTGGAGTACTTCTCCAGCGCCTCCGCACCGGTGCCGCACTGCTCGATGTCGAATCCGTGCCGCTGCAACTCGGTACTCAGGCTGCCGACCCCAATCGTGTCGGAATCCGCTACCAGCACCCGCATGACTTTCCAACCTCGATGGGGATCGCTCAAATTTCTTTGGCAGATTAGCGGCCGCCGGGCCCGCTTTGAAGATCCGGCGGGACATTTCATACTCCTGCAAGGTTCCCGCAACTATCCGGCGCATACGCGCAGTTGGGGCGGAGCGGCCGGTCGTGCTCGGTCAAGAAACCTGTACATCCCTTGACGGTTTCTTATGAATCGCCGTCGAGCGGCGTGGTGCCTGACGTCGGCTTCATGGTCGGAGTGTCAGGAACCTGAAGACACGGTTTGACGTTCCTCTGACGGTCATTTTCAGATACCCTTTAGATTTTTGCTTGAATTCTGGGCAGGGCGTGACGGACGATATTTGCGTCCAACGGAAACCCGGCGGACGCGATTGCCCTTTCAGATGGGAGAGGTGTATGAGCGCTTCGGTCATCATTGCGGGAGCCGGACCGGCCGGGCTCGTACTCGCCGGGGAACTGCGGCTGGCCGGTATTGACGTCATTGTTTTGGAGCGCCTTTCCGGACCCACCGCGGAATCACGCGGAATAGGATTGGCGATTCGAACAGTCGAGACTTTCGCCCAGCGCGGACTGCTCCGCCGCTTCGGTGAGCTCACGACCAGCGAGCAGGGCCACTTCGGCGGGGTCCCGCTGGACCTCGGCGTGCTCGACGGCCCGTACCGCAGCGCCAAGACCGTGCCCCAGTCCGTCACCGAGACCGTTCTGCAGAACTGGGCGCTCGAACTCGGCGCCGAGATCCGCCGCGGTCACGAGGTCCGCTCCTACCAGGAGGAGGACGCGTCCGTCGCCGTACGCGTCGGCACCCCGGACGGGGAGCGGACACTGCGGGCGGACTACCTGATCGGCGCCGACGGCGGGCGCAGCACCGTCCGCAAGGCCGGCGGCTTCGACTTCCCCGGCACCGCGGGCGCCACCGAACTGCTGCTCGCGGACATCCGCGGCATCGACGTGGCGCCCCGTATGACCGGTGAACTGTCGGCCGGCGGCATGGTGATGTCCGCCCCGCTGGCGGGCGGCGTGCACCGCGTCATCGTCGGCGAGCGCGGCACACCGCCGCGCAGGCGGAGCGGGCCGCCGCTCTTCCACGAGGTCGCCGACACCTGGAAGCGGCTCACCGGGGACGACATCTCCGGCGCGGAGCCGGTGTGGATCAGCGCCTTCACCGACGCCGCACGCCAGGTCTCCGACTACCGCAGGGGCCGGGTCCTGCTGACCGGCGACGCCGCCCACATCCACTTCCCCGCGGGCGGCCAGGGCATGAACACCAGCATCCAGGACTCGGTGAACCTCGGCTGGAAACTCGCGGCGGTCCTGCGCGGCACCGCGCCGCAATCCCTGCTCGACACGTACCACACCGAACGGCACGAGGTCGGCAGGCAGTTGCTCGCCAACACCGGCGCGCAGAGCCAGTTGATCCTCGGCGGCAAGGAGGCGCAGCCGCTGCGCGACGTGCTCGCCGAGCTGACCGCGTACCAGGACGTGACCCGCCATCTCGCCGCGCAGGTCAGCGGGTTGGCGATCCGGTACGACGTGGGACCCGGCCCCAATCCGCTCCTCGGGGCGCGGATGCCGCATGTGGAACTGAGCGTGCGGGGCCGGCCGACCAGCAGCACCGCGCTGCTGCACGCCGGCCGCGGCGTCCTGCTCGACCTGGCCGACAACCCGCACGTGCGCCGCCGCGCCGCCGACTGGCGCGAGCGGATCGACATCGTCACCGCCGTCCCGCGCGGCGAAGGACCCGACCCGCTCGACGGCACCACCGCGGTGCTGATCCGCCCCGACGGCTATGTGGCGTGGGCCGGACCCGGCAGCCACTACGACCTTCCGGCGGCACTGGACCGCTGGTTCGGTCCCGCCCGACTCGATTCGCGAGAGAGGTAGAGATGCACAGCACACTGATCGTCGCCCGAATGAACCTGGGCTCGGCCGAGGAGGTCGCCCGGATATTCGGCGCCTTCGACGGGACCGACATGCCGCATCTGATGGGCACGCGCCGCCGTGAGCTGTTCTCGTACCGCGGTCTGTACTTCCACCTCCAGGATTTCGACGCCGAGAACGGTGGCGAGCGCATCGAGACCGCCAAGAACGACCCCCGGTTCATCCGGATCAGTGACGACCTCAAGCCGCACATCGAGGCGTACGACCCCGCCACCTGGCGCTCGCCGGCCGACGCGATGGCCCAGCGCTTCTACCACTGGAGCGCTTCGTGAGCAGGTCGACCGGCCGCCGCGTCGTGATCACCGGAGTCGGTGTCACGGCCCCCGGCGGCATCGGGGTCAAGGACTTCTGGCAACTGCTGGCCGACGGACGCACCGCGACCCGCCGGATCTCGTTCTTCGACCCGGCGCCGTTCCGCTCCCAGATCGCCGCCGAGGCGGACTTCGACGCCGAACTGTCCGGGCTCACCCCGCAGGAGATCCGCCGGATGGACCGCGCCGCGCAGTTCGCGGTGGTCACCGCCCGCGAGGCGGTCGCCGACAGCGGACTGGACTTCGACTCCGTCGACCCGCACCGCGTGGGCGTGACCATCGGCAGCGCCGTCGGCGCCACCACCGGCCTTGACCAGGAGTACCGCGCGGTCAGCGACGGCGGACGGCTGGACCTTGTCGACCACGAGTACGCGGTCCCGCACCTCTACAACTTCCTGGTGCCCAGTTCCTTCGCGACCGAGGTCGCCTGGGCCGTGGGCGCGGAGGGGCCCGGCACGGTGGTCTCCACCGGCTGCACCTCCGGCCTCGACGCCGTCGGCTACGCGACCGACCTGATCCGCGACGGGGCGGCCGACGTGGTCGTGGCCGGGGCGAGCGACGCCCCGATCTCGCCCATCACCGTCGCCTGCTTCGACGCGATCAAGGCCACCACGGCGCGCAACGACGACCCGGAGCACGCCTCCCGGCCGTTCGACGCCAGCCGCACCGGCTTCGTACTCGGGGAAGGGGCGGCCGTGTTCGTCCTGGAGGAGTTGGAGAGCGCGCGCCGCAGGGGCGCCCACATCTACGCCGAGGTCGCCGGTTACGCGACCCGGTCCAACGCCTTCCACATGACCGGACTGCGCCCGGACGGCGCGGAGATGGCCGAGGCGATCCGGGTGGCGCTCGACGAGGCCAGGATCGATCCGCAGGACATCGACTACATCAACGCGCACGGCTCCGGCACCAAGCAGAACGACCGCCACGAGACCGCCGCCTTCAAGCGCAGCCTCGGGGACCACGCCTACCGGACGCCGGTCAGCTCCATCAAGTCGATGGTGGGCCACTCGCTCGGCGCCATCGGCTCGATCGAGATCGCGGCCTCCGTGCTGGCGATGGAGCACAGCGTCGTACCGCCCACCGCCAATCTGCACCACCCGGACCCGGAGTGCGACCTCGACTACGTGCCGCTGACCGCGCGCGACTGGCGTACGGACACGGTGCTGTCGGTCGGCAGCGGCTTCGGCGGCTTCCAGAGCGCGGTAGTGCTCGCCCGACCGGATCGGAGCGCTCGATGAACGCCCACCCCGTGGTGACCGGACTCGGTGTCGTCGCGCCCAACGGCCTCGGTGTCGAGGAGTACTGGGCCGCCACCCTCGAAGGACGCAGCGGCATCGGACGGATCACCCGTTTCGACCCCTCGGACTACCCGTCGCGGCTCGCCGGTGAGATCGGCGGCTTCGACGCCCGCGAGCACCTGCCCAGCAGGCTGCTGCCGCAGACCGACCGGATGACCCAGTTGGCCCTGGTGGGCGCGGACTGGTCGCTGAAGGACGCCGGGATCGACGCCGACGACCTGCCCGCCTACGCGGCCGGGGTGATCACCGCCAGCCACTCCGGCGGCTTCGAGTTCGGCCAGAACGAACTCAAGGCCCTGTGGAGCAAGGGCGGCCGGTACGTCTCCGCCTACCAGTCCTTCGCCTGGTTCTACGCCGTCAACAGCGGGCAGATCTCCATCCGGCACGGACTGCGCGGCCCCAGCAGCGTGGTCGTCAGCGACCAGGCGGGCGGCCTGGACGCGCTCGCCCAGGCCAGGCGCCAGATCCGCAAGGGGACGTCGGTCGTGGTGGCCGGCGCCGTCGACGCGTCGATCTGCTCCTGGGGGTGGGTGGCCCAACTGGCCGGCGGACGGCTGGCCACCGGGGACGACGCCGAGCGCGCCTACCTGCCCTTCGACGCGTCCGCCCGCGGCCATGTGCCCGGCGAGGGCGGCGCGTTGCTGGTCGTCGAGGACGCCGAGCACGCGCGGGCCCGAGGCGCCGGGAACATCTACGGCGAACTCGTCGGCCACGCCGCCACCATGGATCCCCGGCCGGGCAGCGGCCGGGCGCCCGGCATCGAACGGGCCATCGAGGAAGCGCTGTTGGACGCGGGCACCGGCCCCGACGAGGTGGACGTGGTCTTCGCGGACGCCGCCGCGATCCCCGAACTCGACCGTATCGAGGCCGAGGCCATCACCAAGACCTTCGGCCCGCACGGGGTCCCGGTGACCGCGCCCAAGACCATGACCGGCCGCCTCTACTCCGGCGCGGCGCCGCTGGACGTCGCCGCCGCCCTGCTGAGCATCCGCGACGGCGTGATCCCGCCGACCATCGGCACGGCCCTGGCCGACCGGTACGA
The DNA here is from genome assembly GCF_044753885.1 of Streptomyces sp. NPDC093221. Lineage (NCBI taxonomy): Bacteria > Bacillati > Actinomycetota > Actinomycetes > Kitasatosporales > Streptomycetaceae > Streptomyces > Streptomyces sp. NPDC093221. The sequence goes on along the minus strand of NZ_JBIVOA010000011.1, from coordinate 163,925 downwards.
CATAGACCTGGTGGTCGGCGCCCCCCGCCCCGCGCCCGTACGCACCGCGCTGGTGCTCGCCCGCGGCCAGGGCGGATTCAACTCGGCCCTCGTCGTACGCGCCGCCGACCGCTGAACCCACCCGGCGCCGACGGTTGTTGTCGCCCGCCCACGACGGCTGAAGCCACCTGCCGCCGACCGCTGTAGTCACCCGCCGCCGACCGCTGAGGCCGCCCGCCGCCGGGACCACCGGCCACCGCGGGCTCCGGCCTTCGCGCGCCCCGGCCACCATCCCCACCACGAAAGGCACCGGACATGTCCACCACCAGCCCGTTCACCCTCGACGACCTCCGCCGCATCCTGCTGGAGGCCGCGGGCGAAGAGGAGGGCGTCGACCTGAGCGGCGACATCATCGACACCGAGTTCCAGGCGCTCGGCTACGAGTCGCTCGCCCTGCTGGAGACCGGCAGCCGGATCGAGCGCGAGTACGACATCTCGCTCGACGACTCCGCCCTGACCGACGCGGTCACACCGCGCGGCCTCATCGACGCCGTCAACTCGCAGCTCTCCGCTGCCCCGAGCGTCTGAGGAGACGGCACATGTCGCAGAACACGGAGCGGGTCGCCCTGGTGACGGGCGCGACCAGCGGTATCGGCCTGGCGGTCGCCCGCCTGCTGGCCGGCCAGCGGCACCGGGTCTTCATCGGCGCCCGCAACGCCGACAACGTCGCGGCCACCGTCAAGGAACTGCGCGCCGAGGGGCTGGAGGTCGACGGCGCGGTCGTCGACATCCGCAGCGACGAGGAGGTCAGGTCGTTCGTCCAGGCGGCCGTCGACCGCTTCGGCACCATCGACGTGCTCGTCAACAACGCGGGCCGCAGCGGCGGCGGAGTGACCGCCGACATCACCGACGAGCTGTGGTACGACGTGATCGAGACCAACCTGAACAGCGTCTTCCGGGTCACCCGTGAGGTGCTGAACACGGGCGGTCTGCGCGACAAGAGCCGCGGCCGGATCATCAACATCGCCTCCACCGCCGGGAAGCAGGGCGTGGTGCTCGGCGCCCCGTACTCCGCCTCCAAGCACGGCGTCGTCGGTTTCACCAAGGCCCTGGGCAACGAGCTGGCGCCGACCGGGATCACGGTCAACGCGGTCTGCCCCGGCTACGTCGAGACGCCGATGGCGGCGCGGGTCCGGCAGGGATACGCGGCGGCCTACGACACGAGCGAGGACGCGATCCTCCAGAAGTTCCAGTCCAAGATCCCGCTCGGCCGCTACTCCTCGCCCGAGGAAGTGGCGGGACTGGTCGGCTACCTCGCCTCCGACACCGCCGCCTCCATCACCTCGCAGGCGCTCAACGTCTGCGGCGGCCTCGGCAACTTCTGAACCCTGGCTGATCTCCGGCCGATCTCCGGCCGATCCCGTTTGCCCTTTGCCCGACCGCTGCCCGACCCCTGACCGGCCCCTGACCGACCGCGGACGACCGCCCGGTCCCGCGGTCCTTTCCACCACCGATCGGAGCTGTGACATGACGACCCGTGAGGTCGAACACGAGATCACCGTGCGGGCCCCCGCCGCCGACGTCTACCGGCTGCTCGCCGAGGTCGAGAACTGGCCCCGGCTGTTCCCGCCGTCCGTCTACGTCGACTACCTCGAACGCGACGGGAACGAGGAGCGCATCCGGATCTGGGCCACCGCCAACGGCGAGGCCAAGAACTGGAGTTCGCGGCGGACGCTGGACCCCGAGGCCCTGCGTATCCGCTTCTGGCAGGAGGTCTCGGCGCCCCCGGTGGCCGAGATGACCGGCACCTGGATCATCGAGCGGCTGGGGGAGCGGGAGTCGCGGGTACGGCTGCTGCACAGCTACCGCGCGATCGACGACGACCCCGAGGGTCTGCGATGGATCGACGAGGCGGTCGACCGCAACAGCCGGGCCGAACTGCCGGGCCTGAAGACCAACTTGGAGCTGTCGGCGCAGGACGCCGGGCTGAGCCTGTCCTTCGAGGACAGCGTGCGGGTCGAGGGCGCGGCCAAGGACGTCTTCGACTTCGTCAACGAGGCCCACCTGTGGACCGAGCGGCTGCCGCACGTCGCCAAGGTCGAACTCACCGAGGACACCCCGGGCCTCCAGACCCTGCGGATGGACACGCTCACCAAGGACGGCTCGACCCACACCACCGAGTCGGTCCGGGTCTGCTTCCCGCACCACAAGATCGCCTACAAGCAGACCACGCTGCCCGCGCTGCTCGACCTGCACACCGGCTACTGGACCTTCGAGGAGGGCGAGGACGGGGTCACCACCGCCACCTCACAGCACACCGTCGTGCTCAACGCCGAGAACATCGGCAAGGTGCTCGGCCCCGAGGCGGGGGTGGAGGAGGCGCGCCGGTTCATCCGTGAGGCGCTCGGCAACAACAGCCGGGCCACGCTGAACCACGCCAAGGAGCACGCGGAAGCGCGGCGCTGAGCATGGCGGGCCCACTGGACACCGACGTCGTCGTGGTCGGAGCAGGCCCCGTCGGGCTGCTGCTCGCCGGTGAACTGCGCCTCGGCGGAGCACGGGTGACCGTGCTGGAGCAGCTCACCGAACCGACCACCGAGTCCCGGGCGTCCACGCTGCACACCCGCACGATGGAGATCCTGGACGAACGCGGGCTGCTGTCACGGCTGGGCACGCTGCCCAGCGGCGGCCCCGGGCACTTCGGCGGCCTGCGCCTCGACCTGACCGCGGCGGCTCCCGGCCACCGCTGGGCCGGGCAGTGGAAGTGCGCCCAGGCGCGTCTGGAGGCCGTGCTGTACGCCTGGGCCACGGAGTTGGGCGCGCGGGTGCTGCGTGGGCACGCGGTGACGGGCCTGCGTTCGCGGACCGACCGGGTGGAGGCCGGGTTCATCCAACTGGGCTCCCAACCGGGCGTCCTGACCGCCTCCTACGTGGTCGGCTGCGACGGCGAGCGCAGCACCGTACGGCAGTTGGCCGGATTCGAGGTGGACGGCGGGGACGGCACGCTGGAGATGCTCCGGGCCGACCTCGCGGGCATCGACATCCCCAACCGGCGCTTCGAGCGGCATCCGAACGGGCTCGCCACCGCCTTCCGCTGGCCCGACGGCAGCACGCGGGTGATGGTCCATGTGCACGGCGAAGGCAGCGGTCCGTCCGCCGAAGCCGAAGCCGAAGCCGAAGCCGGCACCGGCACCGGCACCGGCACCGGCACCGGAACTGGCACCGGCCCTGGACGGCGGACCGGCGCCCCGAGCCTGGACGAGGTCGTCCGGGCCTGGTCCCTGGTGACCGGCGAGGACATCGGCGCCGGCACCCCGGTCTGGCTCAACGCCTTCGACAACACCACGATCCAGGCCACCCGCTATGTGAAGGGCCGGGTGCTCCTCGCGGGCGACGCGGCCCACGTGCAGATGCCCGTCGGGGGCCAGGCGCTCAACCTCGGCCTCCAGGACGCCGCCGACCTCGGCCGCAAGCTCGCGGAACAGATCGCCAAGGGCGACGGGGGCAGCGAGGACAGCGGCTCGGCCCTGCTGGAGAGCTACCACGACACCCGGCACCGGATCGGCGCCGCGACGCTCACCAACATCCAGGCCCAGGCCCGGCTGCTGCTCGGCGGTCCCGAAGTGGACGGCCTGCGGTCGGTCTTCGGCCAACTGCTGGAGATCGACTCGGCCCGGCGCCATCTGGCCCGCGCGATCAGCGGCCTCGGCGCCGCCGCCCCCGACCCCGCCGAACCCGGTCCGGCCGACCCCGACCCCGTCGGCCCCGACGCGTCCGGCCCCGCGGCACCACACCAGACCACCACAGATGACGTCACCCCAGGAGAGGCATCATGAGCAGGCTCATCGGCAAGACGGCGCTCGTCACCGGCTCCAGCCGCGGCATCGGCCGCGCCATCGCCGTACGGCTGGCCCGGGAGGGCGCGCTGGTCGCCGTGCACTACGCCGCCAACGAGGCGGCGGCCCAGGAGACCGTCGAACTCATCGAGAAGGACGGCGGCCAGGCGTTCACCGTCCGAGCGGAGTTGGGCGCGCCCGGCGATGTGCACGAACTCTTCCTCGGCCTGGAGAAGGGCCTCAAGGAGCGGTCCGGCGGCACCACCCTCGACATCCTGGTGAACAACGCCGGTGCGACCAGCGCGAGCGGCATCGCACCCGAGGACGTGACCCCGGAACAGCTCGACCTGTTCTTCGCGGTGAACGCCAAGGCCCCGTACCTCATCGTGCAGCGGGCCCTGGCGCAGATCCCCGAGGGCGGTCGCATCATCAACATCTCGTCCGGCCTGACCCGGGTCGCCAACCCCGACCAGGTCGCGTACGCGATGACCAAGGGCGCGATCGAGCAGCTCACCCTGCACCTCGCCCGCCACCTGGCGCCGCGCGGCATCACCATCAACAGCGTCGCGCCCGGGATCACCGACAACGGCAGCGCCGTCTTCGACATCCCCGAGGCGGTCGAGCAGATGGCTCAGCTCTCGGCCTTCAAGCGGGTCGGCAAGGCCGGTGACGTCGCGGACGTGGTCACCTTCCTCGCCACCGACGAGGCCCGGTGGATCACCGGTGCCTTCATCGACGCCACCGGCGGCACGCTGCTGGGCTGACCGCCCAAGGGGAGCAGGAACCGACCGAATCGAACGGGAGAGGAGGTGGCCCGGCATGCCGACAGACGTCCCGGGAAGCATCGCGGACCGCACGTCCGAACTCGGCGCCCTGAAGGAACGGGTCCGGCAGGGACCCGATCCGCGGGCGACCGAACGACAGCACGCACGCGGCAAGCTCACCGCGCGGGAGCGGATCGAACTGCTCCTGGACAAGGGCAGTTTCACCGAGGTCGAAGGGCTGCGGCGGCACCGCGCCAGCGGCTTCGGCCTGGAGGCGAAGAAGCCGCACACCGACGGTGTGGTCACCGGCTGGGGCACGGTCGAGGGCCGGACGGTCTTCGTGTACGCCCATGACTTCCGGATCTTCGGCGGCGCGCTGGGAGAGGCGCACGCCGAGAAGATCCACAAGATCATGGACCTGGCCATCGCGGCCGGCGCCCCGCTGGTCTCGCTCAACGACGGGGCGGGCGCCCGTATCCAGGAGGGCGTCTCGGCGCTCGCCGGTTACGGCGGGATCTTCCGGCGCAACACCAGCGCCTCCGGGGTGATCCCGCAGATCAGCGTGATGCTCGGCCCGTGCGCGGGCGGAGCCGCCTACAGCCCGGCCCTCACCGACCTGGTGTTCATGGTCCGGGAGACCTCGCAGATGTTCATCACCGGCCCGGACGTGGTCCAGGCGGTGACCGGCGAGGAGATCACCCAGAACGGTCTCGGCGGCGCGGACGTGCACGCCGCGACCTCGGGGGTCGCCCACTTCGTCTACGACGACGAGGAGACCTGCCTGGCCGAAGTCCGGTATCTGCTCTCGCTGTTGCCCGCCAACAACCGCGAACTGCCGCCGCGCGCCATCACCGCGGATCCGCCCGACCGCGAGTCCGAGGCACTGCTCGACCTGGTGCCCGCCGACGGCAACCGGTCCTACGACGTCCGGCGGGTGATCGAGGAGATCGTCGACGACGGCGAATTCCTCGAAGTGCACGCCGCGTTCGCGCCCAACCTGGTCTGCGCGCTCGCTCGGCTGGAGGGCCGGGTGGTGGGCCTGGTCGCCAACCAGCCCGCGGCGATGGCGGGCGTACTGGACATCGACTCCAGTGAGAAGGGCGCCCGGTTCGTCCAGTTCTGCGACTCGTTCAACATCCCGCTGGTCACCCTCGTCGATGTCCCCGGATTCCTGCCCGGCGTCGACCAGGAGCACAACGGCATCATCCGGCGCGGCGCCAAACTGCTCTACGCGTACTGCAACGCCACCGTGCCGCGGGTCTCACTGATCCTGCGCAAGGCGTACGGCGGCGCGTACATCGTCATGGACTCCCGCTCCATCGGCGCCGACCTGGCCTTCGCCTGGCCCACCAACGAGATCGCGGTCATGGGCGCCGAGGGCGCCGCCAACGTGGTCTTCCGGCGCGAGATCGCCGCCGCCGAGGACCCGGCCGCCATGCGCGCCCAGAAGATCGCCGAGTACCGCGACGAGCTGGTCCATCCGTACTACGCGGCCGAACGCGGCCTCGTCGACGACGTGATCGACCCGCGCCTGACGCGGCCGGTGCTCTGCCGCGCCCTGAACATGCTCAGCGCCAAGGGCGCCGACCTGCCGCACCGCAAGCACGGCAACCCACCCCAGTGAAAAGGATCGTGGCATGGACGTCGGACTCCTCTTCGACCTGCGCAACCCCGAGCAGTGGCACCGGCCGTGGGCCGACCACTACGCGCATACTCTGGAACTCTGCGAAGAGGCCGACCAACGCGGTGTCGGCGGCCTGTGGTTCACCGAGCACCACCGCTTCGAGGACGGCTATCTGCCGCAGCCGCTGACCGTCGCGGCGGCCGTCGCCGCGCGCACCCGGCGGGCCCGGATCGGCACCTCGGTGGTGCTGCCCGCGCTGCACCACCCCGTCGACCTCGCCGAACAGGCCGCGCTCGTCGACCTGATCAGCGGCGGCCGGCTCGAACTCGGCCTGGGCGCCGGGTACCGGGTGCCCGAATACGAGCTGTTCGGCGCGGACTTCGGCCGCCGGTTCGCGGGCACCGGCCGCAACATCCGCGAGATCCTGCGCCTGTGGCAGGAGCGGGTGATCTCGCCGCTGCCGATCCAGGACCCGCCGCCGCTGTGGGGCGGTTTCTACGGTCCGCGCGGCGCGAAGCTCGCGGGCGAGCTGGGCATCGGGCTGCTGCACATCTCGCGCCCCATGTTCAAGCACTACCGCAAGGGCCTGGTCGAGGCGGGCCACGACCCGCAGGCGGCCCGAGTCAGCGACCTGATGCCCATCATCCTCGCCGAGGACCCGGAGAAGGCGTGGCACCAGGTCGCGCCGCACTTGGCCCACCAGGTCAACTCCTACCGGCAGTTGTCGGTGGAGGGCCGCGAGAAGTCCGAACCGCTGCTCACCGCCGAGGATCTCCGCGACCCGAACGCCGAGGACACACGCGGCCTGCTCGACATCCTCACCCCCGAGGACGCGGCCGTCCGGATCAAGGAACTGACCGGTGACCTGCCGGTCAAGCACCTCATCTTCTGGGCGAGCATCGCCGGGATGCCGGACGAGCTGGTCGCCGAGAACATCCGGCTCGTCACCGAGAAGCTGCCCGCGCTGCTGCCGTGAGCCGGACCCGACGCCGAAGCCGACACCGCGACCCCATCCGACACAGACACGGCGGCCCCTCATGACAGCTCCCTCGTGGACCGACTCTTCCGATGCCGATGCCGATGCCGACCCCGAGGCCACGGGAACGGCCACGGGAGCGGGAGCGGGAGCGGGCACGGGCACGGGACCAGGACCGGCGGCGGAATCGACGCGCTGGGACGCCCGGCTCTGGACCGTCCTCCTGATCCTGTCGGCCAACATGATCCTCGACGCGATCGAGGTCTCCCTGGTGCTCGTCGCGCTGCCCTCCATCGGCGCCGCGCTCGGCCTTGACCTGTGGACGGCGCAGTGGCTGATGAGCGGCTTCGCCGTCGGATTCGCCACGCTGCTCGTCCTGGGCCCCCGGCTCAACGCCCGACTGGGCCGCAGGCGGGTCTACCTCGCCGCGATGCTGCTCTTCGCCGCCGCCTCGGTGGTCGGCGGACTCACCGACAGCGCGGCCCTGCTGATCACCACCCGGGTGGTCAAGGGGCTCAGCGCGGCGCTCACCGCACCGACCGGTCTCGCCATCATCGGCACCACCTTCCCCAGCGGACCGCAGCAGCGGCGGGCGGTGTCCGTCTACGCCCTGTTCGGCGCGGCCGGTTTCACGGTCGGACTGCTGCTGTCGGGCGCGCTGCTGACCGAGAGCTGGCGCTGGACCTTTCTCTTCCCGGCGCCCGTGGCCCTGATCCTGCTGGTCTTCGCCCTGCGGATCATCCCGCGCGACCGGGGCGCCGTCCCGGCCCCGCGCGTCACCCCCGCGCTGCTGCGCAACCGCCAACTGCTGCGCTCCGCCGTCGGCGCGGCCTGTCTCAACGGCACGTACCAGAGCCTGTTGCTGCTGCTCGTCTTTCAGACCCAGCGCCAACTGGGCTGGTCTCCCTGGCAGTCGGCGGTCGCCCTGCTGCCCGCGTGCGTGCCGCTTGCCGTGACCGTGCCCTTCGCCGGAGCCATGACGGCGCGGTGGGGCACCGGGCGGCTCATCGCCCTCGGCGCGACCGCGCCGCTGCTGGGCTACGCCCTCTACCTGTGGCGGCCCGACAGCGGTTCCTACCTCACGGGAATGCTGCCGACGCTCCTTCTGGTCGGCGCCGGGTTCGTGCTCTCCTTCGCCGCCCTCAATCTCCAGGCGACCGGGGCCCTGCCGCCCGCCGAACGGGCCGCGGCCGTCCCGCTGTTCCAGACCGCCGTGCAGGTCGGCGCCGTCGTGATGCTCCCGGCCACCGCGGCGCTGCTCGGCTCCCACCACGGTCACCGCCCGGCGCTGACCCTGATCACCGCCGTCTCCGGGATCGGCCTGCTGGCCGCACTGACCGGACTCCGTACCCCTCACAGACAGGTCGCACCATGACGGATGACCAGCTCTCCCTCGCCATCATCACCGCCAGCGTCCGCGACGGGCGGCTCGGTCCCGCCGTGGCCGACTGGTTCCTGTCCCAGGTCAAGGAACGCCCCGAATTCACCGTGCAGAGCGTCGATCTGATCGACCATCCGCTGCCGCTGGTCCTGCCGGGGCCCGGCAAGGACGTGTCGCTGGAGACGGCCAGGACCCGCGAAGCGCTGCGTTCCGTGCTCGTGGCGGCCGACGCCTTCGTCGTAGTCACGCCCGAGTACAACCACAGCTTCCCGGCCGCGCTGAAGAACACCGTCGACTGGTTCTACGAGGAGTGGACCGCCAAGCCGGTCGGCTTCGTCTCGTACGGCGGCCTCAGCGGCGGCATCCGCGCCGTCGAGCAGCTCCGGCAGGTCTTCGCCGAGGTGCACACCCTGACCGTACGGGAGAACGTCGCCTTTCCCCTGGCGGGAAACCGCTTCGACGAGGCGGGCCGGCTGATCGACCCGGAGCCGAGCGTCCTGTCGGCCGGACTGCTCCTGGACCAACTGCACTGGTGGGGCAACGCGTTGCGGGCGGCCCGCGCCGAGCGCGCGTACCCGCGCTGAACCGGTGCCCAATTCGTATCCGCGCTGAGCCCGCGCCCAATTCGTATCCGCGCTGAGCCCGCGCCCAATTCGTACCCGCGCTGAGCCCGCGCCCGATCCGTACCCGCGCTGAGCCCGCACCCGGCCGGTGACTCCCCACGCACCGCCCGCTTCCCGCCCCGAACCCCCGGACCTCGGTCCTTTGGAAGGACGACGGCAATGACCCAGCAGATCTCCTCCGCACCGCCGGACATCCGGCGCGCCGACAGCACGGCCGCGCACGTCGCGCAGTGGCACGTCCCCGACCGCGAGTCCGGGGTCGAGGCCGTGGCCGAGACCGTCGAGCAGTGGCGCGCCGCCGACTGGCCGACCGGGCTCCTGTCGGCCTCCGCGTATCTCAGCACCGAGGACGACACGGTGCTGACCTACCTCCAGACCTCGCGAGCCTCGGCCCACCGCGACTTCACCTCGGGGCTGACGGGACTGGCGGGCGCCGCGACGGTCGCGTACACGCTGCGCCGCGCGATCGTGCTGCACAAGGGGCCGCTGGTGCCGTCCAGCTTCGTGGTCGCGACCTTCGACGTGGACGGGCCCGCCCCGCAGGAGCACATCGTCGAGTCGATCGCGGGCGCCCTCGAAAGCGCCCCCGGCGCGCAGCACCCCGGCCTGCTCTCGGCCAACTTCCACCTCAGCACCGACGGCACCCGCGTCCTGAACTACGCCGAGTGGACCAGCGACGAGGCGCACATCTCGTTCCTTGAGGGCGCCACGCGGGCGGCCACCCTGCGCGCCACCCACGACACTCCCGGCGTCCGGCCGATCGGCTTCAAGCGCTACCACCTCCTGCACAGCCTCACCGCCTGACACCACGTCAGATCCGCGCGCCCACCGGCCCACCGGCCCACCGGCCCACCGACCTACCGAACGGAGTCCACCGTGCAGGGCGGAAGGAATGAATCCGCGCCGCTGCGTCTCGCCGAGGCACCCTCGGCGGTCGCACGGTGGCGTCACGAGGAATACGCGGCGGCGCACCCGCCCGCACCGGGCATCCGCCGCGCCGACGACGGCGAGCGCGCGCGTCCCGACGCGACCGAGGTGTCCGCGGCCCCCCGCGTCCTCGAACTGGCCCACCGCGGGGTGAACCGCTCCACGGCGATGCGCCAGGCCGAGCGCCTGCTCGCCGCGGACGAGCGGCGAGCCGACGCCGACAGCGTGTGGCAGGCCGTACTGACCCTGCTGTACGCGGGGGACACCTCGTCCGCGAGCGCGCACTGCGCCCGGCTGGCCCGCGAACCGCTCTGGTCGGGTTCGGTCCGCCACCGCCAGACGCTGGCCCTGCTGCGCGCACGGATCAAGCTGCTCGGAGGGGATACGAGCGGGGCCGTACGCATTCTGCGCGCGGTCCTCGCCCGTGGCCGGTCCGGTACCCGCGTCCCCCTCGCCGCGGTCTGGCTGACCGAGGCGCTGGTCGGGACCGGCGACCTCGACGGCGCGTGGACGGTGCTCCAGGAGAACGGCATGGTCGGCGCGCTCGACCTCGAAGGCCACGACCGGGCCCACGTCCTGGCGGCCCGCGGCGCGCTGCACCTGGCCGCGGGCCAGTTCCGGCAGGGGATCGACGACTGCCTGAGCAGCGGCCGGCTGCTGGCCTCGCACGGCATCGACAATCCCGCGGTGGTCGCCTGGCGCTCGGCGGGCGCGCTCGGGGCCGCGGTCGCGGGCCGCCGTGACCTCGCCGTCGCCCTGGCCGAGGACGAACTCGTCGCCGCGCGGAAGTGGGGGTCGGCGCGCGTCCTGGGGACGGCCCTGCGCGCCGTCGCCGTGGCGCGCCGCGACAAGACCTCCCTCGTACTGCTGGAGGAGGCCGTCGATCTGCTCCGCCTGGCCGACGCCCAGGGCGAGGTGGCTCAGGCCCTCTACGACCTCGGCGCGCTGCGGGCCGAACGCAAGGACGCGGCCGGGGCGCGGAGCCGGTTCACGGCCGCCGCCGCGGTCGCGCGCACTTGCGGCAACACCTTCTGGGCGCACCGCGCCGAGTCCGCGCTGCGCCGGCTGGGCGGACCGGGCGCCCCGCGCGGACTCACCCCGCAGGAGGCCAGAATCGCGCAGCTGGCCCGCGCCGGATACAGCAACCGGCGCATTGCGGAAGCCCTTTTCCTCAACGTCAGAACCGTCGAATTCCATCTGTCGGGCGTCTACCGCAAACTCGCCATCTCCGGCAGAGGCGAACTCGTCATGGTACTGAGCGCGGTCGGGGAATCCCCGGCAGTGCGACACAAACCTGCGGGCGAACCGTAGGTTTCCCCGGCTCCTTCGCCGCCGCTTCGCCGAGGGTGCGAGGATCGGGAAAACGGTCGGTCGGTGATCAGAGCACCGAACGCATTCCGTTCTCAACTCCCCTTTCCCGCCGGCGATGTCAGCGCGCGGACCGTCCGGAATACCGGTGCCCGGCAGCGGGCGCGTCAAGTGCAACCCACATCGGGAGGAACCCATCATGACCACCACCGCGCCGTCCCGGGACGATCTCGTCGAGGCCGCGGGGAAACTCGTGCCCCTGCTGCGCTCCCGGGCGCTGTGGATCGACGAGAACCGCAGGCTCCCGCAGGACGTCATCGAGGCGATCGAGGCGTCGGGTCTGCTCAAGATGCAGGTGCCCACGCAGTACGGCGGATACGAGTCGGACGCGCGCGCCTTCGTCGACGTGCTGGCCGAGGTCGCGAAGGGCAACAGCTCGGCCGCCTTCGTCCTGTCCATCTACGCCTCGCTGACCTGGATGGTCGGCCTGTGGCCCGACGAGGCGCTGGACGAGGTGTTCGCCGAGCCCCATGTCCGCGTGACGGGCACGACGGCCGCGTCCGGCAAGGCGACCCGGGTCGACGGCGGCTATCTGTTCAACGGTAGCTGGGGCTACAACAGCGGCGTGCTGCACGCCCACTGGAAGATCACCGCGGCGATGCCTGAGGGGCCCGCGGGGGAGACCCTGCCGGTCTTCGCCCTCATCCCGATCTCCGAACTGGAGATCGTCGACGACTGGAACACCATCGGCCTGGCGGGCTCCGGCAGTGTGACCACCGTGGCGAAGGACGTCTTCGTCCCCGACCACCGGGTGATCTCCGGCGCCGACTTCTACCAGAACGTCTCGAAGTCGCAGGCCAACGCGGCCAAGGGCGCCTACCGGGTGCCGATGCTGGTCAGCGCCACGGTGATACAGACGGGCCAGCTCGTCGGCGCCGCCAAGTACGCCCTGTCCAGCTTCCTGGAGCGGCTCCCCGGCCGGCCGCTGACGTACACCAGCTACCCCAGCCAGTTGGAGGCGCCGATCACGCATCTCCAGGTCGGCGAGGCGGCCCTGCTGATCGAGGACGCCGAGGCCCGCGCCCACCGGTTCGCCGATCTGCTGGCCGACAAGATCCGGCGGGACGAGCCGTGGTCCCAGGACGACCGGGTCTTCTCCCGGGTGCAGATCGGCTGGATCGCCAAGCAGACCAAGCAGGCCGTGGAGATCCTCGCCGCCGCCAGCGGCGGCTCCTCGATCTTCCGGGACGTGCCGATCACCCGCATCCAGCGGGACGTGCACGCGACGTCCCTGCACGCCCTGATCACGCCGAGCACCAACATCGAGCTGTACGGCAGGTCCCTGACCGGCCTTGAGCCCAACTCGCTGTACCTGTGAGCGACATGCCGCGCTGAGCGGAGCGTGACGCGGGCGCGGGGGCGGGGGGGGCCCCCCCCCCCCCGCCCCGGCCCCGCCATTTACCCGGCCGGGGGGGGCCGGGGGGCGGGGCAGCCGAGGCCCCCCCCGGAAAACACCCCCCCGCCCGG
>NZ_JBIVOA010000011.1:0-150970 GCF_044753885.1 Streptomyces sp. NPDC093221 | reverse complement strand
GGGGGGCCGGCCTGCCCCCGCCGGGCCTTGCCCCCCACCGGGGGGGCGGGGGCCCCCCCCCCGGGGGGGGGGGGGGGGGCGGGGGGGGGGGGGGCGGGGGGCCCCCCCCCCCCCCCCCCCGCTTCCGCTTCCTTTTCCCGTGCCGTGCGGGCCCGGGGGCCGGATCAGCCGAGGCCGACCCGGAATCCGACCCCGCGGACGGTGACGATCCAACTGCTCCGGCCCAACTTGTTGCGCAGCGAGTTGACATGGGTGTCCACCGTGCGGCTGGCCTGGTAACCGACCGCGAGCACCGTCGGGATCTCCCATATCTCCGCGAGCAGCCGCTGCCGGGTCACGACCATCTCGGGGTGCCGCGCGAGGTAGTACAGCAGGTCGAACTCCTTGCGGGTCAGCTTCACCGGCTTCTCGTGCACCTGCACCTTGCGCGAGGCCGCGTCGATCCGCAGACCGCCGATCGACACCGTCGTCTTGGGGGTGACCACCGGTCGGCGCGGCTCCCGCCGCCGCATGACGGCCTCCATGCGGGCCGCCAACTCGCGGATCTCGTACGGCTTGTCGATGCAGTCGTCGGCGCCCGCCCGCAGTCCCAGGACCCGGTCCAGTTCGGTGCCGCCGCTGGCGAACGCGATGACGGGGATGTCGCCCGTCTCCCGCATGCTGCGGCAGACGGCCAGGCCGTCGATGTCCGGGAGATCGAGGTCGAGCAGGACGAAGTTCGCCTGCCGGAAGGTCTCCAGAGCCGCGGTTCCGGAATCCACGGTCGTCACCTCATGGCCGTACCGCTCCAGATTGCGGGCCAGGGCCGCGGCTTCGTGCTCCTGCGCCTCCACAACGAGTATGCGCACGGTATCTCCCTTGGAGTTGTACGGACCGAAGGTGGATTCACGGCCGCAAGCTCCATTGCCTGCATAGCTGTTAGGTGGACACATCCATCTAGTGCTGATCCGCGGCGCGGATTCTCAAACCGTTCTCATCGATTCGAGCCAGGGAGTTCATGCGAGGACACACGGACTTCGCGGATCCGCTTCGGAGATATCCGTTCGCGGGAAGGCGCGGTAAACCGTGTCGAATCGTCAGAGGTCAGGGAGCGGTCACCGGCAGGGAGCGGTTCTGCTGGACATCTCGGAACGCGCGCAGGAATGTGTCGACCGCGGCGTCGGCCACGGTGTGGAGTTCGGTGTCCGGTACGGGTCGGGTGCCGAGTTGGGACCGCGCCTCCATGGGGCCCGTGAGCAGAGCGAGGAACTGCTCCGCGGCCTCGACGGGGTCGCAGGGGCGCAGCAGACCGGCCAGGGAGAGCCGGGCCATCCGGTCGGCGAGGGTCTGCCGGAGCCGGTCGGCGCCGCGCCCCCAGACGACTTCGAGCAGTCCGGGGAAGCGGGTGATCTCCGCGTGCAACAGTCGGCGCAGCGCCCAGGAGCGGGGGTCGCAACACTGGAGCAGCATGCGGTATCCGACCTCCTCCAAGCGGGACCTGACCGGGTCGGAGCCCTCGCCGTCCCCGCTCTCCTCGTCGGCCTCGCCGTTTCGGCCGTTCGCGCCGCCCTCGACCGTCAACTGCTCGGCCAGGGCGAGGTTTCCGTCCATCACCGCGTTCCCCGTCGCCTCCATCGCGGCGTGGAAGAGGTTCTCCTTGTCGCCGAGGTGGTTGTAGACGGTGTGCTTGGCGACGCCCGCAACTTCGGCGATCTCCTCCATGCACGCACCGGCGTACCCCCGCTTGGCGAACACGGCGAAGGCCGCGTCGAGGATCGCCTGACGCTTGTCGATGCGGCCTCGCGAGGCCGTTCGGTTGCCTGATGCCGGTGTCGCAGTTCCGCCCACCCTCGCAGCGTACCCGATACGGGCGTTGAGTTACACCGGCCGGTGCAGTTTGTTGCCCACCGACGTTGTCAGCGTCCTGAGTGGTGCCCTAATCTGCACTGGCGAGTGCAATTTGGCTCGCTGTCATCTGACGTGCCGCCATCTGACGCGCGGCCACCTCACGCCACCTCATGCCACTTCACGCCACCGGAGAGACTCATGGCGCATCCGTCGAACGAGGGCCTTGACCCCGCGCTGCGGCGACTGATCGGAGTGATCCTGTTAGGCGGGATCATGGGGATCCTCGACGGCTCGATGATCGCCGTCGCAGCGGACACCCTGGTCAAGGACTTCGACACCTCACTCAGCGCGGTCAGTTGGGTGTCCACGAGCTATCTGCTCGCCCTGACCGTGAGCATCCCGGTCACCACCTGGGCCGTCGACAGGTTCGGCGGCCGACGGCTGTGGCTGCTCGGCCTGGTGATCTTCCTCGCCGGTTCCATCAGTTCCGGACTCGCGTGGAACATCGGCAGCCTGATCGCCTTCCGCGTGCTCCAGGGACTCGGCGCGGGTCTGCTCGACCCGCTGATGCTGACCCTGCTGGCCCGTTCGGCCGGACCCAGCCGGATCGGACGGGTCATGGGCCTCATGGGCGTCGTCGGCTCCAGCGGCCCGGTGTTCGGCCCGGTGATCGGCGGATTCATCCTGCAAGGCGTGTCCTGGCGCTGGATGTTCCTGGTCAACGTCCCGATCGGCCTGCTCGCGCTGGTGCTCGCCCTGCGGGTGATCCCGGACGACAAGCCGACCGGCGAGCAGCCGGTGAGCAAACTCGACACCGTCGGCGTCGCGCTGATCGGCCCGGGCGTCGCGGCCGCCGTGCTGACCTTGTCGCAGTACGCCGAGCGCACCGAGTTCTCCGCCTGGCAGGTGCTCGTCCCGCTGGTCGCCGCGGTCGTGCTGCTCGGCGCCTACGCCGTCCACGCGCTGCGCGAGCGCACCACGCAACCGCTCATCGACCTGCGGCTGTTCGCCTCGCGCAGCTTCTCCGCCAGCGTCACCGTCGGCGCCCTGGTCGGTCTGGCCACCTTCGCCAGCCTGTTCGCGCTGCCGCTGTATTACCAGCAGGTACGCGGCCACGACACCTTCGCGTCCGCGCTGCTGCTCGCTCCGCTCGGTGTGGGGTCGGCCCTGTCGATGCCGCTGACCGGACGGCTGTCCGACAAGGTCGGCTCACGGACTCTGGTGATGTGCGGCGGCGCGGTCGCCACGCTGAGCGCGCTGGCCTTCACCCAGCTCAGCGCGGACACGTCCCAAGTCTGGACGGCCGTGGTGGCGTTCACGATCGGCCTCGGCCTCGGCAGCGTGGGCGCGCCCACCATCGCCTCCCTCTACCGCACGCTCCCGCCGCATCTGGTGCCTCAGGGCAGCACCGTGCTGTACATGCTCAACCAGCTCGGCGCCGCGATCGGCATCGCGCTGGTGGCACTGCTCGTCCAGAGCGCGGGCAGCGGCGACGCCCTCGGCGGCTTCCGGCACGCATACTGGGGCGTGACCGGCGCGCTCGTCCTCGCCCTGATCGCCGCGACCCAACTGCCGGGCCGTCCCAAGCCGCAGGAATCCGACGGCGGTACGCCGCTGGAACAGCACCCCGACGTGAACTCCGACGTCCACTCCCATGCCGACTCCGCGGTCGGCTCCGACATCCGCTCCGCGGAGGCTCCCGCCTCCCTGGCCGCCCAAGGGGACACCCTGTGAAGACCATTGTGATCGCCGGCGGCACCGACGGCATCGGAAAGGCGCTGGCGGCCACCCGGCTCGGCAACGGCGACACCGTCGTCGTCATCGGCCGCAGCGAGGTGAAGGGGAAGGCGTTCCTGGAGACCGCCGCGACCGTCGGCGCCCAGGACCGGGCCTTCTTCATCCCTGCCGACCTCAGCCTGCTGGGCGAGAACGAACGGGTGCTCAAGAAGCTGCGCGCGCGGTTCCCGACGATCGACGCCCTGGTCCTGTGCGCCCGCCACTACCGCACCGAGCGCGCCCTCACGGCCGACGGCATCGAGGAGAACTTCGCGCTGTTCTACCTCAGCCGCTACCTGCTCGGACACGGCCTGGTCGACACGCTGTCCGCCGCCGAACGGCCCGTGGTGGTCAACGTGGCCGGTCCCGGCGCGAGTCTGAGCGTGGTCCGCTGGGACGACCTGGAGCTGCGCCACGGTTACCACGGCGGCGCCGCGCTCGGCCAGGGCGGGAAGCTCAACGACCTGCTCGGCGTCACCTTCGCCGAGCGGTACGGGGACAGCGGCATCCGCTACGTCCTGATCCACCCGGGCGTCACCGCGACGAGCTTCTCCGGCGAGTACGACGATGTGACACTGCGTCAGATCCTGTCGATGCAGTCGTTCGCCAAGCCGGTGGAGGCCGCCCTCCCGCCGATCGTCGACGCCATCGACGCCCCTCCCGCCGAGCCGTTGAGCGCGTTCGTCGAGGGGCTTCGGATCGGGGTGAAGGACCGGTCCTTCGCGCCGGACGCGGCCGAACGCCTCGACGCGGCCACCGAGCGGATCCTGGAGGAGCACCGGGGTCGGACCGGCGGTCCCGGCGGGAATTGACGGTCTCCAGAAGGTGTCACAAGCGGAATTGATGTTCTTTTCACAATCCTGAGCCGGGATTCCTGGGCGCGGGTCACCGCTGGTCGGAGAATGTTCCGTACCACGCCGTGGCCCGCGCCTTTCGTGGAGCCACCTCATTCCCGAGGAGCCGAAGAATGTCCCACGCGTCCACCTCGCGGCCCGTCATCGAGAATCCCCAGAGCGACATCGTGCTCGTCGGCACGGTCCCGACGGAGAGCGGAAAGGCGGCGCACACCGCGGAAGCCGTCGTCGCCCACTGGCGGTCCGGCGAGTGGCCGCCGGAGCTGCTGTCGCTCACGGTCTACACGAGCAGCGAAGGCGACTCGGTGCTGACCTACGCGCAGTGGTCCGCGGAGGAGCCGCTGCGGCAGTCCCTGAAGGAGGAGGGCAGCCTCTCCGACACGGCGTCCGCCGTCCCCGGCGCCCCGGCGCCCGTGCCCTACCGCCTGTACCGCGCGGTCCGCGGCTCCGGCATCACCGACCCCGCCCCCGTCGCCGAGTCCTTCCCCGTGGCCTTCTTCGGCGCGGAGAACGACCAGGCCGCCCGCGCCTTCGTGGACGCCCTGTTCGCCGGCGAGGAGGCCACCGAGGGCCAGGACCGCGACTACCCCGGCGGGATATCGGCGAACATGCACATCAGCGTGGACGGCACGAGCGTCCTCAGCTTCTCCGAGTGGGTGACGGAGGCCAACGCCGTCGCCCACATCGAAGCCGTCTGGGAGCCGGTCCTGAAGGACCTCGGCGGCACCGGTCTGCTCTACCGGCACTTCAGCACCCTGCTCCCGACCGCCTGAACACCCCACCGGCCGGCCCCCGCCCTCGGGGCGGGAGCCGGCCGGTTCCTCATGGCTCAGGACCTCAGCGGCTCATCCGCAGGACCTCGGCGGCTCATCCGGCCGCGCGCGCGTACGCGTGCCAGACGCGAGGCGCGTCGAACAGGTGCACCCGCTCCGACCGCCGCCACCGCGCGGCGGGCACCGACACCACGTCCCCCGGCACCGGCAGATCGGGCCCCGCCGCCGTACGGGCGAAGAGCACGGCGACAAGCGCGGCCAGTTCCTCAGGAGTCGCACAACCGCGCACCACGCGCAGCTGACGAGAATCGATCGAGTCGGTCATCACACATCCTTCTTCGCGCGGTCGGAAAAGTCGAGGCCACACCGGCAGCGGAAATGCGCCGCACCTCAACCTCAAGGTTCCAGGGAAACCGGCCCCCGCTCAAGACACCCCGATTCAGGACTCCGTCAGATTCCACAAGTCCTCGCCAGCCGAATTCAGCGACCGCCAGCCGAATGTCAGATCCCCTTGACCCGGCCCGCCTTCCGCGCCGCAGGGGCGGAGCGTCAGGCGAAGGACGGCCAGCGATGGGCGGCCCAGTGGCGCCAGTCCGTCCAGCCGGGCGGTGGGCCGGTCGGCCGATCGGCCGGTCGGGCGGATAAAGCGGTGGCCGCCCGACCGCCCTCACCGCCCCGGCCGCTCCGACCGCCCGTGCGGTCCCCGTCGAATCGGCGCCCCCGCTCCCGGACCTGGAATGATCGGGCCATGCGCGCCGCCCGGCTCCTCTCGCTCATCCTCCTGTTGCAGAACCGGGGGAGGCTGACGGCCGGTGAGCTGGCGCAGGAGCTGGACGTCTCGGTGCGGACCGTCTACCGGGACATCGACTCGCTGAGCGCCGCGGGCATTCCGGTGTACGGGGACGCCGGGCACGGCGGGGGATACCAGCTGCTCGGCGGGTACCGGACCCGGCTGACCGGACTGCATGTCGACGAGGCGGAGTCGCTGTTCCTGGCCGGACTGCCGGGCGCGGCCGACGACTTGGGCCTGGGGGAGGTGCTGGCGGCGGCGGAGCTGAAGCTGACCGCGGCCCTGCCGCCACCGCTGCGGGACCGGGCCGGGCGGATCCGTGAGCGGTTCCACCTCGACGCGCTCGGCTGGTACCGGGAACAGGACTCCCCGTCCGCTCTCGTACCGCTCGCCGACGCGGTGTGGAATCAGCGGCGGATCCGGGTGCGCTACCGCCGCTGGGCCGCGCCGCAAGAGGTCGAGCGCGACCTCGACCCGTACGGCCTGGTCCTCAAGGCGGGGGTCTGGTACCTCGTCGCCGCGGTGGACGGCGTGGTGCGCACGTACCGGGTGTCCTCGATCCTCCGCCTGGATGTCGGGACGACCGGCTTCGAGCGGCCGGACGGGTTCGACCTGGCCGCTCACTGGCAGCAGTACCTCGCCGTCTACGACGCCCGAAGGCTGCGGCTTCAGGGCTCCGTACGGATCGCTCCCGCGCTGCTGTCCGCGCTGCCGGACCGCCTGGACGCGGCTCTGGTCCGCGCGGTGGAGACCTCGGCGGGGCCGCCGGACGCGGATGGCTGGGTGAGGGCGACGGTGCCGCTGGAGTCGGTCGAGCTGGCGGTGCCCGTCCTGCTGTCGCTGGGCCCGGACATCGAGGTGCTCGGCCCGGAGGAGCTGCGCCGCGCGATCGCGGAGAGGGCGGCGGCCGTGCTCGACCGGTACCGGCCGGCGGACTCGCCCGGCCGGGCGGGGGCCGACGAGCGCAGCAGCACTCCGGCGGACAGGGTGGCCAGCAGGGCGAGAGCGGCGAGGACCCCGAAGCCGTAGCGCGTGTCGGTGCTGTCGGTGACCTTCCCGACCAGGAACATCACCGCGACCGTGGCCGCCAGCCCGCCGCCGTTCGCCAGCCCGAAGACCCGGCCCACCGAGGCGTCGTCGGCCGAGGTCATCAGCATGGTCCGCGAGGCGATCCGGGCCTGCCCGAAGAAGAACGCGCCCACCGGCACTCCGACGAGATAGCCGGCGATCCCGAACTGGCTCTGGAGTACCAGGCCCACGGCGCAGAGCAGGAAGCCCACGACGGCGATGCGGAGGTCGGGACTGCGTCTGCTGACGATCCGGTACGCGCCGGCCGCCGCCAGGAAGCCGAGGCAGCCGAGGGCGTCCACCGCGCCGAACGTCCCCGCCCCCAGACGGAGTTCACCGATGACCGCGGTGGGCAGCAGGGCGTTGAAGACCGTGACGACCACGCTTCCCTGGGCGTAGAGCAGGATGAAGTGCCGCATCCGCATCGGTGTCCGCGTCGGCGTACGCGCCGCCACCGGCGCCGACTCCCCGGCGGCGGTGGCCGTCGGCGCCCGTTCCGGGCGACGCCCCACCGCGGCCACGCACAGCGCCGAGACGGCGAAGGTCCCGGCGTTGAACACCAGCAGCGGCACGGCGCCGAACGCCTGGACGGACAGCCCGCCGACCGTCGCCGACAGCAGCATCCCCGCCTGAGTCCCCATCTCGTAGCGGGCGTTGAACCGCCGCAGCCGGTCCGCCGGGACCCGTTCCTTGATCAGCGCGGAGCTGGCGGGGAAGAACAGCGCGCCGACCACGGCGAGCGCCAGGTTGGCACCGTAGATCCCGGCTCCCGGAGAGCCGCCGCAGACCAGCCAGAGCGGCAGGGCCAGGGCCAGCGCCGCACTGGAGAGATCGCAGCCGATCCACAGGGCCCGCCGGTCGAAGCGGTCCGCCAGCCGCCCGAAGAAGGGTGACAGCAACGCCTGCGGCCCGGCGACGGCGATGAAGAGCCAGCCGACGGCCATCATGGTGCGCTGTTCCCTGATCATGAGCAGCGCACCGACGATGAGCTGGACGTTGTTGCCGAGAGCGGTGGCGAAGGCAGCGGGTACGAGCAGCCGCTCGGCCCGCCGGGAGTGCCGACTGAGGATCATGGCACCACTGTCCGGCGCTTCACTGACATCCTGTGTCAGTGAAGTCTCCGCACCCGGTGACGTCTTCGCACCGCCCCCGAGCGGCCGGGCCGCCCGCTACCGCCGCTTGACGGTGTAGGTCAGGTGGGTCACCCGGGACGACGCGTCCGTGCGGGTCTGGTCGAGGGCGAGACGGTCGGGGTCCACGCGCTCGAACAGGCGGATGCCGGTGCCGAACAGCACGGGCGCGAGGGTGATCGAGAACTCGTCGACCAGGCCGGCGTCCAGGTACTGCTGGATCGTCTCGGCGCCGCCGGAGATACGGATGTCGCGGTCGCCCGCGGCCTCGCGGGCCCGGTCGAGCGCGCTGGAGATTCCGTCGTTGACGAAGTGGAAGGTCGTGCCGCCCGGCCGCTCCCACGAGTCACGCTCGACGTGGGTCACGACGAACACCGGGGTGTGGAACGGCGCCTCCTGGGGCCACGCCAGCTCTCCGGCGTCGAACATCCGCTTGCCCATGACGCTCACGCCGGTGCGCTCGTACGTCGCCCGGGCGATGTCGTTGTCGATCCCCTCCTCGCCGCCCTCGCCGAGCTTGAGATTCTCGCGGAACCACCGCTGCGGGAAGATCCACGCCTGGAGCTCCGACCACTTCGCCATCCAGCGCCGGACGCCGGGGTCGCTCTGGCCTTCGGGCGAGAAGACGTCCTCGACGGGCACGGCGTCCGGCGCCATGAAGCCGTCGAGCGACATCGTCACACTGAAGAACACCTTGCCTGCCATCAGTCGTCCGCTCCCTTCGACGCGGTCCCGTTCCCGGTGAGTTCGGCGACGTAGACCGCCAGATTGCGCAGCGTCTGCTCGCCGCCCTCGACCGCGTGGTACTTCTCCGCCGCCTCGTCGCGCAGCTCCCTGGTGGGGAACACCGTGCGCATCACGAGCCGGGTCTCCTCGTCCGCCGGTTCGAAGGTCAGGACCGACTCGAAGGTGTGGGGGTCGTCGCGGGACTCGCCGTGCAGCAGCGCGATCCGCCGCGACGGGACGATCTCGGTATAGGTGATCCACTCCTGGTAGTCGGTCCCGTCCGGCCCGTGCATCACGAAGTCCCAGACCCCGCCGACGCGGAAGTCGAAGGACCGCGTCGTGGTCGTGAACCCTTCGGGGCCCCACCACCGCGAAAGGTGCCGGACCCGTGTGAACGCCTCGAACACCAGCTCCCGTGGGGCGCCGATGGTCCGGGAGACCACGATCTCGCGGTCCGCCGCCGCCTCGCCGCCGCTATTGGTCGTCGTCATCCGGTGGTTCCTCCTGCCTTGCCTGTTTCAGATCTCGTACGTACGTGTCCAGCCGGTCGAAGGTCCCGTTCCAGAACTCCTCGAAGCCGCCCGTCCACTCATGGATCGGCCGCAGCCCGCGGGCGTCCAGTCCGTAGAGCCGCTGCTTGCCCGCGCCGCGGACCCGCACCAGCCCGACCTCGCGGAGCACCCGCAGGTGCTTGGACGCCTGCGGCTGGGTCATCCCCAGCTCCCGCGCCAGCTCGGTCACGGGCCGCTCGCCGCCCCGCAGCAGCGCCAGGATCTCCCGTCGCTGCGGCTCGGCGATCGCGTTGAACGCGTCCGAGGTCGTCGCCGCTCGTGCCATGACTCCATCGTATGCCTATATCGGCATGCGTCAACCGCGGCATGCCGCTCCTGAGGTTCCGCGCCCTCGGTGCGGGCCGCTCGTCCTGGCCGCCGCGCCCGCCGGGCGGCTCGGTACCCTCGGCGGAGGGAGACGGCCCCTGGAGGCGCTGGTGGGACTGCGGGAACGGATCGCGAGGGAACTCACCGCGACCATGCACGGCGGGGACCTCGAACTGGGACGGTACGCGGCGCCGCCCGGTGATCCCGGACTGTTCGGGATCGCGCCGGGGGACCCGGTGTGGCGGGTGCACGGGCACGCCACCGGGATGCTCACCGGCGGTTTCGCCGCGCTCATGCTCCAGTCGCTGCATCCGCTGGCCATGGCGGGGGTCGACGACCACTCCGACTTCCGCGCCGATCCGGTCGGACGGCTGAACGGCACCGTACGGTTCATCACCACGACCACCTTCGGCTCCTCGGCCGCCGCCCGCGAGGTGATCGACCTCGTCCGGCGGATCCACACCCGCGTGCACGGCACCGCCCCGGACGGCCGCCCGTACCGCGCGGACGACCCCGATCTGCTCACCTGGGTGCACACCGCCGAGGTACGCAGCTTCCTCGCCGGCCACCAGACCTACGCGCCCCGGCCGCTGCGGCTGACTCCCGCCGAGTGCGACGCCTACTACCGCCAAGCCGCCCCCGTGGCCGAGGCGTTGGGCGCGCGGAACATACCGCGCACATCCCTCGAAGCCGAGCGCTACCTGGCCCGCATGCGCCCCCAACTCCACGCCACCGCAGCCGCGTTGGACTCGGTACGGTTCCTGCGCCGCTTCGGACGCACACGACGGGAGCGGCTGGTCGTCGGCCGGCTCATGAACGCCTCGGTCGGACTCCTCCCCGGCTGGGCCCGTACCGAATTGGGCGTTCACCGCCCGGCCGCCGTCCGCACCGGCTGGGACCGGCCCCTCGCGACGGCCGTGGGCCGCACCATCGAATGGGGGCTCGGGCCCTCCCAGATCCAGGCCGCCGCGCGAGGGCGGCTGGCGCAGGCGCCACAGGGATGACGGGGGCGCGGACCGGACCGCGGCCGACGTACGGGCCTCACGATCCGGGGGCGCGCGACCCGCGTGGGATCATCGGTCCATGAGCAGCGACCTGGAAGTGAGCGCTCTGGCGATCAACGTGACGATCCCGCAGGAGCTCCGCTGGACGGACACCCGACGCGGCGAGGAGTTCACGCTGACCACACTCAACGTCCGGCTGCTCCCGGACGGTCGACTCGCCGCCAAGGCCTACGGCCGGCCGGTCGGCGGCGGCAGGGGCGCCTACGTCTCCTTCCCCGTCCCCGACAGACCCGAACTCGCCGCCCTGGTCGACGCCGCCGCCGGCCGGGCCGGGTCGCTGTGGGCCGCCCATCGCGGTCTCGGCTGAACCCGTTTCGCCGCGAGGGGGAGAGGGCTCGCAGGGGAGTGCGGCCCGAGACGCCGATCGATGCCAGGTCTGCTCCGTGACGAGGCCGTTCTGGGGTAGCAGACGGCTATGACGACAGGCGTGACCATTGGGGTCGAAGAGGAATTCCTGCTGCTCGACCGCAGGACCGCACTGCCGGCGCCACGCGTCGGCCAGCTCCGGATCGCGGCGGAGCGCGAGCCCGACCTGGGGAGCGAGGAGGTCGACACCGAGCTTCTGCAGTCCCAGGTGGAGGTCGCGACCCCGGTCTGTTCCGACCTGGACGAGGTCGCCGCGCATCTCACACGGTTCCGGAAGTCGCTGAGCGCCGCGGCGCGCAGCGTGGACTGCCGCCTGGCGGCGACGGGCGGCGCACCCCTCATGGCCGAGGCGTCGGTGCCGGTGACCGGTGAGCAGCGGTACCGGGACATGCGGGTGGACGCGGCGCGACTGGTCGACGAGCAGTTGATCTGCGGTATGCACATCCATGTCGCCGTGCCCGACCGCCACGCCGGGGCCGCCGCGCTGGGCCGGATCCGTCCCTGGCTGCCGCTTCTGGTCGCGCTGGGAGCCAACTCCCCGTTCTGGGACGGGCGGGACACCGGCTTCGCCAGCTGGCGCACCGTGATCTTCGGCCGCTGGCCGGTCAGCGGATCGCCGCCGTTCTTCTCCGGCGCCTCCCATTACGAGGAGCGGGTCGACGCCCTGCTGGGCACCGGGGTGATCGCCGACCGGCACCAGCTCTACTGGCACGCCCGGCTCTCCGACGAGTACCCGACGCTGGAGGTCCGCGCCCCCGACGTCCAGCTCGACGTCGACAGCGCGATCACCCTCGCCGGGCTCGCCCGCGGCCTGGTGGTCACCGCACTGCGCGAGGGCAGCGTCGGCGGCCGTCCCCTCGACCCGCCGGCCAGCGTCCTCCAGGCCGCGGGCTGGCACTCCGCCCGCCACGGCCTGACCGCCAACCTGGTCGACCCCCGCACCAATGAGCCGTCCCAGGCCGCCGACGTGCTCGGCGCCCTCCTGGACTGCGTCACCCCAGCCCTGAAGGAACTCGACGACCTCGACCGGGTGACCTCCGGCGTGCGACGACTCCTCGACAAGGGCACCGGCGCCGCACGCCAGCGCGCCGCCCTCGCGCACGGCGGCACCGAGGAACTCCTCGACCTGATAGCACCCGAGCCCGTCGATCCGGCGGACGGTGACGACGCCCGGCAGCCGGAAGCGCCCGTCATCGCCCGGGCGGGACGCCCGTAGGGCATGGAATCGGCGCCGGCTCCCGGCGACGAGGGGCAGCCGCGCGCCGATTCCCCGCTACGCCCCGGACGACCCGCTGAGGCGGCTCGCGAGCAGGAGCGTCGCGGCCACGGACTTCACGGGGATGTCGCCGAGCTTCTGGCAGAGGGTCATCGCCTGTCGCAGCGCGAGGTCGGCTTCCGCGCGGTGTCCGGAGGCCAGGAGGTGTGAGCCGAGGTTGGTCAGGACGATCGCCTCGCGCTCGCTGTCGCCGCGTTCACGGAAGACGGCGAGCGCCCGGCGAAAGGCCGCTGTGGCGTCCGCCTCCTGACCGGTCTTGGACAGGGCCAGGCCCAGGCGGTTCTGCGATTCCGCTTCGCCCGCGCGCGCACCGGCTTTCCGGCTGAGCGCGATGGCCTGCCGGAGGTGGTCGGCCGCCTCTTCGTAGCGCCGCGCCGCGAGCAGTGTCGCGCCGAGGCTGTCCAGGAGGACGGCCTGATTCGGTTCGTCGTCCTCTTCGCGCCGTACGGCGAGCGCCCGGCGGAGGGTCTTCTCGGCTTCGTCGTACCGGCCGAGCCAGTGGAGGGCCGCGCCGTGCGCGGCGAGCCGTCGGCGTTCGTTCGAGGCGCTGCCGGTCTCCTCGGCGCAGGCGGCGGCTTCCTCCAGCGCCCGTAGGGCCTGCGCGAACCGGCCCACGCGCACCAGGGCCTCGCCGATGTCCCCCTGGATCTCGCCTTCGACGCGGCGGTCGCCGATGTCGCGGAAGATCGAGACCGCCTGCTCCAGGGCCTCGATGCCCTGCTCCTCCCGTCCGTTCCGGCCGTGGACGAGACCGAGGAAGCCCAGCAGCCTCCCCTCCCCGAAGCGGTCGCCGCTCTCCCGGCAGATGAGCAGGCCCTTGTAGAGGGCCGCGACGGCCTCGTCGTCCTGTCCCGTCCGGGTCAGACACGCGCTGTCAACGACGACGGCTCTGCCCTCGGCGGCGCGGTCGCCGGTCCTCCGGTGGATGGCCAGCGCCCGCTGGTTCGCCTCCTCCGCTTCCGCCGCGCGCCCCGTATGGGCCAGGGCGAGCGCCAGATACGTCAGCGCCGACGCCTCGTTGTCATCGGCGCCGGCCTCCCGGAAGAGCGAGGCGGCCGTCCGGAACGGTTCGACGGCCTCCTGCTCCCGCCCCGGCAGCAGCACGGACAGCCCCAGAAGATGCTGTGCCCAGCCCTCCGCCGCCCGGTCACCGGTCCATCGGCAGACCGGCAGGGCGACGGCCGCCAGAAGGGTCATCTCCTCGAAGTGGAGGCGCAGGGAGCAGAATTCGGCGAGGCAGTACGAGAGGGCGACGGGTACGGCGGGGTGGCCGAGTCCCGTGGCGAAGGCGGCGGCACAGATCAGGTTGGCGAATTCGTCCTCCAGCCAGGACAGTGCCTGCGCGCGATCCCGGACCAGGGGCGCGGGCGACGGTACGGGGCCCTTGAGGTGAGCGTCGGCCGCGACCGCGGTCCGTACGTAGTAGTCCATCAGCCGGGCCAGCGCCGCCTGCGCCTGATCCGCGTCGGCGCGCGCCGCGCCGCGTTCGTCCGCGTAGAGGCGTACGAGACCGTGCATGCGCCAGCGGCCCCAGGTGCGCGCGGGTTCGATGAGGTGGGCGCGGGCGAGGTCGCGCAGCATGACCTCCGCGGTCGTCTCGTCGGCGCCGCACAGGTGGGCCGCCGCGCTGGTGCCGATGTCGGGGCCGCTGTTGAGGGGGAGCAGCCGGAAGAGCCTGGCGCACGCGGGGGAGACCTGTTCGAGGTGCTGGTGGGAGAGGTCGAACGCGGCCCGTACCGCCCGGTCCTCGCGGGTGAGGTGGTCCAGGCGGCGCTGGGCGTCGGCCAGTGCCTGGGCGAGGGACGCGAGCGGGCGGCCGGGGGTGTCGGCGAGGAGCGCCGAGCAGATCCGCAGGGCGAGAGGTAATCGCCCGCAGTATTCGGCGATGCGCAGGGCGTCGTCGGGTTCGTCGGCGACGCGGGTGTCGTGCGGGCCGCGGGCCTGCCGCAGGACATTGCGGATCAGGTCCACCGAGGCGTCGCCGGCGAGAACGTCGAGTTCGCACAGGCGGGCGCCGACGTCGAGGGTGTGGCGCGAGGTGACCAGGGCCGCGTTGCGGCCGTCGCCGGGAAGCAGCGGGAGCACCTCGTCGGCGCTCGAGGCGTTGTCGATGACGACCAGGACCCGGCGGCCGTGTTCCGCGCAGGCGGCCAGCACCGACCGGTACAGCGCGACGCGGGCCCGCGGATCGGCGGGAATGTCCGCGTCGGCGATGCCGAGAGCGCTCAGCCATGGGCCGAGGACACGTTCGGGGAGCAGACGCAGGTCCCGGTCGTAGCCGAGGAGATCGGCGAAGAGGACACCGCCGGGGAACCAGCCGGGTTCTGCGGTCGCCCGCGCGGCGGCCTGGAGGACGAGCTCCGTCTTGCCGACGCCCGCCAGCCCGGTGACCACGGCGGCGACGGGTCCGTCGTGCCGCTCGGTCCGTGGCCGCAACAGGTCCAGCAGCTCGGCGAGTTGCTCGTCCCGGCCGGTGAAGTTCGCGGCGCGGACCGGCAGTCCTGACCCGGCCAGGGGAGTCTCGCGCGGCACCTGCACGGTGATGTCCCGGCCCTGGAACACGGCGCTGAAGAACGTACCGCCGTGCACGTGGTTGGCGACGTCGCTCGCCGAACCGGGGGCGGAGGCGGGGTCATTGGGCTCGTCCCGGCTCCCGCGCGGCCAATCGTCCAGCCCCGCGCGGAAGTCCGGATCGACGGCGGCGCGCTCCGCGAGTGCGACGCTGAGCGCCTGCGCGCGTCGCAGGTCACCCGGCGCCCGCTCCAGCGCCCGCAGCTCCGCCGACGCCGAGCTGACCGGGAGCGGTGAAGCCGGTCGCTCCGGGACGGGGCTGCTGACGAGTTCGCCCAGCTCCCGCCAGGCAGCCCGCGCCTCGTCCCGCCTGGCCGACAACTCCGCCAGCCGTCGCGCCGAGATCACCTCCACACGCGCCCCGCCCCGGTCACCGCGTCCGCCGTTGCTACGCGTCGGAGGGCCAGCGGAGTGTGTACCAGGCCGCTCCCGCCAGGGCGGCGGCGGTCACGGCGAGGGCCGCGTGCGGCAGGAACCGTCCCGGCCGGCTGGCCTTACGGTAGGCCAGCACGGCGCCGTTGGACTGCCAGCTCAGCGCGGAGCGATTCGACTGGCCCGACAGCAGCGAGCCGGCCGACTGGAACGAGCCGATGGACGTCGCGGACATCACGGATCCGAGCGACCCGATGGACAGGACCGACGCCACCGAACCGATCGACAGGACCGACCCGGCCGAGGCGATGGACAGCACCGAATCCGTGCACCCGATGGACAGTAGCGAGTTGTGTGACCCTGTCGGCCAGCGTGAGGACATACGGACACTGTCTCACCCCGCACCCCGTCGCACCCCCCATTCCCGGCCGCGAGACAGCCCCCGGCAGCTTCGGCGCCGCACCGCTCACCGAGCCGTGACGACGCCCCGCCCGGCCCCGCGCCGGATCGCTCGGCCCGGTCACCGGACATGTGCGAGCGTGCTAACCCACCGCGTAGGCGCGGTAGTTCGCCGAGCCGGGGCCCGCGGCGCGGTTCTTCAAGGTGGCCGACCGCTGGTAGGTCGCGGACGAGTGGGGGGCCGAGACGGGCGGCCGGTCGGGGGTGAGCTGCTCCGCGGCCTCGAGCGCCGTGATGATCGTGGAGACGAACACCGGCAGGTCGTCCGGCAGCGGTGACGTGATGAGATTCCCGTCGACCACGATCGGCTCGACGACGTAGTCGGCCCCGGCGTGGATCAGGTCGTCACGGATCGGCGCGACCGAGGTGACGCGGCGGCCCGAGACGATTTCGGCGGAGGCGAGCAGCCATCCCGCGTGGCAGATCGCCGCGACGATCCTTCCCTGCCGGTCCACTTCACGGACGAGCGCGACGATGTTCTTGTCGCGTCGCAGGTATTCGGGCGAGAACCCGCCGGGGACGACGAGCGCGTCGATGTCCTCGGCCACCAGGTCCGCGACGTTGACCTCGGCTCGGGCCGGATAGCCGATCTTGCTCGCGTAGACCGCGTCCGTGGCCGGTCCCGCGATGACGACCTGGGCACCCGCCTCGCGGAGCCGGAGCACCGGGTACCACAACTCGAGTTCCTGGTAGAGGTTCTCGACAAGGACGACGACTCGGGCGTCTTGAATTCTCATGTGCTTCCCTCTTGGGCGACGGATCGATTGCGGGGCGGCTCAGACGTCGATCGCGAAGATCCGCCGCGGGTTGTGAATCATGAGCGCGTCGAGCTGCTCGTCGGTGACGCCCTTGGACTTCAGGCGCGGGACGAAGCTGGTGAACATGTAGCCGAGGTCGACCTTCTCGTTGAGCAACTGGGGGTCGGACTCGGTCACCCCGGCGCGCGGATTGAAGAACCAGCGGTCGAACGAGATGACCACGTTGTCCAGGTATCCCTCGTCGATGAGCGTCACCAGGGCGTTCGCCATGGCTTCGTCCAGTTCCTCGGCGCTGCCGACGCGCCAGGGGATGCCGACGTGGTCGAGCTGGACGTTGGCGCCCATGGCGAGGATCTCGCGCATCATCTCGACCTGCGGGGGGACGAAGGCATGGCCGATGATGACCTTCGCCAGGTCCATGCCCTCCTCCGTGAGGATCTCCAGTTGCTCGCGGCCGGGGTTGGTCACCTCGAAGTCCATGGGGTCGATGTGGGTGTTGATGGCGCAGCCCACCTGCGTCGCCGCCCGCGCCGCGGCGCGGATCACCCGGTCCTCCACCTCGTGGATGTGCCGGCCGTTCGGGCCGAGCGGGCTCGGCTTCGGCGTGACGCTCTCCTGGCCGGTCGCGATCTTGATGGCACCGGCCCGGTAGGGGGTCTGCTGCCAGGCGAAGACCATTCCCTCGGTGAGGTCCTTGACGAAGAACTCGGTCAGCTCCTCGACGGTCTGGCGCCGCCAGTAGTACGGCACACCCATCCGCTCGGGGAAGAAGCCCGTGATGGCGACGACGTTCATGCCCGTCTGCTTGGCCACGTCGACCATGAACTGCGGGTGGCGGCCTACCTCGGGCGGGGTCATGTCGACGATGGTCCCGTAGCCGTACCCGTCCATCCCGCGCTGGACCTGGCCCGCGACGAAGTCGACCGCGGCGCTGTAGTCCAGCACGGTGCGGTGGTCCAGCTCCGCTCCGGGGTAGCCGTAGAGCAGGTGCTCGTGGCTGAGGATCTTGCCCGAGGTCTCCGCGGGCACGTCACCGAGGACTGTTCGTAGAATCTTCAACGTTTCTGCCTCCTGCTCTCGAATGCGGTCGTCGTCACTTCTGGGACCAGCGGCTGAACAGCTCCCGGTACAGCTCGGGCATGCCGTCGGCGTCCGGCGCGGTCAGCCAGTTCGGGCTGGTGAAGCCGGGGCCCAGCAGCGAACGCACGAGGTCGGTGCCGGTTCCGCTGGAGACCAGGTGGCCGTGCCGGACGGAGAAGTCGCCGATCAGGGCGCGCTGACCGGCCGAGGCGACCGGTACCGCGCCCACGCCGCCCGGCACCACCAGGGCGTCGATGGTCAGCCCCGCCAGGTGTTCGACGGTCGAGGTCGGGACGACGGGGTAGCCGAGGTGGCTCTCGCAACCCTCCGGGTCCGACGTGACCAGGTGCAGGTCGGCGCCGGCCTCCCGCGCGCGGAACACCGGATACCAGAACTCGACCTCCTGGTACCCGGGGAACGACAAGACGACGACTGTCCGGGACTGGGGCATACGACTTTCCTTCGGGTTGCACACGGCAAATGAACCTGGCTGGTTGTCTTACAGGTTGAGTATGCGGGATATGTTCAAGGTTCCGCAAGGTTTGTGACCCGAGGTGGGGGAGTGTCCGCGGAGTATCCGGCGGGCTGGTGATTGCGCTCGACCCCCTGACTGGCGCAGACTAGGGACCGTGGAAGAGCAGCCAGACAGTCTGTCAATACCGGTCCGGGAGCGGCAGTCGCGCAAGCTCGTGGCGATGAAGCGGGTGGCACGGCACAGCGCTGTCGATGTCGTACGCAATCAGCTCGTCGAGCTCATCGAGCGCGGCGAGATTCCCGTGGGGGACTGGCTGCCCTCAGAGGCGGAGATGTCGCGCGCGTTCGGGGTCAGCCGGCCCGCCCTGCGCGAAGCCCTGGGCAGCCTGCGGGCGTTCGGCTACATCGAGTCCCAGACCGGCCGGGGTTCGATGGTGGTCTCCAACCGGGCTTCCAGCTCACTGACGTTGAGCCAGTACTCCTCGACCGATCTCAACGAGGTGCGCCGCCACCTGGAGGTGCCGACGGCCAAGCTGGCCGCGACCCGCCGGTCCGAGGAAGAACTCGCGGTCATCGTGGAGGCCTGCGAGGCGTACGCGGTGGAGGCGGACCCGGAGATCAGGGTCCGGCTGGACAGCGAACTGCACATCGGGATCGCGTCCGCGACGGGCAACCCCCTCTTCCCTCGGCTGATCAAGGACATCCGGTCGATCCTCGAGGAGCAGTCCCTGGCGCTCTCCGTGTCCGCCGAGCGCTGGCGGCACTCGACGGAGGAGCACTTCGCCATCTGCCGGGCGATCCGCGACCGCGACCCGGACCGCGCCTCCGAGGCGATGGTCGCCCACCTGCGCGCCGTCGAGGACGCGGTCAGCATGCTGCAACGACCGGAAACTCCGCTGTCGTCGACCTGAGGTGACCGCGGCGTCACGAGAGTGTCGTCGTCGCGGTCGTGAGGGCCGGAACGCCCCGAAGGGGCGTACGGTCGGCTCGCACTCCACGTCCTAGCTGTCTGACAGGTTAGCCCGGACGTCGTCACGGGACCCGGCTCGCCGTCTGTCGCGGAGCCGAGCCGAGCCGAGCCGAGCCGCGCCGCGCGTTGGTGCGCGCCGCCGCGCCGCCCTCCGGCATGCGTCCCATGCACCATGCCCCGTGTGCCCGTTGCCCCGTGTCCGGGTATGCGTCGGCGCGCGCACCGCCGCGACCTGTGACGCGCCTGCTCACCGCCGCGTCGCCGTGCTACATTTCAACCTGTCAGACTGCCTGACCTTTGGGGGAAATGTGGGTGACTCGGAAGTGATCGGGATCATCGCGGACGACATCACCGGCGGGTCGGACGTGGCCGCGGCGCTCAGCGCGGCGGGCAGACGGACGGTCCAGGTGGTGGGCGTGCCCGGCCCCGACCTCGAACTGCCGCCGCATGACGCCGTCGTCGTCTCGCTCAAAACGCGCAGTGTGCCGCCGGAAGAAGCGGTCGCCGAATCGCTGGCGGCACTGCGGCGGCTGCGGGACCTCGGGGCGCGCCGGATCGGCTTCAAGATCTGCTCGACGTTCGACTCCACGCCTCGCGGCAACATCGGACCCGTCGGACTCGCCCTCGCGGACGCGCTGGACAGCGGGATCACGCTGGTCTGCCCGGCCGCACCGGCCAACGGCAGGACCGTCTACCAGGGGAACCTGTTCGTCCACGACCTGCCGCTGGCGGAGTCCTCGCTGGCTCGGCACCCCCTCAATCCGATGACCGACTCCAACCTCGTACGGCTGCTGACCGCCCAGACCACCGCCGAGGTCGGTCTCGTGGATCACTCCCTCGTACGGTCCGGCGCCCCGGCCGTACGCGCCCGGCTGGCGGACCTGCGCGCGGCCGGTGTGCGTTTCGCGGTCGCGGACGCGATCTGCCGTGACGACCTGCTCGTCCTCGCGGACGCCATCGGTGACGCGGCCTTCTGGATCGGGGCGAACGGTCTGCACGCGGCGGCCGGGGCGGCGGCTCAGGACAGCGCGACCTCGCACGGCGCGGTCCCGGCCGACGCGGTCGGCCCCGGCGACTTCGCGGACACCCTCGCGGGACCCACCTTCATCGTCGCGGGCAGCTGCTCGGACGCCACTCGCGGCCAGATCGCCGCTTTCCGCGAGAGCGGCCCGGCCATCGCCCTCGACCTCGCACGGGTACGGGACGACGCGGGGTACGCGGCCGAAGTCGTCGCGCGTGCGCTGACCTTGCTGTCGGACTCGCCTGCGGTGCTGGTCCACAGCGCGGCGGACGCCCGCCAGCCGACCGAAGAAGCCGAGGCCGAAGCCGGGGCCGGAACCGGGGCCGGATCGACCGACCTGGGCTCCGCCATCGAGACCTTCCTCGCCGAACTGGCCGCCGGAGCGGTCGACGGCGGGATACGGCGTCTGGTCGTCGCCGGAGGCGAGACCTCCGGCGCGGTGCTGCAACGGCTCGGCGTACGGGCCCTCCAACTGGGCGGCCCCATCGATCCGGGCGTGCCCTGGATGCGTTCGCTCGGCCCGACCGGGCTGGCACTCGCGTTGAAGTCCGGCAACTTCGGCGGACCGGACTTCTTCCTCAAGGCCGTGGCCCGATGACGCCGACAGCCGCGGGCGACCTGGTCGCGTACGCCAAGCTCCTGTCCGACCGCGGGCTCGCGCACGGCCGTACCGGAAACCTGAGCGTGCGTACGGCGGACGGCGTGCTGGTCACCCCGACCGGCTCGGCGCTCGGCTCACTGACCGAGGACGGCCTCGCGCACGTCGACGAGCGGGGCGCCCGGTTGTCCGGCCCGCCGCCGACCAAGGAACTCCTGCTGCACCTGGCGGTGTACCGCGCCCGCCCCGAACTGCGCGCCGTCGTCCACCTCCATTCCCCCTGCGCCGTCGCGGTCTCGCTGCTGCGGGACACCGATCCGTCCGACGCGATCCCCCCGCTCACCCCCTATTACGTGATGCGGGTCGGCTCCCTCCCGGTCGTGCCGTACTTCCGGCCCGGGGACCCGGCCATGGCCGAGGCGGTCCGCCCGCTGCTCACGCGGTCCCACTGCCTGCTGCTGGCCCACCACGGCACGCTCGCCGGAGGCGGCACGCTCGCCGACGCGGCAGAGGCGGCCGAGGAGATCGAGGCGACCGCCAGATTGTGGCTGGCCGTCCGGTCCCATGACATATCCACTCTGACCAGCGACCAGATCGGTGCCCTGCGTCCGGCCGACCCGAACAGGTGACCCATGTCCGACCGTCCTGTCATCACCATGATCCACACCGTGACCACGCTGCCCCCGGTCTTCACCGCCCTGGCCGCCGAGTCGCTCCCTCACGAGATCGAGCTGCGCCACATCGTGGACGACAGCCTCCTCTCGGTGACCCGCGCGGAGGGAGGAGTACGCGCCGGAACCGCCCGGCGCCTGCTCGGGCATGTCTGGTCGGCGGCCGACGCGGGCGCCGACTTCGTACTGGTCACCTGCTCGTCGCTCGGCGAGGCGGTGGAGCTGACCAGGCCCTTCAGCACGGTCCCGGTGCTGCGGATCGACGAGCGGATGGCCGAGGAAGCCGTACGGAGCGGTCCGCGGATCGGGGTGATCGCGACCCTCGGCACGACGCTGGCCCCGACCGCGAATCTGATCCGCCGGGCGGCCGAACAGGCCGAGGCGCCGATCGAACTGGTCGAGACGCTGTGCGTGGGCGCCTTCGAGGCACAGGCGGCCGGCGACCCCTCCGCCCACGACGCGCTGGTCCGTGACGCGCTGGGCGAGCTGATTCCCCGGTGCGACGTCATCGTGCTCGCTCAGGCGTCGATGAGCCGCATCGTCGCGGAACTCGACGAAGCCCCGCGGATTCCCGTACTGGCCAGTCCCCGGTCGGCGCTTGAAGCGCTCGCCGACCGGCTGCGCCAGTCGTGACGGGTACGGCCGAGGACCGGGAGGCGAGCCCGGCCACGCGTATCCGGGCGCGGTGGCTGTACGGGGGAGCGGGCGTCGCGCGACGGGGCGCGGCGATCCTGGTCCGCGGCGACAGGATCGCCGCGGTCGGTCCCGACGCCGATGTTCCGCACACCGGCGGTCCCGAGCTGACGTTCGAGGCGGCGACGGTACTTCCCGGCCTGATCGACGCGCACACCCACCTCCTTCTGCCGTACGGCCGGGATCTGACGCGGGTGGACAGCGGTTCCGCCGCCGCGACGGCCGCCGCGCGCGCCGTCGCCGCCCGTCTGCTGGGCAGGGGTGTCACCACCGTCCGCGATCTCGGCTCACCCGGGACCGACGGCCAGGCCCTGCGGGACGCGATCGGCGCGCGGCCCGCGGACGGTCCCACCGTCGTGGCCGCAGGCCGCCCGATCACCTCGCCCGACGGCCACTTCCGCTCGTTCGGCATCACCGTCGAGGGGGCCGCCGAGGCGGCCGGGGCGGTGCGGCTGCTGCACGACGAGGGAGCCGACCTCGTCAAGATCGCGGTGACCGGCGGTTCGCTGACCCCTGGCACCGATATGAGCAGGGCGTATCTGGGGCGGTCCGAGATGGCCGCGATCGTGGCCGCCGCGCACGCCCGCGGGATGCGGGTCGCCGCCCACGCGCACGGCACCGAGGGGATCGAGATCGCGCTCGCCGCCGGGGTCGACACGATCGAGCACTGCACCTGGCTCGATGCGCGCGGCCGGATTCAGGCGCCGCCACCTGAGCTGCTGCGCGCCCTGTGCGACCGGAAGCAGTCGGTCGTTCTCGCCGGTCCGATCGAGCCGGCGATCGCCGATCTGCTGGACACACCAGTGCCGTCCGGCGCGGATTCACCGATGGCGCCCGGCCTGGAGCGGCGGCTGCGGATCTGGCGGAACGGACGGACGCTCGCCCGCGCGGGCGTGCCGATGGCCCTGGGATCGGACTCGATCTACGGGCAGTTCCCCGACTGCCGCGACCTGACGGTCAGGGCGCGCGCGATGGTCGCGTTCGCCGGATGGCGACCGGCGGAGGCGCTCGCGGCGCTGACCTCCGGAGGCGCCCATGCCCTCGGCCGCGCCGGTGAGGTGGGCACGATCGCGCCCGGCGCGTACGCCGACCTCCTGGTCGTCGCGGGAAACCCGACCGAGTCGATCGGCGACCTCGACCGGGTCGTCGCGGTGTTCAAGCGAGGCCGCCGGGTGGCGCGGGACGCACCCGTGAACGGCTGACGTTTTTCTCCGCCCAAGAACGCGAACGGCGACCGCCGCCTACCCGAGGGTAGTCGGCGGTCGCTCATGTTCTGCCGCTGCGCCGGCGGTCGGCCTGGGGTCAGCCGGTGGCCGGCAGGTAGTCCGGGGCGACGCAGAACACCGCGCGGGCCCCCTTGGCCGCCACGTTGTAGAACGAGTGCGGCGTACCTTCCGGGATCTGGCACGAGTCGCGCGGGCCGAGCTCGAAGAAGACCCGCGTCTCCGGGAACTCGACATGGACGGTGCCTTCTTCGACGAAGAACAGCTTGTCGCCCTGGTGGGTGAACACGTCGCTGCGCTGGCCCGGCAGGAAGCGCTGCTTCCCGATGGTCACGTGCTCCGTGCTCAGCATGATGCCGGTGAGCAGCTCCCGGCCGCGCTTGTGCCCCTCCAGGCGCCACAGGATGTCCTCGTCCCTGGCCGCCCACATGGTCTTCGCGGCGTCGGCCTCGGCACGCGCCATCGGCCAGCGGCCGATGTACTCGTCCTGCTTGTGCTTGTAGGTGGTGATGTTCTCGTGGGTCTGCGCGTACGGCTGGCCCGTGCCGGTCTTGGGCGAGGGGTGGAAGAACTCCACGAACCGCAGCTCGGTGTCGCTGTAGTTCCACTGGTGGTGCCAGGTGTCCTTGCGGAACCAGGCCGCGTCGCCCGCCTCGATGACGAGGACTTCACCGGTGGTCGGGTTCGACTGGACCATCGTCCCGTCGAGAACGTAGAAGAACTCGTCGGATCCGAAGATCGACCGGTTCTCGTCCGAGTGGATGACGGCACCGCCGACCGGGATGGCCACGATGTTGACGCTCATCTTCTCGTCGCTCGCCAGGAACCAGTCCGGCAGCTTCCCTGACTCGTCGTCGCCCCACACCAGTCGCAGTGCGTCCCGGTAGGGCACGAGGCGAGGCTGTTTGCCTTGGTCGGTCTCTGTCATGTCACTTCTTTCTGCTTGCGGCGGTTCCGTGCGAACTGCCGGCGAACCCAGAACACGTCGTGCGCGGAGGCACCATGTGACCGCGCCTCGCGTCCTGCCTGGCTGTCAGACAGCAGTGTCATAGTGCCATGGGCTGAGCTTGGCTTGCAATCACCTTGCGGTCACGGTTCGTCCGATTGAGCCCCGGTGGAAGTCCAGGTGAATCAAGTGCGACCTGGCTCTTGACAGGCCCGGCGGACGGACTCATCGTTACCTGCCAGGCAGCCAGACGACTTTTGAAATGTCAGAGAGACGTGGACTCGGTGAACTACGAACCCGGACATATTGCCGCATTTCGCACGATCTGTGTGGAGGGCGACCCGCGGAGACGCGGGGAGTCATACGGCCGCGCCGCCGCACCGGAGATCAAAGAGTCAATCCACCGCTACACCAGGGTCTTCCGGCACATGGTCGGCTGGGATTGGCAGCAGGTGCGGAAGTTCGCCCTGCGGTACGACCGGCCGATCGGCGACTTCTCTCCCGCCATCGGTGAGGAGATCGCGGGCATCGCCGCAGGTGCGGGGGTCGAGTTGAGCGACATCCTCGCGCTCAACGCGCGGAGCGAGATCATGTTCGCCGCCGCCCCGGCCCGCGCCCGGTCGATGCCGGCGGAGTGCACGTCCTTCGCGCTCATGCCGGAACGCACGGGCCAGGGCATCGTCACCGGGCAGAACTGGGACTGGCTGACCCACGCGCGACGTACCACGGTCGTCCTCGACGTCCGGCGGACCGACGCGCCCAACTTCGTGACCGTCGTCGAGGCCGGGCAGTTGGCCAAGGTCGGACTGAACTCGGCCGGCGTCGCCCTGTGCACCAACACCCTGATCGGCGACGTCCGCACCGACGGAGCCGGCGTCCCGTACCACATCCTGCTGCGGTCGGTCCTCGACGCCGGATCGGGGGCGGAGAGCGCGGAGCGGATAGCGACCGCCGACCGGGCGATGTCCGCGAACTACCTGATCAGCGACGGCACCGGCTTCTGCCAGAACCTGGAGACTCCCGCCAGCGACGGGGCGCCGGAGCGGATCACCCCGCGCGACGGGGTGTTGACGCACACCAACCACTTCCTGTCCGCCGGGCTCACCACGACGGACGACTACGCCAGGCGGAAGCCGCACACGCTCGACCGGCACCGCAACATCGAACTGCGCCTGCGCGACCCTCGCGTACGCACGATCCACGAGGTCAAGGAGGCCCTGTCCGACCACCACGACTGGCCCGGCAGTATCTGCCAGCACCCCGATCCCTCGATCGCGATCGAGGAACGGACCTGCACCATCGCCGGATTCATCATCGAACCCGACCGCGGCGTCATTCAGTACGGCGCCGGCAACCCCTGCTCGACCCATTGGCGGCAGCGCACCGTCTCAGGTGCATAACGTCCGTCGCCGCACTGGTGCGATGTAAGGCTGTCAGACATAGCGTAGAGGCGGAGAAGGTTGGACGTAACCGCCCTAAACGACCTATAGGCACGGCCGTCGAGTATTCCGGCCACCACATCAACGACCGAAGTACCGACCCAGGAGGTCACGTTGAGACGTTCTTCCCGGTGGCGAGTCGCCCTCGCCGGACTCACCGTCATCAGTGTCATCGGCGTCGCGGGATGCGGCAGCCCAGGTTCCAAGAGTGTCGAAGAGACCCCGGCCGCCGCGGACGGCAAGTTCCCCGCGGCCCCCAAGAAGCCCGTCACGCTCACGATCATGGACTCGGCCGGCGGACTGTCCGTCGCCAAGCCGCTGATCGAGGAGTTCGGGAAGAAGCACCCCGAACTGGTCAGCAAGATCAACTACACCACGACGACCTCGCCGGAGATGCCCGGCAAGCTCAAGGCCCAGCAGAACGCCGGCCGGGTAGGTGTGGACATCGTCCTGCTGGGGCCGGACAGCCTCGCCGCGGGCGTGAGTCAGAACCTGTTCACCAAGATCTGGCCCGAGTACAAGGACGGCCTGCCCGATCTGGAGAACACCTACCTCGACAACGCGAAGAAGCTCTGGAAGAACGCGCACGGCCAGGCGCTGATCTACGACACCGGCACGTTCGGCCCGCTGCTCGAGTACCTGCCGGACAAGCTGTCCGACCCGCCGAAGACCGCGCAGGAACTGCTGGAGTGGGCGAAGCGGAATCCCGGCAAGTTCCAGTACGCGTCCGTCGCGAACTCCGGACCGGGCTCGGCGTTCCTCCAGGGCCTGCCGTACCAGCTCGGCGACTCCGACCCGAGAGACCCGGAGAAGGGCTGGGACAAGACCTGGGCCTACCTCAAGGAGCTCGGCAAGTACATCGACAACTACCCGGCCAAAACCAGCGAAACCTACGCCAACCTCACTAATGGAACAGTGAAGCTGGTACCGTCCACCTTCGGATGGCACGTCCAGCCCCGTGCGGACAACCTGATTCCCGAGTCCGCCACCTTCACGGTCCTGGAGAACACGAAGTTCATCCTGTCCGGCGGATCGGTGGCCATCCCGAAGGGCGTCTCGGCCGACCACCTCGCGGTGTCGCTGCGGCTGCTCGGATTCATGCTCCAGCCCGAGCAGCAGGCCATGACCTTCGACCACGGTTACGTCTATCCGGGCCCGGCGATCAAGGACGTCACGGTCGACATGGCACCGCCGGAGATGGCCGAACTCAACAAGAAGTACGGCGTCGCCGACTACGACGACT
Organism: Streptomyces sp. NPDC093221; assembly: GCF_044753885.1. Classification (NCBI taxonomy): domain Bacteria; kingdom Bacillati; phylum Actinomycetota; class Actinomycetes; order Kitasatosporales; family Streptomycetaceae; genus Streptomyces; species Streptomyces sp. NPDC093221. The sequence continues at coordinate 123,924 of NZ_JBIVOA010000011.1, read as the reverse complement.
ACATCGCAAAGTATCCGGGCGCGGACCCGCTGCCCGCGGACGTCCTCGTCGCCGCGTACGACAAATGGAACCGAATCATTGGTGGTAAGTGACGTGAGAGCAACCCAGCGACGCGGTGAGTTCAGCGAGCTTCGGCTCGAAGGTCTGACCTGTGTCTACAACGGGAGCGTGGTCGCACTGGACTCCATGACTGCGACGATCAAGGCCGGAGAGTTCACCGCGCTGCTGGGTCCTTCTGGCTGTGGAAAATCCACCCTCCTCGGCTGTCTGGCCGGACATGTCACGGCCACCGAGGGCCGGCTCTGGGTGGACGACGAGCGGATCGACCAGCGGCCCGCGGAGAAGCGCGGCTTCGGCATGGTGTTCCAGAACTACGCGCTCTTTCCGCACCTGTCCGTCGCCAAGAACGTCGCGTTCGGACTCGAAGTACGCCGCATGCCCAAGCCTGAGGTGCGCGAGCGGGTGAAGTGGGCGCTGGACCTGGTCCAACTCCCCGACTACGCCGACAATCTGCCCGGCCGCCTCTCCGGCGGCCAGCAGCAGCGGGTCGCCATCGCGCGGGCCCTCGCACCGCGCCCGTCGATCATGCTGATGGACGAGCCGCTGTCCAACCTCGACGCCAAGCTCCGCTTCGAAATGCGCTCCGAGATCCGGCAACTCCACGACGAGCTGGGGCTGACCACCGTCTACGTCACGCACGACCAGGAGGAAGCCCTCTCGATCGCCGACCGGATCATCGTCCTGCGCAAGGGAAAGACCGTGCAGGACGGTACGCCCCAGCAGATCTACAGCGAACCGGAGGCGGATTACGTCGCCGACTTCGTCGGCTACCGCAACCGGCTCCAGGCGCACGTGGTCGGGGGGACCGGCCGCGAGCCCGTCGTCGAGGGGCACGGCATCACGCTGCGCGCCACGTCGAGCACCGACCTGCGGCCCGGACAGTCCGTGACCGTGCGGATCCGGCCGGAGGAGGTGAGCGTCACGGACTCCGCCTCCGCGGTGAACACGTTCGAGGCGGTGGCGCGCTCCACGCAGTACCACGGCCGCGACTTCACCGTGCAGGCCGAACTGCCGGACGGCGCGACCCTGTCCGTACGGACACCGGTGCGGCCGGAAACGGGCACGGTGCTCAAGCTGTCGATCCCGGTGGCGAGCGTCCGGGCCTTCGCCGCGGGAGAGCCTTCCGCCGCCCCGGCGGAGGGCTCCGACGACGGCGAGTCCACGGCTCTCGAACCGAGCGCGCTGTCATGACGGCGACCGTGGACACCACACCGGCTCGCGCCGACCGGGCGCCGGGAGGCCCGCCCGACTCGGGCGACCGCCGACGGGCGTGGCTGCGACGTCACGGACTCCACTGGGGGCTGCTGGCCATGCTGCCCGCGGTGGCGCTGATCGGGGTGCTGTTCCTCTACCCGATCGCCTACGGCATCGGCCTGTCGGTGACCCCCGACAAGGGCGGGACCTTCAGCAGCTACCGGCGGTTCTTCGAGGATCCGTATCTCCGCGAGACGATCTGGAAGACCCTGCGGATCGCGGTGGTCGTCGCCGTGATCAACACGGTGGCGGCGATGATCTTCGCCTACCCGCTGCGCGGGGCCGGACGGCGGAAGAAGTACCTCTCGACGGCCTTCCTGATCCCGATGACCCTCGGCAACGTGCTCGTCTCCAACGGGATGATCGCCTACATGTCCCCGCGGGGCTGGCTCAACCGGACCCTGATGAAGATCGGGGTGATCGACGAGCCCCTGATGCTGCTGCACAACTACACCGCCGTCGTGATCTCGATGGTCATCACGGGTCTGCCGCTGGCGTTCCTGCTGACCATGAGCCATCTCGCGTCCATCGACACCCTCTACGAGCGGGCCGCCGCGTCCCTCGGCGCGGACCGGTGGACCCGGTTCCGGCGGATCCTGCTCCCTTTGTGGGCGCCGGGTGTGACCGTGGTCGTCTGTCTGACCTTCGTCCTGGGGTTCTCCGTGTTCGCCAGCGCGACCCTCGTGGGTGATCCCGCCGGCTCCACCCACGTCATCTCGGTCGAGGCCTACTTCCAGGCGTACCGGACCCTGGACTACTCGATGTCCATGGCGATGGTGGTCATCTCCGCCCTGGTCCAGATCCTCATCGTGGGCGCGATCCTGCTCCTGCGTTCCCGCCTGTACACGGGCCCGAGTTCCGGTCAGAAAGGGTGATCGAGGTGTCCGAGTCGTCTCCTACCGCACTGCGGAGCCGGATGCGTCGCACCTGGGCCGGTGTCCTGCCCCGGTGGTTCTACCGCCTGCTGGTCGCCGTCTTCCTGGTCAACATCGCCGGGCTCGTCGCCTCCGTGACGGTCAGCTCCTTCGGCCGCCAGTGGTTCACCGGGTGGCTCCCGAAGGGGTACACGACGGACTACTACCGGTCGTCGTGGAACGAGTACGACCTCTCCCACGTCATGGTGATCACGGTCACCGTCGCGGTGGTCGTGGCCGCGCTCGCCGTGATCATCGGCGCTCCGGCGGCGTATGTGCTGGCAAGGGGGAACTTCCCGGGCAAGAAGCTGCTGATCCTGGCCTTCCTGCTGCCGCTGATGCTGCCGCCGGTCACCTACGGTCTGCCGCTGGCGACGCTGCTCTACCGGCTCGGCCTCGGCGGCCATCTGTCCGGGGTGATCGTGGCCAACCTGGTGCCGTCGGTGCCCCTGGTGGTCCTGCTGATGATCCCGTACATCCAGCAGCTCGACACCAACCTGGAACGGGCCGCGCGCTCCTGCGGGGCGAACGGTCTTCAGACGGTCCGGCGGGTGCTCGCGCCGCTGCTGCTGCCCGGAATCCTGGCGTCGGGCCTGCTCACGCTGATCCACACCGCGGGCAGTTTCGAGCTGACCTTCTTCAACTCGGGGCCGGGCAGCGAGACGCTCGTCGTCGCCCTGTACTCCGCCCTGTGGACGCCGGGCTTCCGCCCACAGCAGTCGATCGACGCGATGTCGGTCATCTACATGCTCACCTGCCTCGTCCTGCTGTTCGTCGCACTGCGTTTCGTCAGCCCCGGCCAGATAGTGACGCACTCGCGCGAAGACGACTGACGCCCGCGCGAGGACGACCAGCCACAGCCCCTGGTGCCGCGAGCGGCCATGTCTGCCCCGCTCGCGGCACCAGGCCCATCAGCCCGAGCCCGTTCCACCGAGGAGATCACCATGCCCGCCGTCATTGTCGCCGGAGGCGCCACGGGAATCGGACGCGCCTGCGTACGCCGCCTGCGTAACCGTGGTGTCGACGTGTACCTCGCGGACATCAACATGGCGGCCGCCGGTGAACTGGCCGCCGAGGAAGCACCCGGCCGCCTCGTCATCGGCGAGCACGACCTGTACGACGTGGACGCCGCCCGGGCCATGGTCGACGCGGCCTGCGCGCGGTTCGGCGGCCTGGACGGACTCCTCATCACCACCGCGCTGCTGCGCGAGGCGCCCGTCGCCCGGTACCCCCTGGAGGACTGGACCGCGACGATGGACCTGAACGTCCGCGCCGCGTTCCTGCTGGCCCAGGCCGCGATCGGGCCGCTGAGCCGGTCCGCCGCGCCGCGGATCGTCTTCACCGGCTCGACCTCCGCGTTCCGGGGCGGCTTCGGGTCCTTCGCGTACGCCGCGTCCAAGGGGGCCCTCGTCAGCATGACGCGGGCGATGGCGGTCGAGTGGGGCGCGCTGAAGGTCTGCGTCAACTGCGTGTGCCCCGGCTGGATCGACACGCCGTTCAACGACGAGCACTGGAAGCACTCCTCCGACCGTGACGCGGCGGTCGGCGAGCTGGAGGCGAAGATCCCGCTCGGCCGCCAGGGCGAGCCCGACGAGGTGGCCGCGATGATCGACTTCCTGCTCTCCCCGGCGGCCGGTTACGTGACCGGTCAGGCGATCGTGGTGGACGGCGGACTGCTGTCGTGGTGAGGGGAACCGAGACCGTGCCGAACGCGGCGGCGCCGCTCCACGGAGAGGCGCTGCCGTGCGGATAGGAACATGCGTGATCGACGGACGGCCCGAGCCGGTCGTGTTCGATCCGGCCGGCCGGGCGGTCCCGGTCGGCGACCTCGTCGGCGGCCCCGGCCTCTACGGCGTGCTGACGCTCATCGAACGCTGGGACGACCTGCGCCCGCGCCTGGCCCGCGCGCTCGGGACGGACCGGTCCCCGGCCGCCACCAGCGTGGCCGAGATCGACCGGCTCGGCGCCTGGCTGCCGCCGGTCCCGCGGCCGGGGAAGATCCTGGGCGTCGGTTTCAACAGCCCGGTGTTCGCCGCGTTCGCGTCGAGCGTCCCCGACCATCCGCCGTTCTTCTCCTCACCCGGTTCCGCGCTGGTCGGACACCGGCAGCCGATCCGGCTGCGACCGTCGTTCGGACTCGTCCATCCCGAGCCGGAGCTGGCCGTGGTGATCGGACGGCAGGGCACGCGGATCGACCCGGCCGAGGCACTGGACCACGTCTTCGGGTACACCCTGATCGACGACGTGTCCGCGCCCGGGCTGCGGGCCGGTGACACCGTGGTGGTACCCGGCTCCATGGCGGGGGAGCTGGACCGGCGGCACAGCGGCCGGCCCCGGGCGGCGTCCGGCTTCGAGCACGGGGACATGAGGGTCACCTACCACCTGCGGGCCAAGGGCACCGACAGCTTCAAGCCGTGCGGACCGTGGATCGTGACCAGGGACGAGATCCCCGACCCCGACCGGCTCGGCATCACCCTGGCGACCGGCGACGACGTACGGATCGAATGCCGGACCGAGCGCCTGATCTATTCGGTGGCGGAAGTCATCGCGCACGCCAGCGACCACCACACCCTGTTCCCCGGCGACATCATCCACGTGGGCACCGACATCACGGGGACGCACACGCTGCGGGAGATCGACTACCAACACCGGATCGGCGCGACGCGAACGATCGAGTGCGAGGCGATCGGCACGCTCGTGAACGAGATCCGCACGGTCTGACCCGGCACCACCGGCCGACCCCGCACCACCCGGCACCCGTACGTCCCCGGTCGGACCACGGGCAGCCCGGTTCTGTCTGACGGAACGACGCGGCACCGCATCGGGATCGGAGAGCGGACACTCTCCGAAGGCGGTGCGGCCGCGCCTTTTCGGATGACACGCGCCGCGAGAAGTGTGCGGTGCGATCGGAGACTCGTTGAACGACGTCGGCTCTCAAAAGGTGAAGGTCTTCGACCGACGCATGACTCTGGTCGCGACGGTCACGATTCTCGGCTCCCTGATATCCATCTTCGACACGACGATCGTCCAGGTGGCCGTGCCGTCGTTGGTGAGGAGTTTCGACACCTCGCTCGCCACCGTCCAGTGGGTCAGCACGGTCTACCTTCTCGCCCTCGCCACGGTGGTGCCGCTCACCGGCTGGGCCAACGACCGATTCGGCTCCAGACGGGTGTGGATCGCGTCCATGGCCATGTTCCTGTTCGGCTCGCTGCTGTGCGGACTCGCCAACTCGATGGCGCTGCTCATCGTCGCGCGCGCGGTGCAAGGGATCGGCGGCGGGATGCTGCTGCCCACCGGGCAGACGATCCTCGCCAGGGAGGCGGGCCCCGGCCGCCTCGGACGCGTCATGGCCGTGGTGGGGATTCCGTCCATGCTGGGGCCCCTGTTGGGGCCGATCTTCGGCGGACTGATCCTCTCCAGCCTGTCCTGGCGGTGGATCTTCTTCGTCAATCTGCCGCTGGGCGCTCTCGGGATCGGCTTGGCCTGGGCCGTCCTCGACCGCGGCGAACCCGGCGTGCCCCGGAAGCTCGATCTCATCGGACTGGGCCTGCTGCCGCCGGGACTCGCGCTGCTTGTCTACGGCATCTCCGACTTCGGCGATGCCGGGCGCGTGTCCCCGTCCGTCGCGCTCACCGGAGGTCTGGGAATCGCCCTGACCGCCGCGTTCGTCGTGCACGCGCTGCGGGCCGCTCATCCGCTGCTCGACCTGCGGCTGTGGAAGCACGCGGCCCTCAGATCGGCCCAGACCGCGATGTTCCTCTACCTCGCCGGTACCAACGCGGTGCTGTTCCTGGTGCAGCTCTACTACCAGTTCGCGCGGGGGGACAGCGCCATCGAGGCGGGCCTGCTGGTGGCGCCGTCGGCCTTCGGCGCGATGCTGGTGCTGACGACGGCCGGCCGGGTGATGGACAAGCGCGGTCCCCGGGCGGTGATCGTCTTCGGCCTGCTCATGGTGACCGCAGGAGTGCTTCCGCTCACCATGATCGGGCCCGACACCAGCGACGTATGGCTGTCGGTGTGCTGGTTCGTCCGCGGCGTCGGGGTCGGCGCCACGGCCACGCCGCTGACCGCCGCCGGATACGCCGGTTTGCGCGGCCACGAGATCCCCGGCGCGTCGACGCTGATGAGCATCGTGCAGTACGTCGCCGGGGCCATGGGCACCGCTGTGGCGGCGGTTCTGCTCCAACGTCGGCTCAGCGGCTTCACCGACGGCGGCGGGGTCCAGTCCCTGGCCGCGCTGAGCGACACCGCGCGGCAGCGCCTGGCACCCGAACTGGCCGACGCCTTCGGCGGGTTGTTCTGGCTGGCCGTCGCCCTGTCGGTGCTCGCGATCGTCCCGGCCGTGATGCTGCGCACGCGGGCGCCGACCGATGTCGAACGGGACGGGACGGGAGCGTCGAAGACCGCCGACACGCTGACGGGCTGACGCCTGCGGCACGTCGTCGGCCCGGTGCGCGCCGCCGCGGGCCCCCGGCTGTGAAGGCGGCGGTCACGGCCGCGGCGTGAGACCTTCGAGCAGCAGATTCAGCGCGTGGTGCGCGTCCAGGGCCCGGGCAGCGGACGCGGACGCGGAGCCGCCGAGCGTGTGGACGGCCAGGGTGATGCCGGTGAGCAGCGCCACGAGCTGGCCGGCGGTGAGGTCGTCGCGGATCGCGCCGAGGTCCTGGGCGGGCCTCAGCAGCAGATCCGCCGCCGACACCAGCAGCGACTGACCCCACTCGGTGTTGGCGACGGGGTCGGTCTCACGGAGCCCCTGCGCGAGCAGTCCGGCGAGGACTCCCTGCGCCTCGACTCCCAGATCGACGAACTGGCGCAGCCAGTTCAGGAGTGCCGCCGTCGGCTCGTCGCGCTGCGCCAACTCCGTTGCCATGGAGGCCAGTCGCGCGACGCGACCGCGGTAGACGCCCTCGAACAGATGCATTCTGCTCGGGAAATGCCGGTAGAGGGTGGCGGGCGCGACCCCGGCCTCCTTGGCGATCTCGTCGAGGGTGACGTCGGGCCCCTCGCGTTCGATCAGGGTCTGGGCCGCCGCCAGGATGCGATCGACGTTCCGCCGGGAGTCGGCGCGAGGTGCGCGCTTGCGTACCGGTACCGGTGCTGCGGACTCGTCCGGCAATCTCCGCTCCCCACTCTTGCGATGCGACTGCGGGCAGCCTACTGTGACGGCTAAGTGAGAGTTTACTCCCATTTAACGGCTGGTGACCTCGTACCTTGAGGAGGAACCCGATGCCTGCTCCGGAAAGCCCGCGGCGGGTGCACGACGCCGCCGCGGCGGCCGGCGAAGTGCGCGACACATCCGTCGGCAAGGCGCTCGCCGTGCTCGACACCCTGTCCGGTTCGCGGAAGTCGCTGGGCGTCTCGGAGATCGCCGCCCGCACCGGGATGGCCAAGTCGACCGTCCACCGGCTGCTGAGCGCGATGATCGAGCACGGTTATGTGGCCAAGGAAGGCGAGCGGTATCTGCTCGCCGAGCGCGTCTTCGAGCTGGGCAGCCGGGTGCAGGTCGGCGCCGCGAAGGACCTGCGCGAACTGGCCTCTCCCTATCTGGCGGAATTGTTCGCCCTCACCCGGCAGACCATTCATCTCGCCATTCTCAGCGGCGCCGACATCCTGTACATCGACAAAGTCTCCGGACTGGGCGCGCCGAGAATGGACACGCGTATCGGCGGACGCAGGCCCGCTTATGCCACAGGGCTCGGGAAGGCGCTGCTCGCGTTCGCTCCCTCCCTGCATCTGAGGACCGTTCTCGACGGATCCTTCAAGCGGTTCACCGCGTACACCATTCCCGACGCCCAGCGGATGAAGCTCTCACTGCTCCGGGTGCGCGAGACCGGTATCGCGACGGATCACGAGGAGTCGTTCCTCGGCGTGGCCTGCCTGGCGGCGCCGGTCTGGGCCGCTGATCACAGCCGCGCGGTCGCCGCGGTCTCGCTTTCCTGCCCGGTGCTCGGCCGCACCCCCGCCCGCTACAAGTCGGTGCTCGTCGACACCGCGCAGCAGCTCTCGTCCGCGCTGCGTCGCAAGTGACCCGGGGGAGCACGCCGGAACAACTGCTTTCCGTCTGACGGAACAGGATCCTGGCTTCTTTTCGGGCGCTCAATACAGTTATGCGCAGGCCCTTCCCCTGTGTGTTTTCCGAGGGCTTCCGCGTCATCCATTGGGAATCGGAGGAATCGCGCGTGAGTTATGTCAAAGCGCTCGGTTACATCGGCATAGGTGCGCAGGACCTCGACGCGTGGGAGGACTTCGCGGGCGACATTCTGGGCCTGCACGTCACCCGCGGACGGGACGCCGACGACGTCGAAACGCTGTTTCTGCGGATGGACGCCAGGCACCACCGCATCGCGGTACGCGCCGGGGACGACACGCTGTCCTACGTCGGATGGGAGGTGGCGACCGAGGAAGACCTCGACGCCCAGGTGCGGGACCTGGAGAGCGCCGGGGTCGCCGTCACGGAGGATCCGCACCTCGCCGACCTGCGCGGAGTCCGCCGGCTGGTGCGGTTCGCCGATCCGGCCGGTTTCCGGTTGGAGCTGTTCTACGGCGCCGTCACCGTGTCCTCCGCGTTCGTCTCGCCGACCGGCGTCCGGTTCGTGACGCGTGACGACAAGGGCAACGACCTCGGGGTCGGCCACATCGTGCTCGTCTCGTCCGTCGTGGACGAGATGGTCGCCTTCTACCGCCACGTCCTCGGTTTCAAGGTGAGCGACTACATCACCTTCAAGCCCCTGGTCCTGACCTTCACCCACGTCAATCCCCGGCACCACTCACTCGCGTTCGGTCCCGCGCCGGACGGCAGGAAGCCCTTCATCGACCACTTCATGCTCGAGGTCGACAGCGTCGACGGCGTCGGCCGCGCACTGGACCGGGTGCGCGCGAAGGAGATCTCCCTCACCGCGACGCTCGGCCGTCACACGAACGACGAGATGCTCTCGTTCTACATGAAGTCGCCGTCCGGGATCGGCGTGGAGTACGGAACGGCCGGCAAATTGATCGACGACGAGACCTGGACGATCACGAATTGGGACGCCGCCCAGTTCTGGGGCCACGACCGCAATCACACCCACTGACGGTGACGTGTACGCCAAGGAGAACACCATGAACGACTCCCCACGCGCGGTGGACCAGCTCGATGACCTGGTCTCGCTCGAAAGAGGCGAGATCGACCGGCGCATCTTCAGCGACCAGGAGATCTTCGATCTGGAGATGACGCGGATATTCGGCCGGGCCTGGCTCTTCCTGTGCCACGAGACGCAGATCCCCAAGCGCGGCGACTTCTTCGAGGCCCCGATGGGATCGGACAACGTCCTCGTGGTCCGGCAGCGGGACGGTTCGATCCGCGCCTTCCTCAACACCTGTTCGCACCGCGGCAACGCGGTGTGCCGGGCCGAGGAGGGAAACGTCCGCAATTTCATGTGCACGTACCACGGGTGGACCTTCGGACTGGACGGCGAACTCATCGGCGTGCCCGGCAAGTCCCTCTTCTACAAGGACAAGCTGGACCTGTCCAAGCACCCGCTGCGCAAGGTGGCCCAACTCGACTCCTACCGCGGCTTCGTGTTCGCCACCATGGACGCGGACGCGCCGCCCCTGGAGGAGTACCTCGGCGCGACGGGCCGGCTCGGACTGGACCTGCTCGCCGAGCGCGGCGACATGGAGGCCGTCCCCGGCGTCCAGAAGTTCACCGTCAGGACCAACTGGAAGTTCACCGTCGACAACGTCTTCGACTACTACCACCCGCAGATCACGCACATGTCGGCCTTCGCCGTCGGTCTCATCCCGGCCCCGCCGGACGAGTTCGTCGACGGCGGGGCCAGGACCGAATCCGGCGCCGACCTCGAAGTCCCCTTCCTGCCCAGCGACTTGCACAACGTCGTGATGGTGGGCGAGTACGGGCACGCGATCTCGGGTCCCGACCAGGAGTCGCTGGAGGTGACAGCCGGGGGCCGGGAGCTGTTCGAGTGGCGCTACACACCGCAGACCCAGGCCAAGCTCGGGCGGCACGGAAGCCGGGTGGGCGGCCACCCGCACATCTTCCCGACCGCCTGGGTCACGGCGAACGCGCAGCTCAGCCTGCGGGTGCCGCGCAGCCCCGACGTCACCGAGATCTGGTGGTACTCCTTCCGCGACAAGAACGCCTCGCCGCAGGAGCAGGCCGCCGCGCTGCACGCGCAGATCCACTTCTTCGGGCCCGCAGGAATGCTCGAACAGGAGGACGGCGAGAACTGGGCGCAGTCCACCCTCCAGACCAAGGGCACCAAGAGCCGCGAGATCCCCCAGCTTCTGAAGATGGGTCTCGGCACGTCCGAGGTCGTCAAGGACGACGGCCTCGCCGTCATCGACGCGCCCATCAACGAGCACGCCCAGTTGTGGACCTACCACTCCTGGCGCGAGTGGCTCCGCAACCCCACGTGGGAGGGGCTGCGCAAGAGCACGGCTCCCCACGACCGCTACTAGGCCCAGGAGCCCGCGATGACGACTCACGCCGTACCCGCAGCGCGTGCCGTGCCCGCCGCGCACGCCGTCGACCTCGACACGCTGCTGCGGCAGCACGAGGTGGAGCAGTTCTACTCCTACGAGTCGGCGCTGCTCGACGCCCACCAGTACGAGGAGTGGGTCGGCCTCTTCACCGAGGACACCCACTACTTCATGCCGCTGCGACGGACCATGACCAGGCGGCAGTTGCACCTGGAGTTCACCAAGCCCGGCGAGATGGCCTACTTCGACGAGGACAAGCAGTTCCTCCGGACGCGGGCCAAGAAGTTCGCCACCGGGACCTCGTGGGCCGAGGACCCGCCGTCCCGTACCCGGCACCTCATCACCAACGTCCGGGTGACCGAGGACAGCGGCGACGAACTCGTGGTGCAGAGCAATTTCCTGCTCTACCGCACCCGGCTCAAGAGCGACACCGACCAGTGGGTCGGCCGGCGCGAGGACACGCTGCGGCGTACGGAGAACGGGCTCGCGATCGCCAAGCGGTTCGTCTACCTCGACCAGACGGTGCTCCAGTCCGGCAACCTCAGCAACTTCTTCTGACCCCGACCCGCCCCCGCGCGCCGTCCCGCGCCTACCGAAAGGTGCAGCAATGCCGTGGATCCGTGCCTGTTCCGTCGACGAACTCGACGACGGTGACGCACTCCAGATGCCGACGGTGCCGCCCGTCGCCGTGTTCAGGGCGGACGGCGAATTCTTCGCCCTGAACGACACCTGTACGCACGGCCAGTCCTCGCTGGCCGACGGATACGTGGACGGCGACCAGGTCGAATGCGCCTGGCACTTCGCGAAGTTCGACCTCAGGACCGGTTCCGTGCTGTCGCCGCCCGCGTCCCTCCCGCTGTGCACGTACCAGGTGAAGCTGGACGGCGACGACGTCATGGTCGAGATACCGGAGCGGAGTTGAGCACGTCGGCCGTCCCCGGCCAGAGCTGCGTCATCGTCGGGGCCAGCGCCGCCGGAGTCTGCGCGGCCGTGGCCCTGCGCGGCCACGGCTACCGGGGCAGAGTCACGCTGGTCGACGCGGACCCCAACCTTCCCTACGAACGGCCGCCGTTGTCGAAAGGACTGCTCGACGGGGAGTCGGCCGGTCTCGTGCCCATCCAGCCCCCGTCGGTCTACCAGGACCTCGACATCGCGCTGCGGCTCGGCGAACGCGTCGTCGGCATCGATCCGGCCGCGCTCACCGTACGGCTGAGCGGCGGCGACGTCCTCGGCTGCGGGCGGCTGGTGCTGGCGACCGGTGTCGCGGCGCGCCGCCTCACCACGCCCGGCGCCGACGCCGACAACGTCCTGTCGCTCCGGGACGCCGCCGACGCGGTACGGCTCCACGCGCGGCTGGCCCGCGGCGGCCCGCTGGTCATCATCGGCGCGGGCTTCATCGGCCTCGAACTCGCCGCCGTCGCCCGTCGGCGCGGCATCGAGGTGACCGTGGTCGAAGCGCAGCCGTATCCGCTGGCCTCCGTGCTCGGACCGGCCGTGGCGGACCTGATGACGCGGCTGCACCGCGACCACGGGGTGCGGCTGCTGACCGGCGTCACGGTCACGGAATTCCTCGGCTCCCCGGCGGGCGTGGAGGCGGTGCGTCTGTCGGACGGCCGCCGCGTACCGGCCGCCACGGTCGTCGTCGGGATCGGCGTACGCCCGCGGACGGAACTGGCCCGTACGGCACGTATCGACGTCGACGACTGGGGCATCCCCGTCAACGAGTTCGGCCAGACCAGCCGGGCGTGGATCTACGCGACCGGCGATGTCGCGAGCCAGCCGCACCCGCACCTGACCGCCCGCGGCCGGCTCGAGCACTGGGAGGCGGCGCAGCGGCACGGTACGGCGGTGGGCAGCACGATCGCCGGCAGCCCGGTGCGGTACACCGCGCCGCCCTACGCGTGGTCGGACCAGTACGACACCACGTTGCAGATCATCGGACGGCCCCGGCGCAGCGACGACTTCGTCCTCCGGGAGGGCGCGGTACCCGACCGGTTCCTCGCCTTCTGGTTGCGCCACGGCCGGATCGCGGCGGCAGCGGGCATGGGCGCCGCCCGCGAGGTCGGCGTGGTGAAGCGGCTCATCGCGGGAAACGTGCCGGTCGACAGCCGACTGCTGTCCGACCCCGGCCTCGACCTGCGCGGAACACTCAAACAGCACCTCGTGAGAAAGAGCGCGCAATGACGACCGTCACCTCAGAGATCACCCACGACTCCACCTACCGGCTGGTCGACACCGCCGACTACCAGATCCAGATCAACGAAGCCGGTGACGGCGATCCCGTGTTCCTGATCCACGGCACCGGGCCCGGCGCCACCGGCTGGTCGAACTTCGAGGCCAACATCCGCGCGCTCGCCGCCGACTTCCGGTGCGTCGCCGTGACGATGCCGGGCTGGGGCGACTCCAACCCGCAGAGCGTGGCGACCGGACGCGACCAGGGCGCGGCCGTCACGCAGTTGATGGACGCCATGGGCATCGACCGCGCCGCCTTCGTCGGGAACTCCATGGGCGGCGCGATCGGGATGGTCATGGCCACCGAGCACCCCGAGCGGGTCTCGCACCTGGTGACCATGGGCTCGGGCATCTGGGGCGTCAACGTGATGGCGCCGAACGGCATGTCCGAAGGCATCCGGATCATCTTCGACACCTACGAGGACCCCTCACCGGAGAACTTCCAGAAGCTGGTCGAGGTGATGTGCTTCGATCCGGCCCACGCCACCCGCGAGTTGGCCGAGGAACGCTCGCGCACCGCCGTGAGCAGGCCGGAGCACCTGCGCAACTGGCTGGAGGTGATGCGCGCGGGCGTCGGCGCGACCGGCTTCGCGCAGGCGGGGGAGAAGATGGCGCGGTCCGACGTGCCGACGCTGATCATCCACGGCCGGGACGACCGTACGGTGCACTACGAGACCAGCCTGCGCGCGCACGCGGTCATCCCGGACTCCCGGCTGCTGATGTTCGGCCGCTGCGGTCACTGGGCGCAGCTCGAACACGCCACCGAGTTCAACGCCACGGTCAAGCACTTCCTGGAACACCACTGATGGCCGCCGGACAGGGGCGTCTCGCCGGGCTGTCGGTGCTGGTGACCGGCGGCGGCTCGGGACTCGGCCGGGCCGTCGTCGACCGCTTCGTCGCCGAGGGCGCGACGGCCACGGTGCTCGAACGGTCGCCGGAGAAACTGGACAACCTGCGGGAGGCGCACGGCGACCGCGTACGCGGCGTACGCGGTGACGTCACCTCGGGAGAAGACAACACCGCCGCCGTCGAAGCGGCCGTGTCGGCCTTCGGAGGACTCGACACGTTCGTCGGCAACGCGGGCCTGTGGGACTTCGGCCGGGCGGCGCTCGACATGTCGATGGCCGAACTGGAGAGCGGCTACGAGGAATTGTTCGGCGTGAACGTCAAGGGCTACCTGCTCGGCGCCCGGGCGGCGGCCCAGGCGCTCGCCGAGCGGCGGGGATCGATGATCTTCACCCTGTCCAACGCTGCCCTGTACCCACGCGGCGGCGGCGTGCTCTACACCGCGTCCAAACACGCCGGAGTCGGACTGGTCGCGCAGTTGGCCTACGAACTCGCGCCGCGCGTGCGGGTGAACGCCGTCGCGCCGGGCGGGATGGCGACCGATCTGCGCGGGCCGCGCGCCATGGCGCTGGGCGACACCTCCATCAGCGACATGCTGCCGACCGGCGACCGGCTCCGTCGGTACTCCGCCCTCGACCTGGCCCCCAGCGCCGAGGACTACGTCGCCCCGTACGTCCTGCTCGCCTCGCGCGAGGAGTCCGCGACCGTGACCGGCGCGGTCCTCGACGTGAGCGCCGTGGGCACCCCGCGCCGCCCCGACCCCGCGCCGTAACGCTGTCCCGCGCGCCGTCCCACCGCTCCCGGCGGTGACGTGTTTCGGCCGCGTTCCCCCAGGCAGAACGTATTGCTGGCCGCTCACCTGGCCGAATCACATACTCCGGTCACCGGTCGCTCGCCGAGCGGCCCGCCCTCCGCTCGCAGGTGCCGACACCGCGGCGGGGATGGCCCCAGGGGCGTTCATGACATGAGGAGAGGCAGTGCGATGACGCACAGCGAAACACACCACCAGGAAAGACCGCGCGTCGAGAGACCCGTCCGTACCCGCGGGAGGAATCCCCTGATCGCCGTGGCCGCGCTGCTCGGCTTCACCTCGTCCGCGGTGACCTTCATGCTGACCCCGCTGCTTCCCGTGGTGCAGCGCGAGTTCCACCTGACGGTCGGCGACGTCGCGTGGGTGCTCACCTTGCTGCTGATAGGCGGCGGCGTCAGCACGATCCTGCTGCCGCGGCTGGCGGACGTGCTCGGCGACCGCGGAGCCGCGACACTGGGCGCCGCGCTCCTCGCGACCGGCATGCTCGTGCCGGGCATCTCGCACACCTTCCCCGCGATGCTGATCGGCGCGGCGGTCATGGGACTCGGCTCCGCGGCCGGTCAGCTCGGCGTCGGCGTCCTGCGCCGCCACCTGGCGGGCTCCTCGGTGCACACCGCGGTGATCGTCAGCCAGGTCGCACAGGCCGTCGGGGCCGGAGTCGGGCTCGTCGCCGGGGGGCTGGCGCTGAGCCGGGTCTCGATGCAGGACTTCTTCCTGGGCGCGACCGTCGTGTACGTCGTGGTGGGGATCTGCGTCTGGGCCGTCATCCCGTCGAGTTCCCGCGACGCCACGGCCGCGTTCGGCATCGGGAACGTGATCGGCCTGGTCGCCTGGATCGTCCTGCTGCTCTACGGCATCAAGACGGCCGGATCCGACGGCATCTCGTCGGCGAAGGCGATCGGCTTCGCCGCTGCCGGTCTCGCGGGCGGGGCCGTGTGGGTGACGCTGGAGAAGCGGTCGAAGACCCCGGTGTTCCATCTGGCGCTCCTGAGGTCCGGGACCGTCGCGCGGACGGTCGTGGCGGGCTTCACGATCGGCATGGCGATCCAGTCGGTCACCTTCCTCATCCCGTTCTACGTCCAGACGCCCTCCGCCGCGGGATACGGCCTCGGGTACGACGCCCTGGACACCGGGCTGTTGCTGCTGCCCTACTCGCTGCTCGGCGCGCTCGCCGGTATCGGCGCGGGCGTCCTCGGCGCTCGTACCAGGCCGCTGCTGGTGGCGGGGGTCGGCGCGACCTGTCACTGCGCAGCCGCGCTGACCTTGATCCTGGCCATGTCCGGGGGCGCCTCCGTGGCGTCGTTCCTGGTCGCCGCGTGCGTCTACGGCGTCGGCAGCGGCCTGGTGGGCGTCGGACTGTTCAGCTCCATCCAGAGCAGCGTCCGCGCGGAACTCACCGGAATGGGGATCGGAATGATCGGCATCATCATGACGATCTCCGGTGCGCTCGGCCCGGCGGTCTATTCGAGCATCCTCCAGTCGAAGAGTGTCGCCGCCGTCCCCGGGGTGCCGGCCGAGGACCGGTTCCGGATCTGTCTGCTCGTCGCGGGCTGCTGCGACGTCCTGGTCGCCTTCATCTGCTACTCCGCCCGCCGCGGACGGGTGCCCGCGTCCGCGCAGCCGTCCGTCGGCGCACCGGCCGACCAACTGACCAACTGACCAACTGACCTTGTGACCTCCTGACTTCCTGAGGAGGGGCCGGGCCGGGCGACGCTGCCGCCCGGTCCGGCCGGTCACCACCGCGTCGGATGCTCGGCGAAAAGGCACCGACGACAACCTCTGCCAATCATTCGGCCGTCGCCACCGGATCTCCGGTGGCCCCTGTTCTGTTGGGTGGCACACCACCATGGTTTCTTCCCGATCATCCACACGCCCGCACGGGGCCGGCGCACCCCGCCGGCCGGCCGCGGCCGACGAGGCCGCCGTCGCCGCCGCGGCGGCCCGGCTCATCGACGCCGCGGCGCGCGGCGTGCCCTGCGCACCGGTCCGCGACCTGATCGGCGCGGACGACCTGCCGAGCGCCTACGCCGTACAGGCCGCCGTCGCCGCGCACCGCCTGCGGGCCGGCGCCCGCGTCGTGGGGCGCAAGATCGGCCTCACCTCACCGGCGGTCCAGGAGCAACTCGGCGTCGACCAGCCGGACTTCGGCGTCCTCTTCGACGACATGGCGTTCCTCGGCGGTGACACCGTCCCGATCGACCGCGTGACGCAGCCGCGGGTCGAGGCCGAGATCGCGTTCATGCTCGGCGACGATCTGGCCGAAGGCCCGCTCGACCACGCTCAGGTCCGGGGCGCGATCGCCTGGGGTTCGGCGGCCCTCGAAGTGTGCGGGAGCCGGATCGCCGACTGGGACATCAGCTTCGCGGACACCGTCGCCGACAACGCCTCGGCCGGGGCGTACGTCATCGGCCCGCGGCGGCTCTCGCTCGACGCGTTCAGCCCGGTGGAGCAGCGGATGTCGATGTCGATCGGCGGCGACGAGGTCTCCACCGGCACCGGCGCCGCGTGCCTGGGCGACCCCGTCGCGGCGGTCGTCTGGCTCGCCCGGACCGCGCGGGAACTCGGCGATCCGCTGCGCGCGGGGCAGCTCGTGCTGTCCGGCGCGCTCGGTCCGATGCGTCCCGTCGTCGAAGGCGATGTCGTCGTCGCCCGGCTGTCCGGGCTCGGCGCGGTGCAAGTGCGGTTCGGCAAGGGAGAGCGGGCATGACGGAGACAGCGGGCACGCCGCGTACGGCGGACGCGACGAAGACAGCGGGCACGACACGTACGACGGACGCGACGACGGCAACGGGCGCGACGCGTATGGCGGGTGCGGCCAGGACGAAAGTCGCCGTCATCGGATCGGGCAACATCGGCACCGACCTCATGATCAAGGTGCTGCGCAACGCTCGGCACCTGGAGATGGCGGCCATGGTCGGCATCGACCCCGCCTCCGACGGGCTGGCGCGCGCGGCCCGCCTCGGGGTCGCGACCACCCACGAAGGCGTCGACGGTCTGCTGCGGCTACCCGGCGTCGAGGACATCGCCATCGTCTTCGACGCCACGTCGGCCAAGGCCCACGAAGCGAACTCCGCCAAGCTGGCACCGCTGGGCAAGCGGCTCATCGACCTCACGCCCGCGGCGATCGGGCCGTACGTCGTCCCGGCGGTCAACCTCGACGAGCATCTCGCGGCGCCCAACGTGAACATGGTGACCTGCGGCGGCCAGGCCACCATCCCGGTCGTGGCCGCCATCAGCAGGGTGGTGCCGGTGCCGTACGCGGAGATCGTCGCCTCGATCTCCTCGAAGTCCGCGGGGCCCGGCACCCGGGCGAACATCGACGAGTTCACCGAGACCACGGCCGCCGCCATCGAGCGGGTCGGCGGGGCGCGGCGCGGCAAGGCGATCATCATCCTGAATCCCGCGGAACCGCCGCTCATGATGCGCGACACCGTCTTCGCCCTCGTCCGGGCGCCCGACGCCGAGGACCGGGAACGGATCAGCGCGTCGGTGGAGCGGATGGTCGCCGACGTCGCCGCCTACGTGCCCGGCTACCGCTTGAAGCAGCGGGTGCAGATCGACCGCATTCCGGCCGGGCAGCCCGTGCACAGCCTGCTGGACGCCGGGGCCGACAGCCCCACCCACCAGGTGTCGGTCTTCCTGGAGGTCGAGGGAGCGGCGCACTATCTCCCGGCCTACGCCGGGAATCTCGACATCATGACCTCGGCGGCCCTGCGGGTCGCCGAGCGGATCGCCGCGGCGAAGGCAGGAGTCTGAGATGTCGGCTGAGATATTCGTACAGGACGTGACACTGCGGGACGGCATGCACGCCGTACGCCACCGCATCACCCCCGAGGACGTGCGACGCGTCGTCACCGCCCTCGACGCCGCCGGAGTCGACGCGATCGAGGTGGCGCACGGCGACGGACTCGCCGGGGGATCGGTGAACTACGGTCCCGGATCCCACACCGACTGGGAGTGGATCGAGGCAGCCGCGGACGTCCTGCGGCACGCCCGCCTGACCACCTTGCTGCTCCCGGGCGTCGGAACGATCCACGAGCTGAAGCGGGCGTACGAACTCGGCGTGCGGTCCGTGCGCATCGCGACGCACTGCACCGAGGCGGACATCTCCGCGCAGCACATCGCCGCGGCGCGCGAACTCGGCATGGACGTCTCGGGCTTCCTGATGCTCTCGCACCTGGCCCCGCCCGAACAGCTCGCGCGGCAGGCCAAGTTGATGGAGTCCTACGGTGCGCAGTGCGTCTACGTCACCGACTCCGGCGGGCGGCTCACGATGGCCGATGTCGCCGCCCGCGTACGGGCCTACCGGGACGTGCTCGACGACGCCACCGAGATCGGCATCCACGCACACGAGAATCTGTCGCTGTCGGTCGCCAATTCCGTGGTCGCGGTGGAGAACGGCGTCCGGCGCGTGGACGCCTCGCTTGCGGGCCACGGCGCGGGAGCGGGCAACTGCCCGCTCGAAGCCTTCATCGCCGTCGCCAACATTTCCGGATACCAGCACCGCTGCGACCTGTTCCGGCTCCAGGACGCCGCCGACGACATCGTCAGGCCCTTGCAGGACCGCCCGGTGCGCGTGGACCGGGAGACCCTGACCCTCGGATACGCCGGTGTGTACTCCTCGTTCCTCCGGCACGCCGAGGCCGCCGCCGCCCGCTACGACGTGGACGTCCGGACCATCCTCATGGAGTGCGGCAGCCGACGCCTGGTCGGCGGCCAGGAGGACATGATCGTCGACATCGCGCTCGACCTGGTGGCGGCCCAGAGCCCGTCCGTCTGAGACGGCCGCGACCGGCGCGGGCCCGCAGCTGCCCTGCGCGGTGGGGGGAAGCCGGATCGTCGCGGCGGCTGCCCACCGCGCGGGCCGCCGGGGCCCGTCTCCGGCGCGGGCCCACGCCTGAGACGGGCCCCAGCGGCCCCCGAGAGCGCGCACAGCGGGCGCGGCCGTCAACGACGGGTGGCGGCGGGCATGGTGCGCGCGACCCCCAGGACGTGCGCGGCGGATCGCCTGCCGGGAGTCGCCGGTCTTCGGGGAGATCCACGAAGAGAGCTGTCGGCGCTTCGGCCACGAACCTGTCGCCGTCCCGGCCGGTGAAGCGGCCGACCGGGCGGCGTCGCTCGCGGACTCCATCGCGCGGCTCGTGTGAGGCCCGCCGCCAGCAGCCGCGCCCAACACCCGCCCCCCACAGCTGTCTTGCGCGATTCCCAGGGCGGCCGGTCCCGGTGGATCGCTCCTCGTACGGCATCCCCATTCGCGTGATCGCCGCTCGCCGCGCGCCCCGCGTGCATCCAACCGGGCCTTCGCTGCGGAAAGATCTGCAACGCGGCAGCCGGGCCCGGACGGCCAGGTGTTCGTCGCGCCGGGAGGAGCACGAGTGCGGGACGCGGACGTCGTGATCGTGGGTGCGGGCGCGGCCGGGCTCTCGCTGGCCCACCGGCTGTGCGCGCCCTCGGCCGCCCGGCACCGGCCCGCCGTGGTGCTGGTCGACGCGCCGTCCGGTCCGCTGCGACCGCCCGAGCGCACCTGGTGCTTCTGGGAGCCGCCCGGCGGCCCGTACGACGCGGTCCTGGCCGCCTCCTGGGACCGGTTGCGGGTCCGGGGACCCGACGGCTCGGCCACCGTGGCGGATCCCGCGCCGTTCCGCTACAAGATGCTGCGGTCGGGCGCCTTCGAACGGCTGGTGGACGAGCGCCTGTCGGGACCGGACGGCTGCCGCCGGATCGAGGCGACGGTCGAGGCCGTCCAGGACACGGCCACCGGCGCGCGGGTCTCCGGGCACGACACGGCAGGTCGGCCCCTGGAGCTGAACGCCCGCTGGGTCTTCGACTCCCGCCCGCTCCCACGGCTCCCCGCGGCCCGCACGACGCTGCTCCAGCACTTCAGGGGCTGGTTCGTCCGGACCGCGGACGACGCCTTCGCCCCCTCGGTCGCCGACCTGATGGACTTCCGCACACCGCGTCCCGCGCACGGGCTGTCCTTCGGCTACGTGCTGCCGCTCGGGCCACGGCAGGCGCTCGTGGAGTACACGGAATTCTCCGCCGGGGTCCTGGACACGGCGCGGTACGACGCGGCGCTGCGGCACTACACCGACGACGTGCTGAGGCTCGGCCGGTTCGAGGTGACCGGCGTGGAGCAGGGCGTGATCCCGATGACCGACGGGCGGTTCACCCCGCGCGCCGGGCGTTCGGTGTTCCGGATCGGCACGGCGGGCGGCGCGACCCGCGCGTCGACCGGTTACACCTTCGCCGCCGTCCAGCGGCAGACCCGGGCCGTCGCCGACGCCCTCCTGACCGGCGATCCCACGGTCGGCGGCCGGCCGCGCCGCGCCCCCGTACCGCCCTCCCCGCACTCGCGCCGCTCCCGGGCGATGGACGCCGTCATGCTGCGGGCGCTGGACACCGGGCGGGTGGACGGCGCGGACTTCTTCACCGGGCTGTTCCGCCGGGTGCCGACCGAGCGTCTGCTGCGCTTCCTCGACGGCGGCTCAGGACCGGGGGAGGACTTCCTGATCGGCCTGAGCACCCCGGTCGCCCCGATGCTGCGGACCGTGGCCGAACTGCCCTTCCTGCGCAGGCGCGAGCCCGGCGAATCTGTCGCCCGCAGACCCGACCCGCCTCCCGTCGCGCCCGTGAGCCGCCGCCCCGGTGCGGCCCCTTGATGCCGCCCCGCCCCGACGCCGCCCGCCCCGATGCCGCCCCCCAACAGGAAGTCCGCCCCATGCCCCTGCTGCGAGACGACGAGCTGTCGTCGGCGTTCGACCACGGCTCCGCCCGCTACGACCGGCTGACCGCGATGAACCCCGGCTACCACGCGCACCTGCGCCGCTCCGCCCGGCGGCTGCGGCTGCCGCACGGCGGGGCCGGGCTGCGCCTGCTCGACCTCGGCTGCGGCACCGGCTCCTCGACCGCCGCGCTGCTCGCCGCCGCTCCGCTCGCCGAGATCACGGCGGTGGACGCCTCCGCCGGGATGCTGGAGCGGGCGGCCGCCAAACGCTGGCCCGCCACCGTCTCCTTCCTCCACGCGCCCGTGGAGAAGCTGGCCGAAGGTGGCTTCGTCACCGGGCGGTTCGACGCCGCGTTCGCCGCGTATCTCGTGCGCAACGTCGCCGACCCTGACCGCGTCCTCACCGCCGTCCGCGACCGGCTCCGCCCCGGCGGCCGACTGGCCGTGCACGAGTACGCGCTCGGCGGGAGCGCCGCGCACCGGGCGGTCTGGGCGGGGGTGTGCAAGGGCGTCGTGCTGCCCGCAGGACGGCTCACCGGCGACGCCGGTCTCTACCGCCACCTCTACACCAGCGTCGTCGCGTTCGACACGGCCGCCGCCCTCGGCGACCGGGTGCGCCGCGCCGGATTCGGCTCCGTCCGCGTCCTGCCGCTGCCCGGCTGGCAGACCGGCATCACCCACACCGTGCTCGGCCGCGTACCCCAGGACCCGCCGCACGCCGAGCCGGAACAGGGGCCACCCCACCCGCCCCGAAGTCTGGCCCAGCCGCAGCCGCAGCCGCAGCCGCAGCCGCAGCCGCAGCCGCAGCCGCAGCCGCAGCCGCAGCCGCAGCGTCAGCGTCAGCTCCGCAACCAGCACGGGGACCCGCGGTGACCGGGCGCCCCGCCGCGCCCCGCCGTGGCCGCGACCGGCGCGCCCGGACGATTCCCGCGCTGCCCGGCCGCCCCCGCTTCGGCGCCGACGCCCCCGAGGTCGCCGTCATCGGAGGCGGCATCGCCGGGCTCGCCGCCGCCACCGGCCTGGCGGAGCGCGGCGCCCGGGTCACCTTGTACGAGCGCGAGCGCGGCCTCGGCGGACGACTGGCCGGCTGGTCCACCGACTTGGCCGACGGCTCACCGGCCACCATGAGCCGCGGCTTCCACGCCTTCTTCCGCCAGTACTACAACCTGCGCGGCCTGCTCCGCCGCGCCGACCCTTCCCTCGGCATGCTCACCGCGCTGCCCGACTACCCGCTGCGGCACAGCAGCGGCCTGTACGACAGCTTCGCGCGCGTCCCGCGCACCCCGCCGTGGAGCGCCCTCGGCTTCGTCGCCCTCAGCCCCGCCTTCGGCTGGCGGGACCTGCTCCGGATGAACCCGGCCGCCGCCCTGCCCCTGCTGGACGTGCGCGTGCCGCAGGTCTACGCACGCCTCGACACGGTCAGCGCCGCCGACTTCCTGGCCCGTATCCGCTTCCCCGACGCCGCGCAGCACCTCGCCTTCGAGGTGTTCTCCCGCAGCTTCTTCGCCGACCCGCGTCAACTCTCGGCCGCGGAGCTGGTCCTGATGTTCCACATCTACTTCCTCGGTTCCAGCGAGGGCCTGCTCTTCGACGTCCCCGACGAGCCGTACCCCCAGGCGCTGTGGGAGCCGCTCGGCCGCTACCTGGAAGGCCACGGCGCGGACGTGCGCACCGGCACCGAAGTGAGCGCGGCCGGGTCGTCGGGGCCCGACGGCCCGACGGTCACCGCCGACGGCAGGACGCGGCGCTTCGACGCCCTCGTCCTCGCCCTGGACAGCGGCGGCCTGCGCCGCCTGGCCGCCGCCTCGCCCGGCCTGTGCGACGCGCCGTGGCGGGAGCGGACCGAACGGCTGCGCACCGCGCCGCCGTTCCTCGTCTCCCGGCTCTGGCTGGACCGCCCGGTCGCCGCCGACCGGCCGGGTTTCCTCGGCACCAGCGGCTTCGGCCCGCTCGACAACATCAGCGTGCTGGAGCGCTGGGAGGGCGAGGCGGCGCGCTGGGCGGCCAGGACCGGCGGCTCGGTGGTCGAACTGCACGCGTACGCCTACGCTTCCGACGACCTGCCCGCCGCCCAGGAGCGGCTGGTGCGGCAGATGCACCGGGTGTATCCGGAGACGGCGCACGCCTCGATCGTCGACCAGCGGCACGAATGGCGCGCGGACTGCCCGTTGTTCCCGGTGGGCGGCTTCCACGACCGGCCCACCGTCCGCACCCCGCACCCGACCGTCACGGTGGCGGGCGACGCGGTCCGCACCGACCTCCCGGTCGCCCTCATGGAACGCGCGGCGACCACCGGCTTCCTGGCCGCCAACGCCCTGTTGGAGCGGTGGGGCGTGCGCGGCCAGACGCTCTGGACGGTCCCGGAGCGGGGCCGCTCGGCCGTACTGCGGGCGCTGGCGGCCCTCGGGGACACGTGACGGGCCGCGCGCCGTCAGCCCGGGAAGCGGCCGGCGGCGCGCAGCGCCCACCGCCGCTCCGCGTACGCCAGGTCGTCGCGCCACAGCCGCCCGGCGGCCCCGCGCATCAGCGGGCGCAGCACCGGGGCGGCGGCCCGCGCGACCGCGAACCCGCGGCGGTCCGACGCGGCGACCACCGCCTCCACCACCGCGGTCCGCGGACGCCCCGACCGGTCGGGGCCGAGCGGCGTGGCGTGCGTCTCGACCACGGAACCCCGCCCCTCGCCCTCGGTGATGTGCATGACCACGGTCCTGGGCTCCGGCGCCGTGAACACCGCGCGCACCGGCACCACCGCCCGTCCGGCGACCTTGAAGGACACGTCCACCGCGAAGGCGTCGTGCGCCGCGTCGGCATCGCCAGTGGGTGTGCCGACCACCGTGAGGTCCACGAACGAGTACGGGTGCAGCCATCCGCCGTGCCACGGGTCGAGCCGGTTGGCGACCACGTCCTCCGGTTCGCACACCCCGAAACCCGTATAGACCGCCGCCAAGGCGCCCGCGGGCTCCGGCCGGACCGGCACCAGCGGGGCGGCCGTCGGCTCCTCGCCGCCCACCCCGTCCAGCCGCACCCAGACCAGCAGCCCGTCGTCGTGCACGGGGTACGGTTCCCAGCCCGCGAACGGCGCGCCCTTCAGGGACAGGCCGTGCCAGTGGCAGATCAGCGTCCCGCAGCGCACCGAGCTGTCCTTGAGCGGCGCGCCCAGGTGCGGGCAGGCGCCGGGGCCGCCGCGCAGCGTGCCCGCCGCGTCCCGCCACAGCACCACCTCGGTGCCGCCGACGGTCCTGCCGTACGGGCGGCCGTCCTTGACGGCGCGGGAGCCGCCGACGACGAACCAGTTGCCGGACGGCCGCGCCAGGGCCCGCTTCAGGGCGTCGCCGATCAGCCGCGGCGCCGCGTCGCGCCAGGTCGGCCGCTGCTGCGCCCAGCCGGCCGGGTCGCGGCGCAGCCGCAGCGGAAAGCGGCCGGGCCGGTGGTCGGTCACGACATGTTCTCCTTCTCCCAGCGGGACCACGACGGGCCCACCGACGACGGCCGTTCACGCGGTGGTTGACGTGGCCGCCCCTGCGTCCGTGAAGCCTGCCCTCGGTCCTCCGGCTCCGGTGCCGTCGCGCCGCCCCGGGCGCGCAGCCGCGCCGCGCCCAGCCGGACCAGCCCGTCGAGCGCCACCGCCGCGCGCCGCTCGCGCGGTACCACCGCACGGCGGTGCAGGACCGCGTACCCGTCGTCCTCGATCGCGTCCAGGATCCCGCCGTAGAGCACGAGAGCGGTCCGGATGCACGGCCTGGCCACCGGGTCGAGCATCGGCAGGCCGGGCGCCGCTTCCCGGTAGACGCCCCGGGTCAGTTCCGCGGCGGCCCGCAGCGCCTCGGTGATCCGTGCGTCGCGGGCGCCGGTCGTCCGGCTCCACAGCAGCAGGCCGCGGTCCACGCCGTGCGCGGCGAGCAGGTCCGCGGGCAGATAGACCCGGCCGCGGTCCAGGTCCTCGCCGACGTCCCGCAGGAAGTTGCTGAGCTGGAAGGCGACACCGAGTGCCGCGGCGTGCGGGGCGGCCTCCGCGCGGGGGACGACCGTGCCCAGCACCGGCAGCATCTGGAGGCCGATCACCGCAGCCGACCCGTGCATGTAGCCGCGCAGGTCGGCGTACGTCGGATAGTCGCGCACTTCGAGGTCGCTGCGCATCGCCGCCATGAAGTCGGTGAAGTGCCGGTGGTCGATGTCGTACACGGCGGCCGTGTGCGCGAGAGCCCGCACCACCGGCTCCTTGCTGTTCCCGTGCCGCAGTCCGGCCGCCAGCTCCTCCTGGAGCGCGTCGAGCGCGGCGGCCCGCTCCTGGAGGGTCCGCGTCCGGTCGAGGCTGTCGACGATGTCGTCGGCCCAGCGGGCGAAGCCGTACAGCGCGTGCACGGCCGGTCGCCGCTCGACCGGGAGCAGCCGGGTGGCGAGGAAGTACGTCTTGCCGTGCCGGGCGTTGAGCTGTCGGCAGCGCGCGTACGCGGCGCGCAGCGCGGGCGCGTCGATCCCGGCCGCGTCCAGCTCGCGCGCGGTCACGCCGGGGTGCCTTCCGTCGCGAGCCGGGTCCGGGCGGGCGGGGACGGCCGCCGCGGGCGCGGCCCGGTGACGCGGGCCGCGGCGAGCTTGCCGGAGATGAGCACGGTCGGCACGCCGACGCCCGGCGTGGTGCCGCAGCCGGCCAGCACCGCGTTCTCGGTGCCTCGCACCAGGTTCCGGGGACGGAATGGGCCGGTCTGCGCGAAGGTGTGGGCCGCGGAGAACGGCGTACCGGCCGCGTGCCCGTCCGCCGTCCAGCCCGCGGGCGTCACCAGGGACTCCTCCTCGATGGCGGCGCCGATCCCGGTCAGGCCGCGCCGCTCCAGCTCGGCGAGGAGGCTGTCGCGGTAGCGCGGCGAGAGCTCTCCCCACGCGCGCGCGTCCGGACCGATGGCGGTGTTGGGGCACGGCGCCAGGACGTAGTGCAGATGCTTGCCGGGCGGGGCCAGTTGCGGGTCGGTCGCCGTCGGCCGGGTGATCAGCAGTGACGGGTCGGACATCAGGGTCCCGGCGCGGGTCAGTTCGTGGAAGGTGTCCTTCCACGCGGCGCCGAAGGAGATCGTGTGGTGCGCCAGCTCCGGCCAGGTGCGGTCGGTGCCCGCGTGCAGGATCACCGCGGAGGGCGAGTGCCGCAGCGGGACCGCCCGGCGCGGGGTCCGGCCGAGCAGCCGGTAGGCGACCGGCAGATCGGGGGTGAGCACCACCGCGTCGCAGGCGATCCTGTCCTGGTCCGTGACGACCGCGGTGATCCGGTCGCCGGACCGTTCCAGCCGGGTGACGTCCTGCCCGTACCGGAAGTCGGCCCCCGCGTCGGCCGCCGCGTCCGCCATCGCCCGCGGCAGCGCGTGCATGCCGCCGCGCGGGAAGTAGACGCCCGCGACGGTGTCCATGTAGGCGATCACCGCGTAGGCGGCGAGCGCGCGGGCCGGCGGTACGCCCGCGTACAGCGCCTGGAAGGTGAAGACCCGGCGCAGCCGCTCGTCGGAGACGAAGTCGCCGATGCGGGCGTCGAGTCGGCCGAAGCCGCCCAGCGCCGCGAGCCGGGCCAGGTCCGGGTGGACGAGCTGGAGCGGCGAGTCGAAGTTGGCGTCGATGAACCGCCGCATCTGGACCGCGTAGAGGTCGGTGAGCCAGCGGCGCAGCCGCCGGTAGCCCGCCGCGTCCGCCGGACCGGCGAAGCGTTCGATCTCCGCCTCCATGGCCTCGGCGCCGGTGTGCACGTCGAGGCGGCTGCCGTCGGCGAACAAGGCCCGGTAGGCCGGGTGCAGCGCGATCAGGTCCAGCCGGTCGGTCATCGTCTCGCCGACGGCCGCGAACGCCTCCGCGACCAGGTCGGGCATGGTGAGCACGGTCGGACCCGTGTCGATCCGGTAGCCGCCCCGCTCGATCCTGCCCGCCCGGCCGCCGGGCAGCGCGGCGCGCTCCACAACCGTCACCCGGCGTCCCGCGCCCAGCAGGTGCAGCGCGGCGGACAGCCCGGACAGCCCGGCCCCGACCACCACGACATGGTCGGTGCGTCCCGTCACTGTTCTCATCGGTGGTCTCCTGCGGCAGCGGCTTCCCGCGGGCCCGGTCCGGCGGCTGCCGGTCGGTCCTGCGGGTGCGGGGCGTGGTGTACGGACCGCCCGTCCGGGCATACGCCCGCGGCGCGTTGGAAGAGGTCGAGGAGCCGGGCCCTGGCAACCGGTCCGACGCGCGTCGCGCCCGCCAGGAACCGGGCGCTGTCGGCGGCCAGTTTCTCGATCCGGTGCTCGACGGCGGCCCGCGCGCCGGTCGAGACGAGCAGGTCCCGTACCCGGTCCAGATCGCCGTCGGACAACCGCGGGTCGCCGACGGCCGTGTCCAGCAGGGCGAGGGCCTGCCGGTCGTCCGCGGCCTCGGCGTGGTCGCGGGCCACCGCGATCAGGTAGTTCGGCTTCCCGTCGCGGATGTCCTCGCCCGTCGGCTTGCCCGTGTACGCGGAGTCGCCGAACACCCCGTGCAGGTCGTCGCGCAACTGGAAGGCGATGCCCGCCTGTCGGCCCGCCGCGCACAGCGCCCGGGTGGTCTCCTCGTCCGCGCGGGCCAGAGCGGCCCCGAGCGCCAGCGGGCGCTCGACGGAGTACAGCGCGCTCTTCAGCCGGGCCGTGCGCAGCGCCCGCGCGGCCGACCGCGCACCGGTGGTCTGCCCGTGCAGATCCAGGTACTGCCCGGCCACCATCTCGGTGCGCATGGCCTGCCACAGCACGCGCACCCTGCGGGAGGTGTCGCCGGGCAGCGCCGTGGCCGCGACGGTGTCGTCGGCCCAGGCCAGCGCGAGGTCGCCGACCAGGACGGCTGCCGCCCGGCCGAAGGGCTCGGCGGGGCCGGACCGGCGCGCGCAGGGGTACTGCGCGTCGAGGTCGAGATGGACCGCGGGCTGTCCGCGCCGCAGCGCGGAGCCGTCCATCACGTCGTCGTGCACCAGCGCGCAGGTCTGGACGAGCTCCACCGCGGCGGCGATCCGCAGCGCCGCGTGCACCTGTTCGGCGGACCCGCCGCCACCCGCGGCCCGCAGCCCCCACCACAGGAACTGCGACCGGGTGCGCTTGCCGCCGCCCAGGGTGAACCCGGCGACCCGCTCGGCGAGGTCCCGCGCGAAGACCGCGTCGATCGCCGCCGCTGCCGCCACCCGCTCGCCGAGCTCATGGGCCAGCACCCGCCCGACGTGGTCCGCGACGTCCGCGTCCACGGCCGCGGGGTCCGGCGGGCGGGGGACAAGGACGCGTGCGGAAGCGTCGTACGGGGCGCCCCTGGCCGCCTGCTCACCGGGGGAGGGGTGCTCGTCCGCCGCGATGCGCCTCATCGACTTCCTCTCCTCGCGTCGTTCGGCTTCGTCTTCGGTCATTCCGTCCGGGACGCCCCCGCGGATGCAGCGGACGTCCACTGCTGCCGGGAGGGGCGAAAACACCTCACCACGAGTGACCCATCGTGATCACGCCGCCACATCGGGTCACTGTCGACGAATCTCCGCATGCGGGTGGTCCGGCCCGCATCCGGCCGACCGGGCCGCGCGGAAGAGACCGTGAAGGGGGACGGTGGGGGGAACACAACGCGCGGAACGGAGCTGCTCATGATCAGCGATGCCACCGAACCCGGGCCGCTGTGCCTGGTCACCGGGGCCTCGGGCTACATCGGCGGACGCCTGGTGCCCGAACTGCTGGCCGCCGGGTACCGGGTCCGGTGCCTGGCCCGCTCACCCGGAAAGCTCCGCGACCACCCATGGGTGCACGACACCGAGGTGGTCCAGGGCGATGTCACCGATCCCGACTCGGTGGCGGCGGCGATGCGCGACGTGGACGTGGCGTACTACCTCGTGCACGCGCTGGGCATCGGCTCCGGCTTCGAGAAGACCGACCGGGAGGCGGCCCGGGTCTTCGGCGAGCAGGCCCGCGCCGCAGGGGTGGGACGCATCGTCTACCTCGGCGGCCTGACCCCCGGCGGAGTACCGGAGGCCGAACTCTCGCCGCACCTGCGCTCGCGCGCCGAGGTCGGCCGCATCCTGCTGGACTCGGGGGTGCCCACCACCGCGCTGCGCGCCGCGGTGATCATCGGATCGGGCTCCGCGTCGTTCGAGATGCTGCGCTACCTCACGGAACGGCTGCCGGTGATGGTCACCCCGAGCTGGGTCCGTACCCGTATCCAGCCCATCGCCGTCCGCGACGTGCTCCGCTACCTCGTCGGGAGCGCCGCCATGCCGCCGGAGGTCAGCCGCCCCTTCGACATCGGCGGCCCGGACGTCGTCACCTACCGGGAGATGATGCAGGGCTACGCGGCGATCGCCGGTCTGCCCAAACGCCTGATCGTCCCGGTCCCCGTCCTCACCCCACGGCTGTCCAGCCACTGGATCGGACTGGTCACCCCGGTGCCCCGGTCGATCGCCCGCCCGCTCGCGGAGTCCCTGCGGCACGAGGTGGTCTGCTCCGAGCACGACATCGCCCGCTACGTGCCGGACGGCGAGGGCCAGCCCTTCCCGCTGCGCCGCGCCCTGGCCCTGGCCCTGCGGCGGGTCCAGGACGCACAGGTCACGACCCGCTGGTCCTCCGCCTCGCTGCCCGGCGCGCCCAGCGACCCGCTGCCCACCGACCCCGACTGGTCCGGCGGCAGCCTCTACACCGACCGCCGCGAGCAGGTGGTCGACGCCTCACCCGAGGCGCTGTGGCGCGTGATCGAGGGCATCGGCGGCACGAACGGCTGGTACTCCTTCGGCCTGGCCTGGGCGGTCCGCGGCTGGCTCGACCGCCTCGCGGGCGGTGTCGGGCTGCGCCGCGGACGCCGTGACGCCGTTCATCTGCGGAACGGGGACTCCCTGGACTTCTGGCGGGTCGAGGAGATCGACCGCGGCACGATGCTCCGGCTGCGCGCCGAGATGCGACTGCCGGGCCTGGCCTGGCTGGAGCTGCACGCCGACCGGGACGACCAGGGCCGCACCCTGTACTGGCAGCGGGCGCTGTTCCACCCGCGCGGGCTGCTCGGCCACGCCTACTGGTGGAGCATCTCGCCCTTCCACGCGTTCGTCTTCGGCGGCATGGCACGCAACATCGCCAAGGCGGCGGAACAGGGCAGGTCCGCCCCGAGCCCGCGGCCGGTCACCACCCACTGACCGCTACGGGGCGACCGGCCGCTCCTGGCGGGCGGCCATCACGGCCCGCAGCCGGACGGCCGCCCAGTCAGGGCCCCGCTCGCAGACCCGGGCGGACAGCCGCCCGAGTCCGGGCGGCGGCGCGGTGAGCAGTGAGGCCACGGCGTCCCCGATCTCCCGCCCGGTCGCCGCGGCCGGGTCCAGGACGAGGGCCGCCCCGGCCCGCTCGGCGTCGTGGGCGACGGCGAACTGGTCGCTGGAGAACGGCAGGACGAGCGCCGGGACGCCCGCGGCGACGCACTCGGTGAAGGAGTTGTTGCCGCCGTGGTGCACCATCGCGTCCACCTCCGCCAGCAGCGCGCGCTGCGGCACGGAGGCCGCGACGCACACCCGCGGGCCCGCCAGATCCGCGACCGCCGCCGTACGGTCCCCGGCCGCCAGGACGACCGCCGCGTCCGGACAGCGCTCCAGCACGCCGCGCGCCACGGTCCGCAGCACGTCGTCCCTGGCCGACAGGAAGGTGCCGAAGGCGACCAGGACGACCTTCCCCGCCGCCGCCCGCAGCCGGTCGGCCGCACCACGCCAGTACGGGTCGAGAACCGGCGCGTCCTGCGCGGTGCAGTGACCGGCGTAGAGGGCTTCGCGCCCCTCGGGCGGTACGGGCAGGCCGGGAAGCGGCGGGTAGCAGTAGACGACGGCGTGCGGTGAGGTCAGCGCGAACGCCCGGCCGGGCGGCGGCCGGTGCGGGGCGTGGAGTGCGGCGAAGTCCGCGAACAGCGAGGTGAAGGCCGCGTCGTTCGCCCGTACCGCGGTGCGCAGCGCCGCCCGCTCGGCGGGGCGCGGCCGGATCCCGGCGGGCCAGGCGCAGGGTTCGCCGAAGAAGGCGTCGGGGCCCGCTGGCAGGTAGCCGGGATGTCCGGGACAGTAGGAGGCGTACGACAGACCGAGGCAGTGCAGGGCGAGCGTCACCGGGTAATTGAGCTGGTCCACCAGGTACCAGTCCGGCCGCAGCCGGTCGTGCAGAATCCGCAGGTCCGCCAGGATCCGCTCCGGGTCGGCGAGCATGTCGGCGCCTCGGTGCCGGGCCTGGGCGAGCAGCGCGGGCACCGCGCCCGCCCTGGTGGCGTCCAGGAACTCGGTGAGACGCGCCGCCTCCGCCGTGTCCTGCTCGGTCGTCTCCGCGATCCCCGTATTGGCGTTCCGCGTCACCGTGAGCGGCACGAAACCGATGTCCGCCTCCCGCGCCAGCTCCTCGAAGGCGGGCGCGCACGCGAAGTGCACCTCGTCGCCCGCCCGCCGCAAGGCTCCCGCCAGGACCGACAGCGGCCGGGCGTGCGACTGGAAGGGCGGGCTGACCACCACGATCCGGGCCATGGGACTCCTTCGGTCGAGCGGTGTCCGCGTACGCCGACGCGGCCCCCGCGGAACTCCACGACGGCGTGCGGCGCGGCTGCGACGGCAGATCCTGCCAGGTCAGGGGCGTGCGCGCCGTGAGGCAGAACCGGCGCCCGAAGTGCATCCAATCCGCTCGGCCGCACGGAAGCGATGACTGTGCACGATCCGCAGCCCCATTCGCACGGGAGAGGCCGCCATGGAAGACATCGCACTGCCGACCGCCCCCGCGGCGGGCTCCGCCACGGGAGCGGCCGGCGACGGGACGGTCACCGGGAACGTCTTCGCCGGTCCGGGCGCACGCACGGGGCCCGCGCCGGACGACGACGTCTTCGTCGACCTCCGTTCGACCTTCTGGACCGGCCGGATCCGGCCCGCCGCCGCGGGCGCGGGCGCCGGGGCGCTGCTGAACCTCACGCAGGCGGAGTACGGCTGGCCGTTCCCCGAGGGCATCGCCTGGGAGGCGGAGGACCTGTCACTGGCGCGACTCCGCCGCGCCTGCCGGATGGGCCTGGCCCACAGCCCCGAGACGCTGACCGGCCACGCCGGTGGCTCGGACCGGCTGCGGGCCGCCGCGGCCGAGGCGTGGCCGGACGCGCTGCGGGTGCACGGCGCGGACAGCGCGCGCGACGCGCTGCGCGAGGCGCTGCGCCACCGCCCGGCCGGGGCCGCGACGGCGGCCCTGCTGGACGTCGCCACGGCCCGGGGCCTGCGGCCGCTGGAGCCGGAGGAGGCGGCCGAACTCGCGGCGGCCGGCGACCGCGCGACCCGCCACGCGGCCTGGCGCTACCTCGCCGGTGTGCCGGGCGGCGCGTCCCTGCTGCCGGTCTCCGCCGAGGCGGAAGACCCGTACGAGCGGCTGATGCTGCTCCCCGGCCAGGACCCGCTGCTGCCCGCGGCGGCGCGCAGGCCGGGTCTGCTCGTCGCCCAGCCGATGCTGCTCGGCGGCCTCGACACTCCGGGGGAGGGGCTGAGCGGCGGCCTGAGCGTGCTGCTCAGCGGCCTCGGGAACGCGCTGGCCGACACCGGCGCGGTCGCGGCCGTCGTGACGGTGGTCACCGCCTGCCGCAGCGAACTGGCGCGGGACGACAGCCTGTTGCACGCCCGCGGCCCCGGGCACTGGGTGCTGCGGCTCCCCGTGGACGCGGAACACCCCCTCGGCCAGCACGAGATGGGCGCCCACCGCGAGGCGCTGGCCTGGTGGGCCGTACGGCTGCTCGGCGGCCTCGGCGCACGGCTGGACGTCCTGCACGCGCGCTATGCCGACGACGGCTCGCTCGCCATGGCCCAGGCCGCGGAACGCCTCGGAGCCCGGCTGGTGTTCACCGCGACGCCCGATCCGCACCGGCAGATGACCGTACGCCACGGCCGGGCCCCGGCCGCCTCCGACGACCTGCGCGACGACCTGCACCGGGTGTTCGTCGCCGACCGGCTGGTCGAACGGGCCGCACGCGTGGTCGCCATACCCGGACAGCAGGGCGACGCCTCCGAACTCGTCCGCCACTTCCCCCAACTGGCCGCCGCGCGGGACGGCGCGGGCCCGGCCGCGCCACCGGAGGGCATCCAGCCGTACGTACCGGCCGCGTCCGAGGCGTCCGACCGGGCGGATCTGCTGGGCATGGTCCTCGGCGGGGGCGGTAGCGGCGGCGCGCGGCGGGCGCCGCTCGGCCCGGACGCCCTGCGGGAGCCGCTGCTGCTCTCCGTGGGACGGCTGCACCCCGTCAAACAGCAGGACATGCTGGTACGGGCCTGGCTGGAGCGGGGCCTGTACCGGCGGTCCTCCCTCGTGCTGATCGGCGGCGCCTCCGACCGTCCGTCGGCCGCCGAGACCGCGATGCGCGCCAGGATCGGCCGCCTGCTCGCCCGGCACCCCGGCGCGGCCCACCGGCTCGTCCTGCTCACGGCCCTGTCCAACAGCCGCGTACGCCGCCTGGAGCGGGCGCTGGCCGACCCGGCGTCGGGGGCGCGGGCCTGGTACGTCTGCCCGAGCGCCAAGGAGGAGTTCGGGATCGCGGTGCTCGAAGCCATGGACGCGGGCCTGCCGACCGCCGCCCCCGAACGCGGGGGAGTACGCCACTATCTGCGCGACGGCGACAACGGCGTACTGCTGGACACCTCCAGCGCACCCGCCCTGGGCCTCGGCCTCGAACGGATGCTGGACATGCCGCCCTCCGCCGCCCGCGCCCTCGCCGCGCGGGGCCGCGCCACGGTCACCTCCGGCTACACCCTCACCTCTACGGCTGCCGCCTTGGTCGAGGAATACCTGGCCACCGCCCCGCCCGGAACCCCCGACTGACGCCCGAGCCGCGACGCGAGGTCGTACCGCCAGGTTGGAGGCGAGCCGCCCACCGGCCTGCGGCGATGTCGGCTGAGGGCCACCCGGACGGCGTCCCGGGGCTTCCGGTGCGTGCGCGTCGGCCTGCGGCGGTGTCGGCTGCTGGCCGGGGCGTCCACGGGCTGCCGCTGAGCCTGCTTCGGCCTCGGCCGAGGACTGTTCCGGGCGTACCCCCCCGGAGGGGGTCAGGGGGCGGCGGTGGGTGGTGGGGTGGGGGAGCCGATGCGGCTCAGGGCGGACAGGGCGTCGCGCAGGCCCTGGGGTCTGAGCATGCCGGGCATCAGGGGGCCGGCCCAGCCGGGACCGGCGAGGAAGACCATCGGATGGGTACGGGCGCCCTTGACGCCCCAGCTGGTGGCCGCGACATGCCGGGCGAGCGGGCGGTCGGCGGTGGAGCGGGACTGGGACCACAGCACGACGGCCGCCGGGCCGATCCGGCGTACGGCCTCGTCCAGGGCGTCGACCGGCACCGCCCCGCCGAACATCCGGGTCGACAGGCCGAGCTCTCCGAGCCCCGCGGTGAGCGCCTCCAGCGGAAGCGTGTGGTGGTCGCCGGGCACGCACGCGAGCAGTACGGGCGCCGCCCCGGTGACGGTCGGCGCCGCGCGGACCCGGCGCAGCGCCGACGAGACGTGCCAGGACAGCAGGTGCTCGACCTCCACGTACCGCTCCCCGGAGGTCTGCCACTTGCGGCCGACGGCGCGCAGGGTCGGCGCCATCACCTCCTCCCAGGCGACGACCAGCCCGTGCCGCTCGACCAGGTCGGTCAGCAGGGCGTCCACCGCCGGGCCGTCCAGCCGCACCGCGGCCCGCGCGAGCCCGCGGCACTCCTGCCGGACATCCCCGAGCGGCAGGCCGCTCCCGGCGGCCGGTTGCCGAGTGGCGCGCCGGGGCGCCCCGGCCGACGCCGGGCTCGTGGGCGCGGGCGCGGTGCCGGCGGCGGCCTGAGCGGCGCGGGCCGCCTCCGCGGGCGGCACGCCCGAGGCGGTGAGCCGGCACATCTCCTCCAGAACGGCCACGTCCCGCGGAGCCCAGCGCCGGTGCCGACCGTCCGAACGGACCGCCGGGCCGATCCCGTACCGCCGGTCCCACGACCGCACCGTCGTGGCGGACACCCCGAGCCGCCGCGCCAGCGCACCCGTGGCGATCCCGGCCTCGACAGGCTCCCGCGCTCCCGACGCCCCCTGCGTCCCACCCGTCTCCTCGCTCATCTCTTCACTATACGACGCAGAAACGGTGCGAGTTGCTCCACCTGGCCGGTGATTCGCACGCTAGGACGAGCCGACCCCGCCGCATCGGCGGCAAGCGGCCCCGCGCGCCGGGCTTCCCGGCGGCTCGCGGCCCGCCCGGCAGGAACCCGACCGAAGAAGGGCAGCTCCATGACCGTACGCACCGTCGCGGAACCCGCGCACGAGCCCGCGTCCGCATCCGCTGCCGCCGCACCCGCTCCCCCCGCCGTACCGGCGCCCGCCCGCTCCGCCGACGGCCGGGGCGGGTCCGACGCGCCGCTGTGGGAACCGGCCGAGCTGGGCCTGGCCGACTCGGAGCTGGCGGCCGGTCTGGTGCGGGGCAACGAGGACTGCGTGGCCGCCGCCTACCACCGCTGGGGCGGGCTGATCCACGCGCTCGCCCGCCGGTCGCTCGGCGACGCACGCGAGGCCGAGGACGTCACCCAGCAGGTCTTCCTCGCCGCGTGGCGCGGCCGGCACGGCTACCGGCCGGACCGCGGGTCCCTGGCCGGATGGCTGATCGGCATCGCGCACCGGAAGATCGCCGACGCGCTCTCCGCCCGCACCCGCCGCTCCGTACTCGTGGCCAACGCCGGTTCCGCCCTGCCGCCCGAGCCGGACGCCGACGCTCAGCCCGACGCCGCGCTCCACCGGGTCTTCGTGACCCGTGAACTGGCCAAGCTGCCCGCCGCCCAGAAGCAGGTGCTGTGCATGGCCTTCTACTGGGACCTCACCCACGCCGAGATCTCCGAGCGCACCGGTCTGCCGCTCGGCACGGTCAAGAGCCATTCGCGCCGCGGGCTGCTCAGACTGCGGGCGCTCCTCCAGGCGGACACCGCGCTCGGCTGATGCGGGGCGGCCCCGGAGGCCGTAGCGCCCATGACACGACACGCTGCAAAAACGCTGCGAGATGAGAGATCCGGACAAAAGGGCCACCCTGGAGAGTGCGAAAGCAGTACATCCGCGACATACGGATCTGCCCGCCCCACAGAGGAGACGGCGATGAAGCTGCAGGACGAACTCCCGCGCGATCACCACCTGGCCACCGTCTACCGCTTCGGCGCCGCCTTCTGCGGCCTGGTGCTGATCGTCTTCGGAGCACTCGGGTTCGCTGACGCGCTGGGCTTCTTCGACACCCACGGGTCCAAAGTCGCCGGTCTGAGCACCAACGGCGCGCTGAGCGTGATCTCCCTGGTGGTGGGCGCCGCCCTGATCCTCGGCGGCATCGTCGGCGGTAACTTCGCCTCCACCTTGAACATGACCGTCGGCGCCCTGTTCCTCCTGAGCGGCTTCGTCAATCTCGCCGTTCTGGACCGGTCGGCGAACGTGCTGAACTTCCGTATGCCCAATGTCATCTTCAGCTTCGTGATGGGCCTGCTCATCATCACGTTCGGGATGTACGGCCGCGTCAGCAGCCGCCTCCCGCACGACAACCCGTACTGGCGCAGCCGTCACCCCGAACAGGCCGACCGCGAGGCCGCCGCCGCTGCCCCGTCCGCGGCGCCCCGCCCCGCCCTCGCGCCCCGCGCCCCCGGCGCGCAGCCGCGCTGACGTTCAGCGGGCCGTCGTCCGCCGGGTGATCAGGGCCTCGATTCCGTCCAGGATCCGGGTCAGGCCGAAGTCCACGTCGTCGTCGGCGATGTCGTCGTCGTATTCCTCGCGCTCCATCATGGCCGCGAGGATGGGATATCCGTGCTCGTGCAGGAGCGGCTGAAGGAAGCGCGCCACGGCGGCCGACTGCACCGGCGCCGCGGTGCTGTCGCGCACGTCGCGGCGGGCGGCGGCTATGCGCCGCGCGTAGCCGTCGAGCAGCAGCGCGCACCCTAGCGATTCGGCGGTGCTCAGCCCGGCCCCGGTGAGCGCTTCGAGCAGCACTTCCGTCCAGCGCAGCAGGTTCGGGGTCGCGGGCGCCCCGCGGATGGGCAGGTCGGGCAGCCACGGGTGCGTGTCGCAGCGCCCGATCATCGCCCTGGTCCAACGGGCGGCAGCCGCCCGCCACCGGTCCGCGCCGGTTTCCAGCTCCGGCGCCGGGCCCCACGCGGTCTCCGCGACCAGGACCAGCAGTTCGTCCCGCGAGCTGACGTACCGGTAGACCGCGTTGGCGGTGAGTCCCACCCGCCTGGCGATGTTCGGCATGGACAGGGCCGCGAAGCCTTCCGCGTCGGCCAGTGCGACCGTCGCTTCGACGATTCCCTCCACGCTCTGCGAGGGCTTCCGGCCCAGCCGTCCCGTTTTGGGGGCCAGTCCCCACGCCAGGGCGAGGCCGGGCGGCAGCGCCTCGTCGTCACCGGTCGTCATCGGGCTCATCTCCATGTCTCGTCCCCGGGGGGAATTGACTTTGTGGGCGCCTCACACTTTATATTAGTGTGGACCCCACACGAATTGTTTGAGGATGTGAACGCCGATGAATCCCCCAGGTCAGAACCGCGCCCCAGGACGTCGCAGGCCACAGGTCAGGGCGCGACCGCGCCTACGGGTCCTGCTGACCGCTCTGCTCGGCGCCGTCATGATCAGCGGCGCCATGACCGGCTGCGCCGCCGGACACACGCAGCCGGCCCAGCGCGCGGAGGGCGGCCGAGGCGGTCCCGCCACCGTGGTCAGGACGGACACCGGCCTGGTCGAAGGCCGCCTCGGCACGGACACCCGGATGTTCCAGGGGATTCCTTACGCCGCCCCGCCGGTCGGGCGGTTGCGCTGGGCGTCGCCCCAACCGGCCGCGTCCTGGGCCGGCATACGGACCGCGACCGAGCCCGGCAACCGATGCGCACAGTCGGCGGGGCTCATCGACGAGCAGAGCAACAGCGAGGACTGCCTCTACCTGAACGTCACCACGCCCGCGAGCGGCGGCGCCCGCGAGCTGCCGGTGATGGTGTGGATCCACGGCAACGGCTTCATCAACGGCGCCGGAAGCCTCTACGACGCACAGCGCCTGGCCAGTCAGGGCAAGGTGGTCGTGGTCAGCGTCAACTACCGGCTCGGTGTCTTCGGATTCCTCGACCATCCCGCCCTCGACCACGGCCCGGCCGAGCACCTGTCGGGCAACTTCGGACTGGAGGACCAGCAGGCGGCGTTGCGCTGGGTGAAGCGCAACGCGGCGGCATTCGGCGGCGACCCGGCGAACGTCACGCTCTTCGGCGAGTCGGCCGGTGGCACCAGCGTCTGCGCGCATCTCGTCGCGCCGGGGTCAACGGGCCTGTTCCAGAGGGCGATCCTGCAAAGCGCCGAGTGCACGGGACGCCACTGGTCACCGGGCCCGCCCACCTGGTTCCCGCTGCCGCGCGCGGAGCGCGAGCGGCACGGACTCGACGTCGCGGCAAAGGTCGGCTGCTCCGACCTCCGGACAGCGGCGGCCTGTCTGCGCGCCGCACCCGTGAAGGAACTCCTCAAGTGGTCCGACGACGGAGTCGGGTCAGGGCCGACGGTCGGCGGCGGCGTTCTGCCCGTGAGCCCGGAACAGGCGTTCGCCACCGGCCACTTCAACCGGGTCCCCGTCATCCAGGGAACGACCCGGGACGAACACCGGCTGTTCACCGCGGCCATCGAGGCCGTGACCGGCCGGACGACGACCGACGCCGACTACCGGCAGCAGATCCGGACACTGTTCACCCCGGCCGACGCGGCCCGCGTCCTGGCCCGCTACCCCGCCGACCGCTTCACGTCCCCCGGCGAGGCGCTGTCCGCCGTCGTCACCGACTGGGCCTGGGGGTGCACCGTCCTCGACCGGGACCGGGCCCTGGACCAGCACGTGCCGACCTACGCCTACGAGTTCGCCGACGACGAGGCACCCTGGTTCAGCACCCTCAAGAAGCCCGACTTCCCCACCGGAGCGTTCCACGGCAGCGAGTTGCAGTACCTCTTCGCCGACGAGCAGCTCCCCGGTCCGGCCACCCCCGCCCAGCGCCGACTCGCCGACACGATGATCCGCTACTGGGCCCAGTTCGCCCACACGGGCGATCCGAACGGCCCCGGCGCGGCGCCCTGGCCGCGCTTCGGCACCGGCCGGCACGTCCAGTCCCTGCAAGCGGGGAAGACGGAGCCGGTCGACCTCGCCCGGGAACACCAGTGCGGCTTCTGGCGGACCGTCGGCGGCTGACCGCTGCCGCGACGCCCGTCCCCGCCGGGCTCACGGCCCGGCGGGACTCCGGATCCGGAACCCGGTCCCTCCCTGTGGGGCAACGTCACATTGTATGCTGGGAGTTCGTGTGTCTGGAGGATCGGTCATGGCTCATTTGTCGTCGCGCGGCGTCATTCCCGTACGGGAGCACTTGCGCGACCAGGTGGCCAACGCTCTGCGTGCCGCTCTCATCGCGGGCGAACTGCGGCCCGGTGCGGTGTATTCCGCGCCCATTCTGGCCGCCGAGTTGGGCGTCTCGGCCACCCCGGTCCGCGAGGCGATGCTCGACCTCGCCAAGGAAGGACTCGTCGAGGCGGTGCGGAACAAGGGCTTCCGTATCACCGAGATCACCGAACGCGATCTCGACGAGTACACCGAGATCCGCGCGCTGATCGAAGTCCCCACCATCGGACGGGCCACCGCGGTGGCCACCCCCGAGCAGCTGGAAGCGCTGCGACCGCTCGCCCTGGAGATCGTGGAGACGGCCCGGGGACACGACCTGATCGGTTATCTGGAGGCCGACCGCCGGTTCCATCTCGGACTGCTCGCCCTGGCCGGGAACGGCCATCTGGTGGAGGTCGTGAGCGACCTACGGAAACGTTCTCGGCTGTACGGGCTGAACTGGCTCGACGAGACCGGTCGACTGGTGGCGTCCGCCCAGGAGCACATCGAACTGCTCGACCTCATGCTCGCCCGCGACTCCGAGGGCGCGCAGGAGTGCATCAGCCGCCACCTGGGCCACGTTCGCTCACTGTGGGCGGACGGCGCCGAGGGGGCGGCGACCACGCCCAACGGACTCCAGCTCGGGACCGCCTGACGTGCGGGATGGTCCGACGTACGGGATCGCCTGACGTACGGGACCGCCTGACGTACGGTCCGGGGCGTCGCCCGGCAGCGGACGATGCCGTCACCGACGGGAGCGTCCGGCGGGCGTCGCCGCCGGACGCCGACCCCGACCGCTCAGGGGTTGAGGAGGCCGCCCATCCACTCCTCGATCGCGTCGGGGGTCCGTGGCAGCGCACCGGACATGAGCCTGGCGCCGTCGGCGGTGATCACCAGGTCGTCCTCGATCCGCAGGCCCATGCCGCGCAGTTCGCGCGGCAGCGTCTCGTCGTCCGGCTGGAGATACAGTCCGGGCTCGACGGTGAGCACCTGCCCCTCCTCCAGAACCCCGTCGAGATACGTCTCGGCCCGTGCGCGCGCGCAGTCGTGCACGTCCATGCCGAGCATGTGACCACTGCTGCACAGCGTCCAGCGGCGGTACACGCCGCTGTCGGGGCTCAGCGCCTGTTCCGGCGGGATCTTCAGGACGCCCCAGTCGTACAGCCCCTCGGCGATGACCCGCATCGCGGCCAGGTGGAAGTCGCGGAAGCGCGCCCCCGGGCGCAGCGCGGCGATGCCCGCCTCCTGCGCCGCCAGCACCAGTTCGTACGCGGTGCGCTGGGCCGGTGAGTAGCGGCCGGACAGCGGCAGGGTGCGGGTGATGTCGGCGGTGTAGAGGGTGTCGGTCTCCACTCCCGCGTCCAGGAGCAGCAGTCCCGCGGGGTCCAGCGGGCCGTCGTTGCGTATCCAGTGCAGGACGCAGGCGTGCGCGCCGGAGGCGGCGATGGTCTCGTAGCCGACCCCGTTGCCCTCGGCGCGCGCCCGCAGGGCGAACACTCCCTCGATCCAGCGCTCGCCGCGCGGGTGCCGCAGCGCCTGGGGCAGCGCCCTGACCACGTCCTCGAAGCCGCTCGTCGTGTGGTGGACGGCGAGTTGCAGTTGGCTGACTTCCCAGGGGTCCTTGACCAGCCGGAGTTCGGCGAGGACGGTCGCCAACTCCGCGTCACCGGAGGGTTGGTGGTTCCCGGAGCCGACCAACTCCTCGACGGCCGGGTCCACTCCGGTCAGCAGCCGGACCGGAGGGGAGGCTCCGGTCAGCGGCTTGACCAGGTCGTCCAGGTGTTCGCAGCGCAGCCCGCTGAGGGCGGCGGCCTCGTCGAGGTCGGGACGTCGGCCGACCCAGAACT
Organism: Streptomyces sp. NPDC093221; assembly: GCF_044753885.1. NCBI lineage: Bacteria > Bacillati > Actinomycetota > Actinomycetes > Kitasatosporales > Streptomycetaceae > Streptomyces > Streptomyces sp. NPDC093221. The sequence continues at coordinate 82,420 of NZ_JBIVOA010000011.1, read as the reverse complement.
CGCCGTAACGGCGGTCCCGGTAGAACTCCTGGCCGGTACGGGGCGAGCGGGGCCGCAGGTACAGCACGGCCTGATGGCCGCTGCCCGCCGGCTCCATCAGCAGGACGTTTCCCGGCTGGTCCTCGCCGGTGAAGCCGGTCAGCCAGGCGTACGCCGTGTGCGGGCGGAAGCGGTAGTCGGTGTCGTTGGACCGTACGGCGAGCCGTCCCGCCGGAATGATCAGCCGCTCGCCGGGGAACCGGGCGGAGAGCCGGGCGCGGCGACCGGTCGTCAACTCCTCTGCGGGCAGCCGGGTTTCCGGCGGGAGAGGGCTGGGCGCCCAGGCGGTGGCCATGAAGTCGCCCAGAGCGGAGGACACCGGCAGATCGTGGCTGCCGGTGTGCGGTGTGGTGGTGGGTTCGGTCATCGGTGCGCGACTCCTTCGGGTCGGTGCGCGAACGAGGAAAGCGGCCGAACAGGGCGAACGAGGAGGGTGAGGCACGGATCGGTAACGAGAGAGCTGACGGCTTGTCAATGCAATGTCACATTACTATGTTACGAGTCACATCGCACAGGTGTCCTGGCGGCCGCCCTTTTCTCACCCCTTGAAGGCGGTCGCGGTGCCGGGAACTCACAACGGAGTGACACACCATGACCAAGCGCATCAGCGTCGCGTTGGCGATCGGCATAACGACCTCGCTGGCCCTCGCCGCGACGTCCTGCTCGGCCGACACCAAGAGCAGGGACGGAGAGCACAAGGCCCCGGGAGTGGCCACCGGCACCGTCATCGGCGGTACTCCCGAGCGCGGCGGCACCCTCACCGTGCTGTCCAATCAGGACTTCGACCACCTGGACCCCGCCCGCAACTGGGTCATGCCGACCATGGACTTCGGCACCCGGCTGCTCTACCGGACGCTCACCACCTTCAAGGCCGCGCCCGGAACCGCCGGCGGCACGATCGTGCCGGACCTCGCGACCGACCTCGGACGCTCCTCGGAGTACGGGCGGGTGTGGACCTTCACCCTCAAACCGGGCCTGACGTACGAGGACGGCACCCCGATCAGGGCGCAGGACGTGAAGTACAACGTCGAGAGGTCGTTCTCGCCGGACCTGACCGGCGGCCCCGACTACGCCCGGCAGTACCTGGCGGACACCGACGGCTACACCGGGCCGCTGACCGGCAAGGAGCTGGACTCCATCCGGACGCCGGACGACCGGACCATCGTCTTCCACCTTAAGCGGCCGGTCGCCGAGTTCTCGTACACCGTCACCCTGCCGACCTTCTCGCCGGTCCCGAAGGCCCGCGAGACCGGGGTGCGGTACGACCTGCGGCCGTTCTCCTCCGGGCCGTACAAGATCGAGAGCTACAAGCGGGGCAAGGAGATGGTGCTGGTCCGCAACGCGCGGTGGAGCCCCGGGACCGACCAGGTGCGCAAGGCGTACCCGGACCGCATCGTGGTCACGATGGGTCTGCAGGGCGGACAGATCGACGACCGGCTGATCGCGAGCTCGGGCGCGGACGCCTCGGCCGTCGAATGGGCCAATCTCAGTGCGGCCAGCGTCGCCAAGGTGCTGCCGAACCGGTCGGTGCGGGAGCGGCTGTCCGCCGAGCCGACCGGCTGCACGGACATGCTCTATCTCAACACCGCGCGCGGGCCGTTCACCGATCCCACCGTCCGCGAGGCCATGCAGTACGCCGTCGACAGGTCGGCGCAGGTCACCGCGGACGGCGGACCGGCGCTCAACGACATCGCCACCCACTACCTGCCGCCGCTGCTGACCGGCGGGTTCGTCGCCCCGGTGTACAACGTGCCGCCGTCCGGCGACCCGGCGCGCGCCAAGGAGCTGTTGGCCAAGGCGGGCAAGCCGTCCTTGGACGCCACGCTCACCGTCGCCACCGGGGACAAGACCAGGGCCGAAGCGCTTCAGGCGTCGCTGTCCAAGGCCGGGGTGAAGGTGAGGATCGACGTCGTGGACCCGTCCGTCTTCTACGACACGGTCGGTGACACCGCCCACGCACCCGACATGACGCTCAGCGGCTGGTGTCCCGACTACCCCTCGGGTTCGACCTTCCTGCCCTTCGTCTTCGACGGGCGCACCATCAAGGCCAAGGGCAACCAGGGCAACTTCTCGCAGTTCCGCGACAGTTCGGTGGAGCGGCGGATGGACCAGATCGCCGCGATGTCCAACGCCAACCAGACCAAGGTCGCCTGGATCGGCCTCGACGCGACGATCATGCACAAGTCGCCCGCCGTACCGCTGCTGTGGCAGCGCAAGCCGCTGCTGGTCGGCACCAACGTGGCGGGCGCGTTCGGCCACTCGGCGTGGACCGGGCAGTTCGACTTCGCGGTGATCGGTCTCAAGGACCCCGCTAAGAGCCAGGGGTGAAGGGCGCCACCGGCATGACCACAGAGCGGAAGACCGCCCGGCGTCGGCGCGCCGGGCGGTCGCGGCCCAGCGGCTCCACCGACCTGCCGAATCCGATGCGTCCGACCGATCCGAAGGTATCTGACGTACCATCACGTTACCTGTCCGGCGGCTTAGTTGACACCAGCGGCGGCCCGTGGCGGCGTGCCTGGCGGCAGTTGTGGCACGAGCCCGCCGCCCGCTGCTCCCTCGTCGTGGTCGTCGTGCTGGTCGTCGTGTCCGTCGCGGCGCCGCTCCTGGCCCGACTGGGCGGTTGGCGCCCCGACGAGTTCGACGAGAGCGCCATCGACCCCTACCTCGGCGGCATGCCCCGCGGTTCGTTCGGCGGGATGAGCGCCGACCACTGGCTGGGCGTCGAACCCGCCACCGGACGCGACCTGTTCGCCCGCGTCGTGTACGGCGCGCAGGTGTCGCTGATGATCGCCTTCGCCGCCACGGCCATCGTGGTGGTCGTCGGCACCGCCGCGGGCATCACCGCCGGTTACTTCGGCGGGCGGGTGGACAGCGTCCTGAGCAGGCTGATGGACCTGACCATGTCCTTCCCCTCCCTCATCTTCATGATCGCCATGATGTCGGTGGCCCAGGACGTCAACCGCGTCGCGCTGATGACCGGCGTCATCGGCCTGTTCGGCTGGCCCGGTATCGCGCGCATCGTCCGCGGCGAGACGCTGTCGCTCCGGCACCGCGAGTACGTCGACGCGGCACGGGTCGGCGGCTCCACGGCGCCGCGCATCCTGGCCCGCGAGGTTCTGCCCAACGTGTCGGGGCCGGTCATCGCGTACACCACCCTGCTCGTCCCCGGCATGATCAGCACCGAGGCGGCGCTCAGCTTCCTGGGCGTGGGTGTGCGGCCCCCCACCTCGTCCTGGGGGCAGATGATCTCCCAGGCCGTCGTCTACTACGACACGGATCCGATGTTCTTCGTGATTCCCAGCGTCTTCCTCTTTCTGGCGGTCCTCGCCTTCACCGTCCTGGGCGACGCCCTGCGCGACATCCTCGACCCGCGGGGAGGGCGGTCGTGACGCTCTACGTGATCCGCCGGCTGATCGGCGTGACGGGCGTGCTGCTCGCCGTCTGCGCCATCACCTTCACCATCTTCTATCTGCTGCCCGCCGACCCGGCCGCGGCGGCCTGCGGAAAGTCCTGCAGCACCGAACGCGTCGAGCAGGTCCGTCACGTGATGGGCCTCGACCTGCCGGTCTGGCGGCAGTTCGCGGACTACCTCACCGGTATCTTCGCGGGCCGCGACCTGGGCAGCGGCCCGCACGCCGTGCACTGCGGCTTCCCCTGCTTCGGCTACTCCTACGAGAACTCGCTGCCGGTGTGGAGCCTGCTCACCGACCGGCTGCCGGTGTCCGTCTCGCTCGCGGTCGGCTCGGCCGTGCTGTGGCTCGTCCTCGGGCTGGGCGCGGGAGTCACCGCCGCCCTGAAGAAGGGGTCGCTCGCCGACCGCGGACTGATGGTCGGCGCGGTCGCCACCGCCTCGCTTCCCGTCTACTTCACCGCCATGGTGCTGATCTGGGGAGCGGTCCGCATCGCCGGGGTGCTGCCCTATCCGTCCTACGTGGCCCTCACCCGCGACCCCGTGCACTGGGCGTCCAACCTGCTGCTGCCCTGGATCGCCCTGGCCCTGCTGTACGCGGCCATGTACGCGCGCCAGAGCCGCAGTTCGATGATCGAGGCGATGGCCCAGCCGTACATCAGGACCGCGCGGGCCAAGGGCATGCCCGAGCGCACGGTCGTGCTCAAGCACGGGCTGCGCTCCGGGATGACACCGGTCCTGACCCTCTTCGGCATGGACCTCGGCGGCCTGCTGGCGGGCGCCGTGATCACCGAGAGCATCTTCGGCATTCCCGGTGTCGGACAGCTCTTCTTCGACGCGCTCCGCCGTTCCGACCAGCCGGTGATCCTCGGCGTCACGCTGCTGGCCGCCTTCTTCATCGTCGGCGCGAACCTCGTCGTGGACCTGCTCTACGCCGTCATCGACCCGAGGGTGAGGTACTGAGATGGACCAGGACACCGCCGCCGCGGCCACGCCGCCGCTGTTGCGCGTGGACGGCCTCACCGTCTCCTTCCGCACCAAGCGCGGTCCGGTACGGGCCGTCGACGGCATCGGCTTCACCGTCGAGAAGGGGCGGACCCTCGGCCTGGTCGGGGAGTCGGGCTCCGGGAAGTCCGTCACCTCGCTCGCGGTCATGGGACTGCACGAGGACGCCGAGGTCACCGGTTCCATCGCGCTGGGCGGCCGGGAGCTGACCGGTCTGAGCGGTGCGCGACTGAGCGCGCTGCGCGGGCGCCGGATGGCGATGGTCTTCCAGGACCCGCTGTCCAGCCTGCACCCCTACTACACGGTGGGGGAGCAGATCGCCGAGGCGCACCGGCGGCACTTCCGCTCCGGCCGGGCGGTCGCCCGGCGCCGCGCGGTGGAGATGCTCGGCGAGGTCGGCATCCCCGAACCCGCCCGGCGGGTCGCGGAGTACCCGCACCAGTTCTCCGGCGGCATGCGGCAGCGCGTGATGATCGCCATGGCCCTGGCCTGCGAGCCGGACCTGCTCATCGCCGACGAGCCGACCACCGCGCTGGACGTCACCGTGCAGGCGCAGATCCTCGAACTCATCGCCCGCATCCAGCAGGAACGCGGTCTGGGGGTGGTGATGATCACCCACGACCTGGGAGTGGTGGCCCGCGTCGCCCACGAGGTGCTGGTGATGTACGGCGGCAGGGCGGCCGAACAGGCCACGGTGGACGCGCTGTTCGCCGAGCCCGCCCACCCGTACACCCGCGGGCTGCTCGACTTGCTGCCCCGGCTGGACGACGCGGACGACGCGCCGCTGCGTACCGTCCCGGGCTCACCGCCCTCGCTGCTCAGCCTGTCCGAGGGCTGCGCCTTCCTGCCCCGCTGCCCCCGGGCGGCGGTCGCGTCCGAGCCGGAGCGGGAGCGGTGTGCCACCCGGCGCCCGGCCCTGGAGGCGGTGCGCGGCGCGGGGTCGGCCCCGCCGGGGAAGGGCGGCGGGGGAGCCGCCGGGGTCCCACGGGTCTCCGGCGACGGGGGAGAGGCCGCCGCGGCCCCGCCCGGCCCGGCGCATCTGACCGCCTGTCATCTGACGACGGCGGCGCGGTCCGCCGCCGATCCGCCCGCGGACGCCCGGAGCGGGCCGCCCCTCACCGTCAAGGAAACGCGATGAAGCGCACGGACCGAGCACGACCGGTGACGGGATCAGGCCCCGGTACGGGGGCGGCCGTCGCCGATACGAACGGACAGCGCGCCGGGACCGCCCCCGACCGGCGACGGCACCTCGAACCCGTCGCCGCCGCGGACGGCGGACCGCCGCCCGCCCTGGAACCGGGCGGCGACCCGCCGTTGCTGTCGGTCCGCGGCCTGGTCAAGACCTTCCCCGGACGACGGCGGCTGGGCAGGGCGACGGCCCCGGTGCGCGCGGTGGACGGGGTCGGCTTCGACCTGGCGGCCGGTGAGACGCTGGGGCTGGTCGGCGAGTCGGGATGCGGCAAGTCCACCACCGGACGGATGGTGGTGCGGCTGCTCGAACCCACGGCCGGCAGTATCCGGTTCGCGGGACAGGACATCACGCATCTGGGCCAGCGGCGGCTCCGGCCGCTGCGGCGGCACATCCAGATGGTCTTCCAGGACCCGTACTCCTCGCTCAACCCCCGGCAGACCGTGGCCCGTATCGTCACCGACCCGCTCCTGGCGCAGGGCACGTCGGCCGGCCGGGCCAGGATCCGCGCCGCCGAACTGCTCGACCTCGTCGGCCTGTTGCCCGAACACCTCGACCGGTATCCGCACGAGTTCTCCGGCGGGCAGGCGCAGCGGATCGGCATCGCCCGCGCCCTGGCCACCGAACCGCGGCTGGTCATCGCGGACGAACCCGTCTCGGCGCTCGACGTCTCGGTGCAGGCGCAGATCGTCAACCTGATGGAACGTCTCCAGGACGAACTCGGCCTGGCCTACGTGTTCGTGGCCCACGACCTCTCGGTCGTCAAGCGGGTCTGCGACCGGGTGGCGGTGATGTACCTCGGCCGTGTCGTCGAGATCGGTGACAAGTCCCAGGTGTACGAGCGCCCCGCGCACCCGTACACCGCGGCGCTGCTGTCGGCGGTGCCGGTACCCGACCCGGCGGTGGAACGCGTGCGGCAGCGGATCGTGCTGCGCGGCGATCCGCCCAGTCCCGCGGCGCCGCCGTCGGGCTGCGCCTTTCACCCGCGCTGCCACAAGGCACAGGAGATCTGCGGCGTCACCCGCCCCGAACTGGCCGGTCCGCCGCGCCGACAGGTCGCCTGCCACTTCCCGGACGCCGATTGAGGGAGCCGATTGACGGGGCCGCCTGACCGGAAGCACGGGTCCGGTCGGCAGGGCTGCTCCGTGCGCCGAACAGCGGGGTCGAGCGGCTCCGCCGTGTCCGCCTGCGCGCGGTCCGGGCGCGGTCCGGGCGCGGGGAATTCCCGGGCGCGGGGGAGCGGGGAAACGGCCTGGGGCCACCGGAATTCCGGTGGCCCCAGGCCGTTTTCGCGAGTTCTCCACCCAGGGTTCCCAAGCGATGTGACATGTGCAATGGTACATGGCGCACAACCTGAAAGCCGTGCTCATGCCAAAAGCTGAGGCACGGCTCGCGGTCCGTCCGGGACCGCACCGCCCACTCCCCACAGTGCCGGGCGGGCCCGGACGGGTGCACCGCGAATCCCCCCTCGCCGCGCAACGGAGCGCGGCACACACCGCTGGGAGGCGGCACGTGAACACCCAACCGGTACGACGAAGTCTCACCGGGTTCCTGATACTCGCCCTGGCCATGTGCCTGGGCATCGGCATGCTGATCCACCCGGAACGGGCCGCGGCAGCGCAGCCGAAGCCCGCCGGGACCGCGGCCACCCGCCCCGGCCCGGCGGCCCAGCCCGCCACGGTCGCCGCGGCGAAGTCCGACCACACCGGAGCCGGTTCGCTCAGCGCGGCCGACCGGGCGCCGCTGCCCGCGTCCAAGGACGCGCTCAAGCAGGACTACGACGCGCCGACGGCGCCGGTGGTCAGCCACTCCGCGCCGTCCATGAAGGCCGCGGCGCGGGCCAAGGCCAGGGCCAACGGCCTGACCGCGGCGGCGACATGCAACGCCTCGGACTTCACCGGCCGGACCGGCAGCGCCCTCGTCGCCCAGATCAGGGCGTCCACCACGGACTGCGTCAACACGCTGTTCAACCTGACCGGCACCGACGCCTACAACGCCTTCCGCGAGGCGCAGATGACCACCGTCGCCTACGCCATGCGCGACGGCTCGGCCGCCTACCCCGGTGACAGCAGCACCGGCATGCCGCAGCTCGTGCTCTACCTGCGGGCGGGCTACTACGTCCAGTACTACAACTCCTCGGCGGTCGGCAGTTACGGCACCGCCATGGTCACGGCCATCCGCAGCGCCCTGGACGCCTTCTTCGCCAGCGCCCACTCCGGCGACGTCACCGACGCCAACGGCGAGGCCCTCGCCGAGGCCGTCACCCTGATCGACAGCTCCGAGCAGGACGCCCGCTACCTGTACGTCGTCAAGCGGCTGCTGAACGGCTACAACAGCTCGTACGACGCGTCCTGGTACATGCTCAACGCCGTCAACAACGTCTACACCGTGCTGTTCCGCGGCCACCAGTTCCCGGACTTCGTCGCGGCCGTCGTGGCCGACCCGAGTGTGCTGGACACGCTGTACAACTTCGCCGGCTCGCACCTGGCGCTGCTGAGCACCGACCAGGCGTACCTGACGTCCAACGCCGGGCGTGAACTGGGCCGGTTCCTCCAGGAGTCGGCCCTGCGCGCCAAGGCCAGCCCGTTGGTGGCCGCGCTGCTCAGCCGGACCGCCATCACCGGACCCACCGCGGCCCTGTGGGTCGGCCTGGCCGAGATGACCAGCTACTACGACGCGTCGAACTGCTCGTACTACGACACGTGCAACCTCGCCGACCGGCTCAAGAGCTCGGTGCTCACGTCCAACTACACGTGCAGTTCCAGCATCCGCATCCTGGCCCAGGACATGACGGCCGCTCAGCTCAGCTCCTCCTGCGCCAGCCTGCGCGCCCAGGACGCGTACTTCCACGGCCTCGTCCACGACAGCGGGCCCGTCGCCAACGACAACAACTCCACCATCGAGGTGGTGGTCTTCAACTCCAGCACCGACTACCAGACATACGCCGGGGCCATGTACGGCATCGACACCAACAACGGCGGCATGTACCTGGAGGGCGACCCGGCCGCGGCCGGAAACCAGCCCCGCTTCATCGCCTACGAGGCCGAGTGGGTGCGCCCGGACTTCCAGATCTGGAACCTGAACCACGAGTACACGCACTACCTCGACGGCCGGTTCGACACCTACGGCGACTTCACCGCCAGCACCGCCACGCCGACCACCATCTGGTGGATCGAGGGCTTCGCCGAGTACGTCTCCTACTCCTACCGCAACGTGGTCTACACCGACGCGCAGAACCAGGCCGCGACGCACGGCTACACCCTGCGGTCGATCTTCGGCAACACCTACGACTCGGGCCAGACCCTGGTCTACAACTGGGGTTACCTCGCGGTGCGTTACATGCTCCAGTCGCACCCGGCGGACGTCACCGCGCTGCTCGCCGACTACCGCAGTGGCAACTACGCCGCCGCGCAGACCCTGCTCACCAGCACCATCGGCACGCGCTACAACAGTGACTGGGACGCCTGGCTCACCAAGTGCGCGGTGGGGAACTGCGGCAGCATCGGCGGCGGCAACCCGCCCGGCAACCAGGCGCCCACGGCCGCCTTCACCTCGGCCGTCAGCAATCTGACCGCCGCCTTCACCGACAGGTCGACGGACAGCGACGGCACCATCGCCTCCCGCGCCTGGAACTTCGGTGACGGCACCACCTCCACCGCCGCCAACCCGTCCAGGACGTACACGGCCGCGGGCACGTACACCGTGACACTGACCGTCACCGACAACGGCGGCGCCACCAACACCACGTCGCAGACGGTCACGGTCGGCAGCGGCGGCGGCACGGCGCCCGAGTGCACCGGCGCCGACGTCAACCAGCTCGGCAAGAACTGCAAGCGCGGCAATCTGTCGGCGCCCACCGGCGACTACGCCTACCTGTACCTCTACCTGCCCGCGGGCACCACGACCCTGAAGATCACCTCGGCCGGCGGGACCGGCAACGCCGACCTCTACTACAGCAACACCGCGTGGGCCACGACCGCCAGCTACACCAGCAAGGCCACCGGCAGCGGCAACGCCCACACCCTGACCGTCACCAACCCGGCGGCCGGTTACGTCTACGTCAGCCTCTATGCCGTCCAGGGCTTCAGCGGAGCCTCGGTCACCACGTCCTACTGATCCCGGCCGCCTGCCGGTAGCGGGCGCACGGAACAGGAGGCACCACGGTCCGAAGGGGCGGACAGCGGTCACCACCGCTGTCCGCCCTCCGGGCCGCCCGTACCCCGGAAGCGGGGCGACCCCTCGCTTCCGGCCGGTCGGTCAGTGGGTAAGTCGGTCGACAAGGCGGTCGGTCAGCCGGTCAGTCGTCGACGGCGCACCGGAAGCCGCCGTGCGCCGTGGTGCTGTCCGGAGTGTTGGAGGTACGGGCGGCGACCCGGTAGCGGTTGCAGTAGGAGTGGTGGCACAGATACGAACCGCCGCGCAGCACCCGGTTGTCGCCGTCGGGAGGACCCACCGGGTCGACCCGCGTCTCGGGCCGGGGCGCGGCGTGCCAGTCGGGGGAGAACCGGTCCGCGCACCACTCCCAGACATTGCCCGAGGCGTTGTGGAGCCCGTAGCCGTTGGGAGTGAAGGCGTTGGCGGGCGCGGTGCCCAGATATCCGTCCTCGCGGGTGTTGCGGACCGGGAAGTCGCCGCGCCAGATGTTGCAGCGGTGCCGCCCGTTGGGGGTCAGCTCGTCCCCCCAGGGGAAGCGGGCCCGGACCAGTCCGCCGCGTGCGGCCTTCTCCCATTCCGCCTCGGTGGGCAGCCGCTTGCCCGCCCAGGCCGCGTAGGCGACGGCGTCGTGCCAGGAGATGTGCACCACGGGGTGGTTGCCGCGCTCCCCGATCGAGGTGCCGGGGCCTTCGGGCGAGCGCCAGCAGGCGCCCGAGACAGCTCGCCACCACGGCGCGCCCGGCACGCGGCCGGGAAGCACCGCGTGCCGCGCCCGCGGAGGCACGAAGCCGCCGAAGACGTAGGACCAGCCGCTCAGTTCGGCCTGGGTGCGGTAGCCGGTGGCCTTGACGAACACGGCGAAGCGGGAGTTGGTGACGCATGTCGCGTCGATGCGGAAGGCGCTGACCGTCACCTCGCGCACCGGCCCCTCGCCGTCGTCGGGGAACGCGTCCTCGTCGTCGCCGCCCATCAGATAGGGGCCTGCGGGCACGGCGACCATGCCGCGCAGCACCTCCGCGCGCGGGCGGTCGGGAACGGCGAAGTTCCGTGGCGGAGGCGTGAGTTCGGATCCCGTCCCGGCTCCGGCCTCGGCCGTTCCGCCGTGACCGCCGGGGCCGCAGCACGCCGTCACCGGGCACCACCGGCGTCCCCCGCGCCAGCGGCCGGATCGCCGCGGCGTCCCGGCGGCGGCGCACCGCCGTCCACGAGGACGTCGACCCGCTCGCCCGCCGCGTGCAGCAGCATCGCGACGGCGCCCTGGGCCGCGGCGTCGTCGCCGAGCGTGGAGGCCCTGACGGGGATGGTCCGCGCGGCGGCCGGCAGGGAGAACGCCGTGAGCTGCGCGCGGACCGTGTCGAGGACTGGAGCGCCGAGGGCGGCGAGTTCACCGGCGATCACCACGCACGCGGGGTCCGTCTGGGCGGCGAGCGCGGCGAGCACACGGCCCGCCGCCGTCGCGGCCCCGGCCACGACGTCGGCCGCCGGTCGCTCGCCGGACGCGGCCCGCGCCACCAGTTCGCGCGCGTCCCGGACGCTCGCCCCTCTGGCGCGGCACTCGGCCAGCAGCGCGGGGATGCCGATCACGCCCTCCAGGCAGCCGCGGCCTCCGCAGTAGCAGTCCGCTCCGCGCGGGTCGCAACTGGTGTGGCCGATCTCGCCCGCCGCGCCGTGCGCGCCGCGTACCAGTCGGCCGTCCACCACGAGCCCGCCGCCGACCCCCTGCGACCAGTGCAGATACACGATGTCGGACAGGCCGCGCGCCGCGCCCCAGGTGATCTCGGCCAGCGCGGCCAGCCGCGTGTTGTTGTCCGTGACCACCGGCGCCTCGAAGTGGTCGCCGAGCCCGGCGACGATCCGGGCCGCGGAGGCCGCCCGGTCCGCGGGGTCCGGCGGACGCTCGTCGTCCGGGCGCCGCACCGGCCCCGGCAGGCCGAGGCCGACGCCGGTCACCGGGGCGAGGCTCACCCCGCGCTCCGCGACCAGTTCGCCGACGGCGGCGACGACCGCGGCCACCCGCTCGTCAGGTCCGGCCTCCGCCCGCAGCGCGGTGCTGGACCGGGCGACGACCTCGTGGGCGTGGTTGGCGATCACGATCTGCAAGCGGGTCGGAAGCAGCCCGATGCCGATGAGCTGCGCGCCGCGCGGGTTGAGGGAGACCGCCATGGCCGGGCGGCCGGGACCCCTCGGCGGCCTGGTGCCGGTGCGGGCGCCCGTGTCGGCGGTCGGGTCCGGGGCGCCGTCCGCCGGGGATGCGGTCGCGGCGGCCGTCCCCGTACCGCCGCCGGAGCCCGCCGCCCAGGTGCCGTCCGGCGCGGTCATCGGGCGCTCGACGACGGCCTCACGGGCGAGCAGGTCCGAGACGATCGTGAACAAGGTGGTGCGGGAGAGCCCCAGCCGCTCGATCAGCTCCGCGCGGCTCAGCGCTCCCGCGCGCCGCAATTCGCCGAGCACCGCCGCCTCGTGGGCGGCGCGCAGTCGGTGCAGTGCGGCTCCGCGTCGGTCTGGCATGTCCGCATGATCGGACCGCGCCGTGGATTCTGTCAAGTTTCGGGACTAATCCATCCGCGCTGGTCAGTGCCTTCGGCGGTGAGGTGCTCGCCGGATTCGGGGACCATCGGCCGGTGATTAGTCCCGAGGGTTGACCAAAATGCCGGGCCGTCCTTACGGTGCACGGGAGCCGACCAAGCGACGACAGCGCCGCGAGCGGCGGGAGCGGAGGGGCGGCGGTCGGTGAGCCCGCACAACATCCTTTTTCTGATGACCGACCAGCACCGGGTGGACACCCTCGGCGCGTACGGCAACACCGTCGTCGAGACCCCGGCCCTGGACGGACTCGCGGCGCGGGGGACGCGGTTCGACCGGTTCTACACTCCGACGGCGATCTGCACACCGGCACGCGCGTCGCTGGCCACCGGCCTGCACCCGTTCCGGCACGGCCTGCTCGCCAACCCCGAGCGCGCCGCCGGCGGCCAGGACGAGCTGAACGAGAGCCAGCCACTGCTCTGGCCCCAACTGCGGGCGGCCGGTTACCAGGTCGGCCACGTCGGCAAGTGGCACATCGGCCGCGAGCACGGCCCCGAGCACCACGGCCTGGACGGCGAGCACCTGCCCGGCGCGCTCAACCCCGTACGCCAGCCGTCGTACCAGCGATGGCTGGCGGACCGCGGCCTGCCGCCGTTCGCGGTGACCGACCCCGTCTTCGGCACCGCCGCCAACGGCGTCGGCCGGGGCCACCTCATCGCGGGTCGGCTGCGGCAGCCCGTCGAGGCCACCGTCGAGGCGTTCCTCACCGACCGCACCCTCGCGCTGCTGGAGCGGTACGCCGCCGGCCGGCGCACGTCAGGGCGGCCGTTCATGCTGTCCTGCCACTGGTTCGGACCGCATCTGCCCTATCTCGTGCCCGACCACTACTACGACCTCTACGACCCGGACGATGTCGTGCTGCCCGAGTCGATGGCCGAGACCTTCGCGGGCAAGCCCGACGTACAGCGCCGCTACAGCGAATACTGGTCGGCCGACGCCTTCGACGCGGACGCCTGGCGCAAGCTGATCGCCGTCTACTGGGGCTACGTCACCATGATCGACCACCAGATCGGCCGGATTCTGCGCGCCCTGGAGGAGTACGGCCTGGGCGACGACACCGCCGTGTTCTTCACCGCGGACCACGGCGAGTTCACCGGCGGCCACCGGCTGAACGACAAGGGCCCGGCGATGTACGAGGACATCTACCGCGTCCCCGCCATCGCCCGGGTTCCGGGTGGGCCCGCCCAGGTCTCGGACGCCTTCGCCACGCTCACCGACCTCAACCCCACCCTGCTGGACATCGCGAGCCTGCCCGCCCCCGAACCCTGCGACGGAGACAGCCTGTTGCCGCTGCTGACCGGCGACACCGGGGGAGCGCGCGCGGTCCTGGACCGGACCGAGGTCGTCGCCGAATTCCACGGCCACCACTTCCCGTACTCCCAGCGCATGATCCGGGACCGCCGGTACAAGCTCGTCCACAACCCGGAGAGCGTGCACGAGCTGTACGACCTGGACCGCGATCCGCACGAGTTGCGCAATGTCCACGGGTCCCCGGCGTACGCCGACGTCAGGCGGGAGCTGACCGGGCGGCTCTACCGAGAACTGCTGCGCCGCGGCGACCCCGCCCACAGTTGGATGGGCTACACGGCCGACATCGGCGGCCACCGCGCACCGGACCTCGACGGCGTGGCCGACGACCTCGGCTGAACCGGCCGGTCACCCGGGCCCGGCCGTCCCGCACCGGCCCGCCCCCGACCGCCGGGCCCGTCCGCCCGCGCCCCGCGACCCACCTCACCATCAGCCCACCAGGGAGACCCACCATGGCAAGCCACGACCCGCGGCGCCCGAACGTCCTGCTCATCCTCAGCGACGACCAGGGCCACTGGGCCCTCGGCTGCGCGGGCAACGACGAGATCCTCACCCCGTCCCTCGACGCGCTCGCCGAGAGCGGCACCCGGCTGGAGAACTTCTTCTGCACCTCCCCGGTCTGCTCACCGGCCAGGGCCAGCCTCTTCACCGGCCAGATCCCGTCCCGCCACGGGGTGCACGACTGGCTCTCCGGCGGCCACGCGGGCCCGGACGGCCAGGACTTCCTCGCCGGACAGCGGCTGTTCACCGACGAGTTCGCCGACGCCGGGTACCGGCTGGGGCTGTCCGGCAAATGGCACCTCGGCGCCAACGACCGGCCGCGCCCCGGGTTCACGCACTGGTACGCGCACGAGAGCGGCGGCAGCGCCTACCACGACGCGCCGATGTACCGGCACGGCACGAGGGAACCGGCCGCCGGATACCTCACCGACGTCCTGGCCGACGACGCGGTGGACTTCCTGAACGGCGAGGCCGGACGGGAGGAGCCCTTCTACCTCTCGCTGCACTTCACCGCCCCGCACAAGCCCTGGAAGGGCCAGCACCCGCCGCAGGTCGAACGCCTCTACGCGGACTGCGCGTTCGACACCTGCCCGCAGGAGGAACCGCACCCGTGGCAGCCGCTGGTCGACGGCGTACCGGTCGGCGGCGAGGCCGACGTCCGGGCCGCCCTCGTCGGTTACTTCGCCTCCGTCACCGCCATGGACACCGCCGTCGGACAGGTCCTGCGGACCCTCGCGGACCTGGGCCTCACCGACAGCACGCTGGTGGTGTTCTCCAGCGACAACGGCTTCAACTGCGGCCACCACGGCATCTGGGGCAAGGGCAACGGCACCTTTCCGCAGAACATGTACGACAGTTCGGTCAAGGTCCCGGCGATCATCGCGCAGCCCGGCCGGATCAGCGCGGGCTCGGTGCGCCACGAACTGCTGTCGGCGTACGACTTCGCCGCCACGCTGCTGGAGTGCGCCGGGCTGGACGCGGAACCGTTCGAGACCGGACCCGGCAGATCCTTCGCGCCACTGCTGCTGACCGGCCGGCCGAGCCAGCCGCCGCCGCCCCGGCCCGTGGTCGTCTACGACGAGTACGGTCCCGTCCGGATGATCAGGACCGCCGAGTGGAAGTACGTCCACCGGTACCCGCACGGTCCGCACGAGCTGTACGACCTGGCCGCCGATCCGGGCGAGCGCGTCAACCTCGTCGCCGACCCGGCGCACCGCGAACGCGTCGGCGACCTGCGGCGCCGGCTCGACGCGTGGTTCACGGAACACGGGGACCCGGCGCGGGACGGCAGCCGCCTGCCGGTCACCGGAGCCGGGCAGCGCGCGCCGCTGGACGCCGGACGGGGCGGCGCCGACGCTCCGGACGCGGACCCGCTCGGCGCCTTCGACGACCCCGAGTGGCAACCGCCGCATCCGCCGTTCAGTCCTTCTTGAATCGTTCTGTCCCCGGCCGCTGTGATGCAGGCGAACCCCTCCCCTCACGGGAACCCGGCGAGGGAGTACCGGAGGACAGACCATGCCAGAGCAGCCCCAAGGATTCACGCGACGCACGGCGCTGATCGGCGCCGCACTCGGATCGGCCGCCGCCGCGCTGCCCGTCGCGGCCGCACCGGCGGCGGCCGACAGCCCGGCGGCGAACGGCGCCGCGGCCGGCCCCCCGGGGCAGGCCGCGGACGCGCCGACCGTCGAGGACCAGGCACTCGCCCTCGACCCGCCGGTGTTCCTCTTCGAGACCCGGATACCCGAGCACCTGCGCACCGGACCCGGCTCGCGGGTGAGCATCAGCGCCGCCACCGCCCGGATCGGCCCGCACTCCCTGCGCTGGGACTACCGGCCGGGCGCCGAACTGGAGATCCGTACCCCGCTGCGCTACGCACCCGACGCGTATCGCGACGGCGACGACCAGGCGACCATGGGGACGGTCGACACCTTCGCCGTGTGGATCCACAACGACCGGGCCCTCGACGACGTGCTCCGGGTGGAGTTCGGGCGCGGCCGGCGCGCCGACGCGTGGTGCGAGATCCACCTCGGCTTCACCGGCTGGCGGACCGTGTGGATCCGCTACGGGTACGACCTGTCGGGAAAGCCGCGCGCGGGCATGGACACCCTGCGGTTCGTCGCGCCCCGGCGCTCCGGCGCGGGCACCCTCCACCTCGACCAGCTCATCGTCAACACCGAACTGCGCCCCGACCACCCCACCCGTGACCGGCAGGTGCCGTTCGTCAACCGCGAGGGCGACCGGGCCGCCAACGCCCATTGGCTGGCCCTGCTCTCGTACGCCGACCGGCTCGCCGCGCACCCGCTGCCGGAACCCGAGCCCACAGCGGGGGAGAGCGCCTCGCTCGCCGAGGTGACCCGGCGCTATCACGCGGTCCTGCGCAAGTCCCTCACGGTGGACGACGCGGCGGTGGCGGCGCTGGCCGCCGCGACCGACGGCCTCGGTGTGCCGTACCCCGGTGAGCGGGCGCCGGGCCGGGCCGTCGACTCCTACCAGACGGAGATCTACCCGCCGCGGATCGCCGCCGCGCTCAACGCGTTCGTCGCCGGCAGCCCGCTGCGCCAGGTCACCGACCTGATGTACCAGATCGCCTGCGCGTACGACGCCGCGTCGCACGACGCGCACCGGACCCGGCTCACCGATCTGTACGTACGGATCCTGGACCACCTCCGCGAACAGGGCTGGGCGGCGGGGAGCTGCCAGGGCACGATCCACCACCTCGGCTACCAGTTCCGCGGCTTCTACGACTCCGTCCACCTGATCCGTGACGCCCTGGCCGAGCGGGGGCTGCTGGACGGTGTCCGGGAGGACCTGGCCTGGTTCACCGGACTCGGCCGACTGCTCCAGGACTTCGGCGACGCCGAGTCCTACGGCGGCATCTTCGACATCCTCAACACCAACCTCCAGGGCCTGCTCGGCACCGCCCTGCTCATGCCGACCCCGGCCGGGCAAGTGGCGCACCTGCACGCGCTGCGGCGCTGGCTGGACGCCGCCCTGACCGTCTCGCCCGGCATCATGGACGGCTTCAAGGCCGACGGCTCCGTCTTCCACCACCTGGGCATGTACCCGGACTACGCCCGCGACGGCTACAAGGGGTCGGCCCCGACCGTCGACATCCTCAGCGGCACCGCCTTCCGGGTCGGGGAGGCGGCACACGGCCGCTACAAGGACGCGTTGCTGCGGATGCGCGTCTACGCCAACGCCTCCGACTGGCCGCTGTCGCTGGCCGCCCGCCACCCCACCGGTCTGACCGCGCTCGCCCTGCCGCCCTACCAGTCGCTCACCACCGCCGGGTCCCCGGACGGCTCGCGGGAGCTGGACCCCGAGGTGGGCGCCGCGTTCCTGCGCCTGCTGCCCGCCAAGCCGAGTTCCGTACAGAAGGCGCTGGCCCAGCGGTTGGCCGCCGCGGGCGTCACGGCGGAAGCCGCGCCGACGGGCAGTTGGGCGATGAACCACAGCGCGCTGGCCCTCCACCGACGCGACAACTGGCTGGTCGCGGTCCGCGGCCACAACCGCTACCTGTGGAGCACCGAGATCTACGCCACCGACAACCTCTACGGGCGGTACACCACCTACGGCCAGATCCAGGTCCTCGGCCGCGGCGACCCGGTCGACAACCTGGCCAGCGGATTCCGGCAGCCCGGCTGGGACTGGAACCAGTGGCCGGGCACCACGGCCATCCGCCTGCCCTACGAAGAGCTGCGGTCCAACCTCGCGGGCGCGATCGAGCAGATGCCGCTCACCGAGTCGCGGTTCGGCGGCGCGGGTACCATCGACGACCGGCACGCCGTCTTCGCGATCGACCTGCGCGAACACCCCGTCTTCAACCCCTCGCACCGGGCACGCAAATCGGTGTTCCTCTTCGACGAGCGGGTCATCGCCCTCGGCTCCGGCATCCGCAACGACGACTCCGTCCACCCGACGCGGACCACGCTCTTCCAGTGCCACCTGGCCGAGCCCTCGGAGCCGGTGATCCACAGCGCCCTGGGCGCGGTCGCCGACTTCCCCTACGCCGTCGACCGCACGCCGTCCGACCCGACGTGGCTGATCGACCCGGTCGGCAACGGCTACTGGATACCGCCGGGCCAGCGGCTCGCCCTGACCCGCGCCTCCCAGACCGCTCCCGACCAGAGCACGGGCACACCCGGTACCGCCGACTTCGCCACCGCGTGGCTCGACCACGGGAGCGCGCCGCGCGGCGGCCGTTACGCCTACGCCCTGATCGTGGACGCCACACCGGAGGACATGAGGGACTTCGCGGCGCGGATGGCCGACCCGACGATCGCGCCGTACTCGGTGCTGCGCCATGACGACGGCGCGCACGTCGTGCACGACCGGGCCACCGGGATCACCGCGTACGCCGTCTTCGAGCCGCAGCGCACCCTGGCGGCGGGCGGCCCGATCACGGCGGTGGACACGCCCTCGCTGCTGCTCGCGCGCCCGGACTCGGGCGGCCTCGTGCTGTCCGTCACCGATCCGGACCTGCGCCTGTACGAGGGCCGGGACCGGGACCAGTACGACCGGAACGGCGCGTTCGTCGGCGTGCTCAGCCCGTTCACCAGGCCCTGGCGGGACAGCCGGGGCGGCACCCACCGGCTGCGGCTGGTCCTGCGTGGCGCCTGGCGGACCGCCGAGCCCCACACCGAGGTCCGCACCGTCGTGCACGGCGGCCTGACCTCGGTGGACGTCCGGTGCCACCTCGGCCTGGGGGTACAGATCCGGCTGCGGTCCGCGTGAAGGCGCCGGGCGGCGGATGAGCGGGCGACGGGAAGGGCCGGTGCCGGGGGTTTCCTCCCGGGCACCGGCCCTTCCGGGCGTCGGCGTCAGACGCTCTGCGCGGCGCCCAGCCCGACCGGCTCTCCGGTCGCGGCCGAGGCGTACGACGCCAGGACGAGTTCCACGATGTGGCGGCCGTGTTCCGGGGTGACCCGGGGGGCGGCGCCGCCGACGGCCGCGACGAAGTCGGCGAGCTGCTCCCGGAAGGCGTCCGGGATGTCCGTACCACTCGGGGTGTGGATCTGCCGGGTGCGGCCGTCGATGCGCAGAAACGTTCCCGCCCGCGGGTCGGCGACCACCGAACCGCGTTCGCACACCACGGTCAGCTCGTCGACCTTGTGGGGCGGGTCGGAGATCACCGAGACACCGGCCAGCCCGCCGTTGGCGAGCCGCAGCGCGACGGTGCCGTCGGTCTCGACGGGCGCGCCGAACCGCTCGGTGACGGCGGCGGTCAGCGAGACCGCGGGCGCGCCGCCCAGCCAGACCGACCGGTCCAGGCAGTGGGCGCCGATGTTCATCAGCGCGCCGCCGCCCGCCAGTTCACGGGAGAAGAACCAGGGGGAGCGGGTGCCGGGCCGGTAGTCCGTGCTGCGGTAGTCGTGCACGGCCAGCGGCGCGCCCAGCACACCGTCGGCGATCGCCCGCTCGGCGGCGCACTTGTCGGGCAGGAAGTGCTGGATGTGCCCGACTGCCAGGGTGACCCCGGCCTGCGCGCAGGCCGCGGCCATCGCGTCGCAGTCGTCGAGGGTGGTGGCCATCGGCTTCTCCACCAGCACATGCAGGCCGTGCGCGGCGGCGTCCAGGACCATCCGGCTGTGGAGCGCGTGCGGGGTGTTGACGATGACCGCGTCGACCGAGCGGCAGGCGAGCAGGTCGCGGTAGTCGGTGAAGGTCGCGGCCCCGTGCGGCGCGGCGACCCGGCGGGCCGCCGATTCCTCCAGGTCACAGACCGCCGTCAGGCGGGTGTCCGCGATCCGGTCCGCGGCCAGGGCGTGCAGGTCCGCGACCGCGCCCGCGCCGATCAGTCCGATACGCATGGAACTCCTTGTCGGTGGGATTCAGGACATCTCGGGGAGCGGTCGCGGCTCCGCGCGGAGCGCGGCGGCCCCGCAGGAGGCGCGCACGACGATCCGCGGGCGGAGCAGCACTTGGTGCAGGGGACAGGCGTCGCCCTCGGAGAGCCGGCGCAGCAGCACCTCGGCCGCCATCCGGCCGACCCGGTACTTCGGCGGGGAGACCGCGGTGAGCGGCACCTCCGCTATGTCCGCGGTCTCGTCGTCGTACGAGACCAGGGCCAACTGCCCCGGGATCTGCGTGCCGTGACGTCGGGCGGCGGCCTCCAGCAAAATCGCCTCCCGGTCGCCGAAGACCAGGGCCGCGGTCGTCCTGGACTCCATCAGGTCGGCGATCATCCGGTCCGCCAGCGCGGCGGTCCACTGCGCCTTCTCGGCTTCGTGGCGGAAGCTCCCCGACAGCCCGAGGTCGTCCATCGCCCGCCGGAAACCCAGCGCGACGGCGACCCCGGTCGGATTGCGGCTGCGGGTGATCAGCGCGATCCGCTCGTGCCCCAGCCGGTGCAGGTGCAGCACCGCGTCGTACGCGCCGCCCAGATGGTCGGAGCAGACGTGCTCGGTACGGTCACCGGGACCCGCGTCGATGAGCCGCCGCTCCAGCAGGACCGCGGGCACCGGCAGCGACATCAGCTCACCGGCCCGGACCCCGGGGTTCTCGATCCCGGTCAAGGTGGGCACCAGCAGCAGCCCGTCGACGCCGGACTCCAGCAGGAAGTCCAGGTCGCGGTCCTCCTCGGCGCGGTCGTAGTGGTACGTGGCGAGTTGCAGGCCGACACCGGCCGCGGACAGCGCCTCCTCGATGCCCTGGAGCACCCGGGGGTAGTACAGCTTGGTGTCGGGGACGAGCACGCCCACGGTCCGCCGGGTGCGCGGCGCCTGCTGCCGGGGACTCGCCACGAAGCTGCCCGAGCCCTGCCGCCGTACCACCAGACCCTCTTCGACCAGCAGGTCGAAGGCGCGCCGCACCGTGGTCAGCGACAGGCCGGTCTCCTGGGACAGCCCGCTCTCGGTCGGCAGCTTCGCGCCGGTGGGCCAGTCGCCGGCCAGGATGCCGCGGCGCAGTTCCGCCGCGAGCGACTGGAACTTGAGGTTGCGCGCGGCGGTGTCCCGCACCGAGCCGGTCCTGCGGCGGCTGCCACCGGAACGGGATGAATCGGCCATGTCGTCCCTCTGCTGGAGTGTCGCCGAGCGTGGTCCGCTCCGATTGTCGCGCCCGGCAGGAGAGCAATAAAGGACTAATCAGGGACGGCTTCATGACGGACCGGCGGACTTCTCCGGTGACGGCGGAGCATCCGCCGACTACCAAGCGGATTCGGGACGCAATACGTCTTGAATGCTCTCTTCCGCGCTCGTGACAGTGGGCCGCACAGAGCAGTCATCCACTGCCCTCATCCAGAGGCGGGAAGTATGGGCACGCATATCTCAGGTCATCGCTGGCAGCTCCCGGTCGCGCTGGGCGCCGTGGGCGTCCTCCTGTGCGCCGCGACGGCGTGCTCGGGCGCCACCTCCTCGTCGGGCTCGTCCCGGCAGTTCACCTACTGGTCGATGTGGAAGGAGGGCGAGCCGCAGCAGAAGGTGCTCGCCCTGGCCGTCACCGACTTCGAGAAGCAGACCGGCATCAAGGTCAAGGTCCAGTGGCAGGGGCGGAACAACCTGCAGAAGCTGGTGCCCGCGCTGAACACCAACAATGTGCCCGACCTGGTCGACGGTCCCTATGTGAAGCTCGTCCCCGCGCTGGTGGCCACCCAGCAGTCGCTCGGCCTGACCTCGGCCTTCGACACCGAGGTCGACGGCTCCACCGCGGGCAAGCTGATCCCGGCCAAGTACCTCAAGACCATCGACATCGACGACGCGGCGGGCCGGCCCTGGATGGTGCCGTACAGCATCACCTCCGACGCCGTCTGGTACGACGCCGCGGCCCACCCCGAGCTGAGACGCGACCCGCCCCGCACCTGGGACGAGTTCATCGCCCTGCTCGACCGGATCAAGAAGGACGGCCGGACCCCGCTCGCCGCGGACGGCGACGTGACCGGCTACAACGCCGCGTTCATGTCCACCCTGATCGTCCGCAACCTCGGACCCGGCGGGCTCAAGAAGGTCGCCTCCGACCGGACCGGCAAGGCGTGGCTCGACCCGGCCGTGCTGGACGCCGCCAAGAAGGTCGAGCAACTCGTCCGCGGCGGCTACCTGATCGACGGCTACAAGGCGAGCAAGTGGCCCGCCGAGCAGCAGAAGTGGGCGAACGGCAAGGCCGAGCTGATGTTCAACGGCTCGTGGCTGCCCACCGAGTCCGCCACCTACGCGGCCAAGGGCTTCGCGTACGCGGCCTTCCCCTTCCCGGTCACCGCCGCCGGTCACTCCAGCATGCGCGCCGACTTCGTGGGCTTCGCCGTACCGAAGAAGGCCGACGACGCCAAGGACGCGCAGCGGTTCGCCGCCTTCCTGCTCGGCAAGAAGTACCAGGACGCGATGGGCCGGCAGGCCAAGGTCATCCCGGTCCGCGCGGACGCGGCCACCTCGCCCGAGATGGCCGACGTGAAGAAGGCACTGGACCAGGCGGACTCCTTCCACCAGCAGAACGACGGCGTGGCCTTCCCCGGCTACAACGAGAAGCTGTTCTGGGCCAAGGACGACGAACTCTTCTTCGGCAAGATCTCCGCCGAGGAGTTCGTGCACCAGATGCAGGGGGCCCAGGCCACGTACTGGAAGGACCAGCCGCAGTGATCAGGACCGCACCGGCCGGTCCCGACACCGGCCCGGCCGCCGACTCCGCGACCGGCCAGGAGCCAGGACCGGTGCGGCCCGAGCGGGCGCGTCCGGGCGGCACCGCGGCGGGCGGAACGCTCGCCCGGCAGCGACGGCGGCTCTTCGTGCCGTTCGTCGGCCCGGCCCTGCTGCTCTACACCGTGGTCTTCGTGGCGCCGATCGGCGGCGCGGTCTGGATCAGCCTGCACAACTGGGCCGGCTCCGGGCCCATGACCTGGGCGGGACTGCGCAACTACACCCGGCTCTTCCACGACGACCTGTTCATGGAGTCGCTCGGCAACACCCTCAAGCTGCTCTTCCTCGTCGGCATCGCGGTCTTCGCGATCAGCTTCGCCCTGACCCTGATCCTGCGGGACATGGCGGGCCGCAAGGTCGTCCGGTCGATCATCTTCTTCCCGCACCTGGTCAACGCCCTGGTCTACGGAGTCCTGGTCGGATTCATCTTCAACCCCGACGGCCTGGCCAACTCCCTGCTCGCCCACCTCGGCATCCACTCCCCGCCGCAGTGGCTGTCCCAGGACAACATGTTCCCGCTCATCATGGTCACGATGACCTGGATGACGACCGGTTACTTCACCACCATCCTGATGGCCGGTGTCGACCGCATCCCGGTCAGCTACTACGAGGACTGCGCGCTGGCCGGCGCCGGCGCCCTCCAGCGGCTCCGCTACGTCGTCCTCCCGCTGACCTGGGACGTCTTCGGAGTCTGCGCGGTCCTGTGGACGATCTCCTCGGTGAAGATCTTCGAGATCGTCTGGATCTTCGGCGGCAGCAGCGGCAACGGCATCCCGCCCACCAAGACCTGGACCTCCGCCGTCTACACCTACGCCACCGCCTTCTCCGGCGACTCGGTGCCCTCCTACGGGGCGGCCACGGCGTCGGCGATCCTCTCCCTCCTGCTGGTCACCGTGCTCGTCGTGCTGTTGCGGCGCCTGATGCGCAGGGAAGCCGTCGAGTTCTGAAAGGCGCGTACCCCATGAGTTCCCTCTTGCAGGTCAGACGGCCGGCCGGGCCGCGCGGCCGGACACCGCTCGGCGGACGCAGCCCGCTGCGCACCGCGGGCGTGGCCGTGACCTGGCTGTTCGTCGCCGCCAACGTCGCCGGACTGGTCTGGCTGGTGCTCCAGTCGTTCCGCGACACCCGGTCCATCCTCTCCTCGCCGTGGGGTCTGCCGCACTCGCTGTCCGCGCACAATTTCGTGCACGCCTGGACGGTCAGCGGATTCGGGCGGGCGGCGTTCAACTCGGTGGTGGTCACCGGGATCTCCTCGGTGCTGACCGTCGCCGTCGCCGCGCCCGCCGGGTACTACCTGTCACGGCAGGACACCCGACTGAGCCGCGGACTCACGCTGTTCTTCGTGCTCGGCCTCGGTGTGCCGGTGCAGGTGATCCTCATCCCGCTGTTCGTCATGCTCAACCGCGTCTACCTCACCGACAGCCTGCTCGGCCTCAATCTGGTCTACATCGGCGTCTCGCTGCCCTTCACCGTCTTCCTGCTGACCGGCTTCTTCCGTTCGCTGCCGAAGGAGTTGGAGGAGGCCGCGGCCCTGGACGGGGTCTCCCCGGCCGCCACCTTCTGGCGGATCATGCTGCCCGTCGCCCGCGGCGGCATCGTCACCGCGTTCGTTCTCCAGGTCATCGCGCACTGGAACGAGACGCTGCTCGCCCTGACCCTGCTCCAGTCCACCGACAACTACACGCTGCCGATCGCGCTGATCTCCTTCGTGCAGCAGCAGACGTACAGCGGCGCCGACTGGGGCGGCCTGTTCGCCGGGCTGTGCATCGTCGTCCTGCCCATGCTGGTCGTCTACATCTGGCTGGGACGGCGGCTCACCGAAGGTCTCACCCTGGGGATGGGCAAATGACACCGGGGGAGGACGGTTCCGTACGGCGCCCCAATCTCGTCCTGGTGATCGCCGACCAGTGGCGGGCCGGCTGCCTCGGCTTCCTGGGCGAGGACCCGGTCCGCACCCCGGCCCTCGACGAACTGGCCGAAAAATCCAGGGTGCTGACGCAGGCGGTGAGCAACTACCCGGTGTGCAGCCCCTGTCGGGCGATGCTGATGACCGGACGCTACCCGTACGGCAACGGCGTCCACCTCAACGTCAACTCCGCGACCGCCGAACTCGGCGTGGGGCTGCGGCCGGAAACACGGTGCTGGTCGGACGTCCTCGCCGACGAGGGGTACGCGCTCGGCTACATCGGCAAGTGGCATCTGGAGGCCCCGGTGCCGGCGGACGCGGCGGCCGGGGAAGGCGTCCGCGAGGACGGCCGGGTCTGGGACGCGTACACCGCGCCTGACCGCAGGCACGGCTTCGGCTTCTGGTACTCCCACGGCTGCTGCGACGACCACGCCCGGCCCCATTACTGGACCGGCGACGCGCCCCGCGAGGCCCCGGTCAGGGTCGACCAGTGGTCGGCCGAGCACGAGACCGATGTCGCCCTGTCCTTCCTCGACGGCGCGGCACGCGACTACCACCGCGGCGGCACGCCGTTCGCCCTCGTGCTGTCCTACAACCCGCCGCACCAGCCCTTCGACCAGGTGCCGCAGCGGTACCTGGACGGCTACTCGACACGGTCAGCGCGGGAACTGCTGACCCGGCCGAACGTCGACTGGGACCGTCCGGAGGCCGCCGAGGCCGCACGCGCCGCGCCCTCCTACTACGCCGCGGTCACCGGCGTGGACCACCAGATCGGCCGGGTGCTCGCCGCCCTGGACGAGCACCGGCTGACCGGCGACACATTCGTGGTGTTCACCTCGGACCACGGCATGCAACTGGGCAGCCACGGTCTGATGTACAAGAACGTGCCCTACGAGGAGTCGATGCGCGTGCCGTTCCTGGTCTCCCGGCCCGGCCACGTCCCGCCCGGCCGCGACGACCTGCTGCTGAGTTCACCCGATGTCGCGCCCACCGTTCTGGGCCTGCTCGGCGTGGCGGACGCGATCGTCGAGGGCACGCAGGGGCGCGACCTGTCCGGGGCGCTGCTCGCACCGCCCGGCGACCGGGGCGCCGTACGGCCAGGGGCTGCGCTGTATCTGGGACCCGCGGCCGGGCCCGGCGACCCCGACATCCGCGGCCTGCGCACCCGCACGCACAAGCTGGTGGCCGCGTACGGACCCGAAGGCACGATCACGGTACGGCTGTTCGACCTCGCGGCGGACCCCTATGAGCGCACGGACGTCGTCGCGGACCGGTCCGCCCAGGCGGTCGCCCTCGCGGCGGCGCTGACCGGCGAACTGGACCGCACCGGCGATCCGTGGCCGGGCCGGTCGGCCCTGGCGGCGTGGACGGCGCGAGCGCGGAAGCAGACGGAGGACCCCGGTCAGGCGTCCCGTGGCGCCGCGCGATGAAGGCCCCCGCCGGGGCCGAACGCCCCAACATCCTCGTGCTGCTGACCGACCAGCACGCGGCGCACATGCTCGGCTGCGCAGGCGCCGGTCATGTCGCGACACCGCACGTGGACCGCCTCGCCGCGCAGGGCACCCGTTTCGACCGTGCCTACACCACCTTCCCGCTGTGCGTCCCGGCGCGCGGCAGCCTGCTGACCGGGCGGTACCCGCACGAACTGGGCGTCAACGGCAATGCCCCGGCCTCCTCCGCCCCCGGCAGCGATCCGGGCCGTCGTCCCGACAGCCTCGGCCACCTGCTCAGGGCCGCCGGCTACGACACCCTCTACGCGGGCAAGTGGCACGCGCGGACTGCGAGCGCGACGCCCGAGGACGGCTTCACCGTGCTGCGCCCGTTCGGCGACGCCGGTCTGGCCGACGCCTGCGCGCGCTGGCTCACCTCCCGCGTGCCCGGCGACCGGCCCTTCGCCCTGGTCGCCTCCTTCGACGATCCGCACACCGTCTGCGAGTACGCCAGGGACCAGCCCATGCCGTACGGGGACGTGCCCGCGGTTCCGGTACGCCGAGCCCCGCCGCTCCCGTCGAACTTCGGCCGTCATCCCTACGAACCCGAGGCCATCCGGCACGAACAGGCCGTCCAGGCCGCGGTGTACGGGACCGCCGGCTACACCCCCGACGACTGGCGGCGGTACCGTCACACCTACGCCCGCCTGGTCGAGCGGGCCGACGCGGCACTGGGCACCGTGCTCGACGCGCTGCACTCCACGGGCGCGGCCGACAACACCCTGGTGGTGTTCACCAGCGACCACGGCGACGGCGACGCGGCCCACGCGTGGAACCAGAAGACCGCGCTCTTCGAGGAAGCCGTCAGGGTCCCGCTCGTCATCCGGCCGCCGGGCGGTCGCGGCAGCGGCGGGGTGAGCGACGCGCTGGTCTCCGTCGGTCTGGACCTGCTCCCCACCCTGTGCGCCGCGGCGGGGGTCCCGGCCCCGCCCGGACTGCGCGGCAGGAACCTCCTGGCCGCCCCCGAAGTACCCTGCGGCCACGACCACATCGTGGTCGAGACGCTCTTCGAACGTCCGGACCCGCCCCTGACGCGCGGGCGCTCACTGATCACCGCACGCCACAAATACACGGTCTACAGCTGGGGCCGCTGGCGCGAACAACTCCACGATCTGCGCGCCGATCCGGGCGAGACCCGGAACCTGGCGGTGGAGGAGAGCCACGACGCCCTGCGCGAACGGCTGCGCGCGACGCTGCTCCAATGGTGCCTGGACACCGGGGACACGGACTTCCTCAAACGCCTCGTCCTCCCCGACGGCGTCGCGAGCCGGACCCGCGACCGCGTCTTCGCGATTCCCTACTGAGACCTCGCGCCCCGCTCCGTCGCCCGGCCCTCCGGGAAACGCCTCGCGCCGCTGGTCCAGCTCAATTGTGTGTCGTTTCAATCGGCGATGAACGTGTGTCAGGTGGTGCGGTCGCGCACCTTGGCACGGTCAAGCGCGTGCTGATCTTGTCCAAACTCTTGACATGAGACAGCCGTCACATCATTTTTGGAACGTTTCACCTCGTGGCGAGAGCCGCGAGGGCTTTCTCTTGCCACGAACTTGCCACGAAAGGCCCGTCGACATGACGCCTGCCAGACCAGTTGCCGGACTTCCCGCTCCACCCGCCGCGTCCGGAGGGCGACGCCTGATCGCTCTGCTCGCGGCGCTCGTCATGCTTGCCGTCGCCTTCCTGGCCGCCGACCCGGCGGCCGCCGCGGCGCAGGGGAACGGCCTCACGGTCGGCGCTCTTCAGACGAATGCCCGGACCAACCCGCTCGGCATCGCGGGCGACGCCCCGACGTTCAGTTGGAAGTCGACGTCGAGCGCCCGTGGCGTGGTGCAGACGGCGTACGAGGTCCGGGTCGGCACCAGCGCTGCCGCCGACGACGTGTGGTCCTCGGGGAAGGTCGCGTCGAGCGACCAGCTCGATGTGCGGTACGGCGGGCCGAAGTTGACCTCGCAGACCCGCTACTACTGGCAGGCCAGGGTCTGGGACGGAGACGGCCGGGCCAGCGACTGGAGCGCTCCCGGCTGGTTCGAGACCGGCATCCTCGACGCGGCCGAGTGGACCGGCGACTGGATCGGCAAGTCCGCCGGCGGTGAGATCGACAAGTGGAACGACTACACCACGGACATCGACTTCACCCTCGACAACCTGGCGCTGGGCGTCTACCTGCGCGCGTCGGACACCGGCAACGCGTACATGTGGCAGATCAGCACCGCGGACGGGACCGGAGTCCCGAAGTTCCGGCCGCACAAGAAGGTCAACGGCGGCTTCTCCCTGCTCGGGAACATCCCGATCACGACGCTGACGTCCGCCCAACTGCTCACCGGCACGCACCGCCTGTCGCTCACCGTGGACGGCCCGACGATCACCACGAAGCTCGACGGCGCCCAGATCGACAGCCGGACCGACACCACCTTCGCCAAGGGCTTCATCGGTTTCCGCCAGGACCTCGCCAACGAGGGACCGGAGGCCGCGCACATCCACGCCGTCAAGGTCACCTCGAAGGCCGGTGACGTACTGTTCCGGACCGACTTCTCCGGGACCGAGAACCCGTTCACCGGCGGCGCCCTGACGCCGGACGGGCTGCTCGTGGAGAAGAAGCTCGACGTGATCCTGCGGACCAGCGACAGCAATCTGCCGCTGCTGCGCAAGGAGTTCACCACCGAACCCGGCAAGACGGTCGCGCGGGCCCGGGTGTACGCCTCGGCGCACGGCACCTACGAGCTGGAGCTCAACGGCAAGAAGGTCGGCGACCAGTTCCTGGCCCCCGGCGACACCGACTACCGCAAGCGCGTCCAGTACCAGACCTATGACATCACCGACCAGGTCGGCAACGGCCGGAACGCGATCGGCGCGGAGCTCGGTGACGGCTGGTGGGCCGGCAAGGTCGGCATGTGGGGCCCCGGCATGTTCGGCAACTCCGTCGGCCTGATCGCGCAGGTGCGCATCGACTACACCGACGGAACGCACCAGATCGTCAAGACCGACAGCACGTGGAAGAGCCACTCGGGTCCCTACGCGGCCGCCGACAACATCGACGGCGAGACGTACGACGCGCGGGCCGAACAGCCCGGCTGGGACCGCCCCGACTACGACGACGCGGCGTGGAACCCCGTCACGATCGGCGCCTCCGACACCGCCAAGCTCGTGGCCCAGCCCGATGAGCCCGTGCGCGTGACCGGCGAGCTTCCGGCGCTGACGCGGACCAGTCCCGCCGCCGACACCTACATCTACGACCTCGGCCAGAACATGGTCGGCGTCGCCCGGATGCGCCTCCAGGGTGTCGCGGGACAGACCGTCAAGATCCGCTACGGCGAGGTCCTGAACAAGGACGGGAGCCTCTACACCGCCAATCTCCGCGCGGCGAAGGTCACCGACTACTACACGTTCAGCGCGACCGGCACGGTCGTCTATGAACCGAAGTTCACCCAGCACGGCTACCGCTACCTCGAGATCTCCCACATCAAGAGCGCACCCGCGCTCGGCGACGTCACCGGCGTCGTCTGGGGTTCCGACCTCAAGGCGACCGGAACGCTGACGACCTCCAACGCGATGCTCAACCAGCTCCAGAGCAACATCTCGTGGGGACAGCGCGGCAACTTCCTGTCGATCCCGACCGACACCCCGGCCCGTGACGAGCGCCTGGGCTGGACCGGAGACATCAACGTCTTCGCGCCGACCGCGAGTTATCTGCGCGACACCCGCGCCTTCCTCAACAAGTGGACGACCGACCTGCGGGACTCCGCCTACAGCGACGGCAACTACCCGGGCATCGCGCCGTCGGTGCCGACGATCGACCTCGGCAGCGGCCTCGGCTGGTCCGACTCGGCCGTCACGGTGCCGTACGCGGTGTGGCACGCGCAGGGCGACAACGCCATCGTGCGGGCCAACTACGCCTCGATGACGAAGTTCCTGGGCTTCGTGAAGAAGGGCGCGGGCGACGACCTCATCGACTCGGCGCGCGGCAACTGGAACGACTGGCTCAACCTCGACGACAACACCGGCACGGACGTCCTCGGCACCGCGTACTACGCCGAAGACGCGCGCATGCTCTCGGAGATGGCCAAGGCGATCGGTGAGGACGCCGACGCCGCGACCTACGCCAAGCTGTCCGCCGATGTGCGCGCCGCGTTCACCGCGAAGCTCGTGGCGGCCGACGGCACCGTCCAGGGCGGCAGCCAGACGGCGTACGCCATGGCGCTCGGCATGAACCTCGTGACCGATCCCGCGCTGCGTGCGAAGGTCGCCGAGAAGTTCGTCGCCAAGCTCAAGACCTCCGACTACCACCTCACGACCGGCTTCCTCGGAACGCCGTGGCTGCTCCCCGCGCTCACCAGCATCGGGCGCTCCGACCTGGCCTACACGATGATCCTGAAGAAGGACTACCCGTCGTGGGGCTACGAGATCGAGCACGGCGCCACCACGATGTGGGAGCGCTGGAACTCCATCAACCCCGACGGCAGCTTCGGCGATGTCAGCATGAACTCCTTCAACCACTACGCCTACGGCGCGGTCGGTGACTGGATGTACCAGAACATCGGCGGCATCTCGGCGCTCAAGGCCGGTTACAAGGAGTCGAGGATCGCCCCGGCCGTGGGCGGCGACCTGACCAGCGGTCAGGGCACCTACGAGTCCGTGTACGGCACGATCGGGTCGAGCTGGAAGAAGACCGACCAGGGAATGTCCCTGGACATCACGGTCCCGGTCAACACGACCTCGCGCGTCAGCGTCCCGGCCCGCAACATCGAGGCCGTGACCGAGGGCGGCACGCCGATCACGAAGGCCGAGGGCGTCAGCGACGTCTCGGTGGCCGACGGCGTCGTCACGTTCACCGTCGGCTCGGGTACGTACGCGATCCACTCCGACGCCAAGCGAGCCCTGTTCGGCGACATCGTCACCGAGATCCACAAGACCGACGCGCACGCCGGTGACCTGGCGGCGGCGGGCGACCTCGGCGCGGACGACCGCGCCCGTGTCGGTGCCGCGCTCGACACCGCGAGCGGCAAGGTCGAGGACGCCGTCGCGGCGGACGTCGCGGGCGACTCCGGTCAGGCGTCGCAGCGTCTGAGCGAGGGCGTCGCGCCGATCCGTACCCTCAGGACCTGGCTGGCCGGCTCGTCGGTCGACGGACCGGTCAAGAACGACCTGACGGCGCGCCTGGACGCGATCGAGGCGCTGTTCGGTAAGGCGGTCGCCGCGAATCTCGGAATCTCGGTGGTCGTCCCGCCCGTCGCCGAGCCCGGCGGCCCCGGCGCGAACATCCCCGGAACGGTCGAGATCGCGAACGCCGGTACGGCCGCGATCCGCGACCTGAAGGCCGTCGTGACGGTCGACGACTGGAATGTCGACCCGACCGCTTCGGCCAAGGACACGCTGGGAGCGGGCGACCGCGTCCAACTGCCGTTCACGGTCCGCGTGCCGAAGCACCAGAAGCCCGGCACGTACAACGCGTCGGTCAAGCTGACCTTCACCAGCCAGTACGGCACCTTCACCCTGAACGACTCGACGCCGTGGGTCTCGGTGACGTCGGGCGTCGAGATCACCACCGTGACGTCGGCCGGTCCGGTCGACGGCTCGGACGAGAAGGCGACCCTGACGGCGACGGTCAGGAACAACGGCGGCTCGGCGGTGTCGGGCCAGCTCACGGCGGCCGTGCCGGACGGGTGGAAGACCCCGCCCGCCTCCGACCGGGTCACGATCGAGCCCGGGGCGACCAAGACCGTCGTCCTGCCGCTGTTCCCCGGACTGGAGACCGTCGCGGGTGACCAGGCCGCCGAGGTCCACTTCGTCGACCAGGGTGTGACGCTCGCCGACAAGGCCGCGAAGATCACGGTCAACCTCCCGGCGCCGCCGACCCAGGAAGTCCTCGACTACATCGACTTCGGCAACGCGGCCTCGGAGAAGGCCCACGCGATCATGGCCGCACCGGCCAGCGGGACGAACACCGAAGCCGGTTTCGACCGACGCTACGCGAACTCGGCCAACCCGGGCTCGTGGTACTCGGCCGTGGCGCACGTGACGCCGGGCAAGCCGTTCATGCTCCGCAACCGGGAGACGTTCGACGGCGCCAGGACGAAGAAGTACAACATCTACGTCAACGACACCCTGGTGAAGACGTACACGCTCAAGCGCACCGAGACCGGTATGGGCACGAAGACCTACCAGACGGTCATCGACACCCCCGCCGCGCTCGCCAACGACGGCACCGTACGCATCAAGTACGAGTTCCCGCTCGACGCCTCGGGCTACTTCGACCCGTCGATCGCCGACAGCTGGGTGCTGCCGGTGCCCGCCGACAGCCTGGCTCCGCTGGCCTCCGCGACGGTGACCAGTGCCGCCGCGCCCGGCGACAACGGCTGGTACCGGGGCGACGCCTCGGTGGCCGTCACCGCCGTCGACAACCGGGACGCCGCTCCCACGGTCGAGGTCGGCGGGTCCGCCGGCTGGCAGGCGTACGTCGCTCCCGTCCTGGTCAGCGGGGACGGCAAGCACGCGGTCTCCTACCGGGCGAAGGACGCGGCCGGCAACTCCACCGGTCAGCGGACGGCGTCGGTGTGGATCGACGGGACCGCTCCCGTCACCAAGGTCGCGGTGACCCGCAAGTCCGGGACGGCGGAGGCGGACCGGGCCACGGTCGGCCTCACCGCCCAGGACGCGCTCAGCGGCGTCGCGTCGACGACCTACCGGATCGACGGGAGCGCCTGGAAGGTGCTGGCCGGGGAGACCCCCTCGGTCAAGGGATTCGGCCGGCACACGGTCGACTTCTTCTCCACCGATGTGGCCGGCAACCCTGAGCCGGTGCACTCGGTGGTGGTCGACCTGGCGGACGTGGACACCATCAAGGCCCTGGTCGCGCCCCAGATCGGCGGGACGCCGAAGTACGGTTCGGCGCTGACCGCGACCACCGGTTCGTGGAACACCACGGGCCTGTCCTTCCGCTACCAGTGGCGGCGCGACGGCCGGCTGAT
Source organism: Streptomyces sp. NPDC093221 (assembly GCF_044753885.1). Taxonomy (NCBI): domain Bacteria; kingdom Bacillati; phylum Actinomycetota; class Actinomycetes; order Kitasatosporales; family Streptomycetaceae; genus Streptomyces; species Streptomyces sp. NPDC093221. The sequence continues at coordinate 49,249 of NZ_JBIVOA010000011.1, read as the reverse complement.
CGGCGGCGCGACCGCGTCGGCCTACCGGCCGGTCAAGGCCGACATCGGGCACCGGCTGTCGGTGACGGTGACCGCGTCCAAGTCGGGCAAGGCATCCGCGTCGTCGACCTCGCCGCAGACCGCCAAGGTCACCGCGGCGAAGTCGCGGGTCGCAGTCGGGCTCTCCGCGACATCGCTGAAGAAGAACCAGTCGGTGACGCTCAAGGTCACGGTCTCGTCCACGGCGGGCACGCCCGGCGGGAACGTACTGGTCTACGAGAACGGGCGCCGGGTCAAGACCCTCAAACTCACGGCCCGAGGCACCGCCTCGGCTTCGCTGAAGATGAGCACCCGGGGCCTGCGCACTCTGAAGGTGGTCTACGTCGGCAACTCGTCGATCGAGGGCTCCTCCACCCAGACGCACATCCGCGTGCGCTGACCCGCCGTCGGCCACCGGCCGACCAACCCCCATGAAGACCGCCCCGCGCCCACGGCCGCCACCTCAGCTCTGGCACCGGCCGTCGGCGCGGGGCACTCTTGTGCGCCGGTCCGACCCCAGGCCAGGCGTCCGGGCGCCCGCTCATCCCGACGACCTCGACGGGCGGCGCCGACCGCTCAGGCGCGCAGGCCCATCTCGGTGGAGAGCTTCGCCAGGGCGTCCAGGCGGCGTTCCAGGCTGGGGTGGGTGGAGAAGACCGAGGCGAGGGCCGAGCCCTCCTTCAGGGCCGGGGTGAAGAAGAAGGCGTTGAAGGCCCGGACGGTGCGCAGGTCCTCGGTGGGGATACGGGCGATGGTGCCGCTCACCTTGACCAGCGCGGACGCCAGTTCGGAGGGGCGTCCGGTCAGTTCGGCCGCGCTGCGGTCGGCCGCCAGTTCGCGGTACCGGGACAGCGCCCGGATCAGCAGGAAGCTCAGCCCGTACACGACCACGGACACCGCCATGATCATCGCGAGCAGCGCCGCGGTGTTCTGGTCGCGGCGGCCCCGCCCGAACAGTTCCGAGTAGAAGACGAAGCGCACCAGCAGCCCCGCGAGCACGCCCAGGAAGGAGGCGATGGTAATCACCGCGACGTCCCGGTGGGCGACGTGGGACAGCTCGTGGGCGAGCACGCCGTCCAGCTCGCCCGGTTCCAGGCGCCGCAGCAGACCGGTCGTCACGCAGATCACGGCGTGGTCGGCGTTGCGGCCGGTGGCGAAGGCGTTCGGCAGGTCCATCTCGGAGACGGCCACCAGCGGCTTCGGCATGTCGGCCAGGGCGCACAGCCGGTCGACCGCGCCGTGCAGTTCGGGCTGCTCCTGCGGGGTGACCTCATGGGCCCGCATCGCGAACAGCGCGATCCGGTCCGAGAACCAGTACTGCGCCGCCAGCACGCCGGCCGCGATGACCACCACGACCACCACGGACTTCAGCAGCGCGACCAGCACGGCGATGAAGGCCACGAACACCAGGCCCAGCAGGAACATCACCGTCACCATGCGGATCGTGAGCCGCCAGTCGGGCGCGAACCGGGAGCGCACCACCGCTCACCACCTCATCTCAAGCGGGCCGGACCCGGCCCGCCGACCCGCCGTGTGCGGCGGTCGGCCGCCGTGGTCCACTACCTCCCAGTATGCTCCGCGAGGTCGCCCGCGAGACGGTGCCGGGCAGCCGGGCCCCGGCCCCGAGGGGTGCCCGTCGGCGCAGGTCAGCGCGCTCCGGACTCGAACCCGGACTCGGACCCGGACCCGGCTGCGGCTGCGGGCTCGGGCTTGGCTGCGGGCTCGGGCTCGGGCTCGGAACCGTTCCGGTGGACGGTGAGGATCGACAGCAGGTCCGCGACGGTCGGGCCCATGTCGGCGGGGTGGCGCAACACCGTGCCGGCCGGGATCTCGTAGAGGTTGGAGCGTCCGACCCGGGTGTGCGTGAGATACCCCTCGCTCTCCAGGTCGGCGATGATCTTCTGTACGGCGCGCTCGGTGAGCAGGCAGCGCGCCGCTATGTCCCGCACCCGGCTCCCGGGGTCGCGGGCGATGACGGCCAGGACACGTGCGTGATTGGTCAGGAACGTCCATCCGGTGGCGGGGCGCGGCTCAGAATCGTCCATCGCCCTATCGTAGGATCTCCGATTCACGATCCGCAAAGCATGAACACAGATTCACGTTTTGCTTGACGCCTCTGCTGCCCGCCCACAAACTTGGTGTGGCCACCGGATCGGGAAGGCGAGGGCCCTCGACATGTCCGAATGGGATCGCGGACTCTCCGCGCACGACGACGACGCAGGCGCGGCGGTCCACACCTCCCGGATGATCACCCATCCGACCGACGCCCTGGCCGTACGGGTGAGCCAGCGCGCCGGCCACACGGTCGTCACGGTCAGCGGCGAGATCGACTTCACCGGCGCGGACACCTTCGCCCGCGTCCTCATCGACCATCTGCTGTGCGAGAGCGACAGCCTGAGCCTGGAACTGAGCGGCGTCGCCTTCTTCGACTGCGGCGGGCTCAACGCGCTGCTCCGGGCCCGGCGCGTGGCCGAGTGCACCGGAGCGGTACTCCGGCTGACCGCCGTCAGCCCGGCCGTCCAGCGGGTGCTGGGCCTGACCGGCGCCGACGGGCTCTTCGACTACGCCGAGGGCGACGGGCCGCCGCCCCCGGATCCGGGCCGCCCGCCGGAAGCGATCCGTTCCGCCGACGAAAGGCCGCTCCGTATGACGCGGGCGGAGACGTCATTGCCCGGATGGCAGGCCCCCACCCACGAGGATGGGGGCCATGCACCCACTCCTGCACGCGTTGTCCATCACCGGGTCGATGACGTGGGAGATCACGTGGGCGCTGATCCTGGGATTCGCGTTGTCCGCGGTGGTCCAGGCGATCGTGCGCAAGTCCACGGTCGTACGACTGCTCGGTGACGACCGGCCGCGTACGCTCCTGCGGGCCTCGGCTCTCGGGGCTGCGTCCTCGTCGTGTTCGTACGCGGCCGTCGCGCTGGCACGCTCGCTCTTCCGCAAGGGCGCGGACTTCACCGCGGCCATGGCCTTCGAGATCGCCTCCACGAATCTGGTGGTCGAGCTCGGCGTGATCCTCGCCCTCTTGATGGGCTGGCAGTTCACCGCCGCCGAATTCACCGGCGGCCCGGTCATGATCCTGGTACTCGCGGTCGTCTTCCGGCTCACCCTGCGCGAGCCGCTGGTGCGGCAGGCCCGTGAGCAGGCCGGGCGCGGGCTGGCGGGTTCGATGGAGGGGCACGCGGCGATGGACATGTCCGTGCGGCGGCAGGGCTCCTTCGCCCGGCGGCTGCTGTCCGGCGAGGGCCTCACCTCCGTGGCGCACGTCTTCGTCATGGAATGGGCGGCGATCGCGCGCGACCTGGCGATCGGTCTGTTCGTCGCGGGGGCCGTCGCGGCCTGGGTACCCGACGCCTTCTGGGGCGCGTTCTTCTTCGACGGCCACCCGCTGGCGTCCAAGCTGTGGGGCCCGCTGATCGGTCCCGTGGTGGCGTTGCTGTCCTTCGTCTGCTCGATCGGGAACGTGCCGCTGGCGGTGGTGCTGTGGAAGGGCGGCATCAGCTTCGGCGGGGTCGTGGCCTTCCTCTTCGCCGACCTGCTGATCCTGCCCGTCCTGAACATCTACCGCCGGTACTACGGCGCCCGCATGGCGCTGTACCTGCTCGGCGCCTTCTACGCGGCCATGGTCGTCGCCGGATACGCCGTCGAGTTCGTCTTCGGCGGGCTCGGCCTGATTCCCGATCAGGCCGACGCGAGGATTCCCACCGCCGGGATCTCCTGGGACTACACGACCTGGCTCAACATCGTCTTCCTCCTGGTCGGCGCCGCACTGGTGATCCGCTTCTGGCGGACCGGCGGAATCCCCATGCTCCGCATGATGGGAGGGGCGCCCGAGGGCCCGGACGGTCAGGGCGGCGTCCGGGGGCACGACGGCGGACCGGCCCGCTGACGCCGAATCGGCCCGCTGACGGCGGAACGGATCACCCTCCGCAGACCCACCGACGCGACATCCCGCGCGGTGGACGTCGTATCGTCCATATAACGGATGATGTGCGATCAGTGGCCGGCGCCGCCGGAGAGCGAGGGACATGCCGAAAGCAGAACTGCCGATCCTCCAAGAACGCCGGGACGACGAGGCGGTGGCCCGCCCCCGGCGCGGCAGCGCGAAAGGCCGCTGGCTCCGGCGCGGCCGGAACAGCCTCCTGGCCGTCGTCGCGCTGCTCGCGGTCTGCGTCGCGTCCATCTGGCTGGCGGTACGTCTCACCCCGATGCAGTCCGTCACCGCGGCGGGCCAGACCGTCGAAGTGGGCGCCGTCGCGCCCGACCTCAGCCTGTCAGGACCCGGCGAACTCGACCTGTTCGGAGAAGCGCTGGCGACCGAGCCGCACTTCCAGGGACCGATCCGGCCGCGCCTGAAGCTCGCGGACATCAGCATCAACTCGCAGGTCAACCAGATCGTCCGGTCCGACGACCACGACACACTCCAGCTGACCCTCAGCCGGCAACTGGCCGCCGGGTGGATCCGCTACTGCGTCTGGGAGCTCCTCATCGCGGCCGGTTGCGCGGCCGTCGTCGCGGTGGCCGTGGCCGGAATCCGGCGCGCCCCGCGCCGTACCACGCTGACGATGGTCGGTGTGTGCGTCCTGACCGTGAGCGCCGTCAACGCGCTCGGCGTGTACCTCATGGCGTCCGGCACTCCTCAGGCGCTCCGGCAGGTGCGTACGCTCGACGACCTGGTGGGGCGCGCGCCGACGGAGCCGGTCGCCCCGGCCAAGGGACCGCAGCTGACCGGCGTGCACGCCGTGGTGCTGGGCGACTCCACCGCCGCGGGAATCGGCAACCAGCCGGTCAAGGACCCCAGCGCGCTGGACAAGACCTGCGGGCGCAGTTCCGACGCGTTCGCCGCCGTTCTCGGCCGGGTCAACGACTGGAACGTGCTGAACCTCGCCTGCCAGGGCGCGACCGTGACCGACGGCCTCCTCGGCGTACAGCTCCGCGGCGACCAGGCCGTACCGCCGCAGCTCGCGGTGGCGCAGCGCGCGTCGAGCGCGTCGGTGATCATCGTCAGCGTCGGGGCCAACGACATGAACTGGGCCGTGCTGACGGGCCTGTGTGCCAAAGCGCCCGTCTGCGACGACAAGGCGTCCACGGCGTACTTCAAGGAGCAGCTCTCGACGTTCTCGCAGAACTACCTCGATCTGCTCCAGCAGCTCTCCGACCTCCCTCACCACCCCGACGTGCTCATCAACCAGTACTACGAGCCCTTCGGCCCCGACATCAGGTGCCTCGAAAAGGACGGCCTCACCGAGGCCAAGGTGAAGGTCCTCAAATCCCGCCTGGCCAACCTCAACGCCGTGCTTCAGCAGGGCGCGGACGCCTTCCACTTCGCCACCGCCCAGCCGGACTTCGAAGGCCACCGGCTGTGCAGCGAGCAGCCCTTCGTCCAGAACGCCGCCGACCAGGCTCCGCTGCACCCCACCGCCGCCGGTGAACTGGCCATCGCCCTCGCCGACCAGCAGGCACTCGCCGAGCTCCGCAACACACCGAGCGACGCGCCCACGGACGGCACGTCACCCGGTACCACGGACAGTTCCTCGCCCTCGGCTCCGGTGCGGTGAGGCGATCGGCCGCCGGGCGTCGGGATCGTGGCGGTAGCGGGCGGGGGTCGCTCCGAGGGCGGCGGTGAAGGCCTCGATGAAGCTGGTCGGGTTGGCCCATCCGCAGGCCGCCGCGGTGTGGGTGACCGTGTGTCCGGCGGCGAGGAGGGTGAGGGCGTGGTGGAGGCGCAGTTGGGTACGCCACTGCCGGAAGCTCATGCCGAGCTCGTCGTGGAAGAGCCGGGTCAGGGTCCGTTGGCCGGCGCCGACCCGCGTGCCGAGTTCGGTCAAGGTGGCGTTGTCGGCGGGGTCGTCGTGCAGGAGGCGGCTGAGCGCGCGGAGCCGGTCGTCACGTGGCTCGGGCAGGTGCAACGGTTCCTCGGAGGCGGGCACGAGTTCGTCGATGACGACGGCGCGCAGCCGGTCGCGGGCCGTCGGTGACCGGGGCGTGTCGGTGTCGTCGGTCAGGGCGAGTAGGACCTCGCGGACCAGGGCCGAGACGGCGAACACCGCGGGGCGGTCCGGGAGGCGGACGGCGAGGGCGGCCGGGAGGAAGATGACCCGCATGTCGGTGAACCCGTAGGCCCGGTGATGGTGCTCGAAGCCGCCGGGCGTCCAGGCCAGCCGGGTCGCGGGTGCGATCCAGGTGCCTTCCCTGGTCGTGACCGACAGCACACCGGTGGCGGGGTACACGAGATGGCCCTGCCCGTGGCGGTGCGACGGGACACGGTCGCCGTGCAGGAGCGGCAGGCTGCCCATCTCCAGCGCGTTGTCGACGATGTGGCTACTTTCCGGCATCACCTGGCACTATACCGGTGGTAGGTCGGGCGGGGAATGACGATCTTGGACTCATGACCGTTTCCACCACCGGGCAACCCGTCGCCTCACTACGACCGGTGCCCTCTCCGCGCCATCACCATTTCGGCTTCTGGGCCGCGACCTGGGTCTTCCTGGCGGTGCTCGCCTTCTCCACCGCGCCGAGCCCGCTCTACGTGCTCTACGCCGACCGGGATCACTTCTCGTCGCTGATGGTGACGATCGTGTTCGCCGCCTACGCGGTGGGCGTGGTCGCGAGCCTGTCCCTCGCCAGTCACCTCTCCGACGTCCACGGCCGCCGCGTCCACCTGCTCGCCGCCGTGTGCCTGTCGAGCGTCAGCGCGGTGGTGTTCATCTTCTGGCCCGGCCTGGCCGGGCTGTTCGTCGCGCGCGTCCTGACCGGGGTGGCCGTGGGTCTCACCGTCTCCACCGCCACCGCCTACCTCAACGAATTGCACACGGGACACCGCCCCGGGACCGAGACCGTCCGGCGACCCCAACTGGCCGCCGCGGGCGCCAACTTCGGCGGGCTCGGCCTCGGCGGACTGTGCGCGGGCCTGCTGGCCCAGTACGCGCCGCACCCGCTCGTCCTGCCCTACCTGGTGCTGCTCGCCGCTCTGGTCGTCGGGGCGATCGCCCTGATCGCGTCACCCGAGACCCGCCACCGGCCGCGCCCCCTGCCGCCGTACCGCCCCCAGCGGGTCTCGGTCCCGATCCATGCCAGGCCCCGGTACTTCGGGCTGCTGGTCGAGGTGTTCGTGGCCTACGCCGGAGTCGCCATCTTCCTGGGCCTGGCCGGGACGTTCCTGGCCACGGTGATCGGCGACACGTCACTGGCGATGGCGGGGCTGGCGATCTTCATCGCGTGCGCCGTCGGCATCGTGGCCCTGGTCGCCACCGGCACGTGGCCGGTCAGGCGACTGCTCGTCGTCGGCCTCCCGATCGACCTCGCCGGCCTGGCGATGGTCGTCGTGGCGGCCTGGCTGCCCACTCCCAGCCTCGGTCTGTTCCTGGCCGGCGGCGGCGTGATCGGCGCCGGGGCCGCGATCCTGTACAAGGGGACCCTCGGCAGCGTCGTCGCCCTCTCGCCTCCCGACAAGCTCGGCGAGAGCCTTTCCGGGTTCTTCCTCGCCGGCTACGTCGGGCTCTCGCTACCGGCGGTGGCGGGCGGCATCGTGCTCCAGTACCTCACCCCTCGGACCACGCTGCTCGTCCTCGGCGCGGCGGCCGGGGCCGGGGTCCTCGCCTCTTCCTGGCTGGTCCTGCGCAAGCGTGCGTAGGCGTGCGCAGGACCGGGGTTCGGCTGTTCTGCCCCGCGGGGAGCCGCACCGCGCCGCACCGCTGGGGAAGCGGGTCAGCGGCGCGGCGCGCGGGGCTCAGTCGAAGTGGCGGACTTCCGTGCGCGGTTCGGTCCGCGCCTCCGCCGGTGCTTCCACCGGCGGTTCGCTGAGCGCTTCGGCCCGGGCTTTCGTCGCCTTGTGGCGGCGGATCCAGAGGAGTCCCGCGCCTCCGGCGCCCAGGACGAGGGCGGCCCAGGCGACGGTCCACACGGCGGCGCGGGCCGTGGGGTGGGCCGTCAGGAGGGCGATGGTGATTCCCGCGACGTAGACGAGGGCGCCCAGCACGTAAAGGCGCTGGCCCCATCGGCGGGTGCCGCGGTCGGGCTCGGCGGCGGGAGTGAAGGGGGCGGGGGAGAGCGGGGAAGGGCTCGTGTGGTCGGCAGGCTGCGTCATACGGGGGCGTCTACCCGGTGCGGGGAGCGCGACTCCGCGCGGGCGCGGGGTGGCCGAGGGGATGATCAGGATCGCCAGACCCAGCAGAGCGCAGCCCACGGCGCAGTCGAGCCAGTAGTGGTTGGCCGTGCTGACCACCACCAGGAGAGTGATCAGGGGGTGGAGCAACCACAGCCAGCGCGCCCTGGAGCGGTGGGCGGCGATCATGCCGACCGCGATGGCCAGGGCCCAGCCGACGTGCAGGGACGGCATCGCGGCGAACTGGTTGGACATGGAGTGGTTCTGCGGGGTGCCGTGGTAGACGGCGGGACCGTAGCGGGCCGCGGTGTCGACCATGCCCGAGCCGGTGAGCATCCGGGGCGGGGCGAGCGGGTAGAGCAGGTGGCCCACGAGCGCCAGCGCGGTCTGGACGACGATCGCGCGGCGGATCCACACGTAATGCGTCGGGCGGCGCAGGAACATGTAGCCGAGGAAGAGCGCCATCGCCGGGAAGTGCACCGTCGCGTAGAAGTAGTTCGCGGCGTGGATCACCGTTTCCCAGTGCATGGCGGCGCGTTGGACGAGCCGTTCGCTCGGCAGGTGCAGGGCGCGCTCCAGGCCCCACACCGAGTGCGCGTGGGGAAACGCGTCGTCCGTATGGCCGTTGGCGATTTTGCGGCCGTATTTGTAGCCCGCGTACACCGCCGCCAGCAGGGCCGCCTCGGGCAGCGCGCGGGCGAGTCGGCCGGGCCCTGGTCGGTTGACGGTCGCGATCGGCAGAGCGACGTTCCCGAACACGTTCTCCCCTGTCTCCCGGTGGCGACGTCGTACGTGACGCGTACGAGTTCGTCTGCCCTCGGTCGGCGGGTTCAGTGGCACCGGGTGAGGCCGCGGCGCGGCTACGTATCGCGGCCGGGCCGCCGCCGGGCCGCCGCGCCGGTGATCTACCAGATCGATGACCTCGACGGGTACGGGGAGTACCTGATGGCGCCCTCGCACGCCCTCGCACGCCCTCACCGACCGGATCGGCCTGCCGCTGCTGGACGGTCGGCCGGATCGTCGTCGTAGGCGACCTGTGTGCGGTGTCAGGGCTGGTCGGTCGGCGCGGCGGCCTCCAGGTCGGCGACGGTCCCCGACATGATTGTCCGTACCTGCCCGGTGATGTGCCGCACCGGCCAGTCCCACCACGCCACGGCGAGGAGCCGGGCGATGTCGGCGGCGTCGTAGCGGGTGCGGATGAGCCGGGCGGGGTTGCCGCCGACGATGCCGTAGTCGGGGACGTCGCGGGTGACCAGGGAGCCCGCGGCGAGGATCGCGCCGTGACCGATGCGTACGCCGGGCATCACCGTGGCGCCGTGCCCGAACCACACGTCGTTGCCGACGACCGTGTCGCCCCGGCCGGGCAGGTCGGTGATCAGGTCGAAGTGCTCCGCCCAGGAGCCTCCCATGGTGGGGAACGGGAAGGTGGAAGGGCCGTCCATACGGTGGTTGGCGCCGTTCATGAGGAACCGGGTGCCCGTCCCCAGCGCGCAGTACTTGCCGATGACGAGCCGCTCGGGACCGTAGTGGTAGAGAACGTTGCGCGTCTCGAACGCGGTCGGGTCGTCCGGATCGTCGTAGTAGGAGAAGTCGCCGACCTCGATCAGCGGCGACTTCACCAACGGCTTGAGCAGCACCACGCGGGGGTGCTCGGGCATCGGGTGGAGCACGGTGGGGTCGGCGGGAACGGGCGGCATCGTGGAGGCGGTTCCTCTCCGGCGGTTAGAGCGACAAGCGTCGCGTTAAGATGCTGGCACGGCCCTGCCGCCTGGATCAACCGGATAATGACTGCCGATGACAGACCCGCTGAACACGACATCGGACCGCCGTCCCGGCGGTCGCACCGCCCGCGTCCGCGCCCAGGTTCTCGACGCGGTGCGAGCCGAACTGGCCGAGAGCGGCCACGAAGGACTCACGATCGAGGGCGTCGCGACGCGGGCCGGAGTGCACCGCGCCACGGTCTACCGGCGGTGGCGCGATGTCGGCGGCCTGCTCGTCGACGTCATCGGCGCCGCCGGCGAGATCGACTGGATACCGCCGGACACCGGCTCGCTGCTCGGCGATCTGACCGCCCTCAACCAGGAGATCCAGGAGTCCCTGGTCGTACAGCCGTCGTTCGCCGTCGCCCTGATGGCCGCCTCGTTCCACTCCGAACAGGCCGCGCTGGCCCAGCGGCAACTGTGGGCCGACCGGTACGCCCAGTGCGAGATCCTCGTCGAGCGCGCCGTCGAGCGCGGCGAACTCCCCACCCCGCAGACAGACGCGCGGAGCCTGCTGATCGCCGCCACGGCGCCCGTCTACCACGAGCTGGTACTCCTGCGCGCCGACCCGGACCCCCGACTCCCCGAACGCGCCGCGCACACCGCGGCCCTGGCCGCCGCCGCAGGGGCCTTCTCCACCCGCCGAGCCCCGACCGCGCCACCCCACCCGCCCCCCGCCGCCACGCCATGAACCGCGCGGGACCGGCGGCGGGGCCCCTTCCGTCCGGCCTTCCGGCCGACGCGCGCAGGAAGTTGCCATCGGGGGCGTCTGGAACCGGGCGGGTGGGCCTTCCCACAATGTCGGTGACGGCCGACGCGCGTTCGGCCGCAGCAGGGGGAAGCCATGAAGCACATGCAGCGCGCCACCGCCCTCGCGGTGGCCGTGGGATCCGCCGCCGTCCTCGCCCTGGCCGCCGTACCGTCGGCCGATGCCGCGACCGCCGTCAACTGTTCGGGCGGTTCGGTGAGGGCCGCGGGCAACCCCAACAACATCACCTCGCCGCTGACGACCACGACCACAGCCTGCCCCGGCTGGGCGGACTCCGGTCCCACGTACGTCTTCCACCTGGCCAAATTCGTGGAGGAGGTGCTCATTTCCGGGCGCTGGGTGCCCTTCAACGCCTCCAACGTCATCGCGACCTGCTCGCTGGCAGCGGTGTCCGGCACCACGATCACCGCGGGCGGCTGCGCCTACGCCGCCGGCTGACGCAGCGTCATGTCCGGTGCGCGCGGGGCGCGGAAGGGTCCGACGCGGCGGAACCGCACGCCCCGTCACGCGGATCCGTGATCAGAACCAGGAAGGTCCGGCGTTGACGTAGGGGGCCTCCAGCGCGGCGGCTTCCTCGTCCGACAGGCTCAAGTCGAGCGCGTCCACGGCCTGTTGAAGGTGGTGGGGTTGCGTCGCGCCGACGATGGGCGCGGAGACGAGCGGGTTGCGGAGGACCCAGGCGAGTGCGACGTGGGCCATGGGCACGCCGCGGGATGCGGCGACCTGCTGGACGGCGTCGATGACGGGTCCGTCGTGGGGGCTGTCGAAGGACCGCACCACGTGGTCGGTACGGGAACGGGCGCTCTGTTCACCGGCGGGGCGGGCGAGGCGGCCCTTGCCGTTCGGGGAGTAGGGAACGAGCCCCACGCCCATGTCGCCGCACATGGCCATGAGTTCGGGTTCGTCCTGGCGCCGCAGCAGGTTGTACTGGTTCTGCATGGACCCGAAGCGGGTCCATCCGCCGAGGTCGGCGGCGTGCTGGAGCTTGGCGAACTGCCAGGCGTACATCGACGACGCGCCGAGGTAGCGGACCTTCCCGGCCTTCACGATGTCGTGCAGCGCCTCCATCGTCTCCTCGACCGGGGTGTCGTCGTCGAAGCGGTGGATCTGGTACAGGTCGATGTAGTCGGTGCCCAGCCGGGTCAGGGAGGCGTCGACCTGTTCGAGGACGGCCTTGCGGGACAGGCCCTCGCCGCCGGGACCGTCGTGCATCCTGCCGCGGACCTTGGTGGCGAGCACGATGTCCTCGCGCCGCGCGTACTCGCGGATCGCGCGGCCGGTGATCTCCTCGGACGTGCCCGCCTGGTAGACGTTGGCGGTGTCCCAGAAGGTGATGCCCAGGTCGACGGCCTGCCGGAAGAACGGTCCCGCCTTGTCCTCGGTCAGGGCCCACGGGTGGGCGCCGGGCACGGCCGGGTCGCCGTAGCTCATGCAGCCCAGCGCGAGCCGGCTGACCTTCAGGCCGGTGGCGCCGAGGCGGACGTACTCCATGGTGAGGCTCCCTTTCGTGCTGGACGTCCGTGAACGGATCAGTGCCGCCCGGCGCCGCCGGACTCGGCGTGCTGGTCGATGAGGGCGCCGAGGGCCTCGGGGCCGTTGGCGGTGCGGTCGCGCTGGGCGGAGCCGAAAGGGCCGTAGGGGTACGGGGCCGGGTCCGGGTCGCTCGCGGTGTCCAGCGCGGTGACGGAGTCCGGGTCCAGGCGCAGGTCCGCGGCGGCGAGGTTGCCGGTGAGCTGCCGCACGGTGCGGGCGCCGACGATGGCGGAGGTGACGCCGGGGCGGTTGACGACCCAGCTCAGGGCGGCCTGGGCGGGCGTGACGCCGTTGTCCCGGGCGACCTCGCGCAGCGCGTCCACGGCGTCCCATGTGCGGTCGGAGTGCTCGTAGTTGGAGGAGGTGTACTGGTAGAGGGCGTGGTCCTGACCGGCCCTGGTGTCGGCGGCCCGCCGCGCGCCGCGCTCGTACTTTCCGGTGAGGAAGCCGCTCGCGAGAGGGGACCAGGCCAGGATGCCGAGTCCGTTGTACCGGGCGGCGGCGGTCATCTCCCACTCGGTCTGCCGGGTGGCGAGGTTGTACTGGGCCTGGAGGGTCACCGGCACCGGGAGGCCGTACGCCCGCGCGGTGGAGACCGCGAGCTGGAGCTGCCATCCGGTGAAGTTGGACAGGCCGACGTAGCGGATCTTCCCCGCACGGACGGCGGAGTCGAGGAAGGCCAGCGTCTCCTCGATCGGTGTCAGGGGGTCCCACGCGTGGAGCTGGTAGAGGTCGACGGTGTCGACTCCCAGCCTGCGCAGGGACGTGGTGAGCGCCCGGTCCAGGTGGCGGCGCGAGGTTCCGGCCTCGTTGGGGTCGGTGCCGGTGCGCGTGCGGCCCTTGGTGGCGAGGACGACGCGGTCGGTGACCTCGTCCGGGCGGGCGGCGAGCCACCGGCCGACGGTCTCCTCGGCCACTCCGCCGTTGTAGACGTCGGCGGTGTCGAGCAGATTGCCGCCGGCGTCGAGGAAGGCGTCCATCTGCGCGAACGCCTCGTCCTCCGGCGTCTGCGGGGTGCCGAAGTTCATCGTGCCGAGGGACAGGTTGGACACCAGCGTTCCGCTGGTGCCGAGACGGCGGTACTCCATGACGTGGGCTCCTTACGTGGCGCGGGGGCGGGCGGCTGCGCGGCGCCGCCGCGTCGGACGGCGGTTGTCAGTGGGTGGTGAAGCCGCCGTCGACGGGCAGAGCGGCGCCGATGACGAAGCTGGCGCCGGGGCTGCACAGCCACAGAACGGCTTGCGCGACCTCCTCGGCGCGGCCGAGCCGTCCGATGGGCTGCTGCTTGAGGATCTCGGCCATGGCGTCCGCCTGGCTTTCGAGCATGCCGGAGACCATCGGGGTGTCGATGGTGCCGGGGCAGACGGCGTTGATACGGATGCCGCGGGGCGCGTATTCGACGGCGGCGCTCTTGGTGAGGCCGATGACGCCGTGCTTGGAGGCGTGGTACGCGGCGCGCTCGGGCAGGCCCACCAGGCCGCCGAGCGAGGAGCAGTTGACGATCGCGCCGGAGCCCTGGGTGCGCATGTGGCGCAGTTCGTGCTTCTGGGCGGCCCAGACGCCGCGCAGATTGACGGCGTTGACGCGGTCGAAGTTCTCGGCGCTCTCGTCGGCGGCGTCCGTGGGCGGGGCCTGGATGCCGGCGTTGTTGAAGGCCATGTCCAGGCGGCCGTAGGCGTCCACCGCGCGGTCGACAGCGGCGGCGGCCTGGGCCTCGTCGGTGACGTCGCAGACCACGCCGAGGGCTTGGTGACCGGCGTCGGTGAGTTCCTTGGCCGCCTTGTCCACGGCGTCCTTGTCGACGTCGGCCAGGACGACCGCGGCGCCCGACCGGGCGAAGGCGCGGGCGGTGGCCAGGCCCATGCCGGAGGCGGCGCCGGTGACCAGGGCGACCTGCCCCTCGAAGCTGTACTGGGGGTTCACGGGAGGGTTTCCAATCTCCGGGCCGGTGTCATTCGCGGCCCGTATGGCGCGGGGGAGGAGGGCGGTGTGCGGAGCAGGGCGGTCCGGGGCAGGGCGGTCCGGGGCAGGGCGCCGGGCCGTGGACGCGCCTCGGCGACCGCGCCGGGTACGGGAGCGCCGTCGGCGAGGGGCACGCGGACGTACGCGGTGACCGTGCGGGCCGTTGGTCAGGAGGTGCGGGCGGGGCGCCGGGGGCCGGTGTACTCGGCGTCGCCGACGTGCTCCAGCCAGTCGACGTCGTCGCCCTCCCACAGCGCGATGTGCGCCATGAAGCGGTCCGGCGCGGCGCCGTGCCAGTGCACCTCGTTGGCGGGGGTGACGATGACGTCCCCGGGGCGGGCCTCGACGATGTCGCCGCCGCGGGACTGGACCAGGGCGATGCCCTCCACGATCCAGAGGGTCTGGCCCAGGCCGTGCGAGTGCCAGGCGGTACGGGCGCCGGGCGCGAAGCGCACCATGTTCATCCGCACGCGGGACGGGTCCTCGCCGCGGTGGATCACGTCCGCCCACGCGTCTCCGGTGAACATCTCCGGCGGCAGCTTCGCCGTCGCGGGAGGCTGGATGATCTCCATGGTCGTCTCTCCTTGTGTCCGTGAAGCGGCGGCCGACTCACGCGCGGCGGGTGACGGCCGCGCGCGGAGCGAAGCCGGGCCGGGCGGTGTCGGCGAGTGCCTGGCGGGCCCTGCGTCAGGCGGTGTCGGCGAGTGCCTGCCGGGCGGCGGGTCACGCGGTGTCGCGTGTGCCTGGCGGCCCCGGGTCAGGCGCCGTCGGCGAATACCTGGCGGGCGACCGTGAGCGCGGACATGGCCTTGGGCCATCCGGCGTAGAACGCCAGGTGCGTGACCGTCGCGATCAGCTCCTTGTCGCTCAGCCCGTTCTCCCTCGCCCTGCCGAGGTGGAACGCGAGCTGCTCGGTGCTGCCGCTGCTGATCAGACTGGCCACGGTCACCAGGCTGCGGTCGCGCGAGGACAGGTCCGGGTCTTCCCACACCTGCCCGAACAGCACGTCCTCGGTGTATCCGGCCAGTGCCGGGGCGATGTCCCCGAACTGCTGACGCGGTCCTCCGGGCTGCTGGTCCTCCGGCATCACGGTCTCCTTCCACGGGGGCCCGGCGCCTTCTCATGCGACGGCGCGGGTGCCCTCTCGAACGACGGCGCGGGCGTCTGTCCGCTTCCATTCCGCCCTGCCCTCACCGGGGGTGCCAGCGCAGCGGCGGACGGCCGTCAACCGGCCTGTCTACGATGAAACGGCAGGTCGCAGGCGTGCGGAAGGACCCGTTGATACGTGTACTGGCAGTACACCCCTCACCGCTCGGGATCGTCGTAGCCTCGAAGGCATGGACAACCGCAGCGAGGTCCGCGAGTTCCTCACCAGCCGCCGCGCCAGGATCACCCCCCAGCAGGCCGGTCTGCCCGCCGCAGGCCACCGCCGGGTCACCGGGCTGCGCCGCGAGGAGGTCGCGTTGCTCGCCGGGGTCAGCGCCGAGTACTACGCCCGCATGGAACGCGGCAACCTCTCCGGCACGTCGGAAGCCGTCCTGGACGCCCTCGCCCGCGCCCTCCGACTGGACGAGTCCGAGCGTGCCCACCTGATGGACCTGGCCCGTACCGCCAGCTCCACCCGGCGCCCCGCACGCCGCCGGACGGCACAGCCCGTCCGGCCCGGTCTGCGGCAACTGCTGGACGCGATGACCGACGCACCCGCGTTCATCCGCAACGGCCGCCTCGACATGCTCGCCACCAACCGCCTCGGCAAAGCCCTGTACTGGCCCCTCTTCCAGGACCCCGCCCGCCCGGTCAACATGGCCCGCTACCAGTTCCTCAATCCGGGCGCCGACCAGTACATGACCGAACTCGACACGCAGCGCGCCTCCGCCGCGGCCCTGCTCCGCACCGAAGCGGGAAGGGACCCCTACAACCGCGAACTGAGCGACCTGATCGGCGAGTTGTCCACCCGTAGCGAGGCATTCCGTACGCTGTGGGCCGCGCACAACGTCCGCCTGCACCACACCGGCGTCAAACGCTTCCACCACCCCGTCGTCGGCGACCTCGACCTCGCCTTCGAGGCCCTGCCCGTCCCCACGGACCCCGGCCTCACCCTCACCGCGCTCAGCGCCGAGCCCGGCAGCCCCGCCCACGACGCGCTGAAACTGCTCGCCACCTGGTTCGCCACCCTCGAACCCACCGGACCCGGCCCTCGGCCCTCCGTCGGCGCCGAGCACCATTCCCCCGGCGGCGCGGCGCATGGCGGCCACCTGCACCAGTGAGCCCCGGCGCCACCTGACACCGGCCGACGACCCGGCCCGGCGCCCCCGCTCCCGCTCATGAACGCATGATGACGTCCGCGATGGCAGCCTGGCGGGTGGCCGTGCCGACAAGGCCGCCGCCGCTGGTCGGTCTCCTGGCGACTGGCGCCAAGCCAAGGGCGGCGGACCGTGACCTGGTCGTCCGAAGTCCCGACGTACGTACGCGAGGAGCCTTATGAGCACGCCCGCCCCGGACCCAACCCCCGCACCCGCCAGGCCAGTTGTGGTCCTGCGCCCCGCCCCGCAGCGCACGGACCGCATCTTCACCCCCGCCGCCCTGGGGTCGCTCCGCGACCGCTTCACCGTGGTGGACCTGGAGAAGGAGCCCTCCGAGGAAGCGCTGGAGGAGGTCCTGCCCGACGCCTTCGCGATCGTCGGACAGCCCGACCTTCCGACCCAACGGCTCTCCCGCGCGGGCAGGTTGCGGGCTCTGCTCAATGTCGAGGGCAACTTCTTCCCCAACGTCGACTACGCGACCTGCTTCGAGCGCGGCATCCACGTCCTGGGCTGCGGCCCCGCCTACGCCCCGGCTGTCGCCGAGTACGCGCTCGCCCTCGCGCTCGACCTCGCCCGGGGCATCAGCCGGGAGGACCGCGCCTTCCGCGCGGGACGGGAGCGGTACGTCTCCGACGGCAACGCGGACGCCGTACTGCTGCAAGGCTCCGACGTGGGCCTGGTCGGTTTCGGCAACCTCGGCCGCGGCCTCAACCGCCTCCTCGCCCCCTTCCGGCCCACCATCCGTGTGTACGATCCCTGGCTGCCGCCCGGTGTCCTGCGCGAACACGGTGTACTGCCCGCCTCGTTGGACGAGACCTTGTCCCGCAGCCGCTTCGTGTTCGTGCTGGCCACCGTCACCGACGAAAGCCGCCACCTCATCGGCGAGCGCGAGCTCCACCTGCTCCCGGACGGCGCCCGGCTCGTCCTGGTCAGCCGCGCCCCGGTCGTCGACTACCCGGCGCTCCTCTCCCACGTCGCGCGCGGGCGCGTCATGGCCGGCATCGACGTCTGGCCGGACGAACCGGTCGCCCCCGACGACCCGGCCCGCTCCCTCGACGGTCTCGTCCTGTCCGCACACCGCGCGGGCGGCATCCCGGCGGCCTTCGAGACCATCGGCGACATGGTTCTCGACGACCTCACCCTCATTGCCCAGGGACTCCCGCCCGCCCGGATGCAGACCGCCGCCCGTGAACTGGTCGGCCGCTACCGCAACCGCCCCGTGACCTGAGGGACCGTCCATGACCGCACAGCCCCACCCGGCCTCCGCGCTCGACATCCCCTGCGACGGCCTGCTCTTCGACAACGACGGGGTCCTGGTCGACTCCGATCACGGCGTCGACCGGGCATGGAGCCAATGGGCCCGTGACCGCGGCCTGCCGCCGGAACAGGTGACCGCCATGGTGCACGGCCGCCGGTCGGCCGACACCGTCGCCCTCCTGGTGACCGACCCGGACGAGCGGCCCGCGGCACTCGCCGCGATCGACCGTATGGAGGTCGAGGCCGCGGCCACCACCACAGCGCTCCCCGGCGCCCTCGGCCTCCTCACGAGCCTGCCGCGCGAGCGGTGGGCGGTGGTCACCTCCGGAGTCACCCTCCTGGCACGGGCCCGCCTCGCGGCGGCGGGACTGCCCACTCCGCCCGTGCTCATCACCGCGGACGACGTCAGCCACGGCAAACCAGCCCCTGACGGCTACCGCGCCGCGGCCCGGAAGCTGGGCTTCGCCCCGGCCCGGACGGTCGTCTTCGAGGACAGCGCCGCGGGGGCGGCGGCCGGAGCCGCGGCGGGCGCGGTCGTCGTCGGGGTCGGGCGGCGCGCCCTGGCCACCCACGCCCCCGTCGTCGTCCGCGACCTGCGCGGCCTCGCCTGGCACGACGGCGTACTCAGTCTCGCCGCCGCGGACCTGCTGCGCCGGTGAGCGGAGTGATGGACGGGACCGCGCCTCAGTACCCGCCTCCGCCGCTGGCGGAGCCGGTCGACGGTGAGGCCGACGCGGAGGCCGCGGTGGTGACCGCGTTGCCGCTGGGGCTGACCACGTACCACAGCGCGCCGAATTCGTTGAGGCCCTGGCCGTTGGTCTCTCCGGGCTTGGTGTCCTTGGCGAAGTAGTACAGCGGGTGGCCGTGGTAGGTCACTTGGGTCGAGTGGTCCGACCGGGTGCTCGTTCCGACCATTGAGGCGGTCACGCCGCTGTTGTGGGGCTTTCCGGTCGTGGTCTGCGGGGGCCAGGCCCGCGTGCAGGATCCGTTGCAGGTCGACGTCTTCCCGGTGTCGGCCTTGAACAGGTACAGGGTCCTGCCGGAGTCGTCGACCAGGATCTGACCGAGCGGCGAGTTCGCTGTCTTCACCATGGCGGCGCCGCCGGTCGACGCGGAGGCACTGGCGCTCGCGGTGGTGGCGCCTGCGCTGGAATGGGGGGGTGAGGGACGTGGTGGAACTGGAGCTGCCGCATCCTGAGGCAGTGGCCGCAACGGCGGCCATGCCAACGACGAGGGAGATGACGCGCTTCATGACAGACCCCTTGACCTGGGGGGATGTGGTGACACCGACGCGCCGACGGCGGGCCGCGGCACCAAGTTACGCACCGGCGCACCGCCCCCTTGCCCGGTCGAACCGCCCCACGCCGAACCTCACCCGCGCGGGTGACCGAAGGGCCGCGACGGCGTCCCGTTGACCTCACAGGCAGGTCCGTGGAAGCCGATCGGAGTCCTTCGGCGCCGAGGTGCGGAGTGCCCGTCAGCCGTTGTGTCCCGACGGGTGCTTGTCGTAGTTGTCGTTCCAGGACGCCTTCGCGCCGGAATCACCGATGCGGTACACGTCGACGACCGCGCCGGCGGACACGACCACGGCGAGTACGGCGGCGGTCGCGCGCACAGCCGTCGGCAGGCTCCGCCGCGCGCCGGCGGACGGAACGCTCAAGGGGAGTCGGGATGCGTAGTGATCTGGTGGTGCGCGGCGGCCTTGTCGCCGACGGCACCGGCGCACCGCTCAGACGCGCGGACGTACTGGTCCGGGGTGACCGGATCGTTCACGTCGGCGAGGTCCCCGACACCGACGTGCCCGAGGCGGACGCCGCCGGCGCGTTGGTCGCGCCCGGCTTCATCAACGTGCTCAGCCAGGCCTACGAGTCGCTCCAGCGTGACCCCCGAGGTCTCTCCGACCTCTACCAGGGCGTCACGACCGAGGTGTTCGGCGAAGGCTACTCGCTCGGCCCCGTGGAGGGCCGGATGCGCGCCATCGCCAAGGACTACGCCGAGCGGACCCACGTCCGGCATGAATGGCCGCGGATCAACGACTTCCTGAACCACATGGCCGACGCGGGCGTCGGACCGAATGTCGCGAGCTTCGTCGGGGCGGACAACCTCCGCATGGCCTTCGCCGGTCAGCAAGACCGTCCGCTGACGCCCGACGAGCTGGCCGCCGCCCGCCGGCTCCTCGACGAAGAACTGGCGGACGGCGCGCTGGGTCTGGGCTCCGCTCTCATCTACGCCCCGGGCATGTACGCCTCGACCGACGAGCTGACCGCCTTCGCGGAAGTGCTCGCCGAGCACGACGCGCTCTACATCTCGCACATCCGCAACGAGTCCGACTCCCTGCTCGAAAGCCTGGACGAGCTCATCGGGATCGCCGAAAGGTCGGGAGCCCGGGCCGAGGTCTACCACCTGAAGGCGGCAGGCCGGGACAACTGGCCCCTGATGGCCTCCGCGATCCAGCGCATCGAGGAAGCCAGGGCCGGCGGCCTCGCCGTCACGGCCAACGTCTATCCGTACGAGGCGGGCGCTACCGGCCTGGACGCGTGCGTCCCCCCACGATTCCACGACGGCGGCCCGGACGCTTTGCGCGGCAAGCTCGCGCATGAGGACTTCCGGGAAACGGTCAAGGAGGCCATCCGGGCCCCGGGCGCCGACTGGGACAACTGCTACAAGAGCGCGGGCGGCGCTGACGGAATCCTGCTCCTGGGCGGCAACACCTGCGAGTGGAACGGCATGACACTCGCGCAGGTCGCGACGCGGCGCGGTGACGCGGATCCGCTCGACACGCTTCTGGACATCGTCGTGGCGGACTCGCAGATGATCATCGCGCTGTTTGAGATGACGGAGGAGAACGTCCGTCTCGCGCTGCGGAGCCCATGGGTCTCGGTCTGTTCCGACGCCGAAGCGTGGACGGCCTCTCCGCCGTACACCGACGCCCCGACGCATCCGCGGGCCTACGGGTCCTTCGCCCGCGTTCTCGGTCCGTACGTCAGGGACGGCGTCCTGCGGATCGAGGACGCCGTCCGACGGATGACGAGCCTGCCCGCGCGGACGCTGCGTCTCACCGACCGCGGCGTCATCCGCGAGGGCGCCTTCGCGGATCTCGCGATCTTCGAGCCCGACAGGGTCCGGGACCTCGCCACCTACTCCCACCCACACCAGTACGCCGACGGGATGCGGCACGTGATCATCAACGGCGTCGTCGCGTTCCGCGGGGGAAAGCCGACCGACGAGCTCGGCGGTCGCGCGCTACGACGCGGGACCCGGCCGACGACGAGCGGCTTCCGAGCCCGGTGAACCCGTCGACGAACGACGAAGGAGAGCGATGACAACGCCGTTCAGCGGCATACTCGCGGCAGTGGTGACCCCCTTTCGCGCTGACGGTTCGACCGTCGACGCCGGGGGAGTCCGTCGCCAGGTCGAGCACATCGTCGGTGCGGGCGTGCACGGCGTGGTGCCCTTGGGCAGCACCGGCGAATTCACGACGCTCAGCAACGCGGAGCGGAAGGAGGTCGCCGACCTCTACCTGAGGGCTGTGGACGGTCGGGTGCCCGTCGTCGTGGGCACCGGAGCGTTGACCACCGGCGAGACGATCGACCTCACCCGGCACGCGGCTGACGCCGGTGCGACGGCGGTCATGATCGTGCCCCCCTACTACGGCGCTCTCGGCTGGGAGGAGGTCGTGGCGCACTACGGGGCCGTCTCCGACGCGGTGGACATCGACATCATGTTCTACAACCTGCCGGACGCCACGGGACTGGACATCTCGGCCGGGCGGTTGGCCGAGCTCGCCCGGAGCACCCGCGTGACGTCGTTCAAGGACACCGGGGGTGACGCGGTGAAGTTCGCCACGGTCCTTCATCACTACGCGGACGTCATCCAGCCGCTCAACGGCTACGACACCCTCACGTTCTCCGGCATCGCCGCCGGCGCGCGGGCGGGAGTCTGGGGAGCGGCGAGCGTCATCCCTCAACTGTGCGCGGACTTCTACGAGACCCTCGCGGTCCGCGGCGACATCGCCGAGGCACGGGAGCAGTGGACGAAGATCTTTCCGATCTGCGAATTCCTCGAGGCGCACCCGTACGCAAGCGCGATCAAGACCGGCCTCGACCTGGTCGGCGTCCCCAGCGGACCTCCCCGACTCCCGGCCCTCCCCCTCACCCCCGAGCACGCGACCACCTTCGCCCGGCTCCTGCGCGAAGCCGGGATCGACCTGCCCCGCTGAGGGGTTCTTCACATCGACCTCGTACATCACCACCGGCGTGGTCGTCTCGCACCGCAAACGCCTCGGGCCGGTCACAGGTGCCCGGCGGAGCAGCAGCCGACGCCTCGGTTGCGACTGCGCCGGGTCCTGAGCCGGGACCGGCCGAATTCGCTTCGCCATGACGCCACTTCATGCGCTCTTGCATCCGACGGGCTGTCAGGACACGCTTTCCGCGGAGCCCTGGGAACGCCTGTTCAGTGGGAGGTGAGCGCGTGACCGCGCCTGCTCAAGCGGGGATCGAGATCGTGCGGGCGACTTCGGCGCATGTCCCGATGATCTTCGCGTTGGCACAGTCCAGGAATCTGGACGGAATCGACCCGGTTGAGGCCAGCCGGGACGGATTCCTGGTGTCGGAGTACACCGACGAGATGTACCAAAGGCGACTGGTGAGCGCCGAGCACTTCTACGTGGCCGTCAAGGGAACCGACGTCCTGGGATTCCTCCTGGCCTACAGCGACGCCCAGATCGAACCTGACGAGTGGCTGAACCACCGGATCAAGACCACGCTCGGCAGCTTCCTGGTGATCAAGCAGGTGTGCGTGGCCCGTGACGCGTCGCGGCAGGGCGTCGCGTCACGCCTGTACCACCATGTGCTGGAGCGCTGGACGGCCAACCCGGTGATCGCTGCGGTGGTCAACGAGCCGCTCAATGAGGCGTCGAGCCAGTTCCACCGGAAGCTGGGCTTCGAGGAACTGACACGGTTGCGACCGCCGGACGGCCGTCTGCGCGTCGTGTGGGTCTCGCGCAAGCCGCGTGAGTCGATGTTGCAGACCCAGTACGAGATCGCGGTCGACTTATACAAGCATGAGGACCTCCTCAACTGGAACAAGCTCAATAACTTCCTCTACATCACCGCGGGCCTCGCGGCCACCTTGGCGTTTACCCTCGGCAAAGAGGGCGCGCAGTCACAGGAAGTGGCCCGGGGCGTCGGAGCGGTCATCACGGTGATCGGGTTCGTCTCCGGGCTGGCGTTCGCCGTCATGCTGCGCTACGGACGCCGCTATTTGCAGACCCGCAAGAGCACGGTCGTGGAGCTGGAAGAGCACATGGCGTGGCACGGTGGGCAGCGGATAGTGGGACGCCGGCTGACAGAGCCGGGATCAGGGTGGCTCCAGGCGTCCCCGACCGGTCTCGTGATGGTGCTGCTTCCCGTCTTCGTCTCACTGGGCTGGCTGGCGATGCTGGTGGTCGTGCTGACGAACTGATGCTCCCTCAAATCCCCGCCTCCGACGGTGCCGGGTGGGGTCAGTGCGGCTTTCGGATGCTGTCGATGATGCGGGTCCAGTTGTCGCTGCCGTGGCCGTTGTCGATGGCGCGGCGGTAGTGGGCCTGGACGGCCAGGGGGAGCGCGGGGTCGAGGCCGAGTGAC
Source organism: Streptomyces sp. NPDC093221 (assembly GCF_044753885.1). Classification (NCBI taxonomy): domain Bacteria; kingdom Bacillati; phylum Actinomycetota; class Actinomycetes; order Kitasatosporales; family Streptomycetaceae; genus Streptomyces; species Streptomyces sp. NPDC093221. The sequence continues at coordinate 25,913 of NZ_JBIVOA010000011.1, read as the reverse complement.
GTGCTGGTTTCGACGATGTGGTCGGATGTCGCGCCCATCATGGTGACCGTGCTGAGCCCGCCGGGGTGTTCTCCGGCGTCCAGCGCGGTGCCGGGGGTCGCTTCGCCGGCCCTGAGGATGGCGCCGATCGAGTCGGCGGAGGAGAGCAACTCCGGCAGCGCTTCCTTCGCCGTCATTCCCGCGGTGCCCAACATCGCGGTGGCGTGCATCAGTGCGGACAAGGTGGTGAGGAATACCGTGAGCTGGGCTTGGTACATCATCTGGGCGAGACCCGGATCCACGCCCAGATACTTCGGCGCGCCGAGCAGCGCCAGTGTCGGCCGGTGGCTCTCCATCGCCTCGGTGGGGCCGCTGTAGTAGACGTGGGCCGCGTCCGTGCCGACCATCGGTGCCGGGACCATGACACCACCGGTGAGGAAGGTGGCGCCGTGGGCCGACGCCCAGGATGCCGCTTCGCGTGAGCGGTCAGGGGTGTCGGAGCTCAGGTTGACCAGCGTCCGGCCGGCGAGCGACGCGGTGGCGCTGTCGAGGATGTCGTACATCGCCTGGTAGTCGGTGAGGCTGAGGATCACGAGGTCACTTGCCTCGACCGCCTCGCGGGGTGTCGGTACGAGGACCGCTCCGTCGGCGACGACGCCGTCGGCCCGGCCGGCGGTGCGGTTCCAGACGGAGACCGGGTGGCCGGCGGCGAGGAGGGTACGGGTCATCGCCTGGCCCATCGGGCCGAGTCCGATCACGGTGACAGTGCTGTGTTGCCTGGTGGTGCCGTGCTGTTGTTCGTTCACCTCTTCATGCTCGGAGAGGGCCACTAATCTGGGAAGTACCCACTATTTTCTGCGGTACTTACCTTTTAGTAAGGGGATCAGTGATGGCGAGGGCGCCGAGGTGCGGGCCTTACATCTGCGGCATCGACGCCGCGCTCGACGTGGTGAGCGGCAAGTGGAAGGGACTCATCCTCTGGGAACTTGACGCCCATCGTGTGCGCCGCTTCGCCGAGCTCCGTCGCGGACTGCCCGGAGTGAGCGAGAAGATGCTGACGCAGCACCTGCGCGAGATGGAGGAGGACGGACTGGTGCACCGGAAGGTCTTCGCCGAGGTGCCGCCGCGGGTGGAGTACTCCCTGACCGAGCACGGGCGCACGCTCAATCAAGCGCTCGGGCCGCTCGGCGTCTGGGGGAGCGAACGGATGCGTCGCGAAGGCTCCGAAGTGGTCGAGGTGGCCGAGATCTCCCACGGCTGAGGGCTGTCCGGTACAGATCCGAACCTCGTCTCAGGCACGGTGAGCCGCCCTGCGGCCGTACGGGTGGTTCTTCGGCCCGGTGCGCTTCGTCGGGGCCTATGGGCCCGCGGCGCGTCCTCCCGTGCTCATTCGGGTGCGGCTGTCGGCAAGGGCCGCCCGGACCTCGCCCTCGATCTGCTCGGGGTCCAGGCCGAGGGCTTTGCCCATGTGCGCCGACCACACCTCCGAGTGCAGATTCGTCTCGAACATGCCGCGTGCAGAGAGACGAAGCCCATCGTGCCCGCGAACGAGGTGATGGCGTCGGCCATGCGGTCCTGCGTGCCCCGCATCCTGGCGTACACCACCCGTTCGTGCCGGAGCCGGACCGGCGGAGGATGGGGGAGCGGACGGTTTTCGGCGGGGGAGTCCATACGGCCCCATAGTGCCGGTGATCAGTCGGATGACGGCGCGGTTTCCCTGACCGAAGCGGGTGCGGGGCGGATCTGGGTTCCGGTGGTGCCGAGGAGGATGCCCAGGGCGTTGTCGACCGGGCCGATCGCCGCGACGCCGCCGGTGCGGGTGACGAAGTCGGCGGCGATCGCGGCGCGGGTGATCACGGCCTCGGGCAGACGTACGCCGGACAGTTCGTCGGGGGTCAGCCGCAGCAGCGGCCTGGGGCGGCCGTGTCCTCCCGCGGCGAACAGGTGCGTGGCGCCGGTGAGGAACAGCAGGATGTCCGCGTCCAGTTCGACGGCCAGCAGCGCCGCCGTCCGATCCGGGTCCACCGTCACCGGTACGGTCCGCAGGCGCGCGGTGCCGCGTTCCCGTAGGACGGGGATACCGCCGCCGCAGACCACCACGGTGCCGTCGGCCAGCAGTTCGCGGACGACCTGAGCCTCGGGAACGGCCTGCGGGCGTACGCGGGGCCGGTCCGGCAGGCTCACCTGCGGGTCGTGGGCGCCGACCTGGGCGTGGGTCACGAGCGCGACCACGGTACGGCCGACGAGCACGGAGTCCAGCGCGCGTACCAAGCGCGATCCGGTGACGGCCTGGGTCTCGGCGGGAGCGCCGTGGACGATGACGACCTCGTGGCCGGCCCGGAGGAGTTCGGCCAGCGACGCGGCGGCCGGATCGAGACCGTCGTCGCCGACGAAGGTGTCGGTGTCGATGCTGACGATGATGCGCATACGGACGCTCCTCGGGAGGGGCGGGACTCCCGAGGGCGCGTATCGCCGTGGCGTCCCGCCCTGTCCACGCTCCCGCGCGCAGGGCAGGGTGTCGTGGGGCCCAAGGGCCCGAGACGGGTGCCGGTCGGCCCCGCCCGGTCGGCGCCTGACGGCCCTGCGGCCGTAGCAGCGTCCGTCGGAGGAAGGCGGCAGCGCCTTGCCGGCCGGGCCCCGGTGGACGGCCGGTGCGGGACAGGTCTCAGCCGGCCGGCTGCAAAGCCCAGTAGTGCGGGTCGATGGGGGCTTGCCGCACGACGATGCGGCCGGTGACGTCGGGGCTGTCGACGAGTTTCCCCCACGAGTTGGAGTGGTCGCTGGGGGTGTGCTCGATGTCGGCCCAGACGACGCTGCCGGGTCCTGCGGAGCCGTAGGAGACGGTCCACTCGGCGTACTTGTCGGAGCAGGCGTCGGTGACCTTCACGTGGTAGTCCGTCGTCAGGCCCAGGCAGGTGCGCGGGTCGGAGTCCGGTGTGGAGACCTCCATGGTTCCGTTGGGGCGTTGCCGTACCTGCCAGTTCGCCGACGTGGAGGCGGTGTCCGTGCAGGCGCCCAGCGCCACCATGCCGATGCGCGCCTTCGTTTTGGGCCAGGTCAGGCACATGCCGTCCTTGAGGGCCGCGAAACGGTAGACCCCGTCGACGAGCGGGGCGGCGTGGGCGGGTTGCGCGAGTGCCGCGGTGGCGGCGGCAGCGGCGGCCATGATGGCGATGACGCGTGAACGCATGGGGTGGGACTCCTCGAACAGCCGTGGTCGATCTGATCGCGCGTCACGGGCGCGCGGTCGACGCGCGGCCCGCCGGAGACGGCGGCGGCACCGATCCTGGAGCACCGGCCCGCCCGGCGGCAGCCCGCGGTGGCCGCTGTCACCCGGCTGGCTGAGCCGCGTCACCCGATGGCGTGGCGGTGAGAGGTCCCCGCGCCGTCGCGGGTGCCAGCGGTGTCGGTCGTCGGTGGTTCCGCGTACCCCTTGGCCGATACGCCGTGCCGGTCAGCTCGCCGGTTCGCTGCGGGCGGTGTGTTCGGCCTGCGCGGCGAGGAAGTCCGCGAAGCCGCCGCGGGCGCGGCCGTGCAGACGGGGCGAGGTCATGACAGGGGCGGCCGAGGTGCGCAGGACGCGATGACCGCGGCCGACCAGCGCGGCGACCAGTGCGTGGTCCTCGCCGACGTCGAGCGGCGGGAACCCGCCCACATCGCGGTAGGCGCTGGCACTCAGGCCCAGGTTGGCGCCGTGGACATGGGGGTGGTGCCAGTGGGCGCCGTCGGCCGGACGGGTGGCTTCGTAACTGAGCTGGTGCCGGACGGTGAGGGCGGTCGCCGTCGGCACGGTCACGGTGCCGACCACCGCGTCCCACCCGTCACGGGCGAGAGCGCTGTGGTGTGCCAGCCAGTGCAGGGGTACGGCGCTGTCGGCGTCGGTGGTGGCGAGCCACACCCGCTCGTGCGGGACGGTGATCTCCGCCAGCGCGTGCTCGGCGCCCTCGGCGCGCGCCCGGCCCGGACTGCGGAAGCCGACCGGCACCACGAGGGCTCCGGCCCGGTGCGCGATCCGGGCCGTGCCGTCACGGCAGGAGTCCGCGACGACGACCGTGCGAATCCGCACGGCGGCGAGTGCGGGGTGGCGCGCGGCAGCCGCGACCGCCTCCAGCGCGGCGGGCAGGAGCGCCTCCTCGTTGTGCGCCGGGATGACGACGGCGATGGCCTCGACCCTCACACCAGACCCTCGCGCTCGGCGGGACCGGGCGGGCTGCTCCCGTCGGCCAGGTCACGGCCGTGGACCTGGAGGACGAAGTCGGCCTCGCGGTGATCGGCGAGCAGTGACAGCCCGGGCAGGCCGGTCACGCGGTCCGCGATCTCGGTGCCCGTCCACAGGTGTTCGGGCACCGGATGGTTCCAATGCACGGTGACGAGATGCCCGCCGGGCTCCAACGCCGTCCGGGCCCGGTCCAGAAGCCTGTCGAGATCGGGAGCGGCGAAATAATAGAGCACTTCGGACAGCACGATCAGATCGAAGGAGCCGTCCGGCCACTCGTCGGGCAGTGTGAGCTGACGTACCGTCACATTCTCTGCTGCGGCGGTACGTTGCCGAGTGGTCGCCACGGCGGACGCGACCCGGTCGCAGGCGAGTACCTCGTCGCAACGGGTCGCCAGTCGGCGAGTCAACTCACCGACCGAGCACGCGGGTTCGAAGGCCCGGCGGTAGCGCGGCAGGGGGAGCGCGGCCACGGTGATGTCGTACTTGCGCCGCTCGTACCAGCGTTCGGCGAGGTGCCAGGGGTCCTCGCCCCCGCCGTACATCGTCTCGAAGTAGGCGGCGGGCGTACTCGCCGCGTTCGTCCGGCTCACTGGAACATCACCTCCTGCGCGCGGAGGTGGTGGGCCACCTCGTCGGGCGGCAGGACCGCGGCGTCCTCCGGCGCGGGGCCGATGGGCTCGACCTGGGTGGCGAACCGGGCGACGGCGGCGCGCTTGCGGGCCTGGACGTCCGCGGACAGGGTGACCCGGTGCGCGGAAGGCCACGGGACACGCGGGTCGCCGGGGCGGGCCCAGTGCCACATCCACACGGGATACATCAGGCAGGGCACGGACGCCTGCGCGGCGGCGGCGAGCGCGGCCCGTCCTGCGGCTTCATGGTCACCGTGGACGTCGCCGATCCACGGCGCGAGGCACAACGAGGCGCCCTCCACCACCGGGACGAGTGCCTTGACGATCTCGTCCTCGTGGAAGGCCACCCGGGTGTCCGGCACTTGCAGCCGGACGACGTGGGCCGCGCCCGTGCCCAACGCCGCGAGGGCCTGGCGGAGTTCTTCGGCGCGCAACTGTGTCAGCCGCCCGGGCGTGACGGCTTTGCTGTCGGCGTGCGACTGTTCCCCGTCGGTGACGGAGACCACGGTGAGGGCGGTCCCCGCGTCCGCCAGCATCGCCATCGTCCCCCCGGCGCCCAGCACTTCGTCATCGGGATGCGCGGCCACCACGACCACCCTGCCCGCCTCGGGCAGCCGCAGCTCGGGAAGCGCGCGCCAGCCGTCCCAGTCCCGCCAGAGCGCCTCGTCGGTGCCCGGCGCCTGGATGGGGTTGGCGTATGCGGGCGGCGGGCCTGGTTGCTCGCTCACGACGGCTCCTTGCGGGCGGCGAGGCCGCCCAGTTCGGCGAGGTTGCGCTCGGCGTGGTGTTGGCGGATGTACACGGTCAGGTCAGCGGTGTTCCGGGCGTGGCGTTCGTCGTGGCACAGCGGACCGGCGCCGGTGGCCCGTCCCACGTGCGTGAGGACGTCGGCGCACACGGACTCGACGAACGCGCGGGTGCGCAGGCTGCGCATCCGCGCGGTGCCGCCGGTGTCGGAAGGATCGCCGTCGATCTCCGCTGCGGCCTGCTTCAGCACGGCCGCCGCGGCATGGAGCAGCATGTCGACCGCGCCCATGTGCGCGTCGGTGTGCGGGTCGGGGCCGCGATCGGCGGCGGCGCGCAGCAGAACGTCGGCGACGGCGCGGGCCCCGCCGTACCAGCAGGCGGCCACGCCGATACCGCCGTGCTGGAACCCCGGCCGCTTCAGATAGCCGCCGACGTCGCCGACCGGCACACCGGGCACATGGTCGAAGCGCACGTCAGGGGTGTCGCTCCCGGCCATCCCGACGGCCTGCCAGGTGCCCGGCACCGGGCGGCAGCCGTCGGCCACCCCCGTCCGTACCGCGAACAGCCGCTTTCCCCGCTCCGTCGCCGCGGTGACCAGCGCGTGGGTGCAGCTGTGGGCTCCCGAGCAGTACTGCTTGAGCCCGGTCAGCACCCAGCCGTCGCGGTCACGGGTGGCGTGCAGTCCTTCGCCCGGCGGTTCGGCCGCCCACACGCCCCACCGCTCTCCCGGCCGGGGCGGCGGCGCGTCCAGTTCCGCCAGGATCGCCGCCGCGTCCACGTGTCCTTCGAAGAGCCGGGCCGCGCACAGATCCCGCTCGGCCACCGAGGTGAGGACGGCGAAGCGCTCCGCCGTACGACCCGAGCCCGGCAACGGGCAGTCCAGCGCTCCCGACGTCAGAGCGGCCACCAGCTCCGCGAAACGCTCCGCCGACTCCCGGGCCGCCGCCGCGACGGGAAGACCCGTCGCCGCGTCGTGGGCCGCCGGACCAGGAGCGGTCGCCGGTGGAGCGGTGGCGGGCCCGTCCTGCCGCGTGGTGCTCCGCATGTGTGGTGGCCTCCCTCGGTGACGACTCGTACGCATTCACAGCCTCACCCGGGACAGTGGCGTACGCATCCGGATGCCCCGCGGGAGCCGTCCTACACGGTCGCGTGGACAGTTCCCATGAGAATGAGCGGGAGAGCCCATGGGCGGCCACTATCCGGGTAGGGGACCAGGTGAGGCTCCACACGCGGTGCCGGACAACGGCACCGCGTACCGAAGGAGGGTGAGCCATGTTCAAGGCCATCGCAGATGTACTCGGAAAGATCGGCAGCGCTGTCGCCACGGTGGTGTCCCTGCCGTTCCGGGCCGTGGGCCGCCTGTTCGGCGGAGCGTCCGACACAGCCCACGGTCACCACTGACACTTCGGGCACCCTGGCGTCGAGCCGCGGGGGGCTTGTCTCGGGTCACCGCTCCGGATGCGGGCGTCCGCCGCTTCCCGCAGGATGACAGAGTCGCCGACGTTCTCGGGACCGTCCTGAGCTGGGCTTTTCATAGGGCGCCGCACCATGGCGGGACCGGAGCAGCGTCGCCTCGGCCGTGACCGGTGCCGGCGGGGTGCGTACGGCCCGGTGTGCTCTGGCCGCACTCGACCGTGATGAGCCGGTCGCCGCGCTCCCCGAGCACGGAGCCGGACGGTGCCGGCCGTATACCCCTCTCCGGGCGCTCGGCCGCGGCCCTCGTCGGCCTTGACGGAAGAAGGAGTCAGCCATGCAGATCACGATCGTCGGTGCGGGCAACATGGCCCGCGGTATCGCCACCCGCGCCCTCGCGGGCGGCCACCGGGTCCGTCTCGTGGACAGCAACCGGGCCAAGGCGGACGCCCTCGCCGCCGACCTCGGCGCGGACGCGAGCGGCGCGGACTTCGACGCGCTGGACGGCGCGGACATCACCGTGCTCGCCCTGCCGTTCGAGGCGGCGAAGACGGTGGCCCGTGAACACGCCCGGGCCCTCGCGGGCAAGGTCGTCGTGGACATCTGCAACCCCGTCGACTTCTCCACCTTCGACTCGCTCGTCACCCCGCCCGGCGTGACCGCAGTCAGCCTGGTCGCGGCCGAGGCTCCGCAGGCCCGCTTCGTCAAGGCGTTCAACACGACCTTCGCGACCACGCTGGTGGCCGGCGAAGTGGCCGGTCAGCCTCTGGACGTGTTCATCGCCACGGATGACGACGACGCGCGGGCGACCGTCACCGAATTCGTCACGAGCGGCGGCCTGCGCCCCCTCGACGCCGGACCGCTGCGCCGCGCCCTGGAACTGGAGGCGTTCCAGTTCCTGCACATGACGCTCCAGGACCGGCTCGGACTGAAGTGGTCCAGCGCGATCAAGATCATTCCCGAATCCTGAGGTGTCCCCATCGTGTCCGCCGCGAAGGGCTGCCCGGGCGCCCGCGTCTCAGTCGGCCCAACCAGCTCGGTTCAGGGGCGCTGGACCCGGACGGCGTCCGGCCGCGTCCGGCTCATGTACCAGCCGTCGACGCGGGGCCCGATGAGGTCGGACGGCCAGCCCGACAGCCCGACGGCGGCGTCGTAGACGGCGTCACCGAACGTCACGATGGCCTGGTGCGGGTCGGCCGTCTCCCTGAGCCTGTCCCACGGCAGGAGAACCAGACCGGCGTCGGGATTCCAGACCGCCCCGTCGACACCCCAGGACCGGCCGTCGAGGCCGTCCGGCTGAGGCCAGATGTAGGCGTACATACCGGCGCCGGGCGCTGTGGCGTCCCCGAAGGAGAATCCCACCGCCACGTACTCCCGGAGCTGGGCGTTCTGCATGAACGCCGGACGATCGGGCGGCGGCTCGGTGGGCCGCGCCCGGTGCCGTGTCGCGGACAGGTCGAAGCCGCCCCACATCACCCCGACCCGGGGGCGGTGCCCGAGGAAGGGCGCCTGCCACGTTTCGAGTCCGCCGGCGGCGAGGTTCAGCGCTTGCCACATCAGCCGGGCGACGCCGGGATCCCAGGCGCGTTCGACGTGATCGTCCTCGAAGGTCGGCTCGCAATCCGGAATCTCGCAGATCAGCGAGGTACGCGGCCGGGTTATGCCCAGCTCGGCCGCCGCGTCGCGGAACGCCGCGTAGAACGCGGCGACTGATCCGTCCGACAAGGGCACCGTCCGCGAGCCCGCGTCGGCCTCGACGACCACGTCACCGTCGAGCAGGCGGTAGTGCACCGCGAAGGTCACCCCTCGCCGCCGGAACGTCGGCGTCCTGAGCCCGCGGGGAGTGACGTCGAGGACGACGTTTCCCCAGCCGACTTCGAAGGGCTCGTCGAGGGTGTACTTGCCCGCGACCTGCACCACCCGGTTGACGTATCCGACCATGGCCGCCATGTCCTCGTGGACCAGCGTCGGCCATCCATTGCGACGTTCGCTCACCGAGAGCCTCCCAGTGCGTCGATCGGGTCGGCAGAAGGGATGCATCGTGGATCGCGTGGGCTTGCGGATCGTGGCGCGATCGTAGGGCCATTTTCGCACGCGGGTCACGGCCCTGCCCGCTCGGTCACGGCCCTTCCCGCCCGATCACGGTCTGATCGACGCCGAGCCGACGCGTGCGTACACGGCCGTCCGCGCGTCGTGGCGCGCCCGTGGAAGGCGGAAGGCGGCCGGTGCGGGTACGCGGGCGGCGGGCGGCCCCGGCTCACCCGGCAGCGGTGATCACGAATGCCAGGTCAGGCAGCACGGCAGGGGCCGGGTTACCGTCGGGTCATCGAGCTGGTCGACCAGCAGGTCAACCATCCGGGCAACCCCCATCGGCGAGGAGCAGGCGGCTGTGGCGATCGACGATTCCACCGGTACGGCGGCTCCCGCGGACGTCGTCCTGGCCGGACTGCCGGAAATCCGTTCCGAGCTGGAGGACGTCTACCGGGACCTGCACGCCCATCCCGAGCTGGGCCACCAGGAGCACAGGACCGCGGCCCGGGTGGCCGAGCGCCTGACGGAGTGGGGCTACAGGGTGCACGCGGGTGTCGGCGGCACCGGCGTGGTCGGCGTACTCGCCAACGGCGACGGGCCGGTCGTCCTGCTGCGGGCCGACATGGACGCGCTGCCGGTCCGGGAGGACACCGGTCTCCCGTACGCCAGCACGGCCACCGCCACGGACGCGTCCGGCCGGGACGTCCCCGTGGCCCACGCCTGCGGCCACGACATGCACGTCACCTGTCTGCTGGGCGCGGCCAGGCTGATGGCGGCCTCCCCGACGTCGTGGCAGGGCACGCTCGTCGCCCTGTTCCAGCCCGCGGAAGAACCCGGGGACGGCGCCGACCGCATGCTCGCCGACGGTCTCGCCGACCGCGTCCCCCGCCCGGACGTGGCGTTCGCCCAGCACGTACTGCCCTATCCCGCCGGGACTCTGGGCACCCGCTCCGGGTCGTTCCTCTCGGCGGCGGACAATCTGAAGATCACCGTCCACGGCCGGGGTGCCCACGGCTCCGCTCCCCAGGCCGCGATCGACCCGGTGGTCATGGCGTCGATGATCGTGGTCCGCCTTCAGACGATCGTCTCCCGAGAGCTGGCCGCGACCGAGCCCGCCGTGCTGACCGTGGGTTCCGTCCACGCCGGTACGACCGGCAACGTGATCCCGGACACGGCCGAGATCCAGCTCAATGTGCGCACCTACGACGAAGGCACCCGTGAAGCCGTCCTGGCCGCCGTGCGGCGCATCGTCACAGCCGAGTGCGACGCCTCCCGCGCGACCCGGGACCCGCAGTACGAAGAGGGCGGCCGCTTCCCGCCGACCGTCAACGACGAGGCCGTCACCGCCGACGTCTCCGCCGCATTCACCGCCTACTTCGGCGAGCGGGCCCGTACCAGCGCGTTGCAGAGCGCCAGCGAGGACTTCAGCCGCATCCCTGACGCCTTCGGCACCCCGTACACCTACTGGGGCATCGGCTGCACCGACCCCGACGCCTACCGTGCGGCCGAGCGGCGCGGCACCGTCGCCCAGGACATCCCCGTCAACCACAGCGCCCGCTTCGCCCCGGTCCTCCAGCCCACCTTGGACACCGGCGTGCAAGCCCTGGTCGTCGCCTCCCTGACCCGGCTCGCCCGCCCCGACGACCGACGCGGCTGAAGCGCCGGTGGCCAGCGATTCGCTCCGTCGTCAGGAGCGTGCGAGCCGGGCCGCGAGGTAGGGCGCGGTGGCGCTGCGGCGGGCCTTCGCCACCTTGTCCGGCGGCCCCGCCGCGACCACCCGCCCGCCCGCGTCGCCGCCGCCCGGTCCGAGGTCGATGACCCAGTCGGCGGTGGCGATCGTGTCGAGGTCGTGCTCGACGAGGACGACCGTGTTGCCGGCGTCCACGAGCCGGTGCAGCTGTCGTAGCAGCAGCGCGATGTCCGAGGGGTGCAGCCCCGCCGTCGGCTCGTCGAGCAGGTAGAGCGCGTGCCCGCGGCGGGCCCGCTGCAATTCGGTGGCCAGTTTGATGCGTTGCGCCTCGCCGCCGCTGAGTTCCGTCGCGGGCTGCCCCAGCCGCAGGTACCCGAGTCCCACCTCGCGCAACGTCTCCAGACTGCGGGAGGCGGCCGGGACGGCGGACAGGAACCCGGCGGCGTCGTCGACGGACATTCCCAGCACTTGCGCGATGTTCTTGCCGCGGTAGGTGACTTCCAGCGTCTCGGCGTTGTAGCGGGCGCCCCGGCAGGTCGGGCACGGCGCGTAGGTGCCGGGCAGGAACAGCAGCTCCACCGCGACGAATCCCTCGCCCTGGCACGTCTCGCACCGCCCTTCGGGCACGTTGAAGGAGAAGCGCCCGGCCGAGTAGCCGCGCGCCCTGGCCTCCTCCGTCCCCGCGTACAGCCTGCGCACCGCGTCGAACATCCCCGTGTACGTGGCCAGGTTGGACCGGGGAGTCCGGCCGATGGGCCGCTGGTCGACCCGGACCAGCCGGTCGAACGACTCGACCCCCGACGCGTCCTGGACGTCGACCTCCAGCTCCGCCTCGTCGGGCTCCTCGGGTACGAGCCCGAGGTGGCCGCGCACGACCTCGGCGAGCACCTGCGTCACCAGCGTCGACTTCCCGGAACCGGACACACCCGTCACCGCCGTCAGCACGCACAGCGGCACGTCGACGGACACATCGCGCAGATTGTGGCGTGAGACGCCGCTCAGGCGCAGCCAGCCGTGCGGTGTGCGCGGGCGATGTTCGAGCGGCTGGGCGCGCCCGAACAGGTACTGGCTCGTGGCCGACTCCGCGACCCGCTCAAGACCGGCGACCGGGCCGCTGTACAGCACGCGTCCGCCGCCCTCACCCGCGCCGGGGCCGATGTCCACCACCCAGTCCGCCCGCCGCACGACGTCCATGTCGTGCTCCACGACGAACAGCGAATTGCCCGCCGCCTTGAGGCGGTCCAGCACGTCCAGCAGCGGTTCCGCGTCGGCCGGGTGCAGCCCGGCGGAGGGCTCGTCGAGGACGTAGACGACGCCGAACAGCCCCGAGCGCAGTTGGGTGGCGATCCGCAGGCGCTGCGCCTCGCCGGGCGACAGGGTCGTCGAGCGGCGCCCGAGGCTGAGATATCCCAGGCCCAGGTCGAGCAGTACGTCGATCCGCGCGACGAGATCGCCGCAGATCCGGACCGCGGCCTCGGTCGTCTCCCCGGACCGGGCGGTCGACGTGGTGGCGTCGGCCTCGGACCGCTCCACGACGGGCCGCAGCAGCGCCACGACCTCGGTGAGCGGCATCGCGTTGATCTCGGCGATGGAACGTCCGGCGAAGGTCACCGCAATTGCCTCGGGCCGCAGTCCGCTGCCGTGGCACTCGGGGCAGGGCACACTCCTGACGAACCGGAGCGCCCGTTCGCGCATCTTGTCGCTCTTGGAGTCGGCGAGGACGTGCATGACGTGCTTGCGCGCGCTCCAGAACGTGCCCTGATAGCCGTAGTCGACGCGGTCCTCCTGCGGCTGGATGTACACGGAGGGCTGCTCGTCCGTGTACAGCAGCCAGTCCCGGTCCTTCTTCCTGAGCCTGCGCCACGGCCGGTCGATGTCGATCCCCAGGCCGCTCACGACACTGCGCAGATTGGCGCCCTGCCAGGCGCCCGGCCAGGCGGCGATCGCCCCCTCGCGGATGCTCAGCGAGGGGTCCGGGACCAGCAGGTCCTCGGCGACGTCGTGCACGACGCCCAGTCCGTGGCACTGCGGGCAGGCGCCTGCCGCGGTGTTGGGTGAGAACGACTCGGCCTCCAGCCGCGCGGCCCCCGGCGGGTAGGTGCCGGCGCGGGAGTACAGCATGCGCAGCAGATTGGACAGCGTCGTGATGGTGCCGACCGTCGAGCGCGAGCTGGGGGAGCCGCGTCGCTGCTGCAGGGCGACGGCCGGTGGCAGTCCGGTGATTTCCCGCACATGCGGAGCGCCGACCTGTTGCAACAGCCTTCGGGCGTACGGTGCCACGGACTCGAAGTAGCGCCGCTGGGCCTCCGCGTAGAGGGTGCCGAACGCGAGCGAGGACTTGCCCGAACCGGAGACGCCGGTGAAGGCGACCATCGCGTCCCGCGGAACGTCGACATCGATGTTCCGCAGATTGTTCTCACTGGCGCCCCGGACATGCACGAAGGGGTCGGTCGCGTCCTTGTCCACTATTCCTGACTACCCGATCGCGCCCGCATTCGCGCGACAGGCGCCGCCACCGGGCCTAGGTTCTGTCCGGCGGATCACGAATGGCCCCTTCGGCGACCGTGCTCCGGGCGCCGCGCGGGCCCCTTCTGTCCACGCGACGGGACGTCTTCCGGCGCGGCCCCATGGCGCCGGAAGACGTCCCTCACCTCATCGGATGAAGCGGGGCGCGGTCAGTTGCCGGCCCATGTCCATTTCTGGTTGCTGCCGCCGGAGCAGGAGTACATCTGGATCTGGGTGCCGTTGGCGGTCCCGGTGCCGACCGCGTCCAGGCAGAGTCCCGACTGGGTGCTGGCGATGGAGCCGTCGGAGTTCAGGCGCCACTTCTGGTTGGCGCCGCCCCAGCAGGAGTAGATCTGCGCCTTGACGCCGTTGCTGGTGCCGGCCGCGTCCAGGCACTTGCCGAGGGATTTGAGTTCGCCGTCCGACGTCAAGGTCCACTTCTGGTTGCTGCCGCCGGAGCAGTCCCACAACTGGACCTGCGTGCCGTCGGTCGTCGTGGAGTTGGGCACGTCCAGGCACCGCCCCGAACCCGTCCCCTTGATCTGACCGTTGCTTCCGCCGCCCGGCGGGGTCGTGGGAGGAGTGGTCGGGGGCGTGGTCGGAGGTGTGGTGGGAGGCGTGGTCGTGCCACCTCCGGCCGCGTTGAGAGCGTTCAGGACGGCTGTGTACGCGGCCTTCTTGTTGCCGCTGTTGTCGAACAGCAACGGCGTGTCCTGGCTGCGCCACGAGTCGCTGTCCCGGACGCCCCATACCGTCATGCCGAGGCATCGCGAGACCGCCAGGCAGTCGTTGGTGATGTTGGCGTACGTGGTCGGCGACGCGCCCTGGACGTCCAGCTCGGTGATGGCCACGTCGACGCCGAGAGCGGCGAAGCTCTGGAGCGTGGTACGGAAGTTGCTGTTATACGGGCTGCCGCTGTTGAAGTGGGACTGGAAGCCGACGCAGTCGATCGGAACGCCGCGGGCCTTGAAGTCCTTGACCATGTTGTAGACGCCCTGTGTCTTGGCGTCGTTCCAGTTCTCGATGTTGTAGTCGTTGTAACAGAGCTTCACGTTCGGATCGGCCGCCCGCGCCGTCCGGAAGGCGACCTCGATCCAGTCGTTGCCGGTGCGCTGAAGGTTGGAGTCGCGTCGTCCACCGGAACCGCCGTCGGCGAACGCCTCGTTCACCACGTCCCACTGGGCGAGCTTGCCCTTGTAGTGACCTACCACGCCGTTGATGTGGTTGATCATCGCCTGGCGCAGCGCGCTGCCGCTGAGGGACTGCATCCAGCCCGGCTGCTGGCTGTGCCAGGCCAAGGTGTGGCCGCGTACCTGCTTGCCGTGTTGTACGGCCCAGTTGTAGACCTGATCGCCGCCGTTGAAGTTGAACTGGCCCTGCTGGGGCTCGGTGGCGTCGATCTTCATCTCGTTCTCGGCCGTCACCATGTTGAACTCGCGGTCGGCGATCGTCGTGTAGGCCGAGTCGCCGAGCTTGCCCGAGGAGATGGCGGTGCCGAAGTACCGCCCGCTCTGCGCGGCTGCCGCGCCGAGGGACGTCGCGGCGGCGCCCGAGGGAGCCGCCGCCACCAGGACCGCCGTGGCCGCCACGACCGAGCCGGTCGCGACGGCGACGACGGCCCGGTGGACACGGCTGAGCCGTCGTCGGGTCCCGGGCGGGGGCGGGGGTATGGCCTTTGTGCTCATCGCAGAGCCTCCGTAACCGATTCACAGAACGTGGGGGGACACGCGGGACACGCCCGCGGATTCGTAGGCGTCGACCGTTCCGGCTCCACCGAGTCGGCAGGGCCGTCGCCTCGGGGACTCAGTGTGGAAACGCCCGCGAAACGTGTCAACACTTTCGGAGAAGTTTCGGAAACTATTGCTGGTCAGGGTGATAGCTGGACGGCTTCTGAGCACGTCCGAGGCACCGAAAGTTTCGATCCCATGGGTCACCTCGCCGCGCTCGCGCAGCCGCGCCAGATGTTCCGGTCCCACCGGGCCGGGTGCGCACGGCAACGAGCAGCCGCACCGCAGGCGGCAGCCCGTACCCGTCGAGGCCGGTGAAGCTCCTGCGGCGCTGCCGCGCCCGCGCCCCGGCAGAACGGAGTTGGGGCTCGGGCATCCTCCGGGCCTGGGCTTCAGCAACGTCGTTCTCCCGAGCCCTGGCTTTCGCGATCGAGGCGAGCTGCGCCTCGTACGTCCGCGGGTCTGACATCTGCATGCCCCGCCCTGTCCGGGCGAACCAACGCAGATCGGCGAGCCGTCCTGGATAGTCCCGGTCACCGGGCTGAGCCCGCGCCAGTTCGGGAAGCTGGTGCCGGTTCTGCGGTGTGCGGGCGCGGTTGATCGAGGTGGGGTCACCTGCTTCCTGCGAGGTTATTCGTCGGCCGGGTCGCTGGTCGCGACCGGCTGCGGAACGACTACGACGGGGCAGGACGCGTGCTGGACGCAGTGCTGGCTGACGGAACCGAGCAGGACGCCGGCGAAGGTGCCGTGTCCCCGGGTTCCCACCACCAGCAGCCGGGCGTCGCGTGCGGCGTCAGTGAGGACTTGTGCCGGGTGCCCCTCCACCGAGCGGGTTGCCACCTGGACCGTGCTGCCGTTCTGGTTCTTCACGACGCGCGCGACGGTTTCTTCCAGGCATTTCTCGGCCGAAATGGCGAAGTTTCCGCCGTCGGGCATGGACGGCAGGTAGCCCCAGGAGTATCCGTACATACTGGGGTATTGCCATGCGGCGACCGCCGAGAGTGACGCCCCCACCTGTCGGGCGTACTCCATCGCCCAGTGCAGCGCGGCCTCGGACCCGGCGGAGCCGTCCACTCCCACGACGATCCGGTCGGTCTGGTCCACGGGCAAATCTTTCATCGGAACTCCTGCTGATCGTTTGCGTTCGGATCTCAAGCTCGGATCTCAAGCTCGGGTCTCAAGCTCGAATTGTGCGGGTCATGCCCTTTGTTCGGTCTCAGTCGACCGTGCGCACTTCCTTCGAGTCACCCGTCCACCGAGGCGCGTCGGCCACCGTTTCGGGAGCGCGCGTCCACTTGTCCGAGCCGGTGTTCGGCGATGGTGGTCCCGGCGCTGCCGTTCAGGACCGCGGCGGCCTGGGACAGCGAGCCGATGGCCGCTTTCCGGCCGGTCGCGGTGACGAATCGGGCGCAGGCGGTGAGTTTGGGGCCCATGGAGCCGTCAGGGACGGATATCCGGCTCATGTCGTCCACATTGATCCGCCTGCGCAGCATCGCCTGGGGTGTGCCGAAGTGTTCCATCACGCCCGGCACGTCCGTGAGGACGAGCAGCCGGTCGGCGTTCACCTTGATGGCGATCAGCGCCGCGGTGAAGTCCTTGTCGACGACGGCCTCCACGCCGTGGATCCGTCCGGCGTCGTCTTCGGTGACCGGTACTCCGCCGCCGCCACCGCAGATGATCACGGACTGCTGCCTGAGCAAGTGGGTGATGGTGCCCTGTTCGAGGACGCGCTGCGGGTGGGGCGAGGACACGACGCGTCGCCAGCGTCCGCCGTCGGGGGCGATGTCCCAGCCGTGGAGTTCGGCGAGCAGGCGGGCCTGCGGCTGGTCGTAGACCGGTCCGACGAACTTCGTCGGTCTGGCGAAGGCCGGGTCCTCCGCGTCCACGACCGTTTGGGTCACGATGCTGAGGATCGGCTTGGTCACCCCGGCGTTGCGCAGTTCCTGGACCAGCCAGTAACCGATCATTCCCTGGGTCTGGGCGACGAGTACGTCCAGCGGGTAGGGGCGCGTCAACGAGGTGTCGCTCTCGCTTTCGAGCGCGAGCATGCCGACCTGCGGTCCGTTTCCGTGGCAGATGACCAGTTCGTTCTCGGCGGCGAGCGGGGCGAGGGCCTCAGCCGCGGCGCGGATGTGACCGATCTGGAGCGCGGCATCGGGCTTCTCGCCACGACGCAGGAGCGCGTTGCCGCCGAGTGCGACGACGATGCGCACCTCAGTCACCCAGCGCGGCGACGAGGACGGCCTTGATGGTGTGCAGGCGGTTCTCCGCCTGGTCGAAGACGATCGATCGAGCGGATTCGAAGACCTCGTCGGTGACCTCGGCGCCGGTGAGCCCGTACTGGTCGTTGAGGCGCTGACCGAGTGGTGTGCTGCTGTCGTGGACCGAGGGCAGGCAGTGCAGGAATTTGGTGTCGGGCTTGCCGGAGCCGAGCAGGACCTTCTCGGTGACGCGGTACGGCAGGAGCAGCGGAATGCGCGTCTTCCACTGCTCGTCGGACTCGCCCATGCTGACCCACACATCGGTGTAGACGAAGTCGGCGCCCGCTGTGGCCTGCTCGACGTCCTCGGTCACCAGGACGCGCGCGCCACTGTTCGTGGCGAGGTTCCGGGCGGTGGCGATGACGTCGTCGGGGGGCCACAGTTCGCGCGGCGCCGCGATCCGCACATCCATGCCCAGCAGGGCGCCGGTGACGAGAAGCGAACGGGCGACGTTGTTGCGGCCGTCCCCGAGGAAGCAGTACGCGATCTGCCACATGGGGCCGGGGTGGTGCTCGGTCATGGTGAGCACGTCGGCAAGCGTCTGGGTCGGGTGCCAGGAGTCGGTGAGCCCGTTCCATACGGGGACGCCGGCATGGTCGGCGAGCTGCTCCACGGTGTCCTGGGCGAAACCGCGGAACTCTATGCCGTCGAACATCCGGCCCAGCACCCGCGCCGTGTCGCGTACCGACTCCTCACGACCGATGTGGGAGCCCTCGGGCCCGAGGTAGGTGACATGGGCGCCTTGCTGGTGTGCGGCGACCTCGAATGCGCAGCGGGTGCGGGTGGAGCTCTTCTCGAAGACCAGCGCGATGTTCCGGCCTGTCAGCGCGGGCCGTTCGGTGCCGCCGGCCCTGTCGCGCTTGAGCTGCGCCGCGCGCGTGATCAGCGCGAGGAACTGCTGCTTGTCGAGGTCGGTCTCCTTCAGGAGCGAACCGGGATGCCGAAAGGCTGTGGTCGGGGCGGTGGTCGTCGTCATGGGGCGGACCTCGTTTCTGAGCGGTACGGCGGCGTGCGGGCGGGGCGGAGCTGGTTCAGATGCCGTCGCGCTGAGTGGGACAGGTCATGCACCGGGCTCCGCCGCGGCCTCGGCCCAGCTCGCTGCCGGGGATGCTGATGACCTCGATGCCGTTGTCGCGCAGCATGCTGTTGGTGACGGTGTTGCGTTCGTAGCCGACGACGATGCCGGGGGCGATGGTGAGGAAATTGTTGGCGTCGTCCCACTGCTCTCGCTCGGCGGCTCGCGCGTCCTCCTCGGCGGACAGGACGCGTAGTTTCTCGATGCCCAAGGCGTCGGCGATGGTGGCGAAGAGGTCGTCGCGCTGCTCCACGTGCAGCGCCGCGGTGTCGTGCTCGACGACCTCGTGCGGGTCGGCCGGCTCGATCACCCAGGTACGCATGTCCTTCGGGTCGAGGTTGGGGTAGCGGACGAAGGTGTCCGTGTCGATCATGGTCAGGACGGTGTCCAGGTGCATGAACGCGTGGGACTTCGGGAGCTGCACGGCGATGACGGTGGTGGCCTGACCGGTCCGGAAGAGCTCTCGGGCCAGGATTTCCACGCCCATGGGGGTGGAGCGCTCTCCCATTCCGATCAGGACGGCGCCTCGCCCCAGGACGTGGATGTCACCGCCTTCCAAGGTGGCCGGCTGGTGATTGCTGTCGTCGTCTCCGTAGTAGCGGGGAAACGTGCGGTCGGCGAAGAGCGGATGGAAGTCGTACACAGCCCTGCTGTGCAGCGATTCGCGCTGCCGGGCGGACTTGGCCATCGGGTTGATGGTGACGCCGCCGTATATCCAGGCGGAGTTGTCGCGTTGGAAGAGCGTGTTGGGCAAGGGCGCCAGTACGAAGTCGTCGGGGTCCAGGGTCTGCCAGCGCAGGCTGCGTACCCGCAGCGGTGACAGGTCCGTGCGAGTGACGCCCCCGATGAGCAGCTCGGCCAGTGTCGCGGAGTCGGTGTCGTCGGCGAGCGCCCGCAACGGGGCTGCCAGGGTGGGTCCGACCTGTTCGGCCGTGCAGACGCGGTCCAGCACGAACGCCCGGGCCTCGGGGAGGGCCAGTGTTTCGGCGAGCAGTACGTCGAAATGGTGCACGGTGACGAAGCGGTCGCGGAGGGCCTGGGTGAACGCGTCGTGTTCTTCGCGGGCTCTGGCAGCCCACAGCACGTCGTCGAAGAGCAGTTGGTCGCAGTTGCCGGGAGTCAGGCGGCTGAGTTCCAGCCCGGGGCGGTGGACAACGGCTTCACGCAGTTGGCCGACCTCGGAGTGGACTCCCGGCGTGCGGGTCGACCTGGTCTGCCCGGCGGCTCGGTCGGCGGGGCGCTCGGCGGCGGGAACAGCTTGTGTCGGTCGCGTCATGACGGGATCTCTCCGGTGTCGGTGGTGCGGGTGGCGGGCGCCGGGGTGAGCCGACTGCCCACCGGGGTCTCAGGGACCTCGGGAAGGGCGGCGCTGTCGAAGGGCACGACGAGGCTCTCGCCGTACTCGCCCCGCCCCGACTTCAGCCAGATGTAGACGGGCAGACCCAGCAGGACGCAGAACAGGCCGTAGTAGACGGCCTGGTACCCGCTGCCGGCCAGCGACCAGAAGGAGAAGACGAGGGCGACCGCGGACACTCCGCAGTCGCGGACCAGGTGCTGCCAGTGGGTCTGCCGACCGCGCGTGAGGAGCCAGTACAACTGCGCGGCCGCGCTGAACAGATAGGGGATGACGGCGGTGACCACGGAGAGCAGGACGAGCGTGGTGAAGACCTTCTCGAAGCGCGTGTAGCTGACCACGGTCAGGACCGAGGCGAGGAAGGTCGAGCTGATGATGCCGAACGCGGGTATGCCGCGTCGGCCGCGGGCGAACACCGCCGGGAACAGGCGGTCCTTCGCGGCTGCCATGGGCATTTCGCCGACGACCAGGGTCCAGCCGATCAGAGCGCCCAGGCCGGAGACGATCGCCGCGACGGCGACGGTCTGGCCGGCCCAACGGCCGCCGAAGATGGCGTCGGCCGAGTCGGTGAACGGCGCTGTGGACTTCTGCAGGGCGGCGTTGGAGACCGTGCCGAACACGGTGACCGTGCCCAGGATGTACACCACGGCGCAGCCGATGGTGCCCAGCACCGTGGCCCGTCCGACATTGCGCCGAGGGTCACGTACGCGGCCGGCCACCACCGAGGCGGTCTCGATGCCGATGTAGCTGAACAGCGCGATGGCCGCGGCGGCCGAGATCGCCGCGGTCGCCGAGGTGCCGGTGGGGTTGAGCGGCCCGAAGTTGTGCGCCTTGATGAACAGCAGCCCGACGGTGGCCATGAACAGCAAGGGAATGAATTTGAGCACGGTCGTGACGTTCTGCGTGATGGCGATGTTCCGCACCCCGGAGAGATTGATGACCGCGGGTATCCACAGACCCGCCATGGCGATCACGACGGACCAGAGCTTGGCGTGCCCGGTGTTCCAGAAGACCTCGACGTATCCGACCCACGCGACGACGATCGCGGCGTTGCCGGCCCAGGCGGTGATCCAGTAGGACCACGCGTTGAGGAAGCCGCCGAAGTCCCCGAAGGCGTCTCTGGCGTAGACGTACGGGCCGCCGGAACCCGGCACTCTCTTCGACAGCGACCCGAAGGTGAACGCCAGCGCCAGAGCGCCTACGGTGACCAGGACGAACGCGACCAGACTGATCGGGCCGTACGGCGCCAAGGCACTCGGCAGCGCGAAGACTCCCGTGCCGATCACCGATCCGATGACCAGTGCGGTGGCCGTCGGCAGTCCGAACTGCCGCTTCTTCGCCGTCTTGTGCGTACTCGTCGGGTGCGAGGTTTCTCCGGACGCCTCATCGTGCACCTGCGTACTCAACTGAGTTCCTCCTCGCCTCTGTTCACGACGGCCCACGCTGGGGGCTCGGCAGCGGCAGTCCGGCGGTCCACGTCGGGCTGCCGCTACCGGTCGATCACACCGATGCGTTGGCGTTGGAGCCGTTCAGTACGGGGACGGGGACGGGGACGGTCTTCACCATGCCGGTCGGCGGTACGGGGGCCGCGGCGGCTGCCTTCTCACGGGCGAGGAAGGATCCGAGCTCGCCGATGGTGCTCATGAGGGGGGCGGGGAAGACCACGGTCGTGTTCTTGTCGACGCCTATCTCGACCAGGCTCTGCAGGTTGCGGAGCTGGAGCGCCAGCGGGTGGTCCATCATGATGTCCGAGGCGTCGCCGAGCGCGGCGGCGGCCATCGATTCGCCTTCGGCGTTGATGATCTTCGCTCGCTTCTCCCGCTCGGCTTCCGCCTGGCGGGCCATCGCGCGCTTCATGCTGTCGGGCAGTTGGATGTCCTTGAGTTCGACCAAGGTGACCTCGACGCCCCATTCGGTGGTCGTCACGTCGAGGATCTCGCGGATGTCCAGATTGATCCGGTCAGTTTCTGACAGCGTCTGGTCGAGGGTGTTCTGGCCGACGACCTTGCGCAGGGTCGTCTGCGCTATCTGATTGATCGCCGTGTTCACGTTCTCTATCGCGATCACCGATTTCACGGCGTCCGCCACTCGGAAATAGGCGACGGCCGACGCATCGACGCTCACATTGTCCCGGGTGATGATGCCCTGGGACTGGATGGGCATGGTGACCGTCCGCAGCGACACCCGGTGCAGGACGTCGACGAACGGAACGATGAACCGCAGCCCCGGCGGACGAGCACCGACCGGCCGCCCGAACCGGAACAGAACTCCCTGCTCGTACTGCTTGATCACCTTGACCGCCATGGCGATGGCCACGATGGCCAGGATGACCACGATGACGAGAAGGAAAATCAGAAGTGCCATTGCGTTGCTCCTCAGAAAGGATGGCGGATTCCTGGTCCAGGACATATCGACTGGCAGGACCGCGGGCGGTGCGTGACGGGCGGAGAGGATGTGACCGGTGGAGGTCGTATCAGCAGCCCTCAGACGCTCCCGTTCGTCCAACTCGTCTGCGCAGTCCTGTAGTTCATATCCGCATCGTCGCCGCGCCAGATCGTCGTCGGTAGGGCCGGGTGGTCCCTCCTCTCCGGCTCAGCGGCCCCCTGCGTCCACCGGATTCTCCTGAGGACTGGCCGCAAATCCATTTCGGAGAGCCGGTCGGCCCTTGGCCGCCGTACCGGTGCCGCACCATCGTGGAGTTATGAAAATCCAAAAGACCAAGCTGAGGGAATTTTCCGGAGCGCGGCCGATCGTCGTCGGGGTGAACGGTTCCCGTGCGTCCCTTGCTGCCTTGCGATGGGCCGTGGCGGAAGCGGAGGCACGCAAGGTGCCCCTGGTGACGGTGCACGCCTGGGAGCCGTCGGTCCGTCGGCGTGCGCCGTATGCCACCGTGGCGGAGCGCCGTACACCGGCCGAGGACCGGGAGTCCGGGCAGAGGCTGGTCCAAGTCGCGGTGGCCGCAGTCCGGATGGCCCATCCGGGCGCCGACGTGCGGGCGGTGCTGGCCGAGGGGCCGCCGGTCGCGGTACTCCTGCGCTACAGCGACGACGCTCTGCTTCTGACGCTCGGGCAGAGCCTGTACAGGGACGGCTCGCCGACCGAACTCGGTCCGGTGACCCGCGCGTGCGTCAGGGAATCCCATTGCCCCGTCGTTACGGTTCCGGAGCTCCGCACCACAGCCCGGCACAGCGAACTCCCGCCCGTGGCCCCCGTGGCGACGGCCTTGGCCGGCTGACCTCCTGCGGCCGCGGCGCGAGCAGTTGGGGCTGAGTCGCGAGGAGGTCGCCGGACGGGCTGGTTCCGCGGGTGGCTACCTCCAGCTTGTGGAGGAGGAGGCCGCTGTGCCCGGCGTCACGTTCCTGCCGCGGTTGGCGAACGCGCTGGAGACGACGGTCGCGGAGCTGGTTGCGCAGGGCAATGTGTCGTTCAGAACCGCACCGGACGCGCTGCCCGCACAGGCGGCGGGCACGGATACCGCATTCGAGGCGGATCACCATCGTGCCCCGGCGGGTCACCGGTCGCAGGATCGCCGTGCGGCAGAATCCCGCCGCGGCGGGGCCGTCAGGAAAGCCGCGGTGAGACGCGCCGTCGGGGGACCGGTTCGTCCGCTTGCGACCTCAATGCCGGACAGGGTCAATCGCGGCGGACGGGGACGGTCGGGAGACCATGGAGTACGGAGCGGACCGAATCGCCGTCGCACGGGGCGAACAGGGCCGACAACCCCGCGTTCAGGCGGACGCTGACGGAGCGTTCGGAGACTCCGAGCCGCTGCGAGGCGTCGGCGCAGCTCTGGTCACCGATCAGCATCAGCGCCAGCTCCACCCGGTCGAGCGCGACCGACGCCGTCTCGGGGCACCGGTCCCTTATGTGGGGGACGTGAGGTGGGACAGGTGAAGAGCGCGTCCGATGCGTTGTGATGACGGAGTCCGGTGCGGCGAGCACTTCGGCCATGGCGGCTTCGACCACGACCGGATCGTCCGTTATCAGGGCTGACAGGGCGTGGATGGCGATCAGGTGGCGGTCGCACCAGATGATGATCGAGCGTCGGCGGGCGAGGAGTCGCTCGGTTTCGCGGTTCCGGGTGGAAGCGGCGGCCGGCTTCGTTCTGCGCAGAGTCACTGCGGACCTCTTTTCGAAGCGCGGGTCCCGGTCACCGGGCGCGGGCGCTGAATTGAGCACGAGTTGAGCGAACCTGCGGAAGGAATGCCGCGCGGTGCCGCGCTCCGGTCACGCGGTGCCCGGGCACTGGTGCGGAGCCTGTGGCGAGGCATGCGGCCCGGTTACGCGAGTGGAGGCAACCACGCCAACAGCGCAGTCCGGAGGCGACAGGGCCGGTCCGGAAGCTCGCTCGGAAGCACTCGGATGGTCGGGCGATGGATCATCGTCTCACTCGCCTCAGGTACGTCCGTATCGACTGTGCGGTATGCCGCCGGGGTCACGGACGTCACGGCAACTGTAGCGGCGTTCGACCACGTCGACCATGGCCCGAGGTGATAATCCCATCGGACGCATCCATCCGCGACGGTGGATCGACGGGAACTGCCGAGCAGGGCCCTTCGGCCCCTGGAAGGGCCGTTCGGCATCTGCGCGGACCGCGGGTGCGCGGGACAGACTGCGCAGCGGGGCCGGACGTACGACGTACGCAACCGACCGCCCCGGCGCCCGCACTGATCTCACTGGGCGTCCGCACACGATGCGGAACGAGGAAAAGCCATGACACTCACGACGAGGCCCTTCACCATCGGCGCAGAAGTCTCCGACGAGGACGGCGCCTTCGGGGTCCTGCGCCGGGTGGTCGTCGACCCGGTCGCCAGGACCCTCACTCACCTGGTGATCGAGCCCAAGTACCACCACGCGGCCGGCCGCCTCGTACCTGTCGGTCTGATCGACCAGTCCGCCGCACGGATCGCACTGCACTGCACCACGGCCGAGTTCGAGGCTCTGTCGAGCGCCGACGAGAAGCATTTTGTGCCCGCACCGGACAATGAGTGGGGCTATGCGGGCGGCGAGATTTTCGCTCTCCCCTACTACGGACTCGGTATGGGGACAGGCGCGGTCGCCATGAGGCCCGTTCTCCCGGTTCCTGGGCCGCGCCTCATCACGCGGGACCGTATTCCCACCGGCGAGGTGGAGATCCGCCGGGGTGACGCCGTGCACGCGACCGACGGTGAGATCGGCCGGGTCCAGGGCCTGGCCGTGGACACGGGTGATTACCACGTCAGCCATGTGCTGCTGGACGAGGGCCACTTGTGGGGAAAGCGACGCGTCGCGATCCCCATCGACGCGGTCGTCAGCGTCACCGGCGACGTCCGGCTCAGCTTGACCAAGGACGAGGTACGCGACCTGCCGCCGGTCGACCTCGCCCATGACCCCACACCGAGCGTCGCCGACGGAGACCCTGTCTGAGCCGCAGGGGGGGAGCCTCCGCTGACCGGCACGGCACGAGCCGCGACCCTGTGTCGACGTCTCGGCTCCTGCGGTGCCCTCAGGCGTTGACGCGGGCCAATGGCTGCTCTCGCCCCTGACGGCCAGGGAACAGCAGAGCGGCCGATCCGGGCGGAACGGGATCGGAGCCCCCCTTCGCACGGCGCTCCGCCGGACGGCGGTGATGGAAGCCGGGCCGCAGTCCGCCACGGCCTCGGGTCGCTGCCCGGGGTGGGGCGGGGGGATGGGAAACTGGCGGGTATGGATATCCGTCGCAGGAACAACGTCACCGTCACCGGCTGTGCAGACGGGCCGGTGCTCCTGCTGGCGCACGGGTTCGGCTGTGACCAGAACATGTGGCGCACGGTGGTTCCCGCATTGGCTGAGAGCTACCGGGTGGTGCTCTTCGACTACGTGGGTTCCGGCCGGGCGGACCCGTCGGCCTGGGACGAGCGGCGTTACAGCTCCCTGGAGGGCTACGCGCGGGACGTACTGGAGGTCTGCGAGGAGCTGGACCTGCGGGACGTGACGTTTGTGGGGCACTCGGTCAGCGCGATGGTCGGGGTGCTCGCCGCGGCGAAGGCCCCGCGGCGTCTGTCCCGGCTGGTGATGGTCGCGCCGTCGCCCTGCTACATCGACGACGACGGTTACCGGGGCGGGTTCAGCGCCGAGGACATCGACGAGCTGCTGGAGTCGCTGGAGTCGAACTATCTGGGCTGGTCGGCGGCGATGGCCCCGGTCATCATGGGCAACGCGGACCGCCCGGAACTCGGCCAGGAGCTGACCGCCTCGTTCTGCGCGACCGACCCGGACATGGCTCGCGTCTTCGCCCGCGCGACGTTCCTGTCCGACAGCCGCG
>NZ_JBIVOA010000010.1:137644-323466 GCF_044753885.1 Streptomyces sp. NPDC093221 | reverse complement strand
CAGGAACCCCGGCCATCCGGGCCCAGGAACCCCGGCCATCCGGATGAGGACACCGGGGGGGGGGCGGGGGGGCGCCGGGGGGGGGGGGGGGGGCGGGGGGGGGGGGGGGGGGGGGGGGGCGGGGGGGGGGGGGGGGCCCCCCCCCCCCCGGGGGGCCCCCCGCCTCCCGCCCCCGCGGCGGAGTCAGCCATCGGGGGCATCTCGCCTCAGTTCCCGTACGCCTTGGCGGCGTCCGCCTCGAGCTTGGCCTGCACGCCCGCGACATCGGACGGCTTGGAGAGGAAGTCCTGGAGGTCCTTCCACTCGCCCTGGCCCTTGGTCCCGCCGAAGGCGGCCGGAGCCTGGTCCGACATGTCGAAGCGGAAGTCGTCGCCCGCCGCGATCAGCGCCTGCGCGATGGACCGCTGCACGTCGTCCGGGTACGCCGCGAAGTCCAGCGACTTGTTCGGCGACAGGTAACCGCCGCCCTGCGCCCAGATCTTGGCCGCCTCCGGCGTCGCGATGTACGTCAGCAGCGCCTGCGCGGCCGGGCTGTCCTTCAGCGCCACGCCCACGTCACCGCCGCTGACCACCGGCGCCTTGCCGCTGCCCACCGCGGGGAACGGGAAGACCTTCGCGTCCGTGCCCACCTTCGCCTTGGTGTTGGCGGCGATGAACGCGGAGACGAAGTCGCCCTCGTAGACCATCGCGCCGGCCGGCGGGTTGCCGGTGAAGACCTGCGTCACCGACTTCGGGAAGTCGGCGGCGAGCGCGCCGCTGTTGCCGCCCGCGAGCAGGTCCTTCTTGCCGAAGAGCTGCCCGAGCGTGGTGAGCGCGTCTTTCACCGACGGGTCGGTCCACTTGATGGTGTGCGCGGCGAGCTGGTCGTACTTCTCGGGTCCGGCCTGCGAGAGGTAGATGTTCTCGAACCAGTCGGTGAGCGTCCAGCCGTCAGCGCCGCCCACCGAGACCGGCGCGGTGCCCGACTCGAAGACGGTCTCCGCGGTCTTCAGGAAGTCGTCCCAGGTCTTGGGCACCGAGGCGCCCGCGGTCTCGAAAGCCGCGCTGTTGTACCAGATCAGCGACTTGTTGGAGACCTTCGCGTAGATGCCGTACTGCTTGTCCTTCCACGCCCCGAGCTTCTGCCATCCGGGCGAGAAGTTCTTCTGGAGTTGCGCGGTCGCCTCGGGGCCCAGCGGCTTCAGCCAGCCCTTGTCGGCGAATTGGTGCAGTACGCCGTTCTGCGCGAGGAAGGCGACATCCGGCGGGGCGCCGCCCTCGATCTTCGTGCCGAGGAAGGTGGACTGGCTGTCGCCGGTCGGGACGAACGTCGATTTCGCTCCGGTGAGCTTGTCGAACTCGTCCAGCACCTTCTGGAAGTTCTTCTGCTCCGGCCCCGTCCACACGGCGGCCACTTCGAGCTTCTGCCCGTGCAGATCGGGCAGCTTGACCCCCGAGGCGGAACTCGTGGCGGACGCGCTCGGCGATTTCCCGCCGTCGTCCTTCTTGTCGCTGTCACCGCCGCACGCGGCGGCGGTCAACGCCAGCGCGGTCGCCGTCACTGTGGCGAGCGCTATGCGCGTAGTGCGGTTGTTTCGGCTGGTGCGCGGATTCTTCAGCGTACGCATCTGGCCATCCCCTCAGTCCCGTGGCGTCTGTCCTATGCCTTCGCGAACCCCAGCCGCAAGGGAGTACGGGGCTCCGTGACAGCTATCGTGACCATGACGTGATCTTGAGCCAAACGCTTTAACAGGGACGGCGGTTGGAATATCGCCGCTTGTCCGTCACGCGCCTCCCGAATGCCGGGGCACGGGTGTGCCGCATGACGGGGGGTTGGCCAACGCCCCGTCAAATCGGCCTATCCGCACGAGAATCGACGGACGGCGTGCGCGATGACCGTAGGAACATCGCAGATCAGCCGTCTGACGCGGGCCAGTTGACCGCCGTCGGCCACCCGACCGGTTCAGACCAATGACGGTTTCCGCCCGCCGGACGGAATCGGATCGCCGTGCGGGTACGAATTGGCGGACGGGGCAGGATCAGGGCATCCGCGTGAAATCCGCGCGCGGACGCTTCGGACGCTTCCGACGCGTCGGTACGGGCGGATTCGGCGGGATGCCCGTCCGACGGGCCGTCCGACGGGCGCGCGGTGTCAGATCAGCGGGCCGGGGGCGGAACCCGGCGCGCTCGCGGACGCGGCGCCTTCCGCGGCGCGTGCGCCCGCCTCCTCGGGCGCCGACTCCGCCGCCCGCTGCAAGGCACTGGCCAGCAGGGCGAGATCGGTCGGGCCGTTGCCCAGCTCGCGGACCTGGCGGCGGGCCGGAGGATCGCCCATCCGCTCCCACTCCAGCGCCACGACGGTCGGCCGGAGCGTCGCCGTACGCGGGATACGGCCGCTGACCCGGCCCGCCTGGAACGCCGTCACCGCGCCGCCGGGCCGCCGCAGATAGCCGCGCCCCGGCACCGTGTCGTCGAGCCCCGCCGGGTCCTCGACATGCACCAGCAGCGCCGCGGACTCCGCGTCCGGCATGCGCAGCGCGATCCGCAGCCGGGACCGCTCGTCGGCCTCGGTGGCCGCCGTACGCTCCGGGCGGCCGGTCGACGCGATGAGGTGCACACCGAGCCGCGCGCCCTCCCTGGCGACCGCCTCCAGCGCCCGGACGACACTGCCCGCCGCCGGTCTGCCGGTGCTGCCGAGACCGGGCGCGACCAGCTCGTCGAAGTCGTCCACGACCACCACGAGCCGGGGCAGCACGGGCTGGGTCCGCGCCGTCACCGCGCCCTGACCGGTGGGCTTGCGCGCCCCCGTCTCACCGGCGCGCGCCTCGTTCCGCCCGTCGGACCGGCCGCCTTGGTGCGGGCCGCCCTGGTGCGGCACGGTCGCGGCGACCAGCCGGTCCCCGTGCCAGGCCGCGAAGTCCTGCCCGTCGAGCAGCTCCGCGCGCCGCTTCAGCTCCGCGCCGAGCGCCTGCGCGAACTCCCGCATCCGCAACGGGTCCGAGGCCACCAGATGCGTGCTCACATGCGGCAGGTCGGCGCAGGCGCGCAGGCCCTCGCCGCGGTCCTGCCCCGCCCCGTCCACCAGCACCAGGGACAGCCGCTCGGGGCGGTCGCCCGCCGCGAGCGCCGCCGCGACCGACCGCAGCAGCTCCGTCTTGCCCGAGCCCGGCGCGCCGCCGACCATCGCGTGCGGCCCCTCGGTCACCAGGTCCACCGCGACCCGGCCTCCCGCGCCGACGCCCAGGACGGCCGTCGCCGCCCCGACCGCCGCGGGGGCCGCCGCCCACCGGTCGGCGATCTTCGCGGGCGTGGCCAGCGCCAGGTCCAGCTCGTCGAGCAGCCGTACGGTGCCGGGCAGCGCGTGCCGCGAACGGGCGCCGGACACCTCGCCGTCGGCCTCGCGCAGCGGCGCCAGGGCGCGCGCGAAATGCTCGGCCCACGCGGCCGACACGGCGTCCAGCACGATCTCGTCGGCGGCCGGTTCCGGCGGCGCGCTCGCGGCGGCCGGGCCCGCGGGCTCGATCCGCAGCGTCGTCGCCACGTCGCCCGAAAGCCGGGCCACCACCCCGGTGTCCACAGCGGGCCGCTCACCGCTCTCGGCCAGGCACAGCACATGCACCCCGACCGAGGGGCCGGCGACGGCGATCCGCGCCACGGTCTGCCGCAGCGTCGTGGACCCCGGATCGCCGTCCACCACCAGGAGCGTGAAGGGCCCTTCGTACGAGGCCGCCGCCGCCGAAGCCGCCTCGGGGGTCGCGGCGGCCCAGCCCGCGCCCAGCGGACCCGCCTCCAGACGGCGCGCCAGCTCGCCGGTGCGCGCGTCCGCCTGGTCCCGGTCGAAGGCCAGCAGCAGCCGGCAGTCCTGGCCGTGCGCGGGGCGCAGATGCGGCAGCCAGTTCAGCCAGGACCACTCCTCGGCGCGCTGGTCGGCGGTGCGGGCGCGGTCGGCGCTCAGCATCACCAGCTCAAGAGCGGCGGGGGAGTGCAGCGCGCACAGCTGCGCCAGGACGGCGCGCGCCAGACCCGCCAGCCGCGGCCGGGGCCCGGTCAGGGTCAGCGCGGCCGTCCGCGGCGCCAGCAGGTCCACGGTGAACGGCACGGCCGTCAGCAGCCGCGTCCCGTCCTCGGACGGCAGATCCGCCGTCCCCAGCCGTACGGTCAGCGCGTCCGGATGGCCGGGACCGCGCTCCCACAGCCGCCGTCCCGGGCCCAGCGCCGTCAGCAGGACGGCCGCGGGATCGGGCCACCGCTCCCGCAGCGCCTCGGCCTCCCCGCCGTCCCCGTCGTCCGCGACACCCTTCGCCGCGCCGAGCCGCCGCCGCGCCCAGGCCCCTATCGACCCGACGACGCCGCCGCCACCGGGGCGCCGCGCGCTGTCGAATCCGGGCGCCCGGCGCTCACCGGTGGCCCGGCGGCCACTGCCCAGGGGGGCGTCGTCCTCGTCGCCGTCGTCGCCGTACACGTCGGCGGGGGCGCCGGGCGCGTCGTACGGGGCGCCGGGCGTACGGCCGTAGGCGTCGGCCTCGGGCGCCGCCGGGGGACGGCTGTGCGCCGTGCCGGACGTACCCGCGCCGGGGAGGCCGTCCGGCCGCGCACCGCCGAAGGCACCGGGGCCGGTGGCGGCACCCGCGCCTGCGTCGACGGCCGCGCCCAGGGCCAGGCCCGCGCCGTGCGTGACGGTGGACGAGGGGTCGGCGACCGGGAGCGGCGCGGAGGGCTCGCGCAGCGAGACGCGCAGGTGCCCGTCGGCGTCGGGCTCGGCGGCGAGCGCGGAGGGCCCGGTGGGGCTTCCCGACTCCAGGCGGAGCGTCGACTCGCCGATCCGGAGCAGGGCGCCCGGGGGCAGCGCGAGGGGGCGGGGGCCGACGGGCCGCCCGGCGAGGGTGGTGCCGTTGGTCGAGTCGAGGTCGGCGACGGTGATGAGCCCGTCCGCGCCGAAGGCGACCTCGCAGTGCAGACGCGAGACGTCCGGGTCGTCGAGCGGCACGTCGGCGTCGGCCGAGCGGCCGATCCTGGCCTGGCCGCCCTGGAGCAGGTGCACACCGCCCGCGTCGGGGCCGCCGACCACATGCAGCCTGGCCGTCTCGGCGGGCGGCTGCCCGTACTGCCCGAACCGGCCGTACTGACCGTGGTCCGCGACATGGCCGCCGCGCTGCTCCGCGGGCGCGTGCAGCGAGAGCAGGGCGCCGTCCACCAGGGGCGGCACGCCCAGCGGCGTGGTCGGCGCGAGCCGCAGCGTCCCGGCGAAGAGCGCGACGGACGACCCGGCGGACCTGCCCGGCTGCCCGGACCCGGCCGCGGAGGCGAGGGCACCGGCCACCGCGCCCAGCGTGGTCCCCGCGGGCGCGGTGATGAGCACGTCGCAGGCGCGCACGGCCCGACCGCTGCGCGGCCCGAGGACGGTCAGCCGGATCTGCATCTCGTCCGCGCTCCCCTTCTGCCCTGACCCGCGGCGGGAAGTCCCCTCCCCGGCCGCGCGCGGGCGCGTCGACACGTACAAGCACGAGCGGTGGAGCCCCCGTTGCCCCAACCGGACCGTACGGGTGCATCCTCCCACCCGCCACTGACACCCCGTCCCCGGTCCCGCCCCGAGTGATCTTGAAAGTACGGCAGATGATCATCCCGCGACGGAAACCGTCCGGAAAGAGCGCCGCATCCGACCGGAAAGCCGCCGCTCGCGGCCGATCGCCGCCACAAACCGGGCGCGGGCCCTCCGTGCGCGATTCACCGCGCGCCACGGCACATGCCCGTGACACCACGTGACGCAACCAACAGCCCGGTCCTCGCGTCCTAGGTCGGACAACTGTTCTCGGACGTTCTCGGGCGTTCCCGGACCCTCCGCGGGCCCTCGCCGGGCCGTCGTCCGGCCGACGGCGGGCCGGCGGCGGGTCGTGGGCGTGACACCGGGCACGGTACGGAACGCCGGACGGAACGCGGCACGGGCCGATTCCCGTGGCGCGGCCAGGACGCGGGTCCGCCCGGCGGCACTACGCTTGGCCGGAATCAGGGCGAGCCCGCCATGAGTACGGCCATGAGCACCGCCGCGCACGTGCCGGCGGCGCGCATGGTCAGGGCGGACACACTACGGAGCAGGGAGCGCATGACGTGCGGCCGGTAGGCAGCAAGTACCTCCTGGAGGAACCGCTGGGACGCGGCGCCACGGGCACCGTCTGGCGTGGCCAGGTGCGCGGCGAGCAGGGCAGCGCCGTCGCCGTCAAGGTGCTCAAGGAAGAGCTGGCCGGCGACCCGGACGTGGTGATGCGCTTCCTGCGCGAGCGTTCCGTGCTGGTCCGGCTGCGCCACCCGCACATCGTCCGGGTCCGCGACCTGGTCGTCGAGGGCGATCTGCTCGCCCTGGTGATGGACCTGATCGACGGCCCCGACCTGCACCGCTACCTGCGGGAGAACGGGCCGTTCAGCCCGGTCGGTGCCGCACTGCTCACCGCGGCCGTCGCCGACGCGCTCGCCGCCAGCCACGCCGACGGCGTCGTGCACCGCGACCTCAAGCCCGCCAATGTGCTGCTCGCCACGGTCACCGGCGAGGACGGCAATCCGCAGATGCACCCGATGCTGACCGACTTCGGTATCGCGCGGCTCGCGGACTCGCCGGGCCTCACCCGTACCCACGAATTCGTCGGCACCCCCGCCTACATCGCGCCGGAGTCCGCGCAGGGCCGCCCGCAGACCTCGGCCGTGGACGTCTACGGCGCGGGCATCCTGCTGTACGAGCTGGTCACCGGGCGTCCGCCGTTCCGCGGCGACAGCGCCATCGAAGTGCTCCAGGCGCACCTCAACCAGGAGCCGCGCCGCCCCACGACCGTGCCGGAACCGCTGTGGACGGTGATAGAGCGCTGTCTGCGCAAGGAGCCGGGGCAGCGGCCCAGCGCCGAGAACCTGGCCCGCGCGCTGCGCGTGGTCGCCGCGGGCATCGGCGTGCACTCCTCGCCCGCCGCGGCCGAGGCGGCCTTCGCCGTCGGCGGCCTCCTGGCGCCCGACGCGACGCCGACGCTGGTCCCCGGCACCGGCCAGGGCTCCGCCTCCGCCTCCGGCGACGCGGAGCCGACCCAGGTGCTGCCCTCCCGCCAGGGCGCGACGCCTTCCACCTACGACCCGAACGCCTCCACCACCGAACTGCCCGGCGACCCCGGCCCCGGCGGTGCCGCCGCCGAGGGCACCCGCGTCCTGCCGCCCATCCCGGACGAGGGCCCCGGCACCCCCCAGGGCCCGCACCCGTGGGAATCCCAGCTCAGCGCCCTGCGGCACCGCAACGAGCAGACCGAGCTGCGCTACCTTTCCCCCGAACAGGACCCCCTGCGCCGCGAGCCGCGCCGCCGCCCCCAGCCCCAACCCCCACAGCCCCCGCGCCAGCCGCACCAGGGGCAGGGGCAGGGCCAGGGCCAGGGCCAGGGTCGGGGGCAGCAGGGCGGGCAGGGCTACGCGCAGCCGTACCAGCAGCCCCAGCAGCAGCGCCCCCAGCCCCCACAGCCGCGCTACCAACAGCCGCAGCCGCAACGCTACGAGCCCCAGCGCCCGCCCGCCCCCGCGCCCGAGCCCCGCCAACGCGAGCCCCGCCAGCGCAGCGCCAACCCCATGAAGATCCCGGGCCTCGGCTGCCTCAAGGGCTGCCTCACCGTCATCCTCGTGATCGTCGTCATCTTCGTCGTCGTCTGGTACACCACCCCCCTCCCCGACTGGGTCAACAGCACCCGCAACCTCTGGGACGCCTCCTCCGGCTGGGTCAGCACCGTCTACGACAAAATCTCCTCGATCACGGGCGACTCCAACGGCAACTAACGGGCTCCGCCCGCCGGTTGACGAGGGGGTGCGCCGCCGGGGGTGCGTTTACGCAGGGCCTGCGCCCTTACGGCACCGCTGCGCGGTGGGGTTGGCCGCTGGGGTGCGTTTACGCAGGTGGGGTTCGCCGGTAGCCAGCGAGCCGAAGGCGGCGCCGGTGTTGAAAGGGAGAACGCGCACAGCGACCGAGGAACGAGGGAGCGAGCACGATCGACCGTCGACACCGGATCTAAGCCGCCGGAGGCGAGAGGGCGGCAAAAAAAGGGGAAGGACGGTGAGCTGACACAAGAGGGCTCCCACGCACGGTGAGCATGCACGAGGCGGTTCCCCGCACGGTGGGCTCACGCAGGACGGCTCACACGCACGTGTTCGCCGTGGGTGGGTCCGTCTCGCGAGAGGTCGCCGTGGGGTGCGTGCCCTCCGGGGTCAGTTGACCGTGGTGGGTGCCGTCTCGCGCCAGTTCACCGTGGTGCGAACCGTCTCGCGCAAGCTCGCCCTGCGCGGGTGCCGTCCTGTGTGGGCTCACCGTGGTGCGAACCGCCTCGCGCATCCTCACCCTGCGGGGGAGCCGTCCTTTCTATGCGCACCCCGATCCCCTTTTTTTGCCGCCCTTCCGCCTCCGGGCGCTTAGACCCGGTGTCGACAGTCGATCGTGCTCGTTCCCTCGTTCCTCGGTCACTGTGCGCGTTCTCCTTTTCAACACCGGCGCGCCCTTCGGCTCCATGGCTACCGGCGAACCCACCTGCGCAGCCGTACCGCAGGGGCGCAGCCTCCTGCGTAACCGGACCCCAGCGGCGAACCCTCCTGCGTAGCGGCGACCTTGGGGCGCAGCCTCTCGCGCAACTGGCCCCCAGCGGCGAACCGTCCTGCGCGGCGGTGACCTGGCGGCGAACCCTCCTGCGCAGCCGCACCCAGGCGGCGAACCCCCGCCCCGCACCCGCACCCGCGCCCCAGCGGCGAACCCCCCTGCGCACCCACCTCCCCCGGCACCCACCCCCGCCCCACCCCCCCGCACCCACCTCCGAAGGCGGTGCCCTCTCGGCGAGGCACCCTTGCACCGGTGGGGGTGCTTGGGGTGGGGATTTGTCGACTTCTGGAGGGTGATTTCTGTGGCGGAACGGCGCGTGAGGGGGCTCGCGTACCCCGAACGGCCCCTGATCCGCGTAGCTTTGTCGCCAACACGACGGACTGTCGGAGGAGTCGGAGCAAGCCTTGGCCAGGAAGATCGGCAGCCGGTACACCGCGCACCAGGTGCTCGGGCGGGGGTCCGCGGGCACGGTGTGGCTCGGCGAGGGCCCCGAGGGCCCGGTCGCCATCAAGCTGCTGCGCGAGGACCTCGCCTCCGACCAGGACCTCGTCGGCCGCTTCGTGCAGGAGCGCACGGCGCTGCTCTCCCTGGACCATCCGCACATCGTCGGCATCCGCGACCTCGTGGTGGACGGCACCGACCTCGCCCTGGTGATGGACCTGGTCCGCGGCACCGACCTGCGCTCGCGGCTGGAACGCGAGCGGCGCCTGGTGCCGGAGGCCGCCGTCGCGATCGCCGCGGACGTGGCGGACGGGCTGGCCGCCGCGCACGCGGCGGGCGTCGTCCACCGCGACGTGAAGCCGGAGAACGTGCTGCTGGACTCGGCCGTCGCCACGGGCCCCGGCGGCGCGCCGCCCGCGCTGCTCACCGACTTCGGCATCGCGCGGCTGGTCGACACCCCGCGCCGCACCCGTGCCACCCGGATCATCGGCACCCCCGACTACCTGGCCCCGGAGATCATCGAGGGCCTGCCGCCGCGCGCGTCGGTCGACATCTACGCGCTGGCCACCGTGCTGTACGAACTCCTCGCGGGATTCACGCCGTTCGGCGGCGGACACCCCGGCGCGGTGCTGCGCCGGCACGTCACCGAGACCGTCGCGCCGCTGCCCGGTCTGACCGACGACCTGTGGCGGATTCTCGCGGCCTGCCTGGCCAAGGCGCCCGCCTCGCGGCTGACCGCGGGCGAGCTGGCCACCCGGCTGAGGGACCTGCTGCCGCACCTCGCGGGCCTGCCCGCGCTCGACGTCGCCGCCCCCGGCACCGACGACGGCGGACCGGGCGCGGACGACCAGGACGCGTACGACGACGGCTTCGCCGACCTGCCGCCCGGTGCCCCGGAACCGCCCCGCGGCCCCGGCGCCGACCGCCCGCGCGGCGCCGTACCGCTGGTCAGGGGCGCCGCGCCGGACTCCAGCCGGGACACCCACACCAGCATCAAGCTGCCCACGGCGGAGGAGCTGGCCGGTTACGGCGCCGCCTCCCGCAACGGCAAGGGCAGCAAGGCGGCCCGCGACAGCCAGCGCCGCGCCTCGGCGCCGGGCCGCCCGGCCAGCCCCCGGCACCGCGCGGTCTCCGACGCCGTGCGCCAGCGCCGGATCAAGTTCGCCGCCGCGGCCGCCGCCGCGCTCGCCGTCGCGGGCATCGGCGGCTGGGGGATCGCCACCGCGGGCTCCGGCTCGGGCAACGACTCCGGCGGCACCTCGCGGGACGACGCCCCGCCCAGCCCGACGCCGACCGCCACCCGCGGCACCCCGACCGCGCCCACCGCGGGCGCCGCCTCCCCGCAGGGCCGCACCGGCGCGCCGGTCACGCTCCCGCAGTGGTCGTCGTACAAGGACGTACCGGCCGCGGGCGTCAAGCTGCTCGGCGGCCCGCGCGCCCTGACCATGGACGGCGCCACGTACGTCTTCGCCCGCGGCGCCGACAAGAACGTCTGGTACGTGATCCGGGACGGCTCCGGTTACGGCGCGTGGCACAAGCTCACCGGGATAAGCGTGGACGACGACCCGGCGGTGGCGTCCGCGCACGCCGGGCGGATCGACCTGTTCGGGCTCGGCACCGACGGGCTGCTCTACCGCCGCACGCTGACCGACGGCTACTGGAACGCCTGGTCGCAGGTGGACGAGCGGACCCGCTTCGACGCGGCGCCCGCCGCCGCGTCCTCGGAGCCCGGCCGGATCGACCTGGTCGGACGGGTCGGCGGCGACCTGGTGACCGCCTCGCTGGTCGGCGACCGCTGGAACGCGTGGGCGCTGGTGCCCACCGCGGGCCGGATCACCTCGGCCCCCGCGCTGATCTCCCGGTCCCGCGGCTCCCTGGACGCCTTCGTGGTCCGCAAGGCCGACGGCGCCGTGCTGCGGCTGCCGTACTCCGGCGGCGCCTGGCGGCCCAGCGAGGTCATCAAGGGCCTGGACACCTCCGCGCGCCCCGACGCGGTCGCCGCCTCGGGCCGGCTCTTCGCCTTCACGCCCGGCACCCAGGCCGCCGCCGCGCTCGACGGCGACGCCGCCTCGCTGGAGGGCGACTGGGCCACCGCGCCCTTCACCGCGCCCACCGACGCGGCCCTGGGCGCCGCCGCCTCCGCGCACACCCTGGAGCTGTACTCCAGGACGCCGTCGGGCACCCTCACCCGCACCACGGCCCACATCTGACGCGATCCGGCCCGCCCGGCACCGGATCGCGGGCCCTCCCGGCGGCCGGCGGGCTCCCGGCCGGGGCGGGTCCGCTCGACCAGCCGGTAGGCTGGAGCCGTGGCGATCGTCGATGTTTCCGAAGAGCTGAAGTCCCTGTCCTCGACCATGGGGTCGATCGAGGCCGTCCTCGACCTCGACCGGATGCGGGCCGACATCGCCGCGCTGGAGGAGCAGGCCGCGGTGCCGTCCCTGTGGGACGACCCGGAGAACGCGCAGAAGATCACCAGCCGGCTCTCCCACCTCCAGGCGGAGCTGCGCAAGGTCGAGGCGCTGCGCGGCCGGATCGACGACCTGTCCATCCTCTTCGAGCTGGCCGAGAGCGAGGACGACGCCGACGCGCAGACCGAGGCCGAGGCCGAGCTGGAGTCGGTGCGCAAGGCGCTGGACGAGATGGAGGTCCGCACCCTGCTGTCCGGCGAGTACGACGCCCGTGAGGCGCTGGTCAACATCCGCGCCGAGGCGGGCGGTGTCGACGCCGCCGACTTCGCGGAGCAGCTCCAGCGGATGTATCTGCGCTGGGCCGAGCGGCACGGCTACCCGACGGAGGTCTACGAGACCTCGTACGCGGAGGAGGCCGGCATCAAGTCGACCACCTTCACCGTCAAGGTCCCCTACGCCTACGGCACCCTCTCCGTCGAGCAGGGCACCCACCGCATGGTGCGGATCTCGCCCTTCGACAACCAGGGCCGCCGCCAGACGTCCTTCGCGGGCGTCGAGGTGCTGCCGGTCGTGGAGCAGTCCGACCACGTCGAGATCGACGAGTCCGAGCTGCGCGTGGACGTCTACCGCGCCTCGGGCCCCGGCGGCCAGGGCGTCAACACCACCGACTCCGCGGTCCGGATCACCCACATCCCGACCGGCATCGTCGTCTCCTGTCAGAACGAGCGCTCGCAGATCCAGAACAAGGCGAGCGCGATGAACGTCCTCCAGGCCAAGCTGCTGGAGCGGCGCCGCCAGGAGGAGCAGGCCCTGATGGACTCCCTCGGCAAGTCCGACGGCGGCAACTCCTGGGGCAACCAGATGCGTTCGTACGTCCTGCACCCGTACCAGATGGTCAAGGACCTGCGCACCGAGTACGAGGTCGGCAACCCGCAGGGCGTCCTCGACGGCGACATCGACGGCTTCATCGAGGCGGGCATCCGCTGGCGCAAGTCCCGCGAGAAGGCCACCGCGTAATCGGGAGAAGGCCACCGCGTGATACGGCCCCGCCGTACGGCCGTTGCCTTGATCCCATCTGTCTGCCGTGTCACAGACGTGTGCTGAAGTGCCGGGCAAGACGGGACAGTTGGGGCACTTTGCGCTTAATGACCTTGACGCTCCCGGTGAATGCCACAAAGGTGATGTCCGGCATGCGCGCGAAAGCGGCGTAATCGACCGTGCCCGCAGCGGCGCGTGCTTCAAGCCGACGTCTACCGGGGGTAGTTGAGACATGACCAAGCAGAGCACGAGGGTACGCGTCACGCGCGTGGCGGCCGTCGCGGTGATCGCGGCCGGTGCGTCCCTGACCGTGGCGGGGGCTGCTCAGGCGGCGGTGAGCAGCGACGCGCCGCCGTCGGCCGCCGCGGTGGTGGACCCGCCCACGACGGACCCGACGGACGAGCCGACCACGCCGCCGACCGACGAGCCGACCACGCCCCCGACGACGCCTCCCACGACGCCGCCGACCACGCCCCCCACCACCCCGCCGACGACGCCTCCCACGACGCCGCCGACCACTCCGCCCACCACGCCTCCGACGACCGCGCCCGGCTCCATCGCCGGTGTCAGCGGCGGCAGCGACGACGGCGGTCCGAGCGGTTCGCCGAGCCCCAGCGTCAGCCCGAGCGCGACGGGCAACAACAACACCTGCACCCTGACCGGTGACAGCGTCGACTGCGGGAACAACAACCCCGGCACCGACAACACCCAGCAGGTCCCGCAGAGCCAGACGACGCAGCAGCTCGCCGAGACCGGCTCCGACGGCACCACGTACATGCTCATCGGCGCCGCAGCCCTTGTGGCGGGCGGCGTCGGCTTCAAGCTGGCCCCGCGCCTGAAGGAGCGCCGCGACGCCTCCTGAGGCGCCGCGCGACCGCACCTGACGCGCACGACGAAGGGCCCGGAACGCGATGCGTTCCGGGCCCTCCGTGCTGTCTCAGCTCGCCCACTCGTGAATGTGACGTACCTCTCACGTATTTCTCACGTGCCGCCCGCGGGACTGCTCTACGCGGTCGCGTGCTCCACCACGAGCACCACCGTCAGCAGGGCCACGAGCAGGGCTATCAAGGTCGCGGGGGAGATGTTGGACCAGGGATTCTCCCGCTCCAGGCGGGCGCGGTTCGCCCGGCAGACGGGGCAGCGGCCCTCGCTCACCGGACCCGCGCAGTTGGCGCACACCAGCCGGTCGCACGTCATGCGATCTCCTCCTCGTCCGGTGAACGCCCCGGGAGGCCGAAGTGTTCCTTGTTCCACTGTGCCAGCTTCCGCCGGATTCGGCGCGGCCCCCGGTGGACCGGCGGCCCGTACGGCGGCTCCGGCGGGGTCCGCGAGAGCGGCGCGGGCGGGGGAGCGGACCTCCGGTGGCGGCCGGCCGCGCTGAGGTGTAAGGGGTCAATGACGGGTTTGTCCGCGTGTGCCCTGTGGGCAAGCCCACCAACCCTCCCCGGCGACTGCGCACCCCTGGCTCGGTCGCGTAGTGTCGCCCCCACATCCCCTGTCCACCCGTCCCCGCAAACCTGGTGCGAACGTGATCCGATTCGACAGCGTCACCAAGACCTACCC
Source organism: Streptomyces sp. NPDC093221 (assembly GCF_044753885.1). Classification (NCBI taxonomy): domain Bacteria; kingdom Bacillati; phylum Actinomycetota; class Actinomycetes; order Kitasatosporales; family Streptomycetaceae; genus Streptomyces; species Streptomyces sp. NPDC093221. The sequence goes on along the minus strand of NZ_JBIVOA010000010.1, from coordinate 309,432 downwards.
CAAGCAGAACCGTCCTGCACTTCGGGACGTCTCGCTGGAGATCGAGAAGGGTGAGTTCGTCTTCCTGGTGGGCTCGTCCGGCTCGGGAAAGTCGACCTTCCTGCGGCTGATCCTGCGCGAAGAGCGCACGGACACGGGAATGGTGCACGTCCTCGGCAAGGACCTCAACCGGCTGTCGAACTGGAAGGTGCCGCAGATGCGGCGCCAACTCGGCACCGTGTTCCAGGACTTCCGGCTGCTGCCCAACAAGACGGTCGCGGAGAACGTGGCGTTCGCCCTCGAAGTGATCGGCAAGGCCCGCGGCACCATCCGCAAGACCGTGCCCGAAGTGCTCGACCTGGTCGGCCTCGCGGGCAAGGAGGACCGGATGCCCGGCGAGCTGTCCGGCGGTGAGCAGCAGCGCGTCGCCATCGCCCGCGCCTTCGTCAACCGGCCCATGCTGCTGATCGCGGACGAGCCGACCGGAAACCTCGACCCGCAGACCTCGGTCGGCATCATGCGCCTGCTGGACCGGATCAACAGGACCGGCACGACCGTGGTGATGGCCACCCACGACCAGAACATCGTCGACCAGATGCGCAAGCGCGTCATCGAGTTGGAGAAGGGGCGGCTGGTGCGCGACCAGTCGCGCGGTGTCTACGGCTACCAACACTGAGAGCCGCGCGTACGGCGTACGTACTGCCGTACAGCAGTAGTCACCACCCCCCTGAAAGGACAACCAGAGACCATGCGCGCCCAGTTCGTCCTGTCGGAGATCGGCGTAGGACTCCGCCGCAATCTCACCATGACCTTCGCGGTGATCATCTCCGTCGCGCTCTCCCTCGCCCTGACCGGTGGCGCCCTGCTGGCCAACAAGCAGGTCAAGTCCATGAAGGGCTACTGGTACGACAAGGTCCAGGTCACCATCTACATGTGCAACAAGGGCGACGCGTCGACGACGCCCAGTTGCGCCAAGGGCGCCGTCACCGACGACCAGAAGGCCCAGATCAAGGCCGACCTGGAAAAGCTCCCGATCGTGGAGAAGGTCTACTTCGAGAACGCCGAGCAGGCGTACAAGCACTACCAGGAGCAGTTCAAGAGCTCCCCGCTCGCGGCCTCGATCACCCCGGACCAGATGCAGGAGAACTACCGGGTCAAACTCAGGGACCCGACGAAGTTCACCGTCGTCGCGAGCGCCTTCGACGGGCGTCCGGGGGTGCAGTCCGTTGAGGATCAACGGGCCGTGCTGAAGAACCTCTTCTCGCTGCTGAACGGTATGACGCTGGCCGCCTGGGTGGTGCTGGCCTTCATGCTCACCGTCGCGATGCTGCTGATCGTGAACACCGTGCGCGTGTCCGCCTTCAGCCGCCGCAGAGAGACCGGCATCATGCGGCTGGTCGGCGCCTCCAGCTTCTACATCCAGATGCCGTTCATCATGGAGGCGGCCTTCGCCGGACTCGTGGGCGCGGGGCTGGCGTGCGGAATGCTGCTCGGCGGCCGGTACTTCATGATCGACGCGGGTCTGAAGCTCCAGGAGAAGATCCCGCTGGTCTCCTTCCTCGGCTGGGACTCGGTCGTCGCGGTGCTGCCGCTGGTGCTGCTGATCGGCGTCGTGATGCCGTCGATCGCCGCCTTCATCGCGCTGCGCAGGTATCTGAAGGTCTGACGCCCGCGGGCCGGGCCCGGCCGTCGCGCCGGGCCCATCGCGGGGCCGTACGGCGGGGGACGGGTCCCAGGGGGGCGGTGTACCGGGTTGCGGATCATGCCCCGCCGAGGTAGCGGCAACTATCCGTATGCCGCCCGTTTCTGTCCTAGACTTCCGGCCATGTCCGGCCCGTCGCTGTTCGGGACGCCCCGCCGCTTGCGCCGCGGGGCCACTCTGACGTTGGTGTTCAGCACTCTGCTGGCCACCGGTGCGGCGGCCAGCGGACTCACCGCGCCGGACGCCCGGACCGCCGCCCGCGCCACCCGTATCGCCGCCGCGCCGGTCGCCGACGGGCGGCAGGACGACGGCAAGCCGCCGGCCCCGGCCCACGGCGGCGAGCCCGCACCGTCGTCCCCCGCGGCCTCCGAGACCCCGACGGGCTCGCGGGCGAAGCCGGACGGGACGAACGGCGACCACGTCGACACCGGCCGGATCGCCGAGGAGATCCAGGACGGCAAGGTCGGCCCGCTCGCCGCCGCGAAGCTCGTCAGCCGCAGCGGCGACCGCTGGTCGTCCTTCTACACCGCCCGCGAGTACGCGGGCCTCCAACAGGCGCTCGACGGCCGCTACGTCGGCGTCGGCCTGTCCGTGCGGCGGATCGACGACGGCCGGATCCAGATCGCCCGCGTCCAGCCCGGCAGCCCCGCCGACCGCGCGGGCCTGCGCGAGGGCGACCTGCTGGCCACCATCGGCCCGGTCAAGTGCACCGGCCTCGCGGTCACCGAGGTCGTCGCGGACCTGCGCGGCGACAACGTCCCCGGCAGCGTCGTACAGCTGGGAGTCCAGCGGGCGCAGCGTAGTTGGACGGTCACGGTACGTCGCGCCACGCTCGACACCGACGCCGTCACCGTGACGCGGTCCGCCGACGCGCCCACGGTCGTCAAGATCGACGCCTTCACGCTCGGCGTCGGCGACCAGGTGCGCGACGCGGTACGGGACTCCGAGCACGGCGTGCTGCTCGACCTGCGCGGCAACTCCGGCGGCCTGGTCACCGAGGCGGTCGCGGTGGCCTCCGCCTTCCTCGACGGCGGCCTCGTCGCCACCTACGACGTCCACGGCGAGCAGCAGGCCCTCTACGCGGCCGAGGGCGGCGACACCACCGTCCCGCTGGTCATCCTGGTCGACGGCGGCACGATGAGCGCCGCGGAACTGCTCACCGGCGCCCTCCAGGACCGCGGCAGGGCCGTCGTCATCGGCTCGCGCACCTTCGGCAAGGGCTCGGTCCAGATGCCCAGCACGCTGCCCGACGGGTCGGTCGCCGAGCTGACCGTCGGCCACTACCGGCTGCCGGACGGGCGCAGTGTGGACGGGCGCGGCATCGACCCCGATGTGACCGTCCCCTCCGGTGAGGACCCGCTCGCCGAGAGTCACGAGGTATTCGCTGGCCTCGGACCCCCCTCCTAGTGGGACAATGGCCCGGTTATGGCAAAAGAGACGGGTCGCAAACTGATCGCGCAGAACAAGAAGGCGCGGCACGATTACCTCATCCTGGACACCTTCGAGGCCGGGCTCGTGCTGACCGGCACCGAGGTCAAGTCCCTGCGCCAGGGACGCGCCTCCCTGGTGGACGGCTTCGCGCAGCTCGACGGCGGCGAGGCGTGGCTGCACAACGTGCACATCCCGGAGTACACCCAGGGCACCTGGACCAACCACTCCGCGCGCCGCCGCCGCAAGATGCTGCTGCACCGCGCCGAGATCGAGAAGCTGGTCCACAAGACCCAGGAGACCGGGCACACGATCGTGCCACTCGCCCTGTACTTCAAGGACGGCCGCGCCAAGGTCGAAATCGCCCTGGCCAAGGGCAAGAAGGAGTACGACAAGCGGCAGACCCTGCGCGAGAAGCAGGACCGCCGCGAGTCCGACCGCGCCATCTCGGCCGTGCGCCGCAAACAGCGCGGCTGAGCCGCCCCCGGCCGCCGGCCTCGACGCGCCCGGGGGAGACGCGGGTGACACGACGTCACGACGTCGGCTTGCCCTGAAACGACGAAACGGCACCCTCCCGAAGGAGGGTGCCGTTGTCACATGGGGTGGTGGAGATGGCGGGAATCGAACCCGCGTCCTGTGGTGCGGAATCAGGGCTTCTCCGAGCGCAGTCCGCTGTGCTTTTCTCGGCCCCGGCTGTCACGCGGACAAGCTGCCGACGGGCTCAGTCACTGTTTGATTTCCTTCTGAGGCCCGTGACCGGCCCTAGAAGTTTAGATCCCTTGATGATGCCAGGATCCGGGTCGGGATCACCCCCGGGCTGACACTTCGCAAGTCGCTACTTAGGCAGCGAGGGCGAAGGAATCGCGCTTGGTGTTGGCGATTATTGGTTGCGACATATGGTTAACGAGATCATTGCCGCTTCCTCGGCTCGCTTCCCCTGCTTCGACATCCCCAGTCGAAACCGATCATCCCCATGTTGATTTTTCAAGGTGCACCACCCGAGGGTGGCGGCTGGTTCCATCGTACGGGATCAACGGTCACACGGGCCAGCGCATTCCCCCGTGGGTGTCCCGGCGCACGCCCGGGAGCAAGCGCGCGGCCACCCGGCCGTCACCGGGGAGGGGGCGGCGGCGCGGGTGGCGCCGTTGTGCCACGTCACATCCGTGCCACCGGAAACGGGTGACACACCCTCCGGCCCCACCGGATTCTTTCCAGCATCGCGTGCACATGCATGGAAAGGGGCTGGACCGATGAGACGAACCCGCTTCGCGGCGGTCGTGTCGACAGGGCTGATCCTGGCCGTCTCCGCCGCCGTACCCACCGCGGCCGTCGCCGTACCCGGCGCCGAACCCGTACCGACATCGGGCGCACAGCCGGGGACAACCCCCGACAGCACCGCCACGGTTCGGCTGATCACCGGCGACCGGGTGCGGGTGACGACGACCGCGGACGGCCGGCACACCGCCTCCGTCGAGCCGGGCGCCGGACGGGAGCGCGTCGTCTTCCACACCTCGGACGCCGACGGGCGGCTGACCGTGCTGCCGTCGGACGCCGACCCCCTCGTACGGTCGGGGCGGCTTGACCGGCGGCTGTTCGACGTGACGGCGCTGGTGGAGCAGCGGTACGACGAGGAGCACCGGGCCTCGCTGCCGCTGATCGTCGCGGGGTCCGGGGGAGCGGCGGCCGACCGGCTGACCGCGCTGGCCGCGCCCGGCGCCCCCACCCATGACCTGGGCAGCATCGGGGCCCACTCCCTCACCGTCCCCGACGCGAAGCTCGCCGCCTTCTGGCAGCAGATCGTGCCCGCGGGAACGGACACCGGGAAGACCGGCACCGCGGCGGCCGGCACCGGGCCGGCCGACACCGTGAAGGCCGCCGCCGTCCCGAAGATCTGGCTCGACGGCCGGGTCCGGGCGGCGGCGGACAGCATGGACCAGATCGGCGCGCCCCCGCTGTGGAAGGCGGGATACGAGGGCGCGGGCGTCAAGGTCGCGGTGCTGGACACCGGCGTCGACCAGACCCACCCCGATCTCAAGGACCGCGTCGCGAAGGCCGAGGACTTCACCGAGAGCCCGACCGGCACCGGCGACCACTTCGGACACGGTACGCACGTGGCGTCCATCGTCGGCGGTACGGGAGCGGCCTCTGGCGGTGCCCGCAAGGGCGTCGCCAAAGCCGCGAACCTGCTGGTCGGCAAGGTCCTCGGGGACGACGGCTACGGCTACGACTCGCAGGTCATCGCGGGCATGCAGTGGGCGGCCGACCAGGGCGCCAAGGTCGTCAACATGAGCCTGGGCGCCGACGACGAGAGCGACGGCACCGACCCGATGAGCCTGGCGCTGAACGAGATCAGCGAGGCCAGCGGCACCCTCTTCGTCGTCGCGGCGGGCAACAACGGCGAGAACGGGCAGCGGACCGTGGGCATCCCGGGCGTCGCCGACGACGCGCTGACCGTCGGCGCGGTCGACGGCAAGGACGCGCTGGCGAACTTCTCCAGCCGCGGCCCGCGCTACGGCGACGGCGCCGTCAAGCCCGATGTCACCGCGCCCGGCGTGGACATCGTGGCGGCCCGCGCGAGCGGCACGACGCTCGGCGACCCGGTCGACCCGTACTACGTCAGCCTGTCGGGGACGTCGATGGCGACCCCGCATGTGGCGGGCGCCGCGGCCCTGTTGGCGCAGCGGCACCCGGACTGGACCGCGCGCCAACTCAAGGACGCGCTGATCAGCACCGCGCACACCGTGGACGGGCAGGCCGTGACCGACCAGGGCGGCGGCCGGATCGACGTGTCGGCGGCGGCGCTCGGCACGCTCACCGCGACCGGCACCGTCTTCCTCGGCGACATCCACGCGACCGACCCGAAGGCCACCTACCCGGTCACGTACACCAACACCTCCGCCGCGCCGGTCACGTTGACGCTGGGCCTGGCGCTCAGGACGTCGGGCGGCCGGGCGGTGAACGCGGGCGCGGTACGGATCGGCGACGGTTCCGCCGCCGCCACGAAGGTCACCGTCCCCGCCCACGGCACCGCCCGCGCCGACCTCACCCTCGACCCGGCCAAGGTGACGTACGGCTCCTACTACGGCTATCTGACGGCGACACCGGCCGGGGGCACGGCGGGAGCGGCCGTCCACACCACGCTCGGCCTGGTCGCCCACGGCCCGCTGCACACCCTGACCGTCACCGCCTACGACGCGCACGGCGCTCCGGCCCACCCCACCATCAGCATCTGGGGCGCGAGCGGTCTGCTGTACCCGTCGGGCGACAGCAAGGGCACCTCCGCCTCCGACCTCGAAGAGGGCACGTACCAAGTCCGCGCGTCCTTCCAGGAGATGACGGACGACGGCATGGAGGAACGGCTGGTCGTGCTGCCCGAGGTGAGGCTCACCAAGGACACGGCCGTGACCGTGGACGCCCGCAGGACCACGCAGGTCGAGATCCGTACGCCGCGGCCCGCCGAACAGAGCGGCATCCCCTACTACCAGACGTACCGTCAGATCGAGGGCAGGGGCCTCACCGAGAGCGAGGAGTTCTTCACCGGCATCCTCAGCAAGCTCTACGTCAGCCCCACCGCGAAGGTCACCGACGGCGACTTCGAGTTCTCCTCCCGCTGGCAGCTCGCCGCGCCGCAGCTCACCACCGAGGCGCCGGGCACGGGACTGAGGCTGAAGAGCTACTACACCTCGTACTCACCGCTCTTCGACAGCAAGGGCGTGAATCTGACGGCGGTCGACGCGGGCTCCCTGGAAGCGCCGGACTTCAGCGGGGCGCGCGGCAAGCTGGCCGTCGTCCGCAACGAATCCGGCGAGGGAGAAAGGGAGTTGGCGGCAGCCGCGGCCAAGGCGGGCGTGCGCGGACTGATGATCGTGCACTTCTCCGACTTCGGCTGGACCCGCTGGTACCCGACCGGCGAGCGCAACGCGGTGCCGACGATACGGATCGGGAAGGCGGCCGGTGACGCGCTGCTGGCGCGACTGGCGAAGAAGCCGGTGAAGACCGTCACCGTACGGATCGGCGGCACGGCGGTCAGCCCGTATCTGTACGACGTGTTCCAGACGTCCACGCAGCAGATCCCGCAGCGCGTCGTCCACACCGTCACCGCCGCCAACAGCGCGGTGATCAGGACGACGTACGCCGAGAACGGCGGCGCCCCGTGGGCCGCTGAGCAGCGCTTCGCGTGGCGGCCGTACCAGAACTTCGCGTGGGAGGCGACGCGGAACGTGCCGACGGGCGTGACGCGTACCGAGTACGTCAGCGCCAACGGCACCTGGTGGATGCACCGGGTCAACCAGGAGACCACCTTCGACATCGACCAGCCGCTGCTGGCCGGCATGGTCGACACGACCACCACCTACCGGGCGGGCAAGCAGCCCGACCAGGCGTGGCAGCAGGCCGTGGTGCGGCCGTCGATCCCGCGCGGCACGCGCAACCCGAGCGTGCGCAACGGCGACGTACTCGACCTGCGCATACCGGAGTTCACCGACTCCGGCGCCGGACACTGGGCACGCGCGGCGGTCGGCGGCGACTTCGGCGGCTTCGGCACGGCGGCCGGTACGAGCCCGGCCTCCGGCACGCGTACGTCCTCCGGCACGAGCGGCGCGCAGGACGCCCCCGTCGAGGGCGACTCCGCCAAGGCGACGCTCTTCCGCGACGGCCGGCGGATCGCCGCCGCCGACTCCCCGTGGGCCGACCTCGAAGTGCCCGCGGGCACCGCCGACTACCGCCTGGACGTGGCGACTTCACGGGTCTCCCCGGAGTGGCGCTACGCCACCGACACCAGCACCTCGTGGTGGTTCCGCTCCGGCACCGCGGCGCGACCGACGCTGCTGCCGCTGCTCCAGGTCGACTACGCGGTACCGGTCGACGCCTGGAACGCGGTGCGCAAGGGCAGTTCGCACACCGTGGGTCTCACCGTCCGCGCCCAGGACGGGGCGGCCGTGCCGACCGGCGTGAAGGTCGAGGTCCAGGCGTCGTACGACGACGGGCGGACCTGGACCGGCGCGCGCGTGGACGGCCGAGGTCACAACACCTTCGACGCCCGGCTCACCAAGTCGGCCCGCTCCAGGGGCGATGCGTACGTGACGCTGCGGGTCACCGCGCGCGACGCCGCGGGCGACCAGGTGCGGCAGACCGTACGCCGCGCGTATCTGTGGCGGGGGTGAACGGGCACGTGAGCCGGTGGCGCTGATCCGACGCCACCTCGACAGCCGGGGCGAGCGGGCCAGTGGGGTGCCCGCTCGCCCCGGCGCGTGGTCCCGGCGCGCGTGGTTCCGGTACGTGGTTCCGGCGCGTGCTCCCGGCACGGGCTTCGCCGGGCCGCGGTGGTGATCTCCGCTCGTAGTACGGTGGCTGCTCACCCAGCCCCCGTACCCGCGAGGAGGGTGCCATGGCCCTGGAGGCCGCCGGGATCACCGACGCCGAAGAGGCCGCGTACCGGCTGCTGGTGACGATGGACAGCGCCTCGGCGCGGGAGATCGCGGAGTACTCGGGCCTGAGCCCGGACACCGCGCTGTCGGCGCTGACCGGTCTCGTCGCCAAGGCCATGGCCAGCGCCTCCGACGGCCGGCCGCCGCGCTACCGGGCCTACCCGCCGGATGTGGCGCTGCTGCCGCAGCTCAAGCACCGGGCCGACGCCCTGGACCTGGCGCGCTCGGCGGCGGCCGACCTGCTGGAGAGCTACCGGGCCACCGCGCGCCGCCGGGACGCCGGGCTGCTGATCGAGGTCATCACCGGGGCGGAGGCGCTGCGCCAGCGGCTGCGGCAGATCCAGGCGGACGCGCGCGACGAGATGCTGTGGTTCTGCAAGGCGCAGTACGTGGCGATGCCGTCGGGCAGCAACACCGCCGAGTTCGACGCGCTGGAGCGCGGGGTCCGCTACCGGGTGCTCTACGAACGGGACTTCTTCGACGACGAGAGCGCCGTCGGCAACATCGCGGCGGCCGTGCGGAAGGGCGAGATCGCCCGCGCCGTCCCGCACCTCCCGCTGCGGCTGGCCGTCGCCGACCGCTCGGTGGCGATCTTCCCCCTGGTCCCCGGCGGCCCGCACGGCAGCCCCGAGGAACCGTCCACCGCGCTGGTCCGCGACAGCAGCCTCCTCGACGCGCTCATCGCGCTCTTCGAGCGCTACTGGGAGGACGCCGTACCGCTGCACGTCGACGCCTCGGGCGCGGTCACCGGCGCGGCCGACGTCGGCCCCGCGGACCCGTTGTCGTCCACCGACCGGCGGCTGCTGTCGCTGATGGTCGCCGGGGTCGCGGACAAGGCGATAGCCACCCAGATGAACCTCAGCCGCCGCACCCTCCAGCGGCGCGTGCAGAGCATGATGGAACTGGCGGGCGCCACCACCCGCACCCAGCTCGCCTGGCAGGCGGCCCGCCGCGGCTGGCTCTGAGACCCGGCCCCGGCACCAAGACCTGACACCCAGCCCCGACTCCCCCCCCACGAGGGCCGGCGCACAGCCTGGCGCGGGCGCGGGTGAGCGCATGGTTGCGCTCGTGTCACCTCGGGGCGCGGGGCGGTCATGCGGCCGTTTCCAGCGTCGGGCCCGACAGTCCACCCCCGCCTTCGTCTCCTTCCCCGCCTTCGTTCTCCTTCCTCGCCGCCTCCGCGCTCTGTTACGCCGTCACGTGGGCCGTATACCTGCGGCGACCGGCGCGGGCGGCGGGCGGGGCCGGGCGGACGGCGCCTGCCGGGACCGCCGTCCGCGCGCGGGTGTGAGCGGCGGAGGCGTCCGTAACATCCGGGTCATCCCGGTGAATCGACCCCGTCACCCCGTCTTGGGACGATGCGGCTCCGGCGGGGTGGCCGGGAGGGCGGCGGCGGATCAGGGACGGTCCGCCCGCCGTCCGGCACGCGTAACTCCAGCAAAAGTGGGGCGGAGCCATGCAGGCGCAGGCGACCAGGAACAGCGATCCGGGCCGGGGCGGCGGGGTGCCGCCCCTGGCCGGGTTCACCGTCGGGGTGACGGCGGCCCGCAGAGCCGACGAGCTGGCCGCGCTGCTGGAGCGGCGCGGCGCGGTCGTGCTGCGGGCGCCCGTCCTGCGCATCGTGCCGCTGCCCGACGACACCGAACTGCTGGAGACCACCAGGCGACTCGTCGCCGACGCACCCGACATCGTGGTCGCCACCACCGCGATCGGCTTCCGCGGCTGGATCGAGGCCGCCGACGGCTGGGGCCTGGGCGAGGCGCTGCTGCGCAGGCTCGGTGCGGTCGAACTCCTCGCCCGCGGGCCCAAGGTGCGCGGCGCGGTGCGCGCGGCCGGGCTGCGCGAGGCGTGGTCACCGGCCTCGGAATCGATGGCCGAGGTCCTGGAACGCCTGCTGGAGCAGGGAGTCGAGGGCCGCACCGTCGCCGTCCAGCTGCACGGCGAGCCGCTGCCCGGCTTCATCGAGTCGCTGCGGGCGGCCGGGGCGACCGTCGTGGCGGTGCCGGTCTACCGCTGGATGCCGCCCGAAGACCTCGGGCCCGTCGACCGGTTGCTCGACGCCGTCCTGTCCCGGTCGGTCGACGCGCTGAGCTTCACCAGCGCCCCGGCCGCCGCCTCCTTCCTCGACCGGGCCCGGCAGCGCGGCCGTTGCGACGCACTCCTCGCGGCGCTCCGCCATGACGTCATGACCGCCTGCGTCGGCCCGGTCACCGCGCTGCCGCTCCAGGGCCACGACGTGCCCACCCGGCACCCCGAACGCTTCAGGCTGGGACCGCTGGTGCAGCTCATCGCCAGCGAACTGCCCGGCCGCGTAAGGCCGTTGCCCGTGGCCGGGCACCATGTCGAGATCCGCGGGCACGCCGTCGTCGTGGACGGGACGCTGCGGCCGGTGCCGCCCGCGGGCATGGCCCTGCTGCGGGCGCTGGCCCGCCGCCCCGGCTGGGTCGTCGCCCGCGGCGACCTGCTGCGCGCCCTGCCCGGCTCCGGCCGCGACGAACACGCCGTCGAGACCGCGATGGCCCGGCTCCGTACCGCACTCGGCGCCCCCCAGCTGATCCAGACCGTCGTCAAACGCGGCTACCGGCTCTCCCTCGACCCGCACGCGGACGACAAATACGGCTCGGCGCCGTAAGCCGGTCAGGCGAGCGCGGCCACAGCGGTCCTGACACGCCCTAGACCCCGCGACGGCCGCCGGGCACCCTGGGGGGAAGGTGACGGGCGGGCGGGAAGGCGGCTGACCATGAGTGGAACGAGCCCGCTACGGTTCGACACCGGCCGGCTGTGTCTCGATCTCGTCGCCACCCGCACCGGCCGCCCCGAGCGGGAGCGGCTCGGCACGCCCGACCGGCTGGCGGCGTGGCTGTACGGGACCGGCCTGGTGCCGCGCGCGCCCGGGGAGGCGGCGCGGCCGGACCTCGCCGTGGACGACGGCTGGCTGAGCGGATTCCGCGGCCTGCGCGCCGTCGTCTGCCGGGTCGTGACCGCCGAGGTCGCCGGTGAGCGGCCCGCCGCCGCCGACATCGCCGAGCTGAACGCGACGGCGCTGGCCGCCCCGCCCGCCCCGCGCGCGGTCACCGGCGAGGGCGGCGCCCTGATCCGTACGCTGGCCGCGCCCCCGGAGCCCGCGGGACTGCTCGCGGCCGTCGCCCGCGACGCCGTCGCGCTGCTGACCGACCCGCTGGCCCGTACGCAACTGCGCCGCTGCGAGGGCGAGAACTGCTCGCTGGTCTACCTCGACACCTCCCGCGGCCGGCGCCGCCGCTGGTGCAGCAGCGAGATCTGCGGAAACCGCGAGCGCGTCGCCCGGCACCGCCGTCGCACCACCACGCGCGGGACTCTCACCTCGCCCCAGGGCTGACCCGCCGGGGTCCCCGGCCCGCCGGAAAACTGACCGCGCCTCAGACCCGACCGCACGGCGGAGTGTGCAGAAGCCCGCAGGTCGCGTACGGTTGCAGGCTGCCCCACGTGCCCCGTCACGTACGTGGGCGGCGCATGACGCAATGAAGAAGGGGGTCCTGCGTGGCCGCGCAGACCACAGCCCACCTGGGGGTCCGGGATCAGGAGATCGCCGTCGAGCAGGCGCATCTGGACCGGGTGTACCACCGCCTCGAAGAGAAGATCGACGAAGCCGAGTTCCTGATGAAGGACGCCGCCCAGCGCGGCCACGTCGGCACGCCGGGCGCGCTCGCCGAACGCGACGCGCAGGTCTTCCGCGCGGGGGTCCACCTCAACCGGCTGAACAGCGAGTTCGAGGACTTCCTCTTCGGCCGGATCGACCTGCTGCGGGGCAAGGACGGCAAGAAGGGCGCCGACGGCGCCTTCACCTCCGTCGAACCCGCCGACGACGCCGTCCGCGAGGACCGGACCGCCGACATCGCCGAGACCCTGCACATCGGCCGGATCGGTGTCCTGGACAGCGAGTACGCGCCGCTGGTCATCGACTGGCGGGCCCCGGCCGCCGCGCCCTTCTACCGCTCCACCCCGGTCGCGCCGGGGCGCGTGGTGCGCCGCCGGGTGATCCGCTCCAAGGGCCGCAAGGTGCTCGGCGTCGAGGACGACCTGCTGCGCCCCGAGCTGACCACCGGGCTGCCGGTCGTCGGCGACGGCGCCCTGATGGCGGCCCTCGGCCAGGCCCGCAGCCACACCATGCGGGACATCGTGGCGAGCATCCAGGCCGAGCAGGACATGGTGATCAGGGCGCCCGCCGCGTCCGTCACCGAGGTGACCGGCGGCCCCGGCACCGGCAAGACCGCGGTCGCCCTGCACCGGGCCGCGTACCTGCTCTACCAGGACCGGCGGCGGTACGCGGGCGGCATCCTGTGCGTCAGCCCGACCCCGCTGCTGGTGTCGTACACCGAGGGCGTGCTGCCGTCGCTCGGCGAGGAGGGCCAGGTCGCGATCCGCGCCGTCGGCTCGCTGGTCGACGGCGTCTCCGCCGATCTGTACGACGAGCCCGCGGTCGCCCGGATCAAGGGCTCGCTGCGGATGCAGAAGGTGCTGCGCAACGCGGCCCGCGGCGCGCTCGACCTGACGCCCGGCCGCCCGGCGACGCTGCGCGTGGTCGCCTTCGGCCGCCGCGTGGAGCTGTCCGAGCAGGAACTGGCGGGCATCCGCCACAACACCCTCGGCGGCACCGCGCCCGTCAATCTGCTGCGCCCGCGCGCCCGCCGCCTGCTGCTGGACGCGCTGTGGCGCAAGACCGGCCGCCGCTTCGACGATCCGGAGCTGGCCGCGGAGGAACGTCAGGGCTTCGACGAGGACATCAGCACCGAGCAGGACTTCACCGACTTCCTCGACGCCTGGTGGCCGGTGCTCCAGCCGCGCGCCGTGCTGGCCGCGCTCGCCGACGAGAAGCGGCTGGCCCGCTGGGCGCGCCGGGTGCTGTCCCCGCCGGAGGTCCGCCGGGTGGCGCGCTCGCTGCGCAGGACCGGCGCCACCGCGCACGACGTGGCGCTGCTGGACGAACTCGACACGCTGCTCGGCCCGGTGCCGCGCCCCAAGCGCCGCGAGGCGGACCCGCTGGACCAGCTCACCGGCCTGGACGAGGTCACGACCTTCGCCGACCGGCACGACGCGGGCCGCCGCAGCCGAGCCGAGCGGCTGGACGAGGAGCGCACCGAGTACGCGCACGTCATCGTGGACGAGGCGCAGGACCTGACGCCGATGCAGTGGCGGATGGTCGGGCGCCGCGGCCGTACGGCCACCTGGACGATCGTCGGCGACCCGGCGCAGAGTTCCTGGACGGACGTGGACGAGGCGGCGCGGGCGCGCGACGAGGCGCTCGGCACCCGGCCCCGGCGGCGCTTCACCCTCACCGTCAACTACCGCAACCCCGCCGAGATCGCGGAGGTCGCCGCCACCGTGCTGGCGCTCGCCATGCCCGGCATGCAGTCGCCGCGCGCCGTGCGCTCCACCGGTGTCCTGCCGCAGTACGCGGTCGCGGGCGACGACCTCGGCGCGGACGTACGCCGGTGCGCCGCGCGGCTGTTGGAGGAGGTCGACGGCACGGTCGGCGTCGTCGTCGCCATGAACCGCCGCGCCCAGGCCCGCGGTTGGCTCGAAGGGCTCGGCGAGCGCGTCGTGGCGCTCGGCAGCCTGGAGGCCAAGGGCCTGGAGTACGACGCCACGCTCGTGGTGTCCCCCGCCGAGATCGCGGAGGAGTCGCCCGCGGGGCTGAGGGTGCTGTACGTGGCCCTGACGCGGGCGACGCAACGCCTGATGGTCCTCGCGGCCCAGGGCGATCTGCCGGACGCCGAGGGAGTGCCGGACCTGCTGCGCCCCTGACCGGGCGCCGGGGTCCGACAACGGGTCCTGGCACGGGTCCGGGAAGCGGCTCCTGGCACGGGTCCGAAAACGCCGTGGGCGCCCCCTCCGGAAGAGGGGGCGCCCACGTGACGTTCACGACACCGGCCCGCCATGCTCGCCTCGCGGCAAGTGGGCGCTCGAAGCGCCTAAGGTTGGGCCCGGGGGCTTGGATCGAACCGGTGCCGTACTCAGGCTAACAAACGGCTACGGGAACCTCTTCCCGGCGGACGAAAATCTCTTCTTCGGTCCACCCGGTTGCGCCGCTCCCGCATCGCGGAAGTATTCTTCCAATCTTCACCCCACGCGGGTTTACGCGTACCCGTCGGTAGGTGCAACGATCGACGGGCAGCACCACCAGCAGCAGAGGAACCGGAAGAAGGTCCGTCATGGCAACGGCGCCAAGCGTCTCGTACTCGATCACGGTACGGCTGGAGGTCCCCGCCAGCGGGACCGCGGTCAGCCAGCTCACCACCGCGGTGGAGTCCTCGGGCGGTTCGGTCACCGGCCTGGACGTCACCGCGTCGGGCCACGACATGCTCCGCATCGACGTCACCGTCGCCGCCAGCTCCACCGCGCACGCCGACGAGATCGTCGGCAAGCTCCGCGGCATCGAGGGCGTCGCCGTGAGCAAGGTCTCCGACCGTACGTTCCTCATGCACCTCGGCGGCAAGATCGAGATGCAGTCCAAGCACCCGATCCGCAACCGTGACGACCTCTCCATGATCTACACCCCCGGCGTCGCCCGGGTCTGCATGGCCATCGCGGAGAACCCCGAGGACGCCCGCCGCCTGACCATCAAGCGCAACAGCGTGGCCGTCGTCACCGACGGCTCCGCCGTCCTCGGCCTCGGCAACATCGGCCCGAAGGCCGCGCTGCCGGTCATGGAGGGCAAGGCGGCCCTCTTCAAGCGCTTCGCCGGCATCGACGCCTGGCCGCTGTGCCTCGACACCCAGGACACCGACGAGATCGTGGCGATCGTCAAGGCCATCGCCCCCGGCTTCGCGGGCATCAACCTGGAGGACATCTCCGCGCCGCGCTGCTTCGAGATCGAGGCCCGGCTGCGCGAGGCGCTGGACATCCCGGTCTTCCACGACGACCAGCACGGCACCGCCATCGTGGTGCTCGCCGCGCTCACCAACGCGCTGCGCGTGGTCGGCAAGCAGATCGGCGACGTACGCGTCGTCATGTCCGGCGCGGGCGCGGCCGGTACGGCCATCCTCAAGCTGCTGCTGGCCGCCGGAGTGAAGCACGCGGTGGTCGCCGACATCCACGGCGTGGTGCACTGCGACCGCGACGACCTGGTGGAGGCGTCGCCGGACTCGCCGCTGCGCTGGATCGCCGACAACACCAACCCCGAGGGCGTCAGCGGCACCCTGAAGGAGGCCGTGACCGGCGCCGACGTCTTCATCGGCGTCTCCGCGCCCAACGTCCTGGACGGTACGGACGTGGCGCGGATGGCGGACGGCGCGATCGTCTTCGCGCTCGCCAACCCCGACCCCGAGGTGGACCCGGGCGTGGCCCGCGAGACCGCCGCCGTGGTCGCCACCGGGCGCAGCGACTTCCCCAACCAGATCAACAACGTCCTGGTCTTCCCCGGCGTCTTCCGCGGCCTGCTGGACGCCCAGTCCCGCACCGTGAACACCGAGATGATGCTGGCCGCCGCGCACGCCCTCGCGGACGTGGTGGGGGAGGGCGAGCTGAACGCCAACTACATCGTCCCCAGCGTCTTCAACGACAAGGTCGCGGGCGCGGTCGCCGACGCCGTACGCGACGCGGCCAAGGCGCAGGGACCGGCGGTGGCCGCCGCGGCGACCGCGCCGGGGGCGGTCTGACAATCCGTCCGACAAACGGATTCGATGCGTCGACCATGTGACGACAATCCGTCATCCCCGTGGTGTCCCCGTGCAATCGCATCGTTTTTTGTGCGACTCGCGCGGTCGGTGGATTGGCTTTCCCCCCATATATGGGGGCAGGATGCACACCTGGGCAGTGAGGCACACAGCAACAGCTTCGAGCTCGCGCCCCCATGGCAGAAAGAACACGGGAGTACAGATATGAACCGCAGTGAGCTGGTGGCCGCTCTGTCCGAGCGCGCCGAGGTGACCCGCAAGGACGCCGACGCCGTACTGGCCGCGTTCGCTGAGACCGTCGGTGAGATCGTGGCCAAGGGCGACGAGAAGGTCACCATCCCCGGCTTCCTGACCTTCGAGCGCACCCACCGTGCCGCTCGGACCGCGCGTAACCCGCAGACCGGTGAGCCGATCAACATCGCGGCCGGCTACAGCGTGAAGGTTTCGGCGGGCTCCAAGCTCAAGGAAGCCGCCAAGGGCAAGTAATCACATCGCCAAAGGGCGGCTTCTCCCGGGGGAGAAGCCGCCCTTTCGCATGGGGCGGCCCGCACGACAGCGGTACGCCGGGCCGCACGGCGGGCGTACGGCTGCCGTACGCCCGCCGTACCGCTCAGGAAGCGACCGCGCCCGCGGGCTCGGGCAGCTCGATGTGGGCGCCCAGGCCCTCCAGCTTGGCGAGGAAGTTCTCGTAGCCCCGGTTGATCAGGTCGATGCCGTGCACGCGCGAGGTGCCCTGCGCGGCCAGCGCCGCGATCAGGTACGAGAAGCCGCCGCGCAGGTCGGGGATGACCAGGTCGGAGCCCTGGAGCTTGGTCGGGCCCGACACGACCGCGGAGTGCAGGAAATTGCGCTGCCCGAAGCGGCAGGCGGAACCGCCCAGGCACTCGCGGTAGAGCTGGATGTGCGCGCCCATCTGGTTGAGCGCGGAGGTGAAGCCGAGCCGGGACTCGTACACCGTCTCGTGCACGATGGACAGCCCCGACGCCTGGGTGAGCGCCACCACCAGCGGCTGCTGCCAGTCGGTCTGGAAACCGGGGTGCACGTCGGTCTCCAGCGCGATGGCGTTGAGCGGGCCGCCCGGGTGCCAGAAGCGGATGCCGTCGTCGTCCACCTCGAAGGCCCCGCCGACCCGGCGGAAGGTGTTGAGGAAGGTCATCATCGACCGCTGCTGGGCGCCGCGGACGTAGATGTTGCCCTCGGTGGCCAGCGCCGCGCTCGCCCAGGAGGCGGCTTCGAGGCGGTCGGGGAGGGCCCGGTGGTTGTAGCCGCCGAGCTTGTCGACGCCGGTGATCCGGATCGTCCGGTCGGTGTCCATCGAGATGATCGCGCCCATTTTCTGCAGGACGCAGATCAGGTCCTCGATCTCCGGCTCGACCGCCGCGTTGGACAGCTCCGTGACGCCCTCGGCCAGCACCGCGGTGAGCAGCACCTGTTCGGTCGAGCCGACCGACGGGTACGGCAGCCGGATCTTGCAGCCGCGCAGCCGCTGCGGCGCCTCCAGGTACTGGCCGTCGGCGCGCTTCTCGATCGTGGCGCCGAACTGCCGCAGCACGTCGAAGTGGAAGTCGATCGGCCGGCCGCCGATGTCGCAGCCGCCCAGGCCCGGGATGAAGGCATGGCCGAGCCGGTGCAGCAGCGGGCCGCAGAACAGGATCGGGATCCGGGAGGAGCCCGCGTGGGCGTCGATGTCGGCCACGTTGGCGCTCTCGACGCGCGTCGGGTCGAGGACCAGCTCGCCCGGTTCCTCACCGCTCTGCACCGTCACGCCGTGGAGCTGGAGCAGCCCGCGTACGACGCGTACGTCACGGATGTCGGGGACATTGCGGAGTCTGCTCGGTCCGCTGCCGAGCAGGGCGGCGACCATGGCCTTGGGCACGAGGTTCTTCGCACCGCGGACACGGATCTCGCCCTCGAGGGGGGTTCCGCCATGAACAAGCAGTACATCGGCGATGTCGGTCATGGATCTCGCGATCTTCGGAACGGTTGGTACGGGGGAGGCCGGGCGCGGCCGGGGTGCTCGCCGCGCGGAGCGCAGGAAGAAATGGTAATGCGCCTACTGACCCGTCCCGGCTGCCGTGAACCTCGGCCAGTGTCATGACTTCGCTACAGCGCGGTGCGTGGCGGACCGCACACCGTCCGCTGCCGCGCGCGCCGTACCGCGTGTCGCGCCGTACCTGCGGATGTCCGGGAGTGGCGGTTGCCGCTCCGCCCAGCGGGTTTGTGCGGGATCATGTGTCCCATGACCGAGGTGTCCTCGCTCACCGGAAGACTGCTCGTCGCCACGCCGGCGCTCGCCGACCCCAACTTCGACCGGGCGGTGGTGCTCCTCCTCGACCACGACGCGGAGGGGTCGCTCGGCGTCGTCCTGAACCGGCCCACGCCGGTCGGCGTCGGCGACGTCCTGCTGCCCTGGGCGCCGCTGGCGGGCGCGCCCCCGGTGGTCTTCCAGGGCGGCCCGGTCTCGCTGGACTCCGCGCTGGGCCTGGCCGTGGTGCCGGGCGACGTCCGCGAGGGCGAGGACGCGGACCCGCTGGGCTGGCGGCGGGTGCACGGCGCGATCGGCCTGGTCGACCTGGAGGCGCCGCCCGAACTGCTCGCCGCCGAGCTGGGCTCGCTGCGGATCTTCGCCGGATACTCCGGCTGGGGGCCCGGCCAGCTGGAGAAGGAACTGGTCGGCGGCGCCTGGTACGTGATCGAGTCCGAGCCGGGCGACGTGTCCTCGCCCGATCCCGAACAACTGTGGCGCTCGGTGCTGCGCAGGCAGCGCAATGAGCTGGCCATGGTGGCCACGTATCCCGACGATCCGTCTCTCAACTAGTCTTGAGTCTTATGAGCACTCTTGAGCCCGAGCGCGGGGCGGGCACCGGCACTCTGGTCGAGCCGACCCCGCAGCTCTCCCATGGTGACGGCGACCACGAGCGCTACGCGCACTATGTCCAGAAGGACAAGATCATGGCGAGCGCGCTGGAAGGCACGCCCGTCGTCGCGCTCTGCGGCAAGGTCTGGGTCCCGGGACGCGATCCGAAGAAGTACCCGGTCTGCCCGATGTGCAAGGAGATCTACGAGGGCATGCCGCTGGGCGGCGGGGACAAGGACAAGTCCGGCAAGGGCAGCGGCGGCAAGAGCTGACGTCCGCGCTCCTCGCCGGCGGAAACAGGGGCGGACGTGGACAGCGGTCAGGGTGACGACGGCGCGTTCGGCGCGGCGGACGCGCCCGGCGACGACGACGCGAGCGACGGCGAGCGGGTGCACTCGCTCGTCGCGCAGAGCCGGTTCGCCGAGGCGCACGCCCTCGTCAGCGATGCCTTCGTGGAGCGCAACGGCAGCGCGGGCTACCTGCTGCGCGCCTGGATCCTCGCGCAGGAGAAGCGGCGCCCCGAGGCCCGCGAGTCGGTCGACTGGGCACTGGCGCTCGCCGGGCCCGCGGAGGCGGCCGACGTCTTCGTGCTGGCCGGGGTCGTGCTGCTCTCGCTGGACGAGCCGCACGCGGCGCTGACCGTCGCGCTGCGGGCCACCGGCGCCGACCCCGACGGCTGGGAGCCGTCGGTGCTGCTCTCCGACGTCTACCGGCGGCTCGGCCGGGTGCCCGACGCGGTGGCCGCCGCCCGCCGCGCGGTCGCGCTCGCCCCGCAGGAGGCCGAGGCGCAGGTCGCGCTGGCCCGTTCGCTGACCTCGGGGCGCGGGCTGCTCGGCCGGGTGCCCAAGCGGCACCGCGCCGAGCACCAGAGCGCGGTGGAGCGGGCGCTGATGCTCGGCGCCGACCCCAGCCAGCTCACCGCGCCGCGCGGCGGGGCACTGGCCGGGATCATCGCCGTGGCCCTGCTGGTGGGCGTGCAGCTCTTCCGGATCGCGACCGGTGACGTGTGGCAGATCATCGCCACCGCCGCCGGGGCCGCGGCGGCCCTGGTCCTGATCGTGGTCCTGCTGACGGTGGCGGGGCGCCGCTCCGGTACGCCGCTGCCCGCCCGGCTGCGGGGCATCCGTGCCACCGTCCGTACGGAGCTGGCCGCCGATCCCTGGCTGCGGCGGGTCCGGGAGATCAACGCCGTCGCCGTACTCCCGCTGGTGCCGCTGGTCACCACCGTGCTGCCCTGCGACAAGGAACGGCAGCGCGCGCCGTGGCCGCTGTGGGCGGTCTCCGCCGTGACCGCGGCCGGTCTGGCCGCCGTGGTCGTCGTCGGCCTCGCCGTCCGCTGGTGGTACGGCGGGCCTTTCGCCGAGCGCGCGTTCCTGCGGAGCTGGAACGGGCGTGTGCAGCTCGCGGCCGTGTTCGCGCTGCTGGGCGCCACCCTCGCCCTGGCCTCCGCCCCCGACGTGCCCCACTCCGCGTGGCAGGCCCTCACCATCGCCCACTTGGCGTGGCTGCTCCTCGGTGTGACCCTCACCGTGCTGCTGGCCGTGCGCGCCCAACGCGAGAGGGCGGCTGCCGCCTTCTAGCCTTTCCCGGGCCGGGTACGCGGTGCCCCGCTCCGGCAGCCCCCGCACTCCCGCCCGGTGGGGGCTGGCCGCGCAGTTCCTCCCCCCAGCTACCGCTGGGAGGTGCCCCCGGCGCCCCTTCGGGGCCCGTGCCCGTCGTCTTTGCCCGCGCCCGGGCGGGGCAAGTCTGCCGCGGGCGGGTGAGCCGAGCGCTTCAGGGGCGCGGGAACTGCGCGACCAGGCATGACGCTTCCGCGGTCGGAGAACGGTCCTCGGTCAGGCAGCTGCGGGATTGGTCTATGCCAATCGCGGATTACGGGTCAGGATGGCCCCCATGGACCTCATTCCGGCCCCGCGCCATCAGACCCCGTACGGCACCGACGACGCCTTCGTCCTCGGGCCCGAGACGACCCTCACCGCGACCCCCGGCGCCGAAGGCGCCGCGCGCTGGCTGCGCGGAGTGCTCGCGGCAGCGACGGGCCTGCCGCTGGCGCCGGTGGAGCCGTCCGGGAAGGACGTGATCCGGCTGGCGGTGGACGACGCGGTGGCCAGGGACCTGGGCCCCGAGGGCTACCGCATCATGGCCGCGCCCAACTCCGGCGTGCACGTCTTCGGCGGGAGCCCCGCCGGCGTCTTCTGGGGCGCGCAGACCCTGCGCCAGCTCCTGGGGGCCGACGCCTTCCGCCGGGCGCCCCTGGGGGAGCGCGAGTGGCGCGTGCCGACCTGCCAGATACAGGACGCCCCCCGCTTCGCCTGGCGCGGCTTCATGCTCGACGTGGCACGGCACTTCATGCCGAAGGACGTCGTGTTCAAGTACCTCGACCTGATGGCCGCCCACAAGCTGAACGTGCTGCACTTCCACCTCACCGACGACCAGGGCTGGCGGGTGGAGATCAAGCGCTACCCGAAGCTGACCGAGGTCGGCGCGTGGCGCGAGCGCACGAAGGTCGGGCTGCGCGAGTCGCCGCTGTGGGACGAGCGCCCGCACGGCGGTTACTACACCCAGGACGACATCCGCGAGATCGTCGCGTACGCCGCCGAGCGGCACATCACCGTCGTCCCCGAGGTCGACATCCCCGGCCACTCGCAGGCGGCCATCGCCGCGTACCCGGAGCTCGGCAACACCGACGTCGTCGACACCTCGGCCCTCTCCGTGCTGACCACGTGGGGGGTCAACCCCAATGTGCTCTCGCCCGCCGAGAGCACCCTGCGCTTCTACGAGAACGTCTTCGCCGAGCTGCTGGAGCTGTTCCCCGGCGAGTTCTTCCACGTCGGCGGCGACGAGTGCCCCAAGGACCAGTGGCGCGCCTCGCGTTCGGCGCAGGAGCGGATGCAGGAGCTGGGCCTGGAGGACGAGGACGAGCTGCAGAGCTGGATGATCGGCCACTTCGACCACTGGCTGACCGAGCGCGGCCGGCGGCTGATCGGCTGGGACGAGATCCTGGAGGGCGGCCTCGCCGAGGGCGCCGCCGTGTCGTCGTGGCAGGGATACGCCGGCGGCATCGCGGCGGCCAAGGCCGGGCACGACGTGGTGATGTGCCCTCAGACCCATGTCTACCTGGACTGGCGGCAGTCGGAGGACCCCGAGGAGCCGGTGCCGATCGCGCACGCCCGCGGCCTGGAGGACGTCTTCCGCTTCGAGCCGGTTCCGCCGCAGCTCACCGAGGAGGAGGCGGCGCACGTCATCGGCACCCAGGCCAACATCTGGACCGAAGTCATGGACGCCGTACGGGTGCTGGACTACATGGCCTTCCCGCGGCTCGCCGCCTTCGCCGAGGTCGCCTGGTCGGACCTGCCCGCCGCCGACGAGCGCGACTGGCCGGAATTCGAAGCCCGGATGCGGACCCACTACGCCCGACTGGACGCCCTGGGCGTGGAGTACCGGCCGCCGGGCGGCCCGCTGCCGTGGCAGCGCCGCCCCGGCGTCCTCGGCCGTCCCAAGGACGGTCCGCCCCCGATCGTGTGACTGATTCCGCAACTTCCGCACCCGGCGCGGGCGGAGCTGGCACGGTGGAGTGGCGTACCGTCGCAACACACCCGAAGGATGGCAATTCCGGCACAGCGGTTGATTCCGTCAGAGCCGTACGATCGCGCCCGTGACGGACGGATCGGTACTTCGTGGACCCTCGCGTTGACCACCGTGGAACATGTGCCAGAGTTGCCACGTCCAGGCTGTGAGCACGTACGGTACGGCTACCGCGCGACGGAGGAAGGCCGGGAAGGGGCAGGCTGCGTGAGCACGTATGCACGGCGGACGGCGGAGAACGTGACGCTGCCGTCCTCGCTCGACGAGGCGGTGGAGGCGCTCGCCGCCATGCCCAGCGCCGTGCCCGTCGCAGGCGGCACCGACCTGATGGCGGCGGTGAACTCCGGGCTGCTGCGCCCGGACGCGCTGGTCGGCCTCGGCCGGATCAGTGAGATCCGCGGCTGGCAGTACGCGGACGGCGCGGCGCTGCTCGGCGCCGGACTGACCCACGCGCGGATGGGGCGGCCGGACTTCGCCGCCCTCATCCCCGCGCTCGCCGCCGCCGCCCGCTCCGCGGGACCGCCGCAGATCCGCAACGCGGGCACCCTCGGCGGCAACATCGCGACCGCGGCACCGACCGGCGACGCCCTCCCGGTGCTCGCCGCGCTGGAGGCCAGCGTCATCGTCGCCGGACCCGAGGGCGACCGCGAACTCCCGGTCAGCCACCTGCTCACCGGCATGGACCCGCTGCGCCCCGGCGAACTCCTCGCCTTCGTGAGGATTCCGCTGCTGCACGCGCCGCAGACCTTCCTCAAGGCCACCGGGCGCACCGGGCCGGGGCGCGCGGTGGCCTCCGTCGCGCTCGTGGTCGACCCCGCGCGCCGCCAGGTGCGCTGTTCGGTGGGCGCGGTCGCGCCGGTGCCGCTGCGGCCCCTGGAGGCCGAGCAGTGGGTCGCGGGCCTCATCGACTGGGACGGCGACCGCAATCTCGCCCCCGAGGCGTGCACGGCCTTCGGCGAGTACGTGGCCGCCGCGTGCATCCCGGACCAGGAAGGTGTCGAACTGCCGCCCGCCGCCGTCCAGCTACGCCGTACCGTGGCCGCACTGTCCCGTCGAGCGCTCGGGAGGGCACTGGCATGACCGACCAGCCGCAGCCGCAGCCGGGCGCACCCGGCACCGACGACAGGTCGGGCACGTCCGGCGGGTCCGGTACGTCGCCCGGCACGTCGGGGACCTGGCAGCCGGTGCCCGGCGGCGGGGACTACGACCCCGACCAGACCATGCACGTCTCCTTCGCGGCCCAACTGCCGCCGGAGCCGCGGCCGGGCGAGGACCCGCTCGGCGCGCACGGCCCGGCGGGGCCGCCCGTCACCGGTGAGGGCGACCCGGTCACCCAGTGGTCGATCCCGGTCATAAAGGACGACGCGGACGGCGACTCGGGGGAGTTCTCCGTCGGCTCCTTCGCCTCGCCGTGGGACCAGGCGCCGTCACCCGCGCCCACGCAGTCCTTCCCCGCCGGGATGTTCGGGCAGGGCGCGGCGGCCGCCGCGCAGGCCCAGGCGGCCGCTCAGGCCGCCGCCCAGGCGCAGGCCGGGCAGGGCGCACCGCAGGACCAGCTCACCGGGCAGTGGGACTTCAGCGGCGTCGGCACCGGCATCGACCCCGGCACGGGCCTGGGCACCGGCCTGGGCGCGGGAGTTGACGAGGGGCTGCCCTGGCCGCCCACCCAGGCCGCCTGGTCCGCCGCCGTCGACGACCCGGAGGGCCCGCCGCCCGGCGCGGGACACCAGGCCACCGCCGACAGCGCGTTCACGCACACCGGCCACGACGCCGACTACGGCACCGGCCACGACCCGGCGGCCAGGACGCGCGCCCCCGGCGACCCCGAGAGCCCCGGCAGCGCGGGCGCGCTGCACGACCCCGAGGGCCTGTCGGACGGCCTCACCCCGCTCACCGGGATCGGCGCGCTCGACGGCGTCGACGGCCTGTCCGCGCTCGACGGTCTCAGCGGCCTCGACGCCCTGCCGGGCGGCCTGGGCGGCCTGTCGGCGCTGCCCGCGCTGCCCGCGCTCGACGGCGGCGAGGAACTGGTGGCGAACGGCCACGTACCGGACGGCCTCGCACCGGACGGCCTCGCACCGGACGGCCACGTACCGGACGGACTCGCGCCGGGCGAACTGCCCCCGGCCGGGCCGCTCCCCGACGCCGTGGACGGCCCCGCGCCCGACGGCCTCACGCCCGACGGCCTCGCCCCCGACCTCCTCGCCCCGGATTCCGGTACGGCGGAGGCGGACGGCGACCTCGCGGCCGACGAGGCCGAGCGGGAGCCGGAGCCGGAACCCGTCGAGGAGACCCACAGCGAACACCCCCTCGCCTCCTACGTCCTGCGCGTCAACGGCGCCGATCGCCCGGTGACCGACGCCTGGCTCGGCGAGTCGCTGCTCTACGTGCTGCGCGAACGCCTCGGCCTCGCCGGCGCCAAGGACGGCTGCGAACAGGGCGAGTGCGGGGCCTGCTCCGTCCAGGTCGACGGCCGTCTGGTCGCCTCCTGCCTGGTGCCCGCGGCCACCGCGGCGGGCAGCGAGGTCCGTACCGTCGAGGGCCTGACCGTGGACGGCCGCCCCTCCGACGTCCAGCGCGCGCTCGCCGAATCCGGCGCCGTACAGTGCGGCTTCTGCATCCCCGGCATGGCGATGACGGTGCACGACCTGCTGGAGGGCAACCACAAACCCACCGACCTGGAGACCCGCCAGGCGCTGTGCGGCAACCTCTGCCGCTGCTCCGGCTACCGCGGCGTCCTCGACGCCGTCGACCAGGTCATCGCCGCCCGCGAGGCCGCCGCCGACGACCACGACAACCCGGCGTCCGCGGCCTCCTCCACCGCCGCCCGCGTCCCGCACCAGGGCGGCCCCTCGGGAGGCGCCGTATGACCGGCATCATCGACGGACCGGGGCCCGTCGCGGAGACCCTGGCGGGCGCCGGGGCGGTACGGGGGATCGGCGCGTCGCTGCCCTCGGCCGACGCGCTCCAGAAGGCGCAGGGCACCTACCCGTACGCGGCGGATCTGTGGGCCGAGGGGCTGCTGTGGGCGGCCGTGCTGCGCTCGCCGTACCCGCACGCGCGGATCACCCGGATCGACACCAGCGAGGCCGTCGCGATGCCCGGCGTGCGGGCCGTCGTCACGCACGAGGACGTGCCGGGCGACGCGATGCACGGCCGCCGGGTCGCGGACCGCCCGGTCTTCGCCGAGGACCTGGTGCGGCACCACGGCGAGCCGATCGCCGCCGTCGCCGCCGACCACCCCGACACCGCCCGGCTGGCCGCCGCCGCGATCCTCGTCGAGTACGAGGTGCTGGAGCCGGTCACCGACCCCGAGAAGGCGTTCGCCGCCGAGCCGCTGCACCCCGACGGCAATCTGATCCGGCACATCCCGCTGCGCTTCGGCGACCCCGACGCGATCGGCGACGTCATCGTGGAGGGCCTGTACCGGGTCGGCCGCCAGGACCCGGCGCCGATCGGCGCCGAGGCCGGACTCGCCGTCCCGCGCCCGGACGGCGGCGTCGAGCTGTACGTCGCCTCCACCGACCCGCACGCCGACCGCGACCTGGCCGCCGCCTGCTTCGGCCTCGAACCCGACCGCGTCAAGGTCGTCGTCACCGGCGTGCCCGGCGCGATGGGCGACCGCGAGGACTCCGGCGTCCAGCTCCCGCTCGGCCTGCTCGCGCTCAAGACCGGCTGCCCGGTCAAATTCGTGGCCACCCGCGAGGAGTCCTTCCTCGGCCACGCCCACCGCCACCCCACCCTGCTGCGCTACCGCCACCACGCCGACGCCGAGGGCCGCCTGGTCAAGGTCGAGGCGCAGATCCTGCTCGACGCGGGCGCGTACGCCGACGCCTCCTCCGACGCGCTCGCCGCCGCCGTGGCCTTCGCGGCCGGTCCCTACGTCGTCCCGCACGTCTTCGTCGAGGGCTGGGCCGTACGCACCAACAACCCGCCGTCCGGCCACGTACGCGGCGAGGGCGCGCTCCAGGTCTGCGCCGCGTACGAGGGCCAGATGGACAAGCTCGCCGCGAAGGTCGGCCTGGATCCGGCCGAGATCCGGATGCGCAACGTCCTGGCCACCGGCGACCTGCTGCCCACCGGCCAGACCGTCACCTGCCCCGCGCCCGTCGGCGAGCTGCTGAAGGCCGTACGCGACGCCGACCTGCCCCCGCTGCCCGACGGCGACGACGAGTCGCAGTGGCTGCTGCCCGGCGGCACCTCGGGCGCGGGCGAGCCGGGCGCGGTACGGCGCGGGGTCGGCTACGCGCTCGGCATGGTCCACGTGCTCGGCGCCGAGGGCGCCGACGAGGTGTCGACCGCGACCGTACGCGTCCACGACGGCCGCGCCACCGTCATCTGCGCCGCCGTCGAGACCGGCCAGGGATTCACCACGCTGGCGCGGCAGATCGTCCAGGAAGTCCTCGGCATCGACGACGTCCAGGTGCTGCCGTCCGACACCGACCAGCCGCCGTCGGGACCCTCCGCGCGCGGACGCCACACCTGGGTGTCCGGCGGCGCGGTCGAGCGCGCGGCCAAGATGGTCCGCACCCAGCTGCTCCAGCCGCTCGCCGCCAAATTCGGCATGTCCGTGGAGCTGCTGTCCATCGCCGACGGCAAGATCACCTCGTACGACGGTGTGCTGTCCACCACCGTCGCCGAGACCCTCGACGGCAAGGAACTGTGGGCCACCGCGCAGTGCCGCCCGCACCCGACCGACCGGCTCGACGACACCGGCCAGGGCGACGCCTTCGTCGGCCTCACCTTCTGCGCGATTCGCGCCGTGGTCGACGTCGACATCGAACTGGGCGCCGTGCGCGTGGTCGAGATGGCCGTCGCCCAGGACGTCGGCCGCATCCTCAACCCCCGCCAGCTCGCCGCCCGCATCGAGGCCGGGATCACCCAGGGCGTCGGCCTCGCCCTGATGGAGGACCTCCGCGCCCCCCGAGGCATCGTCAAACGCCCCAGCCTCACCGGATACTCCCTGCCGACCGCCCTCGACGCCCCCACGGTCCGCATCATCCGGCTGGTCGAGGAGCGCGACGTCCTCGCCCCCTTCGGCGCCAAGGCCGTCTCCGCGGTCCCCGTCGTCACCGCCCCCGCCGCGGTGGCCGCCGCCGTCCGCGCCGCCACCGCCCGCCCCATCCCCCGCCTCCCCATCCGCCCCCAAGCCGCGGTGGTCAAACCCCAGAACTAGCGCCTGTCCGGCGGATCATGGGCGGTCCAGGCGGCGCCCGGTACGTGCGAGCGCAAGGCGCCGGGGCGGCCTCGTAGCGGAGCTATCCCGGGCGGGTTGAGCTTGTCAGGGGCGCGGCCGGGGCTGAGCGTGCCGGTCCACCGCGCCCCTGGACAACGTGGCCCGGCGCCTTTACGCGGCGCGCGCCCGGCGGGTCACAGGCGCATGCCGGTCGCCATGTCGCGGACGGCTTCCAGGGCTTGTTGCTGGAGGCCGCCGCCGAAGGTGACGCGGGTGGCGCCGAGGAAGGCCAGCTCGCGGGGGGAGGGCCCGCCGGGACGGCAGAGGGCGTTGAGGGGGAGGGGGACGGCTTCGGCGATCTCGGCGAGGAGGGCGGGCGGGGCGAGGATCGGGTAGACGCAGTCGGCTCCGGCGGCGGCGTAGAGCAGCCCGCGCTCGACGGCGGCGCCGGTCGTACGGTCGCCGCGCAGAAACGTGTCGATGCGCGCGTTGACGACCAACGCGTCCCCGGCGGCGGCGCGTACGGCCGCGAGCCGGTCCGCCTGCCGCCGGGGCTCGACCAGCCCCCTGGACCCCGGCTCGGAGTCCTCCAGATTGCACCCGACGGCCCCGGCCTCCAGCAGCCGCTCGACCAACTCCTCGGGCGCCAGCCCGTATCCGGCCTCGACGTCGGCCGACACGGGGACGTCCACGGCGCGGGTGATCCGCCGGATCGCGGCGAACATCTCGTCGGCGGGCGCCTCGCCGTCCTCGTACCCCA
Organism: Streptomyces sp. NPDC093221; assembly: GCF_044753885.1. Lineage (NCBI taxonomy): Bacteria > Bacillati > Actinomycetota > Actinomycetes > Kitasatosporales > Streptomycetaceae > Streptomyces > Streptomyces sp. NPDC093221. The sequence continues at coordinate 280,864 of NZ_JBIVOA010000010.1, read as the reverse complement.
GCGACGCCGACACCCCGGCGCTGGGCGTCGCCAGCGCCGGGAAGCCCGCGTCCGCGAACACCCGCGCGCTGGCCGCGTCCCACGGCCCGGGCAGCACCAACGGATCGGCGGCGTCCCGCCCGTGATGCAGCGCCAGCAGCGCCTTCGCGCCCCCCGCCCCGGCCCCGGCCACGTCCCCCGCCCCGGCCACGCCTCCCGCCCCGGCCACGCCTCCCGCCCCGACCTCGGCCCCGGCCCCCGCGCCGCTCACGCGCTCGCCGCCGGCTGCGTCCTGAACGTCACGTTGAACCGGTTCCACGCGTTGATCGCCACGATCGCGGCCCCCAGGCGCGCCAACTCGTCCGCGTCGAAGTGCTCCGCCGCCCGCGCGTACACCTCGTCCGGCACGAACCCGTCCGTCAGCAGCGTCACCGCCTCCGTCAGCGCCAGCGCCGCCCGCTCCTTCTCGCTGTAGACGCCGTCGACCTCTTCCCACGCGCTCAGCAGGAAGATCCGCCGGTCGCTCTCCCCGGCCTTCCGCGCGTCCTTGATGTGCATGTCCAGGCAGAACGCGCACCGGTTGATCTGCGACGCCCTGATCTTCACCAGTTCCGCGACCACGGGGTCGAGCCCCTTCGCCGCCGCCTGGCTGAACCCCAGCATCGCCCGGAACGCGTCCGGCGCGTGCTTCGCGTAATCCACTCGCTCACTCATACCGACGACGCTACGGCCTGATCGCCCCGCGCCGTTGTACCACTCCCGCCCCAAATCCCTGGGCCAATCGCGGCGGGAGCGGACGGGCGGCCCGGCTTCGGGGCCTGGCTTCAGCTCTCCGCCGCCGCCAGGGCCGCCTCGATGTCGGCGACGGAGGCCGGCGCGGGGGGCTCGGCCATGAAGTCGGCGACCGACTTGTCCGCGTAGGGCAGCCCGTACGCCGCCGTGCCGGGCTGGAACCGCCGGCCCTCGGCGAGCGGCCCGGCGTCCACCGTGTCGAAGCCGAGCAGATCGAGCAGCTCAGCGGCGTGCGCCTTCGCGTCGGCGTCGTCACCGGCGATGGGCAGGGCACTGCGGTCGGCCGCTCCCGCCGGACGCGGCAGCGCCGCCAGGTGCTTGAAGAAGATGTTGTTGAACGCCTTCACCACGTGGGCACCGTCCAGATACCCCTGGAGCAGCCCGCTGTCCGTGGTCTTCTTCTCGACCAGGTCGGCGATGTCGCCGTCGCGCTGCGGGTAGTAGTTGCCGGTGTCGATCACGGTCTTGCCCGCCAGCGGCTCCCGCGGAATCCGCGGGTACGCCTTGACCGGGACCGTCACCACCACCCAGTCCCCGGCGGCGGCGGCCTCCGCCGCCGTGCCCGCGCGGGCTCGTGGACCGAGCTCCGCGACGAGGTCCGCGAGGGTTTCCGGCCCCCGTGAGTTGCTGAGCACCACATCGAGCCCGCTGTCGACCGCCAGCCGGGCCAGGGTGCCGCCGATGTTTCCGCTGCCGATCAGTCCCAAAGTCGCCATACCGGCGGCAACCGCCACGGCCACGTCAGTATTTCCGCCGGTCCGGTCGTTCACCCTGTCAGCGGCGCCGGTGCGGCCCGAGTGCGAGGAGCACGTCGCCGAGCCGGGCGGCGGTCAGGGGTGGCGCGGGCAGGGTTTTCGCCTTCGGCGGCGTCTTCGGCAGGGGCTCCGGCCCGGCCCGGAAGCCGTCCAGGAGCCTCTCCCCGCTTCGTGCCTGGAGAGTGATGTCGCTCAGATACCCCAGGACTCGGCCGGATCGTCCAGCCACACGTACTGCCCGTCGGCGTCGACCGTCAGCCCGAAGCGCTCGACCCCCGGCTTTCCCCGGCCCGTCCACCAGCGGAAGGCGGCCTCCACCTCGTCCCACAGCCGACGCGGTCCGTACTGGTGGACCGTGGACGCGGGCCGGCCGTCGCGGAAGGTCACGACGGCCCACGACGTGTCGGTGAGACCGTAGAACCAGACCGGCCGCGTGTCCCCGCGCTTCTCGGCCGCGGCCTGCACGCACCCGGGCACCCGCAGCCCCAACGCGAAGGGGCCCGCGGTGTACCGCCCGGTGAGGAATTCCGCCTCGGTGACGGTGGTCGTGGACGCGTCGGCGCCGTCCGTGCCCTCCTGCGATACGTCATCGCCGTGCCGTACGGCAGCCCTCCGCTGGGCGCGGAGCTTCATGAACTCCACCAGCCGCGTGAACCGCCCCGACGCCGCCCCGTCCCCGACGACCAGCCGTGCCACGGCGTCACCGTTCCCGTAATGCGTCCCCCACGGCGCCACGACGATCCCGCCGGGTGCCGTCTGCTCGACCCAGGCGTACGGGATCTCGCGCATCCCGCACGTGGCGATGACCCGGTCGTACGGCGCGCCCGGCAGGTGCCCGCCGTATCCGTCCCCCGTCACCATCGTCGGGCCGAGCCCCGCCCTTCGCAGCGACTCCCGGGCCGCTGCCGCCACCGCCGCGTCCACCTCGACGGTCGTGACCTTCTCGCCGCCGAGCCGGTGCGTCAGCAGCCCCGCGTTCCACCCCGTCCCGGTGCCGATCTCCAGCACCGCGTTCCCGGGCCGCACCTCCAGGTCGCCGAGCATGGCGAACACGACGGACGGCATCGACGCCGAAGACGTCGACACCTTCCCCGGCGCCGTCCCGCTGTGCCGCCCGTCGTCCCACTGCGTCACGATCGGCACATCGGCCTCGGCGTACCCCAGCCACGCCGCCGGGTCCTCCGCCCTGCTCACGGCCACACTGGCCTGTGCGGTGAGGTCGAACGGCCACATCACCTCGGGCAGAAACGCCGCCCGCGGCACCGCCGCGAAAGCCGTCGCCCAATCGTCCGTCATGACCCCCGCCGCGAGAAGCGACCGCCCCAACTCGGCCCGCCCCCCGCCCCGTTCGATCGATGTCACTTCCGATGCGTCCCGTCCCCGGGCGGCGTGGACCCATCCGGATTCGGCGGCTCCTCCGGCGGCGTCCACGGCGTCCCCGGCTGCCCGTCTCCCTCTCCACCGGCACGAATTCCTCGCGGAGTCTTCTCCACGGCGCATCTCCTTTGCTCGGCCTTCCGCCCTATTCGCTGTCGTGTCCAGAATTCTGGGAGGCGGAGTGCGGTGTCCAGGGCGTTTCCTGTTCGCGCAAGAATTCGTCGCGAACAGCCGTGAGGAAGTCGCGCATGGCGTCGTCGGCGAGGGCGCCCGAGGAGAAGTGCTCGAATTTCTTCACGTAAAGAGCGACGTCCCTGGGATCGGTCACCGCCATTTCGGCGTGCAGCGTCTCGACCGTGACCATACGGTTGTCGCGGATGACGAAGGAGTGACCGGGTGCGTATTTTTGTGCTGCGGTGAGCGGGACGACGCGGATGTCGAGGTTGGGAAGCCCGGACAGGAAGATGAGCCTGTCCAGTTGGCCGGCCATCACCGGTGGCGGAACGAGCAGCCAGCGCAGTACGGGCTCGGTGACGACGAACCGCAGGGTCTTCGTCCTGTCGTACAGCACGCTCTGGCGATCGAGTCGCGCGGCGACCGTACGTGCCAACTGTTCGTCGCCCAGCTCCTTGCGGGAGAGCACCGCCCGCCCGTACTCGGGTGTCTGCAACAGGCCCGGAATCAGCGACGGTTGGCGGACACGCCCAATGCCGTGAGGATGCGCTCCACGTCGATGACGCCGGGCGCGGTGCGGCCGTTCTCGATCTTGCTCAGTTTACTGGTGGACATGACGGCGCCGCGGGCCACAGCCTTCGCTTCCTGCCCGGATGCCTGCCGCAACGCCCGCAGCGCGGCGCCCAGTTCTGATCTGTTCACTCGCCGAACTCGGCCCACCAGTCGGTGAAGGGCCTCGCGTGTGCGAGCGCCACATCGCGGTACGCCCCGAACTCGTCGGCATCCGCCGCCTCGTGGACGTCCACGCCGAGGAACTTCCCAGCGCCGTCGTACGTCATGGCCGCCGCCGTCCTGCCGTCGAACAGCCAGAAGTCAGGGGCCTGCGGCAGCGGGTTCTCCGTCTCGGTGGTGTCGAGGATGAAGAATTCCTCACCGGCCGTCATGTTCCGCTGGTATCCCCAGCCCAGTTCGAATCGCAGGTACGGTGTGAGAGGCCGTGACAAGATGTGTACCCGATAGATGCGTTTCCCGGCCCGGGTGATCTCGCGGACCGTCGTGACCCAGTCAGCGTCTCGGTAGTCCTCCGGCTGATCCTCCCCTGCGAGGAAGGCGTGATAGGCGGTCACACCACCGGACTTGCTGTAGTCGCCCAGCGTTTCCAGCCGGAACGCTTCCCGCTCGAACTGCGAGAACATCTCGCCGAGCGTTTTAGAGGAGCCCGTCACGGATGGCCTTTCTGATCAGTTCCACAGGGATTTCGACCATGCCTTCGTGAGCGGGGATGCTCCGACCGTGCTCGGTGATGTGCGGCCCCTGCACTGCGAGGGTGCCCCGGTCGGTCACGTACAGCGTCGGACAATCGCCGTCGTCGCACGATCCGACGAGTCGTGTCAGCTCCACTGCTGCCCCCAGGGAAGAGACGGTGTCGTGTTCGATGCTCCCGAGTGACCGTCCCCCGGCGCACTGAGGCCCGCTCTCTCAAGCTCGAGTGCTCCGGATCGTGCAAGCCGCAGGAGACGACAGCACATCAAGAAGAGGGCGGCACCCCGTACGGGGTGCCGCCCTCTTCTTTCGCCATATCAGGCAATCGGAGGCCGTGACCGGAATCGAACCGGCGTAACTCGCTTTGCAGGCGAGTCCCTCAACCACTCGGGCACACGGCCAGGTGTGTGTGCGGTGTGGTTCGACCTTCGCGGGTGGGGCGGGGGTGGGTCAAGGGTGGGGGAGGGGGTGCAACGGGACTGCCATACGGCGTTCATGAACGGGGGTGCGGGCCGGGGCGGGAAGGCGGCCGGGACGGAGGTGGGACGAGGGCGGGGCGTAGGGCGAAAGGCGGAGGGAAAGGGGGTCGCAGGGCAGGGGTGAAAGGGGCTGATGCCCCTTACCCTTGGCTGGTGACTGCCTCCGACACTCGCCGTGACCAGCGGCTTCCTGGAATCGACCCCGAGACCGCCCCGGACGCGCCGGAAGGCGTGATGGGGCGGTCGTACCGCGCGCTGACCCTGGGCATCGTGTCGGTGGTGCTGATGATCGCGTTCGAGGCGACCGCGGTGGGGACGGCGATGCCGATCGCGGCGCGGGAGCTGGACGGTCTCGGGCTGTACGCGTTCGCGTTCTCGGGGTATTTCACGACGTCGCTGCTCGCGATGGTGGTCAGCGGGCAGTGGTGCGACCGGTCGGGGCCGCTGCCGCCGCTGGCGGCGGGCATCGGCGGATTCGCGGCGGGACTGGTGATCAGCGGGACCGCGCAGTCGATGTGGCCGTTCGTGCTCGGCCGGGCCGTGCAGGGGCTCGGCGGCGGGCTCGTGATCGTCGCGCTGTACGTGGTGGTCGGCCGGGCGTATCCGGAACGGCTGCGGCCCTCGGTGATGGCCGCCTTCGCGGCCTCGTGGGTGGTGCCGTCGATCGTCGGGCCGCTGGTGTCGGGGACGGTCACCGAACACCTCGGCTGGCGCTGGGTGTTCCTGGCCATCCCGGCCCTGGTGGCGCTGCCGCTCGCCGTCATGCTGCCGCCCCTGCGGCGGGCCGCGCACGCCCCCGACCCGGCCCCCGAGACGCTGCCCGAGGCCCCCGAGCCGGTCGCGCCGCCCGTACGGGACGGGCGGCGGATCTGGTACGCGGTGGCGCTCGCGACGGGCGCGGCGCTGTTGCAGTACGCGGGCCAGGACATCAGCCCGCTCTCGGTGATACCGGCCGTCGCGGGCATCGTGCTGCTCGTACCGTCCGCGCTGCGGCTGCTGCCGCCCGGCACCTTCCGCGCGGTGCGCGGGCTGCCCACGGTGATCCTGATGCGCGGGATCGCGGCGGGCACCTTCATCGCCGCCGAGAGCTTCATCCCGCTGATGCTGGTCACCCAGCGCGGCCTGTCCGCGACCATGGCGGGGCTGTCGCTGGCGGGCGCCGGGCTCACCTGGGCGCTCGGCTCGTACGTCCAGGCCCGCCCGCGCCTGGCGCCGGTCCGCGAACGCCTCGCGCAGTTCGGCATGGTGCTGTCCGCCGCCGCCATCTGCGGCGCCTCCCTCGCCCTCGTCCAGTCCGTACCGGTGTGGATCGTGGCCGTCGCCTGGTGCGCGGGCGGCCTCGGCATGGGCCTGGTCATCTCCACCCTCAGCGTGCTGATGCTGGAGCAGTCCGCCCCCGCGGAGGCCGGTGCCAACTCCGCCGCCCTCCAGGTCTCCGACGCCCTCTCCAACGTCCTCCTGGTCGCCGCCGCCGGCACCGTCTTCGCCGCCCTCGGCGGCGGCACGGTCGGCGCCGCGGCCGACGCGAGCACCACCACGACGGCACACCCCGCCGCCTTCGCCGCCGTCTTCCTCCCCGCCGCCGCCCTGGCCCTCGTGGGCGCCTTCGTAGCGGCCCGCCTGCGCCCCCACCCGAAATCGGCGTGAGACCGACCGCCTGCGCCCGGGACGGCGTATCACCGTACGAGACGGCGTCCGCGCGCCCGTATGTGAGCTGAGTCGCACACGGGCGGCGCGGTGGCGTCGGGACGGGGGTGAGGGGGTGCGGCCGGTAGGCTGAGGCGGTTTTCGTACCGACCCGCCGCGAGACGAACCTCAACGGAGACCGTGACTACCACCGCCGCATCGCACCCGCACCATCTGTCTCCCGCCTTCCCCGGGCGCGCGCCCTGGGGGACGGCGAACAAGCTTCGGGCCTGGCAGCAGGGGGCCATCGACGCGTACGTCGCCAAGCAGCCGCGGGACTTCCTCGCGGTGGCGACACCCGGCGCCGGGAAGACCACCTTCGCGCTGTCGCTGGCGTCGTATCTGCTCCACAACCACCTGGTGCAGCAGATCACGGTGGTGGCGCCCACCGAGCACCTGAAGACGCAGTGGGCGGACGCGGCGGCGCGGATAGGGATCAAGCTGGACCCGGAGTACAGCGCGGGCCCCGTCGGCAAGGAGTACCACGGCGTCGCCGTGACGTACGCGGGCGTCGGGGTGCGGCCGATGCTGCACCGCAACCGCTGCGAACAGCGCAAGACGCTGGTGATCCTGGACGAGATCCACCACGCGGGCGACAGCAAGTCGTGGGGCGAGGCGTGCCTGGAGGCGTTCGACCCGGCGACGCGGCGGCTGGCGCTGACCGGGACGCCGTTCAGGTCGGACACCAACCCGATCCCCTTCGTGGTGTACGAGGAGGGCAACGACGGCATCCGCCGCAGCGCCGCCGACTACACGTACGGGTACGGCAACGCGCTCAACGACGGCGTCGTGCGCCCGGTGATCTTCCTCAGCTACAGCGGCAACATGCGCTGGCGCACCAAGGCGGGCGACGAGATCGCGGCGCGCCTGGGCGAGCCGATGACGAAGGACGCCATCGGGCAGGCGTGGCGGACCGCGCTCGCGCCGACCGGCGACTGGATCCCGAACGTGCTGAAGGCCGCCGACCAGCGGCTGACCGAGGTCCGCAAGGGCATCCCGGACGCGGGCGGCCTGGTGATCGCCACCGACCAGGACTCGGCCCGCGCCTACGCCAAGCTGCTCAAGGAGATCTCCGGGCACAAGCCGACCGTCGTGCTCTCCGACGACCCCGGCTCCTCCAAGCGGATCGAGAAGTTCAGCGAGTCCGAGGACCGGTGGATGGTCGCGGTCCGGATGGTGTCGGAGGGCGTCGACGTGCCCCGCCTCGCGGTCGGCGTGTACGCCACGACGATCTCGACGCCGCTGTTCTTCGCGCAGGCCGTGGGCCGTTTCGTACGGTCGCGGCGGCGCGGCGAGACGGCGTCGGTGTTCGTCCCGACCATCCCGATGCTGCTGGAATTCGCCAACGAGATGGAGGTCGAGCGCGACCACGTGCTCGACAAGCCCAAGAAGCAGGGCGAGGAGGACCCCTTCGCGGAGGAGGACAAGCTCCTCGCGGACGCGGAGAAGGCCGAGGACGAGGCCACCGAGGAGGACATGCTGCCCTTCGAGGCGCTGGAGTCCGACGCGGTCTTCGACCGGGTGCTGTACGACGGGGCCGAGTTCGGCATGCAGGCGCATCCGGGCAGCGAGGAGGAGCAGGACTACCTCGGCATCCCCGGACTCCTCGAACCGGACCAGGTCCAGATACTGCTGCAGAAGCGGCAGGCCCGGCAGATCGCCCACAGCCGGAAGAAGCCGGACGAAGAGGCCGATCTGCTCGAACTCCCCGCCGAGCGGCGCCCGATCGTCACCCACCGCCAACTGCTCGAACTGCGCAAGCAGTTGAACACGCTCGTGGCCGCGTACAACCATCAGAGCGGTAAGCCGCACGGGGTGATTCACACCGAATTGCGCCGTGCGTGCGGCGGGCCGCCGAGCGCCGAGGCGACGGCGGGACAGCTCGGCGAGCGGATCAAGAAGGTGCAGGAGTGGGCGACCCGAATGCGATGATGTCGGCCGTATTGTAGAGGGTGGATCTCCAAAGTCGGGTCAAGCCAGCGCCCGGATTGTGGACGACCCCTTCCGCTGAGCGGTACCCGCTCGCTACGGTGCCGGTCACGCACGCGCCGTGGCAGTGCAGCCGCGGAGCGCAGCCGGTATGACGACTACCGGCGGCCTCTCCGCGCACTGCCGCGGGACCGGCAGTGCGTTACCGCCGTGGAGATGGCCGCCGCCTACGAGGAGGGGGCGTCGTGACCGCGGAGACGTCTCAAACGCTTGACCGGGGCCTGCGGGTTCTCAAGCTGCTCGCCGACACCGACCACGGCCTGACGGTGACCGAGCTGGCCGCCAAACTCGGTGTGAACCGGACGGTGGTCTACCGCTTGCTGGCCACGCTGGAGCAGCATTCGCTGGTCCGCCGTGACCTCGGCGGCCGGGCGCGCGTCGGACTGGGCGTGCTCGGTCTGGCCCACCAGGTGCACCCGCTGCTGCGCGAGGCCGCACTGCCCGCGTTGCGCTCGCTCGCCGAGGAGATCGGGGCGACCGCCCACCTGACCCTCGTCGACGGCAGCGAGGCGCTGGCCGTCGCCGTCGTGGAGCCGACCTGGACCGACTACCACGTGGCCTATCGCACCGGCTTCCGGCACCCGCTGGACCGCGGGGCCGCGGGGCGCGCCATTCTCGCCGGGCGGGGCATGCAGCCGACGCCCGACGGGTCGCGCTGGGAGCGGTTCGTCGAGGAGGAGTCCCTGGGCGCCCGCCCGGCCGAGGGGCCGCCCGCCGCCCATACCGTCACCGCCACCGAGCCGGTCCGGTACGTCCTCACCCACGGCGAGCTGGAGGCCGGCGCCAGCGGGGCCGCCGCGCCCCTCCTGGGCGTCCCCGGCATCGAGGGGAGCGTCGGCGTCGTCATGCTCGCCGACTCGGTCCCCGAGAGGGTCGGTGCGCGCGTCGTGGAGGCCGCCACGGAGGTCGCCGACGCCCTGCGCTAGGGCGCTGAGCCTCCCCACAAGGGTGCGCCCCCAGGCCCCCGGGCCCGTGCCGGGTCCTTTGCCGGGACGCCGGCTACGCGTCTTCACGGGCCCGGCCCAAGGGGGGCTCCTTTGCTGGGACGCCGGCTACGCGTTTTGGGCTGCTGCCCCGGGGCGGTTGTTTTGCTGGGGGCGGTGGGCCGTGTTTTGGGGGGCGCGGGGGACTGCGCGGCCAGCCATGATGCTGCCGCAGGTCACCACCCGCCCCGGTGGGGCGGTTCGGTTGTGTCCGGGCCACCGGCCGGTGGTGGGTTGCTCGCGCAGTTCCTCGCGCCCCTGAGGGGGCGCTGGTCGTGCGTGCGTGCGGGGAGCTGGGGCCCGGCCCCGGGGCGGTTGCTTTGCCGGGGGCGGCGGGGCTGTTCGGTTGGGTCCGGGCCACCGGCCGGTGGTGGGTTGCTCGCGCAGTTCCTCGCGCCCCTGGCGGGGCGCTGGTCGTGCGGGGGCGTGGCCGCGAGGGCGGGGGGTGTGAAATAGGGTCGGCGGCATGCGTAGAAGCAGCGTCTCCCGGCGGACCGTGACTCTGGCCGTCTGCGGAGCAGTCACGGCCGGGCTGCTGGCCGTCGCGGCCCTCGCCCCGCTCCCGATCTCGATCGTGGAGCCGGGGCTGACGGCGAACGTGCTGGGGGCGGACCAGGGGACGCAGGTGATCACGGTGAGCGGGACACCGGTGCGCAGGACGAGCGGGCAACTGCGGATGGTGACGATCCAGGCGACGTCACCGGACGCCTCGGTGCACGTCACCGACGTGCTGAAGGCGTGGTTCAAGAAGGACCAGGCGGCGATGCCGCGCGACTCGGTCTACCCCACCGGCGGCTCGGTGAAGGAGATCGAGAAGGCGAACCGCAAGGAGATGACCGACTCGCAGGACGCGGCGACGACGGCCGCGCTCAAGCACCTCGGGCTCTCACCGTCCAAGGTGAAGGTCGATCTCCAGCTCGCCGACGTCGGCGGCCCCAGCGCCGGGCTGCTCTTCGCACTCGGCATCATCGACAAGATCAACGGCGACGGCCACGGCGGCGACCTCACCGGCGGCCGGACCATCGCGGGCACCGGGACCATCGACGCCTCGGGCAAGGTCGGCGCGGTCGGCGGGGTGCCGCTGAAGGAGCAGGCCGCCCGCCGCGACGGCGCGACCGTCTTCCTCGTACCGCGCGGCGAGTGCTCCGACGCCAAGGCGGAGCTGCCCGACGGGCTCAGGCTGGTCCCGGTCAACGACCTGGACGGCGCGCTGGCGGCCCTGGCCGCCCTGGACAAGGGCGGAAAGCTGCCGACCTGCTAGACGGCGGCTAGACCGACGCCCGCGCGGCGCCCGGCGACACGGCGGGCTCGTCGCCGGGCTCGTCGTTCCAGTGCCGGAAGGCGGGCAGGACGAGCGGGCTCAGCGTCGTGAGCAGATAGACGGCGCTGACGGTGGCCATGGCGGTGCGCAGGCCCGCGTACTGGACGAGGAAGCCGCCGAGCAGGCCGCCCAGCGGCACGGCGACCAGGACGCCGGAGGTGACGGCGCCGAAGACCCGGCTGCGCAGCCGCTCGGGGACCAGGCGGACCATCTCGGTGCCGATCATCGGGTTCAGGACCCCGGCGGCCAGCCCGCACACCGCGCAGGTGACCAGGAGCGGGGTCAGACCGGGCACGAAGGCGGCCACGGCCGTCCGGGGGAAGCCGCTGATGAGGAACGCGCCGATGTAGAGGCCGCGTTGCGACACCCGGTGGCCGACGACGCCGTACGTCAGCGAGCCGATCAGCGCGCCGCCGCCGAAGGTCCCGGCGACCAGGCCGACGCTCACCGAACCGCCCAGGTGCTCGCGGGCGTCCACCGGCAGCAGCACCGCCGACCACGCCTGGTCCAGCGCGTTGGTCACCATCACCATCACCACGATGGCGAACAGCAGCCGCGCGGCCACCAAGTAGGCGAATCCCTCGCGCAGTTCGGCCCGGTAACTGCCGGCGGACTCCTTCGGCGGCTCCGGCGCCTCCGCCGGCGTCCGGTCCCGTACCCCGATCCCGATCAGCACCGCGGACACCGCGAAGGTCGCCGCGTCGACCAGCAGCGTATTGGTGGCGCCCATCACCGAGATGAGCACGCCAGCCAGCGGGGCGCCGAGCATACGGGCGCCGCGCGACGCGCCCTCGTACGCGCTCGACGCCCGCGCCACGGTGGTGTCGGCGCGTGCGGCGAGCCGGGGCATCAGCACCTCGCGGGCGGTCTCGCCGGGGGCGTGGAAGAGGCCGCTGACGCCGACCAGCGCGAGCAGTTCCCAGTAGCGCAGCCCGACGGTCAGATGCAGCAGCGGTACGGCCGCCATGGCCGCCGCGCACACCACGTCCGACACGACGCTCGTGACCGCGTAGCCGAGCCGGTCGATCAGCGGGCCGCCCAGGATCGCGGCGAGCACGACCGGCAGGGTGGCCGCGAAGGCGACCAGACCGGCCCGCGCCGGGCTCCCGGTGGTCTCCAGCACGAACCACGGGACGGCGACGACGGTGAGCATGTTCCCGGCGATCGAGACCACGTTGGCGGCCAGCAGCACCCCCAGCGGGCGCCGGTCGCGGGCCGGTCCCGACCCGTCGGGCCGGTGGTGGGCGTGCGGTATCGCGGTGCGTGCGGGCATGGCGAATTCCCCCGTGACGATGGGTCGTTGATACGGAGTGACGGAGCTACGGAATTACGGGCCGGTACGGACAGGGAGCCGGTACGGACAGGGAGCCGGTACGGGTACGGATACGGATACGGCTGCGCGTGCGGTGACGGCGCGCGCGGCGCGGGGGAGCGGGGTCAGTCGGACGCGATCGGGAACTCGTGGAACTGCACCCGGACCCGCTCACCCTCCGGCCCGTCCGTCTCCCGCTCGCGGAAGGACTCCACGAGCGCGTGCACCCGCTCGCTCAGCTCCACCGCGTCCTGCGGCGTGAGGCGCAGCGTGAAGCGGCTGGAGTCCCACGCCTCCTGCCAGACCTTCGGCCAGGTGTGCATCGTGCTCATCCAGGTCGCCACCTGCTCGGCGCTGCTGGTGGCGTGCTCGACCAGGAAGGTGCTCATCGCGGCGCGCACCTCGGGGTCGGGGTGCCGGACGAACTCCCCGATGCTGTCGAAGCGTTGGCCCCGGTGCACCGCCTTCCACCAGCGCTCGCGCGCGGTGCCGCGGCCGGGGTCGTCCTCGACCAGGCCGAACGAGGCGAGCTGGCGCAGGTGGTAGCTGGTCGCACCGCTGGACTCGCCGAGCCGGTCGGCCAGTTGGGAGGCCGTGGCGGGGCCGCGGTCGCGCAGCGCGGCCAGCAGCCGCATCCGCAGCGGGTGGGCGAGGCCGCGCAGCGACCTGGCGTCGAGGGTCAGCAGATCCTCGTCCGAGATCGGGCCGATCGGCACCGCGTCCTTCTTGTCCGTCATGGACACCACCTTAAGCGCGTGCAAAGCACCTTTGCAACGCTCTTTTGCAAAATAGCTTTGCATCCACGGAGCCGTACGCCCGAGCCGTACCCCCGGCCCGTACCCCGCGAGCCGTACCCCCCGAGCCCCGCAGGGCCCCCCTCACCCGTTCTTGATGAAGCCCTCCGCGATCAGCCACTTCTTCGCCACGTCGTGCGGGTCCTGCCCGTCCACGTCCACCTGGGCGTTCAGCTTCTGCGCGACCGCCGTGTCCAGCTTGGCGCTGATCGGGTCGAGGAGCTTGGCGATGGCCGGGTACTTCTTGAACGCCTTGCTGTAGATGACGGGCGCCGCGTTGTAGTTGGGGAAGAAGTGCTTGTCGTCCTCCATGACGGTCAGGTGCATCGACTGGATGCGGCCGTCGGTGGTGTACACTTCGCCCAGCAGGCAGGAACCGCTCTTGTTCACCTGGGTGTAGATGATCCCCGCGTCCATCTTCTGGATCCGCGAGCTGGGGATGTCCATGTCGTACGCCTTCATCATGCCGGGCAGGCCGTCCTGCCGGGAGGCGAACTCGTTCTCCACGCACAGCGTCACGGCCTTGGGGTCCTTCTTCGCCAGCGCGGCCACGTCGGAGAGCGTCTTGAGGTGGTACTTCGCGTTGTTGCGCTGGCTGACGGCGAGCGAGTACGTGTTGTTCAGCGTGGACGGCGGCAGCCAGGTCAGGCCGTTCTTCAGGTCCGCGTCGTGCACGGCCTGCCACTGCGCCTGGGGATTCTTGATGGGTTCCGTGTGCCCCAGATACGTGATCCAGGCGGTGCCGGTGTACTCGTACATCGCGTCCGCCTGACCGGACTTGACCGCCTCGCGGGCGCCGATCGAGCCGGTGATGTTCGTCCGGTCCAGCACGCTCGCGCCCGCCGCCTTGAAGGCGAGGCCGATCATCTCGCCCAGGATGATGTTCTCGCTGAAGTTCTTGGACGTGATCACCAGGTGGGCGCCCTTGAGGGGTTCGCCCTGCCCGATCGAGCCCGGTTTGACGTTGTCCACCAGCGGGCTGCCGCTGGTCAGCCCGCAGGACGCCAGCAGGGCGGCGCCGCAGAGCGCCACGAGCCCCGTACGCCGCCGCGTCACGCCGTCACCTCCAGGCCGCGGGGGCGCATCAACTGCTCGGCGACCGAGGCCAGCCAGTCCACGAACAGCGCGAGCACCACCGTCAGCACCGAGCCGAGGATCAGCACCGGCATCCGCTGGTTGACGATGCCGGAGGTGATCAGGTCGCCGAGGCCGCCGCCCCCGCCGAAGGTGGCCAGCGTGGCGGTGCCGACGTTGAGCACCAGCGCGGTCCGCACGCCCGCGAGGATCAGCGGTACGGCGAGCGGCAGTTCGACCTTGGCGAGCACGCCGGGCGCCGACATGCCGATGCCGCGCGCGGCCTCCACCAGCGTCGGGTCGATGGCCTTGAGCCCCGCGACGGTGTTGGAGAGCACCGGCAGCACCGCGTAGGCCACGATGCCGATGATCGCGGTGCGGGCGCCGATGCCCAGCCAGATCACCAGCAGCGCCAGCAGGCCGATCGCCGGGGTGGCCTGGCCGATGTTGGCGAGCGCGGTCACGAACGGCGCGACCCTGCGCAGCCGCCGCCGGGTCAGCGCGATGCCGACGGGGATGGCGATCACCAGCACCCAGAAGGTGGAGATCGCGGTCAGCTTCACGTGCTGCCAGAGCCGGAGCTGCACATTGCCGTCGTCGAGCGAATTCTTCTCGATCGCGTCCAGGTGGATGTTGGTGATCCACAGATACGTGGCGAGCAGCACGGCGGCCAGCACGACCGGGGTGAACACCAGCTTCCGCCACGTCAGTTTGGGCTTCGGCCTGGTCGCGGCGGGCGCGGGCCCGCCGTCGTGCTCCTCGTGCTCCGTACCGCCGTCGTCGTCGCGGAAGGCCAGGCCGCGCACGTCGTGCTCGCCGGGGGGACGGCGCTCCCCGGCGTCGCGGGTGTCCCGGCCCGACGGGTGGGACCGGCCGCCGTCGGCGCGGCTGGCCCCCGTCGCGCGGTCCGGGCCGTCCGGGCTCATGACGCCGGCTCCGCGCCCGCCGCGCCCTCCTGCTCGGCGCGTGCCCGCTCCTCCTCGTGCCCCTGCCCGGCCTGCGACTCGGCCAGTTCGTGCTGGTGCTCCATCGCGGTCAGCCGGTCGGCCTCCAGCATCTCCTGCACCGAGTTCATCAGCGTCTCCATGTCGACCACGCCCACGAATTCGCCGCGCCGCCCGGTCACCGCCACCCGCCCGCCGCTGTCGGTCAGCACCGCCTCCAGCGCGTCCCGCAGTGTCGCGTCCCGCGTCACCGTGTCGTGCACGATCGTGCCCGCCCGTGCCAACGACCCCTTGGCGCGCATCAGATCGCCGCGCCGCAGCCACTTGTACGGGCGGCGCCGCCGGTCGAGCAGCAGCAGTTCGTTGTGCTGGCTGGTGCGCAGCCGCTCGAAGATCGACTGCAACGGCTCGTCGACGCCCACCGCGGGGAATTCGGCGATGCCGACATCGCGCACGCGGGTGAGATTGAGCCGCTTGAGCGCCGCGCCGGCGCCGACGAAGCCGGACACGAAGTCGTCGGCCGGGTTGGTGAGAATGGCCTCCGGCGTGTCGAACTGGGCGATGTGCGAGTGCTCGCGGAGCACCGCGATCCGGTCACCGAGCTTGATGGCCTCGTCGAAGTCGTGCGTGACGAAGACGATCGTCTTGTGCAACTCGTGCTGGAGCCTGATCAGTTCGTCCTGGAGGTGGTCGCGGGTGATCGGGTCGACCGCGCCGAACGGCTCGTCCATCAGCAGCACCGGCGGGTCGGCCGCCAACGCCCGTGCCACGCCCACGCGTTGCTGCTGTCCGCCGGAGAGCTGGCGCGGGTAGCGGCCGTGGAACTCCCGCGGGTCCAGGCCCACCAGGTCGAGCATCTCCTCGACCCGGTCCTTGACCCGCGACTTGCTCCAGCCGACCATCTTCGGCACCAGCGCGATGTTCTCCGCGACCGTCATGTGCGGGAAGAGACCGGACGACTGGATGGCGTACCCGACCTTGCGGCGCAGCTTGACCGGGTCGATCGCGGTGACGTCCTCGTCGTTGATCCTGATCCGCCCGGACGACGGCTCGATCAGCCGGTTGATCATCTTCAGCGTGGTGGACTTGCCGCAGCCGGAAGGGCCCACGAAGATCACCGTCTCACCGGCCTTGATCTCCATGCTGACGCTGTCCACGGCCGGGTCCTGGCTGCCCGGGTAGCGCTTGGTCAGGTTCTCCAGCTCGATGGTGGCGCCCGCCACCCCGGCGGGCGCCGGCTGCTCCCGGTCCTGCGGTGACCACTGCTCAGACACGGATCCCCCTCGGAATGGTCAGACGGCCGATGCCCACGTACGCGGCGTCGAAGAGCAGCGCGAGGACGATGATGCCGAGCGTGCCGGACAGCACCTCGTTGAGCGCGTTGGCGCTGCCCAGCGACGCGATGCCGCGGAAGATCTCGTTGCCGAGGCCGGGGCCCGAGGCGTACGCGGCCACCGCCGCGATACCCATCAGCATCTGGGTGGCGACCCGGATACCGGTCAGGATCGGCGGCCAGGCCAGCGGCAGCTCCACCCGCAGCAGCCGGGCCACCCGCGACATGCCGATGCCCTTGGCCGCGTCCACCAGCGCGGGGTCCACACCGCGCAGCCCGACGATGGAGTTGCGGACGACCGGCAGCAGCCCGTACAGCGTCAGCGCGGTCACCGTCGGCGGCACGCCCAGGCCCAGGACCGGGATCAGCAGACCGATCAGGGCCAGCGACGGGATGGTGAGGATGGTCGCGGTCGAGGTGACCGCGAGATTGCCCGCCCAGTCGCTGCGGTAGGTCAGGACACCGATCAGGACGCCGATCACGGTCGCGAGCACCATGCACTGGAACACCGCGCTGGCGTGCTGGAAGGCGTCGGTGAGCAGTTGCTGGTGCCGGTTGGAGAGGTACTGCCAGAAGCTCACCGCGCCGCCACCTCCCCGTCTCCTTCGACCGCGTGGCGCGTCTAGGTGTCGCGCGCCGCCTGCTCCACCAGCGGGATGATCCGCAGCGGGACCGGGTTCTCCATGACGATGGCCGTGGCGGCCCGGACAATCCCATCAAAGCCGACAACGCGGTCGATCACCCGCTGGAGATCGGCGTTGGAACGGGCCACCAGACGGCAGAGCATGTCGCCCTGACCGGTCGTGGTGTGCAGCTCCAGCACCTCCGGCACGGTGGTCAAGTGCGCCCGTACGTCGGCCCCTTGGCCCTGCTTGATCTCCAGCGTGGCGAACGCCGTCACCGGATAGCCGAGCGCCGCCGGGTCCACCTGCGGGCCGAAGCCGCGGATCACCCCATTGGCCCTCAGCCGGTCGAGCCGCGCCTGCACCGTGCCGCGCGCCACCCCCAGCCGCCGGGACGCCTCCAGCACGCCGATCCGCGGCTCCCGGTCCAGCAGCGTGATCAGCCGCCCGTCCAGCGCGTCGATCCCCATACCCCGCCGCCTTCCGTGGTCATGCTGCACAGATTGACCCGTCGATCCTCGCTTCCGCTGTGCAGACTGTCCACTGAAATCCGGAACTATTGCGCACCCTGACAAGCGGCGGGACGCTTTTGTCATGACTGAGACCCAGGATGCTTTCCCGGTAAAGGGCATGGACGCCGTCGTCTTCGCCGTGGGCAACGCCAAACAGGCCGCGCACTACTACTCCACCGCTTTCGGCATGCGCCGCGTCGCCTACTCGGGACCCGAGAACGGCAGCCGCGAGACCGCCTCCTACGTCCTGGAGTCGGGCGGCGCGCGCTTCGTGTTCACCTCCGTCATCAAGCCCGCCACCGACCACGGCCGCTTCCTGGCCGACCACGTCGCCGCCCACGGCGACGGCGTCGTCGACCTCGCCCTGGAGGTCCCCGACGCGCGCGCCGCGTACGCGTACGCCGTCGAGCACGGCGCCACCGGCCTCACCGAGCCGTACGAGCTGAAGGACGACCACGGCACCGTCGTGCTCGCCGCCATCGCCACGTACGGCCAGACCCGGCACACCCTGGTCGACCGCACCGGCTACGACGGCCCCTACATGCCGGGCTTCGTCGCCGCCGAGCCGGTGGTCGAGCCCCCGGCGCGGCGCTTCTTCCAGGCCATCGACCACTGCGTCGGCAATGTCGAACTCGGCCGGATGAACGAGTGGGTGGCCTTCTACAACCGGGTCATGGGCTTCACCAACATGAAGGAATTCGTCGGCGACGACATCGCCACCGAGTACTCGGCGCTGATGTCCAAGGTCGTGGCCGACGGCACGCTCAAGGTGAAGTTCCCGCTCAACGAGCCGGCCGTCGCCAAGAAGAAGTCCCAGATCGACGAGTACCTGGAGTTCTACGGCGGCCCCGGCGTCCAGCACATCGCGCTGGCCACCAACGACATCGTCGCCTCCGTACGCGCCATGCGCGCCGCCGGTGTCGAATTCCTCGACACCCCCGACTCCTACTACGACACCCTCGGCGAATGGGCGGGCGAGACCCGCGTCCCCGTCGAGACACTGCGCGAACTCAAGCTCCTCGTGGACCGCGACGAGGACGGCTACCTGCTCCAGATCTTCACCAAGCCGGTCCAGGACCGCCCGACCGTCTTCTTCGAGATGATCGAGCGCCACGGCTCCATGGGCTTCGGCAAGGGCAACTTCAAGGCCCTGTTCGAGGCGATCGAGCGGGAGCAGGAGCTGCGCGGCAACCTCTGATCTCACCCTGTGGTCTCGCGGGGGTCCCGCCCTTGAGGGCGGGGCCCCGGCCTGTCAGGGTGAACACATGCACGATGAACTGATCACCGCACTGCGCGGCGGCCTGCCGCCGGAGGCGGTACTGACCGACCCCGACGTCGTCGCGGCGTACTCCCAGGACATGGCGAGCTTCTCCGCCGTCGGCACCCCGGCGGCGGTCGTGCTGCCCCGCAGCACCGAGGACGTGCAGCACGTCATGCGGACCGCGACCGCGCACCGGGCGCCGGTCGTACCGCAGGGGGCGCGGACCGGGCTGTCCGGCGGCGCCAACGCCATGGACGGCTGCATCGTGCTCTCGCTGGTGAAGATGGACCGCATCCTGGAGATCGACACGGTCGACCGGATCGCCGTGGTCGAACCGGGCGTCGTCAACGCCGTGCTGTCCAGGGCGGTCGGCGAGCACGGCCTGTCCTACCCGCCGGACCCGTCGAGCTGGGAACAGTGCACGATCGGCGGCAACATCGGCACCGGCGCGGGCGGCCTGTGCTGCGTGAAGTACGGGGTGACGGCCGAGTACGTCCTCGGCCTCGAGGTGGTGCTGGCCGACGGGCGGCTGCTGACCACCGGGCGGCGCACCGCCAAGGGCGTGGCGGGATACGACCTCACGCGGCTCTTCGTCGGCTCCGAGGGCACCCTCGGCATCGTCGTGAAGGCGGTCCTCGCGCTGCGGCCCGCGCCGCCGCGCCAGCTCGCCATGGTCGCCGAATTCCCGTCGGCCGCCGCGGCCTGCGCCGCCGTCTGCTCGATCATGGAGAGCGGCCATGTGCCGTCGCTGCTGGAGCTGATGGACGGCACGACCATCCGCGCGGTCAACGCGATGGCGAACATGGGCCTGCCCGAGACCACCGAGGCCATGCTGCTCGCCGCCTTCGACACCGCCGACCCGGCCGCCGACCTCGCCGCGGTCGGCGAGCTGTGCACGGCGGCGGGCGCCACCGACGTGGTGCCCGCGGAGGACAGCGCCGAGTCCGAGATGCTGCTCCAGGCGCGCCGCCTGTCGCTGACGGCGCTGGAGACGATCTCGACGGCCATGATGATCGACGACGTGTGCGTACCGCGCGCGAAGCTCGGCGAGATGCTGGACGGCGTCGCGGACATCTCGGCCAAGTTCGGCCTGACGATCGGGGTGTGCGCGCACGCGGGCGACGGCAACACCCACCCCGTGGTCTGCTTCGACGCGCACGACCCCGACGAGGCCCTGCGGGCCCGCGAGTCCTTCGACGAGATCATGGCGCTCGGTCTCGCGCTCGGCGGCACCATCACCGGCGAGCACGGCGTCGGCCTGCTCAAGAAGGACTGGCTGGCCCGCGAACTCGGCCCCACCGGCGTCGAGTTGCAGCGCGGCGTGAAGGCCGTCTTCGACCCGCTCGGGCTGCTGAATCCGGGCAAGCTGTTCTGAGGGCCGCGCCGGGCGTGCCCGGCCCTCACGCCCCCGCGTCCGGCGTCTCGTCCTTCCCCGACCACGGATCGCTCAGCCACAGCTCGTCCCGCGTGGTCGGGGCGAGCAACCGGCTGAGACCGTCGTCCATGCCGAGCTGCTCGTGCTCGGTGCCCGGCGGCACCACCCGCAGCGTCCGCTCCAGCCAGGCCGCGACCGGCGACGAGGGCGCCTCCAGCAGCGCGTTGCCGTCGGGGGAGCTGAGGGCCAGACAGATCACGCTGCGGCCGTTGACCTTCGTCGGCCAGATCCGCACGTCACCGTGACCGCACGGCCTGAACACCCCCTCCACGATCAGCTCGCGGGCGAAGGTCCAGTTCACGGGGGCGTCGGAGCCCACGTGGAAAGTGATGTGCACGGCAAAGGGATCATCCGTGCGATAGGCCAGCCTGGCGGGTACGGGGATGCTCCGCTCCGGCGACAGCACTAGCTGCATTTCCAGTTCGCGTTCCACCACGGTGTGCATCGACTCGACATCCTTTCCTCGGCGCGGCAGCCCCATTTCGCGTTCCGCGTGTTCCGCGGTGTCTTCGGTGACGCGCAGCGGGTGCTGCGCCGGGGCCTGCACCAGGAGAGAGCGCGTACCACTCCAACCATTACGCGGGTTCGCGGGATTCGGTTCAAATTTCCTGAAGCACGGGCACGAGGGGGCGCGTACGGGTAAAGACAAGTACGCCCTCCGAAGCCGGGCGGTGCGGGGAACGGCGGTCACGCCGGGCCCGCGCGTCTGGTAGATGTGGACGTCACAAACCCCCCAGACCGAGCAGATACGGATTCCGTGAACCATGAGCGCACCCACTTCTGGCTCCTCCGGTTCCTCCTCCGCGTCCCCGGCCCCGGGCTACTACCCTGACCCCTCGGTCCCGAACTACATCCGCTACTGGAACGGCTCCACCTGGGTGCCGGGTACGAGCCGGCCCGCGCCCGCCGCGGGTGAGGCGCCGGTTCCGTCCCCGTCCCCTTCTTCTTCCCCTCCGCCCGCCCCGGCGATGGACGAGTCCGGGCCAATGTTCCTCGACGAGGACCCGGGGGCGCCGCACTCCGACTTCGGTACGCCGGCGCCCGCTGCGGCCCCGGCGTCCGCCCCGGAGCCCGCTCCTTCCTGGCCCCGGCCCGCCGGGCAGGAGCCCGGCGCCGAGCCGCCGCGGATCTCCTGGGGCGCCGCGGGCACGGCCGCCGCGCCGGGCGTGCCCGCGCAGCAGCCTCCGCCCGCCGCCGAGCGGCCCCAGCCGCGGACACCGCCCCACCAGCCGCAGGCCCAGGCCCAGCCGCAGCCGCACGCCCAGCCGCAGCCGCAGGCCGCCCCCCAGTCTCAACCGCAGCCGCAGGCCCAGCCGCAGCCTCAACCGCAGGCCGCGCCCTGGGCGCAGCAGGTGCACCATCTGGCCCGGCAGTCGGCGGGGGAGCAGGAGCGGCCCGCGGGCGAGGAGCGCCCGGCGCCGTGGCGGCCCCCGGCCGGTGACCCGTTCCTGAGCATGATCTCGGCGCAGGGGCGGCCGGGCGCGCTGGTGCGGCGGTTCGCGGCGCGCGTGCTCGACACGGTGCTGTTCTGCGCGGTGACCGCCGCCGCGGCCGTACCGCTGGGCACGGCCGCGTACCACCACATCCACACGAAGGTGGACGACGCGAAGCAGAGCGGCGAGACCGTGAAGGTGTGGCTGATCGACGGCACGACGGGCCTGGAGCTGGCCGTGGTGCTGCTGGTGGCGGTCCTGGCGGGCCTGCTGCTCGAAGTGCTGCCGACCGTCAAGTGGGGGCGCACGCTGGGCAAGAAGCTGGTGGGCCTGCGGGTGCTGGACGTCGAGGCGCAGATCCCGCCGGCCTTCGGCCCGAGCCTTCGCCGCTGGCTGACCCACACCGTGCTGGACGTCCTGGTCGTCGGCGTCGTCGGCCTCGCCTGGTGCCTCTTCGACCGCCCGTGGCGCCAGTGCTGGCACGACAAGGCCGCGCGGACGTTCGTGGCGGCCGACTGAGGTCACGTCCGGGGGGGGCGTACGTCCGCGCCGATGCCGTACGTCCGGGGCGGCGCCGTACTCCGAACGGAGTCCGCAGCGGGCGGGCGGCCGGTGTCCGGGTTTGACTCGGGACATGAGTACCGATCAGCCAGCGCCCGGTTCCCCCCAGGACCCCTTCGCCAAGCCGCCAGGCGACCAGGCCGGCGGCCCGTACAACGGCGCCCAGGGCACCCCGCCGCCGGGCAATCCGTACGGCGGCGACCCGTACGGCGGCGGTCCCGCCACTCCGGGCGGCCCCGGCGGCTCCGACAACCCCTACGGCGGCGGTCCCGGCGGCCCGGCGAATCCGTACGGCGGCGGCGGTCCCGGCGGTCCGGGAAACCCGTACGGCGGCGGTCCCGGCGGTCCCGGCGGGCCCGGTGACCCCAACAACCCCTACGGCGGCGCCCCGCAGGACCCGCTGGCCGGGATGCCGCCGCTGGCGGACGGCGGCAAGCGCGTGCTGGCCCGCGTGATCGACGTGATCATCGTGCTGATCCCGGCCGGTCTGCTGGACTGGGCGGCGGGCGGCACCGACAACTTCAGCAGCGGCAAGTCGGCGGTCGGCGGCGCCTTCTTCGCGGTGCTCGGCTTCCTCTACGAGTGGTTCATGACCCGGTCCACCGGCCAGACGGTGGGCAAGAAGCTGATGAAGCTGCGCGTGGCGATGCTGGAGAACGGCAGCGTGCCCACCTCCGCGGCGGCGGGGCTGCGCGCGCTCGTGCTGTGGCTGCCCGCCTTCTGCTGCAGCTGCGTCTGGTTCGTGATCCTCGGCATCACGGTGCTGTTCGACAAGCCGTACAAGCAGGGGCTCCATGACAAGGCCGCCAAGACGGTGGTCGTCCAGACCGCCTGACGGACCGGCGGCCGGGCGGAAGGGCGCCGCACACGCCCTGTACCGCCACCCGGATGGCTGATTGACTGAGCGTCATGAGTGCAGACCAGCCGTCCGGGATGGCCCCGCTCGCCTCCCTCGGCCAGCGGTTCCTGGCCCGGGTCGTCGACACCGCGATCCTGATCGTCCTCGACGTGCTGCTCAGCGCGGCGGTGTTCGGCGGTGATCTGTCCAATCCAGGTGACGCGGGCCGCGGCAAGGAGATCCTCGCGGGGGCGGCGACCTTCATCGCGTACTTCCTCTACGAGGGAGCCATGACGGCCGCCCGCGGGCAGACCCTCGGCAAGATGCTGCTGCGGATACGCGCGGCGCGCCTGGAGGACGGCGCGGTCCCCGGCGGCGTCGGCTGGACGCGGGCCGCGGTCTACGCGCTGCCCGGCGTGCTCGTCACGATCCTGATCGGCCCGCTCTTCTGGCTGCTCAACTCCCTGTGGTGCACCTGGGACAAGCCGTTCCGGCAGTGCCTGCACGACAAGGCGGCCAGGACCGTGGTCGTGGCCGCCGTCTGACGCGGTGAAGCGGTGACGCGGTGAAGCGGTGCAGCGGACGAGCGCTGGAGCGATGAAGCGGTGGCGCCGTGAAGCGCCGAAGTGCCGAAGTGCCTTCAGTGGTGACATGCGGTGCGGGTCTTCCGCGCGGGTCCGCGCCGGGCCTCAGCGTCGTAGTGACGCCTCGCTGACCCGCGACGACTCGCGTACGCCGCGACCGCCGGCAGCCCGTGGGAGCGGGCGCTGTGCGGGGGACGGTTGGGCGCCGGACTCGGCGGCGGGAACGGTGGAACCGGTGGAGGCGCTGGGCCGGGCCTGGGCGGACCGCACCCGGGCGACGAAGGGCAGGGTGACGGTCACCGCGACGAGCAGGCCCAGGATCAGTCCCGCCGCGCAAATGACGGCGACTCCCACGCCGGACCGTGCGTCCGACAGCAGGAGCATCGCGAAGGTGGACAGGACAACGGTCAGGGAACCGTAGGCGAGTTGCGCGGTCGTAGGACGTGGCATTGGGGGAATCCGTCCTCGGTAGCGGGCTGGCTCTACGCTTCGGCATGCCCGGCCCGAACATGGGGTAAGCGTGACCTAACCCACGGTGCGGAGCACGAGGGGGCGCACGGGGTCGCAAGCGTGTCAGGCGTCTCATCCTGCGGACGCCAGTGTCCGTCAACGCCCGGACGGCGGCGGCCGGTTGGTGTGACCTGTGGGTCCGCTGAGCGGTGCCGGGAAACCGGTAAACGTACTGGCCTGCCATGCTCAAGTCAAGATCTGTTTTTTCTCCCGTCACTCCGATGCAATGGCCTTTCTCAAGGGGAGGTCAAAAATCTTGAAAACGCAGCGGAGGATCACCACACCCGCCGCCCTGGCCCTCGCGATAGCCGTGTTGGGCGTCACCGCGGTCACCACCGCGGGGGCGTACGCGGCTCCCGCCGAGAAGGGGCAGCCCGCACCCGTGGCCAGCCACGATCCGGCGGAGAACCAGGCCCACGATCTGCCGGGCCCGTTCAGCGAGAAGCAGTCGGCCGAGCGTACGGCCGCGCTTCAGCAGGTCGTGAACGGCGACGCGACCGTGCAGCAGCGCGGCGGCTCGAAGGTCGTCCAACTCGGCTCCGGCAAGGGCAAGAAGAGCAAGTACGTCGAGCTGGGCCGCGAGCAGACCGACAAGATCTTCACGATTCTTGTCGAGTTCGGCGACCAGGTCGACAACACCACGACGTACGACCCGGACGGCCCCGACGGCCCGCAGCCGCCGGTCGTGAAGTACGGCGGCGACCCGGGCCCCGCGCACAACACCATCGCCAAGCCGGACCCGAAGAACGACAACAGCACGGCCTGGCAGGCGGATTACAACCAGCAGCACTTCAACGACCTCTACTTCTCGCACGACGCGAAGAAGGAGTCGCTGGCGAAGTACTACGAGAAGCAGTCCTCGGGCCGCTACTCGGTGGAGGGCGAGGTCTCCTCCTGGGTCAAGGTGCCCTGGAACGAGGCCCGTTACGGCTCCAACTACTGCGGCGCCAGCACCTGCTCCAGCGCCTGGGACCTGATCCGCGACGCCACCACCGCGTACGTCGCCGACCAGAAGGCCCAGGGCCGCACCGACGCGCAGATCAAGGCGGACCTGGCCCAGTACGACCAGTGGGACCGCTACGACTACGACGGCGACGGCAACTTCAACGAGCCCGACGGCTACATCGACCACTTCCAGATCGTGCACGCGGGCGAGGACGAGTCCGCGGGCGGCGGCGCCCAGGGCACGGACGCGCTGTGGGCGCACCGCTGGTACGCCTACGGCACCGACGCGGGCCGCACGGGCCCGGCCGACAACAAGTCCGGCGGCACGCAGATCGGCAACACCGGCGTCTGGATCGGTGACTACACCCTCCAGCCGGAGAACGGCGGACTCGGCGTCTTCGCGCACGAGTACGGCCACGACCTCGGCCTGCCCGACGAGTACGACACCACGTACGTCGGCGAGTCCAGCGTCGGCTTCTGGTCGCTGATGTCCTCCGGCTCCTGGATGGGCACCGGCAAGGACTCGATCGGCGACCTCCCGGACGACATGAGCGCCTGGGACAAGCTCCAGCTCGGCTGGCTCAACTACGGTACGGCCAAGGCCGCTTCGCGCTCGACGACCAAGCTGGGCGTCGCCGAGTACAACACCAAGGACAAGCAGGCGCTGATCGTCTCGCTGCCCGACAAGGCGGTCACCACCGCCATCACCGCGCCCGCCGAGGGCAGCAAGCAGTGGTGGAGCGGCAGCGGCGACAACCTGTCCAACACCCTGACCCGCTCGGTCGACCTGACCGGCAAGTCCTCGGCGTCGCTGGCCCTCAAGGGCTGGTGGGACATCGAGGAGGGGTACGACTACCTCTACACCGAGGCGTCCGCCGACGGCGGGGCCACCTGGACCGCGCTCGACGGCACCGCCAACGGCAAGTCCATCCCGCGCGACGGCGGCGGCACCCCGGCGCTGACCGGCACCAACGGCGCGTACCAGGACCTGTCCTTCCCGCTGAACGCCTACGCGGGCAAGCAGATCCAGCTCCGCTTCCGCTACCTGACCGACGGTGGCGTGGCCCAGCAGGGCTTCGCGGCCGACGCGATCTCGGTCACCGCGGACGGCGCGACCGTCTTCACCGACGGCGCCGAGACGGACGACAACGGCTGGACCGCCAAGGGCTTCTCCCGGATCGGGGCGTCGTTCACCAACGACTACCCGCAGTACTACATCGCGGAGAACCGGCAGTACGTCTCGTACGACAAGACGCTGAAGACCGGCCCGTACAACTTCGGCTGGACGAGCACCCGGCCGGACTGGGTCGAGCACTACCCGTACCAGAACGGTCTGCTGGTCTGGCTGTGGGACACCTCGCAGTCCGACAACAACGTCGGCATCCACCCCGGCACGGGCCAGATCCTGCCGATCGACGCCCACGCCAAGGCGGAGAAGTGGTCGGACGGCAGCGTGATGCGCAACCGCATCCAGGCGTACGACTCGCCGTTCAGTTGGTTCCCGACCGACGGCTTCACCGTGCACACCAACGGTGTCGCCACCAAGGTCAAGGCGAAGCTCGGCAACCCGGTCTTCGACGACCACTACGGCTCCTACTGGGACGCCGCGAACCCGACCGGCGGGGTGAAGGTGCAGGACACCAACACCCGGATCACCATCGTCGGTGAGGCGCTCGACGGGAGCACGATGACCCTCCAGGTCGGGCCGGCGCACCGCTGATCACCGCGCCGATCGCCGGGCTAATCACCGGGACGGTCACCGCACGAAGATCGTCCTGATCGGGTCGCACCCGCTGTGACCTGCTGTTTCATCCGGGTTCATCCCGCGTTCGGCCGTCGTCCTCTGGTGGGCGGCGGCCGAACGGCTGATGATGTGACCATGGCGGTCGGTGGATTCACCAAGCTCCCGGGCGGCACGGTCGTCGTCGCACTCGGCCTGCCGCATCCGGCGTGCCCCGAACGCACGGTACGGGTCGTGGTGCACGCCCAGAACCGGCAGCGCGCCCTCACCCGGCTCAGCAACCTCGGCTTCCGCGGCGCCCGGCTCACCGGCAACGCCGAGCCGCCCACGCCCGACGAGGTCACCGCGGTCCTGCACCACCCGGACGGCCTGGTCTGGCGCGAATACCGCGGCAAGGGGGACGTCGGCGCCAGCACCGAGCTGTGGCACCCGATCTCGGCGCTGAACCGTACTCCGCGCTAGCTGAACCGTACTCCGCGCTAGCCGGCGACCACCGGGGCGCCGGTCAGCTCCACGCCCGCCTCGCGCAGCTCCACCAGCGCCCGGTCGGTCGTCGTGGGCGCCACGCCCGCGGTCAGCGAGAGCAGCACACGGGTCGTGAAGCCGTCGCGTACGGAGTCCAGCGCGGTCGCCCGCACGCAGTGGTCGGTGGCGATGCCCACCACATCCACCTCCGTGACGCCGCGCTCGCGCAGCCAGCCGGTCAGCGCCGCGCCGTTCTCGTCCAGGCCCTCGAAGCCGCTGTACGCCGCCGCGTACGCCCCCTTGTCGAAGACCGCGTCCACCGCGCCGGAAGCGACCGCGGGCGCGAAGTTCGGGTGGAACCCCGCGCCCTCCGTGCCCGCGACGCAGTGCACCGGCCACGACGTCACGAAGTCCGGCCGGTCCGAGAAGTGCGAGCCCGGGTCGATGTGGTGGTCCCTGGTGGCGACGACGTGCCGGTAGCTGCCCGCCGACTCCCCGATCAGGTCCGTGATCGCCGCGGCCACGTCGGCCCCGCCGGTCACCGCGAGGCTGCCGCCCTCGCAGAAGTCGTTCTGCACGTCGACGACGATCAATGCGCGGTGCATTTTGCCCTTCCGGCGGAAAGTGTGGAAACGGTCCCGAGCCTAGGGGTGCGCTCCCCCCAACGTAAGACGTTGCCCTCCCCGCTGCGCGGGGAACCGCGCGCTCAGCCGTCGACGGGCCGCTCGCGCGGTTCCTCGCGCCCCTGAGGGGGCGCCCCCGCGGGGGTCACATCAGTTCGGTGGGGAGGACGGGCTCGCCGCGGGAGAGCTGGGTCGCGGAGAGGGGAAGGCCCGCGCGAGCGGTGATGTGGCGGGCGCGGGCGGAGTCGAGGGGCTCGCGGCCGATGACCTCGCCGTGGCGGACGAGGGGGACGAGGAGCTGGCGGTCGGCGAGCTCGGGCGGCACGGCCCCGGTGCCGACCACCTCGGCGGCGGCGACGCCGTCCTCGTCGAGCCGCCGGGCGGCCCACTTGCGGCCGCCGACGCTCGTCTTGCCGCCGAGGGACTTCTTGGCGACGGAGACCAGCGGCTCGTCGGGGTCGTCGGAGGTGGCGCGGGCCACGAGCTTGTAGACCATCGAGCAGGTGGGGTGCCCGCTGCCGGTGACCAGGGAGGTGCCGACCCCGTAGGCGTCCACGGGCGCGGCGGCCATCGAGGCGATGGCGTACTCGTCCAGATCGGAGGTCACGATGATCTTCGTGTCCTTGGCGCCGAGGTCGTCGAGCTGCTGGCGCACCCGGTAGGCGAGCAGCAGCAGGTCGCCGGAGTCGATCCGGACCGCTCCCAGCTCGGGCCCGGCGATCTCCACGGCGGTGCGCACGGCGCTGGTGAGGTCGTACGTGTCCACCAGCAGCGTCGTGCCGCGGCCGAGCGCGTCCACCTGGGCGGTGAACGCGTCGCGCTCGGTGTCGTGCAGCAGCGTGAAGGCGTGCGCGCTGGTGCCGATGGTCGGGATGCCGTACCGGAAACCGGCGGCGAGGTTGGAGGAGGAGCCGAAGCCGCCGATGTACGCGGCCCGCGAGGCGGCCACCGCGGCCAGCTCGTGGGCGCGCCTGGCGCCCATCTCCATCAGCGGACGGCCGCCCGCGGCCACCGCCATCCGGGAGGCCGCCGCGGCGATCGCCGAGTCGTGGTTGAGGATCGACAGGATGACCGTCTCCAGCAGCACGGCCTCGGCGAAGGTGCCCTCGACG
This sequence comes from Streptomyces sp. NPDC093221, assembly GCF_044753885.1. Lineage (NCBI taxonomy): Bacteria > Bacillati > Actinomycetota > Actinomycetes > Kitasatosporales > Streptomycetaceae > Streptomyces > Streptomyces sp. NPDC093221. The sequence continues at coordinate 251,966 of NZ_JBIVOA010000010.1, read as the reverse complement.
CGCAGGATCGGCGAGCCGGGGAAGTACACCTCGCCCTCCGGGTATCCCCAGATGTCGCCGGTGAAGCGGTAGCCCGCCAACCAGTCGAGGGTCGCGGAGTCCACCACGCCCTCGCGCTCGAGGAATTCCAGCACGGGTTCGTCGAAGCGGAAGTTCTCCACCGCGTCGAGGACCCGGCCGGTGCCGGCGACCACTCCGTAGCGGCGCCCCTCGGGCAGCCTGCGGGTGAACGCCTCGAAGACCGAGCGGCGCTGCGCGGCGCCGCTGCGCAGGGCGGCCCGCAGCATCGTCAGCTCGTACCGGTCGGTGAACAGGGCGGTGGACGGCACGTCCACCGGCAGTCCCAGGTCTGCTGTGCTCATGGCGAGGATGCTACCCCCAATACTCGTCAGAGTGACGATTTCTCGGGGCAAGTGTGCGGCGCCGCACACCGGCGGATTCCGCGCGGGCGCAAAACCCCCCATTCGGCGGTGCCGCGCACGCCCATTTGTGCGAGGCACCACAGGAGCGGCAGCATGGAACCTGTGAGTGTCGCGCCAGTAGAAGTCGAGCGTCCCGAAGCGAGCGAAGCGCCTTTCGAGGTTCCCGCGCCGGACGTGCCGTGGGTGACCCTCGTCCACAACGACCCCGTCAACCTCATGAGCTACGTGACGTATGTCTTCCAGACCTACTTCGGGTACTCGAAGGGCAAGGCCAAGAAGCTGATGGAAGACGTCCATTACAAGGGCCGCGCCGTGGTGTCGAGCGGCACCCGCGAGGAGATGGAACGCGACGTGCAGGCGATGCACGGATACGGCCTGTGGGCCACCTTGACGCAGGACCGCTGATGGGCCGCCGCGCCCGTGCGGGCTACTTCGAGCGGGTCCGCGGCGGCGGCGCCGCGATCGAGCTGGACACGGTGGAGATCTCCATCCTCCGCAGCCTCACGGCGCAGTTGCTCGAACTCGTGGGTCCGGGCAACCAGCCCGCGGAGGCCGACGACGACCCGCTGGCCGCGCTCTTCGCCGACGGCCCCACCAAGCCCCCGGAGAACCCGGCGCTGGCCCGGCTCTTCCCGAGCGCGTACGAGGAGACCGCCGACGCCGCCGAATTCCGCCGCTTCACCGAGAACGACCTGCGCGCCCGCAAGCGCGAGGACGCCCTCGCCGTGCTGCGCGCGCTGGACGCGGGCGGCCCGCTGATCCGGCTCAGCGCCGACGAGGCCCGCCAGTGGCTCGGCACGCTCAACGACCTGCGGCTGTCCATCGGCGCCCGGCTGGAGGTCAGCGAGGACGAGCGCAGCGAGCTGTACCATCTGCCGGACGAGGACCCGCGCAAGCCGCTGATGCTCGCCTTCCAGTGGTTCGGCCTGCTCCAGGAGACCCTGCTCGAAGCCCTCACCTGAGCCCCGCGCGGCCCTCGCCTGAGCCCCATGCGGCCCTCACCTGAGCGGCGCCCGAGCCGCGCCCACCCGCCCCCGGCCCGTATCCGCCCCTCTTCCGGCCCGCACCCGACCTGACGGACCGTCGGCCGCCGACGGGCGGCGCCGTACCGCACGTGGTACGAATCCGGCATGACGGACGTGTCGGACGTGACGGGTGGAACGGACGGGCGGGACGGGGCGGGCGAGGCCCCGGCGGGGGACGAGGGGTACGCGCGCGGCCTCGGCAGCCGCCAGATCCAGATGATCGCCATCGGCGGCGCGATCGGCACCGGCCTGTTCCTCGGCGCGGGCCGCGCCATCCACCAGGCGGGCCCCGGCCTGGTCCTGATGTACGCCGTCGCGGGCGTCGCCATCTTCGTCATCATGCGCGCGCTCGGCGAACTCCTCACCTACCGCCCGGTGTCCGGCTCCTTCGCCGACTACGCCCGCGAATTCCTCGGCCCCTTCGCGGGCTTCGTCACCGGCTGGACGTACTGGCTGATGTGGGTGGTCACCGGCATGGCCGAGGTCACCGCCGCCGCCACCTACCTCGCGTACTGGTGGCCCTGGATTCCGCAGTGGACCGCCGCCCTCGGCTTCCTCGTCCTGCTCTTCGCGGCCAACCTGATCTCCGTGCGGCTCTTCGGCGAGGTCGAGTTCTGGCTGTCGATGGTGAAGGTCACCGCCATCGCGGGCATGATCCTCATCGGCGTCGGCGTCCTTACCCTCGGGGTGTCCGCGGCCGGTGACACCGCCTCGGTCGGCCACCTGTGGCGCGACGGCGGCGTCTTCCCCAACGGCGTCGGCTCCTCGCTGCTCACCCTCCAGATCGTCATGTTCGCCTATCTGGCCGTCGAACTCGTCGGCGTCACCGCGGGCGAGGCCGAGAACCCCCGCGAGACGCTGCCCAAGGCCATCAACACCCTTCCCTGGCGCATCGGCCTGTTCTACGTCGGCGCGCTCGCCGTCATCCTCTGCGTCGTCCCCTGGACCGAATTCCGGCCCGGCGTCAGCCCGTTCGTGGCCGCCTTCGCCCGGATCGGCATCCCCTTCGGCGCGGGCATCGTCAACTTCGTGGTGCTCACCGCCGCCCTGTCGTCCTGCAACTCCGGGATGTACTCCACCGGGCGCATGCTCCGCGACCTCGCCGTCAACGGCCAGGGCCCGCGGGTCTTCACCCGCCTCACCGCCCGCCGCACCCCGGCCACCGGCACCCTGGTCTCCGTCGCCCTGATGGGCACCGGCGTGTGGCTCAACTACGTCGACCCCGCAGGCGCGTTCACGTACATCACCGCCTTCGCGACCGTCGCCGCCGTCTGGACCTGGGGGGTGATCCTCGCCTCGCACATCCGCTACCGCGCCGCGGTCAAGGACGGGCGCGCGGCGGCGGCCTGGTTCACCGCGCCCGGCGGCGCCGTCGCCAGCTGGCTCGCGCTCGCCTTCCTCGTCCTGGTGCTGGTGCTGATCGGCGCCGACGCCGACGCCCGGATCTCGCTGTACGGCGTCCCGCTGTGGCTCGCGCTCCTGGCCGGCGGCTACGCGCTGCTCAAGCGCCGCAATCCGGCCGCCTTCGCCCGCAGGGCCCACCTGGCGCCCGCCCCCACCCCCGCCGCCGCGACCGCGACCCCCGGGCCGTGAGCGCCGGGCCCCGGCCACCGGCCCGTGAGCGCCGGGCCCCGACCACCGGCCCGTGACCGCGCGGCCCCTGTTATTTTTCCCGCATGCTCACCATCACCCAGGACCTGTACGACCGGATCGTCGCGCACGCCGAGGCCGACGCCCCCGACGAGGCGTGCGGGGTCGTCGCGGGCCCCGAGGACAGCGACCGCCCCGAGCGGTTCGTGCCCATGCTGAACGCGGCCCGCTCACCCACCTTCTACGAGTTCGACTCGATGGAGCAGCTCCGGCTCGACAAGGAGATGCGGCAGCGCGGCGAGGAGCAGGTGGTGATCTACCACTCGCACACCGCGACGGAGGCGTACCCCTCCCGTACCGACATCTCGCTCGCCCAGGAACCCGGCGCGCACTACGTGCTGGTCTCGCTCGCGGAGGAGTTCCAGTTCCGCTCGTTCCGCATCGTGGACGGTGTCGTCACCGAAGAACCCGTACAGGTCGTGGACTCCTACGTCTGACGGTCCGGATCGTGGGACGGCCGTCTCGGCCCGCCAGGGGGAATCGATACGATGACCCCATGGTTCTCTTCGACGTGAGTGACAAGGCGCCGGGCACGCTGCTCGTGGCGCGGCTGCACGTCGACCTGTGCCGCCGCACCAGCGCGGCGTGTCAGGGCGCCTGACCACCCGCGCCCGCTTCCGCACGCACCCCGCACGACCGCTGAAGCACCGCAGCCCCGCCCCGCCCCTGTCGTCGTACGCACGCACTCACTGGAGCGCAGTCATGGCCATCGAGGTCCGCATCCCGACCATCCTCCGCACCTACACCGACGGCCAGAAGGCCGTCGAAGGCGCCGGGACCACCCTGGACGAGCTGTTCGCGGACCTCGACACCCGGCACGCGGGCCTGCGCGACCGCGTCGTGGACGGCGGCGAGCTGCGCCGCTTCGTGAACGTCTACCTCAACGACGAGGACGTCCGCTTCCTCGACGGCATCTCCACCAAGGTCGCCGACGGCGACAGCGTGACGATCCTCCCGGCAGTGGCCGGCGGCGCGCGCTGATGCGTTACGACAGTTCGCTGGCGGCGGTCGGCAACACCCCGCTGGTCCGCCTGCCGCGCCTGTCGCCGTCCGACGAGGTGAGCGTCTGGGCGAAGCTGGAGGACCGCAATCCGACCGGCTCGGTCAAGGACCGCCCGGCCCTGCACATGATCGAGCAGGCCGAGGCGGACGGCCGCCTCACGCCCGGCTGCACCATCCTGGAGCCCACCTCAGGCAACACCGGCATCTCGCTGGCCATGGCCGCCCGCCTCAAGGGCTACCGGATCGTCTGCGTCATGCCGGAGAACACCTCCTCCGAGCGGCGCGAGCTGCTGGCCATGTGGGGCGCGGAGATCATCTCCTCACCGGCCGCGGGCGGCTCCAACACCGCGGTCCGGGTCGCCAAGGAACTGGCCGCCGAGCACCCCGACTGGGTGATGCTCTACCAGTACGGCAACCCCGCCAACCCGGCCGCGCACTACGCCACCACCGGCCCGGAGATCCTCGCCGACCTCCCCACCATCACCCACTTCGTCGCCGGTCTCGGCACCACCGGCACCCTCATGGGCGTCGGCCGCTTCCTGCGCGAGAAGGTGCCGGGAGTCTCCGTCGTCGCCGCCGAGCCGCGCTACGACGACGTCGTCTACGGTCTGCGCAACCTCGACGAGGGCTTCGTGCCCGAGCTGTACGACGAGTCCGTGCTCACCACCCGCTTCTCCGTCGGCTCCGAGGACGCGGTCCGCCGCACCCGCGAACTCCTGTCGCAGGAAGGCATCTTCGCCGGGGTCTCCACCGGCGCGGCGCTGCACGCCGCCCTCGGCGTGGCCGCCAAGGCGCACCGCGCCGCCCAGCGCGCCGACATCGTCTTCATCGTCGCCGACGGCGGCTGGAAGTACCTCTCGACCGGCATCTACACCGCCGAGTCCACCGAGGCCGCCGTCGCGGCCCTGCACGGCCAACTCTGGGCCTGACCGCTCGTCGGCCGGCCCGTCCGGCGTTCCAGGACACCCCCCGGTGCGCGGGGGCCCGCGTTGGTGTTCGGCAACCGGCCCCGCGGCCCCCCGTACTGGTGATTCCGCCCACAACGAGGTGCGGGAGAGGCGCGTGAGGACCCCCCGCGCCTTACCCTCTCAAGACATGGCGGACCGTCCCGCCAATCCCCCCACTCCAGCCGGAATGGGGTGATCTGTGGCGCGCCCACGGAGGTGTTTCCAGGAATGAAGCTCACCGTCGTCGGCTGCTCGGGGTCGTTCCCGTCCGCGGAATCGGCTTGTTCGAGCTACCTCGTCGAGGCCGACGGCTTCCGGCTGCTGATCGACATGGGCAACGGCGCCCTCGGCGAACTGCAGCGTCACTGCGGCCTGTACGACCTGGACGCCGTACTGCTCAGCCATCTGCACGCCGACCACTGCATCGACATGTGCGGCTACTTCGTGGCCCGCTACTACCGGCACGACGGCGGCCCCGCCGCCCCGATCCCGGTCTACGGCCCCGAGGGCACCGAGCGCCGTCTGAGCATCGCCTACGGCGACGTGCCGGACGAGAAGTGCATGAGCGAGGTCTTCGACTTCCGCACCCTGGAGCCCGGCGCCTTCCGCCTGGGCCCGTTCGGCATCACCACGGACCTGGTCAGCCACCCGGTCGAGGCGTACGGGTTCCGTATCGAGTACGAGGGCAGCACGCTGGCGTACTCCGGCGACACCGGCCCCTGCGCCGCCCTGGACGGGCTCGCGGACGGCGCCGACCTCTTCTTGTGCGAGGCGTCCTTCACGCACGGCAAGGAGGACATCCCCGAGCTGCACCTCAACGGCCGCGAGGCCGGGGAGGCCGCCGCCCGCGCCCGCGCCGGACGCCTGGTCCTCACCCACATCCCGCCGTGGACCAACCCCTCGGTCAACCTGCGTGACGCCAAGTCCGCCTTCGAAGGTCCGGTCGAACTCGCCGTCTCCGGCGCGGTCTACGAACTCTGACCGGAACGCGGACGGCGGGCCCGTAACCGTATCCGGTCCCGGACCCGCCGCGGGTGGCTGAACTGTCAGCGCCCGTACGTCACTTGGTGATGTCCTCGATCTCCTCCTCGGGCTCGCGGCCCGGGGTGGGGATGTTGAACTTGACGATCGCGAACCGGAAGACGAAGTAGTAGATCGCTCCGAAGACCAGGCCGATCGGGATGATCAGATACGGCTTGGTGGCGAGGTTCCAGTTCAGCGCGTAGTCGATGAAGCCCGCGGAGAAGGTGAAGCCCGCGTGCACGCCCAGCGCCCAGGTGATGGCCATCGACGCGGCGGTCAGCACGGCGTGGATCGCGTACAGCAGCGGCGCGATGAACATGAACGAGAACTCGATCGGCTCGGTGACACCGGTCACGAACGAGGTCAGGGCGAGCGAGAGCATCATGCCCATGACGGCCTTGCGGCGCTCGGGGCGCGCGGTGTGCGCCATGGCCAGCGCGGCGGCGGGCAGGCCGAACATCATGATCGGGAAGAAGCCCGCCATGAACTGGCCCGCGGTCGGGTCGTGGGCGAAGAACCGGGTCAGGTCGCCGTGCACGATCGTGCCGGAGGCGTCCTTGAAGTCGCCGATCTGGAACCAGGCGACGGAGTTCACGAACTGGTGCATGCCGACCGGGATCAGACCGCGGTTGATCAGGCCGAACAGGCCGGCGCCGACCGCGCCGAGGCCGGTCATCCACTCGCCGAAGTTGCTGATGCCCTCGCCGATCGGCTTCCAGACCAGGCCGAAGAAGACACCCATGCCGGTGCCGACGAAGGCCATGATGATCGGGACGAGGCGGCGGCCGTTGAAGAAGCCGAGCCAGTCGACCAGCTTGGTGCGGTGGAAGCGCTGCCACAGCACGGCGGCCAGCAGACCCATCAGGATGCCGCCGAGGACACCGGGGTTGTTGTACGTGGCCGCGACGTCGACGCCCTTGTTGGCGGTGGTGTTGACGACCGCGTCGGTGACCGGGAACGCCTGGAGGACCCGGCTGTAGACCAGGAAGCCGACCAGGGCGGCCAGCGCGGTGGAGCCGTCGGACTTCTTCGCGAAGCCGATGGCGACGCCTATGCAGAACAGCAGCGGCAGGTTGTCGAAGACCGCGCCGCCGGCCTCGGCGAAGACGGTCGCGACCTTGCCCCAGCCCAGACCGTCGGCGCCGAAGACGTCGGGCTGGCCGAGCCGGAGCAGGATGCCCGCGGCCGGCAGGACGGCGATCGGGAGCTGGAGGCTCCGTCCCACCTTCTGCAGACCCTGGAACAGGCCGGAGCCCCGCTTCTTCGCGGGAGCCGCCGCGCCGGTGGCCGTACTCATCAGATTCCTCCTGGTGAGGCGGGCGCATGGAAGGGGACGGCCCGCCGCCGTGGTCTATACCACTCAGTGGTGTAGACCAGTTTTAACACGTGAGGGAGGCGTAAAGGAATCCATGATTCCGGATCGTTGCGTGTGCCGTGAGTCACACGCTGGGTGACATGACAAAAGCCCCCAAGTCCGGGGACTTGGGGGCTTTTACGACGCCGAATCGTTACTTTACGTTGCCCTGCTCCAGCTCGGCCTCGATCTCGTCCGGCTCCCGGCCCGGCGTCGCCAGGTTGAACTTCACGATCACGAAGCGGAAGAGCGCGTAGTAGACCACGGCGAAACACGCGCCGACGATCAGCAGCAGCCAGGGTTTGGTGGCCAGGTTCCAGTTCAGGCAGTAGTCGATCAGACCGGCCGAGAAGCTGAAGCCGTCCTTGGCGCCCAGCCCCCAGCAGACCGCCATCGAGACGCCGGTCAGCACCGCGTGGAAGGCGTACAGCAGCGGTGCGATGAACAGGAAGGAGTACTCGATCGGCTCGGTGATCCCGGTGACGAACGACGTCAGGCCGACCGAGAGCATCATGCCGCTGATCTCCTTGCGGCGGTGCGGCTTGGCGGTGTGCGCGATGGCCAGCGCGGCGGCGGGCAGCGCGAACATCATGATCGGGAAGAAGCCGGTCTGGAACTGCCCGGCCGTCGGGTCGCCCGCCAGGAAGCGCGGGATGTCGCCGTGCACGACCGTGCCGTCCGGCTTGGTGAAGTCGCCGAACTGGAACCACACGAAGGTGTTCAGGAACTGGTGCAGACCCACCGTGAGCAGCGCGCGGTTGGCGACACCGAAGATGCCCGAGCCGATCGCTCCGAGGTCCACCAGCCACTTGCTGAAGCTGGTCAGCGCGTCGCCGATCGGCGGCCAGACCCACGTGCAGATCACCGCGAAGACGATCGCGACCCCGGCCATCATGATCGGCACCAGGCGGCGGCCGTTGAAGAAGCCGAGCCAGTCGACGAGCTTGGTGCGGTGGAAGCGCTGCCAGAAGTACGCGGTCAGCAGCCCGAGCACGATGCCGCCGAAGACACCGGGGTTCTGGTACGTGGCCGCCGCCGCCGTACCGTCCTTGGCGATGCACGCGCCCGCCGACAGTACGGTGCCGGGCCCGCAGTCCTTGGGGAACTGGTGCAGCACGCCGTTGTAGACCAGGAAACCGGCCACCGCGGCGAGCGCGGTCGAGCCGTCGGACTTCTTGGCCATGCCGATGGCCACACCCACGCAGAACAGCAGCGGCAGACCGATCGAGCCGTCCAGCAGCGCGCCGCCCGCGCCGACGAAGACCTTGGCCACCCGGTCCCAGCCGAGGCCGTCGGCGCCGAAGACGTCCGGCTGGCCCAGCCGGTTCAAGATGCCCGCGGCGGGCAGGACGGCGATCGGCAGCTGGAGGCTGCGGCCCATCTTCTGGAGCCCTTGGAACAGCACGCTCAACCAGGGTTTGCGGGGCGCCGCGGACGCGGTGGCCGAACTCATTCGGTGTCCTCCCTGACTGCTGCCTGCGGGCGTTCGCGTACAGTGGCCGTACATTGGTTTAGACCACTTGTACGCAGGCGGCGCCCGTCCGGCAGGGGGGCGCCGCTGAGCGCCATGGTGGTCCACCCGGGGGTCAACCGCCCGTGAAGTTGGGCCAACCGTGCGTTACCGTGACATATCGGACTCACGGTGGGTCAGGGAAACAGGAGACAAGAGATGGCCAGCAAGGCTGAGAAGATCGTCGCCGGTCTCGGCGGACTCGACAACATCGAAGAGGTCGAGGGCTGCATCACCCGGCTGCGCACCGAGGTACGGGACCCCTCCCTCGTCGACGAGGCCGCCCTCAAGGCCGCGGGCGCCCACGGCGTCGTCAAAATGGGCACCGCCATCCAGGTCGTCATCGGCACCGACGCGGACCCGATCGCGGCGGACATCGAAGACATGATGTGACGCGGCGCCCGCGCTGAACGTCCGAGGACCGCGTCACTCCCGTGGCGCGGTCCTCCCCGTTCCCGCCGACGGCCGCGGGCCGCGCCCCCCGACGGGCCCCGCGGTCCCGGACCCACCCGGTCCTGCGCGGCGGCCTCACCCGGATAGGCTCACGCGCATGTCACGATTCGACGGCCGCACCCCTGACCAGCTCCGCCCCGTCACCATCGAGCGCGCGTGGAGCAAGCACGCCGAGGGCTCCGTCCTCGTCTCCTTCGGCGACACCCGCGTGCTCTGCACCGCCAGCGCCACCCAAGGCGTACCCCGCTGGCGCAAAGGCAGCGGCGAGGGCTGGGTCACCGCCGAATACTCCATGCTCCCGCGCGCCACCAATACCCGCGGCGACCGCGAATCCGTCCGCGGCAAGATCGGTGGCCGCACCCACGAGATCTCCCGCCTGATCGGCCGCTCCCTGCGCGCCGTCATCGACTACAAAGCCCTCGGCGAGAACACCGTCGTCCTCGACTGCGACGTCCTCCAGGCCGACGGCGGCACCCGCACCGCCGCCATCACCGGCGCCTACGTCGCCCTCGCCGACGCCGTCACCTGGATGCAGACCAACCGCCTCATCCGCGCCAAGGCCCAGCCCCTCACCGGCACGGTCGCCGCCGTCAGCGTCGGCATCGTCGACGGCGTCCCCCTCCTCGACCTCGCCTACGAAGAGGACGTCAAGGCCGAAACCGACATGAACGTCGTCTGCACCGGCGACGGCCGCTTCGTCGAGGTCCAGGGCACCGCCGAAGGCCAGCCCTTCGACCGCGCCGAACTCGACGCCCTTCTCGCCCTCGCCGTCAACGGCTGCGCCGACCTCACCGCCGCCCAGCAAGCCGCCCTGGCGGCCACCGCCTGAACCCCGCTCGACGCCACCCTCCCGGCGGCTGCCGCGTGTTGACAGCCACGCGCGCCGCACCCGCCGGGAGGCGCGGCCACGGGGGAGGGGGCGCGTGAACCGTCGTCACACGACCGCCTCAACGGCCACGGCATCCGGCCGGAGATAATTCCCCCATGACCCGCCGCCTCGTACTCGCCACTCGCAACGCACACAAGGTCACCGAACTCCACGCGATCCTCGCCGACAGCGGCCTGGACGTGGACCTCGTCGGGGCCGACGCCTACCCCGAGATCCCCGACGTCAGGGAGACCGGCGTCACCTTCGCCGAGAACGCCCTGCTCAAGGCGAGGGCGCTGGCGGCCGGTACCGGGCTGCCGGCCGTCGCCGACGACTCAGGGCTCTGCGTCGACGTACTCGGCGGCGCCCCCGGCATCTTCTCCGCCCGCTGGGCGGGCAAGCACGGCGACGACGCGGCCAACCTCGACCTGCTCCTCGCCCAGCTCGGCGACATCGACACCCCCCACCGCGCCGCCCACTTCACCTGCGCCGCCGCCCTCGCCCTCCCCGACGGCACCACCCGCGTCGTCGAAGGCCGCCTCCGCGGCACCCTGCGCACCGCCCCCGCCGGCACCAACGGCTTCGGCTACGACCCCATCCTCCAGCCCGACGGCTCCACCCTCACCTGCGCCGAACTCACCCCCGCGGAGAAGAACGCCATCAGCCACCGCGGCCAAGCCTTCCGCGCCCTGACCCCCCTGGTGGCGGAACTCCTGGCCTGACCCCGCGCATGACAATGGCCTGCGATTCGACCTTTGAATCGCAGGCCATACATGGTGCGGCCGGTGGGATTCGAACCCACACGGGATTTCTCCCACTGGGATCTAAACCCAGCTCGGCTGCCTGTTACGACACGGCCGCGTGCAACCTCACCATGATATCGACCCGGTGTGGTCTGCGGTACGTGGTCGCGCCCGCACCGCGTCCGTGGATACGTGGTCACGTCAGACGGCGAGGTCCTTGAGGAGCTTGGCGACGTGGCCGGTGGCCTTGACGTTGTAGAAGGCGTGGGCGACTTTGCCGGATTCGTCGACGACGACGGTGGAGCGGATGACGCCGGTGACGGTCTTGCCGTAGAGCTTCTTCTCGCCGAAGGCGCCGTAGGAGGTGAGCACGGCCTTGTCGGGGTCCGCCACCAGGGTGACCTTGAGGGATTCCTTCTCGCGGAATTTGGCGAGCTTTTCCGGCTTGTCGGGGGAGACGCCGATGACGTCGTACCCGGCGGAGGCGAGGACGTCGAGATTGTCGGTGAAGTCGCACGCCTGCTTGGTGCAGCCGGGGGTGAGGGCGGCCGGGTAGAAGTAGACGATGACCTTGCGGCCGCGGTGGTCGGCGAGGGAGACGGGCTTGCCGTCGGCGTCCGGAAGGGTGAAGTCGGGGGCGGTGTCGCCGGGGGCCAGGCGCTCGGACATGAGGGAAACTCCTTGTGCAATGGGGCGCATTCGGGGGTGCCGACGGGGCGCGGGCCGCGTCGTACTGACAGACTGTCCGAACGCTACCGAATCAGGCGATGGAGGAACCGCGGTGTCGGAAGGGTCGGAAGTCAGGACGGCCGCCCAGATCGAGGCGGAGATCACCCGCAGGCGGCAGGATCTGGCGTCGACGCTGGACGAGATCGCGGTACGGGTGCACCCGGTGACGATTGTCCGGGACACCAAGGCCAAGGCCGTTTCCGCGGTGGACCGCAGTGTCGGGCAGGCGTTTGTGGCGGCGAACCGCGCGGTCGGCAGGACGCGTGCGCACTTCGTCGACGAGAAGGGCGCGCCCCGCCCCGAGCGGGTCATTCCGGCGGCGGTCGCCGGGGTGGCGCTGGTCGCCGCGGTGGCCGGTCTCACGGTGTGGCGGCGCCGCCGGTAACGTCGTGGCCGTGAGTTCGAAGAGTTCGAAGAGCGAGCAGCACGACAAGCTGCCCATCCGCATGCTGCACGACCGCGTTCTGGTGCGCCAGGACAGCGGTGAGGGTGAACGCCGCAGTGGCGGCGGGATTCTGATTCCGGCGACCGCGGCCGTCGGCAAGCGCCTGGCGTGGGCCGAGGTCGTGGCCGTCGGGCAGAATGTGCGGACCGTCGAGGTCGGCGACCGGGTGCTGTACGACCCGGAGGACCGGGCCGAGGTCGAGGTGCGCGGGGTCGCGTACGTCCTGATGCGGGAGCGCGATCTGCACGCGGTCGCCGCCGAGCGGCTCCAGGGCTCGGAGGATTCCACCGGGCTGTATCTCTGAGCCCGGTGGATGACGGAATCCCTGAGACCGGTGCATGACGGACTCCCTGAGACCGGTGGATGACCGGAATCCCTGGGGCCGGTGGTTCCCCGGAGCCGGGCCGCTGAGGCCCCTGCCCGCGGCCCGGCCCCGCCCATGCCGGGCCCCCGCGCCCGGCCTCCTCACCCGCCCGGTGAACTGTTCCCGTCCGGCCCCGCCGTACCGCTCCCGTCACCGCCCCCGCCGCCACTGCTGCCGCCGCCCGGACTCGTCCCGCCCGTCACCCCGCCGATCGGGTTGAACGTGTCGGACGGGGTCGGCTCGGTGGTCGGGGGCTGCGTCGTGGGCGGTTCCGTGGTCGGCGGCTGCGTGGTGGGCGGCACGGTGGTCGTCGGGGGAGGGGTGGTCGGCGGCTCGGACGTGGGCGGCGTCGACGTCGGGGTGTCGGTCGGGCTCGCGGTGGTCGCCGGCGGCTGCGTGGGCAGGCCGCTCTGCACGTCCAGCGAGAAGTTCTGCTTGGGCACGCCCTTGAGCGCCGCCGCCGTGTAGTCGGCCCACACCGAGCCGGGCGGCCCGCCGCCGTTGATCCGCGGCAGATTCATCGCGCCGTACAGCTTCTCCTGTTTGCCGTTGTCCGGGTTCATGCCCAACACGGCGACCACGGTGGCGAGTTTGGGCGTGTAGCCGGCGAACCAGGCGGCGATGTCGTCGTCCGCCGTACCGGTCTTGGCGGCCGACGGCCAGCCGGAGTCCTGGGCGACGGTCGCGGTCGCACCGGGGCTGTCGACGACGCTGCGCAGGATGGACGTCGTGGTGTCGGCGGCCTGGCGGGGCACGGACTGGACGGCGTCGCGCTTGGGCAGGCTCACGTCGTTGCCGTCCTTGGTGATCTTCAGGACGAGCGAGTACGGGATCTCCTTGCCGTGGTTGGCGAGCGTGGCGTACATCTGCGCCATGTCCAGCGGGCTGGCCCCGAAGGCGCCGAGCGCCATCGCGGGTGTCTCGGGGATCTTGACGTCGTCCGGCATGCCCAGGTCGTGCGCGGTGTCGATCACCTTGCGGGTGCCGACGTCCTGCGCCATCTGCGCGAAGACGGCGTTGACGGACTTGTCCATGGCGCGGGTGACGGTGATGTCGGGGTAGGACCCCTGGTCCTCGTTCTCCGGCTTGTAGCCGGTGGGCCCGTCCGGGCCGATCACCTCGCGCTTGTTGGTGCCGTCGTAGACCGTCTTGGGGGTGATCGGCTCCTTGTCCTGCGTCGAGGACTCGTGCTGGACGGCGGAGGCGAAGATCACCGGCTTGAAGGTCGAGCCGGGCGGATACGTGGCGTTGGTGGCGCTGCTGACGTACTGCTTGGTGTAGTCGATGCCGCCGTAGAGGGCGACGACGTTGCCGGTGGCCGGGTCGATGGACGCGCCGCCCGCGCGGACGTACTTGTCGACGGTCCTGTGGCCGAGTTGGTCGTAGATGTTCCTCTGGGCGGCGGCGACGAAGGCGTCTTCCTTGGGCTTCTGGATCGTGGTGACGATGCGGTAGCCGCCCAGGCGCAGGGTGTCGGCGTCGACGATGTGGTTGTCGGAGAGATAGCGGTTGACGGCTTCGATGATGTAGCCGCGCTGTCCCGCCTTGCTGGCGACGGGCTTGGGCTTGTCGATGCCGGGGAAGACCGTCGCGTTGCGCTCGGACTGGCTGAGCCAGCCCTCCTTGACCATGCCGTCCAGTACGTAGTTCCAACGGCCTTTCGCCGCCGGGGCGTTCTCCGGGTGGGCGACCAGGTCGTATTCACTGGGCGCGTTCAACAGCGTTGCCAGATAGGCGCCTTGAGCGGTCGTCAATTCGCTGGCGTTGACGCCGAAGTACGCCTGGGAGGCGGCCTGGATGCCGTACGCGTTGCGCCCGTAGTAGCTGGTGTTGAGATAGCCCTCAAGGATCTGGTCCTTGGTCTCGTTGCGGTCCAGCTTGATGGCGATGAAGAATTCCTTGACCTTGCGGACCGCGGTCTGCGACTGGTTCAGGTAGTAGTTCTTCACGTACTGCTGGGTGATGGTGGAGCCGGATTGCCTGCCCTTGCCGGTGGCGGTGTTCCAGGCGGCGCGGAGCATGGCCTTGGGGCTGACGGCGGACTCGTGGTAGAAATTCCGGTCCTCCGCGGAGAGCACGGCGTGCTGCGCGGTCTTGGCGACGCCGCTGAGGGTGACGTTCTCACGGTTGATCGCGCCGTCGCGGGCGATCTCCGTCGTGCCGTCCGCGTACACGTACACATTGCTCTGCGCGGTGGCGGCGGCGTTCGGGTCGGGGATGGAGACCAGCGCGTAGCCGAGGAAGAAGCCGCCGATGAGGACGATCAGGACGGCGAGTACGCCGCCGGTGACCATGCGCCAGGTCGGCAGCAGCCGGCGCAGGCCGGTACGGCGCGGCCGTCCCCTGCGGTCGGTGAGCGTCGGGCGCGGTCCCCAGCCCTGCCCGCCGGTCATGCCCGCTCGCCCGTCGTCGGTTTCGGCTCGTGGCTCATATCTGTTGGGACTCCTCCGCCGCTGCCGGGGTTGGTCCGCGGCGGAACATGATGGACCAATCGTTACGTACGCTTACGTAGGCCGCCGCCAAACACTGTCGCACCATTAGCCCGCCGGGGTTCAACGCCGCGCATCCGTGACAGGGCTGTGACAGGCCGGACGGCGCACGCGTGTCACCCGTTGGGGTGGGTCGCCGGGGTGCGGAACGCCGCGAAGAAAACCGGTGGTGGGTGGGGTTCGCCGCGTACTAGGCTCGCCGACTTGCGTCTTTTTCGGGGGTGAGTGAGTGATGGGCGGCTTCTACGGGGCCGTGGTGGTGCGCGGTTTCCGGCGTTACGCCACCTACCGGACGGCGACCGCGGCGGGTGTCTTCACCAATACGGTCTTCGGTTTCATTGTCGCCTACAGCTATGTGGCGCTGTGGGGTCAGCGCCCGCACCTCGGCGGTTACACCGAGGCGCAGGCGCTGACGTATGTCTGGATCGGGCAGGCGCTGCTCCAGACGATGGCGTTGATGGGCGGCGGCTTCGAGGACGAGCTGATGGAGCGGATCAGGTCGGGTGACATCGCGGTGGACCTGTACCGCCCGGCCGACCTCCAGGGGTGGTGGCTGGCGGCGGATCTGGGCCGGGCCTCTTTCCAGCTGATGGGGCGCGGCGTGATCCCGATGGTGTGCGGGGCGCTGGCGTTCGATCTGGCGCTGCCGACGCGGCCGGTGACCTGGCTGCTGTTCCTGGTGTCGGTGGCGCTGGGGGTGGTGGTGAGTTTCGCGGTGCGGTTCCTGGTGGCGCTGAGCGCTTTCTGGCTGCTGGACGGGGCGGGCGTCAGCCAGGTCGCCTTCCTGGCCGGGCTGTTCTTCTCCGGGATGCTGCTGCCGCTGACCGTCTTCCCGGGCTGGCTCGGCACGCTCGCGCGGTCGATGCCGTGGGCGGCGATGCTCCAGGTGCCCGCCGATGTGCTGCTGGAGCGGCACCGGGGGACGGACGCGCTGCTCGCGCTGGCCTTCCAGGCGGGCTGGGCGGCGGCGCTGCTGCTGACCGGCCGCGCGTTGCAGGCCGTCGCGGCGCGCAGGGTGGTGGTGCAGGGTGGCTGAGGAATCCACGGTCCGCGACGGCGCCGGGCGCGCCGAGGACGGCCGGAGCCTCGGGGGCTCCCGGGGCTTCGACGGCTCCCAGGGCGTCGGGGCCTTCGGCTCCGTCGAATCGGTCGGGGCCGTCGACCCGTACGACACCGCAGGCGGCGCGTGGTTCACCGTCCGTGAGACGTGGCGGACCTACCGGCTGATCGTCGGCATGTGGGTGCGGTCCACGATGGCGTACCGGACGTCCTTCGTCCTCACCGCGTTCGGCAACTTCGCCGCCACCGGCCTGGACTTCGTGACGATCCTGCTGATGTTCTCGCACATCACCGTGCTCGGCGGCTTCACCCTCGCCGAGGTGGCGTTCCTGTACGGCACCACGAGCACGTCCTTCGGCGTCGCCGATCTGGTGCTGGGCTCCATGGACCGGCTCGGCCGCCGGATCAGGGACGGCACGCTCGACACGCTGCTGCTGCGCCCGGTGCCGGTGCTCGCGCAGGTCGCCGCCGACCGGTTCGCGCTGCGCAGGCTGGGCCGGATCACCCAGGGTCTGATCGTGCTCGGCTGGGCGGTCGCGCACGCGGACATCGACTGGTCGCCGGTCACCGTCCTGCTGCTGCCCGTGACGGTGCTGTCGGGCGCGGTCATCTTCTGCGCGGTGTACGTGGCGGGCGGCGCCTTCCAGTTCTGGGCGGGCGACGCCTCCGAGGTGCAGAATTCGGTGACCTACGGCGGCAACACGATGCTCCAGTACCCGCCGGGCATCTTCGCCCGCGACCTCGTGCGCGGCGTCACCTTCGTGGTGCCGCTCGCCTTCGTCAACTGGCTGCCCGCCCTGCGCATCCTCGGCGAACCCGACCCGCTCGGCCTGCCCGGCTGGGTCGACTTCGCCTCCCCGCTGGTCGCGGCGCTCTGCTGCGGCCTGGCCGGGCTCGCCTGGCGCGCGGCCCTTCGTACGTACCGCAGCACAGGGAGTTGAGACGGCCGTGATCGAGCAACGCACAGGAGCAACCGGAGGAACGGGAGCAACCGGAAGAACGGGAGCCGCGGGAACGGGAGCCACCGGAGCAGGCGCCACAGGGGCCGGGGGCGGGCCGGGACCCGGCACAGACACCGTGATCGCGCTGGACGGCGTCGAGAAGGTCTTCGACGTACGCCGTAAAGCGGGCGCGCTGCGCAGGGTGCGCAGCCAGGTGCGGGCGGTGGACGGGATCTCCTTCACCGTGCCGCGCGGCGAGATCGTCGGCTACATCGGGCCCAACGGCGCGGGGAAGTCCACGACGATCAAGATGCTCACCGGCATCCTCAACCCCAGCGGCGGCCGGATCAGGATCTGCGGCCTGGACCCGACGCGCGACCGTACCCGGCTGGCCCGCAGGATCGGGGTCGTCTTCGGCCAGCGCACCACGCTCTGGTGGGACCTGCCGCTGCGCGACTCGTACCAACTGGTCCGCCGCATGTACCGGATCGACGACGCCCGTTACACCCGCAATCTCGCGGCCTGCGTCGAACTCCTCGACCTGGGGCCGCTGTTGGACGTGCCCGTGCGCCAACTCTCGCTGGGGCAGCGGATGCGCGGCGACATCGCGGCGGCGCTGCTGCACGATCCCGAGGTGCTGTACCTGGACGAGCCGACGATCGGGCTCGATGTGATCAGCAAGTCCAAGGTGCGCGACTTCCTGCGCACGGTGAACGCCGAACGCGGCACGACGGTGCTGCTCACCACGCACGACCTCACCGACATCGAGCAGTTGTGCCGCCGGGTGATGGTGATCGACCACGGCCGCCTGATGTACGACGGGGACCTCGGCGGGCTGCACGCGGTCGGGGAGAGCGAGCGGACCCTGGTGGCGGACTTCGCCCGCGAGCTGCCCCCGGTCCAGGTCGAGGGCGCCCGCTGCGTCAAGGTCGAGGGCCCCCGCCAGTGGCTGGCCTTCCCCGCGCAGGCCAGCGCCGCCCCGCTGGTCGCCGCGGTCGCCGCCGACTACCCGCTGGTGGACCTGTCGGTCCGCGAACCGGCCATCGAGGACGTCATCGCCCGGATGTACGGCGCGGACCGCACCTGAAACGGACCGCACCTGAAGCGGTCCGCACCTGACGGGCGCACCTGACGGACCGCCCCCGACCGGCCGGGGCGCGGACGACCGCGAGGCCGTACGCGCCCCGGCCGGCGATACGGCTACGGCCGTGCCGGGACGTGGTCGTGCGGATACTCCTCGGCGCGGTGCTGGAAGGCCAGCACCTTGGGGTTCTGCACGGTCCCGCCGCGGATCTCGATCGCCCGCCGCAGGGTGTCGTCCGCGTCCCAGCCCGCCGGGCCCTCCAGGACGCGCCGCAGATACGGCAGCAGCGCCTCGCTGATCTCCCAGGTGGCCGAGTTCCACAGGTACGACGGGCTGTGGTCGACGCCGTAGTACTGGACGTGGTCGCCGACGGTGAACATCGGGTCGGTGAAGGTGGTGGGCCTGGCCCACGCGAAGCCCATGCCCTCGTCGCAGGACACGTCGATGATCAGCGTGCCGGGCGCGAGGCTGGGCAGGTCGTCCTCTATCAGGAACATCAGCGGCGCGTCGGTGTCCTGGAGCACGCAGTTGACGATGATGTCGTGCCCGGCGAGGAATTCGGCCAGCGGCTGCGGGCCGTCCTCGGTCAGGACGACGCTGCGCCGCGGGTCGAGGGTGTCGTCGGCCTCGTCGTGGTCGAAGTGCACGATCCGCGCGGAGTGGATGGGCGAGCTGACGGCCGTCACACCGCGGGCGGTGAGCACGTCCACATCGTGCACGCCCAGCGCGCTGAGCGCGGTGACCGCGCCGCGGGCGGTCGCGCCGAAGCCGATCACGACCGCGCGCTGCCGCCGCCCGTAGTCACCGGTGACCCCGGTGAGCTGCATGGCGTGCAGCACCGAGGAGTATCCGGCCAGCTCGTTGTTCTTGTGGAAGACGTGCAGGTTGAACGAGCCGTTGCGGTGCCAGTGGTTCATCGCCTCGAAGGCGATCAGGGTCAGCCGCCGGTCGATCGCGGCCTGGGTGACCTTCTCGTCCTGCACGCAGTGCGGCCAGCCCCACAGGACCTGGCCCTCGCGCAGTTCCGCCAGGTCCTCGTGGAGCGGCTTGGCCAGCAGGACGACATCGCACTCGGCGATCAGTTCCTCGCGCCGCCGGAAACCGGCGACGAGCGGCGCGAGCTGTTCGTCCGGCACACCGAAGTGCTCGCCGTAACCGGTCTGGAGATAGATGCTGCCGAGCAGGTCGGCGTCGATGCGTTCGAAGTGGGCCGGATGGATGGGCAGACGGTGCTCGTTCTCCTTGCGCGTCTGCGCCATGATTCCGAGCGTGAGGTGCGGCTGCTGCGGGTTCTGCCTGTGCTGCTTGAGCTGCTGCAAAATGCCCCTTTGGTTACTCCCTGTGTAGCACACGGGGAGTGGGCGCGACGCCCCCCGCGTCAGGGGCGGCACGGGGGACGCGGGGGACGTCGGGGGGACGACCGCTGTGGGCGGCACGCGTGAGCGGGGCCGCCCGCCGCCGGATCAGCGCAGCGACGTCAGGGCCGCGCGGACGCGGTCGACGGCCGCGAGCCGGGTGGAGGCGTGCGCGGACAGCCGTACCGAGTCCGTACGGACCGACGGCGTGACCCCGTGCGCGTGCAGGGCCTTCGCCACGTGCCGCGGGTCGGTGCCGGGCAGCCGGAAGGAGACGATCCCGGCCCGCTCGGCGGGGTCGGTGGGGGACAGGACGTCGCCGCCGCAGGACCGGACGGCGTCGATGAACTGGCCGACCCGCGCGCGGATGTGCGCCTCGACGGCCGGTACGCCGACGCCCTCCACCAGCTCCAGCGCCGTGGCCAGCGCGGCGGCCGTGACCGGGCTCAGATTGGTGGTGCTCCAGCGCTGGGCGCCGGGCGCGGGCGGGTGCTCGACGTCGTCGAAGACGCCCGCGTCCTCGACGCCGGTCCAGCCGCCGAGCGTCGGCTCCAGACGGTCGAGCGCGAGGTCGGAGAGGATTCCGAAGCCGGTCGCCCAGCTCGCCCGCAGCCACTTCTGGCCGCCCGCGACCACCACGTCCGCCGCCGCCCACGGCAGATCCGCCACCCCGAAGCCCTGGATGGCGTCCACCACCAGCAGCCGGTCCGGGCCGATCACCTCGCGCAGCGCCGCCAGATCCGCCCGGTAGCCGGTCCGGAAGTCCACGGCGCTGACCGACACGGCCACGACGTCGTCGGTCAGCGCCGCCCGTACGGCGTCGGCGGTGATCCGCCCCCGCGCGTCCGGCTCCAGCACGCGCGGTACGGCGCGGCCCAGCTCCGCGCTGCGCCGCCACGGGTAGTGGTTGGCGGGGAACTCGCCCGCGGGTACCAGCACCGTGCCCGCCGGGAGGCCGAAGGCCGCGTGGAACAGGCCGGTCGAGGTGTTCGGCAGCAGCACCGTGTGCGCCGCGTCGGTGCCCGCCAGCCGGGCGGCGGCCTCCCGCGCCCTGGGCTCGGCGCGCATCAGGTCGTTCACCGTGTCCTGGTCGGCGTGGGCCGACCTCTCCAGCGCCTCGGCCGTCGCGGCCAGCACGTCCCGCGAGGGCGGACCGTAACGGGCGAAGTCGAGATAGCCCTCCGGCTCCTCGAAGTGCTCGGCGTAACCGGGCAGCCCTCCGGTGGCGTGCGGCGCTGTCATCGCGGTGTGCTCCCTGTCGCTGTCTGTCGCTCGTACGTGGCGGTGCCGTGCGGGGGTATGCGTGCGTCGTGGGCCGTTCCCGGTGCCGGGAGGCACCGGGAACCCGCCGTTCGTTCCCCCATTGTCGGCGCGGGGGGAAAGCGCCGGCACGACGGGTACGGGCGCGCGGACGAGGAGGCGCACGGGAGCGGGAAGCAGGAGCGGGTAGGGGCGCGCGTACGTGCGCGCGTACGGGCAGGCGTACCGGAGCGCGTACGGGCTGGCGTACGTGCGCGCGTACGACAAGGATCACCGGGCCGTGACGGCCGCGGGCGGCGACAATACCCGGGTGGACACGCGGGCGGAGCGGGAGCGGATGGAAACGGCGAGCACGAGCGGCGGGACCGGTACGGGCGGGGCGGCGGGTGCGGGCAGTGCGGCCCCGGCGGCCCATGGCCCCGCGGCCAACGGCGCACGGCCGGAATCAGGCGGACGGATCGCGCTCGGGCCCGAGGCCGGGGACGCTGCGCCGACGGCCGACGGCTCGGGCCCCGGCGGCGCGTCCCGGAACGGCTCAGGCGGCGGGGGCCACGGCGGCTCCGGGGGCTCCGGCAGCTCGGGCTCTGGCTCCGGGCCGGGTTCCGCCCCGCGCGGGCGGCCCTCACCGCGCGGCGGACTGGCCGACGCGCCCGGCGGCGCCGCGGCCGAGGAGGAGCGCCGCAGGGGCCTGCGCCGGATGAAGCTGATCGCGACCGGCTTCCTGCTGGTCGCGACCGTCGTCTACGCGCTCGCGAAGTGGGCGGACTCGCGGGGCGCGGGCGGCTGGGCCGGTTACGTGGCCGCCGCCGCGGAGGCGGGCATGGTCGGCGCGCTCGCCGACTGGTTCGCGGTCACCGCGCTCTTCCGCCGCCCGCTGGGCCTGCCCATCCCGCACACCGCGATCATCCCGACCAAGAAGGACGCCCTCGGCGCCAGCCTCGGCGACTTCGTCGGCGAGAACTTCCTGTCGGCCGAGGTCGTCCGCACCCGGCTGCGGGCGGTCGGCATCGGCACCCGGCTCGGCGGCTGGCTGTCGGAGCCCGCCAACGCCGACAAGGTCACCGAGCAGGCCGCCGCCGCGCTGCGCGGCATGTTCACGGTGCTGCGCGACTCCGACGTGCAGGCCGTGGTCAGCGAGGCGATCACCCGGCGCGCGGAGGCCCAGGAGGTCGCGCCGGGGCTCGGCAAGATGCTGGAGCGGATCGTCGCCGACGGCGGCCACCGCCGCATGGTCGACCTGGTCTGCGTCCGCGCCCACGACTGGCTGGTCGAGCACGGCGACTCCGTCATGGACGCGGTGCAGGGCGGCGCCCCCGGCTGGACCCCGCGCTTCGTGGACCGCAAGGTCGGCGAGCGGGTCTACAAGGAGCTGCTGCGCTTCGTCACCGAGATGCGCGATTCCCCCGGCCACCCGGCGCGCGGCGCCGTCGACCGCTTCCTCGGCGACTTCGCCGTCGAGCTCCAGTCCGACCCGGACACCCGCGCCCGCGTCGAGCGGCTGAAGAGGGACCTGCTGGCGCGCGGCGAGGTGCAGGACCTCATCGCGTCCGTGTGGGGCGCGGTGCGCACGATGATGGTCGCCGCCGCCGAGGACGAGCGCAGCGAGCTGCGGATGCGCGCCCGCGCCTCCCTGCTGTCGCTCGGCCGCAAGCTGGCCACCGACCCGCGGCTCCAGGAGAAGGTCGACGTCTGGCTGGAGGACGCCGCCACGTATCTCGTGACCACCTACCGCGATGAGATCACCTCGCTGATCTCCGAGACCGTCGCGGGCTGGGACGCCGACCAGACGTCCCGCAAGATCGAGAACCACGTCGGCCGCGACCTCCAGTTCATCCGGATCAACGGCACCGTCGTCGGCGCCCTCGCGGGCCTGGCCATCTTCGCCATCTCCCGCCTCGCGGGGGGCTGACGGGCGGCGCCGTACCGCCGTATCGTTGCCGATGTGACGGTTCGTCAGATACGGCACGGTCGGCGGGGTGCGACGTCCAGGCGGGGGTCGGGCCCGCCCCGGCGGCGGCGCGTCGTCGCCTACGGGCATGGCTACGGCCGCCGCTACGGGCAGGCGTACGGCCCCGGTTACGGCCGCGGGCCCCGTCCTCGGCGCTCGCTGACCGGGCGGCTGCTGTGGGCGGCGGCCGAACTGGCCATGACCGCGGGGGTGCTCGTACTCCTGCTCGTCGTCCACCAGCTGTGGTGGACCAATGTGCAGGCGCACGCGGCGGCCCGGCGCGAAGTCGCCGCGCTGGAACGGAGTTGGGGCACGCCGTCGCCCTCTCCCGCGGCGCCCTCGCCGGGTACCGTCGCGCCGAGTGACGATCCGGCCGTCACGCCGAGCGGCCCGGCCCCGTCCGCCGCCGCGCCGCCGCCCTCCTCGAAGGGCGGCACCCGCGATCCGGGCTTCGCCGTCATCCACATTCCCCGGATCGGGATCACCGCGCCGATCGCCGAGGGCATCAGCAAGTCCGCGATCCTCAACCACGGTTACGTCGGCCACTACCCCGGCACCGCGGGGCCCGGCGCCACCGGCAACTTCGCCCTCGCCGGGCACCGCAACACCCACGGCGAGCCGTTCCGCTACATCAACCGGCTCCGCGTCGGCGACACCGTCGAGGTCGAGACGGCCGCCCATCGCTACACGTACGTGATCCGCGAAGTCCTTCCCCAGACGTATGCCTCCGACGGAACCGTCATCGCGCCCATTCCCTACAGCTCCGTCCACTCCTCCGCCCGTATGCGCGGGGTCGCGCACTACATCACGCTCACCACCTGCACTCCCGAATTCACCTCCCGCTACCGTCTCGTCCTCTGGGGCACCCTCCAATCCACCGCCTCCCGCTAGGGCCTGTCCGGGGCCCGGGCCCGTGCGGACCTTCTGCCAGAGCGGCTGTCCCACGGGGTGGGCCGGGGGTTGCGCGGGCCGGGGGCGGAGTTGGAGGATCGGACAAGACATCCGATGACCGTTCCCACCGGGTGCCGACCGATGACCGAGCCCCGGACCGGGGCAGGTCGCCCAGAGGCGACCGGAAAAAATGGGAGTACCCACGTGAAGCTGCTGCGAGTCGGCCCCGCCGGGGCGGAGCGCCCGGCCCTGCTCGACGGAGACGGTGTCCTGCGTGACCTGAGCGGTCTGGTGACCGACATCGACGGGAAGCTCCTCGCCGATTCGGCGGCGCTCACCGCGGTGGCCGAGGCCGCGGCCGACGGCTCGCTCCCGTCGCTCGACCCGTCGCTGCGGGTCGGCCCGCCGCTGTCCCGGATAGGCAAGATCGTCTGCATCGGGCTCAACTACCACGACCACGCGGCCGAGACCGGCGCCCAGGCGCCGGGCGAGCCCGTCGTGTTCATGAAGGCCCCGGACACGGTCGTCGGCCCCGACGACACGGTGCTGGTGCCGCGCGGCAGCGAAAAGACCGACTGGGAAGTGGAGTTGGCCGTCGTCATCGGCCGCGAACTGCGCTATGCCGCCTCGCACGAGGAGGCGCTGGCCGCCGTCGCGGGGTACACCATCGCGCACGACGTCTCCGAGCGCGCGTTCCAGATCGAGCGCGGCGGCCAGTGGGACAAGGGCAAGAACTGCGAGACCTTCAACCCCCTCGGCCCCTGGCTCGTCACCGCCGACGAGGTCCCCGACCCGCAGGCCCTGCGCCTCCAGCTCTGGGTCAACGGCGAGCTGAAGCAGGACGGCTCCACCGCGAGCCAGATCTTCCCCGTCGCCGAAGTCGTCCGCTACCTCAGCCACTTCATGACGCTCTACCCCGGCGACGTCATCAACACCGGCACCCCCGCCGGTGTGGCGATGGGCCAGCCCGAACCCAAGCCGTACCTCCGGCCCGGCGATGTCGTCGAGCTGAGCATCGACGGACTCGGCACGCAGCGCCAGCAGTTCACGTCCGCCTGACCCCACCGCGCGGCCGTTGACCGGCACGCGCACAGCGGGCCCGCCCCCCGGGCGGGCCCGCCCCGAAGCCCGTCACGCCGTGACGAAGTAGGGCTCACGCCCTGCCGCCCGCTCGTTGGCCTCGAATTCGACCGCGAGCAGCCCGAAGTGATGCACGTCCCGATAGGCGCCGCCCTGGAACACGTGCTCACGCTGCACGCCCTCCGCGGTGAAACCGAGTTTGCGCTGGAGCGCCAACGACCCCTCGTTGCCTCCGTAGACCTCGGCACAACAGCGGTGATACCGCCGTTCCCCGAACATGAACGACAGGACCAGCCGCATGGCCTCCGACGCGTAGCCGCGGCGCTGGTACGCGGCACCGAGATGAATGCCGTAATGGAAGTTGCCGTTCAGCCGGTCGCAGTCGTTCAGCACGACAGCACCCACCGGCTTCCCGCTGTCCAGGGCCTCGATGACGAGCAGGTACTCGTCCTCCGTACGGCTCGGCCCTTTCTCGCTCTGCTCTTGAAGGCGCTTGCGAGCCGCGGCCGCGGAAATCGGCAGCATCAGCCGCTCACCGTCCCGTTGCGTCTCCGCCTCGGACTCGAACGCGGCCAGTTGCTCCCAGTCCTCGGGCTCCAGGCCCCGCAGGCGCACCCGCTCGCCCGTCCAGAACCGCGTCACTCCACCCATGCTCAGCCCCCGCCGTCTGTCGCTGTCTCGCGCGGGCCATGACGTCGACCCGGTCCGGGCTGCCAGCGTACGGGGGTGGGCCGGGCTGAATTCCGGGGTGCGGAGGCCGGGTATGCGAATGGGCAAGGAGAGTGGGTACTCCTTGCCCTTCTTAAGGTATAGCGCATGGGGGGCCTTGCGGCAAGGGGGTGCTGGGGTCGCACAATGGGCGGCCGGAGGCCAGAGGTGCGGTGAATCTGGCGGAATGCACGGCTTTGTGGACGGGGACATCTGATGGTGGACGTGACCGTCGTCGGCAGTGGGCCGACGGGGTTGATGCTGGCGAGCGAGCTGCGGTTGCAGGGCGTGGACGTCGTGGTGCTGGACCGGGAGGCGGAGCCGACGTCGTTGGTGCGGGCGCTGGGGCTGCACGCGCGGAGCATCGAGATCATGGACCAGCGCGGGCTGCTGGAGCGGTTCCTGGCGCTGGGGACGCAGCACCGGGTCGGGGGATTCTTCGGGGGGCTCGGCAGGGAGTGGCCGCGGCGGCTGGATACGGCGCACGGATATGTGCTGGGGATCTTCCAGACGGTCACCGAACGGCTGCTGACCGAGCACGCGCGGGAGCTGGGCGTGGAGTTCAGGCGCGGCTGCGAGGTCGTGGGGCTGAGCCAGGACGACGAGGGGGTGACGGCGGAGCTGGCGGACGGGTCGCGGCTGCGGTCGCGGTACCTCGTGGGGTGCGACGGCGGCCGGAGCACGGTGCGCAAGCTGCTCGGCATCGGATTCCCGGGGGAGCCGAGCAGGGTGGAGACGTTGATCGGCGAGATGGAACTGGACGTCGACCAGGAGACGTTGGCGGCCGTGACGGCCGAGGTGCGCAAGACCGAGAAGCGCTTCGGGGCGATGCCGCTCGGTGACGGGACGTACCGGGTGGTCGTGCCCGCGAAGGGCGTCAGCGAGGACCGGGCGGTCCCGCCGACGCTGGAGGACTTCAAGGAGCGGCTGACGGCCTTCGGCGGCACCGACTTCGGCGTGCACTCACCGCGCTCGCTGTCGCGGTTCGGCGACACGACCCGCCTGGCGGACAGCTACCGCGTGGGCCGGGCGCTGCTGGCGGGGGACGCGGCGCACATCCACCCGCCGACCGGCGGCCAGGGCCTCAACCTCGGCGTGCAGGACGCGTTCAACCTCGGCTGGAAGCTGGCCGCCGCGGTCAACGGCTGGGCCCCGGAAGGGCTGTTGGACACCTACGAGACCGAGCGCCGCCCGGTGGCCGCCGCCGTACTGGACAACACCCGCGCCCAGATGGAGCTGATGTCCACGGAGCCGGGAGCCATGGCGGTGCGCCGACTGCTGTCGGAACTGGCCGAGTTCGAGAACGTCAACACGTATCTGATCGAGAAGATCACCGCGATCGCCATCCGTTACGACGTCGGCGAGGGGCACGAACTGCTCGGCCGGCGGCTGCGCGACGTGGAGTTGAAGCGCGGCCACCTCTACGGGCTGATGCACCAGGGGCGCGGTCTGCTGCTCGACCGGACCGGCGCGCTCTCGGTCGACGGGTGGGCGGACCGGGTCGACCACGTGGTCGACGTCAGCGAGGAACTGGACGTCCCCGCCGTCCTGTTGCGCCCGGACGGCCATGTCGTGTGGGTCGGCGAGGACCAGGCGGACCTGCGCGCCCTGATGCCGAAGTGGTTCGGGGCCCCCGCCGACTGAGCGATCACGGCGACTGAGCGATCAGGCCGCCGGAGCGATCACGGCGACCATGAAGCTCACGGCGACCGACCGTCAAGCTCACGGCGATCACGGCCACCCACCCCGCTCGCCGTCAGGCGCCCGCCTCCGCCAGATAGCGGGTGAGCGCCGCCACGACCAGCGCGTGGTCCTCGACCTGCGGGAGGCCGGAGACGGCGACGACCCCGACCACGCCGACTCCCGCCACCCGCAGGGGGAACGCGCCGCCGTGCGCCGCGTACAGGTCGGGGTCGAGCCGCGAGGACTCCTCGAAGCTGCCGCCCTTGGCCCGGAACCGCTCGCCGACCAGCAGCGACGAGGCGTGGTAGCGCTCGACGACCCGCGCCTTACGGGCCAGCCAGGCGTCGTTGTCGGGGGTGGTGCCGTCCAGGGCGTGGTGGAAGAGCTGCTGACCGCCGCGCCGGATGTCGACGGTGACGGCGGCGCCGCCCTCGCGGGCCATCTCGACCAGCAGGGAGCCGAGCCGCCAGGCGTCGTCGTGGGTGAACCGGGGGAACACCAACTCCGCTTCCTGCGCCACGAGTTCGGCGACCCGCTCGCCACCGGGCGCGGTCACAGCGCCACCGTCCGGCCCTGCGCGGCCGAGAGCTTCGCGGCCTCCAGGACGTCCAGGGCGGCGGCGGCCTCCAGCGCCGTGACCGGCGGCGGGGTGCCGTCGCGCAGGGAGGCCAGGACACCGGCGTAGAAGGCGGGGTAGTCGCCGGGCACGGACGGCACCCGGCGCGAGTTGTCGTCGGTGCCGACGGTGCCCCACGAGGACTCCGGCTCCGCGCCCCACGCCGTGCCCTCGCCGGGGCGCAGGCCCTCGCGCAGCGCGGCCTCCTGCGGGTCAAGACCGTAGGTGACGTAGCCGCCGAGGCTGCCGAGGACGCGGAAGCGCGGCCCGAGGCGCGCGGTGGTGGCGCTCATCCACAGGTGGGAGTGGACGCCGTTGGCGTGGGTGACGGCGATGAAGGTGTCGTCGTCCGCGGCGGCGCCGGGCCGCTGGACGTCGGACTCGGCGTACACCAGGGCGGCCGGGCCGAACAGCGCGAGCGCCTGGTCGACGAGGTGGCTGCCGAGGTCGTACAGCAGGCCGCCGATCTCGGCCGGGTCGCCGGACTCGCGCCAGCCGCCCTTGGGCTGCGGGCGCCACCGCTCGAACCGCGACTCGAAGCGCTGCACCTCGCCCAACTCGCCCTTGTCCAGCAGCCCTTGGAGGGTGAGGAAGTCGCTGTCCCAGCGCCGGTTCTGGAAGACGGAGAGCAGCAGGCCGCGGCGCTCGGCGAAGGCGGCCAGTTCGCGCGCCTCGGCCGCGGTGCCCGCGAGCGGCTTGTCCACCACGACCGGCAGCCCGGCGTCCAACGCGGCGGTGGCCAGCGGCACATGGGTGCGGTTGGGGGAGGCCAGGACGACCAGGTCCAGCTCGGACGCGCGCGCCCACAGCTCGTCGGCCGCCGCGGCGAACCGTACGTCCGGGTGCTCGGCCAGCGCCTGGGCGCGGCGCTCGGGGCTGCCGGTGACGATCGTGTCGAGGACCAGGCCCTCGGTGGCGGCGATCAGCGGGGCGTGGAAGAAGGAGCCGGCCGGGCCGTAGCCGACGAGGCCGACGCGAAGGGGAGTGCCGGGGGTGCTCATGCGCTCCACTTTGGCAACAGTGTTGCCAAAGTGCAAGCGCGCGGGACAATGGCGGGGTGAACCCGTCCGCGCCCGGCGCCAACCTCCCCGCCCTCCGCAGCCACAACGCCGCGCTCGTCCTCGGCCTGCTCCGTACGGCCACGCTGTCGCCCGCCGACGCAGGCACGGACAGCGGCGGTACGGACAGCCGGGGTACGAGCGGCGGAGGCACGGACAGCGGGGGTACGAGCGGCGGCGGTACGAGCGGCGGCGGAACGGGCAGCGGCGGTACGGACGGCCGCGCGCGGGGCATCAGCCGCCTGGAGCTGGCCGAGCGGACCGGCCTCACTCCCCAGGCGGTCAGCAAGATCACCGCCCGGCTGCGGGCCGAGGGACTGGTCGAGGAGGCCGGGCGGCGCGCCTCGACCGGCGGCAAGCCGCGCACCGAACTGCGGCTCGTCAGCGGCGCCCGGCACGCCGTCGGCGTCCACCTCGACGGGGAACGGCTCACCGCCGTCCTCACCGACCTCACCGGCCGTACCGTCGCCGAACGCGAGGCGCCGCTGGACCTCGGCCTGCCCGTGGAGTCCGCGCTCGCCGCGATCGTCCACGAAGTACGGCTCATCGCCGCCCGCGCCCCCGGCGCCGTCCTCGGCGTCGGTGTCGGCATGCGCGGCCCCCTCGACCACCGCACCGGCACCCTCCACCGCGTCACCGGCTTCCCGCACTGGCAGGGCGTCCCGCTCCGCGCCCGCCTGGCCGCCGCCCTCGGCCTCCCGGTCGCCCTCGACAAGAACACCAACGCGGCGGCCCTGTCGATCCTGGCCGAGGCCGTCCCGGCGGGGACTGTTCCTGCCGGGACCGGGGAGGGCTCACCGCCCCCGGCCGCCGCCCCCGGCGGGTGGTCCGCACCGACGGAGTCCGCCCCTGCCCCCGTCACAGCCCCGGCCCCCGGAGCCGGTCGTCCCGCGTCCGGAGCCGGTCGTCCCGCGTCCGAAGCCGGCGGTCCCGCGACGGAGTCCGCCCCCGCCCCTGGCGGCGAGCCGCCGATGACGGCGGAGTCCGCAGCCGCCCGTCCCCGCCCCGCCGCAGGCGGCCCCCCGGCCTTCGCGTATCTGCACCTCGGGGCCGGGCTCGGCGCCGGGCTGGTGCTGGGCGGGGAGGTGTACCGGGGCGGGCGGACCGGGGCGGGGGAGTTCGGGCACCAGGCGGTGGAGCTGGGCGGGGTGCTGTGCGAGTGCGGCAACCGGGGCTGCCTGGAGGCGCTGTGCCTGGCGGCGGCCGGGCGCGGCGACACCGTGGGCGCGGCGCGGCTGCTGGGCGTCGGGGCGGCGAATCTGGTCGCGCTGCTCGACATCGACCGGGTGGTGCTGGGCGGCAGGACCGTACTGGCCGCGCCCGCCGTCTTCGCCGAGCAGGTAGCGGCCGTGCTGGCGGAACGCGGCCGGAGCGTGCCCGTGGGATTCGCCGCGGCGGGCCCCCGCGCGGTGGCCGAGGGCGCCGCCCTGCTCGTCCTGGCCCCGCTCTTCGGCAATGTCCTCACCCGCGCCTGACGCGTCCCCGCCCGCCCGTGAGCAGGGCTCCGGGACCGGGCACCCCGTCCGGTCTGCGAGGATCGGGCAATGGCCGACGCAGATCCGCAGAGCCCGATCCGGGCGGGCATCCCGGAGCACGGGCGGGTGCCGAAGTACTTCGCCGTCAAGACCCGCCTCGAAGTCGTGCTCGACGAGTTGGGCGAGGGCGGACTGCTGCCCACGGAGCGGGAGTTGGCGGCCCGCTTCGAGGTGGCGCGGGAGACCGTACGGCAGGCGCTGCGCGAACTGCTGATCCAGGGCCGGGTGCGCCGCAGGGGCCGCGGCACCGTCGTGGCCGGACCCAAGCTGGAACAGCCGCTGTCCACCGACAGCTACACCGAGGGCGTACGGCGGCAGGGCCGCGTCCCCGGCCGTAATCTGATCGCGCTGGAGCGGCTGCCCGCCGACCCCGGTCTCGCCGCCGAACTGCGGCTCGCGCCCGGCGACCCGGTGTGGCACATGGAGCGCGTGCTGCTCGCCGACGAGGAGCGGGTCGGCCTGGAGAGCACGTATCTCGCGGTGGCCCGACTGCCGCACCTGGAAAGGGACTTCGCGCCCGACACCTCCTTCTACGCCTTCCTGCGCGAGCGGATCGGCGTCGAGCCGGTCTCGGTGGACGAGCGGATCGAGACGGTGCTGGCCACACCGCGCGAGGCGCTGCTGATCGGTACGCCGCCCGCGCTGCCGATGCTGCTGCTGCACCGGTCGAGCCGGGACGAGGCGGGCGAGCCGCTGGAGCGGGTGCGGTCGCTCTACCGCGGCGACCGCTTCAGCTTCACCGTCCACATGGAGAAGAGCGACCGGCGGGGCTGAGGTCTCCGGTGGCCGACGCCCCCCTATTTAGTCACGGAACGATAACGGGTCTAGTCCAAGCTTGGAGACCTGTTCACCCGGACGTCGGTAGCCGGACGCGAGACGGCCACCCTCCGCCGCGAATCTCGACGGCGTGAGAGTCACTGTCGTAGGAGCCGGAGCGCTGGGCACGATGCATGCCTGGCACGCAGTCAACCGCGGCCACGAGGTCGTCCACCTGGAGCGCGAGCGGGAGGCCCGCGGCGCGTCCGTGCGCAACTTCGGCCTCGTGTGGGTCGGCGGCCGGGCGGCCGGTGCCGAACTGGAGACCGCGCTGCGCGCCCGCGAGCTGTGGGAGGGGATCGGCGCCCGCGTGCCCGGCGTCGGCTTCCGCGCCAACGGCTCGCTCACCGTGGTCCGCACCCCGGCCGAGCGGGCCGTCGCCGAGGACGCCCTGGGCCGCCCCGACGCCGCCGAGCGCGGCTACAAGTGGCTGTCGCCCACCGAGGTCGCCGCCCACAACCCGGCCCTGCGCGGCGAACTCCTCGGCGCCCTGCTCTGCGAGCGCGACGCCGCCGTCGAGTCGCGTGTCGCCCTGCCCGCCCTGCGCGCCCACCTCGAAGCGACCGGCCGCTACACCTTCGTCGCCGGCCGCGAGGTCCGCGACGTCGACACCGGCCTGGTCCGCGACGACCACGGCACGTCGTACGCCTCCGACAGCGTCGTCGTCGCCACCGGCGCCTGGCTGACCGGTCTCGTCAAGGAACTCGCGCCGAGCCTGCCGGTACGCAGGGTCCGGCTCCAGATGGCGCAGACCGACCCGCTCGGCGAACCGCTGACGACCTCCGTCGCCGACGCCGACAGCTTCCGCTACTACCCCGCCTACGACGGCGCCGCGCTCGACGCCCTGCGCGCGGGCCAGCCGCAGCCGCCGGTCGCCGCCGAGCACCGCATGCAACTGCTCATGGTCCAGCGCCTCGACGGCGGCCTCACCATCGGCGACACCCACGAATACGACGAAGCCTTCGCCTTCGACGTGATCGAGGACCCGTACGACCACCTGCTGGAACGGGCCGCCGAACTCCTCGGCCGCCCCCTGCCCAAGATCCGCCGCCGCTGGGCCGGGGTGTACGCGCAGTGCGCCGACACCACCCGGGTCGTCCACCGCGAGCAGGTACGCGACGGCGTGTGGCTGGTCACCGGCCCCGGCGGTCGCGGCATGACCTGCTCCCCGGCGATCGGCGAGGACACCGCGAACGAGATCGGCTGGTGAACGACATGACCGAGACCACGGCGGCTGCCGCCGCCCCCGCACCCACGGAGCCGGGACCCGCCGCCTCCGCCTCCGCCCCAGGCGATACGTCCGACCTGCGGCTCGTCGTCCTCGACATGGCCGGGACCACCGTCGCCGACGACGGGCTGGTCGAACTGGCCTTCTCACGGGCGGCCGAGGAGCTGGGGGTCGAGCCCGGCAGCGCGGACCACAGCGCCAAACTCGGCTACGTACGCGCCACGATGGGCGAGTCCAAGATCACCGTCTTCCGCGCCCTGTTCGGTGACGAGCGGGCGGCACGGCGCGGCAACGCGGCGTTCGAGACCGCGTACGCCGCACTCGTCGACGGCGGCCGGTGCGCGCCGCTGCCCGGCGCGCGCGAGACGATCGACGCGCTGCGCGAGGCGGGCCGCAAGGTCGTCCTGACCACCGGCTTCTCCCGCGTCACGCAGGACGCGATCCTCGACGCGCTCGGCTGGCGCGACGTCGCCGACCTCACCTTGTGCCCGGCCGACGCGGGCCGTGGCCGCCCCTACCCCGACATGGTGCTCACCGCGCTGCTGCGCACCGGCACCGACTCCGTCCGCCAGGTCGCGGTGGCCGGCGACACCGCCTACGACATGCTCAGCGGCGTCCGCGCGGGCGCCCCGCTGGTCGCGGGCGTCCTGACCGGCGCTCACACCGAGCCCCAGCTCATCGCCGCGGGCGCCACCCACGTCCTGGCCTCGATCGCCGAACTCCCCGCCGCCGTCGCCCGCCGGGAGACCCCGCGATGACCGCCGCCGACCACCCGGCGGCGGAGCCGACGCCCGCGCCCCCGCGCGCGGGCACGACCGGCCCCGCGGGCATCCGGTTCGCGCAGGTGACCGTCGCCTACCACGGCCAGACGGTGCTGGACTCGCTCGACCTGACCGTCGAGCGCGGGGAGGTCATGGCGCTGCTCGGCCCGTCGGGGTCGGGGAAGACGACGGCGCTGCGGGCGGTGGCGGGGTTCGTGCGGCCGGTCAGCGGGCGGGTGGTGATCGGGGGACGGGACGTGACGGACCTGCCGCCGTACCGGCGGGGCATCGGGATGGTGGTGCAGCAGTACGCGCTCTTCCCGCATCTGCGGGTGGACCAGAATGTGGCGTTCGGGCTCAAGGCGCAGAAGGTGCCGCGCGGCGAGGTGCCCGGGCGGGTGGCGGACGCGCTGGAGATGACCGGCATGGCCGCGTACGCCCGGCGCTATCCGCGGGAGCTGTCCGGCGGGCAGCAGCAGCGCGTGGCCATCGCCCGCGCGCTGGCGATCAGGCCGGGGGTGCTGCTGCTCGACGAGCCGCTGTCGGCGCTCGACGCGCAGCTCCGCTCCGGGATGCTCACCGAACTGGCCCGGCTGCACCGCGAGTTGCCCGAGGTCTCGATCCTGTACGTCACCCACGACCAGATCGAGGCGCTGACGCTCGCCGACCGTATCGCCGTCCTGGACAAGGCCAGGCTCCGGGACTGCGGCACCCCGCACGACCTCTACCGGCACCCGCGCACGGCCTTCACGGCCTCCTTCGTGGGCAACGCCAATCTGCTGAACGTCAGCGCGGGGGAGGACGGCGCCGTACGGCTGGCGGACACCACCCTCCAGGTGGCCGCGAGCGGCACGGACGGCCCGGCGCCTGGCGCCGAGGCGACGCTGTGCGTCCGCCCGCACGCGCTGCGGCTGGCCGCCGCATCCGGGGAAGGCGGCGGCAACGTCCTGCGCGGCACCGTCACCGCCGTGCAGTGGCGCGGCCACACGCACCGGCTGCTCGTCGCGGCGTACGGGCACGAACTGCGCGCCGACGTAGGGGACTTGCGGCAGCCGCCGCGGGCGGGCGACGAGGTCGGGCTGACCTTCGCGGCCGAGGACGCGGTGCTGCTGCCCGCGGGGCTCGGCGCGGGAGGTGTCGGCGTTGGCTAGGACGACGCAGGCGCCCCTCGTACCGGAGGCGAAGCCGGGCGCCACACCGGCCGCGAAGTCGGACGCCCCACCGGCCGCGCGCACCGCCACGTCCGCCGCGGACAAGGGCGGTTCGCGGCGGCTGACCGTGCCCGGCCCGCTCTGGGCCCTGCCGCCCCTGGCCGCGATCGGCTTCTTCTTCCTCTATCCGCTCTTCCTGGTCGGCAAGCAGTCCCTCTCACCGGACAGCGGCGGCCACTCCGTGTCCGCGTACACCGACGTGTTCACGGAGGAGTCGTTCCGCAAGGCGCTGTGGAACACCGTGTGGATCGCGGTCGGTTCGACCGCGGGCTGTCTGGTCCTCGGCTTCGTCCTGGCCCTGGTGATCGCTTTCGTGCCGTTCCCCGGCGGCAAGGCGCTCAGCCGCTTCATCGACATCTTCCTGGCCTTCCCCTCCTTCCTGATCACCCTCGCGCTGCTGTTCCTCTACGGCACCGTCGGCATGGCCAACGGCCTGTGGACGGACGTGACGGGCGGCGCGAGCGGCAGCGGCCCGATCGACTTCCTGCGCACACCGTGGGGCGTACTCCTGGCGGAGATCACGTACTTCACGCCCTTCGTGATGCGCCCGCTGCTCGCGGCCTTCTCCCAGGTGGAGACCGCCCAGTTGGAGGTCGCCTCGTCGCTGGGCGCGCGGGCGCCGCGGATCGTACGGCAGGTGATCCTCCCCGAGGCGCTGCCGTCGCTCGCGGCGGGCGGCAGCCTCGTCCTGGTCATGTGCCTCAACGAGTTCGGCATCGTGCTCTTCACCGGCGCCAAGGGCGTCACCACCCTGCCGATGCTCGTCTACAGCAAGGCGATCCTCGACGGCGACTACCCGGGGGCGTGCGTCGTCGCGGTCGTCGCCGTCGTGCTGTCGGTGACGCTCTACGGCCTCTACCGGGCCGCCGTGGCCCGTACCACCACCCTCGCAGGAGGCTTCACCGGAGGTGCCCGCCGTGCTGGTGCATAGCCGCAGCGGTCGCTGGACGGCCTGGGCCGTCTTCTTCGTCCTGTTCCTGCCGGTCTTCGCGCTGCCCTTCCTCGTCGTGCTGATGGCGTCCTTCGCCACCAACTGGAGCGGCGCCTTCCCGTCCCACCCGACGCTGACGC
Source organism: Streptomyces sp. NPDC093221 (assembly GCF_044753885.1). Classification (NCBI taxonomy): domain Bacteria; kingdom Bacillati; phylum Actinomycetota; class Actinomycetes; order Kitasatosporales; family Streptomycetaceae; genus Streptomyces; species Streptomyces sp. NPDC093221. The sequence continues at coordinate 216,637 of NZ_JBIVOA010000010.1, read as the reverse complement.
ACTATCAGGACATCACCAAGGGCGACTCGGCGCACGCCCTGACCACCAGCCTGTGGACGGCGCTGGCCGCCAGCGTGCTGGCCCTGCTCGTCGGCGGCTGGGCGGCGCTCGCCGCCGAACGCCTGCGCGGCTGGCAACGGCGCCTGCTCGACACCCTGTTCATGCTGCCCGTCGCCGTGCCGTCCGTCGTGGTCGGCCTGTCCCTGCTGGTCGCCTTCTCCAAGCCGCCGCTGCTGCTCAACGGCACCCGCGAGATCGTGATCCTGGCCCACACCGTCCTGGTCACCGCCTTCGCCTACCAGTCCGTGGGCGCCGCGCTCGTCCGCCTCGACCCGGCGTACGAGCAGAGCGCCGCGAGCCTGGGCGCGCGGCCCGCGTACGTGCTGTGGCGGATCAGGCTTCCGCTGCTGCTGCCCTCGCTCACCGGCGCCGCCGGACTCTGCTTCGCCCTGTCCATGGGCGAGTTGAGCGCCACGATGATGCTCTACCCGCCCGACTGGCTGCCGCTGCCGGTCCAGATCTACGGTGCGACGAACCGCGGTTCGCTCTACTCGGGCGCCGCCCTGGCCGTCGTCCTCATGGTGACGACCCTGCTCGTCCTGCTCGGGATGTCCCGCGTCCGCACCCGGGCCTCCTACCGCTGACCCCCTTTTCCCCATTCTCCTTCCCGATTGACCACACCCAGCAAGGAGTTCGACCTGCCATGCGCAAGCGCAGCCCCATCACCCCGCTCACCGCCGTCGCCAGCACCCTCACGCTCGGTCTCGCCCTCGCCGCCTGCGGCGGCTCCTCCGACTCCGGCTCCGGTTCCTCGGACGGCAAGGCGTCCACCGAGGTCACCGTCTACAGCGCCGACGGCCTGCACAACGAGGCCGGGGACGGCTTCTACGACAAGGTGTTCAAGGACTTCACGGCGAAGACCGGCATCAAGGTCAACTACGTCGAGGGCGGCTCGGGCGAGGTCGTGCAGCGCGTGATCCGCGAGAAGTCCAACACCAAGGCCGACCTGATCGTCACGCTGCCGCCCTTCATCCAGCAGGCCGACGCCAAGGGGCTGCTGACCACGTACAAGCCCGCCGGTTCCGACACGGTCGACGCCGCCGACAAGGGCGCGGACGGCAACTGGACCTCGATCGTCAACAACTACCTGTGCTTCATCTACAACACCAAGGAACTGCCGACCCCGCCCAAGACCTGGAACGACCTGCTGGACGGCAAGTTCAAGAACAAGCTCCAGTACTCCACCCCCGGTGTCGCGGGCGACGGCACCGCCGTCGTCATCAAGGCCATGCACGACTTCGGCGGCCAGGCCCCGGCGATGGAGTACCTGAAGAAGCTCCAGGCCAACAACGTCGGCCCGTCCGCGTCCACCGGCCAGCTCGCCTCCAAGGTCGACAAGGGCGAACTGCTGGTCGCCAACGGCGATGTGCAGATGAACTACGCGGACCAGGCGACGATGCCGCACCAGGGCATCTTCTTCCCGGCCGCCGACGCCTCGGGCAAGCCGACCACCTTCGCGCTGCCGTACGCGGCCGGGCTGGTGAAGAACGCGCCGCACGAGGACGCGGCCAAGAAGCTGCTCGACTACTTCCTGACCACCGAGGTCCAGCAGCAGGTCTCCTCGATCGGCGGCGGCTTCGCGGCCCGCACCGACGTGACCGCGACCGACGCCAACGCCGCCAAGCTCAAGCAGATCATGTCGGGCGTGGACGTCTTCACCCCCGACTGGTCCGACATCGACGCCCACCTGACCGACTACGTGGACGCGTGGAAGACCGCCACCGGAAGCTGACTCCTGGCCGAGCGGCAGGTCACCGGTCAGCCGGCCGTTGGCTGACCGGAGGACCGCCGTGACGCGGCGGCCGACCAGCACGCGAGACGGCCGGGGCGGGTGCCATCCGCCCCGGCTACGCTGGTGAGTGAAGCCGTGGGCAGAAGCCGGCGTGCTGAGGCCGTGGGCTGAAGCCGGCGTGCTGAGGCCGTGCGCGGAAGCGGCGCGCGGATGCCGCGAGCGGATGCCCCGGGCGCGAGCTGTGCGAGGAACAGGAGAGCGGAACCCGTGTCGACACGCAGGCCCATCGAGTCGTGGCTCACCGACATGGACGGGGTGCTGATCCATGAGGGCACGCCCATCCCGGGCGCCGACGCCTTCATCAAGGGGCTGAAGGAGTCCGGCAAGCCCTTCCTGGTGCTCACCAACAACTCCATCTACACCCCGCGCGACCTGCACGCCCGGCTGACCCGCATGGGTCTCGACGTACCGGTCGAGAACATCTGGACGTCCGCGCTGGCCACCGCCAAGTTCCTGGACGACCAGCGCCCCGGCGGCACCGCGTACGTGATCGGCGAGGCGGGGCTGACCACCGCCCTGCACGACGTCGGCTACATCCTCACCGACACCGACCCGGACTACGTCGTCCTCGGCGAGACCCGCACCTACAGCTTCGAGGCGCTCACCAAGGCGATCCGGCTGATCAACAACGGCGCCCGCTTCATCGGCACCAACCCCGACGAGACCGGGCCGTCCCCCGAGGGCGTGCTGCCCGCGACCGGCTCCGTGGCCGCGCTGATCACCAAGGCCACCGGCAAGGACCCCTACTTCGTGGGCAAGCCCAACCCGCTGATGATGCGCGCCGGGCTCAACGCGATCGGCGCGCACAGCGAGACCAGCGCGATGATCGGCGACCGGATGGACACCGACGTGCTGGCCGGCCTGGAGTCCGGCATGACCACGTTCCTGGTGCTGACCGGCCTCACCGCGCCCGCCGACATCGACCGCCACCCCTTCCGCCCCTCGCGCGTCGTGAACTCGATCGCGGACCTCGTGTCGGAGATCTGAGCCCCGGCCCGCAGCCCCCAGCGCCGGCCCCCGAGCCGGCGCGCGGCCCCCGGAGCCCCGGGCCCGGGAAAGCCGAGCCGACACACCGATTCGTCACTCTCCGTAGAGCGTCCCTCACCCTGATGGACGATTGAGGCGCCCCTCGGGGTGCGGGCGGCGGCCGTCGCAGGGATGTTCGTAAGCACCGGGCGCGAGTCCCCGCTCCCGGACGAGCGGAGGTCTCCATGTTCGGTCTGAAACTGCCCGTCATCGCCGCAGCCGGTGCCGTCGGAGTGTTCGCGCTCGGTGGCGCCTCGGGGCTGCCCAGCCAGGCGATCGCCGACTCGGGCGGAGGGGGATCGTCGTCCTCTTCCTCCTCGTCGTCGTCCTCGTCCTCGTCGTCCAGTTCCTCGGACTCGATGGACGTGTCGCCCGCCAGCGTGGCGCCGGGTGGTGTCGTGAGCCTGCACCTGGAGACCTCCTGCAAGTCCGGCGGCAAGGCCCGCGCCAGCGCCGAGGTCTTCGTGGACACCGTCACCCTCGCCCCGGCGAGCGACGGCTCCCACTCGCTCGAAGGCACCGCGTTCATCAAGTCCGACGCGGTCGACGGCTCGTATGAGATCTCCGTCGAGTGCAACGGCTCCTCCAGTTCCGCGTCCGCGTCCGTGACGGTCACCGGCGCCAGCACCTCGCTGCCGATCGCGCCCGTCCCCGCGGGCGGCGGCGGTACCGCGCAGCTCGCGGCCGGGCCCGGCACGGCCGGTTCCGACACCAGCGCGCTGCTGGTCACCGGCGGCTTCGCGGCCATCGGCCTGGCGGGCCTCGTGATCCACCGGCGCCGCAGCTCCGACCGCGGCTGACCGGCATGGCGGAAGGGGCGGAGGCCGCGGGCGGCGGCGAGGACGGTCCACGGCCCGACAACAGGACCTGGACGACCGCGGCCGTCGCCCTCGTGCTGCTCGCGGCCTGGCTGTTCGGGCACGACGGCGGCGGCAGCGGCACGGAGGCCACCCCCGGCGGCCGGGCGCTGGCCGCCGCCGCTGCCGACCGCCCGCGCGAGGTCTACGCCCCCCACCTGCCGATGGCCGCCTCCACGCCGCTGCGCATCGACATCGCCTCGATCGGGCTGCACGCCAAGCTCGTCGGCCGCGGCCTGAAGGACGGCGCGGTCGACCCGCCGCCGTACGCCACCCCGGACGTCGCGGGCTGGTACCGCGACGGACCGTCGCCGGGAACGGCGGGCGCGGCGCTGATCGTCGGCCACGTCGACACCGAGACCCGCGCGGCCGTCTTCTACGGGCTGAGCACCGTCGAGCCGGGCGCGCTGGTGGAGGTGACCCGCGCGGACGGCACGGTCGCCGAATTCTCCGTCGAGGGCGTCGAGGTGGTGGAGAAGGACCACTTCGACGCCAACCGGGTGTACGGGTCCTCCGGGCGCCCGGAACTGCGGCTGATCACCTGCGGCGGCTCCTTCGACAAGGAGAAGCAGGCGTACTCGGCGAACGTCGTGGTCTTCGCGGCGCTGACCGGCAACCGCACGACCTGACGCACGCAGTACGACCTGACGCACGCTGTACGGCCCGAGGCGCGTGCGCCCGACGCACGTACGGCTCGACGCACGTACGGCCCGGCACGCCGACGGCCTGACGCGGGTGTCGAGACCCGCATCCCTCCCGGGGTGCGTACCGCGCCCGGCCGGTGGCTCGCCTCCCCCGCGAAGCCGCCCGGCCGGGCGCTCCTCACCCTCGGGCGCCTGGACTGCGGGAGGCGTCCGGCGCGGCCGGGGGAGTGGGGGGAACCGTAGGGGCGTGGGGCAGTTGGGTCCTGAAGCGGATGAGCACGGCGCCGTCCACGGCGTGGTGCACCTGGACCCCGTCGATCGTCACCGGGTGGGCCGCGGCCTCGGCGAGCCGCCTGCACAGGTCCCTGGCCTCGTCGCGGGCCGGTTCCGGCACCGGCTCCGCGCCGTCGCCGGGCAGCCCGTGGTCGTAGCCGTAGTCGGTGACCGCGACCGCGCAGTGCCCGCCGTCCACGCCCAGGGTGACGCGGTAGCGCCGGGCCAGGCTGTGGGCGACCAGGTAGGCGCACGCCAGTGAGGTGGCGTCGGTGATCAGGGCGCCGATCCCGCCGTACGGGCCGCCGAGCGTGTCGAGGGCGGCGCGGGTCATACGGGCCGCCAGTTCGTCGCTGCCGGGCAGGCGGCCGACGGAGAAGGTCCAGGACACGTCGAGCACCGGGCGGTCGGCTTCGCGTGGGGGGAGGTACGCGGATGCCGCGAGCTTGACCATGGGCAAACCAAGTCCTGGCGTCGTCGGGCCGTGCCTGAGCGGACGGGAGAGTACGGGTCTGAGCGCCGCGACCGGGGTCGCGGGCCGCGAAGTGCCCCACACCCTAGAACACCGAACTCCCGCGCACCAGAGGGAATATGACGGTTGGTTACACGTTCTCTACGCAATGCGACGTCACCGGCTGCGGCATGGGCGGCGTCACCGGCCGGGGCCCCCGCGCAGCTCCGCCGCGTCCACCGTGCTGTCGAGCAGGCCCTGCGCCAGGTCGGACAGCCGGATGCGGCGCGTCCTGGCGTGGCTGCGCAGCGCGGCGAAGGCGGCGTCCACGCTCACCTGCCAGCGCTCGGCGAGCAGCCCCTTGGCCTGCTCGACCAGGACCCGGCTCTCCAGGGCGGACTGGAGCTGGTCGGCGAGCTGTTCGCGCTGCCGTCTGACCCGGCGCTGGAGCACCCCGATGGTGGTGACGTCGGCGAGCGCCTGGGCCAGCTCGGCGTAGCCGTCGGGGAGCGGGCCGGGCGCCGTACGGAACAGCGTCAGGGCGCCGATGGTCTCCTCGCGCCAGCGCATGGGGACGGCGAGGACGGCGCCGTAGCCCGCGGCCAGCGCGGCCCCGGTGAAATCGGGCCAGCGGCCCGCCGCCGCGCCCAGCACGTCGGCGCGCACTGGCGCGCCCGCGCGGTGGCACTCCCGGCCGGGGCCCTCGGCGGCGACCAGCGCCCGTACGGCCTCGTCCGTGACCGCGACCACCTCAGGCTCCGCGCTCCCGCGCGATTCCGCCACCAGCAGCAGCCCGGCCGCCGCCGCCCCGAGCACCCCGACACACCGCCCGACCAGCACGTCCCCGACCGCGCCGCCCCCGTCGAGCGTGTCGGCCACGGCCACGAAGGCCGCCCCGAGCGCGGCGGCGTACGGCTCGGGCGCCGGGGAGTCGGCGGGAGCGCCGGGCCGGACACCGGAAGGGCCGCTCGTGGCGGGACCGTTCGAGGCCGGACCGTTCGAGGCGGGGCCGCTCGTGGCGGGACCCTTCGTGGGAGGGCCGGAAGGATCACCTGGCGCGCTGTGGCTCATTCTCGCTGCTCCCCGTTCGTGCCCGGCCCCCGTTGCCGGACTCGCAGCCGAGTATCCGCCGTCGGGTCGGCGCGGCGCCTCCGCCGTAGGTCGGAGACGGCGGAGCAGCGCGGGGCCTGCGGGGCGAGCGGGAACGCGGAGTCCGTCATACCTTGGCAATCGGTGGGCTCCTCCCGAGCACCGAGAGCCGAGTACCGAGCACCCGGAGCCGCCGACCCGAGAACCGCCGCGAGCCCAGCGCCCACGACCGAGAACCGGAAGCCACCACGTCCCACGGTCCGCCCGAGGAGGTCCGGATGCCCGTGCCCGATCCGAAGGGCGAGGCACTGCGCCCTGTGCCGCCCGCGAGCGCCGCGCCCGACCGGGTGGAGGAGTCACGGGCCACCGGCACACCGCAGGGCCTCAAGGCCGCGCTGACCGAGCTGCTGGGCGCCGACAAGGTCCTCACCGGCGTCTCCGACCTCGTGCGCTACGCCTCCGACGCCAGCCCGTACCGCTTCGTGCCGCAGGCCGTCGTCCTGCCCGAGAGCGCGCAGGACGTCGTCAGGCTGCTGGCCTACGCCCGCCGCGAGCGCCGCCACCTGGTCTTCAGAGCCGCGGGCACCAGCCTGAACGGCCAGGCGCAGGGCGAGGACATCCTGGTGGACGTGCGCCGCCACTTCAGCGGCGTCGAGGTCGAGGCCGACGGCGCGCGGGCCCGTATCCTGCCCGGCACCGTACTCGCGCGGGCCAACGCCACCCTGGCCCGGCACGGCCGGGTGCTCGGCCCCGACCCGGCCAGCGCCGTCGCGTGCACGGTCGGCGGAGTCGTCGCCAACAACGCGTCCGGGATGGCCGCGGGCACCAGCCGCACCTCGTACCGCACGGTCACCTCGATGACCGTCGTCCTGCCGTCGGGCACCCTCGTGGACACCGGCGACCCCGACGCCGACGCGGCGCTGGCCGCCGCCGAGCCCGAGCTGTGCCAGGGCCTGCTCGACCTGCGGGACGAGATCGAGGCCGACGAGGAGCTGACCGCCAGGATTCGCGCGAAGCACGCGATCAAGAACACCAACGGCTACCGGCTCGACGCCTTCCTCGACGCCGAGACGCCCGCGCAGATCCTGCGCGGTCTGATGGTCGGCTCGCAGGGCACCCTCGGCTTCGTCGCCGAGGCCGTCTTCGAGACGCTGCCGATACGCGCGGCGGCCACCGCCGCCCTGCTGTTCTTCCCGACGCTGCCCGCCGCCGCCGCGGCCGTGCCGCTGTTCAACCAGGCGGGGGCCGAGGCCGTCGAGCTGATGGACGGCAACACCCTGCGGGCCGCCGTGGGCGTGCCCGAGGTGCCCGGGGAGTGGGCCGTGCTGCCGCGCGAGACGACCGCGCTGCTGGTGGAGTTCCGGGCCGCCGACGACACGGAGCTGGCCGCGTACGAGCGGGCCGCCGTCCGGGTCTGCGACGACCTCGGCCTGGTCACGCCCGTACCGTCCGCGGACAACGCCTTCACCCGCGACCCGGCGCGGATCGCCGGCCTGTGGCGTATCCGCAACGCCTTCGTCGCGGCCGTCGGGAGCGCCCGCCCGTCGGGCACCACACTGATCACCGAGGACTTCGCCGTACCGCCGGAGCTGCTCGCCGACGCCTGCGCCGAGCTGCTGGAACTCCAGGAGCGGCACGGCTTCGACGCGGCCGTCGCGGGCCACGCCGCGCACGGCAATCTGCACTTCCTGCTGACCTTCGACGCGGCCGACCCCGCCGACGTGGAGCGGTACGCCGCCTTCATGGACGACTTCTGCCACACCGTCGTCGAGCGCTTCGACGGCTCGCTGAAGGCCGAGCACGGCACCGGCCGCAACATCGCGCCCTTCCTCGAACTGGAGTGGGGCGCGAAGGCCACCGCCCTGATGTGGCGGGTCAAGCGGCTGCTCGACCCGGACGGCGTCCTCGCCCCCGGCGTCGTCCTCGACCTGGACCCGCGCGGCCACCTGCGCGGCCTCAAGACGATCCCGGCCATCGAGGCCGTCGCCGACGCCTGCATCGAGTGCGGCTTCTGCGAGCCCACCTGCCCCAGCCGCGACCTGACCACCACTCCCCGACAGCGGATCGTGCTGCGCCGCGAGATGCTCCGCCAGCCGCCTGGCTCCCCGGTCCTCCAGGCGCTCCTGGACGCGTACGGATACGACGCCGTCGACACCTGCGCGGGCGACTCCACCTGCGCGCTGGCCTGCCCGGTCGGCATCGACACCGGCGCGATGATGCGGGACTTCCGGCACGCAGGGCACTCCCGTACCGAGGAGCGGGTCGCCGCCTCCGTCGCCACCCACTGGAAGGCCGCGGAACGCGCCGCCCGCGCCGCGGTGGCCGCCGCCGACGCGGTACGCGACCGGGTCGGCGACCGCCCGCTGACCGCGGGCACCGGCCTGGCCCGCAGGGCCGTACGCCCGGACCTGATACCCGAATGGCTCCCCGAGATCCCCGGCGCCGCCCCCCGGCTGCCCCGCACCGAGAAGGACGGCGCGACCGCCGTGTACTACCCGGCGTGCGTCAACCGCGTCTTCGGCGTCCCGGCCACCCGGTACGGGTCGCTGCCGCAGGCCGTCGTCAGCGTCTCCGCGCGGGCCGGCCGCCCGGTGTGGATCCCGGACGACGTCACGGGCACCTGCTGCGCCACCATCTGGCACTCCAAGGGCTACCTGGCGGGCAACGCGGTGATGGCCAACCGGATCGTGGAGGCGGCCTGGCTGTGGACCGGCGGCGGACGGCTGCCGATCGTGGTCGACGCCAGCTCCTGCACGCTCGGCCTGGCCCGCGACGTCGTGCCGTACCTCACCGACGCCAACCGTGAACTGCACGGCGAGCTGACCGTCATCGACTCCGTCGTCTGGGCCGCCGAGCACCTGCTGCCGCGGCTGACGGTCACCGACACCGTCGCGTCCGCCGTCCTGCACCCGACCTGCTCGATGCGGCACCTCGGCGACACCGGCGCGCTGGAGACCGTCGCGCGGGCCTGCGCCCGCGAGGTCGTCGTGCCCGACGACGCGGGCTGCTGCGCCTTCGCGGGCGACCGCGGGATGCTGCACGAGGAGCTGACCGAGGCCGCGACGCGCCCCGAGGCCGAGGAGGTCGCGGCGCGCGGCTACGACGCGTATCTGTCGGCGAACCGGATGTGCGAGCTGGGCATGGAACACGCCACGGGCGAGGCGTACGAGTCGGTGCTGATCGCGCTGGACCGCGCGACACGCGGCCTGCCGGTCACCCACGCGGCGCCCGCGCCGGACGCCCGGGACACGACGACAGCGGTCACACCGGATTGAGCGGCGGGTCCTGCGGGTGGGCCGGCAGGGGCCGTTGCTGGGGCGCGAGCAGCAGCAGGACCACGTCGTCGGTGAGCGAGCCGCCCGCGTGCTCCAGCAGGTCGCTGTAGACCCGCTCCACGGCGTCGTCCAGGTCGTACGAGGCACCGGCGACCAGGCGGCCGACCCGCTCGGCCAGCGGGTAGAAGGAGTTGTCCCGCGGGCTGCGCGCCTCGATCACCCCGTCGGTGCACAGCACCAGCACGTCGCCCGGCATGAGCGGCACCCGCCACGGGGTGGGCCCCTCGGCCACCATGTCGGCCAGGCCCAGCGGCAGCCATGGCTCGTTCGGGTACAGCGTCTCCACCTCGCCGTCCCGCGAGACCCGCAGCGGCGGCACATGGCCGTAGTGCAGCAGTTCCACGCTGTCCGGCTTGTCGAACTGCGCGAACAGCGCCGTGATGAAGTCCCCGCCGGTCACATGCCGGCCGACGCTGATGTCCACCCGGCGCGCCACCCGGTCGAGGCCGCCCTCGTCGAACGCGGCCTCGCGGAAGGCGCCGAGCACCACCGCCGAGGTCTGCACCGCGCCCAGGCCCTTGCCGCGCACGTCGCCGATCAGCGCCCGCACGCCGTACGGGGTGTCGAGCACCGCGTACAGGTCGCCGCCGATCTGCGCCGCGTCGGCCGCCGACACGTACCGCACGGCTAGTTGGATACCGCCCACGCGCGGGGCGGGCGGGCGCATCAGGGCGTGCTGGGCGGCCTCGGCGACGGAGGTGATGGCGCTGAACGCCTTCGCGCCGGTCTCGCGGCGCCAGGCGATGTAGATGCTGAAGAGGGTCACCGAGCCGTACGCGAAGACCTGGCCGAAGAACACGTCGTGATCGGGGATCTCGGCGATGCCGTCGTAGGGCGCGAGCGCCGCCTGGACGATCAGGCCCAGCACGCCGATGAACAGGGTCCGCCGCCAGTTGACGGTGATCGCGGCCAGCGGCGGCGCGGCGACGATGCCCGGCGTGATGAAGTGGTCCCGGCCCGCCGCGAGATCGGCGATCACGACCAGCGCGATGACCAGCAGGGGGAGCGACATACCCATACGTGACAGGTATTCGTCCTCCACATGCTGTAGCGCCCTGACCACGCGGACATTCTTCACACGGTGAACCTATCTGGCCTTTCCGGCCGGGTCAGCCGCTCGTCCAACTCGTCAAGGACCAGCCGGTCGCCGTCCACCTGGCCCGTGCGGTACGCCGCGCGGCCCACGATATGAGCCGCGACCGGCACAGTCATCAGCTGAAACGTGCCAATCAGTACCAGCGTTCCCAGATCCACCCAGGAACGCAACCGCAGGGCGACCCCGAGCAGCACCAACAGCAGCCCGAGCACCTGCGGCTTGGTCGCCGCGTGCATACGGGTGAGGGTGTCGGGCAGCTTCAGCAGCCCGACCCCGGCCACGAAGCTCAGCCCCGCGCCGAGCAGCAGGCACACCGCCGCGGCCCAGTCGCCCACCGCGGTCCAGCTCATCCGCCCGTCTCCTCACCGTCAGCGGCCGTGCCCTCCCGGCCGTCATCCCTTTTCGGCCGCTCGGTCCGCTCGGTCCGCTCAGGCCGCTCGGCCCCCTCGGGCTCCACCGGCCCTTCTGGCTCCCCTGACCCCGCCGGCTCCTGCCCGCCCGGCCGCTCCGGGGGCTCCGCGCCGCGCACCGCGATGAAGCGGGCGCTGGCCACCGAGCCGGTGAAGCCGAGGAAGGCCAGGACCAGCAGCACCGGCAGGGTGTACGGGGTGCGCGCCTCCGCGGCCCGCGCGCCGAGTCCGGCCACCACGACCGCCAGCAGCGCGTCCACCGCCACCGCCCGGTCCAGCATCGAGGGGCCGCGCGCCAGGCGGACGAAGACCATCACGCCGGAGGCGACCAGCAGGGCGAGCACCACCCCCGTCACCCAGTTCACGGCGCACCCGTACCCGGCTCGGGTGCCGTCAGGTCCGCGATCTCCGCGCGGGTGCCGAACGCCCGTACCACCAGCTGTTCCAGGCGTCTGACCTCGGCGCGGGCCTGGTCCGTGCCCGCGCTGTCGGAGCCCATGACGTGGACGAAGAGCGTGCCGGTGGAGCGCTGGATCTCCAGTACGGCGCTGCCCGGCACCGCGCAGACCGCCACGGCCGTCGCGGTCAGCATCAAGTCGCTGCGGGAGCGCAGCGGTACGGCGAGCACCGCGCAGGGCAGCGGCGACGGGGTGAGGATCTGCCAGACCGTACGCAGCCCGGCCACCGTCAGATCGGCCAGGAAGTAGGCGGCGAAGCGGACCAGGCCCACCGGGTGCAGCCGCAGTTCGAGTTCGAGCGGCGGGAGGGGGAAGGCCAGGCAGAGCACGACGCCGACGGCCAGGCCGGTCAGCACATTGCCCGCGGTGACCTTTCCCCACAGCAGCACCCAGACCACGGCCAGCCAGAGCACCAGCGGCCACTGGATTCTCCGCAGGGTACGCACCCGCCGAATGCTCGCAGACCGGACACGTGTGACGCGCCTACGACACGGGTGTCACGTTCCGGCCGTTGTGTTGCGCCGGGTGAACGTTCTGCGACAGCAGTGAGTACAGGGGTGGCTGGGACGGTTGGGGCTCCTTAGGGTCGCCGTGTACCTGCCACTCGGCCGCCGCCACCCGCCTCGCGGCGGCGGCCACTTGGCACCTGCCGCTTGTCGTTCACCGTGCTGGAGGACCCCTGTGCGTAAGAGAGTCATCGCGTCCACTGCCGCCGCCCTCGGCCTGCTGCTGGCGATCCCGGCGGCCGCTGCCGACACGGGGCCGGGCGCGCCCGGCATCGGCGACCCGTACTACCCGACCTACGGGAACGGCGGCTACGACGTCTCCCACTACGACCTGAACCTCGACTACCAGCCCAGCACCGACCTGCTGTCGGGCACCGCCGTCATCACGGCGACCGCCACCCAGGGACTGACCAGCTTCGACCTGGACTTCGCGCTGACCGTCAGCCGGGTCACCGTCGACGGGAAGCCCGCCGCCTTCGCCACCAGCGGCGAGCAGGAACTGGTCATCACCCCCGCCAGGCCGATCGCCAAGGGCCACCGGATCACCGTCGCCGTCACGTACTCGGGCGTCCCCTCCACCGTGAAGCGCTACGGCTTCACGTCGTGGCAGCGCACCCCGGACGGCGCAGTCGCCGCCAACGAACCCGAATCCGCGTGGTGGTGGTTCCCCAGCAACGACCACCCGGCCGACAAGGCCACCTACGACGTGCGCGTCAAGGTCCCCGACGGCGACCAGGCGATCAGCAACGGGCTGCTGGTCTCGCGGAAGTCCGAGGACGGCCGGACCAGCTACCACTGGCGCGAGACCAAGCCGCAGGCCACATACCTCACCACGCTGGCCGTCGGCCACTTCGACATCACGCACAGCCGCACCCGCACCGGCGTCCCGGTCATCAACGCGTACAGCGCCGACCTCCCCGCGGCCACCGCCGCCAACGCCCGCGCCAGCGTGGAGCGGACCGCCGAGATCGTCGACTTCCTCAGCGGCTGGTTCGGCCCCTACCCCTTCGACGCGGCCGGCGGCTACGTGCCCAACGTGACCTCGCACTTCGCGCTCGAAGCGCAGACCCGCGTCTTCTACAGCCCCAGCTCCTTCGCCACCAAGGCCAACACCAACGTCGTCTCGCACGAACTGGCCCACCAGTGGTGGGGCGACGACGTCTCGCTGGAACGCTGGTCCGACATCTGGCTCAACGAGGGCTTCGCCAGCTACGCCCAGTTCCTGTGGGCCGAGCACGAGGGCACCGGCACCCCACAGCAGCTCGCCCGGGACATCTACGACGCGCACCCCGCCGACGACCCGTTCTGGACGGTCAAGCCGGGCGACCCCGGCCCCGACAACCAGTTCGACGACGCCGTCTACGACCGCGGCGCCGTCGCCATCCAGGCGCTCCGCGACACCATTGGCGACCGCGACTTCCGCACCCTGCTCAAGGCGTGGCCCGCCCTGCACCGCTACGGCAACGCCACCATCGCCGACTTCCAGCGGCTCGCGGAGCGGATCTCCGGGCAGCGCCTCGGCACCTTCTTCCAGACCTGGCTCTACACCCCCGCCAAGCCCGCGGTCTTCCCCTCGGCGCCGTGAGGCACCATTGACCGGTGGACACGCCGACGGGTGAGACGAGTGAGCTGCGGGCCGACTGCGGCAACTGCTTCGGGCTGTGCTGCGTGGCCCTCGCCTTCACCCGCTCCGCGGACTTCGCCGCGGACAAGGCCGCCGGGGAGCCCTGCGGGCACCTCGGCGGCGACCACCGCTGCGGCATCCACCGCGAACTGCGGGGCCGCGGCTACCGGGGCTGCACCGTCTACGACTGCTTCGGCGCGGGCCAGAAGCTCTGCCGGATCACCTTCGGCGGGCAGGACTGGCGCGACGCCGCCGACGGGGGGCGGTCGATGTTCGCGCTGCTGCCGGTCGTCCGCCAGCTCCACGAACTCCTCCGCTACCTCGGCGAGACACTGGCGCTGCCTTCCGCCCGGCCCGTGCACGCCGCCGCAGAGGCGGCCGTCGCCCGGATCTCCGGGCTCACCCTCGGCACCCCCGACGCCCTGCTCGCCCTCGACGTCGCCGCCGAGCGCGCGCCCGTCAACGAGATCCTGCTCCGCGCCAGCGCCCTGGCCCGCGCCGGCACCCCCGGCCGCGACCGGCGCGGCGCCGACCTCATCGGCCGCGGGTTCCGCGGGGCGGACCTGCGCGGCACCGACTTCCGCGGGGCCTATCTGATCGCCGCCGACCTGCGGCGGGCCGACCTGCGCCTCGCCGATCTCATCGGTGCCGATCTCCGCGACGCCGATCTGCGCGGGGCGGATCTGCGCGGGGCCCTCTTCCTCACCCCGCCCCAACTCACCGCCGCCCGCGGCGACTCCACCACCGTCCTTTCGCCAGGTGCCCCGCCCCGCCCCTCCCACTGGACCTGACGCCCGGGGCAGGACGCGCCCCGTCGGGGGCATGGGGAACCGCGCGCTCAATTACCGCGTTCCCGCGGGTCACCACCCGCCCCGGCGGGGCAGTCCGGTTGTCTCCGGACCACCGGCCGGTGGGGACCGTCAGTGGCGGAGGACCGCCGAGACGTACGGGGTTCGGGACAGGAGCTCGCTCGCGGAGCGATCGGCGAGGCCGGTGAGGGGCCCGGCCAGGACGGTGAACGACAGACCGAGCGCGACCATGGCGCAGGTGGCGAGAAGCATCGGCGCGGGGAGGGCCGCCGTGGTGGTGATGGGCCGCCCGCTGAGGGACGCGGCGTGGGCGGCCCCGGCGGGCAGCGGCACGGCGGTCGCCCCGGAGTCCTCCCCGGGCGACGGGGGCGACGGGGGCGCGGGTGCCGGCCCCGAGCCGCCCTCCTCCGCGTCGGCGGAGTCCTCGTCGGATTCCAGGACGGTGCCGTCCTCGCACAGATCGGGCGGGGCGGCACGCCAAAAGGCCAGGTTCCAGACCTTCGCCAACGCGTACAGCGTCAGCAGGCTGGTGGCGATGCCGCCCGCGACCAGGACGTACGCCCAGCCGCCCCCGTTGGCGATGCCGGCGCGCAGCAGGCCGAGTTTGCCGAGGAAACCGGACAGCGGCGGAATACCGGCGAGGTTCATGGCGGGGACGAAGAAGACGACGGCGAGCAGCGGCGAGATCCGGGCCAGGCCGCCCAGCCGCAGCAGATCCGTCGTGCCGCCGCGCCGTTCGATCAGCCCCGCGACGAGGAAGAGCGTGGTCTGCACGGTGATGTGGTGGGCCACGTAGAAGACGGAGCCTGCGATGCCGCCGCGTGAGGCGAGCGCGATACCGAAGACCATGTACCCGATGTGGCTGACCAGCGTGAAGGACAGCAGCCGCTTGAGGTCGGTCTGGGCGACCGCGCCCAGGATGCCGATCACCATCGACAGCAGGGCGACCAGCATCAGCGGGTCGGCGAGCCGCCCGCCGGGGAACAGCAGCGTCTGGGTCCGCAGTATCGAGTAGACGCCGACCTTGGTGAGCAGACCGGCGAAGACGGCGGTGACCGGCGCGGGCGCGGTCGGGTACGAGTCCGGCAGCCACGCCGCCAGCGGGAAGACGGCGGCCTTGATGCCGAAGACGGTCAGCAGCGCCAGTTGCAGCAGCAGCCGTACGCCGGAGGGCAGTTCGGCCAGCCGCCCGGCGAGCAGCGCCAGATTCACCGTCCCGGCCGCCGCGTAGACCATCCCGATCGCGACGAGGAACAGCACCGACGACAGCAGCGACACCACCACGTACGTGGCGCCCGCCCGCATGCGGGCCGCCGTACCGCCGAGCGTCAACAGCACATAGCTGCTGGTCAGCATGATCTCGAAGCCGACATAGAGGTTGAACAGGTCGCCCGCGAGGAAGGTGTCGCAGACCCCGGCGACCAGGATCAGATACGCCGGGTGGAAGACGGACAGCGGTGTCGCCGCGTCCTGGTCGGCCATGCCCTGGCCGATCGAGTAGATCAGCACGCACAGCGTGACCGCGGCCGACACCACCAGCATCAGCCCGGACAGCCGGTCGGCGACCAGCGTGATGCCGACCGACGCGGGCCAGGTGCCGGTGTGCATGACCTGCGGCCCGTCCCGGTCGGCGGCCACCAGCAGGGCGAGCGACGCGCCGAGCACCGCGCACAGCACGCCCGCGCTGATGAACCGCTGCGTACGCGGCAGCCGTTGGCCGATCGCCAGCTTCACCCCGGCCGCGAGCAGCGGCAGCGCCACCGGCAGCGGCAGCAGGTCGGACGCGGTCACCGGTCGGCCCCCAGTACGTGGTCCCACACCTCGTCGTCGAGGTCCTCGGTCTCCTCCGCGCGGGCCTGCCGCACCCGGTCCGCCCGCAGCACGGCCCGCAACTCCGCCCGCGTGCCCTCGTGTTCTGCGCGCAGCGCGATCCGGATGTCCTCGACGTCGTCCTGCACGTCGTCGTTCCCCGACAACTGCCAGCTCCGGTACGCCATCGCCAGCAGGAACGCCGTCAGCGCCAGCGTGATGACGATCGCGGTGAGCGCCATCGCCTGCGGCAGCGGGTCGGTGACGTCCTTCGGGTCGGTGCCCGGATACAGCAGCGGCGGCTTCCCCGCCTTGCCCGACGTGGCGAGCACCAGCAGATTCGCCCCGTTGCCGAGCAGCACCGCGCCCAGCAGGATCCGGGTCAGCGGTCTGGACATCAGCAGCGCGGTGCCGCAGCCGAACAGCACACCGCCCACCGCGATGAGCGCGATCGTCGCCTTCACGTGACCTCCCTCTCCCCGCGGCCGTCCCGTTCGATCTGGAGGTCGATCTCGGCGCCCAGGCCGCGCAGCACGTCCAGGACGACGCCGAGCACCAGCAGGTAGACCCCGAAGTCGAAGAGCACCGGGCTCGCCAGATGGACCGAGCCGAACAGCGGCAGCCGCGCGTGGTACGTGCCCGCGTCGAGCACCGCGCGCCCGAACACCAGCCCGCCCAGGCCCGTACCGACCGACACGACCAGGCCCGCGCCCAGCAGGAAACCGGCGTCCACCGGGGCCGCGGCGGCCAACTCGTACCGCCCGCCCGCCAGATAGCGCACCACCAGCGCCAGGCCCGCGACGAGCCCGGCCGTGAAGCCGCCGCCGGGCAGATTCTCCGCGCTGAACAGCAGGTAGAGGGAGAGCACCAGGATCGGGTGGAAGGTCAGCCGGGCCACCACCTCGAAGACCACCGAGCGGCGCTCCTGCGCAAGGGTGCCGCTCGCGGACAGCCAGGTCCGCTCGGGGGCCAGTGACGCCGGGCCCGGCGCCTCGCGCGGCCCCGCCCGCCATACGGTGCCCGGCTCCTCGCCGTCCGCTGCCCGTGGCAGCGAGCCCGCGCGGCGGCGCAGGAACAGCAGACTCGTCACGCCGACCGCGGCGACCGCCAGCACCGCGGACTCGCCCATCGTGTCCCAGGCGCGCAGATCCACCAGGATCGTCGCCACCACGTTCTTCACGCCGTCGTGCTCGGTCGCCTCGATCAGCGCGGCGCGGGCGTCGCTCGCCCGGCGGGCCGCCGCCGTCAGATACGTCAGGCCCGCGACGAGGGCGCCCGCGGCGGCGCCCACCGCGTAGTTCGCCGCGCGACGGCGCGGGGCGGTGCGCGGGAAGCGCGCCGGGAGGCGGCGCAGCACCAGCACGAACACCACGATGCTGGCCGTCTCCACGGTGAACTGCGTCAGGGCCAGGTCGGGGGCGCCCTGGAGCACGAACAGCACCGCCGTGCCGTAGCCCGTGGTGCCCGCCAGCACCACCGCCTTCATCCGCAGCCGGGCCGTCACGCACAGCACCGCCGCCGCCATCACCGCGACCGCCACGGCGGCCTGCGCCGCGTCGTCCGCCAGGCGGGGGCCGCCGCCGGGAGTGTGCCAGGGGGCGTCGTGGACCAGGGCGTACGACTCGGTGCCGGTGAACACGAGGAGGGCGGTGGTCAAGTAGACCGCGAGGGAGCCGCGTTGCACCGTGCCGGTGAGCTGGAGGGCGAACCATTCGGTGCCGCGGATCATGCGGGCGAAGGCCGCTTCGGCGGTGGGGAGGGCCGTTTTCCGGGCGAGCCGGATCAGGGGGGTGTTCGCCGCGAAGAGGGCTGCGCCCAGGGCCCAGGCGACCAGGGACAGGGCCAGGGGGGTGCCCCAGCCGTGCCACAGCGCCAGGTGGTACGGCGTGGCGCCGTCCGCTTCCGGTACGGAGTGGGCGTACTGCCCGAGCAGCGGTTCGAGGTGGGTGACGTAGGGGCCGAGGACCGTCCCGGCGAGTGCCAGCGTTCCTACGGGCACCGCCTTTTCCCAGCCCTTCAGGTGTGGGCCTGCCGTGTGTGGGCGGGGTGTGTGTGCGCTGGCCGTGTGGGCGGCTCCCGTGCGTGGGCGGGTCGGTCCCGGGCCGGGGTACCTCCTCGAGCTGCGTGCTGCCTGCTCCTGCGCATCCGTCGCCGCCCTGTCGGCACGCAAATCTGCGGGGGCACCCCGGCCCGTCCCCTCCGGTACGTCGGCGGCTGCGGGGGGAGGGGCGGCAGGGGGCTCGCTCGCGCTTGACGGTGCCTCGCGGACCGCCTCGCTCGGTCCGAAGGCGCCCCACAGGAAGCGCAGGGTGTATGCGACGGTCAGGGCGGAGCCGAGGACGGACAGGGAGAGGGGGAGGGGGGTCAGGGCGTCGAAGGCGGCTTCTTTGGCGGGGAAGCCGAGGAAGGGGGGGAGGCCGGTCATGGAGGCGGCGGCGAGGGTGGCGGCGGCGCACAGGAGGGGGGAGGTGCGGGCCAGGCCCGACAGGCGGCGGATGTCGCGGGTGCCGGTGGTCTGGTCGACGGCGCCGACGACGAGGAAGAGGGCGGCCTTGAAGAGGGCGTGGGCGAACAGGAGGGTGACTCCGGCGAGAGCGGCGTTGTGGGAGCCGGTGCCGACCAGGGCGGTGAGGAAGCCGAGTTGGCTGACGGTGCCGTAGGCGAGGATCCGTTTGAGGTCGAATTCGCGCAGGGCGCGCCATCCGCCGAGGAGCATGGTGGCCAGGCCGAGGCCGACGGTGAGGGCGCGCCAGGGGCCGACGGGGGCGAAGGCGGGGGAGAGGCGGGCGACGAGATAGACACCGGCCTTCACCATGGCCGCCGCGTGCAGGTAGGCGCTGACGGGGGTGGGCGCGGCCATCGCGCCGGGCAGCCACAGGCTGAAGGGCCACACGGCGGACTTGGACAGGGCGCCCGCGAGGACCAGGACGAGGGCGACGCGTACGGCGGGACCGGTGGCGGGCGGGTGGGCGATCAGTGCGGACAGCCGGTAGGTGCCCGCGAGGTGGCCGAGCATCAGCAGCCCGACGAGCATGGCGAGGCCGCCCGCGGTGGTGACCACCAGGGCCTGGAGGGCGGAACGCCGGTTGGCCTTCTTCTCGGCGCTGTGGCCGATCAGCAGGAAGGACAGGACGGTGGTCAGCTCCCAGAAGACGTACAGGAGCATCAGGTCGTCGGCCAGGACGAGGCCGAGCATGGCGCCCGCGAAGGCGGTCAGGGTGCCCGCGAAGCCGCCGAGTCCCGGCTCGTCGTCGCGGAAGTACCCGGCGCAGTAGACCAGGACGAGGGCGCCGACGCCGCCCGCGAGGACGGCGAGCAGCAGGCTCAGCGCGTCGAGGCGCAGCGCGATCTCCAGGTCGAGGGCGGGGGCCCAGTGCCAGGTCTGTTCGCGCACCCGGCCGTTGGCGACCGCGTTCCACTGGAGGGCCGCCCAGACGGCGGTCGCGGCGGGCGCGGCGGCGAGCACGAGGAAGGCCCGGCGGCCCCA
This sequence comes from Streptomyces sp. NPDC093221, assembly GCF_044753885.1. Taxonomy (NCBI): domain Bacteria; kingdom Bacillati; phylum Actinomycetota; class Actinomycetes; order Kitasatosporales; family Streptomycetaceae; genus Streptomyces; species Streptomyces sp. NPDC093221. The sequence continues at coordinate 196,911 of NZ_JBIVOA010000010.1, read as the reverse complement.
CCACCGCGTGAACACCCCCGCGAAACCCGCCAGCACGAAATGACCCACGATCAGCCCCAGCACGGGCCGACCTTCCTCCGCCCGCCCCGCCCCGTACGCCTGCCGCGCCCGCCGCCGCCCAGGACCACCCGTGCGGAGCACACCGGCGGGCACACGGAGAAGGCCCCCCGCTCGCGCGGAGGGCCTTCTGGGCAAGTGCGCCGCCAGGGACTCGAACCCCGGACCCGCTGATTAAGAGTCAGCTGCTCTAACCAACTGAGCTAGCGGCGCTTGCGGGGACCATCATACGTGGTCGGAGGGGGTGGTCTCGACCACCCCCTCCGACCATCCCCTCCGCCCGGTGGGTCAGCCGGTCACCTCAGGCCGAAGGCCCTGATGATCTCCTGGCTCACCGAGCCGCCCGCGCCGTCGGACGCGCTCGCCTTCAGCGACACGGAGCCGCCGGGGTCGCGCGGAGTCCGGATCAGCGTCGTCCAGTGGCCCTTGCGGTCCTTGATCAGCAGCGTCGGCAGCCAGGTCCTGCCGTCGTCGTAGGAGACCGACAGCTTCGCCGAGGCCGCCTTCGTCGCGCCGTCCAGCCACTCCTGCGTGGTGGACCCCAGACCGACCGGGATCAGCCGGCCGCCGGGCACATCGCCCGCGGTGTCGGTGGGCACGTCGTAGTCGAGCTGGAGCAGCTTGACGTCGTCCTGGCCGACGCCCTCGGGCAGCGGCCCCGAGACGAAGTTCCACTCGGTGTGCGTACGGATCGAGGTCCGCCACTCCTTGGCGTCCCGCGCCGAGTCGAGCACCAGCCGGTAGGGCAGCTTCTTCGCGGGCTGGTCCCAGATGCCGCCCGCCCGGCCGACTCCCTGGGCGACGAGGGTGTCGCCCTGGTAGGCGGCGTAGGTGGTGCGGCCGTCGTACTCGTCGGCGGGCATGTCGCCCGAGTGGCCCGCGCCGCCGTCCGTCCACGGCGTGATGTTGAACTGGATGTCGTTGTACGACGAGCGGTTCGGCCCCCAGAAGGCGGAGCCGAGGCGCGGCCGGAAGATCCCGCCGAACCAGGAGACCGCGTACGAACGGCCCGGTGTGAACGAGTCGTTGCCGCCGCGCTCCTCCAGGAGCTGGTTGCTGTAGTCCGCGTCGTAGACGGAGTGGTCCTCGTACCAGAATCCGGCGCCGTGCTCGGGCGAGACGTACTCGGTACGGGTGCCCGGGTAGGACTCCTGCTCGGCGAAACCGATGCCGTAGCCCCAGGCGGGGATGTCGTAGCGGAAGCCGGCGCCCGCGCGGGCGCGGTCGCCGTTGTAGGTGGCGGTGACCTTGGCCAGGTCGCGCCTGGGGTCGGGGGTGTAGGCCAGGGAGCGGTCAGGGATGGTGCCGTCGTGCTGGTCGAGCAGGTCGTAGACGACCCGGGTGTACTCGCGCTGTTCGACGCTCAGCGAGAGCTTGCCGCCCTTGGCGTCGGCGACGAGCTTCGCGCCCGCGCCCTGCTGGACGGAGACCACGGTCAGCGGCGTGTCCTGGTAGCCGTTGTCGGGGTCGGCGTAGGACTCCAGCAGCCTGCCGCGGCCGTCGTTGACGACGATCAGCAGCTTCGCGCCCGCGGCGGTCGCCGCCGCGGCACGCTGGACCGGCGTGACGGCGTCGGAGCGCTCGACCACCACGACCTTGCCCCTGGCGTCCAGACCCCGGTAGTCGGCCGCGCCGCCCTGCCCGGCGTAGACCGCGCGGAGCGTGCCCTTGCCGTCGGTGACGGTGGCGCCGGGCTGCGGGGTGGTGTCCAGGTCCTGCCCGCGCCCGGTGACGGCGACCTGCCGCTCGCCGAGCCGCCAGCGGGTCAGGAAGTCGAAGGTGCCGTTGCCTACCTTGGCCGTCGGCGACGCGTACAGCGTGTCGTACGTCAGCGGCAGGACCGCCGCGTCACGGACGACCTCGCCGTCGGCGAAGGTGCGGGCGATGTCCACGTGGAGCTGCCGCGTCTGGGTCCGCTGACCCGGCACGGCCGCGCTGACCTTGCGCGCCTTGCTCGCGTCGAGCGTGACGGTGGTGTCCTTGCTGAGCACCGTCTCCGGGTTGATCAGCACGGCCAGGCCCAGCGAGTCCGGCGCGTCGCCTGCCACGTCGATCTCCGCGTACGCCATGTACGTGCCGGGCGCCAGCCGCAGCGTGCGCTCGCCGTCGACCGCGACCGGCGACGGGTTGGGGTTGCCCTCCTGCGCCAGCACGACGGTGCCCGCGGCGGGCTTTCCGTCCCGGCCGCGCAGCTTGACCGTGTAGTCGTACAGCTCCTGTTCCTTCTCCAGCGCGAAGCCGGTGTGCGCGACGACGTGTCCGGTCGCCGCGTCGGTCGCCAGCACCTGGCCGGAGAAGGTGGTCGCCGACGGCACCCCGGCCGGGTCGAGCGTCAGCGTGACGTCCGCGCTGCCGCCCGCGGCCACGGTGACGGACGGCGCCGACAGCGTGTACGCCGGGTCCTTGGTGTCCGTCGCCAGATCCAGCGTGACCGGGGCCTTGCCGCTGTTGCGGTACGTGATCACGCGGGTGGCCGGGGCCGCGCCGTCGTGCGGCCAGGAGTAGACGGCCGTGTCGACCGAACCGGTGGCCTGGACCGGTGAGTCGACCGCGGCCAGTACGTCGACCCGGCCGGTGCCCTGCTCGAACGGCGTGTAGTCGGCGAGCACCTTGGACGTGCTCATCAGCGCGTCCTTGAGCCGCGCCGCGGTCCAGTCGGGGTGCCGCTGCTTGAGGATCGCGGCGGCGCCCGCCACGTGCGGGGTGGCCATCGACGTACCGGACATCGTCTGGTAGCCGCCGCCGGGCATCGCCGCGGTGATGTCGACGCCGGGCGCCGACAGGTCCGGCTTGAGACCGTAACCGCCGCTCAGCGGGCCCATGCTGGAGAAGTCGGCGCGCTGGTCGGACTTGTCGACGGCCGCCACGGTCAGCGCGTCGCGCGCCGAGCCGGGGGCGCCGATGGTGCCCGCGCCGTAGGAGTTGCCCGCGGCGATCACGTACAGCGGACCGCCGTTCGCCGACAGGGAGTTGACGGCCTGGGCCATCGGGTCGGTGCCGTCGTCGGGTATCGGGGAGCCGAGGCTCATGCTCACCACGTCGGCGCCCTGGGCCTTGGCCCACTCCATGCCCGCGATGATCCAGGAGTCCTGGCCCTCGCCCTCGTTCGAGAGCACCTTGCCGACCAGCAGCTTCGCGCCCGGCGCGACGCCCTTGTAACTGCCGTCGGAGGCCGCGCCACTGCCCGCGATGGTGGAGGCGACGTGCGTGCCGTGGCCGTTGCCGTCGGTGACGGCCTGGCCGGGCACGAAACTCTGCTCGGTGGCGATCCGGTCCTTCAGGTCGGGGTGGGTGTCGTCCACGCCGGTGTCCAGGACGGCGACCTTCTCGCCCGCGCCGTCGTAGCCCTCGGCCCACGCCTGCGGCGCGTTGATCTGCGGCACCGAGTCCTTGAGGTCGGCCGTCACCCGGCCGTCGAGCCACAGCTTGTCGATGCCGGTGGCGCCGTTGAGCGAACGGGCGTTGCCCGCCGGGCCCGCCAGGCCGGTCCAGAAGGCGCGGGACCGCTTCTTGTCGGCCTTCAGGGCCGCGCCGCCGATGCTCGGCAGCGTCCGTACGGTGCTCGCGCCGGCCGGAGCCGCGGGCTGCGACCGTGCCGTGCGGGCGGCGTCGGTCCAGGTGGCGATCAGCGGCAGTCCGGCGCTGTGCGCGTCGTCGTAGCCCATCGCGGCCAGGGCGGACACGTCGAACAGCCGCCGGTCCAGCTTCCCCGCGGCCAGCAGCGGCTCCGCCTCGTCGGGAATGACGTACGTGTCACCGCCGTACTGCTGGATCCGTACGATCCCCCGCGCTCCGGGCGCGCGGTCGACGGTGACGGTGTCCTGCTTGCCGGGGCCGTCGGCGATGTGCACGACATCGCCGGTGAGCAGGGTGACGGTGGTCGAGGTGGCGGAGGGGGTGGAGTTGGCTGACGAGGGCGCGGACCGCGGGGCCGCCGCGGGGGTCGCCGCGGCGGCGGGGCCCGTGGGCAGCAGGAGTGCGGTACCGAGGGCGAGCACGGTGGTGCCCGCCGGTACGGTGATCCGGCGTCGAGTCGAAGTCATGCACATGATCTACCGGCCGTACGCCCGCCACCGCACGGATCGGCGGTGGCGCGATTCCGCCTGGCGGCAATCCGCCGCCGCTTTGAGCCCGGCCCCGACCATCGGGTACGATCTCCCACGTCAGCAGGCGCCGCTAGCTCAGTTGGTTAGAGCAGCTGACTCTTAATCAGCGGGTCCGGGGTTCGAGTCCCTGGCGGCGCACTTGCCCACGAAGGCCCTCCGTACACACGGGGGGCCTTTGTCGTACCGAACGTTCGCCGTGCCGGGTCTTCGCCGTGCCGAGCCTGTGCCGTGGCGGATCAGATGCTGAAGGAGAGCAGGACCGGGGCCGCGCGGGTGTGGAGGGTGTCCACGGCGGGCTTGAGGCGGTGGGCCTGGGCGTACGGCATCGACAGCGCGAGGCAGGCGACCGTCTTGCCGATGGTGACCGGGATCGCGGCGCAGACGGTGCCGACCGCGTATTCCTGGAGGTCGAGCGTGGGCACCGAGGTCGGTTGCCGTTCGAGCTTGGTCAGCAGGACGCGGTCGTCCACGACGGTGCGCGAGGTCAGCCGGGCCGGGCGGTGCCGCGAGAGGTGTTCCATCCGGCCGTCGTGGTCGAGCTGCGAGAGCAGGCACTTGCCGACCGCGCTGGCGTGGGCGGAGGAGCGGAAGTCCACCCACTCGTTGACCTTCGGCGCGTTGGGGCCGTCGGCGAAGTCGATGACGTGCACCTCGCCGTCGTCGTACCGGCTGAAGTAGACGGCCGCGCCCACTTCGTCGCGCAGTTCGGCCAGGACCGTCTGGAGCTTCTCCGCGAGGGCGTGGTCGCGGTTGGCGGCGCCGAGGAGCACCATGGACTCGCCGATGACATATCCGCCGCCGGGCAGAAATCCGAGATAACGCTCGCGGCGCAGCATTGCCAGCAGATGGGAGAGATAGTCCAGCGGCACACCGATTTCGCGGGCCAACTGTTCGGCGGTGACGCCGTGCCGATGGGTGTCGACGGATTCGAGCACGCGCAGCGCGTACTGGACCGCGTACACCGGCTCGATCTGTCGGTGTTCAAGCGCCACGGTAGCCCCCTGCAGGTATGACCGTTTGCGTCCTGGCTGTCGCCGCCGGTCACGGACGGGTATCCGAGACGACCGGACCCGGCGGCTGGGCCGGTCTCCACGATAGCCCCAATCCCGTTTCAGGTAGAGGCGGTTGGCCGGTTATCCGGGGCTCTTCAAGCGTATATGCAGGAAGGGGCCACCCTGGCATATGCCGACGTCATTACCCGAAAAGGAAACGGCGGGGGAACCGTACAATCCGCGCCCGGGAATAACCGGACGCGGGCTCCGGTTGTCGGTCGAGCAGGGGTGGGGCAGACATGGGCACGGAGACGATCGAGGAGGCGCCCGCCGTGGGTGACGAACGACAGGGCGAACAGCAGGGCGAACGAACGGACGGGCGGTCCGCTACGGACGGCCGGTCCCGTACGGACGGCCGGGACGGCGACACCGGTACGCTCCGCGGCCGGGGCATCCGCGGCCCGGTCCGCGGCACCGCCCCCGTACCGCTGTCCGTACTGGATCTGGCCACCGTCGGCAGCGGCTTCACCGCCACCGACGCGCTGCGCACCAGCGTCGAGATCGCCAGGACCGCGGAGACCCGCGGCTACCACCGGATGTGGGTGGCCGAGCACCACTCGATGCCGGGCGTCGCCAGCTCCTCGCCCGCGGTGATCCTCGCCCACCTCGCCGCCCACACCCGCACGCTGCGGCTCGGCTCCGGCGGGGTGATGCTGCCCAACCACGCGCCGCTGGTGATCGCCGAGCAGTTCGGCACCCTGGAGGCGCTGGCCCCCGGCCGGATCGACCTCGGTCTCGGCCGCGCGCCCGGCACCGACGGCGCGACGGCCGCCGCGCTGCGCCGCACCGACCGGCTGCACGAGGGCGCGGACGAATTCCCGCAGCAGCTCGCGGAGTTGACCCGGTTCCTGGACGACGACTTCCCCGACGGGCACCGCTACGCGCGCATTCACGCCATTCCCGGCCCGGTGCAGGGCACGGCGCCCGGCGGCGTCCAGTCGGCGGGCCGCCCGAGCGTGTGGCTGCTGGGCTCTTCCGGCTTCAGCGCGCGACTGGCGGGCACGCTCGGCCTGCCGTTCTCCTTCGCGCACCACTTCTCGGCCGCCAACACCGTTCCCGCGCTGGCCCTTTACCGCGAGTCCTTCCGGCCCTCGGAGATCCTGGACCGCCCCTACGCCTCGATCGGCGTCGCCGCGCTGGCCGCCGACGACCCGGCCGAGGCGCGCCGCCAGGTGCTCTCCGGCGCGCTGAGCATGCTGCGGCTGCGCACCGGACGCCCCGGCCTGGTGCCGACGCCCGAGGAGGCCGAGGCGTACGAATTCAGCCCGGCGGAACGGGACTTCGTGGACTCGTGGCTGGTGAACATCATCCACGGCGACCCGGACACGGTGCGTACCGGACTCGACCAGGTCGTGGACCGCACCGGCGCCGACGAGTTGGTGATCACCGCCAACGCGCACACGCCGTCGGTCCGGCTGCGTTCCTACGACCTCATCGCGGACGCGTACGGCTTCCCGAAGGACATCGCGACGGCCTCCGCCGAGGCCCCGTCGGGTGTCTCCTCCGAGGTCGCCGCCGGTTAAAGACTCATTTCCGGCCGGTGCGTGGTCCAACGTCGCGCGACGGCCCCTGACCAGCCTTAAGTCAGCGTTAAAGCCGCTTGTCACCCGGTTGACGAGCGGCTTTGCCGTTGTCGCGGAACGCTACCGGCCGGTCGCCTTCCGCAGGATTGGTCTAGTCCAAGTCTGGTTCAGACCATTGACGTGCACTTGACGAGGGGTTATCCATTCACCAGCCCCCTGTTGTTCCTCCCTCTCCCCCCGGAGGTACTCGTGCAGTCCAGGAAGAGAGCGATCGTGGCAGCCGTCACGACCGCCGCCCTCACCGCCGGAGCGCTCACCGCGCTCGTCGCCGGAGTGGGCACAGCCCAGGCGGACACCACCGCCGCCGCCAAGCCCGCGGCCGCCGCCGCGAGCAGCGGCGGCGTGAAGATCGCCTATTACGACCAGTGGAGCGTGTACGGCAACGCCTACTACCCGAAGAACCTCGACACGTCGGGGGTGGCGGGCAAACTCGACATCCTCAACTACTCGTTCGAGAACATCGACCCCTCGAACCTGACCTGTTTCGAGGCCACCAAGGCGTCGGACTCCACGAACGAGTCCAACCCCAACGCCGGTGACGGCGCGGGCGACTCCTTCGCCGACTACCAGAAGTCGTTCGGCGCGGACATCAGCGTGGACGGTGTCGCCGACACCTGGAACCAGCCGATCGTCGGCAACTTCAACCAGCTCAAGAAGCTGAAGGCGAAGCACCCCAACCTGAAGATCGTCGCTTCGATCGGCGGCTGGACCTACTCCAAGTACTTCTCCGACGTGGCGGCCACGGACGCCAGCCGGAAGAAGTTCGTCAGCTCCTGCATCGACATGTTCATCAAGGGCAATCTGCCCGTGCAGGGCGGCTACGGCGGCCCCGGCAGCGGTGCCGGGATCTTCGACGGCTTCGACATCGACTGGGAGTACCCCGGCTCGCCCAACGGCCACGTGGGCAACCACTACAGCCCCAACGACAAGGCCAACTTCACCGCGCTGCTCGCGGAGTTCCGCACCGAGCTGAACGCGTACGGCACGGCCAACGGCAACAAGAAGATGCTGCTGACCGCCGCGCTCCCGGCCGGCCAGGACAAGATCGCGCAGATCGAGACCAACAAGGTCGGGCAGTACCTCGACTACGCGAACATCATGACGTACGACATGCACGGAGCCTGGGACGCGACCGGTCCGACCAACCTCCAGGACCCGCTGTACCAGTCGCCGACCGACCCGTCCACGGCGATCCCGCCGGGCACCGAGAAGTACAGCACCGATCACGCCATCAACGCGTGGATCAACGGCAATTCGGCCTACGGCATCGCGGGCGGCTTCCCGTCCACGAAGATCACCATGGGCTACCCGCTGTACTACCGCGGCTGGACCGGCGTACCCGCGGGCAGCAACCACGGCCTGTACCAGTCCGCTTCGGGCCCCGCCCCGGCGCGCGGCATCAGCCAGGTCGCGGGCACCGCGTACTACAAGGAGCTCACCGGGCTCGTGGACAACGCCTCCACGACGTTCTACGACCCGAGCACCCAGGCCAACTGGTTCTACAACGGGACCGAGTTCTGGACCGGCCTCGGCGCCCAGGCGATCCAGGCCAAGGCGGACTACGCGCACTGCCACAACCTGGCCGGCTCGATGATGTACTCGCTGCTCGACCTCGATCCCGCCGCCACCCTCTTCAACAAGATCGTGACGGCGACCAACGGGTCCGCGTCCGGCTGCGGCACGACCACCACGCCGCCGACCACCCCGCCGACCACGCCTCCCACCACCCCGCCGACGACGCCCCCCACGACGCCGCCGACGACCCCGCCCACCACGCCTCCGACCACCCCGCCGGGCGGCACCTGCACCCTGCCGTCCTGGTCCGCCTCCGCGGTCTACGTCGGTGGCAACCAGGTCTCCTGGAAGGGCCACAAGTGGAACGCCAAGTGGTGGACCACCAATGAGGAGCCCGGTACGACCGGGGAATGGGGCGTGTGGCAGGACCTCGGGGCCTGCTGACGCGGCTCACCTCCTGACCGCATGACCCGGGGCCCGCGTCCTTTCTCCCCCCAAGGACGCGGGCCCCTTCCGCGTGCCGCCGTCGCGCGGCGCGTACCGCCCCGGTCCCGCGGCGCGTGCCGCCTCAGTCCAGCAGCGCGGAGATCGCCGCCGCCGCCACGGGGCGCGAGTAGTGCCAGCCCTGGCCCGTGTCGCAGCCGATCCGCCGCAGGCGCTCCGCCTGCTCCGCGTTCTCTACGCACTCCGCCGTCACCGTAAGACCGAGCCGGTGGGCCAGTTCGACCAGCGCCTCGACGATCGTCTCGTCGGCCGGGTTGGGGTGTTCCGCGGAGCGGAAGCCCTGCACGAAGGAGCCGTCCAGCTTCAGGGCCGAGACCGGGAGGCGGCTCATGTAGGCGAGGTTGGAGTAACCGGTGCCGAAGTCGTCGATGGCGATCCGTACGCCCATCTCGTCCAGGGCGTGCAGCGCCTGGAGGGGACGGCCGGCGGAGCCCATCACGGCGGACTCGGTGAGTTCCAACTGGAGCAGCCGCGGCGGCAGACCGGTGTCGGCCAGGATCGCGGCGACGTCGGCGACCAGGTCGGAGTCCCAGACCTGGCGTACGGCCACGTTGACACTGACCACCAACGGCGCCTCGGGGTGGGCCAGTTGCCAGGCGCGGGCCTGGCGGCAGGACTCGGCGAGCACCCAGCGGCCGAGCTGGACGATGGAGCCGTCCTCCTCGGCGAGACCGATGAAGCGGTTGGGCGCCAGCCGCCCGAAGTGCGGGTGCTCCCAGCGCACCAGCGCCTCGACACCGCGCAGTTCGCCCGAGTCGAGGGCGACCAACGGCTGGTAGTCCAGGACGAATTCGCCGCGCTCGACGGCCTGCCGCAGCGTACGGGACAGGGCCTGACGGGTCATCCGGTGCTCGTTGCGCTCCGGGTCGAAGAGCGTCCAGCGCGCCTTGCCGTCGGCCTTGGCCCAGTACAGCGTGGTGTCGGCGGCCTGCATCAGACCGGTGGCCGACGTGCCCGCCGCCTCCCGTTCGACCACGCCGATGCTGGCGGAGACCGCGAGCCGGTGGCCGCCCACGTCGAACGGCGGCTGGAGCGCGGCCAGTACGGCCTCGGCCAGATCCGTCGCCTGCCCCGTACCGGTGGAGTCCCGTACCAGCAGGGCGAATTCGTCGCCGCCGAGCCGCGCCACCAGGTGCCCGCCGGGCTCGGCGCAGGCCAGCAGGCGGCGGCCCACGGCGGCCAGCAGTTCGTCGCCGACGCGGTGGCCGAGCGTGTCGTTGACCGCCTTGAAGCCGTCCAGGTCCAGATAGCACAGGCCGATCCGGCCGGTCCGGCTGCCGTGGTCGCCGACGGCGGCCGACAGCCGCTCGAAGAACAGCGCGCGGTTGGGCAGTCTGCTGACCGGGTCGTGCATGCGCAGGTGCCGCAGCTCCTCGCGCAGGGTGTCCCGTTCGCCGACGTCCTCGACGGACAGCAGCAGCGGGCGCGCGCCGGTGCGTGAGAGCGTGATCTCGGCGTGCACGGTGCTGCCGTCCGGGCGGGTGATGCCGCGCGTGCAGCGCAGCCGTTCGCGGCGGCCGGTGAGCACGTCGTGGAAGGCGGCGCGGGCGTGCCGGTCGCCGCTCAGGCCGAGGAGCGCGGCGGCGCCCGTGGCGCTCATCCGCTCGGGCGAGGCGCCCAGCAGCGCGCCGAGCGCGCCGTTGGCCTCCAGGACCGTGCCGTCGGGGGCGAGCAGCGCCATCGCGGTCTGGGCGATGGCGAAGGCGGCCCGGTAGTCGCGCAGGTCGGCGTCGCCCGGCCGCGCGGCCGTACTTCCCTGCCCCGCCGTCCGTCCGGCCGGCTGCGGTTCCGCGCCGCCGCCGGAGTGTGGGGCAGAGGTGTGACTGTGCGTGATGACTTGTGCTGTGCTTTCGGGCTCGACACCTGGGCCGCCCGAGGGTCCGCCCATGGCCCGCTCCCCGCTTCGCGCTCGTCTCGATCGCGATCATATGGGCTGGCGGAGTTGGTGTTCCAGCGCCCTGGTGGTGATTCTCCGCACGTGTGCTGACGGATCGACCGAACGTGTCCGAACGGATCGCTCATGTGATCGCATCCCCGGGGACATTACGCACCGTAGTGACCGCTGTGCGACGCCCGTACGCCTCCCGCACACCGCCCGGCTGGAGCAGTCGGACAGGACATATCGTCACATTCCATAGCAATGTGGGGGAGGTGTCCCGAACGGGTTCACGAATCCTCCCCGGAGGTCCATGTGCGGCGGTCAGCCAGCTCGTCAGGCTCCTCAGGCGTCTCGATAGGCGTACCGCCCCGCGCGCGGCGGCGTGTCCTGCGCTCCGCCGCGGCGGCGCTCAGCGTCTTCAGCGCCGTGGTCGCCTGGACGCTGACGACCGGCCCCGCCGCGTCCGCCGCCGTCGGCAGCGCCTGCCTCCTGCCGCGCACCGGCGCCCACCACTCCGAGGGCGTCGACACCTGGGAGAGCGGCTACGCCCGGCCGACCGGCCACATGAAGGCCCTCATGGTCTTCCTCGACTTCCCCGGCACCGCGCCCGACCTCACCACCCAGCAGGTCGCCGCCGACCACTTCCCGGCCACCACCCGCTTCTTCGACCGCGCCTCGTACGGCCGCTTCGACCTCGGCGTCCACCCCGTCACCCGCTGGCTGCGCATGCCGCGCCCGGCCACCGACTACGCGATCAGCCGCGACTGGAACGCCGCCGACCGCACCGCCTACCTGCGCGACGCCATCGCCGCCGCCGACCCGGTGGTCGACTTCCACGGCTACGACGTCGTCTACCTCGTCGCCGACCCCGACGCGCCCGGCGTCGACTCCGACGCCACCAAGGTCGTCAACCTCTCCACCCCGATCACCGTCGACGGCACCCCGCTGCGCCGGCTCGTCACCGTCTTCGAACGGCACCCGCCGGACCGCAACGTGCTCGCCCACGAGACCGGCCACGTCTTCGACCTGCCCGACCTGTACTACCGGCCGCCCGCGGGCAGCAACGCCGACTGGGACACCCACGTCGGCGACTGGGACCTGATGGGCAGCCAGTTCGGCCTCGCGCCCGACCCCTTCGCCTGGCACAAGTGGAAGCTCGGCTGGATCACCTCCGACCAGGTCGGCTGCGTCACCCGCGCGGGCACCACCTACCAGGACCTCAGCCCCGACGAGACCCCCGGCGGCACCAAGCTGATCGTCGTACGCACCGGGCCCGACACCGCCCTCGCCATCGAGGCGCGCACCGCCACCGGCAACGACCACGCCGCCTGCCGCCAGGGCGTCCTGCTCTACAAGGTGCGCTCCGACATCGAGTCGGGCGACGGACCCATCGCGGTGATCGACGGCCACCCGCACACCTCCGCGTGCCGGGCCACCTCCGTCTACCCGCCGCTGGCCGACGCGCCGCTGGGCGTGGGGGAGTCCTACGCCGTACCCGACGGCTCCACCCGCGTGACGGTCTCCGCCCACAATTCGGACGGCACCTGGACGGTCAAGATCGTCGAGGGGTCGCCCGTCGGCGACGACACCGGCCACAGGAGCTAACGCCATGGCCTCCACCAAGGGGTCTGGACCGCGCCGCCCGGCCACGACGGGGTCGGGGCCGCGCCGGCTGACCCGGACCGGACTGCGCTGCACCGCGCTCTTCGCGCTCGGGCTGCTCGCCGTCGGCAGCACCGTCTCCGCGGGCCCGCGCACCCCCGCGCTCAACGCCTCGCCGCCGCCCGCCGCCCGGCCCTGCGCCCTGCGGGCCGTCCCCGGCGTCGCCATGTCCGAGGGCTTCCCCGACAGCTCCAGCCGCGGCCCCAACGCCGAATTCGCCCCCTCCACCGGCACCCTGCACGCCCTGACCCTGCTGATCGACTTCCCCGACGCGCCCGCCCAGTACAGCGCCGCCGACCGGTACGGCGAGTTCTTCCCCGCCGTCAAGAAGTGGTACGCCGTCAGCTCGTACGGCCGCCTCGACTACGAGTCCACGCCGGTGCTGCGCTACATACGGATGCCGCGGCCCTTCAGCGCGTACGGGATCGGCCGCGGCTACGGCTGGGACGCCCACACCGAGATGATGCGCGACCTGCTCAAGGTCGCCGACCACTCCATCGACTTCCGCGGCTACGACCTGGTCAACATCCTCGTCACCCCCAACGCGGGCCCGCCCGCCGACGAGGCGGTGCTCTCGGTCACCTGGACCGGCGCGTCCGCCGCGACCACCGACGACGGCGCCCACCTCGACAAGGTCTCCCTCATCTACGGCCACGACCAGTCGGGCCCGCGCGTCCTCAGCCACGAGAACGGCCACGCGCTCGGCCTGCCCGACCTCTACGCCGCCGACGACTTCCCGCGCACCGACACGCTCGCCGGGCAGTGGGACAGCATGTCCCTCGACTGGGGACTGCAGGGCGACCTGTTCGCCTGGCACAAGTGGAAGCTCGGCTGGCTCGACGACAGCCAGATCGCCTGCGTCACCGGCCGCACCGACACGACCTACGAACTCGGCGCCGTCGAGATCCCCGGCGGACGCAAAGCCGTCGTGATCCCGTACAGCCGCACCGGGGTCTTCGTCCTGGAGGCCAGGCAGCAGCTCGGCAACGACAAGGACGCGTGCCGCGCGGGCGTGCTCGCCTACCGGGTCCGCACCGACGTCGACTCGGGCAAGGGCCCGGTGACCGTCGTGGACACCCATCCCCGCACCTCCGCCTGCGACTTCAGCAGCGGCGCCTTCAACTCCCTGAACGACGCGCCCTTCAGCGTCGGCGAGGGCTCCACCGACAAGGCGTCCGGGCTGACCTTCAAGGTGCTGGGAAGGACAGCGGCGGGCGCGTGGAAGATCCACATCACCCGCCGCTGATCAGGCGTCAGAGACCGTACTCAGTCCAGCAGTTCGGCGTTGAGCGTGATCGTCGTGCCCGCGAGCGCCTTGCTGACCGGGCAGTTCTCCTTGGCGCCCTGCGCCGCCGCCTCGAAGTCACCGGCGGAGATGCCGGGGACACGCGCCTTCACCGTCAAGACGATGCCGGTGATGCCCTCACCCGGCTGGAAGGTCACGTCGGCCTGCGTCTGCACCGACTCGGGCGGGGTGCCCGCGCCCGCCAGACCGTGCGAGAGCGCCATCGAGAAACAGGAGGAGTGGGCCGCGGCGATCAGCTCCTCGGGGCTGGTCTTGCCGTTCGCCTCCTCCGCGCGGGAGGCCCACGTCACGTCGTACGAGCCGACGCCCGAGGTGTCGAGCGAGACGGTCCCGGCGCCGCCCATCAGCGGGCCCTTCCACTGGGTCGTCGCGGTGCGGGTGGTTGCCATGGTGAAGCCTCCAAGAGGTACCGACGGATGGCGGGAACGCCTCCTGAACGCTACCTCGCGCGCGCCACGATCAGCGCGCGGGGAAGCTGTATGTCCAGCCCTGCGCGTCGAGCCTGTCCAGCAGCCGCGACAGCGCCCGCACCGTCTGGGCGCGGTCGCCGCCGCCGTCGTGCATCAGCACGATGGAGCCGGGGCGCAGTTGACGGTCGATGTTCGCCAGCACCTTGGCGGTGCCGGGCCGCTCCCAGTCGCGGGAGTCCACCGTCCAGCCCAGCGGGCGCAGCCCGTGGCCGGCGGCGATGTGACGGATCATCGGGGTGAAGTCGCCGCCGGGCGCCCGGTAGTACCAGAGCTTCGCGCCGGCGCCCGCGGCCTTGGTTATCTCGCGCTGCGCGTCGACTATCTCGTGCGTGTTGTACGCCGCGGACCTGCTGCTCTGCCGCTCGTTGTGGTGCACGGAGTGGTCGCACAGCCGGTGGCCCGCCGTGGTGATCTGCCGGACCAGGTCGGGGTGGGCGGCGGCGTTGGGGCCGATCTCGCAGAAGGTCGCCTTCGCGTGGTGCGCGGCCAGCAGCGCCAGGACCTGCGGGGTCCAGCGCGGGTCGGGGCCGTCGTCGAAGGTCAGCGCGACGGACCTGCCGCCGTCCTCGGTGGAGTGCTGGATCGACTCGCCGGCCGGGGCGCCGGTGGCGGGGCTCCCTGAGGGGTCGGCGGGACCGGCCGAGGGGTCCAGGGGCCCGGTCGGCTGCCCGGGGACCGTCTGCGACGGGACGGTCCCGGACGGATCGGTGGGCACGGGACCCGTCCGCGACGGACCGGTCGGTGCGGGACCGTTCTGCGCGGGATCCGGTCCGGACGGCTGCGAGCCGGACGGATCGCCCGGCGGAGAGGTCCGCTGGGACGGGATGCCCGCGGCCGGGCCGGACGCCTCACCCGACGCGGTCGACGACGGCGCGCGCGACGAGGCCCGCGCGTCGTCCGCCCCGCCGGCCGCTGCCCCGCCGTGCTGTGTGCCGCACGCCGCGAGCGCGGTCCCGGCGAGCGCCGCGGTGGCCACCGCGGCGGCGGTCCGCCGTACGGCCGTGCGGCTCAACATCCCAGATCGTCCGGTTTTGTACGTCATGCGGACCACCGTAAACATGCTCCGAACGGGTGATGCAAGGCCCCCCGCCCCGCGCCCGGCCCCGGGGAACCCGCCCCGCGCCCCCGCGAATCCGGCCGCGCACCCCCCGCGACCCGCCGCGCGGCACGGTCAGCGGCGACGTACCAACGGGAAAGGCAGCGTCTCACGGATCGTCCGCCCCGTGAGGAACATCACCAGCCGGTCCACCCCGATCCCCAGCCCGCCGGTCGGCGGCATCGCGTACTCCAGCGCCGTCAGGAAGTCCTCGTCCAGCTCCATCGCCTCCGGGTCGCCGCCCGCCGCCAGCAGCGACTGCCGGGTCAGCCGGGCCCGCTGCTCCACCGGATCGGTCAGCTCGGTGTACGCCGTGCCCAGCTCCGTGCCGTACGCCACCAGGTCCCAGCGCTCGGCCAGCCGCGGATCGGTGCGGTGCTGCCTGGTCAGCGGCGAGACCTCGGCCGGGAAGTCCTTGTAGAAGCACGGCGTGGTGGTGCGCTCCTCCACCAGCCGCTCGTACATCTCCAGCGCCACGTCGGCCGGCCCGTCCTCCGGGCCGTACGGCACCCCCGCCCGGTCGCACAGCGCGCGCAGCCGCGCCAGCGGCGTCCCCGCGTCGACCTCCTCGCCCAGCGCCAGCGAGATCGCCCCGAACACCGTCCGCACCGGCCACCGCCCCGACAGGTCGACCTCCGCGCCGTCCGGCCGCCGGGCCGTCTGCCCGCCGTTCGCCGCGACGGCCGCCGCCTGGATCAGCTCCCGCGCCAGATCGAGCATCACGTCGTAGTCCGCGAACGCCTGATACGCCTCCAGCATCGTGAACTCGGGGTTGTGCTTGTACGACACACCCTCGTTGCGGAAGGTCCTGCCCAGCTCGAAGACCCGCTCCACCCCGCCGACGCACAGCCGCTTCAGATACAGCTCGGGCGCGATCCGCAGATACAGGTCGAGGTCGTAGGCGTTGATGTGCGTGGTGAACGGGCGGGCGTTCGCGCCGCCGTGCACCGGCTGGAGCATCGGCGTCTCGACCTCCAGGAAGCCGCGGTCGGCCAGCGTCGTACGGACCGCGCCGACGGCCGCGCTGCGGGCGGTGAGCAGGGACCGCGCCTCGGGGGAGACCACCAGCGCCAGATAGCGCTGCCGCACCCGCGCCTCCGGGTCGGTCAGGCCGCGCCGCTTGTCCGGCAGCGGGTGCAGGCACTTGCCGGTCAGCGTCCAGGAGTACGCCTCCGCGGTCGGCTCACCGCTGCGGCTGACCGTCATCGCCCCCTCGACCCGGAGCAGGTCGCCGAGGTCCACGCCCGACTCGAACTCCCGCAGACCGTCCCGTCCGAGACGATCCCTGGTCAGCATGATCTGGAGGTCGCCCGACCAGTCCCGCAGCGTCACGAAGACGACCCCGCCGTGGTCGCGCACCCGCAGCACCCGGCCCGCGACCGCCACCGCGCTGCCCGCCCCCGCCGTACGCGCCACCGCCAGCGTGTGCGTCGGCCCCGCGCTCACCGGATACGGGTCGACGCCGTCGCGCCGCATTCCCTCGACCTTGGCCAGGCGCACACGGACCTGCTCGGCGGGGCCGTGCGGGTCCGCGGGGGCGTGACGGCCGCGCTCGGCCGCGGCGGCCGTCACGCTCGCCGTCGTCATCCCCGCCGCCGTACCGCCCACCACGCCCGCCGTCGCACCGGCCACCGCCGTACCGCCCACCGCGCCCGCTCCCGTACCGCCCGCCGCGGACCGGCGGCGGCGCCGGAAGCGCAGGCTCGGGAGTTCCACGAAACCCTCGGCGATGCCCGAGGCCAGGCCGATCCTGGCCATGTCCTTGCCGTCGGCGTAACACAGGTACCGCGGGTACCAGTGCGGCTGGTACTTCACGTTCGAGCGGTACATCGCCTCCAGCTGCCACCAGCGGGAGAAGAACAGCAACAGCCGCCGCCACATCCGCAGGACGGGCCCCGCGCCGATCCGGGCGCCCTCCTCGAAAGCGGACCTGAACACCGCGAAGTTCAGCGAGACCCGCCGGACACCCAGCGCGCCCGCGCCCGCGGCCAGCTCGGTGACCATGAACTCCATGATCCCGTTGGGCGCCGTACGGTCCCGCCGCATCACGTCGAGCGACACCCCGTCGTGCCCCCACGGCACGAACGACAGCAGAGCGGTCACCCGCCCCTTGTCGTCCAGCGCCTCCACCAGCAGGCACTCGCCGTCCGCCGGGTCGCCGAGCCGCCCCAGCGCCATCGAGAAGCCGCGCTCGGTGTCGGTGTCCCGCCAGGCGTCCGCCAGCCGTTCGACCTCCCGCAACTCCTCGGGCGACAGGTCGTGGTGCCGCCGGATACGGGTGGTCGCCCCGGTCCGCCGCACCCGGTGCACCGCCTGCCGGATACCGCGCATCTCGCGGCCCGCCAGGTCGAAGTCCGTCACGTCGAGAATCGCCTCGTCGCCCAGCTCCAGCGCGCCGAGCCCCGCCCGCGCGTACGCCTTCGCGCCCTCCTCGCCCGCGCCCATCACCGCCGGCACCCAGCCGTACGCCCCCGCGTGCGCCAGCCACGCGTCGATCGCCGGACCCCACGCCTCCGGGTCGCCCAGCGGATCACCGCTGGCCAGACAGACCCCCACCTCCACCCGGAACGTCACCGCGGACTTGCCGCTCGGCGAGAACACCACCGACTTGTCGCGCCGCGTCGCGAAGTAGCCCAACGAGTCCTTGTCCCCGTACCGCGCCAGCAGCGCCCGGATGCGGTCCTCGTCGTCCCCCCGCAGCGCCGCCTCCATCCGCTGCGACCTGAACAGCGCCGCCGCCGCGCACAGCAGGGCCGCCGCGCCGAACAGGCCGAGCCAGAAATTCGTCCAGTACGGCGGCCTGCCGATGTCCGGCAGGTCGTTCACCCCGCCGACCACCTTGTTGACCGCCCACCGCAGCCGGTTCCCGCCCTCCAGCGTCCCCGGGAACAGCGTCAGCAGCCCCCACCCCAGCAGCACCCCGATCGCCAGCCCGCACACCAGCACCAGCAGCGCCCGCCAGAACGCCCCCTTGCGCACCCGCGCCGAGAACTCGCCCCGCGCGGCGATCACCGCGCCCAGCACCGTGCCCGTGATCAGCAGCGCCGGGATCGCGCTCCAGTCGCGCACCGCGATCAGCACCAGATTCGCCACCACGGTCAGACCGAGGAAGACCGCCACGATCCAGTACGCCACCCGTTTGCGGGCCGCCATCGCGCCGCCCAGCAGCACCAGGAACGCCGCGTACGCCAGATTCGGCGACGCCGGCACCGTCAGGATCTCCACCCACCGGCGCACCGGGTCCAGCAGGGGCCGCAACGGGGAGACGACGGCCAGGGTGGCGCAGAACAGGGCCAGAATCCCGAAGAATTCTCCGAACCAGCCCGGAATCCTGGGCGCCACCCGCCCCCACGCCACCTTCCCGGGCATCGGCTCCGCCTCTCCTCCCACGCACCTGGCGCCTTCAGCTTTCCCCAACCCGGCGTGACGCGCCTCCCCAGGCGTACGGCTCCGGGCTAGGGAGCACCGTCCTCAGGGGTGAGGAGGGTGCCGCGGTGGCGGAGACGGGGTCCGGTGAGGAACCCCTCGGCGATGGCATTGGCGGCAGCCACCCGCGGAAGGTCGGCTCTCCGCTCGAAGAGCACATAGCGGGCCTGCCAGCGCGGCGCGAACGCCGCGTAGCCCCGCTCGCGGGCGGCGACCTGCCCGAGGCGGGCGAGAAGCCGCAGCGGGGCGCGGCGCAGCCGTGAGGACAGGGCGCCGCGGAAGGCGGTGAAGTTGAGGGACACGCGGGTGACCGCGCCCAGCGGAGCCCTACCGGCGGCGGCGCGCAGCAGCACCTCGGTGAGGAGGAAATCCACCGGGGCCCGCCCGGACTCCCGGTCGCGCCGGATGAGGTCGAGGGTGAGCCCGTCGGGCCCCCACGGCACGAACGTGACCATCGCGCAGGTCCGCCCGTGCGGATCGAGGCACTCCGCCAGGAGACAGTCCCCGTCGGCCGCGTCCCCGAGCCGCCCGAGCGCCACGGAGAAGCCGCGCTCGGCGGGGTGCCGCCGCCACCTGTCGGCCAGATGCGCCAGCCGCCGCAGTTCGTCCGGGGCGATCTCCCGGTGCCTGCGCAGCACCACCGAGTAGCCCGCGCCGCCGAGCACCCCGTGCGCCTGCCGCAGCGCGCTCAACTCGGCGGAGCCCGTATCGGCGAAGACGGCGGCGAAGGAGGCCGCCTCCACCACCGCCTCGTCACCGGACGGCAGCGCGCGGAAACCGGCCGCCTCGTACACCACGGCCGCCGCGGGCCCCGCGCTGGTGACGGCCGGGACCCAGGCGTGCCGCCGCGCCGTGTCCAGCCAGTGGTCGACGGCCCGCGGCCAGGCCGCCCGGTCGCCGACGAGGTCACCGGAGGCGAGCGCGACCCCGTTCACCACGCGGTAGAGGACGGCCGCGTCCCGCTCCGGGGTCCAGGACACCGCCTTGTCGCGGCGCAGCGCGAAGTAGCCGAGCGAGTCGCGCCGCCCGTACACCCGCAGCAGCGCCCGCAGCCGCCGCTCGTCCGCGGGCAGCAGCCGGTCCCGGCCGCGCGGCGAGCGGAAGAAGGCGAGCAGGATGAGCAGCATCAGAGCGACGCTCAGGACGTTGATCGCCAGGTCCGTCCAGCCGGGCACCCGGATCTCCGGCAGGTCGAAGAGACCGGACACCGTCAGCACCCGCACCAGCGTGTACCGCGTACTGGCCCCCCACTGGCGCGGCGGCAGCTCGTCCGTCGCGTGCACCAGCAGCGTGCCGAGGCCGATCGCCACCGCGCCGCCGACGACGAAGGTCGTCAGCCCCAGCGCCACATTGCCCCGCTCGCCGCGCACGTTGAACACCGTCCTGGACACCAGCAGCGCGAACAGCACCAGCCCGGTCACCCCCAGCGACACCCAGTTGAACGGATGCCCGCGCGTCACCGGCAGCGCCGCCACACCGGCCAGGCACAGCAGTGTGTATCCGCCGGTCAGCACGGTCGTGACGATCCAGGCGGCCCGCTTGCGGCGGCGCAGGCTCACCGACAGCACCAGCGCGAGCACCGCGCCGGTGAAACCGGGGCTGACCAGGAAGGCGGTGAAGAACTCGCCGTTCGAGGCGGCCCGCACCCGGTCGCGGAACGGCGCGATCACCCCGGTCACCGCGTTGACCGCGCACACCACCCGCAGGTACCAGACGGTGAAGGCCGCACCCGGCTGCCGCAACGGCCGCAGCACGCGGGCCAGCAGCGTCTCGATCCTGGACGGCGGCAGCTCCACGATCGTCGGCCGCCGCGCGGGCTTGCGCGCGGGCGTCGACGACGGCAGCGGCGCGCCCGCCACCGCGTCCATCATGGCCGTCTTCATCGCGACCATCCGCCGGTGGATCCGGTCCTCGCGCCGCTCGGCCCTGGCCATCCGGCGCGGCCGGGAGGTGTACCGCCAGCGCGCCCACGGACTGGCCGGGCGGGCCAGCCGCAGCGCGCCGACGATCGCCAGCACCGGCACCATCACCCCGAGCAGCCCCGTCCAGACCTTGCCCTTGGACAGGCACACCACCACGAAGCCGATCAGCACCCCGGCGCTCAGATACTGCTGGTACGACTCCCCGACGGCGAATCCGCCCAGCGGGGCCTGGCCGATCAGCAGCAGCCCGATCACCGACACCGCGAGGATCACCGCGTCGACCGACTGGCGGCCCTGCTCGCTCCAGTAGACGTCCTTCAGGTGCAGCACCAGCGCGAACTCGTCCAGCACCAGGCCGCAGCCGATCCCGAAGACCAGCGCGAGCACGTCGTGCACCGCCGGGCCGCCGCGTACGGCGAACGACCCGATGCCGCCGATCAGCATCATCGCCTGGCCGAACACCACATGGTGGATGTGCAGGCCGCCGGGCTGCACATTGCCCGGCCACCACTTCACCCCGCGCCGGATCATCCGCACGCTGAACCGGATGAACAGGAAGGAGCCGATCAGTCCGACCAACAGCAGGAAGAGCGGCTCACGGCCGGTGTCCGCGATCCGCGTCCGGTACGCGTCGGCCAGCCAGTCCACCATGGCTCCAGGGTCGTCGTGGTGCGGGCCGTCGGCCACCCGGACAGCGCGTCCGCATGCCTGGACGTTCATACGAAGAAGGCCCCCCGCTTCCGCGAGGGGCCTTCGACCGTCTGTGCGCCGCCAGGGACTCGAACCCCGGACCCGCTGATTAAGAGTCAGCTGCTCTAACCAACTGAGCTAGCGGCGCCTGCTGACGTCGTAGACCTTAGCATCCGGCCACGGGGAGCGGAAATCGATATGACTCAGGCCGTTCCAGGGGTGCTGACCAGGGCGGGAACGGTCTTCGCGGGCGCCGACCTGGCCGCCCGCACGCACGCCCAGAGGACCACGTCCGCGCCCGGCAGCCAGGGGTGCCGGGTATCGGGCGCCACCAGCCAGCGGGACAGCCCTGCCCCCGGATCGCAACCGGAGTCCTGGCCGGCCTCGGCGCCGTCCTGCGGCGCGTACAGCGGCGGTACGGTCACCGCGTCGCCGCTGCCGTGACAGAGCATCGGCGGCACCGCCTGGCCCCACTCCTCCCAGTCCAGCAGGTACGGGAGCCGCTGCGCCGTACCCGGCGCGACGAGCAGCAGCAGCCGCCCGCGGTGCACGGCCACCGGGCCGCTGCCGGGGCCCGACGCCCATAACTGCTCCAGGAGTCTGCGGCCGAACAGCGCCGACAGGTTCACCACGTCGAACGCCGTACCGCACGGCAGCACGCTCGGCGCCGTCGGACGGGCCGACCACAGCGCCCGCACGCTGCGCGGGAAGGCGCTGGCCGAGGCCAGCCACTCGGCGCCCTCCGGGGTGACGTACGACGTGTGCCGACGCCGCTGGGCTTCGGTGACGACCTCGGTGACGGCATGCGTCACGGCCGCGATGCTTCCGGTCCCTTGCCATTCGTCCATGGCATCTACAGGTACCGGCCGCTTCCGGCGCGGTCGGCGCAATCGGACGAATTCGGGACAGGAGGGTGGGAGAGGGGGTACCTTGCCGCGACGCATATGCGGGGCACGGTTGCGGCGGCCCCCGGCGGCGTGACGGTCACGGCAGCCGCCAGGGGAGCCGGAAGCGCCCGCGGACACGTCCTAGGGTGCGCCGCCGCCCGCGATCAGGCGCTAGGGGGCGCCGCCGCCCGCGATCAGGCCCTCGCCGTACTCGACCATCCGCTTCGCGTAGTCCTCGGTCCACCCCGCGCGCTCGGCCAGGCCCGCGTACGTCAGCCGGTCGAAGCGGCGCGGATCGGTGAGCTGCGCGGCGGCTATCGCCTGGAAGTCCGTGGCCCGGTCGGCGGCCGTACGGAAAGCCGTCGCCAGCTCCGTGGCCCGCGCCAGCATCCGCCCCGGATCGTCCATCGACTCCAGGTCGAAGAAGTGCTCCGGATCCTCCACCGTCGCGGCAGGCTCGAAGCTCAGCGACGCGGGCCGCCTGGGCCGCGGCGCCGCCTCCCGCGACCCACCGCCCTGCGCGTTCTGAGCCGACTGCGGCTCTGACATACGGCTACCTCCGGAATCGATCACGCACACCATTGTCCCGCGCCCACGCAAGACCCCCTCCATTCGGGTGAGCGACCGCGCTCACGGCCGCCAGCTCACCCGGTGTTCCGCGAGGTGCGCCAGGACCGCGTGGTTGGCCTCCCAGCCGTCGGGGAACTTGACCGTGACACCGAGCTGGACCGGCTCGGAGGACGGGTGCTCGTCGAGGAGTTCGGCCACGCCCGCGCGGCACACCACGATGCACGCGTGCCGGTGCCGGGAGGCCAGCACGCACAGCCGCCCGGTCTCCAGGTGGAACGCCGTGGCGTCGGGGCGGCCGGACAGCGGGTGCAGCACCACGGTCACGTCGAACTCGCGGCCCTGGAGACGGTTCGCGGTGTCCACCGTGACCCCGGCGACGCCGACGTCGGCCAGGGCGGCGCGCACCGCCGCCGCCTGGTCCCGGTGCGCGGTGCCGACCGCGATCCGGTCCGCGGTCAGCGCCGCCGGATCGGGATCGGGCGCGGAGTACGTCAGACCCCCGCGGTCCAGCAGCCGCCGCACCACCGCGGCCACCGCGCGTACCGCCTCAGGGTCGGTGCGCGGGGTGTGCCGGGCGGGCAGCTCCAGCAGCCCCCAGCCGCTGGCCGCCGCCTCGTCCAGGACGCGGTCGGGCCCGCCGCCGTCGCCCGGCACCCCGAACACCAGCCGCCGGTCGCCGTGGTCCGTACCGCTCCTGAACGGGGTGTACGGGTAGAAGGCGCGCGACACCAGGGGCGCCGCCGACGCGGGCAGCCGCCAGGACACCGGCAGCCGGTGCTGCGGCAGCCCCGGATTGTGTGCGAGCAGCGTCACCACCGCGCTCGCCGACGGGTCGTAGCTCAGCCCCGCCCACTGCTCCGCGCCGACCACGCTGAACGGGTCCAACTGCCCGGGGTCGCCCACGAACAGCGCCCGCTCGAAGAGCCCCGCCACTTGCAGCAGCGCGTCCGACCGCATCTGGTACGCCTCGTCCACGATGGCGTGCCGCCACGGCTCGGTGTCCTTCACGTACGCCCACTTCGCCGCGGTCGCGATCACCACCTCGCAGGCCCGCAGATCCGCCACAGAACTGGACTTCATCAGCGCCGGGTGCCGGTCGAGCGCCTTGTCGGGCGGCGACTCGGCGCCGTGCAACCGGCCCACCGGCAGGTCGGGCTCGGCGGTGGCGAGCCGGTCCGCGAGGTCGTCGACCTGCGCGTTGGTCTGCGCGACGATCATCAACGACTCGCCCGCCGCCGCCAGTTCGCGTGCCGCGCGCACCACGAGCGTCGACTTGCCCGCGCCGGGCGGCGAGTCGACCACGACCCCGCGGGCGGTGCCGTGCAGCGTGCTCTCCAGGATCGCGGCCGTCGCCTCGGCGGCGGCCCTGCCCGCGTCGAACCCGTCCTTTCTGTCCCACCTCTCCGGTACGTGTCCGTCCGTGTCCGGGCCGTCGGCTCGCACGGGCTGCGTCACAGGTAGTCCTCCGCGGTCACGGGGTCGGGCGGGTCGGCGGTCGGCGGTGTGCCGGGCGGCGTCCCGGCGTCGGGCGGGCCGCCGTGCGTCCACGGTGTCTGCTCCGGCTCCGGCAGCCCGGGGCCGCCGCGCGGATCGTGCTCGAAGAAGGTGAAGTCCACCCGGTCACCGGCCCCCGGCACCGACCCCTCCTTCGGCGTCCGCCCGCTCCCCATCCCCCCGGTGAGCCGCACCACCACCACGAACCGGCCTTCCGGCCCGGCCGTAGGACCGCCGTCCGGCGCGGTGGCGCCGCTGCCGTCCGGGGCCACCGAGACCACTTCGGCGCTCTGCGCGGACTTGGCGCCCGGCACGGAGCGGTACGCCTTGGTGCCGGGCTCGGCCTGGGGGAGGTCGTGGGTGCGGATGGTCAGGAGGGGGCGGGGCATGGGCCGCTTGCCCTCGGAGTACGTCATCTCGACGCCGATCACCTCGCCCGCGAACGCCTCGCCCGCCAGCCGCCTGGCCGCCATCGTCAGGGGGTCGTCCAGCGCCTCCTGCGCGGAGACCCGCGCCTGGGCCGTCTCGCGGCCCGCGAGCTTCTGCGCGGCGGCGATGGCGCCGTCCCGCTTGGGCTGCGGCGGCTCACCCGCGCGCAGCCGGTCGCGGTGCCCGGTGAACGACCAGCGGTCGCGCTTCCACCGGTCGGCCACATGCGCGCCCTCGGGCAGCGCCCGCAGCAGGTCGAGGCCGCGCCACACGTCGTCCCAGGTCGGCCGGAGCTGGGAGCCGACTAGCCGCCGTACCTCCGCCTCGGCCGCGGCCAGCTCAGCGGCGGCCCCGGCCGGGTCCGCCTCCGCCGCCGTACGCGCCGCGTCGTAGCGGGCCATCGCGGGGGCCAGCACACGGTTGTCGAAGACCGGGTCGGTCGCGGGACCCGCGGGCGGGCTCAGCAGCAGCCCGTCGGCGGCGCGGTCGGTCTGCGCGCGCTCGGCGGCGACCGCCCCGTCCAGCCCGTCCGGCGGGTCGATCCAGCCGAGCAGGCCGCCCAGGTGCTGGTCCTCCATCGAGCTCTGCCCGGTCGCCCAGTGCCGGGTCAGCAGCTCCGTCATGGCCACCAGCAGCGCGCTGCCCGGCGTACGCGCCCGCTCCCCGTAATGCGTCAGCCAGCGGCCGAGCAGCGGCACCGGCACCGGGACGGGGTGCGGCGCGTCCGGGTCCTCGGCCGTCCGCAGGAAGCGCGTGGACCGGCCGAGCAGGCGGACGTACTCCAGCGCCGCGCTGTTCGGCACCACGATCTGCGGCGCGTCCGCGCAGACCTCCGACTCTCCCCCAGCCCGGCGGCTGGGAGGTGCCCCCACGCGGTTGCGGGTCGCGGGCTCCACCTCGACGTCGTCCGCGTACGCGTCCATCAACGGCAGTACGGCGCCCGCGAGTCCGGCGAAGAAGCCGAAGCGCAGCTCCCGGTCCAGCGGCTGCGGCACCACCAGCAGCTCGGGTGCCGCCCGGTCCGTGCCCACCATCGCGCCCAGCGGCGCGCCCGCCTCACCGGCCGTCGTCAACGGCACCAGCACCAGCGGCCGTTCGGCCAGGTGCCGGTGGCGTACGGTCGCCGCGGGCACGGCCCGGCCCGTCGCGACGGCCTCGGCCCGCGCGAGCGTGTTCATCAACGACATGCGGCACCGTCCCGTACGGCGGCGTCGTCCGGTGCCTGGTCCCGTACGGCCGCCTGGGCGGGCAGCGCGGGTGCCTCTTCCCGGGCGGACAGCGCCTCGGCCCGCAGGGCCGCCGCCCTGCGCAGCGCCGCCACCGCCGGGTCGGCCGGGTCACCGGCCTCACCGTGCGCGGCCGACAGCACCGCCTCCACCGTCGTCAGGGTGCCCAGCTCGCCGCGCAGACTGCGGCCGAGCGACTCCACGCAGCCGTCCGCCCGCGACCGGTCACGGCAGTGGTACGCCAGCTCGCAGGTCGACAGGCACTCAGGCGCGTACGCGGCGGGCACCGCGTCCACGGCGGCGGTCAGGTCGATCCGCGGCCGGGTCGGCGTACTGCCGTCCGCGCCGTACCGCAGGTCGAAGGTGGTGCCCTCGGGGAGGGCCGCCGCGATCTCCTCGATCCGGGTCAGCCGGGCCAACTGCCGCCGGGTGACCGAGAGCTGCTTGCGGACGTCGACCCACTCGGCGGTCGGCAGATTCGAGAAGTCCTTCGGGCAGACCAGCAGGACGTCGGGCCGGGTCCGGCCGGCCGCCACCTCGTCGAGCGCGAGCACGTACACCGCGGACTGCCGGGCCGCCGCGCCGACCTTCAGCGCGTCCGCGCCGCCGTCCAGGATCGGGAAGGACTTGATCTCCACCACCGTCCAGGACCCGTCGGGCCGCACCGCCACCGCGTCCGGCTCCAGATACGCCAGCGACCCCGCGACCTCGAGGGCCAGCAGCGGATGGTCGAGCAGCGTCCAGGAACCGGCCGGTGCCTCGGCGAGCGCCAGCCGCGTACGGGCCGCCCGGCCCTCGGGCCCCGCCGCCGACAGATCGGGGACCTCGGCGGACTCCGGAATCCCCGCCGCCGTCTCCGCCGCGCCCAGCAGCCGCAGCAACTCGGCGCAGCCGTCCCGTTTGACGCGGGCCTCGAAGGCGTGGCCGCGCGAGAAGGCGAAACGGGACTGGCCGAACCGGGCGGGCGCGCCCAGCACTTCGGCGACCGCGCCCTTGTCGACCCCGGCGGCGTCCAGCAGCGCGCGGCGGCGGCAGCCGGGGTTGGCGGCCAGCGCGGCCAGCGCCCGTGCGTCGAGCGGCCGTGGCGCGGTGTCGGGGCCGCGCAGCGCGGCCAGCCGTTCCCGCAGCGAGTGGTGGTGGTGCGTAGTGCTCACCCGCGAAAGTGTGGCACTCGGCTACGACATCCGGCTCTGTCCGGCGTGTTCGCCCGCCGCACGCGGGTCGTCGGCGTCGTCCGGCCCGTCCGCGCCGGGCGGTACGGACACGGTCCGCGGCTTCGGTACGGAGGCGCCGCCGCCGGGCGCCGGAATGCTCGCGGCGACACCGCTGACGCCCGTGGCATGCGCGCCGTTGGACACGTGCGTGCCGTTGGAGACCTGCGCGGTATTGGAGACCTGCGCCGTATTGGCGACGTGCGCGGTGACCACCGCGGACGACGCACCGGACACCGGCTCCGTCTCCTCGGCCGTCGGCCTGCCCAGGGCTTCCTTCACGCGCGCCAGCAGCCGGTCGGCGACCCGCAGCGCGGGCTTCGCCAGCAGATAGCCCAG
Organism: Streptomyces sp. NPDC093221; assembly: GCF_044753885.1. Classification (NCBI taxonomy): domain Bacteria; kingdom Bacillati; phylum Actinomycetota; class Actinomycetes; order Kitasatosporales; family Streptomycetaceae; genus Streptomyces; species Streptomyces sp. NPDC093221. The sequence goes on along the minus strand of NZ_JBIVOA010000010.1, from coordinate 169,487 downwards.
GCCCATCACGGCGACACCGGCCACCGCGTCCAGCAGATAGTGGTTGGCGGTGCCCATCACGACACACGCCGTCGTCACCGGGTAGAGCACGCCCAGGGTGCGCACCACCCTGTTCCGCCCGTAGCGCCACAGGATGATCCCGCACCACAGCGACCAGCCCACGTGGAGGCTGGGCATCGCCGCGTACTGGTTGGTGAGATGTCCCATACCGCGCGGCGCGCTCGCGTCGGTGCCCCACCAGCCGTAGGAGCCGTACTGCGCCATCGTGTCGATGAAGCCGTGCCCGCCGCCGATCAGCCGCGGCGGCGCGGTGGGCGCCACGGTGAAGCCGACCAGACCGATCAGCGTCGAGATCATCAGCCACGTGCGCGCCACCCGGTAGTGCGTCGGGCGGCGGCGCCACAGCCAGATCAGGATGCTCGGCGTCACCACATAGTGCAGCGACGCGTACGCGAAGTCCGCGGGCACGCCCAGGAAGGCGTGCTGCGTGAAGAGCTTGTTGAACCAGCGCTCCGGATCGATGTGCAGGAGCTGCTCGAAGTGCAGGATGTCCGCGCCGTGTTCGACGGCGTCGTCCACATCCCCCCTGACCAGCAGGCGGGCGCCGGAGTAGAGCGCGTAAATCACCGCGATGAGCGGCAGCTCGGTCCACCAGCGCAGCTTCCCCCGGTAGGCGGCGGCGCGCGGCGCGGTGGCGGTGATCGTCATGCGGGCGTCTCTCCAGGTTCTCCGAAGGCCGCGGGCGGGCGGTCATGGTCTTGGCGCGTACCCTCTACCGTACGACGTACGCTAAACGCCACGTACACCGGCCCAGAACTACGGAAGAAACTCCGACATCGTACGGTGTTCAACGTTCCGTAGCAGGGGTATGTGCAGTCGAGGACGCCCGGTCCGCTCTCCGGGTTGCCTTCCTCGGCGTATTCCTCGACGTGTTGGCGACGTTCCGGCCTCGGCGTACCCCGTCGCACGAGGCACCCCAGCGTGACTGTTGTACGACTGAAGTACGACTGAGTACGAGAAACAAGAGAATCGGATGTCCGTCACCCAGCCGGTCCGCTCCCCACGGCGCCGCGCTCCCCGCAACTCGCTCAACCCCGACCGTATCCTCGACGCCGCGATCACCCTCCTCGACCGCGAGGGCGCCGAGGCGTTCACCATGCGCGCGCTCGCCCAGGAACTCGGCGTCGGCACCATGGCGGTCTACTCCCACTTCCGGGGCAAGGACGAGATCAGCGACGCCGTGGCACAGCGTCTGATGGACACGATAGAGCTTCCGCCCACCGGCACGGGCGACCCGCGAGGTGAGCTGCGGGAGGTCTGCCGCGGCGTCTACGGGCTCTTCACCGAGCACCCCTCCGCGCTCCAGCTCCTCACCATCAGGCCGCTGCGCGGCGACGACGCCATAGCCGTCATCGACCGCATGCTCGACCTGCTCAGGCGCGCCGGGCTCGGCCGCGCCGACGCGGCCCACGCGCACGTGGCCCTCATGCAGTACACCGTCGGCTCCGCCCTGTGGAACACCCGGCGGGCCCGCGCCCTGTGCGAGGACGGGGTACGCGACCGGGTCCGCGCCAAGATCGACGCCCTGCCGCCCGACGTCTACCCCGCCCTCGTCAGCCTCGCGCCCGAACTCCTCTGCGCCCAGGACCAGGGGTCCGCGCAGTACGAATTCGGCCTCGAAGGGCTGCTGGAGGGTCTGCTCGGCGGCGGCCAGGGGCTCTGAGGGCGGGCACAGCGGGGCCGTGAGCGATGATGGGGGCCCGTTTCCTAGGAAAGGCACCGCCGCATGGCTCCGCGCATTCTTCTGGTCAGACACGGCCAGACGGAATGGTCCCTGTCCGGGCGGCACACCGGCCGTACCGACATCCCCCTCACCGAGGAGGGGCGGCGCACCGCCCGGATCCTCGGGGAGCGGCTCGCGCGCGGGCCCTGGAACGGACTTCCCGACGTCGAGGTCCGCACGAGTCCGCTGCTGCGGGCCGCCGAGACCTGTGACCTCACCGGTTTCGGCGGCGCCGCCAAGGAGTGGGACGCGCTGGTCGAATGGGACTACGGCGACTACGAGGGCCTGACGCCCGCCCAGCTCCAGGACCTGCGGCCCGGCTTCACCATCTGGCGCGACGGCGTGCCGGGCGGCGAGGCGCTGGCCGAGGTCGCCGCGCGCGCCGACCAGGTCGTCTCCTGGGCGCGGTCCGCCGAGCGCGACGTCCTCGTCTTCGCCCACGGGCACTTCCTGCGCGTCCTCGGGGCCCGCTGGCTCGACCTCGCCCCGTCCTTCGCCGGCGCCCTCCGCCTCGACCCCGCCTCCCTGTCCATCCTCGGCTGGGCCTACGGCGCCCCGGCGATCGAACGCTGGAACGACACCGGTCACTTGGCGTGAGGCCCTGACCGCGCCCCGCACCGTCCCCGCGCCGTCCCCGCGCCGTCCCCTCCGCGTCCTCGGCTCAGGAGGCGGGCGTCGGCAGGGGGCGGTCCAGGAGGAAGGACCGCAGGAGGGCGGTGTAGAGGGCGGGCTGGTCGTGGGAGATGGCGTGGCCCGCGTCCTTGACGCGCACGAGGCGGGAGTCCGGGAGGGTCTGCCGGTACTCCTCGGTCACGGCGGGCTTGATGAAGTCGCAGCTTCCCCGCATGACCAGGGACGGAACGTGGATCGCGCGCAGCCTCGGGCGCGGGTCGGGGAGCTGCTCGAAGTCCTTGACGGTCATCTGGTTGCTGTAGAAGCCCTGGGGGTTGGCGTGCGCCTCCGAGGCCGCGGCGTCCGCGCAGGAGGTGGTGTCCTTGCCGAGCAGGGCCACCTCGTGCATCCAGTGGTCGAGTTCGCCGTCGCCCACCAGGGCGTGGGCGGCGCGCGCGTTGATCTGGAGCAGCAGGCTGGCGGCGATCAGCCGCGGCTTGCTGTCCAGCCGGTCACGGGCCGCCCGCTGGGCCGGTGTCAGGTGGTCCCAGGGGTCCCCCGCCGCGGAGCCGGGGAATTCGTGGCCCCACAGCGCGCCGGGCGAGGTGAACACGGCCTTGGCGACGTGCGTGCCGTGCGCCAGCAGGTACTGGGCGGCCAGCGAACCGCCCCACGACTGGCCGACGACGATGATCCGGTCCGCCCCGATCGTGCGGCGGATCGCGTCGAGGTCCGCGACCTGGCGCGCCACCGTGTACCCGGTGACGTCGGAGAGCCGGGTGGAGCGTCCGGCGCCCACCTGGTCGTACGCGTAGACGTCGAAGCCGTCCGCGGCCAACTCCCGGCCGCCGGTGGGGATGCCCTCAGACGGGGTGCCGGGGCCGCCGTGCAGGAAGACGACCGGGGTCGGCCTCGGAGTGCCGACGGCGGGTGCGTGCACATAGGCGATCCGTGAGCCGGTCGGCAGATTCCAGAATCTGACGTCCGCCGGGACCGGGGCCGAGGCGGAGGTCGGCATCGGGCGGAAGACCGTACCGGCGGCGAGCGCGCAGACGCCGAGGAGCAGGACGCCGGTGAGGACGCAGGTCGCCCGCAGGCCGCCCTTGCCGAGCAGGGCGAACGCCCCTCGGCCGAGCGCCGCGGCCGTCCCCGCGGCGACCACCAGGCCGCACAGGGCGAGCAACGGGACGTTCGCGGTCGCGAACGCCGCCGCGAAGAAACCGGCCGTCGCGGTGACGGGCGTCAGCGCCACCGTGACGACGAGGAGGACGCCGCCGAATATGCGGCGGGCGAGCGGGGGAAGCGCGGGAAGCGGGGGAAGTCTCAGTGCCATGCCGCCGAGGCTAGGTACGCGCGGGTCACCCGGTCGTCGTGCGCCCGGACGACCGGCGTTCGGCGAAATCCGCTGGTCGGCGGGGTCCCGACCCCCGCCGCGCGGCGGGGGGCCCGGCCGGCCGCGGCGGCTCAGATCTGTCTCGTACGGGGGCGGGGGGCGGCGGATTCAGCCGGCTCCGGGGCGGGTCAGATCTGTCTTGTACGGGGGCTGCGGGCGGCGGATTCAGCTGGCTCCGGGGCGGACCAGACCCGTCTCGTACGCGGCGATCGTCGCCTGGACCCGGTCGCGTACGCCCAGCTTGCCGAGGACCACGGCGACGTGGTCCTTGACGGTGGCCGGGCTGATGCCCAGGACGGCGGCGATCTCGGCGTTGGCCAGGCCGCGCGCCACGTGCCGCAGGACCTCGGTCTCGCGCGGGGTGAGGCGCGCCAGCCGCGCCGGGTCGGCGGGGACGGGCCCGGCGGCGTACCGCTCGATCAGCCGTCCGGTCACCGCGGGGTCGAGCAGGGCGGCCCCGCCGGCCACCACCCGTACGGCGTCCACGACCCGTTCCGGCTCGGCGTCCTTGAGCAGGAAGCCGACGGCCCCGGCGCGCAGCGCGGCGAACACGTACTCGTCGAGGTCGAAGCTGGTGAGCACGATGACACGGGTGGCGGGGGCGCCCGCGACGATCCGGGCCGTGGCGGCCAGACCGCCGGTGCCGGGCATCCTGATGTCCATCAGCGCGACGTCCGGGCGCAGTTCGAGAGCGAGCGCCACCGCCGACTCCCCGTCGTCGGCCTGGCCGACGACCGACAGGCCGGGCTCCGCGTCGACGATCGCCGCGATGCCCGCGCGTACGACCGCCTGGTCGTCGGCGACCGTCACCCTGATCGTGATGGGAACACCTCCGGCAGCCACACGCGCACCGCGTCGTCGTCGGTCCTGGTGAGCGTACCGCCCACCGCGTCGGCCACCGCCCGTACCCGGCGCAGGGCGCCGGGGCCGCCGGGCGGCGGCGCGGTGAGTTCGACACCCGCGTCCAGGCGCAGCACGGTGAGGGTGACGCCCTCGGCGAGCAGCAGCGCCGCGACCCGGTACGCGGCCACCCCCACGACGACGGTCACCGCCCGGTGCGGCCCCCGGTAGCGGACGGTCGCGCCGTACCGGCCCGCCAGCGCGGCGATCCCCGCCACCGTGGGCGGCGGAGTGCTCACGCCGTCCCGGCCGCGCAGGTCACGCAGGAGTTCGCGGAGCGCGCCCAGGGCCGCGCGCGCCTCGTCGAGAACGGTGTCGAGCCGTCCCGCGTCGGCCGCGTCCGCCACATTCGCCGCGTATTGCCGGGCGGTACGCAGCAGGCCCGCCGCGATCAGGCGGCGCTGGTCGCGTACGGCGGCGTCTGCGTCCCGTTCGAGCCGTTCCCGCCCCCGCGCCGCCACCGCCCCGCGCCGCTCCCGCCGCCGGGCGGTGGCCAGACCCAGCCACCACAGCGCGAACGACGGCACCGCCAGCAGCCCGGTCAGCGCCGCCCAGGCCGCCGTCCTGCTGCCGGTGATGCCGTCCGCGCTGGCCAGCGCGAGACCGCCGGTCACGGCCACCGCCACCGGCGCCATCAGCCCGCGCCGCACCGCCAGATACGCGCCCGCGCTGAAGACGAACGTCAGCTCGACCCACCAATAGACCAGGAAAATGTCACTGACCGGCGGCCGGGTCCACCCGGCCCTGTCGCACCCCCACCACAGCACCAGCGCCGACAGCACCGCCACCAGCCCCGCCCCCGGCGCCCGCGACCGCCACCCCAACGGCACCGCGTGCAGCCCGGACAGCACCACCACCGGCACGCTCGGCAGCAGCCCGCGAAACGAGTCGGGCACGTCGTCCGAGAGCAGGCTCGCGCCGAGCGACAGCGCGACGGCCAGGACGACCAGCGCCCAGTCGAGCGCGGTGGGTCCCCGCCACAGGGGGCGGCGGCGGTCGGGTGTCCCGCCGGGCGTCCGGCCGGACACGGCTTGTGCGACCGGGAGTTCGGCCCGCACCGTCCAGCCGGGGCTGTCCGGACCGTAACGGAGCGTGCCCCCGGCGGCGGCCACGGTCGTCCGCAGACCGGCCAGGCCGTGGCCCGTGCCGAGGCGGGGTTCGAGCGCCGTGCCGCCGCTGTCGCCGACCGTGACCGTGACCACGCCGAGGGCGGCCTCGACGGCGATACGGATCGCCGAACCGCGGGCGTAGCGCGCCGCGTTGGTCAGGGCCTCGCGCACGACGCGGTACGCGAGGGCGGCGGTCGGCGCGGGGACCGCCGCGGCGGTGCACTCGTAGTGGGCGCCGGCCTCGGCGGCGAGGGCCGCGACGGCGTCGAGGTCCGCCGCTCTTTCGTCCTCGTGGTCGGTGAGGACGTCGAGTTCCGCGATCGCCTGGCGGGCGGCGGTGCCCGCGTGGCGCAGCGCCGCCGCCGTGCGCTCGGGGTCGGCGAGGCGCTGCGCCGCCGCGGCGGAGACCACGATCGCCGTCAGGCGCTGGGCGGCGACGTCGTGCAACTCGACCGCGAGCCGGTCGCGTTCCGCGAGGGCCGCGAAGCGGGGGATCTGGGGTGCGCCGGTACGGTACGCGGCCAGGGCCGAGCGCTCGGCGCGCCTGCGTTTCCGCGAGCGGCCCAGGGCCCACGCGACGGCCGCGGCGCCCGCCGCCACGAGGGCGGTGCCCGCGACGTTCCACGGCCTCAGGCCGGCCGCGGCGGCGGTGGCGGTGGCCATCGCGACGGCGCCGGCCGCGGCGGCGGCGGCGAGGCCGGCGGTGCGGTGGCTGGCGAGCAGGTGCAGCGTCAGCAGCGCCGCGGTGGACGCGGCGACTCCTGCGACGGTTCCACCGTCCACCGCCCCTCACCCCCTCCCCGCACCCTAACGAACCCGCCTCCGCCCTTCGTGTCTTGCTTCCTTTTCCCGCCCGCCCACCCGTGCGGGTGTTTTGTCGTCTGCGGGTGCCGCTTGTGCCTGGTCGGTGCCGGTCCGGGGCACCTCCTCGAAATCCGTATCACCTGGCCTTCGCGAATCCGGCACCCGGCCGTCAACGTATTTCTGCGGGGGCACCCCGGCCCGTCCCCTCCCGGTCCGTCGGCGTCCGACGGTCCGGTGGGGGTGGCGGAGGGGGGTGGGTGGGTTCGGGTGCGTCGGCATCCGCCTGCCGGTGGGCGTTGCGGAGGGGGTGGGTGGGGCCGGGTACGTCGGCGGCTGACGGTCCGCTGAGGTGGTGGTGGAGGGGGTGGGTGGGAGCCCGGCCCCTGCGCTCCCCGGCCTTCCGGCGGGGTGGGCGAAGGGGGGTGGGTGGGAGCCCGGTTCCTGCGCGCCCGACTGTCCGGCCGGGTGGGCGAGGGGGGGCGGGGCCTGGGGGAGGCGACGGTCTGGCGGGGTGGGCAGGGGTGGTGTTGGGTGCTTGGGGGAGGGCCGAGGTCTTGCGGCTTGCTGGGAGGGGGCACCGGCGCAGGGCGGCCCGCCGAAAGAATCCCCCTCCCCGGAAACCCCCACCGGACAGGCGGACGCCGACGTACCGGGAGGGGACGGGCCGGGGTGCCCCCGCAGAAATGCGGTGACAAGAACGGCACCGGATACACAGGTACCAGGTAGCCGCATTTCGAGGAGGTGCCCCGGACCGGCACCGACCAGGCACAAGCGGCACCCGCAGACGACAAAACACCCGCACGGGTGGGCGGGCGGGCAAGACAAAGGGCAAGAGGGCCAGCGGCCAGCCAGGCGGCAGGCGAGCACGGGACGCTGTCCCTCGTCTACGACCGGGTCCGCTGAGGTGCCGCGTGCTACGCCACCAGCATCGCGCGGATGCGGGAGGAGCGGACCTGTCCGAGGAGGCGCAGCGCGCGCGAGCGCGCCGCCTGGGCCTCCTCGGGCTGGCCGGACGCGGCCAGATTGAGGGCGAGTTCGGCCTCGTACAGGGCGATGTTCCGGGTGAAGTGCGGGTCCTGGAGGCGGACGGCCTCGCGGGCGGCGGCAGCGGCGCGGGAGTGGGCGCCGAGGGCGGACCATGCCTGGGCGGCGAGGCCGGAGAGTTCGGCTTCGCCGAAGAACGTCATCCAGGCGGGGTCGGCGTCGCGCGGGCCGGAGGCGAAGAGGGAGTGGGCGCGGGAGAGGGCGAGTTCGCAGCCGCGCCGGTCGCCGAGCCCGGCGCGTCCCCCGGCCTCGCGCAGGGCCAGCAGGGAGAGCAGCCGGGGGGAGCCGAAGAAGCGGGCGAGGAGCTGGGCGGCCTGGGCGGCGCGGACGGCCTCGCGGGGGCGCCCGGCGTCGCGGGCGAGGAAGGCGGTGTTGCAGAAGGCGTGGGCCTCCAGGGCGGAGTCCCCGGCCATCCGGGCGGTGGCCAGCGCCTCGGCGTAGTACGAGCGGGCCTCGGTGAGCCGCCCGGAGTCGTGGGCCAACCAGCCGACGGAGATGGCCAGTTCACCGGCGCCGGAGGCGAGCCCGGCGGCGACGGCGGGCCCGTGGCTGCTCTCGTCCAGGAGCCGGTAGGCCGTGCGCAGGGCGTCCCCGGCGTCGTCGTAGAGGCCGTCGGCGCCGTGCCGGTCGTCGTGCAGCCGGATCTGCCGGACGGACTCGTGGACGGCGCGTACCTCGGAGGAACCGGCGCGGCCGGTCGTACGGCCTCGGTCCCGGCCGCCCTGCGCGGGCACCAGCGTGCTGGCGAGGGCGGCGGAGCCGCCGGTCATGAATGCGCGACGCAGCACGTCGCTCTCCTCGTACGTCGGATCGGGAAGGCCGGCGGAAGCCGTGGGGCCGGTGGGGCCGGTGGGGGAGGGCAGGACGGAGAGGGCGGGCGGACCGGCGGCGGCGCCGGACTCGGGGGAGCGGCGGGCGCGGCCCCGTACCGCCCGGCGGGGTGCGAAGCCCATGTCCGCCGAGGTCAGGTCGGGGAACAGATGGCGGAAGACCCGCTGGTAGGCGTAGTTGGGGCAGCGGATCTCCCCGCTCTCCAGCCGCCCGATGTACCGCGCGTCGCAGCTCACGTGCTCGCCGATCTCGCGGGCGGCGCGCCGTACCGCCGCCGCGAATTCGCCCGGCGACCGGTCGCCGCGCAACTGACGGAAGGCGGTGTTGGGCGTGTACGGGGAAGCGGACGCGGCGGCGGACGACCCGGTGGCGCGGGGGAGAGGGGGCAGGGGGAACGACGTCATGACGGACTCCCGGACGGACGGTGCCGCTCGGCGGCGGGGACGACCGTACCGGGGAATCGGGCCCGCGAAATACTCAATTTGCCTACAAAACGGATATCTCACGCGCTATCCGCCATGAAACGCCACCCCTTACGGCGTCATTCACGCGTAGCCGTTGACGCCGGGGCGCGTTGATACGGGTGTGGTGCCGATCCCATCGTGAGCGTGAGGAGAGTTGCCTTGTTGGACACCAGCGGGTCACACACGTCGGGTCCGAGCACGGAGAGCAGCCAACTGCCGCCGCCGTGCGACCTGGTCACCGTGCCGACCAGGCAGGGTCTGGAAGCGGTCGACATCCTGCGGCTGAGCAGCGGAGTCGGTCCCGTACTGCACGACAACTCCGGGCACAGCCTCGGCTTCCTCGTCCCGCCCGGCACCGCGGACTGCTGGGACGTCCCCGGCAGCTCGTGTACCAGCACCGACGGCCGCGGTCTGGTCATCGGTGACGAGCCGCCCGTCGAGGACACCGGCTGGCTGGTGCCGCCGCACACCGACACCGTCGTCACCGACCCGGCCGTACTGCGTGCGGCCCTCGGCATGGCGGCCCGCACCATCGAGCTGGCCGACGGCTTCTGCCCGTCCGCGGACCACCACCGCCCGGCCGAGTCGGCCCTGCGGACCGCGGACGCGACCCCGGGGTACCGCTAGGGCCTGTCCGGCGGATCACGCACGGCCTCTCCGGCCTCTCCGGCCTCCCCGCCCCTGACCCGCCCGGCCGTCGGCCGTCCCCGATAATCGGGGGATGGCAGGCAAGCGGCAGAGCGGCGGCAGGGCGCGTACCCCGGACACGGTCGAGGCGCAGGTGGGAGGCGGACTCGCCGCGCTCGTGCCCGACCGGGCGCGCCCCGGCGGCTGGACGCTGCTGATCGACGGCGCCCCGCAGTCGCATGTGGACCTCGCGGACCCCGCGCACCTGGACTTCTCCTACCAGCGCAGGCTCGGCCACCTGATCGACCTGGCCGCGCCGCCCGGCCGCCCGTTGCAGGTCCTGCACCTGGGCGGGGGTGCCCTGACGCTGGCCCGCTACACCGCGCACACCCGGCCGCGCTCCACCCAGCAGGTCGTGGAACTGGACACCGCGCTGGTCGAGTTGGTCCGCGCCGAACTGCCCTGGGACCGCGGCTGGCGGATCAAGGTACGCGGCGGCGACGCCCGCGCGGGCCTGGCCAAACTGCCCGACGGCTGGGCCGACCTGGTCATCGCCGACGTCTTCGGCGGCGCCCGCACCCCCGCCCACCTCACCAGCGCCGAATTCCTCACCGAGGTCCGCCGGGTGCTGCGCCCCGACGGGCACTACGCCGCCAACCTCGCCGACGGCGGGCGGCTGGACTTCCTGCGCGCGCAGATCGCCACCGTACGGGCCGCCTTCGCCGAGGTCTGCCTGGCCGCGGACCCCGCAGTGCTGCGCGGCAAGAGATTCGGCAATCTCATCCTCTACGCCGCCGACCACCCGCTGCCGGTCGCCGAACTGACCCGCAGGGTCGCCACCGACCCGCACCCCGGCCGGGTCGAACACGGCCGCGAGCTGGCGGACTTCGCGGGCGGCGCGCCCGTCGTCACGGACGCCACGGCCGCCGACTCCCCGGCGCCACCGCCCGGCGTCTTCACGTAAGCCCGCGGCCTGCCCCGTAGCGGCGGGCCGGGCGTCAGTCCTCGAAGGCCTGGACCGTCGGCGCGTGGCCGTTCCAGGTGCAGAAGACGGAGGACGAGCCGCTGCCGGAGGTCTCGGTGAAGGTCACCCGCAGCCAGCCGTCCTGCGTCCAGACCTGCATCTGCCAGCCCGGATTGGGCGTCGCGGAGACCAGCGACGCCGAGTCGGGGCCCAGGTCGAGGGCGACCCGGCCGCCCTCCACGGTGTAGCTGTGCACATGGCCGGTGTCGCCGCTCGCCGTGGCGGTCGCCTTCGGCGTGCCCGGCGGCGTCTTCGGCGGCACCTTGGCCTTGCCGGTGACCGGGGGCGGGGCCGTCGCCCTGGTGTGCGTGGCGGTCGGCGTCGCGGGCGGCGTCGGCTTCGGGCGGTGCGTGGAGGACACGACCGGCGGGTCCCCGTCCGAGATCGGCAGGGCGCGCGGCGGGTCGTACGCCGTACGCAGCACCGAGTGCACGCCGAACCACGACAAGGTCACGGCCGCCGCGGTCGCCAGCGCCCAGGCGCCGACATGGAACAGTCCTCTGTGCACGCGCGCCATACTGCCGCACCCGCCCGCCGCCCGGAACACGTACCGGAACGCCCGGCTCAACGCCCGGCTCAGCGTCCGGCTCAACACCGGGTTCGGCACCGGATTCGGCACCGTGCCCAGCGGCTGGCCGAAGCACCCCCGTCCGCGAGACCGCCCGCCCCGCCGCGCGTCCGATGCGCCCCTTTACGCACCCCCGTCCGCACCCCGTACGCACCTCGGATCGCCGGGCGGGCCGGTGCCCGGTCCCCCGGATGGGCTAGGTTGCGGCGCATGGCAAGTGTGCTCGTGGTCGAGGACGACCAGTTCGTGCGGTCCGCCCTCATTCGGCACCTCACCGAGGCGTCCCACACGGTACGCAGCGTGGGGACGGCTCTTGAGGCGTTGCGGGAGGTCGCGCAGGTCGGCTTCGACGTGGTCATCCTCGACCTCGGCCTGCCCGACCTCGACGGGTCCGAGGCGCTGAAGATGCTGCGCGGCCTCAGCGACGTACCGGTGATCATCGCGACCGCGCGGGACGACGAGGCCGAGGTCGTACGGCTGCTCAACGCCGGGGCCGACGACTACCTGATCAAGCCGTTCTCCGTCGAGCACCTGTCGGCGCGGCTCTCCGCCGTCCTGCGGCGCGCCCGCAGCCGGTCCGCCGCGCCCACCGCGGACGCCCTGATCCACGTCGGCGGCCTGCACATCGACGTACGCCGCCGCCAAGCGGTCCTGGACGGCGCCGTCCTCGACCTGACCCGCCGCGAATTCGACCTGCTGGCCTTCCTCGCCGCCCGGCCCGGCGTCGTCGTCGCCCGCCGCGAACTGCTCGCCGAGGTCTGGCAGCAGTCGTACGGCGACGACCAGACCATCGACGTCCACCTGTCGTGGCTGCGCCGCAAGCTCGGCGAGACCGCGGCCAGCCCGCGCTATCTGCACACCCTGCGCGGCGTCGGCGTCAAACTCGAACCGCCCGCCGCCCTGCCGCCCACCGCGATACCCCCCGCCCCCGCGGCGCCGCCGTCATGAGATGGGCGCTGATCAAGGTGAGCCTGGCGGTGACGGCGATGGTCGTCATCGCCTTCGCCGTACCGCTCGGCCTGGTCGTCAAGGAACTGGCCCGCGACCGCGCGCTCACCAACGCCGAACGCCAGGCCGCCGCGATCGGCCCCGCCCTGGCCATCACCACCGACCGGGGTGAGCTGGAACGCGCCATCGCCAGCACCCAGGCGGGCGCCGAGTCCCGGATCGCGCTGCGCATCCCGGCCACCGCGCAGTCCCCGGCCGTCGGCATCGGCACCCCGCACGCCACCGACGCCGCGCTGCACACCGCCTCGGCGTACGGCGAGGCCGCGACCGTACGCGTCCCCGGCGGATACGCGCTGCTCCAGCCGACCGCCGTCAGCTCGGGGACGGTCGCGGTCGTCGAGGTGTTCGTGCCCGACGACGACATCAACCGCGGTGTCCCCACCGCCTGGCTGGTGCTGGCCGCCGTCGGAATCGGCCTGATCGTCGGCTCGGTCGCCATCGCCGACCGGCTCGGCACCCGCATGGTCCGCCCCGCCGTCCGGCTCGCGGGCGCCGCGCAGCGCCTCGGCGAAGGCGACCTGGCGGTACGGGTTCCCGAGGCCGGTCCCAGCGAACTGCGATCCGCCGCCGCCGCGTTCAACGCCATGGCCGACCAGGTGGTCGAACTCCTCGCCAGCGAAAGGGAGTTGGCGGCCGATCTCTCGCACCGGCTGCGCACCCCGCTCACCGTGCTGCGGCTCAACACCGCGTCCCTCGGCGAAGGTCCGGCCGCCGACCAGACCCGCGCGGCCGTCGCCCAGCTCGAACGCGAGGTCGACCAGATCATCCGCGCCGCCCGCGAACAGCGCGGCGCCCACACCGCGACCGGCGCCGCCAGGTGCGACGCCGCCGAGGTCATCCGCGAACGGATGGCCTTCTGGTCCGCGCTCGCCGAGGACGAGGGCCGCGAGGTCCGCTCCGCGGGGGCCGACCGGCCGGTACGGGTCCCCGTCGCCCGCGCCGAACTGGCCGCCGCCCTCGACGCCATGCTCGGCAACGTCTTCCGCCACACCCCGGAGGGCACCGCCTTCGCCGTCGACGTCCACCGCGGCGACGACGCCGTCATCGTCCTCGTCTCCGACGCCGGACCCGGCGTCGCCGACCCGGCCGCCGCCCTGCGCCGCGGCCACGGCGCGGGCGGCCAGGGCTCCACCGGCCTCGGCCTCGACATCGTCCGCCGCGTCGCCGAATCCACCGGCGGCGACCTCGCCGTCGGCCGCAGCGTCCTCGGCGGCGCCGAGATCCGCCTCTGGCTCGCCCTCTCCCCCCACACCACCACCCCCCACCCCACCCACCGCCGCACCCCCCTCAACCGCCACCGCTGAGCCCGCAGCGCGCCCGGCGCGTGTGCCGGAAGCCAGGATTCAGCCCGTCCGGCGTCTGTGGGGGGCACCTCCCAGCAGTAGTTGGGGGCGACGAGCCCCGCCGGCGATGAGGCCCCACCTTTAACGGCTCCCTTGCGCCGCCTTAAGTGCGCCATAAGAACCCCGTCCGCAGCCCGGACCAGCCAATTTGTCCCCTCTCCGCGCGCTAGCGTGCCAACGCGTCCCCCTCCCCCCACCCCCAAGAGGCAGGCTCGAACATGGCAACAACGCACCGCCGTCGCCCCAGCCGGAAGGTCCAACTGATAGGCGGCCTCACCGCCGTCGCCGCCGTAGCCGGAGGCGCCTTCGCACTGGCGGGATCGGCGAGTGCCGCGTCGGTCGGGGCGGTGTACTCCAAGACCAGCGGGTGGGACGGCGGTTACACCGGCCAGTACGAGATCACGAACTCCGCGAGCAGCGCCCTCACCGGCTGGACGCTGAAGTTCGACCTGCCTGCGGGAACGAAGATCAGCTCGCTGTGGAACGGCAGTTACCAGGTGTCGGGCCAGACGGTCACCGTCACCGCGGAGAGCTGGAACGGCACGATCGCCCCCGGCGGCAAAGTCGACGTCGGCTTCGTGACGAGCGCGTCCGGCGCGGCGGGCGACCCCGTCAACTGCCTGATCAACAACGCGAAGTGCTCGGTCTCCGACGGCCCCACGCAGACCCCGACGGGCCACCCGACGCAGACCGCGACCCCCACGGCGACCCCGACCCAGAAGCCCACGCAGACCCCCACCCAGAGCCCGACGCCCACCGCCACCCCGACCCCGACCTCGGGCGGCGGCGGCACCACCGCGTCCAGCGGCTTCGCCCCCTACGTCGACACCTCCCTCTACCCGGCGTACGACCTCGTCGCCGCGTCGAAGGCCAACGGCGTCAAGGAGTTCAACCTCGCCTTCCTCGTGTCCGGCGGCGGCTGCGTCCCCAAGTGGGGCGGCGTCACCGACCTGGGCGGTGACGCGGTGGCCGCGCAGATCGGCGCGCTGCGGGCGGCCGGCGGCGACGTACGCGTATCGTTCGGCGGCGCCAACGGTACGGAGCTGGCCTCGGCGTGCTCCTCGGCGTCGGACCTGGCGGCGGCGTACGGCAAGGCCATCGACCAGTTCAAGCTCACGAAGGTCGACTTCGACGTGGAGGGCGGCGCGCTGCCGGACACCGCGGCCAACACCCGCCGCGCGCAGGCCATCGCCCAACTCCAGAAGAGCCACAGCGGACTTGAGGTCTCGTACACGCTGCCCGCGATGCCGACCGGGCTCACGCAGGACGGCATCAATCTGCTGAGCAACGCCAAGAGCAACGGGGTGGACATCCACGCCGTCAACATCATGGCGATGGACTACGGTTCCTCGTTCAGCGGCGACATGGGCCAGTACGCGATCGACGGCGCGACCGCCACGCAGGCGCAGGTCAAGAGCGTGCTCGGGATCTCCGACGCCGCCGCGTGGAAGAAGATCGCGGTGACGCCGATGATCGGCGTCAACGACGTCGCCACCGAGATCTTCACCGTCGAGGACGCCACGCAGTTGGTGACCTTCGCCAAGTCCAAGGGCCTGGCGTGGCTGTCGATGTGGTCCGCGACCCGCGACAAGCAGTGCGCGGGCGGCGCGCAGAGCTGGGCCGACGCCTCGTGCAGCTCGATCGTGCAGAGCGCGGGCGCCTTCTCCAAGGCGTTCGCCGCGTACACCGGCTGACGGCACGTCACCTGTGAACGCCCCCTGAACCGTGCCTCTCCCACCCCCACGGGAGAGGAGCGCGGAGCGGTACGGACAGCACCCTCGAGCTGTCCGTACCGCTCCTTTTCCGTTCCCTCAGGAAGCCCCGTCCTCCTCCGCGACTCCCTGAAGGACGTTCTCGCGGGCGACGGCCGCGTACCAGTGGGCGCTCTGCTTGGGGATGCGGCGCTGTGTGCCGAAGTCGACGTAGACCGCGCCGAACCGCTTGCTGTAGCCGTACGCCCACTCGAAGTTGTCCATCAGCGACCACAGGAAGTAGCCGCGTACGTCCACGCCGTCGGCGATCGTGCGGTGGATCGCCGCCAGGTGGCTGCGCAGATACGCGATCCGCTCCGGGTCGTTGACCGTGCCCTCGGGCGAGATGTAGTCGTCGTAGGCGGCGCCGTTCTCGGTGACCATCATCGGCAGCCCCGGGTGCTCGCGCGCCACCCGGTGGATCAGGTCGTACAGACCGGTGGCGTCCACCGCCCAGCGCATCGCGGTGGTCTCGCCGGGCGGCAGGTGGAAGGCGACGTGCTCGGAGCCGGGCCACGGCGAGTGGTCGCTGGCGCCGTGCCCGTCGTTGCGGGGCACGTCGGGTCCGTCGGCGCGCTGCTTGCCGTCCGAAACCAGCGTCGGCGTGTAGTAGTTGATGCCCAGCAGGTCGATCGGCCGGGAGATCTCCGCGAGGTCGCCCTCCCGTACCAGCGACTCCCAGTCCACCAAGTGGGCGGTGTCCGCGAGGAGATCGGCCGGGTAGTCGCCGCCGAGGATCGGGCCGAGGAAGACCCGGTTGCCGACCGCGTCGATCCGGCGGGCCGCGTCGAGGTCGCCCGGCGAGGTGGTCAGCGGGCGGATCTGGTGCAGATTGAGGGTGATCGAGGTCTGCGCGGCGGCGGGCAGCGCGGAGCGCAGGGCCCCGATCGCCTTGCCGTGCGCGAGGTTGAGGTGGTGGACGGCCCGCAGCGCCGACTCCGGCTCGGTGCGGCCCGGCGCGTGCACGCCGGAGCCGTAGCCGAGGAAGGCCGAGCACCAGGGCTCGTTGAGGGTCGTCCAGTACGGCACCCGGTCGCCGATCGCGCCGGCCACCAGCGCCGCGTAGTCGGCGAACCGCTCGGCGGTGTCGCGTACCGTCCAGCCGCCGACGTCCTCCAGATCCTGCGGGAGGTCCCAGTGGTAGAGGGTGGCCACCGGCGTGATGCCGCGGTCGAGCAGCTCGTCGGTGAGCGAGCGGTAGAAGTCGAGGCCGCGCTGGACGGCCGGGCCGCGCCCGGTCGGCTGCACGCGCGACCAGGAGACGGAGAACCGGTACGCGCCCAGGCCCAGGTCGGACATGAGCGCGACGTCGTCGCGGAAGCGGTGGTAGTGGTCGGCCGCGATGTCACCCGTGTCCCCGTTGTGGACGCGGCCGGGCGTGTGGCTGAAGGTGTCCCAGATCGAAGGGGTGCGGCCGTCCTCGGCCGCGGCGCCCTCGATCTGGTAGGCGGCGGTGGCCGCCCCCCAGACGAAGCCGGGGGGAAAGCGGAGCGAGGCCGAGACATTGGCGCTCTCGGCGCTCTCGGAGCGGACAGCGGTCATAACGGGGGACTCCAGGGGAATCAGGGGTAAGCGGGGGAGGGGGCCAACAGGACGCTGCTCAGGGGGAGTTCAGGGGAGGCATGGGGGAGTTCACGAAGGGTTCAGCTCTTGACGGCACCTGCCGTGATGCCGCCGACGATGTGCTTGCCGAGGACCGCGAAGACCAGCAGCAGCGGCAGCGTGGCGACCAGCGCGCCCGTCACCACGATCGAGTGGTCGATGGTGTGGTCACCGGAACCCAGACCGGCCAGCGCGACCTGAACCGTCGGGTTCTGCTGGTTGAGCGCGATGAACGGCCAGAAGAAGTCGTTCCACGACTGCACGAACACCAGCATTCCCAGCACGGCCATCGCGGGCCGCGCCACCGGGAACACCACGTGCCAGATGATCCGCAGACTGTGCGCGCCGTCCACCCGCGCCGCCTCGACCAGTTCGATCGGCAGCGCCTCGGACAGGAACTGCCGCATGAAGAACACGCCGAAGGCGGCCACCAGCGACGGCAGGATGACGGACTGGATGTGCCCGACCCAGCCCAGGTTGGTGATGATCTGGTAGAGCGGGATCACGCTGAGCTGCGGCGGGATCGTCATCGTCGCGACCACCAGCATCAGCAGCGCGTTACGGCCGCGGAACTGGAGCTTGGCGAAGGCGAATCCGGCGAGCGTCGCGAACATCACCGTGCTGAACGACACGAAGCCCGCCACGATCGTGGAGTTGATCAGGGCCTTGCCCATGTCGACCTGGTCCCACACGATGTGCAGGTTGTCGATCAGATGGCTGCCGGGCAGCAGCGGCATCGGCGGCGTGACGATCTCGGCGTCCGTGCGCGACGCCGCCACCACCGTCCAGTACAGCGGGAACAGCGAGATCAGCGCCGCGACGACGAGAATCACGTACGCGACCGGGCCCGCGTGCTCCTGCTTGCCCGCCCCGCTCCTGCGCAGGAACCGGCGACGCGGGGGCTTGGGCGGCGGTACGGCGGTGGACCGCCGCGACGGCGCGGCCCCGAACGCTTGCGTTTCGGTTGTCTGTGCCATGAGGTCAGCCCCCGAGCTTCCGGCGGTTGGCCCGCACGATCAACAGTTGGACGGCGCCGATGAGCAGCAGGATCAGCAGCATCACCCAGGCCACGGCGGAGGCCTGGCCCAGCGCACCGGTCGCCCAGCCCTTCTCGTACATGTAGAGGCTCAGCGTCTGGTACTGATGCGCGGAGCCGCCGCTGACGCCGACTCCGCCGCCGTAGATCAGCGGCTCACCGAAGAGCTGTGTGGCGCCGATCGTCGAGACCACGATGGTGAAGAGAATCGTCGGCCGGATCGAGGGGATCGTGACGCTGATGAACTGCCGCCAGCGCGAGGCCCCGTCGAGCGCCGCCGCCTCGTACAGGTCGGATGGCACGGCCTGCATCGCGGCCAGGTAGATCAGCGCGTTGTAGCCGGTCCAGCGCCAGGTCACGATCGCCGAAATGGCGATCTGCGCGGGCCACTTGGACGACTGCCAGTCGAGGTTGTGCACCCCGAAGTGGGCGAGGATCTGGTTGACCATCCCGTAGTCGGGATTGAAGAGCTGGACGAAGACCAGCGACGCCGCCGCGATCGAGGTGGCGTACGGCGCGAGCACCGCGACCCGGAAGAAGCCGCGCGCCCTGAGCTTGAAGTTCAGCAGGTGCGCGAGGCCGAGCGCCATCAGGAGCTGCGGCACGGTCGAGATCACCGCGAGCGAGAAGGTGTTGCGCAGCGCGTTCCAGAAGAACTCGCTGTCCCACAGGCGGGTGTAGTTCCGGAAACCGACCCAACTGGCGTCGCCGCCGAGCTGCACCTGGTTGAAGGAGAGGTAGCCGGTGTAGATCAGCGGAAAGAGGCCGAAGGCCGCGAAGCAGATGAAGAACGGGGCGATGTACGCGTACGGCGACGCCTTGGTGTCCAGCCGGTACAGCCTGGAACGCCAGCCCGGGGGGCGGTGGGCGCCCTTGCCGGGCGAGCGGGGGGCGGCGGGCCGGGACGACGGAGGACTGCCGTCGGACGTCGCCCTGACGGAGGTGGCCACGAGTGGCGTCCTTCCCGTAGGGGTTCGGGCGAGGGTTGTGCGGTGACTGGAGGAGTGCCGCGGTCGTCCGGGGTGGTCCGGCCGCGGATGCGGGGGCGGTACGAGGTGCGGGGAGACGAGGTGCGGGCCGCCCGGCAGGTGGGAGACACTGCCGGGCGGCCCCGTCCGCGCTACTGGTCGATCTTGTCCTTGACCAGCGCCTTCACGTTCGACCACGCCTTTTCGGCCGAGGTGCCGTGCTGCTCCATGTCGAGGATTCCGTTGTCGGTGATGAAGGTCTTCACCTGACCGTCGTACTGGCCGATGGGCGCGGGCTGGATGCTCTCCGCGGTGGCCGAGTAGATCTTGCCGACGGGGGTGTCACCGAAGTACGGGTTCGTCGCGTTCTGCACGGCCGGGTCGGCGAGACCCGCCTTGGTCGACGGGATGTTGCCGTTCTTCGCGAAGACCTTCGCCTGCTGGGCGGGCGCGGTCAGCCAGGCGGCCAGCGCGGTCGCCTCCGCTATGTGCTTGCCGGCCTTGGGCACCGACAGGAAGGAACCGCCCCAGTTGCCGGCCTGCGGCGGCGCGGCGATGTCCCACTTGCCCTGGTTGGCGGGGCCGGCCGAGTCCTTGATGATGCCGATCATCCAGCTCGGGCAGGCCACGGTCGCGAACTTGGAGTTCTTGAACGCCGCGTTCCAGGTGTTGGCGTCGAACTGCCGCAGCTTGTCGGTCAGTCCGTCCTTGACGGCCTCGGTCGCCAGGTCCCACGCCGTCTTCACACCGGGGCTGGTGTCGTAGATCAGCTTGCCGGACGCGTCGGAGTACTGCGTGGTCTGGCTGGAGACCACCGCGTTGAACAGGCCGCTGCCGGAGTCGGTGAAGGCCACACCCGAGGGCGCATTCGCCTTGAACTCCTTGCCGACGGCCAGGAACTTCGACCAGTCACCGGCCCACTTGGCCGCGACCGCGTCGCGGTTGTCGGGCAGACCCGCGGCCTTGAAGAGGTCCTTGCGGTAGCAGACCGCCATCGGGCCGATGTCGGTGCCCAGGCCGATCACCGAACCGTCAGTGGTGGTGGCCTGCTTCTCCTTGTAGTCCAGCCAGTCGCCGACGTTGACGCCCTTGGCCTTGCCCAGGTCCACGAACTTCGACGCCAGCGTCGGGCCGGTGGCCTCGGCGATGTAGCCGATCTCGATGGCCTGGATGTCGGAGAGGCCGCTGCCCTGGGAGAGGTGGAGCTTCAGGGCGTCCCAGTACTGCTGCCCGTCGGCGACGTTGTCCTCGACGATCGTGATGTTGGGGTGCAGCTTGTGGTACTCGGAGAAGAGGGCCGCGCCCGTCTTGTCGTCGTAGCCGAACGATCCGAAGTCACCGACGTGCAGCGTGATCTTCTCGGTCGAGGAGGCGGTGCTCCCGTTGCCCGAGTCCTTGCTCTTGCTGTCGCTGCTGCATCCGGTGATCAGGGTCGCGCAGGTCGCGAGACCCGCGACCGCGATGACTGCGGCCTTGCGGGTTCTGCCGGAAGTGCGCATTCCACTCTCCTTGTCAGGGTGGGTCTGGCGTGCGGTGGTGCGAGTGAGGGTGTGGGAGCGCTCCCACTAAGCTTGCCGGAACAATCCGGCCTCGGAGGGGTCAGTGTCAAGATGTGAAGTCGATTTCGTTGCCGGAACGTGTCCGGACCGGACCGATGGTCACTTCTTGAACGGATCGGACGCCGCGGGGCGGGTACGGTGAACACAGCGTGGGAGCGCTCTCAAGAGATCCTGCTGTCCAGAGCGGGCCGGGCGCTAAGGTGGCGCGACAGTGGAGCACAGGAGGCGGAAGTGGCCATGAACGGGCGGCACAGCGGACGGCCCACCCTGGAAGAGGTGGCTGTACGCGCCGGGGTGGGACGCGGCACGGTCTCGCGCGTCATCAACGGGTCGCCGCGGGTCAGCGACCGCGCGAAGGCCGCGGTCGAGGCCGCCATCGCCGAACTGGGGTACGTGCCCAACCGCGCGGCCCGCGCGCTGGCCGGAAATCGCACCGACGCGATCGCTCTGGTCATCCCCGAGCCGGAGACGCGGCTCTTCGCCGAGCCGTACTTCTCCGACATCATCCGGGGGATCGGGGCGGAGCTGGCCGACACCGACATGCAGCTCCTGCTCACGCTGATCCGTACGCCCAAGGAGCGGGCCCGTTTCGGCCAGTACCTGGCCGCGCACCGCGTGGACGGCGTCCTGCTGGTCTCCGTCCACGAGGACGATCCGCTGCCCGACCTTCTCGAACAGCTCGACATGCCCGCCGTTCTGAACGGGCGGCGCAGTGACCTGGAATCCGTCTCGTACGTGGACGCCGACAACGTCGGCGGCGCGCGTGCCGCCGTCGCCCACCTCTTCGCCCGCGGGCGGCGGGCCGTCGCGACGATCACCGGGCCGCCGGACATGTACGTGGCCCGCTGTCGCCTCGACGGGTATCGGCAGGCCGTGGAGGCGGCGGGGATTTCCGCCGGGGGTTCCTCGGGGGGCTCCTCGGACTCGGAGCTCGTCGCCCGGGGCGACTTCACCGAGGAGGGCGGGCGGCGGGCCATGCGCGAGCTGCTCGCGCGGCGGCCGGACATCGACGCCGTTTTCGCCGCCTCCGACCTCATGGCGGCCGGCGCGCGGCAGGTGCTGCGCGAGTCGGGGCGGATTGTGCCGACCGATGTCGCGCTCGTCGGTTTCGAGGACTCGGCCATCGCGCGCCACATGGATCCGGCGCTCACCAGTGTTCGGCAGCCGACGGAGGAGATGGGGCGCACGATGGCGCGGGTGCTTCTGGAGGAGATCGCTGAGCGGGATTCGGTGCGACGCCATGTCGTTCTGGCCACTGAGCTCATTCAACGCGACTCTGTTTAGGGCTCGTTGTCTTGTCTTTCCCGCCCGCCCACCCGTGCGGGTGTTTTCTTCGTCTGCGGGTGCCGCTTGTGCCTGGGTCGGTGCCGGTCCGGGGCACCTCCTCGAAATGCGGCTACCTGGTCGTGGGTATCCGGTGCCCTTCTTGTCACCGCATTTCTGCGGGGGCACCCCGGCCCGTCCCCTCCCGGTACGTCGGCGTCCGCCTGTCCGGTGGGGGTTGCCGGGGAGGGTAGGGGGTTCTTTCGGCGGGCCGCCCTGCGCCGGTGCCCCCTCCCGATGAGTCGGAATGCTCGGGCCCTTCCTCCAAGAGCCCAACGAAGCCCTTGCCACCCCCACTCCCCAGCACCCGCACCCCCCGCCCACCCGGCTGGACGTCGGGTGGCTCGGGTCCAGGGCTCCCACCCACCCCGGCTGGACGTCAGGTGGCGCAGGGCCCGGCCCCCCCCCCACCCCCTCCCCCCCCAGCCACAGCGGACAGGCGGGCGCCGGCGGACCGGAGGGGACGGTGCGGGGTGCCCCCGCAGGGGGACGAACAGGCAAGGGGCTGGACGTTTTCGAAGTGGGTGCACGTTCGTCGCCCGAGGAGGTGCCCCGGGCCGGGACCGACCAGGCACAAGCGGCACCCGCAGACGAAGAAAGCACCCGCACGGGTGGGCGGGCGGGAAAGACAGGACGGAGGAAGGACAGGACGTGAAGAAGCGGACGGCGGTTTACGGGGAAGTGGCGACAGAGCTGGCGCTGAGAAGTGACGCGGAACTGCGCGAGCTCGTGGAAAGGGGTGAACCCCTCGGAGAAGGAATCGGCGGACACACCTCAAAGGTGCTCCTCGCGGGAACCCCCGTCTTCGTGAAGGAGATCCGCCTCACCGACCTCGAAAGGCGCCCGGAGAACACCCACTCGACGGCGAACGTATTCGACCTCCCGGCGTTCTGCCACTACGGCATCGCCACCCCCGGCTTCGGCGCCTGGCGCGAACTGGCCGTCCATGCCATGACGACGAACTGGGTCCTGGCGGGAGAGCACGACGGTTTCCCCGTGACGTATCACTGGCGGGTGCTGCCGAGCACGAGAAGGCCCCTGCCGAAGGAGCTGGCCGACGTGGAGGCGGCGGTGGCGTACTGGGGCGGCAGCCCCGGAATGAGGCGCCGCATCGAGGGTGTGCGGGACGCGACGGCGAGCGCGGTGGTCTTCATGGAGTACATCCCGCAGAATTTGCAGAATTGGCTGCGGAACCGTCTCGCGGAGGCGGACGAGGCGACGACGGAACGCGTCTGCGAGTGGATCGAGCGCGAGCTGCTGGACGGCGCGGAATTCATGAACGACCGCGAACTGCTGCATTTCGACGCGCACTTCGAGAATATCCTGACCGACGGCCACCGCCTGTACTTCGCGGATTACGGCCTGGCGGTGTCGACCAGGTTCGAACTGTCGTCGGCGGAGGCCGAGTTCTACGAGCGGCACCGGACGTACGACCGCGATTACATCCGTACGCACTTGGTGCGCTGGCTGGAGCGCAATACGGGGAAGGTCCCGGCTCCGGTGCTGGCCCGGCACGGGCAGTTGGCCGAGGAGATGGGGGAGTGGCACAGGGCGTTGCAGACGGAGAGCCGGGAGACGCCGTATCCGGTTCAGTCGGCGGGCCGCCATCTGACGCGGTAGTCGACGCCGTCGGGGCGGTAGCGGGGGCCGGGGGTGGAGCGCCACTGGGCGGTCAGGACGCGCGGCTCGGCGGGGGTGTCGCGGTGGGGGAGGAGCAGTGCGGTGAGTTCGTCGTAGCGGGCGTCGACGCCGCCCGTGCCGGGGTGGGTGTCGGGCTCGGCCGTGCCGGCCTCGTAGCGGGCGTGCCAGGCCGCGAAGAGGGCCCACCGCTCGCGCTCCAGGACGAGTTGGGCGGCGCCGACGGGCCACACGGCGTAGGTGTCCTCGTACACGAGCCGGAAGTAGTGCGGCTCCCCTTCGACCTCGGCGAGGCCGAAAATCGGGGCGTCGTATCGGTCCAATTCGGCAAAGACCCGCTCGAATCCCTCGCCGATCAGCTCCTGTTCATCCCAGATCTCGGCCATGAACGGAGGCTACGACCTCGGGCCGCCGAGGCGCGTACGTTTCTTGAACGCGGGCCCTCGTACGCGCTCTCAGAACGCGCTGCCGACGCCGTTCACCGCCGCCACAGGCGGCGCCACACCGGCACTCCCGGCGCGGCGCGGGAGGGCGACGACAGCACCACGCGGTCCGGTGTCGGCGGGGCGGGGACGGCTGCGTCCGGGACGTCGGGCAGCTCCAACTCCGGTACGGCGAGGTGGTGGTGAGGGTGTTCCTGGCGGTGGCCGGAGGACGCAGCGGGGCGGTGGCACCGGGCGATGAGGAGTTCTCCGTGGACGTCGGCGACCTCCCGCACCCGGTCGCGTACGTACGCGTACAACTCGCCGAGCGTGATCAGCCCGTCGCGGTCGCCGTCCGCCTCGCCCGTCCGCAGGCCGTGCGCCAGTGCATGGGTGAGGCCCGCCGTGCACCGAATACGTTCAGGAACACGCTCCCGGAGACGTTTCGGGACCGCGTTCGCCGGGATCGGTTCAGGCCGCGTCCTCGGGCGCGGTCGGGCGGCAGGCGAGGATCTGGTCGACGCCCATGCGGTTCTCCCCGAAGGACAGGGCGCTGCCGATGAGGTAGAGCCGCCACACGCGGGCGGTCTCCTCGCCGACGAGGGCGACGAATTCGGCCCAGCGGTCCTCCAGCGTGCGGTGCCAGGCCAGGATGGTGCGGACGTAGTGCTCGCGCATCGCGGTGACGGACCGCACTTCGAGACCGGCCTGTTCGAGCAGGCCGACGGTCTCGCCTAGCGGGCGCATGTGCATGTCGGCGGCGATGTAGGTCTCGATGAAGGCGCCGCCGCCCGGCGCGTTCCGGCCGCGTGACATCTGCTGGACCATCACCCGGCCGCCCGGCCTGAGCCGGTCGTGCAGGGCCGCGGCGAAGGCCGGGTACTCGGCGTCGCCGACGTGCTCGCCCATCTCGATGGTGGCCACGGCGTCGTAGCCGCCGCCCCGGATGTCGCGGTAGTCGCGGCACTCCACGTCGACCAGGTCGCTGAGCCCGCGCGCCTTCACCTCCTGTCGTACGTACGCCGCTTGCTCGGCCGCGAGGGTGACGGCGGTGACGCGGGCGCCGTACCGCTCGGCGGCGTGCAGGGTCAACGAGCCCCAGCCGCAGCCGATGTCGAGCAGCCGGGCCTCGGGCCCGAGCCCCAACCGCGTGCAGATCAGGTCGAGTTTGTCGCGCTGCGCGTCGGCGGACGTGTAGTCGGGGGCGTCGCTGGTCCACCAACCGCAGGAGTACGCCATCGTCTCGTCGAGCAGCAGCGCGTAGAAGTCGTTCGACAGGTCGTAGTGGTGGTGGATCGCGGCCCGGTCGCGGTCCTTGCTGTGCAGGCGTCCGCTCAGCCGCGCCGGCGCCCCCGGCGGCGCGGGGCGCGGCCCGATCGCGCCGATCCGTACCGCCGCCGCCAGCGCGCGTGCCCGGTCGGCCGCCGACAGCCGGGCGGGCCGCAGCTTCTGCTGCCGGATGGCCGCCCACACCGTGCGCAGGGCCTCCCCGACATCGCCCTCGACGTCGATCTCCCCGGCCACGTACGCCTCCGCGAGGCCCAGCTCGCCGGGCTGCCAGACCAGCCGCCGCAGCGCCCGCCGCCGCCGTACGACCACCAGCGGTCCGTCGCCCGAGCCCAGCTCGCTCCCGTCCCACAGCCGCACCCGCAGCGGCGGTTCCCCGCCGAGCGCCTGGTCCAGGTGGGGGCGCAGCCGGTCGGCCGCGGTGGGTGTCACGGAGGGCATGGACGCGCTCGCTTTCCGCGGTGCCGCCCGGTGAGGCGGCGGCTCCGCTGTGCTGTTCCGGGCTGTGCCGGGCTGTTCCGGTCGGGGCTCTCACCCTGTATTCGGCGCGGTACGGCGTACGGATTGGCGCGGGTGCCGCCCGTCTGCCGGGGGCTGTCGCACGGCTGTCGCACGGATGTCGCGCGGCGGCGTGCGGGCCTCGGCGGGATTGTCGTTCCCCTCGGATACGTTGCCGCCATGGCTGAATTCGTACTGGTCGCGGGGGCGTGGCTCGGCGCGTGGGCGTGGGACGAGGTGGTGCCCGAGCTGCGGGCGGCCGGGCACGGCGTCCATCCGCTGACGCTGTCGGGGCTCGCCGAGAAGCGAGGCGCCGCGCCGGACGCCGGGCAGCGGACGCATGTCGAGGACATCGTGGCCGAGGTGGAGCGGCTCGATTCGCGGGACGTGGTCCTGGTCGGACACAGCTACTCGGGGATTCCGGTCGGCCAGGCCGCCGGGCGGATCGGCGACCGGCTGGCCCGTATGGTCCTGGTCGACTCCGAAGTGCCGGTCGAGGGCGGGTCGTTCGCGTCCGGCTGGTGGGAGGGGCAGGCCAGATTCGAGGCGATCCTGGCCGAGGGGGACGGCTTCTGGCCGCCGCCCGCCGCCGGGGAGTTCGAGGGCCAGGGCCTGACCGACGAGCAGATCGCCCGGCTCGTCGCGGGCGCGACCCCGCATCCGGCTGCCTCGCTCACCGAGCCCGCCGCGCTGTCCCGCCCGCTCGCCGACCTCCCGACGACGTACATCAAGTGCCTTCTGGACGGCCCGGAGCCGAACAGCGACGTGGCCGCGCTCCTGGACGGCAAGCGGTGGCGGCTGGTGGAGATGAACACCGGGCACTGGCCGATGTTCTCCGAGCCACGCCAGCTCGCCGCGATCCTGGGGGCCGAGACCGCCCCCTGATCCCTGCCGGGCGCGCGTGGGCCTCGGGCCCGCGCGGGTGTCGGGCCCACTCGCTCCGGGGCCGTCCTACGCCTGCGGCACCATCACGTCCGCCGGGATACGGCGGCGGACGTCCGCGAGCAGATTCCGCATCGCCATGCGGAAGACCTCGGCCTGGTGCTCGCCGAGGAACGAGGTGTGCCCGAAGACCTCCAGGACCACCTGCCCGTGCAGGCGGCCCCACGCCTCCATGAGGAGAGCGACCGCCGGCGGGGGCAGCTCTCCCGGGCCCTCCGGCGGCAGCCGGTCCAGGTGCGCCAGGAGCCGGGGCGAGAGCGCGGGGACGTCGGCCGCCGCGAGCTGCGCGGTGCTGAAGCCGTCGAACAGTTCGCGCTGGAAGAGCACGCTCATCCGGCGGTTGGCCTGGGTGGTGATGCCGTCGTGCGGGGCCGCGTACCCCCGCAGCGGTGTCCCGTAGAGGAGTTGGTACCGCTCGGGGTGGGCGATGGCCCAGTGGCGGTAGCCCTCGGCCGCGACCACCAGGCGCGGCAGATCCGGCCAGTCCGCCGCCGCTCGGTCGAGCGCGGCACGTACGGCGGCGGTCAGGTCGTCGTACGCCTTGGTGACGAGCACGGTGACGAGGGCGTCCCGGCTCGGGAAGTAGTGGTAGAGCGCCTGCACGGTCATGCCCAGGCCGCGGGCTATCGCGCGCATCGACAGGCCCTCGGGGCCGTTCTCCCCGATCAGGTGTTCGGCGGCGTCCAGGATCTCCTGCGTCGCCGCCGCGCGCCGCCGTTCACGCAGAGAGGGCGCGGCGGGCGCGGAGGGCGGGGACGACGGTGGCGGCGGCGTTGCTGGTGTCGGCGGTATTCGCGGTGCCGGCGGTGCCGTCCGTGGTGTCGGCGGTGTTGTCGGCTTGGAGACGTCCGGTGGCGCTGGCGGGTGTTCCTCAGCGGGCATGCGCCCACCCTACGACGGCTTCCTTGGCGTGTATCCGGAATTTGAACACTGTCAGGTAAATCTCGCACTGCCAAAGTCTGTTGTGTGCTGTCTACGTTCGTCACGGCGACGTCACTCCCGTCGCATCCGCCGCACGGCGCGACTCCGCGGGCCCCGCACACCCGCGACTGCGCCGGTACGCGCGTCCAGAAGGCCCGCAAGTCCGCAGAGGAGATCTCGCGTGTTCGAACGCATAGCCGAACTGGCGATCCGCCGGTCCCGGCTGGTACTCATCGTCGCCATCGTGGCGACGGCCGTCATGGGTGCCGTGGGTGCTGGCGCCTTCACCAAGCTACTGGGCGGCGGCTTCGACGATCCAGCTTCCCAGTCCACCCGGGCACGCGACCTCATCGACAAGAGATTCGGCGGCGAGACGAATCTGGTGCTGCTCGTCCGCACCGCGGACGGCCGTATCGCCGACGGCCGCGTGGACGCCCCGGCGGCCGAGCGGAACGGGCGGGCCCTGGTCGCCGAGCTGAAGAGCGAGAAGACGCTGGCGAACGTCGTCTCGTACTGGGACACGCGGAGCACCGAACTGCGGTCCAAGGACGGCCGCGAGGCCATGGTGCTCGCCCACGTCAAGGGCGACCCGACGCAGCAGCAGAAGAACGCCGAGAAGCTTCTCGACCACTTCGGCGGTACGTACAAGGACGCGCTCACGGTCCGGGCCGGCGGTGTGGCCGCCGTCGGCAACGACATGGCGACGCAGGTCGTCAAGGACCTCGAACTGGCCGAGCTGATCGCGATCCCGCTGACCCTCGTCCTGCTGCTGTTCGTCTTCGGCAGCGCGGTGGCCGCCCTGCTGCCGCTGGCCATCGCGGTCATCGCCATCCTCGGCTCGTTCGCCGAGCTGTCCCTGCTCGCGGACGTCACCAGCGTCTCGAACACGGCGACCAATCTCACCACGGCCCTCGGCCTCGGACTGGGCATCGACTACGGCCTGTTGATGATCAGCCGGTTCAGGGAGCAGCTCGCGACGGGCGCGAGCGTGGACGACGCAGTCCGCCGGACCGTCCACACCGCGGGCCGCACCGTCGCGTTCTCCGCGGCGACCGTGGCCGCCGCGCTCGCCGCGCTCCTGGTCTTCCCGCAGTACTTCCTGCGCTCGTTCGGCTTCGCGGGCGTCGGGGTCGTCGCCATCGCGGCCGTCAGCGCACTGTTCGTCATGCCGCCGCTGCTCGTCGTCCTGGGCCACCGGGTCAACAGCGGGCGGATGCCCTGGATGAAGGCCGCGAGCGCCGCGAGCGCCGCGAAGGCTGTGAGTTCCGCGAGCGCCGCGAAGGCCGTGAATTCCGCCAGCTCCACGGATTCCACGGATTCCGCCGACTCCACCGCCCGCGTCTCCGTGTGGGCGCGGCTGGCCCGTACCTCCATGCGGCGGCCCGCGCTCACCGCGCTGCCCGTGCTCGTGGTCCTACTGGCGGCGGCGAGCCCCCTGCTGGGCATCGTCTTCGGCACCCCGGACGAGCGCGTGCTGCCCAAGGACGCCGAGAGCCGCCAGGTCTCCGCGACGCTCAGGAGCGACTTCACCGGCAGCGACGACTCCGCCCTCCAGATCGTCTTCGGCCAGGCCGTGGACAAGGGCCCCCTGGGGTCGTACGCGCAGCGGCTGTCGCAGCTCAAGGGTGTCGTACGGGTCGAGACCAGCACCGGAACCTACGCCGACGGGCAGGCTTCCGCCGCCGGGCCGGGCAGCGCCAACCTCGGCCGCCCCGACGGGCAGCGGATCAGCGTGACCAGCTCCCTGACGCCGAGGTCGGACGCGGCCCAGGACCTGGTCGGCGCGGTACGGGACCTCGCGCCGCCCGCCGGAACGCACCCGCTGGTCGGCGGCACCGACGCCGAACTGGTCGATACCCGGCACTCCATCGGCGGCCAACTCCCGCTCGCCATCGGCCTGGTCGTCCTCACCACCTTCATCCTGCTCTTCCTGTTCACCGGCAGCGTCGTGCAGCCGCTGCGCGCCCTGCTGCTCAACGCGATCACCCTGGTGGCGACCCTCGGCGTCATGACGTGGATCTTCCAGGACGGCCATCTCTCCTCCCTGCTCGGCTTCACCGCGCAGCCGATGGAGATGTCGATGACCGTGCTGATGTTCTGCATCGTCTTCGGACTCTCGATGGACTACGAGGTCTTCGTCACCAGCCGGATCAAGGAACTCCACGACCAGGGCGAGGACACCGAGTCGGCCGTCGTCAACGGCCTCGGGCACACCGGGCGCATCGTCACCGCGGCGGCCTGCCTGCTGGCCGTGAGCTTCTTCGCCTTCGGCACGGCCAAGCTCAGCTTCATGCAGATGTTCGGCCTCGGCAGCGGACTGGCCATCCTCATCGACGCCGTCGCCATCCGCGGTGTCCTCGTCCCCGCCGCGATGCGCCTGCTCGGCGGATCGGCCTGGTACGCGCCGGGCTTCCTGCGCAGATTCCACGACCGGTTCGGGCTCAGCGAGGGCGAGCCGGCCTCCGGTCCCGACCTGGACCGCGAGCCGGTCGCCTCGCAGAGGTGATCGAGCGGGCCCCGCGGCCCCGGTGCCTGTGACGGCCTCCGCCCTTTCCCGGGCGGGGGCCGTGACGCGTGCCCGGACCCGTCCGCCGCCGCCCCCCACCCGGCGGATCTGTGTGCGATGCCTTGACGCCCCCGCCGTTCCGCCCGACACTCCATTCGCACGCAGCTCTGAGAGCGCTCTCAGGATTCCCGACATGTCATGCCCGCATCACGCATATCGAGTACGGCACCACGGGCGGCGGGTCGCGCACGAGCAGGACGGACCACGTACCACGGACCACGCGCCACAGCTCACGCTCAGCGTCCCGCCCCCACGGCAGCTGTCCCCCCACGACCGAAAGGCAGCACCTGCCCATGACGACACCCCCTCCATCGGCCGCCCGCCGCTTCGTCAGCGGACGTCCCACGGCCGTGCTCAGCGCCCTGCTCCTCCTCGTGACCGGCATCACCGGCCTTGTGCTGTCCGGCGGTTCGGCGTCGGCGGCCGTTCCCGGACCCGCGGCGGGCTGGACGACCGTGTTCAGCGACGACTTCAACGGGGCGGCGGGCAGCGGCCTCAACCGGTCCAACTGGCTCTACGACATCGGCACGAGCTACCCCGGCGGCGCGGGCAACTGGGGCACCGGCGAGATCGAGACCTCCACCGACTCGACGCAGAACGTCTACCAGGACGGCTCCGGCCACATGGTGATCAAGCCGGTCAAGGACGCCTCGGGGCACTGGACTTCGGGCCGCGTCGAGACGCAGCGCACGGACTTCGCGGCCCCCGCGGGCGGTCAGCTCGAAATCAGCGCCTCGATCCAGCAGCCCAACCCCCAGAGCGGGCTCGGCTATTGGCCCGCATTCTGGGCGATGGGCGCCGCCGCCCGCCCGGTCAGCGCCACCAACTGGCCCAGCATCGGCGAGATCGACATCATGGAGGACGTCAACGCCCTCAGTAAGCACTCCACCACCTTCCACTGCGGGCAGTGGGCGGGCGAGTGCCACGACCCCGACGGCATCACCAGCGACCTCCAGCCGTGCGCCGGTTGCCAGACCGGCTTCCACAAGTACTCGGCCGTCATCGACCGCACCAACACCTCCGCCGAGCAGCTCCGCTTCTACCTCGACGGCAATCTGACCTACACCGTCAACGAGAACCAGGTCTCCGTCGCCACCTGGCAGGCCGCCGTCGACCACGGCTTCTTCGCCATCTTCGACGTCGCCATCGGCGGCTCGTACCCCAACAAGGTCTGCGGCTGCACCTCCCCGTCCGCCGACATCAGCTCCGGCGCGGGCATGAGCGTCGACTGGTTCGCCGTGTACCAGACGACCGGCGGCAGCAGCGGCACGGTCGGCGGCACGAACAACGGCGGTACGTCGTCCGGTACGAGCACGGGTACGAGCTCCGGTACGAGTTCCGGCACCAGCTCCGGGACGAGTTCCGGTACGAGTTCCGGCACCAGCTCCGGTTCGAGCGCGGGCAGTACGGGCGGCAGCACCACCACGCCCGACTACACCGCCGGTGTCACCTCCACCAGTTCCACGCAGGCCCGCATCTCCTTCACCCCGACCACCCCGGCCGCCTACGTCGATGTCCACTACCTCGTCAACGGCGCGGGTCAGCAGAATTTCCGCATGACCAACTCCTCCGGCACCTGGACCCAGACCGTCAACGGCCTCTCCACCGGCAGCGTTCTCACGTACTGGTTCACGTACGAGAAGAACGGCCCCCAGTACGACTCCCCGCACTACACGTTCACCCAGGGGTCCTGACCCTCGGCCCGCGTGCCTGCTTCGGCTGCGCCTGCTTCGGCTGCGCCTGCTTCGGCTGCGCCTGCTTCGGCTGCGCCTGCTTCGGCTGCGCCTGCTTCGGCTGCGCCTGCTTCGGCTGCGCCTGCT